>NZ_CP011112.1:4065682-5420910 GCF_001190945.1 Luteipulveratus mongoliensis | reverse complement strand
GGTGCGCCTGGTCCTGCTGCATCAGCTCGGTCCGGGCTGCTCGGGGTGAGATCCCGAATGCCTTTGCCACGCCGCGGACTGTGGCCTCCGGTGCTCCGCCGTCCTGGTGCGCGGCGGGTGCAGGGCGTTCGGCCGCAGCCGAGCTGCCGCTCAACGTCGTGGCCAGGGCGCCAGCGGCAAGCGTCGAGCCGCAGATCACGGCTATGGCCTTCTGGTGAGAGTTCATTTCTTGGACTCCTCGCAATGGGTGGAGAGGGATCCCGTGAACGTAAGCCGGTCACTTCTTCTGGTGGCTGGTCCAGCGTCCTTTAACTGTTAAGAGTGGGGAATCTGATTGGCGCGCAACGGTGTTCGACGCCAGGCGCCGTCCGGGTTTCGCCCCCATGCGGCCGCGCCCCTTTAACTGTTAACCGAATGGCGCCAAGAGACTGCGTCTTCCGAATCTGACCGCCTTACAAGGGCGTCAGATTCAGGAGACGCAGTCTCTTGGCGCTCCGCCGGGTTGACCAACGTTGGTGGCGAACCGCTCGCCAGGGGGAGGCGGGTCGTCCCGCGGAGTGAGGCGGTCGGCGTACGAGCGGACCAGGCTGCGGGGCATGACAACCCGACCGACACCGCCGGCTCCGCGCTGGATCGTTCGTCTTGCGCACATCAGCGCCCTCAGTCCGGTGCTGTCGTCACTGTGGCGGCTGCCGCTGATGTTCGGCGTCAGCATGGGTATGGATCACGAGTTCATGGACGAGATGATGAGCCACCCGTTCCTGGTGCGAGCGGCGTACCTGGTCGGTCTCGGAGTCCTCAGCGATGGTCTGGCATTCCTCGCGATCGGGTTGGTACGGCCGTGGGGTGAGGTGTTTCCCAGGTGGCTGCCGCTGATCGGTGGTCGGGCCGTCCCGGTCGGATTCGCAGCAACCGCAGCGCTACTCGGCGGTCTGGGGGCAACGCTGTTCGGGGCGACCGTCGCGTTCGGGATGCCGAGCAACATGACGTGGGACGCATGGGGCGTCCTGATGTACGGCTGCTACGCACCGCTGGCCCTCTGGGGTCCGACGCTCCTGGTGGTCACCGCCGACTATGTACGTCGTCGCACGGTCGGCCGTCGCGTGTCGCCTGTGGGTCAGGCCGTGGCGTAGCAGGACAAGCGGTCGGCGAGGATCTCCGGCTGGCTGAGTGCGACGAGATGGCCGCCGGGCATGGTGTCAATCTCGTTGATCTGCAAGCGGTCTCGCGCCACGCGCTGCTGGAAGGACAACGGGAAGAACCGGTCGTCGGTCGCCTGCAGGATGTGGGTCTGAACCTCGGGCCAGCTCTGCAGCGGCCAGGGATCCGTCCAGATCGAGGTCAGGTCAGCCATCCCGTCGGCGGCTGCGAACGCCTCTTCGGTCACGTCGTCCGGTACGTCGTGGAAGAAGTCGCGGCGCAGGTCGAACTCGGCGGGCCGACCGTGCGCCACAGCGTTCTCGCTCTGGGCTTTGTCCTGACCGACGTTGTCCCACCAATCGCCAGCAGTTTCACCAGGATTCGGGATCATCGCGTTGAGGAGGACCAGCCGTTGGGCGTCCAGCGATTCGCACACGAGCGGGCTGCTGAAGCCGCCGATCGACTGACCCACGACCACGAGGTCGTCATGACCGGAGCCGACCTGATCGACTGCGGCGTCGACGTAGGTCGACAGGGTCGACGTGCCTTCCAGGGGGAGATCGACCGGGACGGCTCGGTGGCCACGAGACTCGAGCGCGGGGACGAGGCGGTGCCAGTACCAAGCACGGCCGTCGGCGCCGGGGATCAGAACGAAGGTCGTCATGCGCTCGACGCTAGGTCGCGGCCCGGGGCAGAGCACCTCCGATCGTGCGGAATCGGCACGCAGACCCTTGACATCACCCATGCGTAAGTGGCAACTTACCGTTCGTGACCGCTAACCAAGAAGGCTGGAGTGCCGTCAGCGACCCGACTCGTCGGCTCATCGTCGAGCGCCTCGCCGGCGGGTCCTGCTCCGTCCGAGAGCTGGCCGACGACCTGCCCGTGACCCGACCGGCCGTCTCGCAGCACCTCAAGGTGCTCAAGGACGCCGGGCTGGTCTCCGAGCGAGCGGCAGGCACCCGAAGGATCTACCGGCTCAACCCGGCGGGCGTCATCGCGCTCCGCGACCAGCTCGACACGTTCTGGAACCGCGCGCTGGCCGGATACGCCGACGTCGCAGAGCAGGACGTCACAGACGAATCATCAAAGGAGACACCATGACTGAGAGTCCGAACGCCGTGCTGAAGACCGTGGTCGTCGACATCCCCGTCGACCGCGCCTTCGAGACCTTCACTGCCCGGCTCGGTGACTTCAAGCCTCCGGAGCACACCCTGCTGACCTCGCCGATCGTCGAGACGGTCTTCGAGCCACGCGTCGGTGGCCACATCTACGACCGTGGGGAGGACGGCAGCGTCTGCCGCTGGGCGCGCGTGCTGGCGTACGAACCCCCGACCCGAGTCGTTTTCAGCTGGGACATCGACCCGACGTGGCAGGTGGAGACCAACCTCGAGAACACCAGTGAGGTTGAGGTCCGCTTCACGGCTGAGTCTCCGGAGCGCACGAGGCTCGAGCTCGAGCACCGCAACCTCGATCGGCACGGCCCGGATGGCAGTCCGTGCGAGACGGTGTCAGTAGCCCCCAGGGCTGGCAGCTCTACCTCGACCGGTACGCCGCACTCACCCAGGTGCACTGAGTCTCGACGCCTCGGGAGGCGAGGTCGTCGTACGGTGGCGGCATGGCGCACCCGCCCCGCTTCCGTGACGACGACCCCTACCTTGCCCGGCTCCGAGAGCTGGCCCTGGCTCTGCCGGAGGCTCAGGTGAAGGTGTCGCACGGACACCCGAACTTCTTCACCAAGAAGGTGTTTGCGGTGTTCGGCGGGATCGTGAAGGGCGACCACCATGCCGACACGTATGCACGCTCGGTGCTGGTGCTGCCCGACGCCGACGAGCGGCTCGCACTCCTGGAGGACGAGCGCTGCTTCAGCCCGGCGTACTACGGGCCATCGGGCTGGGTCGGGTTGAACTTCCTTGTGGGCCAACCGGATTGGGCCCAAGTGGCCGAGCTGCTCGACATGTCCTACCGCAACACGGCGCCGAAGCGTCTGGTCGCCGAGCTCGATAAGTCGGTCGAGTAGCCGGAGCGCTAGCCTCCACCGCCGGTCGAGTAGCCGGAGCGCTAGCCTCCACCGCCGGTCGAGTAGCCGGAGCGCTAGCGGAGGCGTATCGAGACCAGGTGCACGCGCGCACCTGATCTCGATACGGCTCGTTCCTCACCTACTCGACCCTCGCCTACTCGACCAGCGGGGCTACGCCTGAGCCAGCTTCGGTCGACGCGCCATCCAGGCCGCCATCAGCAAACCGCCGACCGGGATCTCCATCAGGAAGACGAAGCCGCGGTAGAGCAAGATGCCGGCCGCGGCACCCGCCGCCGGGACGCCGAGGGCCACGAGGATCCCAGCCATGCCGACCTCGACGAACCCGGCCGCACCCGGCGTCAGCACGAACAGCGTGAGCACGCTCTGCATCGCGAAGGCTGCGAACACGATGGCCGGAGTGACCGTCAGCCCGACCACGGCCAGGCAGGCCCACAGCAGGACCGCCTGGAGAGCGGCGTACGCGAGCTTGCCGATGGTGAGGCGCAGCCAACCGGTGGAGACCAGCTCGTTGGTGTCGGCGCGCATCCCGCTGGCCTGCTCGGCCCAGGTGGTCGGGTCGACCGGACGACGTAGGCGGAGCGCGACGCGACCGGCCGTACGACCGAGGGCACGGGCCAGCCGGTCGCTGCGGAACACCGTGGTGACTCCGACGGTGAGGAGCACGAGAGCGGCGACGCTGATGACGGCCGCCATCGCGAGCGAGTGGTTGCCCGTCGTGGTCGCGGCCAGCCAGCCGACGGCGACGGCCGGCAGCGCCAGCTTGATCATCGTGTCCCAGATGTTGGTGACCAGCGCCCAGCGACCGAACGCCACGGACCCGAAGCCCCAGGAACGGGCCATCGAGTAGTTCGCCACCGTCCCCGCAGCGCCGCCGAGTGGCAGCAGGTTGGACACGAAGCTGCCCGTGATGTTGAGCAGGAAGGCACGTCGGTGCGACAGGCCCGGCATCCCGGCCGAGAGTGCCAGCGTGTGCACGGCGAGTCCGAGCAGCCACAGCGCCGCGAGCGCGCCGAGCTGCCAGGGCTGGACGCTCGCGACCGTGTGGCCGATCTCCGACCACGAGGCGCCGATCGCGTGCGGCAGCGCCCACACGAGCAGCGCGCCGGTGAGGCCGATGCCGAGGACCGCCTTCAGCGCGGTGGGCCACCAGGCGCGCTGCTGGGCGGCCTCAGGCGCCGTCGTGGGTGGGGCCGGGCTGGGGGCCGTGCTGGGAGCCGGGCGTCGAGTCGTGGGGGCCGTACGCACCGTGGGCGCTCCCGGGAGCGCGGTCGGGCTGGTGGTGAGCCGGGTCGGCGCGGGCCGCGTGAGCACTGGACTGGTCATGACAGCGATGTTGCTGCCGACCGGCGGGCGGCGTCGTCACCCTCGGGGGCCATCACGAGGTGCCGAAGTCACCCCCAGGTACTAGACCCTCGACCCGTCACGAGGGGCAGGTCCGAGACTTTGGACTACCCCGCCTGGATTGCGAGAGCAAGTCGCAGGGAACCGACGCGCGGGCCCGGCTCGGTCGACGGGGATACCTTCGTCCGGTGGACGGTGAGACGCAGAACCTGGTCGCGGAGCTGACCCGGGCCTTGGAGACCTGGCACCTGTCCGAGGGCGACCACGGGTGGACGGCCCGCACGCACTTCATGGTTCGGCTGCTGAAGGCCGACGGGTCATGGGACGAGGTGGTTCACGATTGGGAGGTAGCCGATCGCGACGGAGACTCGGAGGCCGCCCTCTGGTGCGCCTGGGTGCACGCCGAACGCGGTGATCCGGCCGGCGCTCGGGAGGCGCTGGAGCGTGCGGCGCGGCGCGGTGAGCCGGCCGCGTGGTGGCTGTTGTACACCACTCATGCCCGCGCCGACGCGAACCGCACTGAGCTCAGGTCCGCCTACGAGCAAGCCCGGACGGAACATCGACGGGCCCTGGAAGCCGCGGACTCGGTCGGTGACGCGAAGGCCGCACGCCGCGTCGGTGCATACCTGCTCGCGGAGGCTGTGATCGCTCGGCAGACGGGCGACCAAGCCCTCGCCGAACGGCAGACCGAGCAGGGAGTCGCAGCCCTGCGACGCGCGGTGGACCGAGGCAGCGCGGAAGCCGCCGCTCTGCTGGGCGACCGCGCGGCGGAGGAGTTCCCGCAGCATCCGGAGCCCGATGAGGACCGGCACCAACGCGCCCAGCCGTGGTACCAGCTCGCCGACGAGCGAGGTCACGGCAGGAGCGCCTGGCATTGTGGTCTCATCCTTGCCGCACGTGGCGACACCGTGGAGGCGGAGGCCGCCTATCGTCGGGCCCGGGCGCGAGGTGACGCACAGGCGGTTTCCAGCCTCGCCGCCCTGCTGGCGCGGCGCCCCTCGGACTCAGCCGGCGCCGAGGCGGCCCACCGGCTGGCGGCCGACATCGGCTATGCGCCCGACGCGCACACCGAACTGGGTGCTTACCTGCGCGAGCGCGGCGACCTCACCGGCGCCGAGGGAGCCTTCCGGCGCGCCGTCGAGCGGAGTGAGCCGAACGCCGCGACTCAGCTGCGCTACCTCTACCGGCAGCACCCGCACCTACGGCCAAAGTCCTGATCGCGCTGCGCGATCTCGCCACGCCGGCCGCTTGGCCCTTTGCGATCGCAAGGTGACTCGCTACCTCGCAGATGCCTCGCCTTGAGGAGAGCCGCCTGCGAGGACGAGAGTCACTTTGCGGGAGCGAACGAAGGGTGCAGTGCGGGAGCGAACGAAGGGTGCAGTGCGGGAGCGAACGAAGGGTGCAGTGCGGGAGCGAACGAAGGGTGCAGTGCGCGAGTGAGCCGAGCGGTCAGTCGACGGCGAGCGCGAGCTCGGGCGCGGGGCGGTACATCAGGTACGTCGGGCGCGGCGTCGCCGCGTACGCCGGGTGTGCTGGGCGAGGCGCGCGCGTCGCTGCGACGGCGGCCGGCTGCGGAGCGCTAGCGCGCCGGGCGTCGGCCAGGTGGCGACCGCGGACGAGCCACCACACGAGCGCGGTGCCGCCGACGGGGATCTCAAGGGCGAAGGTGAAGCCGCGGTAGAGCAGGATTCCTGCTGCGGCCTCGGGTGCGGGCAGTCCGAGCGCGACGAGCACACCGGCCATGCCGACCTCGACCACACCGGCCGCGCCGGGTGTGATGGAGGCGATGCTGAGGACCTGCTGGACGGCGTACGCGGCGAAGACCACGGCCGGGTTGATGTTCGCGCCGACTGCTGCGAGGCACGCGCCCAGAAGGGCGGTCTGCAGTACGACGTAGAGGACCTTGCCGGTCGTCAGGCGGATCCACGCTGAGGACACGAGGCCCGCAGTGTCCCAACGGATCTCGCCCGCGCGACGCGCCCACGCGGCTGGCTCGACGGGACGGCCGAAGCGGACAGCGACGCGACCTGCGCGGTGGCCGGCGGAGTGTGCGAGTCGGTCACTGCGCAGCAGCACGGTCGCGCCGACGACCACGGCGATGAACATCACCAGGCTCCACAGCGCGATCCAGAACAACGTGCCCTGACCGGGTGCGGTCGCGCCGAGCCAGGTGACGGCCACGACCGGGAGGCCGAGCTTGAAGAGGGTGTCCCACAGGTTGGTGACCATCGCGTAGCGCGCGAAGTCGAAGCTGGTGAAGCCCCAACGCCGGATCATCGAGAAGTTGAGGGCGGTGCCGGCGGCCCCGCCGACCGGGAGCACGTTGGCGACAGCGGCGCCGGTCTGGCTCACCAGCAGAGCCTGGCGGTGCCGGAGGCCGGGCATAGCGGCGGACAGCATGATCGTGTGCGAGAGGATGCCGATCGCCCAGAGGGCGGCCAGCGCGAACAGCTGCCACATCGGGATACCCACGATGATCGAGCCGATCTGGGACCAGGAGGCGCCGACGGCGCGCGGCAGGCCCCAGATGAGGGCCCCGGCGGTGACGCCGAGGCCGAGGAGTGCCTTGATGGTGGCGAGGACGCGACAGCGGAGCACGCGCTCGCCAGAAGGGCAGAGGGACGCGGTCGGCTCGGGGGCGGAGCTGATCGGCATGGCCTTCACGGTCCCATGGCTTCCGGTGACCGATCACCATTCACCAGGTGAATGTCTGGCGCCTGGTATCAGGCGCGCCTTCGCGGGCCTCGTCGGGGTCTGGATATCAGGGCGATGACATCGCGCTGATGACGCGGAGGAAGGGCCGTTCGCCCTTTCACGACGACGCGTTGTAGGACTCCCAGGAGATCCACATCCGGAATTTTGTCCGCATGGTGGACGCCATGTCTCAAACGGTGACCGACAGCCCTTCGTCCGCGAGCAGCACGTCTCCGGAGAAGTGTGCCGCGGCGTCCTGGCGACTGCGCTCGCGGTGGTTGCCCGGCCAGAAATGGGTGAGCAGGAGACGTCGAGCCCTCGCGCGCTCCGCGAGCTGTCCCGCCTCGGCTGCCGTCAGGTTGTACGCCGGTGTGCCCGCCTCCGCGCTCGGGACTCCGTCCTGCTGGTGACGGTCGGTGGCGTCCACGATGAACACGTCCGCATCACGTCCGAGCTCCGCCACCGCGTCGTCCGGTCCGGTGTCGCCGGTGTACGCGATCGTGCCGGCGCCGGACGTCACCCGGACGCCCACGTTGTCCACGTAGTGCGGGAGCTGCCGCAACGAGAGGTGGAACGCGCCCACCTCGGCCGTGTCCGGCGTACCCCGCCAGTCGAAGACGTGCGCCATCGCGAGCCCGCCGCCCTTCTCGACAGCAGCGAGGCGTTCGAACACGGCCGAGGGACAGAACAGCGGCAGGGGAGGAAGGTCCCGTCCGGCGTACCAGCGGGCCCGCAGCAGGCCGGCCAGGTCGCCGGTGTGGTCCGGGTGGTCATGGGTGATGACGACCGCCTCAAGCCCCGCAGCGACCGCTGAGTCCAGATGCGTCAGCAGCCTCGGCAGCGTGCCCCAGCCGAGATCGAGCAGTACCGCGGCGCCATCGGCCTCGACGACGAGTCCGGAGCAGGCCCGTCCTGGCTCCGGCCACGCGCCGCAGCTGCCGAGCACGGTCACCGTGAGGGAAGCCACATCGCATCGTGACACGGGCGCCCAGTGATGGGGCGTCGTCATCGAGGTCATGACATCAGGATCGGCCGCAGTCCGCGCCCTGCGCATCGCTCGGTGGAGTGGGAGCGCTCACCCGTCCGGGGGACTCGATCGCGCCCTCTTGGACGATCTAGCGCGTGTTCTAGAGGCGGTTATCGTCACCGATCAGGTGCACGAGCCCTGCCGTTGTTAGAGTCCTCCGGTGCTTCTTGACCACGCGGCCCTGGGCGACATCCTCGGCGTTGATGTCCCAGAGTCCGTGACATCGGTGGGCGCGGTCACTCATGACTCCCGCGATGTCGTGCCGGGCGGTGCCTTCGTGGCCATTCCCGGATTCCTCGTGGACGGCGTCGACTTCGTGCCCCAGGCGCTCTCGCGTGGTGCCTCCTTGGTCGTCGCCGAGCGTGAGGTCCCGGGCGTACCGACCGCGATCGTCCCTGATGCCCGTACGGCCCTCGCTCGCCTGGCCGTCGAGGTCACCGGTCGCCCGTCCGAGAAGCTCACCGTCTATGGCATCACCGGCACCAACGGCAAGACCACGAGCTCGTACGTCCTGCACGCCATCCTGAGTGCGGCGTACGGCACCGATCACACGGGTCTGATGACGACGGCCGAGATCGCGGTCGGCGACTCGCGTGAGGTGTCCGAGCGGACCACTGGTGAGGCGCCCATCGTCCAGGGCAACCTCGCGCGGATGGTCGACGCCGGCGTACAGCACGTCGTCCTGGAGACTTCCTCGCACGGCATCCACTTGCACCGTGTGCTCGGAACCCATTACGCCGCAGCGCTTTTCACCAACCTCACGCGTGACCACATTGACCTGCACGGCACGATGGAGGACTACTACCTCACGAAGCGTCGGCTCTTCGAGTGGACGGCCGGGCCGAAGCTCAGCAACGTCGACGACGTCTACGGCAAGCGGCTCGCAGAGGAGATCCCGGGCACGCTGACGTTCGGTCTGTCCGAGAACGCCGACTACCGGATTGTCGGCGAGCGCGTCGAGGGCGGCGGGACGGCGTTCGAGCTGCAGACGCCGCGCGGGATGCTCGAGCTCAAGACGCCGCTGCTGGGTGACTACAACGTGCACAACGTCGCGGGTGCGTCGGCGATCGCGCTCGAGATGGGCATGGACCCCGAGGTGCTGGTGCGCGCGGTCGAGACGATGGACCAGGTGCCCGGTCGTTTCGAGCGGGTGCCGGCGGCGCTGGATCACGGCATCGAGGTCGTCGTCGACTACGCCCACACCGACATCGGCCTGCAGGCCGTGCTCGACGTGGCGCGCGATGTCGCCCAGGCCCGGGGCGCCGACGCTCGCGTCATCTGCATCTACGGCGCCGCCGGTGACCGCGACAAGGCCAAGCGCCCCCTGATGGGTCAGGTCGCGTCGCGGCTGGCTGATGTGGGCATCATCACCACGGACGACGCCTACTCCGAGGACCCGCAGGCCATCGCCGATGAGGTCGCCACGGGAGCCGACCTCAGTCGTACGACGATCGTGCTGGACCGGCGCAAGGCGATCGAGCTGGCGCTCTCGCAGGCTCGGCCCGGCGATGTGGTGGTCGTGGCCGGCAAGGGGCACGAGCGGGTGCAGCACCTGCCCGATGGCGACATCGAGTTCCACGACGCGACCGTCGTCAACGAGCTGCTCGCCACCCCCGCAGGTTGAGCCGGGCGAGCCCCTGGGCGAGCACGAGTCGAAACCCGGTGACGGCGGAATCTCCCTGTGCGTCACCGGGTCTCGATACGGCTCGTTCCTCGCCTACTCGACCAGCGTTCTCTTGAGTCAGCCGGCGGCGACGGTGTCGCGCTCGACCCAGCTCATGTCCGGCGTACGGTCGCCGGCCGGCTCCAGCGCGGACAGCTCATCGAGCGCGCTTTGCGGGACCACGAGGGTGGCCGCCTTTACGTTCTCCTCGAGGTACTTCCGGCGCTTCGTTCCAGGGATCGGTACGACGTCCTCACCCTGGGCGAGCAGCCAGGCCAGCGCGACCTGACCCGGCGTGGAGTCGACGCCGTCTGCGATCTCGCGGATCCGCTCGACCAGCGCGACGTTCTTGTCCAGGTTGTCGCCCTGCCAGCGCGGCAGCGTCGACCGGAAGTCGTCGTCACCCGGCTTTGCTGCCGCCGCTGAACCGGTGAGCAGGCCCCGACCGAGCGGCGAGTACGCCACCACGGTGGTGCCGAGCTCGCGCGCGGTCGGGACGACGGCCCGCTCGATGTCGCGGCTGAAGATGGACCACTCGGTCTGCACGGCCGCGATCTGGTGGACGGCGTTCGCGCGGCGCAGCGTCTCCGCGGATGCCTCGGACAGACCGATCTGCCGGACCTTGCCTGCGTCGACCATCTGCGCCATCGCGCCGACGGACTCCTCGATCGGCACCTGCGGGTCCGGGCGGTGCAGGTAGTAGAGGTCGATCTGGTCCACGCCCAGACGAGAGAGCGAGGCGTCAACGGCCTTGCGGGCGTACGCCGCCGAGCCGTCGACCTGCCCATTGGGCATCGATGTCTCGGGGTCGGTCAGGATGCCGAACTTCGTGGCCAGCACGACCTCGTCGCGACGGGTGCGCAGGACCTCGGCGAGCAGCTGCTCGTTGTGGCCGTTGCCGTACATGTCGGCGGTGTCGAGCAGGTTCACGCCGAGGTCGAGCGCGCGGTTGAGGGTCGCGAGGGCTTCGTCGCGGTCGGCCTCGCCATAGGCGAACGACATGCCCATGCAGCCGAGGCCGAGCGCGGACACCTCGAGGTCACCGATGCTGCGGCGGGGGATCTGGGTGCTCATCTGAGTTGCTCCTTCGAGTGTTTCGAGGCAGGACAAGGTTCACAACGCCCGCGATCGGGGAGTTGAGAGATGGGAAGCGGTCGGGTCGCGCTAGGGGGAGCAGATGCCGCCGTAGGCGGAGATCTTGTAGTCGGTGACCGCGAGCGAGAGCTGCAGCTCCTCGATCTGCCGGGCGATCCGGTCGCGGTGCGACTGCATGAGCTCCAGTCGCTGCGGTGCTGTGGACTCGCCCTGTGCGGCGAGGTCGACGTACTCCTTGAGATCGCGAATCGACATACCTGACAGGCGCATTCGCGTCAGGAACGTGATCCGTCGCACCGAGTCTGCGTCATAGACCCGGTGGCCCGACTGTGACCGTGGCACCGACACGAGGCCGATGCGTTCGTAGTAGCGCAGGGTGTGCGGGCTGAGGTCGAGCAGCTCGGCAACCTGGGCGACGGTCATCGGCTCGGTGACCTCATCGGCATTGAGCAGCGCGGTCACCTGCTCGACGGTGACGGGTTCGTTGCCGACGCGATTGGCGAGGGCCTGATCGATGATCGTCGCGGTGGTCATGTCTATGACGGTAAGAGTTAGAGCACGCTCTAAGGCAAGGGCATATCGAAAGAAAGTTCTGGCGGCCGCCGATGAGCGCGCACTCGCGACTGTGCTGTGCGCGGGATTCCTTCAACCGGCGCCGTTCGCTAAGTACGACTCCACCAGCTCGCGCGGGACCGCGCCGAGCGAGTCGTGCTGCCACCGCGGCGAGCGGTCCTTGTCGACCAGCTGGGCGCGTACGCCCTCCACGAAGTCGCCCCCGGCCACCAGTCGATCGGCCAGCACCAGGTCCTGCTCAAGCACCTCGGCGACCGTCTCCATCGTCGTCGCCCGCCGCAACGCCTCCAGGGTCACGGCCACAGATAACGGCGAGCGCGTCTCGATGAGGGCGCCGGCGGCCTGCGCATCCGGCGACGCGTGCGAGAGGAGCCGGGCGACGATCGCGACCGCCTCGTCCCCGGCGTAGCACTCGTCGATCCACCCGCGGCCACCCGCGAGCGTGCTCGGCGACGGAGGGACCGTGGTCCGCAGTGCGGGTACGCCGTCCGCCAGCCGGGCGAGCACGTCCGGCCAGTCCGCGGAGCTCACCGCCGTGTCGGACAGCTCGGCGGCGACGGCGTCGGCGGCACCGATCGTCGTACCGGTCAGCGCGAGGTGGGTGCCGATCTCGCCCGGCGCACGGGAGAGGAGGTAGAGCGCGCCCACATCCGGAAAGAAGCCAATTCCCGTCTCGGGCATAGCGATTCGCGAGCGCTCAGTGACAAGGCGGAGGCTGGCGTACGACGAGATGCCGATGCCGCCGCCCATGACCACGCCGTCCTGGAACGCGACCACCGGCTTCGTGAACGACGCGAGGGCGGCATTCATGGCGTACTCGGCTCGGAAAAAGGAGGTGTGGTCCTCGCCGGCCAGCCGGGCGCGGCGTACGGCCACGACGTCGCCTCCCGCGGACAGGCCGCGCTCGCCCGCGCCTTCGATGGAGACGGTCTGCACGGTCTCGTCGCTCGCCCACTCGCGCAGTGCCTCGGAGACGGCGGTGACCATCGGCTCGGTGAGCGCGTTGATGGCGTGCGGTCGGTTGAGGACGATCCGCCCGAGTGCGCCTTCGCGCAGGAGCAGGACGTCGCTGGTCGAGTCAGTCGTCGGCACGGTCGACCACCCTAGATCGGCGGCCGTCGGCGCCGGGTGCGCGTCCGGTGTGGCGCTGGTACTGACGGCTGAAGTGGCCGAGGTCGCTGTAGCCCAGGACAGTCGCGACCTGGCTGACAGTCAGATCCGTCTCGACGATCAGCTCGCGGGCCCGCGCGACCCTCGCCTGCGCCACGAAGCGAGCCGGCGGCAGACCGGTGTACGTCGTGAACCGGCGCGTGAGCTGCGACCGCGACAGACCCGTCCGCGTCGCGAGCTCGGGCACGGTCCAGCGTCGGCCCGGGTCGCCACGGATGTCGCGTACGACGTCGGCCAGGGCCGTGTCCACGTGACTCGGCGTCGGCCGGGTCGCGTCGTCGTGGAGCATGAGCAGGATCTGTTCGAGACCGAGGACCGCCTGCCGCAGCCCGCGCACGTCTCCTCGGCGGTGCCCGTCGTGGGCGAGGCGAGCGAGCCCGGTCAGCAGGTCGAAGTCGCGGGTCGCGCACCAACGGTGCGGCAGGCGTACATCGTCTGGGGTTTCGAAATGGATGCCGAAGACGAGCAGCCGCCGGTGCGGGTCGTGCTCGGCAACCGGGGCGTCACCCGGCTCCAGGAGGAAGCAGACGCCCGGTCGGAGCGCGACGTCGTGACCGGCCACCTCCAGCCGGCCGACGCCGTCGAGGACGCACCACAGGAGGTGGTCCTCCAACGGCTTGGACCGCCAAGACCACTCGGGCTCGCAGCGCCAGTAGCTGGGCGAGCCATGGAGAGACAGATGCGTCAAACAGGCAACGCCTTGCGACGGCTGGCCCTCGTATGAGCCAGTTCTCGGGCGGATGCTTTTCTCATGGTGAGTGATTCAGTCAAGCGTACGTTCGAGACCGATGGGTACGCCGTCGTCAGCGGGCTCTTCGCCGACGACGAGGTCGACCGGTTGCGTGACCACTACATGAGGGCGCGTCGCCGGGACCGGCTGCCGGAGGACATGGTCGGGGTCCAGCCGAGCAGCAAGGACCCGTTGAAGCGCTATCCGCGGATGGCGCAGATGCACCGCTGGGACGACACGTCGCTGCAGTGGCTGCTCGATGCGCGGCTTCGGGCCCAGCTGCAGACGCTGGTCGGCAACGACCCGTACGCCGTCCAGACGATGCTCTACTTCAAGCCGCCCGGGGCACGCGGCCAGGCGTTGCACCAGGACAACTTCTACCTGAAGGCCGAGCCGGGCACCTGCATCGCAGCCTGGATGGCTCTCGATGCGACCGACGAGGACAACGGCTGCCTGCTCGTCGTGCCGGGCAGCCACCGCTGGCCGATCCTCTGTACGACCAAGGCGGACACGGCGGTCAGCTTCACCGACGTGACGGTCCCGATGCCGGACACCAAGGAGGCCGTGCCGGTGCGGATGGCGGCGGGCGACGTGCTCTTCTTCAACGGCTCACTCGTGCACGGCAGCGCGCCCAACGTCACCACCGACCGCTTCCGTCGCGCCCTGATCGGCCACTACATCGAGGGCGACGCCCACCAGGTCGCCGAGTACTACCACCCGGCGCTGCGGATGGATGGCACGCCGCTGGAGCTCACGGTCAGCGAGGGCGGCGGCCCGTGCGGTGAGTGGATCGACGACGAGACCATCGAGCTGACCGGTGCGCAGACGCTGACCCGCAAGCATGAGTAGGCCGGCAGGTCAGGTGAGGTACTCGAACAGGGACACGACGATCCCCTCGGGGCCACGGACGTACGCCATCTTGACGGTGCCCTGGAACTCACCGAGGCCGGCAACGAGCCCGTACCCGTCCTCGGCTACCGCGTCGACAGCAGCCTGGAGATCCTCGACCTCGAACGACACGTTGCGCAGCGCCACCTCGTTGGCCATCGCGTTGGGCGATCCGGGCACCTGATCGGGTGTCACGAAGCTCGCGACCTCCAGCCGTGCTCCATCGGGCGACTTCAGCATGGTGATGTCACACACGGCACCCGGGATGCCGCAGACGGTCTCCACGAACTCGCCCTCCACGGACCCGGTGCCCTCGATCTCAAGGCCCAGCTTGACGAAGAACGCCGTGGCCGCGTCGAGGTCCGCGACGGTGATGCCGATGTGGTCGAAGCGCTTGATGTGTGCCATGGGACTCATCCTCCAGTGGTTGTTCTTGTCGATTCGATGCTGGGACGGAGCCGGGTCCGGGATCTCGACATGACCTACGCCTAGGGTTCTGGATGTGGGGCCAACACTGACCGGGCGTCCTCCTCAGGTGGTCGCACACCGCGGTTCCAGTGCGGCCGAGCCCGAGCACACCCTGGCCGCCTATCGCCGAGCGATCGCCGAAGGCGCCGATGCGGTCGAGTGCGACGTACGCCTGACCGCCGACGGTGAACTCGTCTGCATCCACGACCGCACGGTCGACCGCACATCGGACGGGCGCGGTGTCGTGTCCGAGCTGTCGTACGGCGACCTGCTCGCCCTCGACTTCGGCCAGGGACGCGGCCCGACCAGCGAGATCCTCTTGCTCCGAGACCTGCTCACGCTCCTACTGGAGGCGCCGCGTCGGGTCGATATCGCGATCGAGACCAAGCACCCGGTCAAGCAGGGGTGGCACCTCGAGGAGTCACTGGTCTCGGTGCTGCAGGATCTCGGCCTCGATGCACCCGAGCCGCATCAGCCGCACGTCCGGGTGATGTCGTTCTCGGTGCGTGCCGTACGCCGGATCGGTCGCCTGCTCCCTGGCTTGCCCCGCGTGTTGCTGTGCGAGCTCGGGATCAACCCGGCCGTACGCGCGGGGAGACTGCCGGACGGCGTACCGATCGTGGGGATCTCGGCGTCTTTGCTGCGTCGGGATCCGGACATCGTGGTGCGCCACCACGCACGCGGCCACCAGGTGCACGTCTACACCGTTGACCGCGCCGAGGACGTGGAGCGGTGCCTTCGTTCCGGTGTGGACGCGATCATCACCAACCGTCCAGCCCTGATCCGCGCGGCCGTGGATGCGGCCTCCTAAATGTGACTGCTCAGTAGCCACCGTTGTGCTGCTTGCTTGAGTTTGCGATGATCGCGACTCGGCCACCATGACGACGAAGCAGGCGTTGGGATCTCCCGGATGACACAGACGAAGAAGAAGCAGATGGACGCCCGAGTGCGCACGGTTCGACTGGCCTGGACCCTGGAGTCCGTGCCCGAGATCCGCAAGACGCTCGTCGATGACCTGTCTGACGGCTCGCTGCCCCTCAATGTCGTTCACGAGGCCGAGACGGTCGTGTGCGAGCTGGTCGCCAACGCGGTCCGGCACGCCAAGCCGCTGCCCGACGGCAGTGTGCGCGTGCACTGGAAGGTCCGCGCCCCTCGCGTCGAGCTCGAGGTCACCGATGGTGGCGGCGAGCAGATTCCCGCGCCTCGGCCCCCGGCCACCTGGGCGCCCGCCGGTCGTGGCCTGCGCATCGTGCGCAGCATGGCCCACGAGTGGGGCGTCAGCGACGAGCGTCAGGGCCGTACGGTCTGGGCCGCCCTCGGCGGTCCCTCCCGCCGCCGCGCCTGACCCGTTCGTACGCCGGTCTCACCTCCCTGGTCGAGTAGGCGAGGCGCTCGCCGGGCTCAACCGGCGGACGGGCAGGTATGGGTCTCGTGGAGAAGTACAACGTCGTTGTACAGATCCGCAACAAGGTTGCGCATCTCTACGAACCCCATGTCCACCCGGCCGAGCCACTGCCTTCCGCCCGCTGGTCGAGTAGGCGAGGCGCTAGCCGAGCCGTATCGAGACTTCGGGGGCGGGCTAGGGTCGCGGCGTGAACCAGCCCCTCCTGCGCCGACCGGCTGTTGTCGGGGCGGCTGCTGGGGCTCTGGCGTTCGTCTGGTTCGTCGTCCTCGCCTTGGCGAGATGGAACGAGGGCCGGGCGACGTCGTACGACCTGGGCATCTTCAGCCAGGCCGCGCAGCAGTGGAGTCGGGGCAACCTGCCGCGCGCGTTCATCCGCGGCGACCACACGCTGCTGGCTGACCACTTCAGTCCGGCGACGGCGGTCTTCGGTGTCGCGTGGCGCATCTGGCCCGACCCGCGAGTCCTGCTGCTGACGCAGGCGCTCTTTCTCGCGGTCGGCGTCGCGATCATGGTCGGTACGGCCCTCGCGCGGCTCGGGGTGCGCGCGGCAGCGGTCGTCCTGCTGGCCGGGCTCGCGAGCAAGGCGATGGTCGCCGGCGACCTGTTCGACGTGCACGAGGTGGCGCTCGCGGTGCCGCTGACGGCGGTCTTGGTCTGGGCGTTCCTGGAGCGTCGCTTCCGTTGGGCCGTGGTCGCCTGCCTGCTCCTCGTCCTGGTGAAGGAAGACCTCGGTCTGACCGTCGGCGTGGCCGGGATCCTGTGGTGGTGGCGCGCCGGTCGCGACCGCAAAGGACTGCGAGAAGGCTTGGTGCTGTGCGTGATTGGCGCCGTGGGCCTCGTCCTGGCGCTGGTCGTGATCGGACACTTCAACCCGAGCGGCCACACGTCGTACCTCGACTACTTCACGGGCGGCAGCAGCGGCGACCTGGCTGCGCACTCCGAGCCACCTGTCCACGAGCTGGCTCTGGACCAGCGCATCGTGCCGCTCTTCATGCTCGCCGTGGCGACCCTGGTGATCGGTGCCCGCTCGTCGCTGCTCTGGCTCGCGGCGCCGACGATCGCGTGGCGGGTGCTGTCCTCCAACGCGTCCTACTGGTCCTCGGACAACCACTACGACCTGGTGCTGTGGCCGATCGCGATCGGTGCCGCGATCGAGGCGTGGCCGCGCTGGTCGGTGCAACCGCGCCGCGCGCTGGTGGCGGCCGGGCTGGTCGTCAGCGCGATTGCGTCAGTGGGGTTCATCGCCGACCGCGGCGTCAACCCGCTGTCCGCCTTCTCGCGCGACGCCAAGCTGGACGCGCTCGACCAGCTGATGTCCGGCGTACCCCACGGCTCGAAGGTCGCCGCGCAGAACAGCGTTGGTCCCTATCTCATCCCGCGCTACGACGTCACCATGCTCGGCGTGGACCGCCCGGAGCGAGTCGCGTACGCCGTGCTCGTGGACGACGACAAGCGCGAGTTCCAGGCGCAGCCGTGCGAGCGGGCGGCGTACCTCGCCGCTCTCCGACAGCACCCTGACTGGCAGGTACGCCGGGCCGGCCGTCTGGTCCTGGTCCGTTTTCCGGCCGCGCAGCCGGCCGGTCTCCGTGCCTGCCCATGACAGGGACTTGACCGGGGAGAGTCGCGCCCGGCGCGGCGCAGATAGGCTCACCCGTCATGGGGAAGGCTTCACGACGTAAATCGCAGGACAAGAAGGCGCCGAAGGATCCGAGCACACTGCCGGCACCTTTCACCGCGCGACCGTTCGAGGGACTCGCGGGCGAGACCGAGTGGGTGGCGCTGCGCGAGATCGTGCCGGCCGCGACCGCGCGGGTCCGCTACAGCCATGGCGACGCCAGCGGTGAGGCGACCATCGCCACCGTCCTGCCGATGGCCTGGCCCGGACTGCACCGCGAGGGCGGCGAGGTCATGGTCGCCCTGCAGGCCGGGGCGAGTGGTGGCGATGCGAGTCGCGACCTCGCCGAGGCGCTGCTCGCAGTCACCGCGATCCCCGAGGGACAGCCGCTCGCCACCCAGCCGCGTACGACCGCGGCCAGCCCACGTCTGCAGGACCTCCTCAACGCCGACCAGCCGCTCGAGGTCGAGCTGCACGACGGCTTCGACTTCTGGGTCGCCGGCGCGGACCTCGACGCCGAGGGTCAGGCTTCGCTCGAGCGCGCCAACGAGGCCGCTGCGCCGACCCACCTTCTTGCCGCCGCTACCTCGGCCTACTGGTGCCAGATCGGCGACCGCACCTACGTCCGCTGGGTGCTGCCGCACGACGAGGACAAGGCGACTGACGCGCTGGCCCGGCTGCACGCCGCGGACCGCAGCAAGCTCGGCGACGGCCGCCTGCTCGGCGCCTTCCGCGCGTCCGGGCTGCTCGTGCCGGTGTGGGAGATCGACCCCGCGATCAAGCCCGAAGAGCTCGAGGAGCCGATGGTCGCCACGGTTGCCGCGCTCGACGAGGCGGTCGCGTCCACCACTCCGCTGACTCCCGAGGAGCGCCGCGCGCGCAATGGCATCGTCAGCAGACAGGTGACGCTGCGCTGAGATGCTGCTCACGTGACTGACGCTGCATGCGTCGCGGTGATCCCGGCCAAGGATGAGGCTGACCGGGTGATCTCGACGATCCGTGCCGTCCGGAGCATCCCGCAGGTCGAGCTCGTCGTCGTCGTGGACGACGGATCCTCAGACCGCACAGGCGAACTCGCGCGCGAGGCCGGCGCATCCGTCGTACGCCACGCTCGCAACAAGGGCAAGGCGGCCGCGATGGCGAGCGGTGCGTCGTACGCGGTCGAGGTCGGCCGTGGTGACCTCCCGTTGCTCTTCGTCGACGCCGATCTTGAGGACTCCGCGACCGCGCTGGCCGTGCTGGTGGATCCGGTGACCTCAGGCGACGCGGACATGACGATTGCCGTACTGCCCCCGCAGAAGACGTCCGGTGGGGGTCACGGGTTCGTGGTTCGCCTGTCCCGCAACGGAATTCGAGGAGCCACGGGCTTCGAGGCGCAGCAGCCACTGTCCGGGATGCGCTGTCTCAACCGGGCGGCGTACGACGCCGCGACGCCTTTCGCTCGCGGCTGGGGTGTCGAGACGAGCATGACCATCGACGTGCTGCGTGCCGGTCTGCGGGTGGTCGAGGTGCCGTGCGAGCTGCACCACCGCGTCACCGGGACCGACTGGCGAGGTCAGGTCCACCGGGCCAAGCAGTACCGCGACGTGTGGCTGGCGTTGGCGAGGCGGCGGTTCAGGTCATGACACGTGCAATCGAGCGGCTGCGAATACCGTTGCTGCTCTTGGCTTTCGGCTTGCTCTTCCTCGTCTGCGGATCTCAGTCATCGGCGGCCAAGTCGCCGCTCGGGCCGCACGGGTGGGCGCCTGGCGAGCTGCCGTTCCAGCTGAGCTCCAAGGCTGTGACGGCGGTGCTGTTCGTCGCCTATGCCTCGGGTGCGCTGGCGGTCCTGATCGGACTGATGCGGCCGCGACTGAAGCACCGCTGGATCGTCTGGGTGATCGTGCTGGCGGGGCTGGCATTGCTCACCGCGCCGATGGGCAGCGGTGATCACACCAACTACGCGGCCTATGGACGCATCGCGTTGCAGGGCGGCGACCCCTATACGCAGTCGCCGCACGACTGGCACGGCGGCCTCGACCCGATCACCGCGTCCGTGCAGCCGCCGTGGCAGGGCACGCCGAGCATCTACGGACCGTTCGCGACCTCGCTGATGGCGGTGTCGTCCTGGATCGGTGGCGACAACCTGCGCCAGACCGTGTGGATCTGGCAGATCATCATCGTCGCGGCCTGGCTCGGCATGCGGTTCGTCCTGCTGCGCCTGGCGCAGGGGGATCGGGCCCAGGGCCGGGTCGACGTGCTGTGGACCTTCAACCCGGTGGTCTTCGGAGTGCTCGTGCTCGGCGCGCACGTTGACGTGCTGGCCGGGATGTTCGCCTGCGCAGCCCTGCTGGCGGCTCGACGCGACCCGTTCATCGCGGGGTTGTGTGTCGGCGCGTGCGCGAGCACCAAGGTCACCTACGGCGTGGTCGCGCTCGGCCTGCTCTGGGCGTGGCGCGGTGCCGTCCTTCGACATCCGGCGTGGAGCGGACGACCATCGGCGCCGCCGCCGACCTGGCAGAGCCGAGTCAGAGGACTGTGGGCTCCGCTGATGGCCGCGACGGGCGCGCGCAACCACGTGTTCCGCATGATCCTCGGTGCCCTGCTGATCGTCGTGCCCTGTTACGTGGTCGCCGGGCCGCACGTCCTGCGTCAGCTCGGCGCCGCCGGCGGGTCGTTCTCCTATGCGACGCCCGCCGCTCCGATATGGCAGGGGCTGCGCCACATCATGCCCGAATGGGCAGTCGGCACAGTGGTTTTCGTCCTTGCCGCTTCTGCCATGATCGCCATCGCCGCGCTGCTGCTCAAGGTCAGCAAGCGTCTCGACCTCGGTCGTCGCATCCCCGACGCCACCACGCGCCAAGCGGTGGTCACGACCTGGGCGCTCTCGACGGCGTACGTGCTCTGCGCGCCCTACTCACTGCCCTGGTACGACACGCTCACCTGGGCTCTGCTGCCGCTCCTTGTCGAGCTGGCCTGGGACAGCGTGCTCGTGCTGCGGCACCTGTTCATGGCGTTGGCCTACGTTCCAGGCCGGGTGCTCGGGCTGAGCCCGACGGTCGAGGACTGGACGCTCGGCTTCCGCAAGAACGTCGTTCCGTGGACCGGTTGGCTGGCGCTGATCGCCCTGGTCGCGATCTCCCAGTCCCGACCGCTGCGTCGCTACGCCGGGGCCGGTCTACGACGAGCCGGGCTCCGGCGTACAGGCACCTCGCGCGCAGCGTCGAGATAGGCTAGCCGCCTTTATATAGATCTTACGAAGACCTTGATTAAGGTCTTGGGTGGGGTAGGATGAAACTCATGAAGACCTTGTCGATCAGTGCTGCGAAGGCGAAGCTCAATGAGCTCGTCGACGATGCGCAACGCACGCACGAGCACGTCACGTTGACCAAGAACGGGTCGCCGGCGGCCGTGATGGTGTCGGCCGATGAGTGGGAAGCGATTCAGGAGACGTTGTTCTGGCAGTCGCAGCCCGGGATCCGGGAGGACGTGGCGCAAGCCGAACAGGACATCTCCGAGGGCAACACCGTCGGCGCTGATGAGGTGCGCGCTCGCTACGGGCTTCCGCCGCTCGGATGAGCAACGACCGACCATGGCGGGTTGAACTCACCTCGCCGGCGCAACAGGACCTTGGTCGGATCCCGCCCCGATACGCAGTGGCGATCGTGGAGTTCATCACGGCCGTGCTGCCGACCAATCCGCACCGGCTCGGGAAGCCGATGCACAACGAGCTCGAAGGATTGCACGGTGCACGCCGCGGCGACTACCGCGTGCTCTATCGCATCGACGGCGACGGTCGCACTGTGTATGTGCACCGCATCGATCACCGCGGTCGCGTCTACAAGGCCCGCTGATCATGGGGAGCCCGGCGCCAGCTCCTACATCGAGTCGGCGGGCTCCTTCGCGGGAGGCAGGTGGAGGGTGATGCCGGCGAGGGTGACACCGCGGCCGTCGTCGGCGTACGCCGTCCGCTCGAGCAGCTGCAACGCGACCGCCTTCAGGTCGGCCGCCTCCGTGACGCTGGGCTCGAGAGTCTCGACGGTCGACACCGTGGCGCGGTCGTCGTAGCGCACCACGACCTCCAGCCGCCGAGGTGTCCTCGGGTCACCGGCGATGCGTTCGAGAGCCGTGTCGACAGCGTGAGTGATGCGTTGCTCGATGACCAAGTGGTTGCGCGTCGCCGGGCTGATCGTGCGCTGCACGGACACCGAACGGCGCGGCTTCGGCAACCGGATGGTGGCGTCATCGGTGCCGCGCGACACGGCGATGAGTCGGCGAGCGGCCGCCTTGGGGAGGATCTCGGCCAGCGACACCTCGTCGTACGTCGTGAGGTCGCCGACCGTGACCAGGCCGGCCTCGTGCAGCTTGGCCGAGGTCGCGGGGCCGACGCCCCACAGGTCGGCCAGACGCAGCCGTGGTCGCAGCCAGGTCTCACGCTCCCGGTCCACCACGACCAGCCCGTCGGGTTTGGCACGGCGGCTGGCCATCTTGGCGATGAGCTTGGTGCTGCCGACGCCCACGCTCACGGGCAGGCCGAGGTCGCGACGGGCGCGGGTGCGCAGGTCGGTGGCGAGGCTGCTCGGATCGCCGCGGTCGGTGACGTCGAGGAACGCCTCCTCCATCGACCCCGGCTCGACGAGCGGCGTGATCGAGCGGAACAGCGCGAACAGCTGCTCGCTGGCCTCGTCATAGACATCGCTGCGAGGCGGCACCACCCGCAGCTGCGGCCAGCGTCGGAGCGCACGCTGCACTGGTGTGCCGGCCGTGACGCCAAGCGCACGAGCCTCGTAGCTCGCGCACATGACCACCTGGTTGACGACCGCCATCGGCACACCGCGCAGCTCACGTGCGTCGCGCTGCTCGACGGATGCGAAGAACGCGTCGCAGTCGGCGTGCAGGAGCATGGGTCCACCTTGACCGGCCCCACCGACATCGCTGTGCCAGCTCCACAACGTGAGGAAGCGTGCGCTCTACCGCACGAACCCTCAAGTGGAGTCGCGGAGGGGTCGGTGCGGCGTCAGGTGAGGGTGGCGGCGAAGGTCTCCACGGCTTCGGCGACCTGGCGGTGGGAGTCCATCGAGGCTCGCCAGTCACCGTCGACCTCCAGGCTGTGATCGGCGCCCCCGATCTCGAGGCGGGTGCCCGAGATCGGGGCGTCGGTCTGCCAGAGGTGGTCCTGGTCGCCCCCGATGACCAGGGACGGCGCCGGGTAGTCCGCGAGCGCCGTACGGATCGACGGATCGGTCATGACGGGTGTGAGCCAGGCGCCGGGTAGACCGCGCTGGGCGGCCCAGGGCGCAGCGACCGTGCCGAGCGACTTCGCGAGGACGAGGGTCGTGTCGGCGGTCGGGGCGTCGTCCGCGAGGCGCTGCGCGGCGTACGGCACGAACTGGTCGTCCGCGTCCCGACCCAGTTCGCTGAGGTCCCAGTCGATCACGTGGACGTGCCAACCGGCGTCGTGCAGCACCGTGCACGTCCAGTGCAGCAGCGGGAACGCGACCGTGTAGCCGCGACCGGGCAGGATCAGCGCGCGTCGCTCGACGTGGTCGCGTGGTGTGACACGCGGAGCCCAGGCATGCGTACGGATCAGTCGTTCGAAGTCGTTCCCCATGGCCGGCACTCTAGGCCGGGTTGTCGTCGTCTTCCTCGGCACCGCCGCCGTCGAGGAGCGTGGTGCCGGCGGTGAGGGCGATGAGCAGGGGTACGGCGACCTGGGCTCCCGTGGCGGGCACACCCACCCCCGAGTCGTTGAGCAGGAAGGCCACGGTCCAGCACGCGAGCACCGCACCGACCGTCTCGCGCAGCAGCGGGAACTCGGCCCACAGGGGTACGAACGGCCGCCCGACGCGCGAGTCCGGCCGGAGCACCGCCCAGATCGCCACGACGAGGACGATCGGCACCAGCAGGATGAAGGGCGACTTGGTGAGCAGCTCCCAGTTCTGCGACAGCTTGCTGCCGACCACGTCGAACCCGTCGCCGTCGAGCACCTGCTGCACGAACCGCCCGAGGTGCGTGCGCGAGGACGCCGGCCGCAGCCAGTCGAGGACCGCCAGCCCACCCGCGACGACGACGACCGCGGCCGCGATCAGCACGATCCGCCGCCACGTCAGGCGCAGCCCGATCGCCAAGCAGGCCAGCAGCGCGGTCGCGACAATCAGCGCAGGCGGACCGCCGAAATCTGCTCCCCACGAAGGGAATCCGTCGACCACGACAGCCGCGACACCGATCACTCCGACGGTGGCCGCGGCGAGACGACGGTCAACCTCCGACGTGTCATCCCACCAGACGAGCCGCATGGCCAGCAGGCCGGCCACCAGCAGGACGGCAGTCGCGAAGACGCCGAAGCCGGCGTTGCCCATGCCGTAGTAGCGGCCGCCGTAGAGCGGCTGCAAACCTTGAATAGCCAACAGCTGCAACGGAGTTCCACAGATCACGTCCAGCGCCATCACGACTGCTGTGGTAGCAGCGACCACCACGACCGGCCCGGCTGTCCATCGCCGCCACGGCCCGAGCAACGCGAGCAGCGTCACCGCACCCGCCATGGCGAGTACGCCGAGCGTGAACCACAGCAGCTTCGGCCCGCCGCTCCACCACGGCACCAGGTTGACGAGGTAGGTCGCCACGGGCAGTGCGCCCAGGAAGATCGTCGCCGGTCGGAGCCAGGGCGGCGTACGACGGGTGCGGCGCCACATGACGACCGCGGCTCCCAGCGTGGCGGCGTAGATGAGGCCGATGGCCACGAAGAACCGGATCAGCGCGCGGTTCGACTCGTCGACCGCTCGGACCAGGCCGCGGTTGCGGCTGACCAACGAGGAGACCGACGACGTGGACGGGATGACCGAAAGCTCTTGTCCTGCAACGTCATCCGACGTGATCCCGAAGCGAGAGAGCGCCGTCGCGGTGATGTCAGATGCCTGCGCGAAGCCCTCCTGGTGTGTCGAGGGCGACCAGATCGTGCCGCGGGCGACCCGCGGCCCAACCATGATCAAGGAGCGGAGTCCGGGCTTGTCCGCGGTGCCGTCGGACAGGCCGGTGACGACGACCGTGGCGTTGCCCGGGACGTCGGTGAACAGCTGCGCCAGCGCGGCATCGGCACCCGGCTGGGCCCCGCCGCCGGGTGCGCTGAGGTCGACGAAGGTGACGGCACAGGCAGCGAGGTTGGCGCCCGCGGCATCGGGCCAGTAGCGCGCCACGTGCCCGTTGCGATCGGCAGCAGCCAACGCCGCACCCGGGCCGATGGCCCCGACACACTGCTTGTGCTTCGCGAGCTCAGAGGCGAGCAGCCCGATCGTGGCCGAGGAGCGCAGATTGTCGTTCTTCGAGCGCCACAACGACCAGCCAGGCCACACGGCACCTTGACCGTCGGCCAGCATGAGCGGTCGGTCGCAGCCGAGCTCGGCGCCGTTGCCGGCCGACAGGGAGAGCCAGGCATCCGTCGTACACGTGGGTGTGGTTGTCGCCCGGACGGACACGGACCCGCTGGCACCGACATCGAGGAGGGGCCAGAGGGCCGGGTTCTTGCTCGCGGACAGCGTCTCCCAGGTCTGCCCGGGCACGCCGACCACGATGAGCGGGCCGGGTTGGGTGATCGGGATGCGCTCCGGAGTTGCAGTCAGCCGCCCGAGGGCGAGCGCGACCAGCACGAACGACGCGAGGGTCACGGCAGCGAGCAGGACCCAGCGACGCACCATGGCCCACAGGGTATGTGCCCCGCAGCATCGCTGGTCGAGCAGGGAAGCCGCCGGCCCGGCGGGACCGAGATGCAACCTCGGTCATTTCGCTTTGCTTCTTGAATGCTCACTTCTTGGGTCGGCAGCATTCCGAACTTGAAGGCCGGTGCTGGAGCAGGTCCAACCGGTTCACTCAGATCAAGGAGACTCTGATGAAGTTCCTGAGCCGGAACGGTCCTCGCCCCACGCTGGTCGTGCTCTGTACGACGGCGGTCGCCGCTGCCGCTGTCACCACCGGGACGCCGGCGACCGCGCTGTCGCGCCCGCTGCCCGCCGACACGGTGAACATCGATCACTCGTCGGCGATCACGCCACGGATGATCCTGCGCTCGGAGAGCTGGTCGCGCACCACGGCTGCGAGCATGAAGAAGACGGCTGATGACGCCGTCTCCAGCGGCCTCGCCAAGCTGGGCTGGAACACGGTGTCCTTCGACGACACCTGGGCCGTGCGTGCCGACTGCACTGATTGGGACGCCAAGGCCACCGTCGTGCCGAACTGCAAGGACGGGCGCAGCACGACCACCGGCAACCTCATCCCCTCACCGACCAAGTACCCCAAGGGCCTCAAGGACGTCGGCGACTACCTGCACCGCAAGGGCTTGGCGTTCGGTGTCTACACCAGCGGTGGCCGGTACATGTGCGATCCCGGTGGACGCGGCATCGGCGCGCCGGGAGCGTACGACCACTTCGAGCAGGACTTCCGGTACCTGGCGAGTGTCGGCGCCGACTACATCAAGCTCGACTACTGCGGCGAGCCGAACACCACCAACAAGTACGGCTTGACCATCCTCGACACCGACGCCGAGGTCAACACCGCCATCGAGTCCTCGCGGCGGGCGGCGTCGGCGATCAACGCGATCAAGTCCGATCGCGACCCCCGCAAGCGCCGGTCGATGGTGCTGAACATCTCCGCCCCGGCGTACGCCAACTGGAAGAACGACACCTACAACACTCCGCTGTACCAGCGGATGATGAAGAGCGTCGTCCCGGCTGGACACGCCTACCGCATCGGCGGCGACGTCAGTGGAGGCAGCTGGGCCGGCACCGTCTCGCTCGTCGACATGTCCGTGGACCTGCGCGACTTCGGCAAGCAGGGCCACTTCCTGGACCCGGACCGGCTCTACTTCGATGACACGTCGCTGTCGACGGACGCCCGGCTCGGCGGATACATCATGTGGGCGATGCAGAGCAGCAACATGGTCGCCATGGTGCGGACGCCTGACGCCAGCGGTGCCATCTCCTCCGCGCAGGCCGACCTGATGAAGAACGCCGCCCTGATCAATGTCGGGCAGGACGCCCTCGTGGCACCGGCACGTCGTGTCGCACGCGGAACGGGGTACGACGTGTTCTCCAAGCCGTTGAGCAATGGCGACTACGCCGTCGCGATCATGAACCGTTCGGCCACCAGCGCGGTCGAAGCCACGACCAGTGGCTCGATCATCGGGACGTCGGCCAGCGCGTTCGAGCTCTCGCCGATTGTCGGACCCAAGGCGGCCGTGAAGGCCGACGGCAGCTTCAGCGTCTCGGTGCCGGCAGCCGGCGCGGTCATGTACCGGCTGAAGGCCGCTCCCCGCGCGGGCTATGCCGGTTGGAACTTCGGTGCCAACGGCTCCACCGCTCGAAACGCCACCGCGATCACCGACGGCGACGCACCGACGGCAGGCAGCTGGGACGCGAACGGCCGGACGCTGTCCTCGGATCGGCTGGCGAGCAACACTCGGCTGCCGAACGGGACGGCACTCAGCGTCCAGGCCGGCCAGACCTTCGCGGTCGGTGGCGTGACGTACACGTGGCCGGGCACCACATCTGGTCAGTTCGACTCCGTCAAGCCCGCTGGACAGACGATCAGCTATGCGTACGCCAGCGCCTCGAAGGTGAGCTTCATCGGTGCCTCAGGGATCGGCGAGGCAGGTGGGAAGATCCGGCTCAACTACTCCGACGGCACGTCGAGTACGTCCGCGTGGGGCTTCCCCAGCTGGACCTGCGCGAAGGCGAAGTCCTATCCGGCCAGTGTCGCGTTCAAGACGTTCGGCCGTAATGAGCCCAGCGGTCTGGCCAGCACGAGGACGCCGTACTGCCTGTACACACGGTCGGTGAACGTGGCCTCGGGCAAGTCCTTGGCATCCATCACTCTGCCGAACGCACCCAACGTCCGCGTCTTTGCGATCGCGGCGTCCTAGACCCCCGCTGGTCGAGTAGCCGGAGCGTTGGCGGAGGCGTATCGAGACTCGGTGCACGCGCGCACCTGGGTCTCGATACGTCTCGGCTGGCGCCTCGCCTACTCGACCGGCGGTCGGTCAGGGAGAATGCTCCGGTGACCCGTGGCCGACGACTGACTCCAGCTCAGTGGACGACCGCGATCGTGATCACGCTGATCGGCGCGCTGCCGCTCGTCTGGACGTACTTGCTGCACCAGGAGCCGGAGCACTGGCAGGTCGACGTCGAGGTCTACCGCGAGGCCGGTGTCTCGCTGCTCTACGGGCGGCCGGTCTATGAGCAGCTGACCGAGGCGCCGCAGTTCCTACCCTTTACCTACCCGCCTTTCGCGGCCGTCCTGGCAATCCCGTTGGCACTGCTGCCGTTCAAGGTCATCGGGTGGGTCTGGTTCACGTTGCAGCTGGCGGCCGACCTGCTGATCGTGCGGTACGCCGGTCGCGGCCTTCTCGCCCGCACCGGCCATCGCGCGGGCTGGGTTCTCGGGCTTCTCACGGTGGCTGTGCTCTACCTGCTGCCGGTTTCGGACGGCTTCCGATTCGGGCAGGTCAATGCGTTCCTGGTGCTCGGCTGCCTGCTGGATCTGATGCGGCCGCGACTGCGCTGGCTCGACCGCCTCCCGCAAGGAGTCCTGATCGGGCTGGCGACCGCGATCAAGCTGACGCCGGGCGTGTTCATCGTCCACCTGGTCGTGAGCCGGCAGTGGCGGGCAGCGGCTGTCGCCACCGGGACTGCTGCGGGCGTCACGCTCGGCAGTCTGCTGCTTCTGCCGCAGGCGTCGTTCGCTTTCTGGGGTGGCGCGCTGCAGGATCCAGCGCGGCTCGGCCCCAACGACGGCACCTCCAACCAGTCGATCCGCGGCATCCTGCTGCACCTCGGGATCGAGGGCACGGTCGGCAACGCACTCTGGTTGCTCCTCGCAGCAGGCGCTGCTGTGGTGGGCTTCGGCCTCGCCAAACGCGCGCACAAGCGCGGCGAGGAGATGGTGGCAGCCGCGGCTGTCGGGATGATGGCGCTGCTGCTGTCGCCTGTCTCGTGGATCCACCACTTCCACTGGCTGGTGCTCGCGATCTTCGCGCTGCTGGGCTCGCAGCCGTGGCGCTATCCGCGACGGCTCGCCGCAGGCGCTGGGCTCTACCTCGTGCTGGTGCTACACCTGCCGTGGTGGGGGCAGTGGCACCTGGTCGACAGCGGCGCGCGGTTCCCGGACGAGAGCAACGGCAACGCGTTCTGGACGTTGCTCAACAACAGCTACGGCCTCGCGGCCGTGCTCACGTTGCTGGTGCTGGCTTGGCGGGAGGTGCGTCTGCGTGCGGGGCGTCCACCCGACGACGCGACGCAGCCTCAAGCGGGACGTCCTTCGGGGTCAGGCGCCCTGACGACGCCGCGATCATGACCACCAGCGGTGCGATCACGACCATGCCGCACGGCGGGATCCCCGTGCCCGAGTCGTTGGACAAGAATCCGAGCAACCAACAGATCGCCACCGCGGCAAGACCATGGCCGAGATAGCGAACCCGGCTGGTGACGGCCGCGAGCGGACGACCGAGTCGTGAGTCGCGAGCGATGAGGACATAGATCACGAGCAGCAGCAAGAGCGGCACGAACATGTTGATCCAGACGCCCGTGAGCATCGTCCAGTTCGCGCGGACGTTGCGCTGCAGCGACGTCAGGCGACCGTCGTTGATGAGCGAGGCCATGAAGTCACCGAGGTGCGTACGGACCTCCGGCGGCCGCAGGTAGTCCAAGAAGCCCAACCCGCCGACGACCACGACCGTCAGCCCACCGACGTACAGGATCCGTTTCCAGGTGACGGCGAGTCCGGCCGCGTTGAGGGCGAGGTAGGCGAACGCCGGCAGCAGCGCCGCTGGCCCCCCGGCGTCGGCGCCCCACGATGGATAGCCGTCGATGACGACCGCTGTCATGCCGATGAGCACGATGGTGGCGGTGGCGAGACGACGTTGGCCGCGCAGGATCCAACGGCCGGCGAGCAGTGAGGCCGTGAGGATGGCGGTGCTGGCCGACAGCGCGTAGCCGACGTTGCCCATGCCGTAGTAGCGGCCGCCGAACACCGGTTGCAGCCCCATGATCGAGGTGAACTGCAGCGGAGAGCCGTGGGTGACGTCGATGGCGATGACGCTGGCGGTCAGGGCCGCGAGGAAGACCGCCGGCCCGGCCACCCACCGTCTCCACGGTCCGAGCACGGCGATCGCACCGAGCCCGAACGCGATGGCGATGATGCTCAGGCTGAGTACGGTGCCGGGACGCGAGGTGTTCCACCACGGCACCAGACCCACCAGGAAGGTCGACACCGGCACCGCACCGCAGACGGCACCGACGATGACGAACCATCGTCGTGCCCAGGTCCGCAGCGTAGGCACCCACAGCATCGCCAGTCCCGCCGCGAGCGCGAAGCCCGCCGCGATGATGTAGCGGATGAAGAACTGGTTGACGACCCGGTGCTCGTCGAACAGTGCCTGGTTGACGTCGCGGACCTGCTCGATCGAGTGGTCGGCGTTCGGACTCGGCTGGACCGCCGGCAGCCGTCCGTCCAGGAGGGACGGGTTCGCGTCCGAGCGGGACAGCGCGAGGGCCGTGAGGTCGGAGTTCTGCAGGAGGCCGGGCTGCCGCGTCGAGGGCGAGCGGAGCAGACCTTTGGGTGTGTCTGGACCCGCGACGATGACGGCGCGCAGCGACTCCTGGTCGGTGTCGTCCGCGTGACCGGTGACGACGAGCGTGGTCTTCTCCGGGAGGCGGGTCATCAGCGTGCCGAGGGCGTCGTCGTCGATCTTGTCGAAGGACACCAAGTTGACCGGGCAGGTGGTGAAGTTCGCGGTCTCGATCGTCGGGGAGTAGCGAGCGACCAGGCCGCTGTTGTCGGCGGCACCGATCGCCGCGCCCTTACCGACGGCGGCGACGCAGCTGCCCTGCGCCCGCAGCCTGGTGGCGAGCAGGCCGATCTCAGCGGGGATCGGCCGCTTCAGTGAGTCCGTACGCCACTTCTTCCAGCCGGGGAAACGGGCGCCCTGGCCGATCTTCTGCGGGTTGGGGATCGTGTTGCACGGCTCGATCTTGCGGTCCGAACCGGTCTGTCCTGGCCCCTTGCCGAGCGTCGCTCGGGCACCGGCCGACACGGTCAGCCAGGCGTGGATCGAGCACGAGTGCGCGGAGATCGCCCGGGTGACGATGTTGCCGACCGCACCCTCTTGCGCGAGGGCCCACACGGCGGGCGTCGCCTTGGGGGAGATGTCGTCCCAGGTCATGGTCGGCATGGCCACGATCACCAGCGGTCCGGGCTGGCCGATGCTGCGGTGATGGGGTCGCGCCATGAGCGCTGAGACGGCCAGTGACGCGACGACGAATGCCACGACCGCCAACGCGGTATGGACGATCCAACGGCGAGTCACCGGCCCAGATTACGGGTGCATACCTGATAAACCCCTGTATCACGGGGCTACAGGGGTGAGACGCTCCTCCCATCTGCGCGCGCGCTGTCCTAATCTGCCGAGGGTGACTTCCCCCATGCACCGCTCAGAACCGTTGCGCTACGGCTATTTCGGACCGCAGGGGACGTTTACGCAGATGGCCCTGGCGAGCTGGCTCTCGGAGGATCAGGACGCTCTTGCTGCCGCTCGGCCCTTCGGCACGGTGGCCCTCGGACTCGACGCGGTCCGCTCCGGCGAGATCGACCGCGTGATGGTCCCGATCGAGAACTCCGTCGAGGGCGGCGTCTCGGCCACGCTGGACGCGCTGAACTCCGACAACCCGTTGGTCATCCAGGGTGAGGTCCTCGTCCCGATCACCTTCGTGCTCGCCGCCAGATCCGGTACGACGCGTGCCGCCATCCGCGGCGTCGGCTCGCACTCCCACGCCTGGCCCCAGGTCCGCGGCTGGATGGCCGCGCACCTCCCGGACGCGTCGTACGTCCCGACCCTCTCGACCGCAGCGGCGGCTGAAGCGCTCGCGGCCGGCGACCGGGCACCGTACGAGGCTGCCGTCTGCGCGCCGATGGCCGCCGAGGTGTTCGGGCTCGAGGTGCTGGCCGAAGACATCGGTGACAACGCGTCGGCCGTCACCCGGTTCGTCGTGGTGTCGCGGCCGGGTGCGGTGCCGGCGCCGACGGGATCCGACAAGACGACGGTCGTGCTCTACCAGCACGACAACCACCCCGGTGGTCTGATGGAGCTGCTGGAGCAGTTCGCGGCGCGCGGGATCAACCTGACACGGCTGGAGTCGCGGCCGACGGGCTCGGGAATGGGCGCGTACTGCTTCTCGATCGACTTCGAGGGGCACGTCGCGGACGAGCGGGTCGGCGAGACGCTGATGAGTCTGCGGCGGGTGTGCGCTGACATCCGCTTCCACGGGTCCTACCGGCGCGCGGACGGCCGGCCGGTCGAGCCGACGCGGACGACGACGGATCAGGCCTTCGAGGATGCCCGCACCTGGCTCCATTCCCTCCGCGCCTGACTCCAGCCACATCGCTGGTCGAGTAGGCGAGGCGGGTCTCGATACGGCTCGTTCCTCGCCTACTCGACCCAAGTAGCCGAGCCGTATCGAGACCCGGTGTGTGGGAGGGAGACTCAGCGCTCGCGTACGTCGACCGGTTGCGTACCCCTGCCCTCCGCCTCCGTAGCCATCTCACCGACCGCCGGTCGAGTAGGCGAGGCGCTAGCCGAGCCGTATCGAGACCACCGGCACACGCGCACCTGGTCTCGATACGGCTCGCCCTGGGGGCTCGCCTACTCGACCGGCGGTGGTGGTTCAGAGGCGGGCGTGGCGGTTGACGTCTTTGTAGAGCAGGTATCGGAAGCGGCCCGGTCCACCGGCGTAGCAGGCCTGGGGGCAGAACGCGCGCAGCCACATGAAGTCGCCCTCCTGTACCTCGACCCAGTCCTTGTTGAGCAGGTAGACAGCCTTGCCCTCCAGGACGTAGAGCCCGTGCTCCATCACATGCGTCTCCGGGAACGGGATCGCGCCGCCGGGCTGGAACGTGACGATGTTGACGTGCATGTCGTGCCGGAGGTCGGCGATCTCGACGAATCGCGTTGTGGTCCAGGCGCCGTCGGTGTCCGGCATCGCGATCGCTTCGACATCCTGCTCGTGCGTCACGAACGCGTCGGGCACCTCGACGCCGTCGACCTGCTGGTAGCGCTTCCGGATCCAGTGGAACGTGGCTGTTGCGTCGGACGAGTTGTGCAGAGTCCAGTCCGCGCCCGGCGGGAGGAAGACGTACGACCCCGCTGTCAGAGCGTGCGACGCCCTCTTGAGGGAGAGGTCGAGTGCGCCGTCAACGACGAAAAGCACTGACTCTGCAGCGGATTCGTCCTCGGGCTGGTCGCTTCCGCCGCCGGGGGAGACCTCCACGATGTACTGCGAGAACGTCTCTGCGAAGCCGGACAGCGGCCGCGCGATCACCCAGAGCCGCGTCTTGTCCCAGTGGGGGAGGAAGCTCGTGGTGATGTCGCTCATCGTCCGGCGCGGCAGCACGGCGTACGCCTCCGTGAAGACTGCGCGGTCGGTCGTCAGCTCGGTCTGAGCGGGCAGCCCACCTCGGGCGACGTAGTCCGGGCTCATGGCTTGCCTCTCGTCAGGAACTGCCCGATCGGGCGTTCGGTGGTGGCGGGTACGCCGCGCAGCCAGGTCCGTCGAGCGACGCCGGTCAGCGTGAGGTCCTGATAGGCGGTGAGCTTGTTCTTGTGCTCGAGTGTCGCCGCGTCGACGGTGATGGTCTCGTCCGGAGCGAACGCGACCAGGTCCGCATTCCGGCCGACTTCGATCGAGCCCTTGCTGGCGAGTCCGACCAGGGCAGAGGGCTTTTCGCTCATCCAGCGCGCCACAGCAGCGAGCGAGTGACCGCGTTGACGGGCCTCCGTCCAGACCGCCGCCAGGGCGAGCTGCACCGATGCGACTCCACCCCATGCGGTCCCGAAGTCCGGCGTCTTGAGGTCGACCGTGCAAGGCGAGTGGTCGCTGACGATGCAGTCGATCGTGCCATCCGCGAGCGCTTCCCAGAGCTGAGAACGGTTGGCCTCACTGCGAATTGGCGGGCAGCACTTGTGTGCCGTCGACTCGTCACGAATCGTCTCGGCAGCGAACGTCAGGTAGTGCGGGCAGGTCTCGACCGTGATCGGCAGCCCCTCAGCTTTCGCCGCACGGATGGCCGGGAGAGCCTGCGCGCTCGAGAGGTGCAGGATGTGCGCTCGGCCGCCCGACCGGCGTACGGCATCGATGACTCTCTCGATCGCGGTCACCTCGGAGGCATCAGGGCGGGAGGCGACGAAGTCGGCGTACGCCGGACCGTGAGCCTCAGTGATCGTCGTCTCGTCCTCGGCGTGCACGATCAGCAGCGCGCCGAGGAGGGCGGTGCGGCGGAGATAGGTGTCGAGCTCGGCAGCGCTCAGGGGCGGGAACTCGGGTACGCCGGAGTCGATGAGGAAGCACTTGAACCCGAAGACACCCTCGTCGTAGAGCGGCAGCAAGTCGTCGAGGTTGCCCGGGATCGCGCCACCCCAGAAACCAACGTCGACGAAGCAGTTGCCTTGTGCCGCAGCCCTTTTCGCATCGAGCGCCTCGACGGTGGTGGTGGGCGGCAGGCTGTTGAGGGGCATGTCGATGATGGTCGTCGCGCCTCCGCGGAGAGCCGCCCGCGTCGCCGTCTCGAAGCCCTCCCACTCGGTGCGACCGGGATCGTTGACGTGCACGTGGGTGTCGACCATGCCAGGCAGCAGCACCTCGTCCTCGCCCAGCCGTTCGTCGGATGGGGCGGTCCACGGCGCATCGACCTCTCCGATCGCGACGATCTCGCCGTCCCGTACGCCGACTGCCGCCGCCCGCTCGGCACCATCGATCACCGCGCGGTCAGCGCGCACGATCAAGTCCAGCGGCTCGTTCACCCCGCCATCCTCACACCCCGGCCGCACCGCGGGCGTGCGCTGCTACGGCTTCGCGGCGAAGGTGTGGGCGACGATGCCTCCACTGAAGACGGTGGTGCTCGTCGGCTCGAGGGTCAGCGGTGCGCGGAAGAGCGGCTCGCCCGTGCCCAGGACGACCGGGTGGACAGCAAGGCGGTACTCGTCGATCAGCCCGGTCGCGACCAGTGACTGGGCGAACTTCGCCCCTCCGTGGGCGAGGAGGTATCCGTCGGAGTGCTCCTGCTTGAGCCGCGTGATGTTCTTGGCCAGATCTCCAGAGACGATCGTCGTCTCAGCCCAGTCGGCGGTCGTGAGCGAGTTGGAGAACACCACCTTGGGGATGTCATTCATCGGCTTGGCGAACGGCGCGGTGGAGGTGGGATAGAAGGCCGCCATCGGCCCATAGCTGGTGGCCCCTACGAGGTGTGTGCTGGCGCCGCTCAGGGTCTCGACGAGCCAGTCCATGGCGTCGTCGGAGCCCCCAGCGCCGATCCAGTCGCCGCTCTCGTCGGCTGCTGCGACGTAGCCGTCGAGCGAGATGGACATCTTGAGGACCAGTGAGGCCATGGGTTGCTTCCCTTCAAGAATGGATGACGCGAGCCGTCACGTCTCGCTCAACGTATAGAGCCGCTCCGGCGCTGGGTGCGGCTCTAAGGCGAAGAAGGTCATGACGTCGCCACGTCGGGGAGCGGACGCCGCCCGGTGACCGCCAACAGCAGGTCCTTCGCCGGCAGGTCGCTCACCTCCGGCCCCTCGCCGAGCGTGATGTCGGCATCCGTGGCGCGCAGGGTCCGCCCGGTTAGGTCGGTGCCGAAGTAGGCGAGCGCCTTCGGGCCGGCGCTGGCCAGGACGAGGGCGATCCGCTCGGGTGGCACGGCAGGCAGCCCGAGGGCCTCGGTGATGTCGAGCCCGTGGATCACGTCGTGGCTCAGCGCACCGGCCGCCCCGCCGCCGGGTGGCCGCCAGCCGTGCTCGACGTTGTCCTGCAATGAGGCGAGCAGCTCGCGATCGCTGAGCCGCGCAGTGTCCGCACGAGCCGCGCGGTCGGCGTACCGATTGAAGTTGAAGCCCGCTCGGACGAGTCCGCCGACGAAGCTGAGCCGGCCGGCCCGGAACGGCATGGTCATGTGAGCCACGACCTCTCGTACGCGCCAGCCGGCACACAGCGAGTCGGCCGCCCACTGGTCAGTGGTCAGGTCTGCGAGCAGGTCAGCGAGGCGGCGCCTCTCGGCGTGCGTCTGGTCGATCACGGTGGTCTCATCAGTGGCGGGCATGGTGGTCCTTCTGTCGGCGTGGGAGCTGTCACTCCTGGTACGCCGCGGGGCCACCGAACTCATCGCTCGTCAGGTCACGGATGTGCGGGCAGCCCGAACTCCGTGAATCGCGCACCCGACCCGAGGAACGTCGTGCAACGGGAGATGAGGCTGCCGCGTACCTCGACCTCGATCAAGGCGAAGGGCTCGAGTACGCCGTCGTCGGCCGGGCGGTACTGCGCCAGACCGAGGCCGCCGTTGAGCTCGACCAGCAGCAGGCGATCGCCGGCACACGCGTCCGCGGCACCCATCGCCGCCGTGACCGCGTCTCGACCACGGAGCCACCACGCGAACGGCGGCATCGTCGAGGCGGCGTCCTCACGAAGGAGCGCGGTGAGCGCCGGGATGTCGTGCGACTCAAACGCGATGACGTACCGCTGAAGCAGCTCACGGTGCTGCGGATCGTCCGGGTCGGTGAGGCCGTCGGGTGACGGTCGCTCGGCGTCGAGTACGGCCCGCGCCCGTTGCAGCGCGCTGTTGACCGCAGGCACCGTCGTCTCGAGGATCGTGGCCGTCTCGGCTGCGCTGAACGCGAGGACGTCACGGAGCAGCAGCGCCGCACGCTGGCGGGGCGCGAGCTGCTGCAGCGCGGCAATGAACGCGAGGCGCACGGTCTCGCGCTGAGCCACCCGGTCGGCCGGATCCGACGCCAGCACGCGCGTACTCGGCATCGGCTCGACCCAGCGGTCCGGGGGCAGGGGTACGCCGAGCGGGTCGCCCGGCTGTGCAGGGTCGAGTCCGCTGAGCAGCGCTCGCCTCGGGGCGGCGCGCAGCAGGTCGAGGCAGACGTTGGTGGCGATGGCGTGGACCCAGGTGCTCAGCCGGGCGCGCGTCGGGTCGAACCGGTCGCGATGCCGGTACGCCCGCACGATCGACTCCTGCACTGCGTCATCGGTGTCCGCCGCCGCGCCGAGCATCCGGTAGCAGTACCCCGTCAGCGGCCCGCGCAGCGTCTCGAGCTGCTCGGCCGTCAGCGCGCCATCCACGGTGCTGGTCATCCCGTCCATCCTCACACCCTCAATTCTGTTGCGGGAGCGGTCCGCCAGCGCGAACACTCGCCCGATGAACACCTTGCGACCCCTCGACCTGGAGACCTGGCCACGCCGGGGCCACTTCGAGCACTACACGAAGCGGAACCCGTGCACGTACTCGATGACGGTCGAGCTCGACGCGACCGCGCTCCGGTCCGCGTTGCGCGGCAGCGGGCGTACGACGTACCCGGCTCATGTCTGGACGCTTGCGACCGTCATCAACCGGCACGACGAGCTGCGCCTGGACCGTACGGCGGACGGGTCGCCGGCCGTGTGGGACGTGCTGCATCCGGCGTTCACGACCTTCAACGCGGCGACGGAGACGTTCGCGTGCGTCTGTGCGGAGTACGACGCGGACTTCGCGGTCTTCCACGCGCGGATGGTCGAGACCGCGGGGCGCTACCGGGACGCCATCGAGCTGTTCCCGCAGGGCGGTCTCCCGGAGAACACGTTCGACGTCTCGAGTCTCCCGTGGACATCGTTCACCGGCTTCAACCTGAACATCGAGGGCGGCGAGGGGCACCTGCGGCCGATCCTCACTCTTGGCCGGTACGTCGAGCGCGGCGACCGCACGCTGCTGCCCCTCGCCGTTCAGCTGAATCACGCTGCTGCGGACGGCTTGCACGCCGCCCGCCTGGTCAACGAGGTCCAGGCCCTCTTCGATCATCCCGAACGCTGGTTGACCAAGCCGCCGGTTGAGCCGGCGACCCGCTAGCCGCCATCTCGCCTACTCGACCAGCGGGCGGGCATGTGGTCCGTGGAGAAGTACAACCTGGTTGTAGAGATGTACAACAACATTGTCCTTCTCTACAGACCCACACCAGCCGAGTCGCGACACGCCGAGCCCCCCGCTGGTCGAGTAGGCGAGGCGCTAGCCGAGCCGTATCGAGACCCGGTGACCGCGCGCACCGGGTCTCGATACGCCTCCGCTGGCGCTCCGGCTACTCGACCAGCGGGTGTCAGCGGGTGAGGGCGAGGAGGGCGCCCTCGTCGAGGTTGGCGAGCTCGGTCACCTCGGCGGCGTCGAGCGCTCCGCAGTGGACGCCTCGTAGCAGCGCGGCTGCCAACATCCGGGCCGTGGCGGGTTCATCCATCACGCCGCTCTCCTCGCGCGCGACGTACGCCCGCAGCCGGGCCGCCGCGTCCGGCAGTGCCCGCCGGTAGAACAGGTAGTTGGCGAGGTAGCGCGTCGGCAGATGTCCCGGATGCAGGTCCCAGCCCTGATAGATGCCGCGCTCAAGAGACCGGGTGACGAGCCGGTGATGTAGCGCCCACGTCGAGTGCGCCTCGTCTCGCGTCCCGAAGGCGATGATATTGGTCGAGCCGTCCGACACGCGTACGCCGGTCTGTGCCGCCGCGACCTGCATGACGGCCTTCGCGTGGTCGGCCGCCGGGTGTTCCAGTGACTGGAAGGCGGCGGCGATGCCGAGACCGGCGCTGTAGTCGTACGTGCCGTAGTGCAGCCCGGTGCACCGGCAGCCGGAGGCATGCAGCATCCGCGCCACCGATGCCACACCGTCGTGCCCGAGAACCGCCTGCGGCGTCTCGATCTGGATCTCGAAAGTGATTGAGGTGGAACGGATTTCGAGCGCCTCCTCGACGCGCGAGCACAGCTCGGCCATCGCCGACACCTGCTCGTGTGAGGTCACCTTGGGCAGCGTCACGACCAGCCCGTCGGGCACGCGACCTTCGCGGCAGACACCCGCCAGGAACGCCACCAGGGTCCGCACGCCACGCGCTCGCGTCGACTCCTCGAACGCCTTGAACCGGATCCCGAACCACGGCGGCCGCGCGTCACCCATCGTGAGCATTTCGCGCACGGCAGCCGAGACGGCCGCGTCCTCGTCAGCGTCCGTACGCCGCCCGTACCCGTCCTCGAAGTCCACCCGCAGGTCCTCGATCGGCTCGCGCCCGAGCTTGGCCCGCACTCGTTCGTAAACGGCCTCCACCTCATCGACCGGCTCACTGACGGCCGCAGCGAGTGAGGCGGGAGTCGGCGCGTACGAGGACAGGAGCTCCAATGCTGAGGCGCCCCAACGGCGTACGACATCCGCGTCGAAACGATCCGCCGGCACGTAGACCGTGTGCACCGGCTGGCGGTCCGTGCGATCACCCGGGTACAGCTGCGCGAGCCGCTGATCCCAGTCGGACAGCTGCGCGTCGAGCGAGGCGGTCAGCGAGCGGGTCAGGTCTTCGATGGACTCAGGCACGGCCTCATCGTTGCAAGAGCCAGGCATGGGCGTACAGCATCTGCCCGTACGACGTCAGGCGTCGGTGAGTGACGTCTCCCTGCCGGCCTCCCAGCCCCGTCCGATCATGCGCATCAGTGCCGGGTAGACGAGGGCGTAGCGGAACGGCTTGATGAGCTGCATGTACGCCGCGCCGAGCGGGCCGTTCGGCTTCACCAGAGCGGTCATCTGGCCGCGGTAGCCGCCCTCGCCGTCCTCGACCCAGCCGACGTGCATGACCGTGTGGACGGTCCGGTTGGCCATCTCGGACGCCCACTCGTCGGGCAGCACGTAGATCGACCTGAACGGGACACCCTGCATGTCGGGCCCGCGCGGCGCCTCGGCCATGTCGTCGGGCAGACGGTCACGCAATGAGGCGACCCGTGCGCCGACCTTGGACCCTTCGACGTCCAGCCCCAGGACCCGGCCGATCTTCCAGCGGGCCTCCCACACGAATCGCACTGGTAGCGGAGCGTTCTGGGGCCAACCGTTGCCTTGGGTGAACTGCTGAAGGAGCCGGTGGAAGTCGTCGGGGCCGCCCGGCGTCGGCAGCGCCCAGACGTCCTCGACGTCGAACTCCGGTGCGATCTCGTGGATGCGCCAGGGGCGCTCAGTGTGCTCGGTGCGTGCCAGTCTCATGGCTCGATCCCATCTATACGGTGGCGTATAGATGGGACGCTATCACCCGCTGTACGGTGCCGTATACATGCTGAGGAAGAAGGAGCGCCGACCATGGCTGTGGCTCGCACACCGCGGCACCGCTGGATCGAGGAGGGCCTGCGGGCCCTGGCCGCTGGAGGTCCGGACGCCGTGCGGATCGAGCCCCTCGCCCAGGCGCTCGGCGTCAGCAAGGGCGGCTTCTACGGCTACTTCGCCAACCGCAACGCGCTGCTCGAGGAGATGCTCGCCCACTGGGAGAGCGAGATCACCGACACCCTGATCGAGCGCATCGACGAAGGCGGCGGCGACGCCGGGGACCGGCTGCGGCGCCTGTACGACTTCGTCTCGTCCAGCGAGGCGCCGACCATGGGTGTCACCACCGACCTCGCCATCCGCGACTGGGCCCGGCGCGATCCGGCCGTCGCCGAGCTGCTCCGTCGGGTCGACAACAGGCGGATGGACTACCTGCGTGAGCTGTTCGGCGCCATCTGCGGCGACCCGGACGAGGCGGAGGCGCGCAGCCGACTGGTCTTCGCGTCGTACATCGGGGAGCGGTTCATGGTCGCCGACCATGGCGGGAGCGGCCCAGAGGGCGTCGCGGCCGCGACCAGGCGGCTGCTTCTCGCGCCCTGAGGCGAGACGGTGCGTCAAGATGGCGCATGGCCGACCCGCTCTCCATGGACGACTTCAACGCCGCACCACCTGACGACCTCGAGCCGGTCCTGCTGGCGTGCTGCGCCAGCCCCGCGTGGGCGGAGGCCCTCATCGCCGCCAGGCCGTACGCCGATCGCGCGGCTCTGCTGGACGGCTCGGACGCGGTCTTCGCGGGGCTCGGCGCCGCCGACGTGGACGCGGCGCTGGCTGGGCACCCGCGGATCGGTTCGCGGGTCGAGGGCGAGGGCCGCGATGCCCAGTGGTCGCGCCAGGAGCAGTCGTCGGTCGCCTCGGCCGGGGACGACGTCCGAGTCCGGCTGCGCGAGGGCAATGTTGCCTACGAGCGACGGTTCGACCGGGTGTTCCTGATCCGAGCCGCCGGGCGTAGCCCGCAAGAGATGCTGGACGAGCTCACCCGTCGCCTCGGTCATGACGACGAGACCGAGGCGGTCGAGGTGCGCGAGCAGCTACGACAGATCACCCGGCTGAGACTGGAGGCGTTGGTGCCATGAGCTCCCTCTCGACGCACGTGCTGGATGCCGTGGGCGGCTCGCCCGCAGTCGGCGTACAGGTCAGTCTCTATGCGCAGCACGAATCCGGTTGGCAGACAACGGGATCCGGCACCACAGATGGCGACGGTCGGGTCGCGTCGCTCGCCGACGGCCTGGCGTCGGGGACCTATCGGCTGGTGTTCGCGACGGGTGACTACTTCGCGCGAGCGGGCACCGAGGCGTTCTACCCGGAGGTCGTCGTGAGCTTCGTGATCGAGGACGAGCGGCACTACCACGTGCCGCTGCTGCTGAGTCCGTTTGCCTACTCCACCTACCGAGGGAGCTGACATGACCTACGTCCTGGGCCACAACCAGTACGGCAAGGCGGAGGTACGCGTCGTCCGCATCTACCGCGACGCCGACCCCCACGAGCTGGTCGACTACAACGTCAGCGTCGCTCTGCAGGGCGACTTCACCGAGGCGCACACGACGGGCGACCAGGCGAAGGTGCTGACGACTGACGCGTGCAAGAACACCGTCAATGCCTTGGCCAAGGAGCACGGCGACGCTGCGCGACAGCCTGAGTCGTTCGCTCTTGCGCTGGCCCGTCACTTCGTCGGCGATGTCCCCCAGGTGAGCGTCGCGCGAGTGAACATCGAGGCGTACCAATGGGATCGGGCTCACGAGACGCCGCACGGCTTCGTCCGCAACGGCTCCTACGTCCGTACGACGACGGTCACCGTCAGCGATGACGGCGAGACCGTGGTGTCCGGGCTCTCGGGATTGACGGTGCTGAAGACCACCGACTCGGAGTTCCACGGGTTCTATCAGGACAAGTACACGACGCTGCAGCCGACGAACGACCGCGTGATGGCGACGGAGATCAAGGCGCAGTGGTTGCACTCGGCGTCCGAAAACGACTGGGGCGCCTCGTTCGTCGCGGTCAAGGACGCGATCACTGAGACGTTCGCGAACGCTTACTCCTACGCTCTCCAGCACACGCTGTGGGAGATGGGGCAGGCCGTCCTCGACGCTGCGGACTCGGTCGCCGAGGTGCGCTTCTCGTGCCCCAACAAGCACCACTTCGTGATCGACCTGAGCCCGTTCGGCCTGGACAACCCGAACGAGGTCTTCCACGCCGACGACCGTCCCTACGGCCTGATCGAGGCGACGATCCAGCGCAACGAAGGCCCGGGTAACAGCGCCGCCTTCGACCCCGGCCAGGGATGGTGACCACCACGACCCATCGTTGGTCGAGTAGGCGAGGCGCTAGCCGAGCCGTATCGAGACCAGCCGCGCGCGGTCACCGGGTCTCGATACGCCTCCGCTAGCGCTCCGGCTACTCGACCAACGAGGGGCGTCAGGCGTCGACGAACCAGCCTTCGACCATGCCATCGGGCCGGCCGGGCTCGATGTAGTACTCGGTGCCGAACGCCCCCGCGAAGACCTCGGGCGGCATCGCCATGAACATGCCGATGTCCGTCACCTGGCTCGCATGAGCCTGCATGGCCGCACGCCGCTGCTCGATGAAGTCCGAGACGTCGACCTGCCAGTGGATCTCGGCTTCGGGCGTGCCCATCGGGTTGCCGTCGTCCATGGGACCGTCGGGGTCGAAGCCCTCCTCGCCGTCAAACTTGAGGGCGTCCGCCCACATCCGCATGCGGTCGCGATTCATCGTCGACTCGAGCAGGCGTGGCCGCCGCTTCGCGAGCTCAGCAGCGCGGTGAGCGACGTGGTGAACCTTGATGTGGTCCGGGTGGCCGTAGCCCCCGTGCCAGTCGTAGCCGACCAGGATTTCGGCGTCCTCCTCGTCCAGGATCTGTGCCAGCCGTCCCGCGGCCTCGTCGAGGTCAGCCTGGTGGAAGGACGCGGGGTGCGCGTTCTGCTCCCAGCCGGTCATGCCGGAGTCCTGGTAGTCGAGCCAGCCGACCCGCTGCGTGCCGGTCGCAGCAGCTGAGGTCTCAGCCTCTTTGCGGCGGCGATCGACCAGCGTCTCGCCGGGCGCCAGATCGTCCGGGACCTCGCCGTGGTCACCGTTGGTGCCGTAGACGACCACCACGCGGTGGCCCTCCTTGGCGGCGCGGGCCATCGAGCCAGAGGTCTGGGAGCTCTCGTCGTCGGGGTGAGCGTGGAGGAAGACGATCGTTGTCACTTCATCCATCCTGCCCGACGCCACTGACAACCGCCTCTCGGTATCCCGTCGAGGCCTGTGATCACATGGAGCTGTGCGCCCTTCCGACCCGTGGAACGTCAACATCCACTATGACCGGCGGCTCGCCGATCTGGTCCCTGCCGGCGCGCAGACGGTGCTCGACGTGGGCTGCGGTGATGGCTTCCTGGCGGCCGCAGTCACCGAGCGGGCGCCACACGTGGTCGGGTTCGACCGCGATGCCGGCGTCCTCGGCCGCGCGCGTGCGCGGTTCGCGGACGCACCAGTGTCCTGGATCCTCGGCGATGCGGCTGATCCGCCGTTCGTGCCCGGCTCCTTCGACGCAGTCCTGTCCAATGCCGCCCTGCACCACCTGCCCGACACCCATGCGGCGCTCACGAACCTCGCCGCCCTCGTACGTCCGGGCGGCGTCCTCGCGGTCGTCGGCTTCGCGCGGCCCGGCCTTCGAGGGTTGCCCTGGGAGGCGTTCACCTTCGTCAACCGGGGTGTCATGATCAGGCTGAGAGGCAAGTGGGAGCACACGGCGCCGATCCAGTGGCCGCCGCCTCATACGTACCACGAACTCCGTCAGATCGCGCGAGAAGCGTTGCCAGGCGTACGTTTTCGCCGCCTTCTCCTCGGCCGTCACCTGTTCGTGTGGCATCGCCCCGGGTGAGAGCGCTCCCCTCGACACGACCGCTGAGGTAGAACGTACGGGTGACTACGCCCGCGCCGTACGGCTCCTGGACCTCGCTCTTGACCACTGAGCTCATCACCGCCGGCTGGACCGGACTCTTCGAGCCGCGCGTCGACGGTGACGACATCTGGTGGCTGGAGACCCGCCCGGACGAGGGTGGCCGGCTGACCCTGATGCGACGGCGCGGCGACACCGCGGACGAGATCACACCCGGCGCGTGGAACGTACGCACGATGGTGCACGAGTACGGCGGCGGCGCGTACGACGTCCGGGGCGGTGTGGTCGCCTTCTCCCACATGGTCGACGGCCGGGTCTACGTCATCGAGGGAGGGCGCGAGCCACGGCCGATCACGCCGGCGACCGAGGGCATGGCACTGCGGTACGCCGATCTCCAGATAGACCTGCGTCGGCGGCGGATCCTGTGCGTGCGTGAGGACCATCGCGCCGACGGCGAGGCCGTCAACGAGATCGTGACGCTGGACCTGGACGGTGAGTCCGAGGGCCGGGTGCTGGTGAGCGGACACGACTTCGTCGCCGCGCCCCGGATGTCTCCGGACGGGCAGCGGCTCGCCTGGGTCACCTGGGAGCACCCGAGCATGCCGTGGGACGCCACCCAGGTGTGGGTCGGCGACGCGGACGGTGCGCACGCCAGGGTGATCGACGGTGGCGAAGGCGTGTCCATCTGTGAGATCGGCTGGCTGCGCGACGGACGGCTGGCGTACGCGTCCGACCGATCCGGTTTCTGGAACCTCACGGTTGATGGCGAACCCCTGCATCAGGTCGATCGCGACTGCGCCGACCCGGCGTACATGTTGGGCGGACGAGGCTGGGTCGAGCTGCCCGATGGTCGCATCGCGATCCGCGAATGGCGAGATGCCGCAGCACATCTCGTCGTGATCGGTGAGCAAGGCAGCGCGCAGGACGTACCGGTGGACGTCGTCAGTCTGGGCCGGTTCGAGGGGCTCGCCAACGATGTGGTGACCGTCATCGAGTATCGCGACCGGCCGCCCGAGGTCGCTCGTATCGACATCGCCACTGGTGCGACCACGGCGATCAAGAAGGCCGCGGAACCCATCGACCCGGCGTACCTCCCTGAGCCTGAAGCGGTCACTTGGCAGAACGCCGACGGACAGGACGTGCACGGCTTCCTCTACTTGCCTCGCAACCCCGAATTCGTTGGCCCAGTAGGTGATCGGCCGCCGCTCGTGGTCCGCTCGCACGGCGGGCCGACCTCACACGCGGTCGGCGGCTATCGCCCTGGATACGCCTACTGGACGAGTCGAGGGTTCGTGATCCTCGACGTGAACTACGGCGGGAGCACCTCATACGGTCGCGCCTACCGCGAGCGACTCCATCTCAAGTGGGGCATCGTCGATGTGGAGGACTGCTGCTCGGGCGCAGAGGTCCTGGCCGCGCGCGGCATCGTCGACCCGAAGCGCCTGGCCATCGAAGGCGGCAGCGCTGGTGGCTATACGACGTTGGCAGCACTGGCGTTTCGTGACACCTTCGCGGTCGGCGTCAGCCACTTCGGCATCGGCGACCTCGAGACGTTGGCCCGCGACACGCACAAGTTCGAGTCGCGCTATCCGGACGGTCTGGTTGGCCCCTACCCCGAGGCGCGCGATGTCTATCTCGAGCGTTCTCCGGTGAACCATGTCGACCAGCTGGACTGCGCGATGCTGCTCCTCCAGGGAGCGGACGACAAGGTCGTGCCACCCAATCAGGCCACCGCTATGGCCGACGCCGTACGAGCCAAGGGCAAACCGGTCGCGCTCAAGATCTTCGAAGGCGAGGGACACGGTTTCCGGCGCAGCGAGACCCTCAAAGCCACGTTGGATGCCGAATTGTCTTTCTACGCACAGGTTTTCGGCTTCACGCCAGCCGGTGACGTGCCCAAGCTGGACATCGACAACCTCTAGCCATGGCGCCCGAGGAGCTCGACCCGCACCCGATCACCGGCGCGTTCTTCCCATCGCCGGTCGAGCCAGGCGCCGGCTGGCCCGGCGATCCCGCGACTGCTGACACGCCGGTCGCCAACACGGCCGACGACGTACGCCGCCTCGCCGCCTCGGCGGACGACGTCGCCACCCTCGACGCTCGGGTCTCGGTCTGCCGGGCCTGCCCGCGACTTGTCGAGTGGCGCGAGGAGGTGGCGCGCACCGGACGGCGGGCGTCCTTCGCCGACCAGCCCTACTGGGGCCGACCCGGTCCCGGTTTCGGCGACCCGGACGCGCCCGCTCTGATCGTCGGCCTAGCCCCAGCAGCCAATGGCACCAACCGAACTGGGCGGATGTTCACCGGCGACCGATCAGGCGACTGGATCTACGCGGCGCTGTACCGCACGGGGTTCGCGAACCAGCCGACGTCCGAGCACGCGGGCGATGGACTGGCGCTCACCGGCGTACGGATCGTGCCTGCGGTGCACTGTGCACCCCCGGCCAACAAGCCGACACCTGCCGAACGAGCGACGTGCGGCACGTGGCTGGACCGCGACCTCCAGCTGGCCGCGCCACACCTCACGTCGATCATGACGCTCGGTGCGATTGGTTGGGACGCCGTGATCGCGGCCGCGCGGCGGATCGGGTGGGAGGTGCCTCGGCCCAAGCCGAAGTTCGGGCACGGTGTCGTCGCGGAGCTGACCACCGCGTCAGGTGCGACGATCCGGCTGCTCGGCTGCTACCACGTGAGCCCGCACAACACGTTCACCGGCCGGCTCACCGAGGACATGCTCGACGACGTCCTCCGCGAGCTGAAACGGCCTCGCTAGAGGTCACAAAACGGGGACATTCGCCCGATCCGCGTGCCATATCGCTGCGATATGTCATGGGATGGCACGTGCGGACCCGCCTGTTTAGCGTCCCTATGAGCTGGCGAGGACGTGGACGATCCGTGGACAGGGCACGGGTCGGGCTGTGAGGGACAGCCGGCCAAGGCAGGTGACGAGGGGATCGCTCACTGATGGCACGAAGTACGACGGAGTTCGAGGTCGAAGCGGCACCGGTGACGTCCTCGGCGCCGCGGGACCGGCGTTTCCCGTATGCACGGCTTGCTGCGGCTGCGAGGCGTCGGCAGCAGCTCGTCCTCATGGCTGTCATAGCAGGTCTGGTCGCATGTGCGGCCTTGCTCCCGCTGATGACGAACACGATCGCGCGCGCCATGGTGGACAACCGGGTCCAGGCGCTGGGTGCGCTCGGCCGCACGATCGAGGCACGCTCGATCGGCGTGGAGGGGCTCGTGGCTCCCAATCGGATCGCACCGGTGGTCGGTGCTCAGTGGGATGGCCTTGCCACGCCCGCGGTGGCGCAGTACCGGATCCTCGTCAACCCAGAACCCACAGCGACCGGCGACGAGGCCAACCTGCTTGCGCGCGAGAGTCAGTGCGCACACCTGCGATTCGTGTCCGGGCGGTGCCCGACGGCACGCGACGAGCTCGCCATGTCTCCTGCGAGCGCCCGGGCCATGAAGGTGAGCGTGGGTAGCCGCGTCGCCGTTCTCCAGCGGAACAGCTCGCGAGACAACGTCCGGCGCACCCTGCTGGTGACCGGACTGTATGACCAGCCGAGGGCCGATGACTTCTGGCGGGGCCTGGACATCACCAAGGTCACCGTGAAGACGTTGCCTCGCGGCGGTGGCCAGATCCAGCATTACGAATGGATCACCGCAGCGTCCACGTTCAGCGGTCCGCCGCCCCCGCCCATCGTGGACTCGACCGCACCCAGGCGGTCCACACAGGAGTCGCCTGCCGGTGTGGGCTGGGCCGGCGTGGAGACCACGGTGGGCAGGCAGCTGCGTCAGGGCATGCTCACGTACGAAAAGCTCGACCGTGCGCGCGACGCTGTTTCGGCCAGCCGACGGGATCTGGGCGCCATCGCCGGACTGGACGTCCAGCTGACCGAGCAGGTGTCGACGGTCGACGGGCAGGTGCGCGGCGACGTGGACCAGATCCGGACGATCGCACCGCTCCTGCTCGCTCAACTGGTGCTGCTCCAGGTCGTCCTGGTCTGGATCGTGCTGCGCGCCTTGCTCACTCAGCGGCGCAGCGAGGTAGCGCTGCTGCGGCTGCGCAGTCCGGGCCGTCCTGGCGCGCGCCGACTCCTGGTGGGCGAGATGACCTCGCCGGTGATCCTCGCCCTGCCGTTGGGGCTCCTGCTCGCCTACGCACTGGATGCTCTGGGCCGGTCGACCTGGCTGGAAGGTACGGCCTGGGGCGGGTGGAGCTGGACCGCTGCCGGTGCCGCCCTCCTCGCCGCCGGCGCCTGCGCGGTCCTGCTGCGCCTCATGGTCGGGCGTCTCGTGCGACGGCCGGTCAGCGAACTCCTGCGCAGCGTGCCCCCACGGCAGAACCGGTGGTCGCTGTCGGCTACCGAGGCCATCGTGCTCACCCTGGCCGTCGGGCTCCTCGTCACGGTCGCCACGGGGACCCTCAGCGGGGCACCGGTGCTCGTCACGCCCATCGTGATGGCACTGGCCGTCGGCCTGATCGTCGGTGGCCTGCTCGTCCCGGTCGGCAACCGGGTGACGTCGCGGCTGCTGCGCCGCGGACGCGTTGCGGCACTGCTGGGGGTGGCCGGCCTGGCCCGCCGACCGTCGACCCGCAACCTGATCCTCGCGATGACCGCGGCGGGAGCGCTGCTGACGTTCACGACCAGCACCATGGACCTGGGACGGACGAATCGCGCGGAGGCCGCCGACGCCGTCAGCGGTGCTCCGGTGCGCATCATCGGCGACGACCTCTCCGGATTCACCGAAGCTCGTCGGGTGATCGATGTGGTCAATCGGCTGGACCCAGGTCGCCAGCACCTCGCACCGGTGGTCCGGGCTCGCTCCGGCAGCAGCGACGGCCCCGTGATGCTCGCGGGCGAGCCGGCGGCGATGAGCCGGATCGCCTATCGAGCCGGCCAACCCGATCCGTGGGCGCTGCTGCCCCGGACGCCACCCGCTCAGGGCTTGGCCACCGTGTCGGCCACCTGGTCGCCGCCGTTCACGACGTCCAGCTTCAGCGGTCCGAGCCTCGCGGCCGAGGACGCCGACTACGTCACGGTTGGGCAGGTCCCGGTCATCCCCGGCGGAGAACCGCACCTGTTCGTGACGTCGATCCAGCCGATGCTTCAGCAGGCCAGTCGGACCACCAGCGTGACGGCCGAGATCTGGTCCGACGGGCGTGACCCCGCACTGATCAGTCGCGCACAGACCGCGCTGCGCGACGCTGGGTTCGGAGAGATCAACATCGACCGGCAGAGCACGCACCGGAAGGACCTGGACCGCTCGGCGTCGGCGTACGGCTTGCAGCTCGGTCTCGTGGTCGCGGCAGGCTCGGTCCTGGTGGCCGCCCTGGTCATGATCGCGGTGCTCTCGACGCAGGCGGGCGTACGCCGACGCGACCAGTCAGCCCTGGTCCGCGCCGGCGTCGGCCGCAGCATTCTTGGACGTGCCCGGCGGCTCGAGACCGTCCTGACGGTCGTGCCGATGGCCCTCGGGGGCCTGGTCGGGATGCTCGGCGCACGGCTCGCGGCACCGAGCATCCCTTGGTACACGGACGATCCGCCCTATCCGATCGCGAGTGATCAGCCGCCGTGGTCGTCGGCCCTCGTGGCGCTGCTGATCGGCCTGGTCCTGGTCACGGTCGTTGCGGCCGTGCTGCGACGAGAACCTTCGACAGGCTCAGGACGACGCGGGAGAGACGCATGACTGCCACGCTCGAGGGCCTGTCCGTCAGCGTGGCGCGGCTGGTGCACATCTACCGGGCCGACGGCCACGACGTGGCCGCCCTGTCTGGTGTGGACCTGAGCGTGTCGGCCGGAGGGACCTTGGCCCTGCTTGGACCGTCGGGTGCCGGCAAGTCGACGCTGCTGTCGCTGATCGCCGGGATGGAGCGCCCCACCGCCGGGACGATCACGATCGGTGATCAGCGGACCGACCAGCTGGACGACGCCGAGATCGACACGTGGCGCGGTGACCGGGTGGCTCTGGTGCTGCAGGGCGGGCATCGCAACCTCCTTCCGTACCTCACTGTCCGCGACAACATCCGCCTGGCGCAGTGGGGGTCGACCAACGCCACGCCCGACGCCGAGGACCTCATCTCATGGGTCGGCCTCCAGGACGACGTCGCCGACTGCCGGCCGGCACAGCTCACGGAGTCCCAGGCGCAGCTTGCGGCGTTGTGCGTGGGTGCAGCCGCCGCCCCGGGCCTGCTGCTCGCCGACGAGCCGACCGCCTCGCTCTCGACGGACGCGACCGAGCAGGTGATCAGTGCGCTCCAACGTGTCAACGACGCGTTGGGCACCACGATCTTGACCGTGACGCACGACCCCACCCTCGCCTCCGCCATGCAGCGGACGGTCACCATCCGCGACGGGCGAGTCGGTGCCCACGCACAGGATGGGGTCGAGCTCGCGGTGGTCTCACCGGACGGCTCGGTGCCGTTGCCGGACGACGTCCTCGACGAGTTGCCGCCGGGCACCCTGCTCCGCGTTCAGCGCGACCCGGACCAGGAGCACCTCCGCCTCGTCGTGGAGCCTTGGGACGGCCAGGAGGGGAGGGGCGCATGATCCGACTGAACGACATCGAGATCCGGCGCGACGACGACACGTCCTTGACCGACCGGCCCGTCACACTGCGCGTCGAGCCGGGACACCTGGTCGGGATCGCCGGTGTCTCGGACGTGGCCAAGACGCAGCTGCTGCGGGTCATCGCCGGTGAGCTCGCCCCCGACCACGGCACGGTCGAAGGCACCCCGGAGCCGTCGGACCTGGCGTGGATCCCGCAGGACAACCACCTGAGCATGGCGTTGACCGCTCTGGAGAACGTTGCCGTCCCGCTCATCGCCGCCGGCGTCAGCGGTCCGGACGCTACGGCACAGGCGGAACAGGTCCTCACCTCGGTCGGTCTGGGCGAGTCCAGCGGTCACCTCGTCGAGGAGCTGTCGGGTGGTCAACAGCAACGGGTGGCCATCGCCCGCGCGCTCGCGCATCCCGGCACCTACCTGCTCGCCGACGAACCCACGACAGCCTTGGACGCGGGCAACCGGCGACGGATGATGCACCTGCTGCTGGAACGAGCCGAGGGTGGCAGCGCGGTCGTGGTCACCACCAACGATCCCGACTCGCTCGCAGGCGTCACCAACGAAGTCCTCAACCTCGACGACCTCTAGTCACGAGCCGAAGTAGCGGATCGCGCCCGGTCTCGCTATGAGGGTCCGTGCGGTGTGGAGCCCACGGACCGTCAAGTCGTACCCGAGGACGAGGCGTACGACTGGAGGCCGCGCATCCCCGCGCGCATCATCGCTGCGTGGTTGACCAGGAGGACGGGCCGCAGCGCCTGGGCTGCTCGGCCCAGGCGGCGCTTGGTGACGGCGCACTCCTGCGTGTAGTCGAGGTGCGTGCCGCGACCCTCGCGACGAACCACGAACTGCGACCAGCCGGTCAGGTCTCCGGTCAGCCCTGCCCGCAGCACGCCGCCGTCGGGGTCGACCACCTGACGCGTCACGACCACGCGCAGGGTCACCGGCAGCAGACTGCGGATGACGACGAGACCGGACTCGTCGTCGTACGGCTGGATGTGGCGGATCTGCGGCCACCACCGGTCCCAGTGCTCGGGTTCGCGCAGGGCGTCGAAGACCCGGTCGGGCGCGGCGTCGAGGTGGCTGACCGAGGCGAACTGGAAGGTCGCGTCGGTCACGGCACGCGGATGATCAACGATCCCTGGTCGATGCCGACGGTCATGGCGAGGGTCTCGCCGAGCAGGTCGCCGTCCATCTCGACGGGGCGCGGCGCCTCGGACTGGACCCGGAACGAGCTGCCCGAGAAGTGCTGCACCTGCTGGGTGGGCTCTTCCTTGCCCATCAGGACATGGCCGACCAGGCGGGTCCACTCGGTCAGGCGGCCGGCCGACATGATGACGCCGTCCAGCAGACCGTCGTCGATGCGGGCCTGCGGCATGAGGCGAATCCCGCCGGTCACCTGTCCGCAGTTGCCGATCAGCACAGTGGTGGTCGGCCGGACGCCCTGCGACTTCCCGTCGACGAACACCTCGGCCGGCACCGGGGCGGCACGCAGATGCTTGAGCCCGGAGGCGACGTAGGCCATCCAGCCGATCCGCGCCTTCAGGGTCTCCGGCGTGCCACCAAGCATGTCGGCGTCCAAACCCATACCCGCCATCACCAGGAAGCAGTGGTCCTCGATCGCGGCGCCCGTGCCGTCACGGTCGAGCTGGACCCTGCCGACGTCGATCTTGAGATCCTGGCCGCTGAGCGCGACGCGCAGCCCGTCGGTGTAGCGGCGGAAAGGCAGACCGAGGTTGCGGGCCAGCAGGTTGCCGGTGCCGGCGGCGAGCAGACCCATGGGTACGCCGGAGCCGCGCAGGGCCGTGGCGACGCACCTGACCGTGCCGTCACCGCCGAGAGGACAGACCAGGTCGACACCCGCGTCGAGCGCGGCTTGTGCCTGACTGGTGCCGGGCTCCTCGATGGTGGTCTCGAACCACAGGGGCTCGGCCCAGCCGTAGCCGTGAAAGACCGCGGACAGCTCACGGCGCAGCCGCGTGAGGTCCTTGGACTTGGAGGGGTTGACGATGACCGCACCGCGCTTCACCTGGCCACCTCGTCTTCGTCGCTGCAGTCCACCGGAACTCGGGTCAACCTACCCGAGCGCGGGGCCGACGTTCACAGGGTCAGGAGAGGTGCGGCTCGGATGACTTCTCGTCCAGCGTCTGCGGGGCGGACTTGGCGCCCTTGCCGACGAGCAGGGACGACAAGAAGCCCGGCACCGCGAGAATCACGATGGCGAACCCGAGGCAGACGAAGAGCTCACAGATCAGGTCGATCACGGCAGCAGCCTATCCATGCACCACCGGCCCGGGAAGCCGGGTGCAAATGCAGTACGCCTGTCGCCCCCGTCGTCGTTACCCTTGCGCTCGTGATTGACATCAAGCTGCTGCGAGATAACCCCGACCTGGTACGCGCCAGCCAGCGCTCCCGCGGGGCGGACGAGGGGCTCGTCGACACGATCCTCGCGGCGGACGAGAAGCGCCGCTCCGGACTGCAGGAGTTCGAGGCGCTGCGCAGCCAGCAGAAGGCCGTGAGCAAGAACGTCGGTGCTGCCATGGGCGCGCTCAACGCGGCCAAGAAGAAGGGCGAACCGACCGAGGAGCTGGAGCGCGCGGCAGACCAGGCCCGCAACGACGCCACCGACCTGAGCGCCAGGGTCAAGGAGCTGGAGACCGCGGCGGCCGAGTCGGGTCGGGAGTTCGACAAGCAGCTCAAGGCGCTGGACAACCTCGTGCTCGACGGTGTCCCGCCGGGTGGCGAGGACGACTTCGTCGAGCTCGAAAAGGTCGGCACCCCAAGGGAGTTCGACTTCGAGCCGCTGGACCATCTGGCTCTCGGTGAGCGCCTGGGAGCCATCGACATGGAGCGCGGCGCCAAGGTCGGCGGTGCCCGGTTCTACTTCCTCACCGGTGTGGGCGCCCGGCTCGAGCTCGCCATGCTCAACCTGGCCGTCGCGCAGGCCGTCGAGTACGGCTTCACCCCGGTGATCACGCCGACGCTCGTCCGTCCGGAGATCATGGACGGCACCGGCTACCTCGACGAGCACGAGGACGTCTACCACCTCCCCGCAGACGACCTCTACCTCACCGGTACGTCGGAGGTCGCCCTGGCGGGCTACCACAAGGACGAGATCATCGACCTCTCCGACGGGCCTCAGCGCCTCGCCGGCTGGTCGACCTGCTACCGCCGCGAGGCCGGGTCGCACGGCAAGGACACCCGCGGCATCATCCGCGTCCACCAGTTCCAGAAGGTGGAGATGTTCGTCTACTGCAAGCCCGAGGACGCGGAGGCGGAGCACCAGCGACTGCTCAACTGGGAGCGGGAGATGCTCGACAAGCTGGAGCTGTCGTACCGCATCATCGACACCGCGGCCGGCGACCTGGGCGGCTCGGCGGCGCGCAAGTTCGACTGTGAGGCGTGGGTTCCGACGCAAGGGCGCTACCGCGAGCTGTCGTCGACGTCGAACTGCACGACCTACCAGGCGCGGCGGCTCAACATCCGCTACCGCAACGACGAGGGCAAGACCGACATGGTTGCCACCCTCAACGGCACGTTGGCCACAACTCGCTGGCTCGTCGCGATCCTGGAGACGCACCAGCAGGCGGATGGCTCCGTGGTGGTCCCCAAGGCGCTGCAGCCGTTCCTCGGCCTCGACGTCCTCAAGCCCCTCTGACCTCTCGCTGGTCGAGTAGGCGAGGCGCTAGCCGAGCCGTATCGAGACCCCGTGACCGCGCGCACCTTGGTCTCGATACGCCTCCGCTGGCGCTCCGGCTACTCGACCAGCGGTGACTGAGGGTCAGGCGAAGTAGTCGGTCATGAGCTCGCTCGACCAGGACGGCTGGTCTCGCTCACCGCGCGGCTCGAACTCCTGCAGGTGCGGCTTCAGGTCCAGCACCGGCGTGCCTTCCATCGCGTCGAGCCCTTCGACGGTGACGGTGAGGCCGTCGACGTCGAGCACCCGGCAGGTCGTCACGCCGAGCCGGTTCGGGCGACGCTTGGCGCGCTGGGCAAAGATGCCGACCAGCGGCCAGTCTTCCCGTCCGCGCGGTCGACGAGCGCCGACCTCCTCGGTGCCCGGATCCACCAGATGGAACTGGAACACCACGAGCACGTGCGAGAACGAGTCCAGCGAGGCGAGCGCATCTGCGGTGAAGCGTTCGGGGTCCAGCTCGATGTGCGACACGTGGTCGCCCCAGAAGTCGTCCTCGCCGGTAGTCCGGCCGCCGTGGACCACGCCGACGGGCGTGACCTCGATCGGGGAGTTCCACGTCTTGTCGCTCATGATCGTCTCCTCGGTGAAAGGGCCAGGGCCCCCGCCCTGACTCATGGCGACATTAGCCAGTGCGCGACGAGGCCCGTACGCCGGAGCCCGACTTCCGGCGTACCCCACCGTCGGGTCTTGCGGTGCCAACCTCGCTATCTCCGGACCATGTTGCCCATGAGCGAGGGCGCGGTGCGAAATAGTGCTGGCCATGGGGGACACGTTCTTCAGGCGAAGCCTGCGTGTGAGGTGGCGGTGGTGGTTGCTGCTGATCGCCGGCGCGCTGGCCGTGGCAGGTGTTATCTCGCAGCGGTGGGCGGGACCGGCATGGTCGGCCTCGGCGCTGGCTCTGCTGGTGGCCGTCATGGCCCCGGTGCTGGACTTCGCGAAGGAGCATCTCAACGATCGTGAGGAGTCTCGACGGACTGTCGAGGCGGCGACGGAGCAGATGGGTGTCGTCGGCGAGATCCCCTCGTCGGACCCACGCTGGCGGGTTCATCGCGCGATGGTCGAGATCGAGTATCAGCACCGAGGCGAGGTGCAGGACCATCTCGCTCGTCTGCTTCTAGCGGGCACGCCCACGTTGTTGATCGGCGGCTCAATGGCAGGGAAATCTCGGCTCGGAGTCGAGGTCGCGCGCCAGGTTGCTGGGCGCCGGCGGTTGGTTGTGCCGCAGCCGCCGGACGGTCTGGCCAAGTTGATGGGCCAGGGAGTGCCGAGCGGGGTACTTGTTTGGCTCGACGACCTGGAGCGGTACCTGACTGCGGGGACGTTCGAGCCGAAGTGGGTCGACCAGATGCGGGCGGCCGGGACGGCGGTTCTAGCGACGATCCGTTCGCAGGAACGGGAGGCGTTGTACCCGGCTGGGAACAGCCGAAACCCGGCGGCTGACGTCGTCGGACGGTTCGAGGCGGTTCGCCTGACGGACAGCCCTCGAGAGCGGGAGCAGATCGCGGCTCGAATGCCCCAACCAGATCTGGCGGCGGGCGTGTCCCGATACGGCTTGGGCGCCTTCATCGGTGGGGGTTATCTCGCTCGGGAGAGGTACTTGGACGGTCTGGACACCCACCGGCTGGGGACGGCCATGGTGCGGCTGGCGATGGATTGGCGTCGTACGGGTCTGGACGACATCCCGGGCGATCAGATCGAGCGACTCGTGACCAGGTACGTCGATGATCAGTGGCGGTCGGACCCGGGAGAGACCGAAAGCGAAGCTCTTAGCTGGGCGACCGATCGAGTGCACGGAGTGGTGCAACTCCTGGAGCGGGCGACGGACGATACGTACCGTGTCGCCGACTACCTGCTCGACAACGTTGACTCCGACGTAGCGGACATACCGGAAGAGGTGTGGGACCACGCGGTGCAGGCGGCTGCCACTCCACTGCAGATGGTCGCTGTGGCGCTCCGTGCAGAGGAGGCGCATCGTCCGTCCGCCGCGCGGACCGCCTTTCAGCGGGCGATCGCCTCGGGTCATGAGGTGGCGGGTGTGGCGTGGGCGCGCCTGGGAGTGCTTGAAGTTGAGGCGGGGGATGTCGCGGCGGCGCGGGCGGCCTACGAGGCGGCGATCGCCTCGGGCAACGAGATGGCGATGGGACTGGCGTGGTCATCTTTGGGTGACCTTGAGGTTGAAGCGGGGGATGTGGCAGCGGCGCGGGCGGCCTACGGAGCGGCCATCACCACGGGCAACGGGGCGGCGGTGGGCCTAGCGGCGCACAGGCTGGGCGTGCTTGAGGTTGAGGCGGGGGATGTCGTGGCGGCGCGGGCGGCGTACGAGGCGGCGATCGCCTCGGGCAATGAGGCGGCGGTGGGCCTAGGTGGTTACAGCCTGGGCGTGCTTGAGGTTGAGGCGGGGGATGTCGCGGCGGCACGAGCGGCCTACCAGGCGGCGATCGCCTCGGGCCACCAGGAAATGACTGGGTGGGCCGGAAGTCGCCTGGGCGTGCTTGAGGCTGAGGAGGGGGAGGTGGCGGCGGCGCGGGCGGCGTACAGGGCGGCGATCGCCTCGGGCAACGAGAAGGTGGTCGGACTGGCGTGGGCTTCTTTGGGCGACCTTGAGACTGAAGCGGGGGAGGTGGCGGCGGCGCGGGCAGCGTACGAGGCGGCGATCGCCTCGGGCCACGAGGGTGCGGTGGGCCTGGCGGGGTACCGGCTAGGTGACCTTGAGGTTGAGGAGGGGGAGGTGGCGGCGGCGCGGGCGGCCTACCAGGGGGCGATCGTCTCGGGCGACGAGGCGGCGGTAGGTCTGGCGGGGCACAGTTTGGGCAACCTTGAGTCGGAAGCGGGGAATGTGGCGGCGGCGCGGGCGGCCTACCAGGCGGCGGTTGCTGGCGGAAACCAGGCAACGGTCGGTCCGGCCGGCTACAGCCTGGGCGGGCTGGAGGCGAAGGCGGGGAATGTGGCGGCGGCGCAGGCGGCCTACCAGGCAGCGATTGCCTCGGGTCACGAGACGATGGCGGGATGGAGCCGGTTTGGCCTGGGTGCTCTTGCGATGAAGGCGGGGGACCTGGAGACAGCGCGAGCCACGTTCCGGATGGTGATCGCCTCCGGCCACGAGGATGTCGTGGGATGGACCTGGCTTGTGCTGGGTGCCCTTGAGCTCGAGGCGGGGGACGTGGCAGCGTCACGTCAGGCGTTCCAGCGGGCGACCGAGAACGGCGGCCCTGTGGCTGATCAAGCACAGCGGGAGCTCGACGGTCTTAGTTGAGTGTCCCCGAGCCTCTGCGGATCGCCGAGTCGCGATCAGGCAAGGCTGTACGCCGGAGCCCGACTTCCGGCGTACAGCACCTCCGTCGCGTGGCGGAGGCCCCCGCGACGGCACCGATCTACCCTGGTCGACGTGCGACAACGGTGGGTGCGCTTCTTCGCGCTGGGTGACACGTGGCGTCGCCCCCTGCCCGAGAGCTGGCTGAGGCAGGACGTGCTGGCCGCGCTCGCGTTCCTGGCGCTCGCGGTCATCGGGCTCGAGACCGCGCGCAGCATGGCGCTGCTCGAGACCACTAAGGCGCCGGTCTGGGGGCAGTACCTCGCGCTCGCGTCGACCGCGCTCGTCATCATCTGGCGCCGCCGGTTCCCGCTCACCGCCGTCGTCCTCGCGGCGGCTGCGATGTTTGCGACCGGTGTCACGATGCCGATGGTCATGTCGCTGTTCATCCCTCAGGTGCTCTACCTGCTCGGCTTCTACTCCGCGATGGCCTGGGGCGCACCTCGCACCCGAGCGCTCGAGGTGACGGGCGCCATGGTGGTGTTCATGTTCGGCTGGATCACCTGGCAGTTCATCTGGGGCGACTCGCTCAAGCTGGTCCCGCCCCACCCCGTAGGGCTGATGAGTCCGGAGCTGGCGACCATCATCTACTCGGTGATGCTCAACATCGTCTTCTTCGGAGGCGCCGTTGTCACCGGCCAGACGGCCTGGCGGGACGCCCGACAGCAGGCCGAGGTGGAGCGCCAGGCCGAGACGATCGAGGGCCAGTCGCAGGACCTGCGGCAGCAGGCGGTCCTGGACGAGCGGCTGCGGATCGCTCGTGAGCTGCACGACGTCGTGGCGCATCACGTCGCGGTGATGGGAGTCCAGGCGGGCGCCGCCCGCAAGACGTTGGACCGTAAGCCCGAAGCGACCGCCGGGATGCTGCTCCAGATCGAGAGCTCCGCACGAGAAGCCGTGAGCGAGATGCGGTCACTGCTCGGCACGCTGCGTCGCGAGGACGAGACCGGCCGTACGCCGGAGCCCACCTCCGCGGACATCGCACCACTCATCGACGAGGTCCGCGCAGGCGGACTGGCGGTCACCTACGACGTGGTCGAGGACCGTCCGGGGCTCCTGGATGAGATGCCGCCGGGTGTCGGCCTCTCGCTCTATCGGGCCGTGCAGGAGGCGCTGTCCAATGTGCGGCGCCACTCGACTGCCGACTCGGCCAGCGTGGTGCTGCGCGGCCTCCAGCACGACAGCGGCTGCTACGCCGAGGTCGAGGTCCTGGACGACGGCCGCCCGCGTCAGGGCACGACCGGTTCTGGGCTCGGTCTCGTCGGCATGCGCGAGCGGGTCAGCGCACACAACGGAGTCGGTGAGATCGGACCACGCGCCAACGGCGGCTACCGCGTCCGGATCCGCCTGCCACTGGGAGCCACGAAGTCATGAGTCACGTTGCGGCAGAAGGACTTTCGCGTCTAAAGGTGCTGATTGTCGATGACCAGCGGCTCGTCCGCAGCGGGTTCGCCATGATGCTGGGCGTCGAGGAAGACATCGAGGTCGTCGGTGAGGCGGCGGACGGGCAGGAGGCCGTCCGGCTGGCCAGATCGACCCGACCCGACGTGATCCTCATGGACGTCCAGATGCCCGTCATGGATGGCATCGCCGCGACCGCCCAGATCGTCGAGGAGGACCTCGGCAAGGTGATCATGCTGACGACGTTCGACCGTGACGACTACCTGTTCGACGGCCTGCGCGCGGGAGCGAGCGGCTACCTGCTCAAGAACACCGACCCCGACGACCTGGCAGATGCGATCCGCGCGGTGGGTCACGGCCACGCGCTGCTCGCGCCGGAAGTGACTCGACGAGTGATTTCGCAGATGAGCGGTGGAGCCACGAGTCACCCTGCTACTCAAGAGGACTCGCGGCTCGAGCGACTCACCGCGCGTGAGCGCGAGGTGCTGCTCCTGATTGGTCGCGGGCTGTCCAACGCGGAGATCGCCGGCGAGCTTTACCTCGGCGAAGCCACGGTGAAGTCGCACGTCTCGGCCTGCCTGTCCAAGCTGCACCTCCGTGACCGGGTGCAGGCCGTCGTGCTCGCCTATGAGACCGGGCTCATCCTCCCGGGGGAGTGACCGCCGAGGCACAGTCCGCCGCGTGACGGATCCGGTCGGCGTACGACGCATCTAGCGTGAGCGGCAAGCCCTCACGGAAGGTGCACTCACGTGCTCGAGATCGACCAGCTCACCAGGCGATTCGGCGACAACGTCGCCGTCGACGCCATCTCGTTCGAGGTGCCCGACGGGCAGCTGACGGGGTTCGTCGGCGGCAACGGTGCCGGCAAGACCACCACGATGCGGATGATCATGGGCGTCCTCGCCGCGCACGGAGGTGAGGTCCGCTGGCGCGGCCATCAGGTGAGCGCCACGGACCGCCGAGGATTCGGCTACATGCCTGAGGAACGCGGTCTCTACCCGAAGCAGCCGGTCCTCGACCAGCTCGTCTATCTCGCACGCCTGCAAGGGCGTTCGGCCGCTCAGGCTCGTTCGGCGGCAACGGGACTGCTCGAACGTTTCGACCTCGGCTCCCGTGTCGGCGACAAGCTCGAGTCGCTGTCGCTCGGCAACCAGCAACGCGTGCAGATCGCGGCGGCGGTCATCGGTGAGCCCGACGTCCTGATCCTGGACGAACCGTTCTCCGGGCTCGATCCGGCAGCGGTCGACTCGATGGTGGACATGCTGCGCGAGCACACCCTTCGCGGTGTGCCGGTGCTCTTCTCCTCGCATCAGCTCGATCTCGTCGAGCGGCTGTCCGACAGCCTGGTGATCCTGAGCCGCGGCAAGGTCGTCGCGCGGGGCACGGCTGCCGAGCTGAGGACAGGCGGCAGCGTCCGCCACCGCCTCGTGCTGTCGTACGACGCCGGCTGGGTCAGGGGGCTCGCCGGCGTCACCGTGGTCGACGTCGACGGACCGAGCGCGCTGCTCGAGCTCGGGCCGGTCACGACCGACCAGGTGCTCGCAGAGGCTCTACGCCGCGGCAGCGTCCGGGAGCTCGCCGAAGTCACGCCGTCCATCGCCGACGTCTACCGGAAGGTGACGGCATGAACACCCCACGAAGTTTCTCCCCCGCTTCGCTCCTCCGAATACTTCGCGGGGACCCCGCATGAGCACCACCCAGCAGGACTCGACCGCGACGACCGCCGCCACGACCTCCACCCGCGGACCGGTCACCGGCGCCTGGCGCATCGTCGCCAGCCGCGAGATCGCGGTAAAGCTGCGCGACCGCAACTTCCTCATCTCTACCGGTGTGACGCTCTTCGCGATCATCGCCTCGATGCTGGTGAGCGGGTGGCTCGGCAGCCGCGGCTCGACGGTCGACATCGCGATCGCGGGGCAGGGTTCGACCCAGGTGCTCCAGGGCGCACAGCGTGCCGCTGACGCCCAGGACAGCGACGTCACGCTCAAGCCCCACGTGGTCGCCGACCAGCAGGCGGTCGAGCAGCAGGTCCGTGACGGCAAGGCCGATGTCGGCCTGGTGCCCACCTCCGGGGGCTGGCGACTCGTCGGTGACACCGACAAGGACACGGACGTGGCGGCGTACGTCCAGACCTCGGCCGCCCAGATTGCGGTGCAGCGCAACGCTGCCGCGGCCGGCACAACGGTCGAAGAGCTCCAGCGGGGCAGCAGCGTGACCTACGACCTGCTGCAACCGAATGCCACCGACGAGGCCACCGCCAAGGTCTCCGGATTCGTGTTCGCGTTCTTGTTCTACCTGTCCTCGATCCTGTTCGGGATGGCGATCGCGCAGAGCGTGGTCGAGGAGAAGCAGAACCGCATCGTTGAGATCCTTGCGAGCGCAATTCCGTTGCGGCAGCTGCTGGTCGGCAAGGTCGTCGGCAGCACCACGCTCGCCTTCTCCCAGCTGGCTTTGTTCGTCGGTGCGGGGCTCGCCGGAATGTCGGCGATGGGACGAGGTGACGACATCGCTGCGGTCGCAGGGGCGGCCGGCTGGTTCGTGGTGTTCTTCGTCGTCGGATTCCTTGCGCTGGCAGCGCTTTGGGCCGTCGCGGGGTCCCTCGCGACTCGCAGCGAGGACCTCCAGTCGACGTCGACGCCGCTGTCGATGCTGCTGATGATCGTGCTGTTCGCGGGGATCTTCGCCAGTGGCACCGCGCAGGTGATCGCGTCGTACGTCCCGATCGTGTCGATCGTCGCGATGCCGGGGCGGGTCGTGGCCGGGACAGCCAGCTGGTGGGAGCCGTTGGTCTCGCTCGCGCTGATGGCCGCGGTCGCGTACGGCGTGGTCGTGATCGCCGAGCGGATCTACCGTCGCTCCTTGATGCAGACCCAGAAGCGGCTCACCATGCGGCAGGCGCTGCACGTCGAGGACTGACAGCCCTGTCATTCCCTGGGGCTTTCCTGTTCTCGTGCCCTCATGACGTGTACGTTGCCGCGGGGAGATATCACACCATCGCGGAGGGAATCATGAGCAGCACGCCGGGCGGTCAGCCGCCTTACGGCCAGGGGCAGCCGGGTCACGGCCAGCCGGGCCACGGCGGCCAGCAGCCGGGCCAGGGTCAGCCGTCCTACGGTCAGCAGCCGGGCCAGGGTCAGCCGTCGTACGGACAGCCTTCATACGGACAGCAGCCAGGTCAGGGTCAGCCGTCCTACGGTCAGCAGCCGGGCCAGGGTCAGCCGTCCTACGGTCAACAGCCAGGTCAGGGTCAGCCGTCCTATGGACAGCAGCCGGGCCAGGGTCAGCCGCCCTACGGGCAGCAGCCGGGCTACGGCCAGGGCCAGCAGCCGGCGTACGGCCAGCAGCCTGGTTACGGTCAGCCGCAGGGCTACGGAGCACACGGCTCCGCACCGGTCGCCCAGGCGGCCAACAGCATTGGCAAGATCCTCGGTTGGGTCCTGCTGGCGGTCGCCGTGCTGGCGATCATCGGCTCGATCGGCAAGTGGGGCGTGGTCTCGGTGAGCGGTGAGGGCCAGTCGGTCGACATCTCGGTCACCGGTATCGGCAAGGTCAGCGCGCACAGCGACAACCCGCTGATCCAGGCCAACATCGACAAGCAGGGCACCGACCAGATCGCCGGCGACGACGACACCAAGGACGGCTGGGTCACGCTCATCGTCGCCCTGATCGTCGGCGTCTTCGGCGCACTGCTGGCGCTCGGCAAGATCAAGCTGCCGGCCTCGATCGTCGGGATCCTCGGCGGTCTGATCGTCACCGGTATCGGGATATACGACTACTTCGACCTGCAGAGCAACGGCGACGACATCAAGTCGCAGGCACAGGGCAGCACGGTCGAGGTGTCGGCCGGCTGGGGTCTGTGGCTGGTGATCGTGGCCGGACTGGCGATGATCGCCATCTCCGCAGTCACCCTCGCCAAGCGCGACTGAGCACGTCCGTTCGTCCGAAGGCCCACCGGTCCGCCGGTGGGCCTTCGTGCTGCCCAGCGCGGCGGCCTGCGTACGCCCGCTTCGTCGTGCGCGCGTACGCCGCCGGCCCGTCAACGACGTACCCCACCTAGGCTGCTGCTGTGGCTCTGATGATCGCCCTGGACATCGACGGCACCACCGTGCACCACGACGGTCACCTCACGGACGCGGTGCGCGACAGCGTGCTGGCCGTTGCGGCGGCGGGACATCACGTTGTCCTGGCCACCGGACGATCGGTGATCGCCACGACCCCCATCGCTGAAAAGCTCGGACTGTCAACGGGATTCGCGATCTGCTCCAACGGCGCGATCACCATCGAGCTAGACCCCGGCAAGCCCGACGGATACGAGATCCTCGAGACCGTCACCTTCGACCCCAGGCCCGCACTCGACCTGCTGCGCGGCGCCTGGCCGGACGCGGTCGTCGCGGTCGAGGAGGTCGGCGTGGGCTTCAAGGTCAGCGCGCCGTTCCCGGACGGCGAGCTCATGGGCGACCAGCGAGTCGTGTCGTGGGATGAGCTGACGGCGCACCCGGCGACGCGCGTGACGTTCCGGTCGCCCAACAGCAGCGCCGAGGACTTCATGGAGCTGACCGAGCGGATCGGCCTGCACGGGGTCAACTACTCCGTGGGCTTCACGGCGTGGCTCGACATCAACCCCGAAGGTGTGTCGAAGGGCTCAGCCCTGGAGCTCGTACGCCGTCGCCTGGGTGTGGAGCCGAGCGACACGGTCGCGGTCGGTGACCAGCGCAACGACGTCGAGATGCTCCAGTGGGCGGCCCGTGGCGTGGCGATGGGGCAGGCGCCGGTCGAGGTGCAGGAGATCGCCAACGAGGTCACCGGCACCGTCGATGACGACGGTCTCGCCCAGGTGCTCCGGACCATCGCCCCCTGAACGATTTTCAGGTGCGGGAGACCTCGTGGACGGGCACTCCGAGCCGTCCACCGAGGACCGTGAGCAGACTGTCCAAGTTCTTGTTGTGCTTGCCCATGTCGACCACCTGAGTCGGGAGCACCGACGTGCTGGTGATGACCAGCCGGGAACCGCTGTGGTCGGGCCGGATCGTCACCGTGACGACCTCTCCCCAGGACCGCCACGACACCTTGCTGTGTGCCGTGATGGTGTCGCCCATGACGTGCACCGATCCGGGCTTGCCCATGACTTCCACAAGGGCGTCGAGGGTTGCCTGGTGCGCCGCCGCGGCCGCCACGGGGGCGACGACTGTACGAGTGCGCTTGCGAGCCATGCCGCCATTGTGACCTTGCCTCCCTTGGGGAATGCTGTGACCGCCATGTCTGAGCTCGTCATCACCTCCCCGTCCAACCCGCGCCTGAAGGCTCTGGTCGCGCTGCGCCGTCGCCGGACTCGCGAGGATCAGCGCCTCACCCTGCTCGAGGGCTATGAGGAGCTCGCACTCGCACTCGATGCCGGCGTCGTGCCCCGCACGCTCTTCACGTGCCCCGATCTGATGCTCGACGCGTCGACCCAGCTCGAGGTCGTACGCCGGGTCGCCGGCCTCGGCGGAGAGACCGTACGCCTCTCCCGGACGGCCTTCGAGAAGGTCGCCTACCGCGAGGGTCCCGACGGTTTCCTGGCGGTCGTACCCGGCATCGACCGAGGGCCGAATGACCTTGACCTGCCTAAGGATCCGCTCCTTCTGGTGGCCGAGGGAGTTGAGAAGCCGGGCAACCTGGGCGCGATGCTGCGCACGGCTGATGCGGCCGGTGTCGACGCCGTCATCGCGGCCGACCCGGTGACCGACTGGGGCAACCCCAACGTGGTCCGCAGCAGCAAGGGCACGGTCTTCTCCGTCCCGGTCGCCAGCGCACCGACCGAGGCGACGCTGGCCTGGCTGGCGAGCTCCGGCGTACCCCTGCTTGCGGCCACGCCCGACACCGACACCCTGCACACCGACGTCGACCTGACCGGCCCCGTCGCGATCGCCGTCGGCACCGAGAAGTACGGCCTGACCGACGCCGTCCTGGACGCTGCGACCCACCGCGTCCGCATCCCGATGGCGGGCCAGGTCAACTCGCTCAACGTCGCGACCTCGGCCGCGATCCTGCTCTACGAAGCCGTCCGCCAGCGCTCCCGCCCCTGACGCGGCCGGCTCAGTACCACGAACGGTGCACTGAAGTCGAGTCGACCGACCCGTTTTCAGGAACTGGTCAGGTGCGTGGCACGATGACAGACATGCGCATTGACCATGTCGTGTACGCAGCTGAGCCGGACGGCCTCGTCGCTACTTCCAAGCGTCTGGGAGAGCAGCTCGGGGTGGACGTGGTCGACGGGGGCCTACACCCCCGCTTCGGGACACGTAACTCCCTGATCCCGCTCTCCAGGCACCGCTTCATCGAGATCGTCGAGCCGCTGGAGCACCCCGCCTCCGACAAGGCCCCGTTCGGTCAGGCCGTCAAGGCCTGCTCCGAGTCCGGTGGCGGTTGGCTGGGCTGGGTCGTCGAGGTCCTCGACATCGCCGCCGCCGAGCGGCTGGTCGGACGTGAGGCAGTGCCCGGCAACCGGCACCGCCCTGACGGCGTCGAGGTCACCTGGAAGCAGCTGGGCGTCAAGGGCTTGATGTCGGACCCGCAGGTGCCGTTCTTCATCCAGTGGGACGACGACGAGCAGCACCCCTCGCACGACGGCCGCGCGTCAGTCGACCTGGTAGCCATGCAGATTGCCGGTTCACCGGTCCGCGTACGCGAGTGGCTGGGCCTGACGGGCGAGCCCGGCGTGGACCGTGAAGAGTGGGAGCCGCAGGTCGACTTCGACTTCGCCGCACCGCACGGCACCCCTGGTCTGCTGTCCGTCACCTTCACCACCCTGGGTGGCGAAGTCACCATCTGACGTTTTGGGTCGCTGCTTTGCGCGCGCAAAGTGACTCGCTTCTTCGAAGGTGCCTCCCCACGAGGGGAGGCACCTTCGACTTTGCGGGTCATGTTGCGATCGCAAACCGCCGCGATGCGTGGGCAGGGCGGACAGTGTCAGGCGCGGCGGGCGATCATCAGCTGGTGCCCGCTGCTGCCCTCGGGGACGAACTCCTCGTGCACGACCTCCAGGCCGGCCTCTTCGAGCCAGTCGCGGTAGGTCGAGGCGTCCGGATGGCTCCACCACATCTCGACGCTGCCGCCCAGCCAGCCCTGCTCACGACCCTGCCACGCGGTGTGGCCGACCGTGGCGACCAGCAGGCCACCCGGGCGTAGCCATCGCGCGATCCGGCCGATGACGCCGCGCTGGCACTCCAACGGGATGTGGATGAGGGCGTACAGCGAGATGGCCGCATCGATCGACGCGTCCTCCAGGTCGAACTCGGCAGGATCGGTCAGGTCGGCGCGCACGAACGTCGCGCCCGGCACCAGCGTGTGAGCGCGCTCGATCATCTCGTCGGACACGTCCACACCGGTCACGCGAAAACCGTTGTCCACCAACCACTTCGACGCCGGGATGCCGTTGCCGCAGCCGAGGTCGACGACATGCCCGCCCTCAGGCGTGTGGTCGCGCACCCAGCCCAGCCATCCGGCGTACTGACTCTGGGTCGGACCGTCGGCGACATCGCCGCGGTAGGCGCGAGACAGCGCGTTGTAACCCGCGCGAATGCGCTCGACCTGCTCGTGCGGCTCGGTCATGCTCCGAAGGTAGTCCGACTGCCCATCTCGATCGACTGCGTTGTCGTGGCAACCTTTCGGGTCAAAGCCGCGTAGTTCACGGTGACAGCGGGTTGACGCGACGACAATGCCGGACCGAGGGAGCCTGCGACCTTGGCCGGAGGAGGAGTCTCGTCCAGCAGGGTCGGAAGTCGGAGGAGGAACGTTGCCGAAGGTGATGGGACGAGACCAGCGCGCGGACTTCGAGGAGTTCGTCGAACAGGCGAGCCCGTCGTTGCTGCGCACGGCGTGGTTGCTGACCGGACAGGTCGACGCATCGCGAGAGCTGGTGCAGGCGGCGCTCGTGAAGACGTACGTCGTCTGGCCCAAGGTGCGAAGGCCGGAGGCGCTGGCGTACGCCCGCCGCATCATGGTCAACCACGGCACGGACACGTGGCGGCGTACGCGTCGCGAGGCTCTGGTGGACGAGGTCCCCGAGCCGCGCGTCACGGACTCCGGGCTCAAGGCGGTCGAGGACCGGCACGAAGTGGTTCGACTGCTCAGCATGCTGCCCACGCAGCAACGCACGGTGGTGGTGCTCCGCTACTACGCCGATCTGCCCGAGTCCGCCGTCGCGGACATGCTCGGCATCAGCACGGGCGCCGTGAAGTCGGCCGCGTCCCGTGGCCTGGCGCGGCTCAGGTCGGTCGTCGAGGCCGAGACCGAGGGCGAACCCGCTGCCGTGACCGATCTGGATGACCGCCGAAGGAGGCAGGCATGACCACAGACTTCGAGAACCAGTTGCGCGAGGCGCTGCATGACGAGGAGCCTCCGAAGGAGCTGACCGTGGACACCGCCGAGGTGATCTACCAAGGTGAGCGGACCGTACGCCGTCGCAGCACGCGGTTCCGTCAGGTTGGCGCGGCAGTCGCGGCAGCGGCAGCCGTCGCCGTTGCGGTACCTGTTGGACTGGCCCTGCGCCCGGACTCGGGCACCGACAACACGACAGTCGCGGGTGCGGACGCGACCGCGGCCAGCGGACGTGCGCAGTCGACGCCCGAGGCGTCAGGAGGAGCGACGATGCCCGGAAGCACAGGGATGCCTGGAGGTGGACTGATCGCCGGCGCGATGCTGAAGCTCGCCGACGGCCGGTCCGCACATCTGGACACCAAGGTCCTGGAGACCTCACCCGAGCAGCTGATGCTCACGCTGAGCCCGGTCGGCAAGCGCGCGGACGACCAACCTCTCCGTACGACCGTGCCGGCGCCGGCGGGCGAGGGCAAGGTGTCCGCGGGGCGCTTCGGCGACATGCCGTTCTACGTCGTCGCGGGCCGACCCGGGCAGGACCTGCAGGGCAAGATCTTCCTGGGACCTGGGAAGCCCAGCGTCAAGGCACAGCAGGTGACGGCGGGTGGATTCACCTTCATCTGGCCGGATCAGGCGGCTCTGCGCTCGGCGCAAGGGACGCCCGCCGGTGTGCTCTGGCGTGCTGACCCCGGGCAGGACGCAGCAGTTGCGCTCCCGACGAACCGTACGGCGGACGCGCCACGGATGCTCGTGGTCGAACGGCCGAGTGGAGGCCAGGCGCTGCTGAGCACTGACACCCGAACGGTCCAGCTGGACACGGTGTCCGGTCAGGTGAGCACGCCGGTCACAGATCCGGTGACGATCATGTCGGCTCAGAAGGCCGGTATCGGTCGACTCGCGGTCGGGCTCAGTCCGATCGTGGGTATCGCCAAGGACAACTTCACCGTGACCGGCAAGGTCTTCGGCCAGGACGTCAGCTCGGACCTGAAGACGAACAGGGCCCGGACCGGACTGTTCGCGGTGACGATGCCCTCGATCGGCGCCTCGGCGCCCTCGGGAGAGCCGCTGCCGTCGTCCGTCTCGGTGCAGGTCTCGGCCAGTGTGAGCGGTACGACCAAGTCCACCTGGGTCTCCGGCGTCGACCAGCCGCAGTAGGCCGCAGCTACGCCAGACCGGTTCACGCCGTATGGCTTACCGAGCGATCAAGCGCGCGGTAAGCCATACGGTGCCGGGGTCCTTCGAAGGTGGATTGCTCAGACGCCGGTGACCTTGCAGAACGATGCGTAGTGGTCGCCCGTGTAGTACCAGTTCGGCGGGCTGGTGAGCGGGGTGCCACCAGTGACGATGCGGCGGGCGCCGCGGTCTGGGGAGCCGGGAGTCTTGACGGTGTACTCGTGGTAGTAGCTGGCGGGCTGCGCGGGCAGGATGCCTTCCCGGTTCTGGAAGACCTGCCCGTCCTGGTCGTAGGGGAACGGCCCGCCTGCCTTGATCAGGTTGGCCGTGGTTGTCGCCTCCGCTGGGAGTGACGACAGTGCGCAGGAGGGCAGCGCCGCCTGCGCAGAGGCCTCGCCGGCGAGGGTGAGGCCGGCGGCAAGGGCGATGACGGACAGCAGGCGGCCGGTTCGGCCAGTCAGTGTGGTCATGACTTCGAGGCTGCCGACTCTCAGCGACCAACGGGTGGCCGCCCGGTCATGACACCGTCAACCGATTCGCGTGGTGATCCACGTAGTTCCACGGATGCCCTAAGGCCCGCCGTTCCGGACCATCGAGGCATGTCCACGACGCCTCGCTCGCTCAGCTCGGTCACGTGGCGTGCCACAGCCGCTCTGTGCCTGACCGGCGTCCTGGCCGGACTCGGTGTGCGGGGCGCGTTCGTGGGGTACCAGATCGGGCTGCTCGGCGAGTTGGCCGCTCAGGCAGCGGCGCTCGCGAGCCCTGTGGCGTGCCTCTGGCTCCTGTATCTCAACTGGCAGCCGCTTGCTGAGCTGGGCGGATCCTCGCCACGGCAGGTGCGCGCCATGACCGCAGTCGTACTCACGGCTGGACTCCTGGTGCTCACGACCCCGCTCGTCATCGTCCTTGCCCTGGAGCCGTACGAGCGGGTCTTCTGCGCGGATCGACGAGAGTCGTTCTGCGGCCTGGACGTCATACTCCTCGTGCCGACCTACCTTGCGGTTGTGCCATGGACCCTCGCGGGGCTGCCGTCCCTCGCCGGGCTGGTCTTTGCGGCCCGGAAGCGTCAGTCGCGGTCGAGGTAGTCGACCAGCGAGGGCGCGAGACCGACGTACGACTGGGGCGTCATCTCGACGAAGCGCTTCTCGACGTCGGCGGGCAGGCCGAGTCCCTGGACGAACTCGCGCAGGTCGTCGCCGGTGATGCGTCGCCCGCGGGTGAGCTCCTTGAGGCGCTCGTAAGGCTGCTCCATGCCCGAAACCCCTTGTGCGCCAAGCGCTCTCATCGCTGACTGGATGGGCTCGCCGAGCACCTCCCAGTTGGACTCGAGGTCGGCGGCCATAGCGGTCGGCACCGCGTCCAGACCGGCCAGCCCGCGCGATGCGTTGTCGAGCGCGAGCAGCGAGTGGCCGAAAGCCGTACCGATGTTGCGCTGCATCGAGGAGTCAGTGAGATCGCGCTGCAGCCGGCTGGTCACCAGCGTCGAGGCGAGCACGTCCAGCAGCGCGTTCGACACCTCGAGGTTGGCCTCGGCGTTCTCGAAGCGGATCGGGTTGACCTTGTGCGGCATCGTCGACGAGCCGACGGTGCCCTGACCGCGCACCTGCGCGAAGTAGCCGAGCGAGATGTAGGACCAGACGTCGGTGCACAGGTTGTGCAGGATCCGGTTGAAGCGCGCCATGTCGGCGTACAGCTCGGCCTGCCAGTCGTGCGACTCGATCTGGGTGGTCAGCGGGTTCCAGGTGAGGCCGAGCGGCCCCTCGATGAAGCCGCGCGACACCTCGGGCCACTCGACACTGGGGAGCGCGGCACTGTGGGCGCCGTAGGTGCCGGTCGCGCCGTTGAGCTTGCCGAGGTAGTCCTGCTGGCCGATTCGCCGCAGCTGGCGCCGCAGCCGGTAGGTCAGCACGGCGAGCTCCTTGCCCATGGTGGTGGGCGTCGCCGGCTGACCGTGGGTGTGGGCGAGCATGGGTACGTCGCGCAGCTCACGTGCCATACCGCTCACCTGCTCGACCAGCGCCTGGGCCTTGGGCAGCCAGACCTGCTCGACCGCACCCTTGACCATGAGGGCGTACGAGGTGTTGTTGATGTCCTCGCTGGTGCAGCCGAAGTGGATCAGCTCGCCGAGGCCGGCAGCGTCAGCGCCGACGATGCGCTCCAGCCGACGCTTCAGGAAGTACTCGACCGCCTTGACGTCGTGCACCGTCTCGCGCTCGATCTGAGCGAGCTCGGCGATCTCGTCAGGCCCGAACTCCTCGACCACGGCGCGCAGCTGTGCCTGCTCGTCCGCAGTCAGACGCCGCACGTCCGGGACGACGCCCTGGTCGGTCAGGTGAATCAGCCACTCGACCTCGACGTGCACCCGCTCGCGGTTGAGCGCCGCCTCGGAAAGGTGGTCGACCAGAGGTGCCACCACTGGGCGGTAGCGCCCGTCGAGGGCCCCGAGGGCGATCTGCGGCTGGACGTCGGCAAGAGAACGCATGGGCCCATTGTCCCGGTCAGCCCCGCCCCGCCGCGAATCGGCGCCACCCAGCTCAGTTGTCGTCGTCGTTCGAGGAGATCACGTTGAAGATCTCGCCTTCCGGACCGCGCAGCGTGGCCTCGGGGCCGAAGGGGGTGTCGAAGGTCAGCAGTACGTCGATGTTGTCCTCCATCTCGGCGAGCGACACCGTCGAGTCACGATCAGCGACCGCGAAGTGCACCAGCCAGGTCGACGGAGCGTCATCGGGCAGATGCTCGGCCTGGTGCATCCCAGCGACCGTCGTGCCGTCGCCGAGCTTCACGACCTGGTAGCCATCGCCTGCGTCCTCGTAGGTGTAGCCGAAGACCTTGGCGTAGAAGTCCATCGCCGTCGGAAGGTCGCGCGTCATCAGGTCGTTCCAGGCGACCGTGCCCGGCTCGTGGTAGATCTGCATGCCGGTGTGGCCATCGGCCTGCCAGACGCTGAACTGGGCTCCCGTCGGGTCCTGGTAGATCGCCATCCGGCCGGAGCCCGGGATGTCCAGCGTCTCCACGACGACCTGACCGCCTGCCTCACGGACCGCGGTAGTGGTGGCATCGACGTCGTCGGTCGCCAGATAGGTCGCCCAGAACGTGGGTACGTCCTCGTCCTGGCTCTCGGAGATCGCCGCGGCCGGGCGGCCGTTCTTGAGGCACATGGTGTAGCCGCCGGTCTCGGCCGGCCCGGGCTCCATGTCCCAGCCGAACAGGTGGCCGTAGAACTTCCGGGCCTTGTCGACGTGCTCGAATCCGCAGTCGACCCAGCACGGTGTGCCGGCCGGCCACGCGGTGTCGCGAGTGCCCATGAAGTCTCCTAGGTCAGTCGCCGCTCACGACGAGCCGCAGCGGCGCGGATGATTCATGGACAGCCAACCATTGTCGTACGACAGCCGCTATCCCACATTGGTACGGCGAATTTTCATAAAGGTCGACAACGTGCCTTTCTGAACCGTTCCGTGTCTACTCTCTTGCTGTGGCGCACCAAGAACCCGGGCTGACGCGTCTCCTGACGTCGGCCGCCTTCACCCGATCACGTCAGGTCGCGGTGGAGCTTGCCGACGACGCGGTCCGACTGCGCTCGCTGCTCCTGCAGGTCGACACCAAGCGCTTCGGCGTCGGTGAGCTCGAGGACGTCAACGGTCGCCTGGATGTCGACATCGCCTACTCAGTGGTCGAGGCTCGAGTCGAAGAGCTGGAGGAGATCCCGGCCGCGCCGCCGCTGTGCGACCTGGAGCCGACCACGAGCGCACGACTGCGGCTGGTGATCTCGGCGTTGCACTACCTCGTCACGGAGAACGACGCCATCCACGACAAACGCCCCAACGGCCACGTCGATGACGTGGCCATCGTGCGTTGGGTGACGCATGTCGCGGGCGATCAGCTGCCGCCTCTCGACTGAGCGCACCTGCTCGGCCCATGACCTTTGGCTAGACCCTCCGTACGCGCCCTTCCACGGAGAGACTCGCCCGTAGCCTCGGGTCATGGATGGGCAACGCGTCATGAGCTGGGTGGCGACCTATCTCTACGCAGCGGTCCTGGCGGCCGGGGTGTACGAGGTCGCGGCCGGTCTGCGCGACGCGGCGCCCCTGCGGGTGGCGGGCTTCGTCGCCGTACTGGTCACCTTGGTGGCGCTCGAGGCGATCGAGCGGGGTACGCCGATCGGTCGCGCCGGCACGCTGACCCTCCTCGCGACACGGATCGGACTGATCGCCGCCGCCGTCCCGCTGGACAGCTCGGACAACGCTCGAATCCTGTTGGTACTCATGCCGTTCTACGCGTTCTTGACGCTCGGTCGCCGGACCGGGATCGCGTTGGCGATCGCGCTGACGGTGGTCGTCGTGGCGCTCGTCGTACGCCGACCGGAGTGGTGGCGCGACAGCGAGAGCGTGTCTGACCTGCTGATGTTCACGATCGGCAACGCCTTCGCGGTCGCGATGGCGACCGTGGCGGCACGGGCGCAGGCGCGGCAGGCGTCCGCGGAGCAGCTGCTCGCCGAGGTCTCCTCGGCGCACGCGCAGCTGCGGTCGTACGCCGAGGAGGCCGCGGCCCTGGCCACGGTCGCCGAGCGGACTCGGCTGGCGCGCGACATCCACGACGGTCTGGGTCACCACCTCACGGCGATCGCCATCCAGCTCGAGAAGTCCCAGCGCTACCGCGACATCGAGCCGGCCCTCGCTGAGCGGGCCTTGGAGGATGCCCGTACGTCGGCCGCTCAGGCACTGGACGACGTACGACGGTCGGTGCGGGCGTTGCGTTCTGAGGGATGGTCACTCCAGCTCGAACCTGCGCTACGACGTCTCGCCGACGGTGTCGCGGATGACGACCTCGCGGTGACCGTGTCGGTGACTGGCTCGCCCGGAGACCTCGGAGAAAGATCTCTGATCGCGCTCTACCACGCAGCGCAGGAGGGACTGACCAACGTGCGACGACATGCGCAGGCGGCGACCGTGCAGGTTCGAGCGGTGTTCGGGCCGTCCGAGGGCAGCGTCGAAATCGCCGACGACGGAAGGGGATTCGACATTCTCAGATCGCCTGACGGCTACGGGCTCACGGGAATGCGCGAACGCCTGGACGCGGTCGGCGGAGTGCTCACCATCAACGCCGGACCTGGCGGCACGACCGTGACGGCGACCGTGCCGCGGAACCCGTCGTGACCGGGTCACCGGAGCGGGCGGCGACCAGGCTGCTGATCGTCGACGACCAGCGACTGGTGCGCGAAGGAATCGCCTCCCTGGTCAGTCTGGAGCCGGGCATCGAGGTCGTCGGCACGGCGGCGGACGGAGCAGAGGCAGTCCGGATCGCTACCGAGCGGCGTCCGGACGTGGTGCTGATGGACGTCCGCATGCCCGGCATGGACGGAGTCACAGCGGCCGCCGAGCTGCGCGACGACACCCGCGTGATCATGCTGACGACCTTCGACGATGACGAGTACGTGATCCAGGCCCTGCGTGCCGGTGCGTGCGGCTACCTGCTCAAGGATCTGCCGGCGCCGGAGCTGGCCCAAGCCGTACGGCTGGCTCACGCCGGAGTCGATCAGTACGCACCGGCGATCTCCACCCGGCTCGCAGGCATGCTGCGCGGGCGGTCGCCATCACCATCGGTCTCGTTGACCGGTCGCGAGCTGGATGTGCTGCGGCTGATCGCGACCGGGGCCGCCAACCGCGAGATCGCGCGCACGCTGTTCGTCAGCGAGGGGACCGTGAAGAACCACGTGTCCAACATCTTGAGCCAGCTCGACGTGCGAGACCGGACGCAGGCGGCGATCTACGCCCTCGACCACGGCCTTGTCTGAACGGTTGGTTGAGCCGCAAAGCAGGTCCTGGGAGGCGCGCGGTGGAACGCGCTCCTCCCAGGACCTTGTGGCTCAACCAGCTAGTCGTCGCTCGGCGCGTCGGCGTCGCCGATCTGCAGCGAGACCCGAGCGCCCGGCGGCAGCGACTGGACGAGCCGCAGCTGAGCCAGGGCCGGGTGCCGGTCGAGCAGCTGAGCGCCGTTGGCCATGGACCGCAGCGCCGCCGTCTCGGCTCGCGCCTCCTCAAGCCGTGCCTGCCCACGCTGCTTGGCAGCCGCGAGATCCGTTGCTGCAGCTCGGATCTCGGACGGCATGAGCACGTCCTTGAGGACGAGCTCCAGCACGTCGATGCCGACTCGCTCACCAACCGAGGCGACGGCCGCGGTCAGGTCACCGGTCGGCGTACGGCCACCTCGCTGAATAACAACCTCAAGCGCGTTGTCACCCATCAGGTCGCGAAGGGCGATCTGGGCGGCGAGGTAGACGGTCTCGAGCGGCTTGGCGCTGACCTCGTGGAAGCGCACCGGGTCGGTGACCGCCCATCGCAGCGCGAGGGTCGCCCGGACCAGCAGCCCGTCGGAGGTCGGGACCTCCTGCATGGCCGTGGTCAGGACCTGCTCGCGCAGGTCGACGTCGACGTACGTCGCCTGCCGGACCTTGCGGTGCCGACCGCTCTCGAGCACGGTCAGCAGCGCCCCGTTCTTGTAGACCAGTCGGGCGTGACGCGTCGGGACGATGATGTGGAACAGGGACATGGCGGACCTCCTTCAAGGCTCATACACGGATCGAGCGGCACATCTGACCTGCAGCACCGGACAGGCTCAGGGTGCTGCCGCCGGCCGACACGTCGAGACGTGGGGCACGGCTCCAGCCGAGGCAAGGAGTGGGCCGCAGGACGACCCGACGCTTGCGCCGACCGGCGACAGCACTGCTAGAGGATTCGAACCTCGGGCGCGAGCGCCTTTGCCAGCCTGGTGGTGAGAACCAGATGAGGTGACGGGTCAACGCGCAGAACCGGTCTGGAGCACGCTCCTCCGGCTGCTTCCCCGCCGCAGACAAGGATGGGGCAGACCGGCTCCGGGTTCCAGTCAATTCACGGTGCGTCGGTCAGATCAGGCGGCCCGGCGGGTGATCTTCAGGCCCGGGATCGAGCGCGCGGTACTCCGCGCGGGCCTCGAACGCGCGCTCCAGGTGGTCCGACGTGCTGGTGACGAAGTTCTCCCGGAACGTCGCGTCCGTCGTGACCTGGAGTGCGTAGTAGAGGCCGGTGATCTCGGCGATGGCGGCGGCGACGTTGAAGAGGGCACTCGTTAGGCGCAGGTCGACATCACCCAGGTGCCAGGTCTCGTGGAATGAGCCAGGCTTGATCGACCAGCTCTCGTAGATCGTGTCGCTGATCGTCAGCGATCCGAAGGCGACGAAGAAGAGCAGCATCCCCAGACTGACCATCGCGATCTGCACGAGCTGCGACATCACGAGCACGCCGCCGAGGTTGAACTTCTCGCGTCGGCGCAGCGGAGGGCCGGCGGCCTTCTCGGCGAGCCCCCGAATCTCGGCCGGCACCCGCAGCAGCACGAAGCCGAGGATCAGGAGGACGAACAGCGCGTCGATGACGGTGGAGTTGGCGAAGCCGAGCCCCGAGAAGACTTGCCACATCTCGGTATTCACGAACAGCACGATCGAGAAAACCAGCAGCACCGGCAGCGCGCGAGCGAGCTGGGTGAGCGACGCACTCAGCTCGCCGGCCAGCCGGCTGATGCTCCACCAGAGGGTGGGGAGGAGGCCGAGTCCGATGACGGCGTACAGGACCAGGAGCAGCGCGAGGTTGCCGGCCGCGATGCCGATCACCTGGTGCCACTGGCCCTGAGTGAGCAGCGGCAGCAGGGCAGGCACGAGGACGAACACGGCGAGTTCGGTGCCGCCGGCGCGATCCGGGCGGGCGAAGAAGCGACGACTGCGGAGGCGGTTGGCGATGCCGTACGCGGCGACCAGGATCGCCAGTCCGCCGAGCGCTGCCCCGACGTTGGCCAGCACGGACCAGTCCAGCGAGGTGGCCGCAGAGCACTCGGCGACGAAGACGACGATGAGCAGCGGCAGGGCGCGGTTGAAGACCGCCGTCGCGGGCGAGTGGCCCTCGATGAACAACGGCAGGCCGCTGCGTCGGAACTGCCGTTCGTACGCTGCGATCTGGGCTGCCCGGTCCACGAGCCGAGAGTAGTGCGGTCAGCCCGCGAGGCGCTCGAGCTCGGTCACGACGCGAGGCGCGGCGGAGCGGATGTCCCTGAGGCAGCGGTGGTAGGCCGCCTGGCCGTGCTCGTAGGGGTCGACGAGATCGAGCGTGCCCAGGGCGACCGCGACCGGGTCGAAGGCGCGCAGCAACCGGACTCGCTCGCGGGCCTCAGCCGAGGGGCGAGCGCTCTCGAAGAGCCCGATGTGGCGTTCTTCCATGAAGAGCACGAGGTCGTGATCCTCCACCTCGTCGATCTCGAATTGCGTTGTCTGGTGGGTGGATCCATCGAGTCCGACCTTGCTGAGGGCAGCGAGGGCGTGAGGGTCCGCAGGCTGGCCGGGCTGCATCACGAGCAGTCCGGCGGACCCGACCTCGGCGCGGGAGCCCACCGGAGAGCGGTCGAGCAGGTCGCGCAGGACGACGGCAGCCATGGCCGAGCGGCAGGTGTTGCTCGCGCAGACGAGCTGAACGCGTACGCCTCGCATGGGCTCAGACCACGTCGCGTACGTGCTCGACGACTCCGGCGCACGCGTCGCGGACCTCGGCGAAGCAGCGGGCGAAGTCGTCGGCGTCGCCGTAGTAGGGGTCGTCGACCTCGAGCGTTCCGGCGGCGACCGCGGCGGGGTCGAACTCGCGCAGGAGACGGATCTCAGGGTCGGCATCGATGTGGCGGGCCATGCGCTGCACATCGTGCAGATGTCCGCTGTCGGCGACCAGCACGAGGTCGCGCGAGCCGAGGTCGGGAGGCGTGAGGTGGCTGGCCCGGTGGGACGAGCAGTCGTACCCGCCGTCGTGCAGTGCCCGGACCGTACGCCGGTCGGCCGGGTCTCCCACATGCCAGTCGCCCGTGCCCGCGGAGTCCACGGCGACGCGATCGGCGAGGCCCGCGTCGGTGAGCATCGAGGTCAGGATGACCTCGCCCATGGGGGAGCGGCAGATGTTGCCGGTGCAGACCACGCAGATGCGGTACGGGTCGGCAGCCATGCACCCATGAAACCTCACCCCGCCCGGACGGCCGCCCCCACCCCCACTTGGCCGACCGTGCAAGCCGCGTCGTCATTCACAGTGAAATACCGACGCGGCTCGCACTATCGGCCAGCGCCGGCTACCAGATCTCGGCGAGCCAGAGCTCGGTTGCGGAGGTGCCGCGGCACTCGTACTTCACATAGTCGCCACCGATGGCCGCCTGACCTGCGGAGTTGCACTCGGCGGAGCTGGAGTAGTCCGCCTCGTGATGCCAGGTGTAGACGCCAGCGCTCGCGGACGGCGCACCCGCGAGGGCTCCGCCCAGGGCCAGGGTGGCGGCAGCGATGGAGAGGGAAGCAGTTCGACGGTGCATGGTGGCTCCTTGCAGTCGGAGGCTGGATCTCAGCCGTGGTCCCGTGACGCTAGCCGTGGACCCGGGCCACCTGCCATCGTTTCGGCGCTCACCGGAGGGTGCGCAGGGCGGACAGCGCACCGGTGACAAGCGCGCCCGGCAAGGCCGCCTCTCGCGACCGCAAGGTCCACCGGTAGGGCACCGTGTCGGTCAGCGGCAGCATCGTGACCCCGGCCGGCACGGGCGTGCTCAGGAGGCTGACCGCCACGCACTCACCAGCGGCCACGAGCTGCAGCGGCGCATCCGTCGACTCCGAGTGCAGGGGCAGGGTGCGCGGCGCGAAACCCGCCTCCCGACACAACCGCAGCACCAGCTCGACCCAGTCGGGCGCGAACTCAGCCCGCGGCAGATAGTGCATCTCCCTGCTCAGGTGCGCCAGCCGTACGTCGTCCTGCCGTGCCAGGTGGTGCGTCACCGGCAGGGCGATGCCGAGGGGTTCCTCCAGGAGAGGCGTGTCGACGAGCCCCGCCTCGGGAGGGCCCGCACCCGCGAGGGCGAGGTCGAGCGCCCCAGCCCGCAGCCGGCGTACCTGCTCGATCGCACCTCGATCACTGATCTCCAGCGTGACCTGTGGCAGCCGCTCGCGCAGCCTCGCGATCACGCGCTGCGGCGTCGTCAGGGCCGCGTCCAGGACGTCGATCCGGAGCGTGCCCTGACCGGCGGCGGCCGCTGCCTCGGCCACGCCCTGCTCGAGCGCGGCGAGGGACTGCTCGGCGTACGGGAGGAACGCACGGCCCGCGTCGGTGAGGTGTACGCCGGTCGGTCGCCTCTCGAAGAGGGTGAGGCCGACCGCCCGCTCGAGTCGGCGTACCTGCCCGGAGAGGGCCGGCTGGGAGATGAACAGGCGCCGCGCGGCAGCCGTCACGGTGCCCTCGTCAGCCACGACCAGGAACGTGCGGAGCAGACCGGGGTCGATGTCCATGCGACCTCCTGACCTGCGGCTATTCGTCTCGCCTATGAGGCTATCGGGGATGAGTCTTGGACAGTGCGCACGGTGCGGACGCACGGTCGTGGGGACGACGGCGCGACTCGCGTGCCGACGGATCAGGAGGCAGCCCCATGAGTGTGCGCATCGGCAAGCACGACATCGGCCCGGACCACGAGCCGTTCATCATCGCGGAGGTGTCGGGCAACCACGACGGCTCGTTGGACAAGGCGCTGGACATCGTGCGGATGGTCGCCGACGCCGGGGCGCACGCGGTGAAGCTGCAGACGTACAAGCCCGAGACGATCACCATCGACTCGGACGCGCCCGACTTCCGGCTGTCCGAGAAGCACGAGCTGTGGGGCGGGCGCACGCTCTGGGACCTGTATACCGAGGCGCACACGCCGTGGGAGTGGCACCAGCCGATCTTCGAGCTGGCTCGTGAGCTGGACCTGGTCTGCTTCTCCTCGCCGTTCGACGCGACGGCGATCGAGCTGCTGGAGGGCCTGGAGGCGCCGGCGTACAAGATCGCATCGTCCGAGATCGTTGACCTGCCGCTCGTCCGGGCAGCGGCATCGACGGGCAAGCCGATCATCATCTCGACGGGCATGGCATCCGTCGGCGAGATCCATGCCGCCGTCGAAGCCGCTCGCTCCACGGGCAACGACCAGATCATCGTGCTGTCCTGCACCGCCAGCTATCCGGCCGATCCCGCCGAGTCGAACCTGCGCGGAATACCGTTGATGCGTAACGTCTTTGATGCTGAGATCGGTCTCTCCGATCACACGCCTGGCATCGGCACGGCAGTGGCTTCGGTGGCGCTCGGCGCGGTGCTGATCGAGAAGCATGTGACGCTCGCTCGGGAGGGCGGCGGCGTGGACGCGTCCTTCTCCCTGGAGCCCGAAGAGCTGCGCTCGCTCGTGCGCGAGTCGCGAGTGGCGTGGCAGTCGTTGGGTCAGCCACGTGTCGGAGCGGTGGCGACCGAGCAGGAGGGTCTGCGTTTCCGGCGGTCTCTGTACGTCGTCGCGGACGTGCAGGAGGGCGATGCCGTCACCACTGACAACGTCCGGTCGATCCGCCCGGCCGGGGGGCTCGCGCCCGACGCTTTCGAGATGGTCAACGGTCGTGCCTTCACCCGTGGAGTCCCACGAGGCACTGCCCTGACCTGGGACCTCATCTGAGTCGAAGCCCAGTGACGACTACCCCGCTGATGTGGCCACTTCCCTGGGTGAGCTGACCAGTCATCCGACCCGGGGGAGTGGGCGTTTCGGCGGGGTAGTCGAAGAGGGTCGGCTCAACCAGTGAGGCGGCGGGCGCCGTCAGCGGCTTGGGCGACGAAGCCGGCTGGTTCGGCGAATCCGTGGTCGGCTGCTGCGCGTTGTGCGCCTTTGATGACGTCGTCCTCGGTTCCGGTCTCGACCAGTGCGATCACGCATCCGCCGAAGCCACCGCCGGTCATCCGTGCACCGTGAGCCCCGGCTTCGACGACGGCCGCCTGCAGCACGTCCACCGGTGGCACGGTGATCTCGAAGTCGTCGCGCATCGAGGCGTGAGAGTCGTTGAGCAGCTTGCCGATTCGGCGCGGATCGCCGCCGTCTTGGAGGATCTCGCCGACCTCGATCACGCGGGCGCTGTCGGTGATGACGTGCCGGGCTCGTCGGCGCAGCAGCTCCGAACGCATCCGCCCGAGTGTCTCGTCCAGCCCATCGAGAGGCACGTCGCGCAGCGCGGGCACGCCGAGCATCAGAGCGGCCTCGCGACATGACGTAGGACGCTCGGCGTACTCGCCGTCGACCAGCGCGTGTGGTGCACGGCTGTCGATGACGAGGAGCGAAAGGCCTTGTGCCGCAAGGTCGAAGGGGATCTGCTCGACCGTGATCGAGCGCGTGTCGATCTGCATGGCGTGCCCGACGCGGCCGTGCACGGACGCGAGCTGGTCCATCACTCCGGTCGGTGCGCCTGCGATCTCATTCTCTGCCGTACGCCCGAGCGCGGCGATGTCGTCGCCCGAAAGCTCCCAGCCGGCCAGGTCCGACCACGCCGTGGCGGTGCCGCACGACAGCGACGCGGACGACGAAAGGCCAGCGCCCTGAGGCAGATTGGCGGCCAGGGAGATGTCGAGACCGGGCGCCTCTAGTCCGCGTTGAGCCGCTGCCCAACCGACGCCGGCCACATAGGCCAGCCAGCCGAGCTCCTGCTCAGGGGCCACGTCTGCGAGCCGTGCCGAACGCGTCTCGCCGGCCTCCGCGGAGTGGACGCGCAGCTCGCCACCCTGGCGGCGGCGTACGGCGACGACGGTGCCCAGCGGTAGCGCGATCGGGAGCACGAACCCGTCGTTGTAGTCGGTGTGCTCGCCGATCAGGTTGACCCGACCAGGGGCGAACCAGACACCCTCCGGGTCGCTACCGAACTCCGTGACGAACGCACTGACTGTCGAGTCCACAAGCGCAGCAACGTCTTTCATGCCCCAGCCTCCCGCAGCTGCTCGGCCTGCTGCTCGGGCAGCACGTCGCCCACGAATGCACCCATGCCGGACTCCGAGCCAGCAAGGTACTTGAGCTTGCCCTCGCCGCGACGGGTCGAGTAGAGCTCCAGGTGCAGCCACGCCAGATCGCGGTCGACGTGGACCGGCGCCTGGTGCCACGCCGCGATGTAGGGCATCGGCGTCGAGTACAGCCGGTCGAACCGGGCGAGCACGTCGAGGTAGACCCGCGCGAAGTCGTCCCGCTCCGCGTCGGTGAGCGACGGCAGATCCGGTCGCTGCACCCGCGGGAAGAAATGGACCTCCATGGGCCAGCGGGCGGCGTATGGCACGAAGGCCACCCAGCTGTCGTTCGAGGCGATGACGCGTACGCCGTCGGCCACCTCACGCTCGACGATGTCGCCGAAGAGCGAGCGCCCCGTCTCGGCGCGATAGGCGCGAGCCGACTCCAGCTCGCGCTGCGCCCGCGCCGGCACGAACGGGTAGGCGTAGATCTGACCGTGCGGATGCTGCAGCGTCACGCCCATCTCGGCGCCACGGTTCTCGAAGGGGAAGACCTGCTCGACGCCCTCGACCGCCGACAGGTCGGTCGTCCGGTCGGCCCAGGTGTCCACGACCAGCCGCGCCTGCTCGGGCGAGAGCGAGCCGAACGAGCCGTCGTGGTCGGAGGAGAAGCAGACCACCTCGCAGCGCCCGACGCCCGCGCGCATGTGTTCAATACCGTCGTCAACCGGGACGACTCCGTCGGTGTGGCTGGAGAACGACGGGAAGCGGTTCTCGAACGCCACCACCTGGTAGTCCGCGGTCGGCACCTCCGTGTGCCGACCCTCGCGCGACGGGCACAGCGGGCACTCATCGGCGGGCGGCATGAACGTGCGCGACTGGCGGTGCGACGCGATCGCCACCCACTCGCCGGTCAGCACGTCCTGGCGCATCTGGGAGGACGTGGCGGTGTGTGGCAGGTCGCGCTCATCGGTGCCGGGGACGCGGGGAGGGGAGCCCTCGACGTCGTACCAGATGATCTCGCGGCCGTCGGCCAGCTCTCCGGTTGTTCGCATCACGGCCATGACGCTACTGATACCGGTGGCGGCGCGCACCCGCGGGGGCGCGCCAATTACAACGTTGGCAGCAAGAGCGGCCGCCGCGTCTCTAGATGTCGACCTCGTCGGTCCACTTCTCCGGCGGCGGCTCCGGCGACGAGGCGAGCAGCTGGCCATCGGTCGCGATGAACTCCCGCAGCGCCGCGACCGCTCGGTCGGAGACCTCGAGCGAAGGCACCTTGGCCGCCGGCGCATTCTCGCCGGGCGCGACCCGCACCTCGTGGTGCAGCCGCTCCATGTCGGTGTCCAGCCGGGCCGCAGTGGTCGCGGCTTCCTTGAGGCTGTCGAGCAGCTCGCCCGGCACCTGCTTCTCGTACTTGTAGTAGATCTTGTGCTCGAGGCTGGCCCAGAAGTCCATCGCGATGGTGCGGAACTGCACCTCGATCGGGACCTGCACCGCTCCGTCGGACAAGAACACCGGCACCTCGACGATGGCGTGCAGGCTGCGATAGCCGTTGGCCTTCGGCTGCGCGATGTAGTCCTTGGTCAGCATCAGCCGGACGTCCTCCTGCCCGGTGAGCAGGTCGAACACCCGGTAGACATCGCTGACGAAAGCGCAGGTGACGCGTACGCCGGCGATGTCGGTGATCTCCGACCGCACGCTGTCCAGGTCAGGGCTCACACCGCGGCGCTGCGCCTTGGCGAGCACCCCCTCGGGCGTCTTGAGCCGCGACGAGACGTGCTCGATCGGGTTATAGGCGTGGATGTGCGTGAACTCCTGCTGCAGGATCTTGATCTTGGTGGTGACCTCATCGATCCCGAACTGGTAGCAGAGCATGAAGCGCGTGAACTCATCGCGCAGCTCGCGAAACTCCCCCAACAGCCCCAGCAGGTCGGCGCCGGACTCGGACGTGTCGACCATGCGTCGATGCTAAACGCCCATCCTGTACGCCGCCGGTGACCCTCCCACCCATCGCTGGTCGAGTAGCCGGAGCGTTAGCGGAGGCGTATCGAGACTTGGTGACCGCGCGCGGGTGGTCTCGATACGTCTCGGCTACTTGGGTCGAGTAGGCGAGGAACGAGCCGTATCGAGACCCGCCTCGCCGACTCGACCAGCGAAGTGGAGTCAGCGGAGTCCGATGATCGTGGGTGGAGTGCCGGGCTGCACCGGGCTTCCTTCAGTGACGATCACGACCGCGCCGGGCACCGCGACGTTGCGCGTGTGTGCGCCCTCCTTGAGGGACGGTCCGGTCTCGACGGTGAACGCCGTCCCCGCATGGTTGGTCAGGTCATGCGGCGTGACGGAGGCCGTCGACGCGTCCGGCCCGAGGGTGACGCCGAGGCTCTGGTCGCGGAGGACGAGGGGGCCCGCGTCCGCAGTCCGCGCGCCGCCGCGAGCGCCGGTGGCGAGGTTGATCCAGCCCGTCGTGCGGAAGGCCTGCCCGAAGACCTGCACCCAGCCGTCCCGGCAGGCGCCGAACGACTCATCGGGTTTGCCGGTGATGCGTGTCTTCCCGGTGCGCGCGTCGAGCAGCCGTGACTGTGACTGAGTCGTCGTGCTGGGCGGGAGGTACGTCGTGAGCTCGGTCAGGTTGCATCCCTCGCCGGCCGTTCCGGTCGAGAGAACGGTCTTTGCGCGACCCTTGTCACCGACCGGGTGGTGCCAGAGCACCGAGCCGCTGCGGTCGTCGTACGCGATGAGCTCGTCGCGGGGCGTGGTGACCGATGTGCCCACGCCACAACGGGTTCGGACGGTGAAGGTCGACTCGGAGGCAGCCGTGTCGCCAAAGCGGCAACCGCTGGGCGCCCGATGCGACCATGCCTGTCCCCGGTCGGTCAGGGGGGTCGCAGTGAGGTCGTTCTTCGAGCCCGAGACCGCTGCGGACCCGGTGAAGGTCTCAGCCGCGTCGTGTGGCAGTGCCGCGTGCTGCTTGCCGGTCAGGGCGTCGAGCACGATCAGCGGACCGTCGTGGTCGCCGTCGTTGATGTAGGTGTCGACGACGACGAGCCTGCCGCCGGGCGTGACGTCGATGTCGCGGACCTGGACGTGGTCACGCTGGTAGCGCCAGCGTGGCTTGCCCGTGACGCCGTCGACGAGGTAGACCGCCTTCTTGGTCGCCGCCACGAAGCCGTTGCCCGCGGGCTCGGGAGGAGCGGCCAGCCTGGCGGGTGCGGTCCAGGACCACGCCTGCTTGCTCACGCTGGTCGGGACAGGCGCGGGAGGCGTCGGGTCGGCGTACGTCGTCACGCCGGTGCCGTTGATCCGTCCGACCAGCGCGGTGGCCGCGAGAGCGACGCTGGCGCCCGCAGCCACTCCGGCGGCGAGGCGGAGGTGCGGTCGCAGCTCGGCGATGTCCCACGGGAACGGGCGCACCACGAGCGCGGCGGCAACCAGCAGGGCCCCGAGGCCGCTGATGGCCGTGCCGGTGCTGATGAACCCGCGGTCGATCGCCTGCAGCAGGTAGTAGGCGGCCCCGACCACGCCGATGGCCAGGAGGAGCGCGCCCAGCGGCTCGGCCCCGCCGGTCCGTGCCAGCGCCTCGGTGCCTTTGTAGCGCGCCCACACGGCGCAGCCGACGAGCGAGACCACCGCGACCGCGAGTGTGAGCCAGCGCCAACGGGACTCACCCGACGGCTCGACCGGACTCGCGTGCAGTACCGGCCCGATGATGCACGCGATCAGGCCCACCGCAGCCAGGGGTTGGGCGAGCGCCGGTCGCGAGAGGGGCGTACGGCTCATGGATGTCCTCGGGTGCTCAGAGACGACGACGGGCCGGCGAGGTCATGCCTCGCCGGCCCGTCCACGGGCGTGACCCGCGTCGTACGAATGGAGCCTGGGTCAGTTCTTGTTGCGCTGCGCGATCCGCGCGACGTTGACCGCGAGCTCCAAGATGATGCGCGCGATCGCAACCGTCAGCACCAGACCTGCAAGCGCCTCGAGCGAGGTCATGAAGGCCTCGAAGGTGCCCATGTTCTTGAGGCCGCCCTGGCCACCACCGTCGACCGGCTGCTTGCCGAAGGCGTGTGAGATGGCGGTCACGAATCGCAGGAAGGCCCAGACCACCGTCAGAAGGAAGGCGATGGAGGCGATCTTCTCGGTCAGGTTCTTCTTGAAGCCGAAGTCGCTGAAAAGGTCACCGAGGCCGTCACCGGCGCCGCCGACGACCTGGCCTGCGCTGCCCACGGCCTGCTGGCCGAAGTTGCCCGGACCCTGGGGACCGGGACCCTGCGGACCGCCCTGCGGCGGCTGCTGGTAGCCCTGACCGATGCTCTGCTGAGGCGGCTGACCCTGGGGCTGGGGCTGTCCGTAGCCGCCGCCCTGGTTGTAGCCGGGGTACTGGGGGCCCGGGTTGGGGCCCGCGCCCGGACCCTGCTCCGGGTTGTCGTTCCACGAGCCGTTGGTCGGCGATGACATGCGTGTCCTCCCTGGGGGAATGTGCTGAGGGCCCATCCTGTCGCCTCGACTCGAGGTGGCCAAGCCGACGTGCCTGGTAACAGGCGAGCAGTGCAGTGATATCACGCCCAGAGGGGCTGAATGTGGCGTCGCGGCGACTCGGCTTGGTGAGGTGGCCCTAACGCAGGGGCCCGAGAGACTCAATGACCAGCGATGACCAGGGCTATCAAGGTCAGAGGTAGGGCCAGGACGAGGACGGCAGCGGTGAGTGTCAGCGCTGTCAAAAGTGGTCTGCGGCGACGGTCTCCGAGCAGCCGGAGGCGGACCAGAGCGAGGCCGCCGGCGCCCATGGTGGCGCTCGGGTGGGCGCCACCAGCGAGGGTGACCAGGGCGCCGCCTAAGCTCTTCGCCGTCGCCGTCCGGAGCGCGACATGATCGGCCAGCACCTCGATGAGCAGACTGACCTCGGTCAGCCCTCCCGGGCTGCGCAGCCAGGGCGGTACGGCCGAGTGCATCACCGTGAAGAACTCCAGCACCAGGTCGTGCCGGAACCGCAGATGGGCACGCTCATGTGCGAGCACGGCGTCCAGCTCGAGCTGTGGCAGCGAGCTCAGCGTGCTGTCGGTCAGGACCACCCGCGCCCGCCGGCCGGGCACGCAGTACGCCGTCGGCGTGGGGTGCGGCAGCACGCGTACGTCTCGCGCGCGTCCCGCAACCCCCTCACCCAGGAGGTCGACCAGGTCGCGGTGCTCGCGGCGAGCGTGACGGAGGGCGGTGCCGGTGTGGTGGGCCTGGAGCAGGAGACGGACCACGAGTACGCCGGTCACGGACAGTCCGATCACCAGTGTGCCGACGTGGTCGGTCGGCGTGGGGACGTCGTCGCCCGTGCGAGCCGCGTCCAGCATCGCGAGCGGTGCGGCGGCCAGGCCGGCGATGAGGGCGGCGAGCGAGACGGCCTGCCACAGCAGCAGCGCCGGACCGGGCACGTGCCGCAGGAACGTCAGCCGTGGCAGCAGCCGCGGGACGGGCCAGGCCAGCGTGATCGCCACGAGCACGACGGCGATGACCAGCATGTCGACATCCTCCCTGACGATCGTGATGTAGACCCGTCTCGCCTAGAGTCTGTGACGTGCTGACCCAGGGCGCATGGCGACTGGCCAGGGCCGGGAGCTTCGCTCTCGTCGCCGTGGCGCTGTCGCTGACCGCTCACGTGGCAGCAGGCGGGTCGCCACCCAGCGTGGGTGTCGTGGCTGCAACGACCTTCGGAATCCTTTGTCCCGCAACGCTTCTCGCAGGTCGACGCATCGGGCGACCGACGATGCTGGTCATGCTCGGGTTGGCCCAGCTGGGGCTGCACACGGCGTTCGAGCGTCTCGGTGGTCATGCCGAGTCGTGTACGCCGTCCGGTCACCACCACGCCCAGACCGTGACCTGCGGATCTTCCGGGGCCGCGGCCGAGCACGTCTCGACCGGACCGCTGATGGTCCTCGCGCACATTGCGGCCACCGTCCTGCTGGCTCTGCTGCTGGCGCGTGGCGAGGACATCCTGTGGGCGCTCGCGGCGTGCTTCGGCCTCCGACTGCCTGCGACGTCCGGGCGCCTGCCGGTGTCGCGCCGCCTCGCACACCCCGTTCCAGCCGTCGCAGCACCGCCGCCGGCCTTCCTCCGCCTTCCCCGACGTCGAGGACCTCCGCAGGCCGCGCTCGTCTGAGCGTCTCCACCTGCCCACCCCGCGCGTACGCCCGACCTGGCGTCCGTCGTACGCGCACCCTCGACACTCCTGAAGGACGAACGATGCGATCCAACCTGCCCACCACTCGCGTGCTCGCCGTGACCACTCTGGCCGGCATCACGCTCGCTCTCGGCACCGCCGCAGCGCAGGCCCACGTGCGGGTCACTCCGAGTACGACCGAGGCCGGGGCGTACTCCCAGCTCACCTTTCGGGTCCCCAACGAGCGCGACGACGCCAACACCACCAAGGTGGCCATCACGCTCCCGCAGACGGACCCGTTCCTGTCAGTCAGTGTGAAGCCGGTGCCCGGCTGGACGGTGGCGACGACGACAGCCAAGCTGCCCAAGCCGGTCGTCGACGAAGGCACCACGATTACCGAGGCCGTACGCACCGTCACGTGGACCGCGGACGCGGCCAGTGCGATCAAACCTGAACAGTTCCAAGAGTTTTCGATGAACGTCGGCAAGCTCCCGAAGGCCGGCGCGCACGTGGTGCTACCCGCGGACCAGACCTACTCCTCGGGTGAGGTCGTGCACTGGAGTGAGGTCGAGAAGGGCGGCAAGGAACCTGAGCACCCCGCGCCCGACCTCGAGGTGACGGCGCCGGCGGCGGCCCCAGCAGCGCCGGTCGCGCAGGCGGCACCCAAGGCCGACGAGACGGACTCGACCGCGCGCTGGATCGGCGGCGGTGGCCTGGCGGCCGGCCTGGTCGGCATCGGCGTGGGTGTGCTCGGCTGGCGCCGGCCGCGGCAGGATGGGTCGGTATGAAGAGGCTTCTGCTCCTGCTCGCGGTCCTGGTCACGATGGTCGGATTCGCGCCGAGCGCGTCGGCGCACGACGTCCTGATCTCGACATCACCGAAGGACGGCGCGACGGTCGCTCAGAACCCTGCGAACGTCGTGCTCACGTTTAACAACCCGGCGCTGGCCACGGGCTCGGTCATCCAGGTCACCGGCCCGTCCGGGCGGGTCGATGAGGGCAAGCCGACGTTCGTGGACCACACGGTCACTCAGCCGCTGAAGCCCGGCCCGGCCGGCGCGTACACCGTGAAGTGGCGCGTGACGTCGGTCGACGGACACCCGATCAGCGGGTCGTTCAGGTTCACCACCTGGGCCGTCCCGGTTCCCCCGGCGTCAACTACGGCACCCTCGCCGTCCTCGGCAGCACCGACGGCCGCTCCGACGGCCGGGACGAGCTCCGCTACGGCGACCACGACGTCTTCCGCCGCGGCGCCCGCGCCGAAGGACGACGGTGAGTCCGGTCCGAACCTGTTGATCGTCCTGGTCGGTGTCCTGGTCGCCGGCGGCGTGGTCGGAGCACTGGTGGGCCTCGCTCGGCGCAGATCAGGTCAGAGCTACACCCACGACGAGGACGACTGACGCGGCACGGATCGACGTGATCTGGTGGTCGCGCCGGGAGACCTGCCTCCCGGTACGACCACCAGATTCGGGGCTGTCCCTCGGCGATGCCCTTGCCACCTGAGGTAGGCCATGCCCAGGCCGAAGCGGCTACGGACCTCGAACGTGTCGTAGAGCCGTGCGACCTCGGCCCGGACGGTCCTGCTCGTCAGCTTGAGCCGCGTCGCGATCGCTTCGTCGGTCTGATCCTGCGCCAGCAACCCCAGGATCTGCAGCTGGCGATCCGTGAGTGATGGATAGTCGATCGCTTGTGCCACTGCGCTCATGACGAGGCCCTCCCCAGGTCTGGTCCGTCCGCTGATGGAAGCCTGGTGGACCGTGTGGCACGGTGGTCAGACCTCGATCAATGTCGATCACCCGTGAATCACGAGCTGGGGAGACCCGTGACGAGCCCTTCTGCAGCGCCCAGGCCCGAGCTGTCCAACGTGCGTACGCACGACGACCTCGCGGAGAGCCTGCGGGCGCTCAGGGCGTGGTCCGGTCTGAGCTATCGGGCGGTGCACCGCGAGGTGTCGAAGTCGCGTCAGGCGCGGGGGATTCCCGAGCTGCCGTCGTACAACACGGTCTATCGCTCGTTCCAGGGTGGTCGGGCTCGCGTGGACCGCGATGTCGTCGTGGACATCGCACGGGCGCTGGCCGGTGACGAGGCTGCGGCGCAGTGGCTGCACGCGTGTCAGGTGGTTGCGGGTGAGGCCAACGAGTCAGCCATCGCTGCCGTCGCGGCCGCGCTGCCGGAGGACCTCGCACCCTTCGTCGGCCGGGCCGACGAGCTGTCGCGGATTCTGGCCGAGGTGCGAGCCGTCGACGGTGGTACGCCGGTGGTCGCCATCTCCGGGATGGCCGGTGTCGGTAAGACCACCTTGGCCGTACGAGCGAGTCACCTGCTCATCGCTGACGGCCACGGGCAGGACGCTGTGCTGGCAGTGAATCTGCGTGGTTTTGACGATCGCCGTCCCCCGGTCGACCCGACAGCCGCACTGGACGGTTTCCTGCGCCAGCTCGGTGTGCCCGGCTCACAGATCAGCACGAAGGACGTGGCTGGACGGGCTGCCCTGTTGTGCGAACGGCTGTCCGGCAAGCGGGCGCTCATCCTGCTGGACAACGCGGCGAGCGTCGAACAGATCCGTCCACTGATCCCTGACGTGTCAGGCACGGCCGTGGTGGTGACCAGCAGGCGGCCGCTGGTCGGTCCGCAGGACGGCATTCCCATCAACCTCGAGGTTTTCGACGAGGACGAAGCGCTCGAGGCGCTGCAGAGGATGAGCGTCCGATCCGGCGAGGATGTCGGAGGAGCGCAGCGACTGGTTGAGTCCGTCGGCCGGCTGCCACTGGGGATCGCCGTGCTGGGGTCGAGCATGCGGCGGCGCGCGGATCTGACCGTGGCCGACCATGCGGACCTCGTGGAGCAGCGCCGCTCGTTGCTGCGCATCGAGTCGGAGGTGGAAGGCGCGATCAGCCTTTCCGTCGACGGACTCTCGCTGGCGGCCCAGGACACGCTGCGGCGACTGGCCCTGCACCCCGGAACCGACTGGGGCATCGAAGCGGCGGCCGCGCTGATCGACGAGTCTGTCGAGACGACGCGGCGCAGGGTGAGCGAGCTGACAGACGCGTCCTTGGCCAGCGTCAGCCGGCGGGGTCGGGTCGAGCTGCACGACCTCGTACGTGTCCACGCGCTGGCAGCAGGGCACGAGATCGATGTGCCACGCGTGAGCAGGGCGGCCATGTGGCGACTCCTTGATCACTACCGGTTCGAGGCGTACCTCGCGATGAGTGTGTACGCGCCGCAGGAGAAGTCGTACTGGCCCAGCCTTGATGCGCCATCCGGCATGTCCGTCGTTGAACCCACCCTCGACGAGGCCGTCGAGTGGCTCGAGCGGGAGATTGCCAACGTGGTGGCGGTAGCGTCCTACGCCGCAGACCACGCACTCGGAGAGTGCGTCGACCACTTCTCGCTCATCCTGTTCCGATTCCTGATGTCCACAGGACGGCTCGACGAGGCGTCACTGATCCACCACCTCGCGGTGCAGTGCACGACGGGGGCCGCGCTGGGTAAGGCACTGTCGCGGCTGGGCTGGGCACATGTCACGGCAGGACATCTGGAGCTGGGTCGTCGGACGGCTGAAGATGCTCTGGTCCAGAGTCGTGAGTCAGGCGACCGCGTTGGCGAGGCCAGCGCGCTGGTACTCCTGATCGGTCTCGACTGGCGGGCCGCGCGCTACGTGGAGGTGGAGGGCCAGCTGCGCGACATTGTCGAGATCTACCGCGACCTCGGCGACGATCATCGTCGTGGCACCAGCCTGCAGAACCGCGGCTCGGTGCTGACCAGACTGGGTCGGCTGGACGAAGCCGCGGGCTGCTACGAGGACGCCGTTGCCGCCGCCGCTGAAGCCTCGAACGGGGAGAGGCAGCGCGGCCGCGCGCTGGAGTCGTTCGGCGAGGTCAGACTGCTCCAGGGACGGTTCGACGAGGCGCGCGAGCTGCAGCGAGAGGGCCTCGAGATCTCACGACGACTGCGAGATCTGCCCTTCGTCTGCGATGCGCTCAATGTCGGGGCTCGCATCGAGACACGTGCCGCAACGCTGGAGTCCGTCGACATCGACATCGAGCACAGCGAAGCCATCGCGCTCGCTGACGAGATCGCCGAACCGTTCTTTCGTGCCGACACTAGGACCATCGCCGGAGACATGTTGCGCAGCGTCGGCCGATTCGGTGATGCGGAGAAGCGCTATCGGGAGGCCCTCGAGATCGCGAGTGGCGATCTGGTTCTTGAGGCGGCCAGGGCGCAAGAAGGCATGGCGTGGTGTCTGCACAGCACAGGGCATCCGGACGAGGCCCGGGTGCTGGCGAAGAAGACGCAGGCAGCGTACGAGCAGATGAGCGTCGCCCTCTCGATCACCACCCTGCCCAGGCTGCTTGCCGAGCTGGGCAACTGACCCGGCGCACGCCTGGAGCAGCACGACGAAAGCCGTACGACGGCCGCTCGGGTGAGCGGCCGCCGTACGGCTTTCTTCTGCGTGAGGGTCTGATCCTCCGAACGTCAGACCCGGACGAGCTCGTCCTCGTCGACGTCGTCGCTGACGTGCTTCGGCTGCGAAGCCTGCAGCTTGGTCAGGCTCTCGCCCTCGACATCGACGTTGGGCAGGATGCGGTCGAGCCACTTCGGCAGCCACCAGGCCTTCTCACCCATGAGGTACATCAGGGCGGGGATCAAGGCCATGCGGATGATGAACGCGTCGAAGAAGACCGCGACCGCGAGGGCGAAACCGATCGACTTGATCAGTGCGTCGGGCATCAGCATGAACGCGGCGAACACCGAGATCATGATGACGGCGGCGGCACTGACCACACGAGCGCTGTTGCGAAAGCCGTCCACGACAGCCTCTCTCGTGGTGGCACCGTGCACGTGCGCCTCACGGATGCGGGTCACCAGGAACACCTGATAGTCCATCGCGAGGCCGAACACGATCCCGATCAGGAAGATCGGCATGAAGCTGACGAGCGGCTGCCCGTCGACCAGCCCGAACAGGCCGTTCTGGAAGACCGCGACCGTCGCACCGAGCGTGGCGAGCACGGACAGCAGGAACCCGAGCGTCGCCGTGAGCGGCACCAGGATCGAGCGGAACACCAGCATCAGCAGGATGAACGCTAGCCCGATCACCACGGCCAGGTAGACCGGCAGCGCACTGGTGAGGCGTTCGGACACGTCCGTCTGGATCGCGTTGATGCCCGTGACGCCGACGGCCGTGCCGCTCTTGGACTCGATCGCGCTCTGGTCGTCACGCAGTGACGCGAGCAGGTCCTCGGTCTTGGTGTCGTCCGGTCCGGTGCTCGGCGTGATCGACACCATGGCGCCGGTGCCTTGCAGGTTCTTTCCGACCACACGAGCGTCCACGACGCCCTCGTGACCCTTGGCCCAGGTGACGACCTCGTTGTACGCCGCCGGCCGGGCAGCCGCGTCGCTCACCTTGCGACCGTCGACGACCACCAGGAACGGAGCCTCGCGGCCCGCACCGAAGTTGTCCGCCATGAGGTCGGACGCCTTGCGCTGAGTGGTGGACGCAGCAGCGGTCGAGTCCGTCGGCAGCGCCAGGTGCAGATCCTTCACCGGGATGGCGAGAGAACCCAGACCGATGAGGACCAGCAGGCCCACGACCACCGGCTGCTTGCCGACGAGCCGGGCCCAACGGACACCGTTGTTGAGGATCTTGCCGTCCGCGTCCCGCTTCGGGTTGAACTTGCGCAGCTGACCACCGAACGCCTTGGACTTCAGCAGACCCAGGATGGCGGGCAGCAGAGTCAGGGCGACCAGCACGGCGATGAGCACCGTGGCGGCGGCCGCGAGACCCATGGCAGTCAGGAACGGGATGCCGACGACAGCCAGAGCGGACAGCGCGATGAGCACGGTCAGACCGGCGAAAACGACTGCAGATCCTGCGGTTCCGACCGCTCGACCCACTGCTTCCAGTCGGTCTTCGGTCTTCTCCATCTCGGAGCGATAGCGGGCCAGGATGAACAGCGTGTAGTCGATGCCGACGGCGAGGCCGATCATCGAGGCGAGGATCGGCGTACTGGAACCGATGTCCATGAACGCTGTCATGGCGGTGACGCCGATGGTGCCGAGTGCGACGCCGTACACCGCGGTGATGATCGGCAGGCCCGCGGAGACGAGCGCGCCGAAGGTCAGGAACAGCACGATCAGCGCGACGCCGATACCGATCAGCTCACTGGAGCCCCCCGGCTCGGTGAACTTCTGCATGCCGGAGCCGTTGACCTCGACCGTGAGGCCGCTCTTGCGTGCCTGGTCCATCACGTCCAGGACCTTGTCCTGGGTTGCGGGTTTGACGTCGGTCACCGTCTTGACGTCGAACGACCACTGCAGGGTGCCGACGCGTGAGTCCTTGGACAAGGTGCCTCGGACGGCCGCCTCGGCGTTCGGCTTCGACATGCCCTGCTTGACCATCGCGCTGACGGTCTGCTCGAAGCCGGGACCGTTGGCGGTGACCGGGTTGAGCATCGGCGCCTTCGGCATCTGTGGCACGGCGCCCATCTGCTTGATGAGGTCGTCGACCGCGCCCGAGTACTTCGCCTCCTTCAGGGTGTGACCCTTGGGAGCGGCGACGACCATGTTGGCCGAGGCCTCGTCGAAGCCGGTCTGGGCTCCGGGGAACAGCTCCTTCTGCATGTCCGCGGCCTTCTCAGAAGGAATGCCGGGGATGGAGAAGGCGTCGGACATCGGCTTGGACATGGTGCCGGCGATCGTGCCGACACCGACGATGACAAGAAGCCATCCGGCGATGAAGAACGGCCACCGCCTGTAGGCGGTTTTGCCGAGTCGGTACAACAGGGTTGCCATGGTGGACTCCTGGTAAGGGTGGGATGGCGGGTAAATGGGACTGCTCTATCCCCGTGGGACGGGTGGTCTGGGTGTGGCCGTACGGATGGCAGGGTCGGATGAACGACGCGCCTCGTTGCGCGGGTTGGGTCAGGCGGACCTAGGCGAGGAGCTCCTTGGCGTGGCGCAGGGCGATCGCATAGAGGTCAGCGAGCGCTCGTCCACGCTCGTCGGAGATGTAGGCGTCGAGCGTCTGAGCGAAGAGCGCCGCCAGCAGGGTGATGGCGACCTTGGCTCGGATCGGATCGAATGCCTTGCCTTCGCGGACTTCGATCTCCGCGATGAATTCTTCGGCGACTGCATGAAAACGCTTGTGTGCCAACGCCATCAGCTTGGGATTGCTCTCGAGCACACGTTGCCCGAGAACGATCTGCTCGCGCGAGACATCCTTGGCTCGCAGGAGCTGGTCCATGACGATGGCCAGATCATCGATCAGGTCACCGGTGGGTCCCCCGGCCCGGAACTCCTGTATGCACTCGCTGTCCACCAGAGGGAACGGCCCAAGGACGGCGTCGTCCTTGCTCGGGAAGTAGTTGAACAGCGTCCTTCGGGACACACCGGCCGCGTCGGCCAGCTCGTCCATCGTGAAGCCGTCCAGGCCGCGCTCGTCGGTCAATGACTGCGCACAGAGCGTGAGTCGGCGTGCATTCGCGTATCGCCGGGCCTCGCGGCCCGACTCGGCGTCCCCACTAACTGCACTTTCGCTCACAAAGTGCATCATTGCACTCTGGGGCATGAAGTGCAATTGGTGGTCGTGTGACGTGAGTCGCATGGGTGGAGCATGCGATGCCCGGGATTCGAGTCGGCTTCACCACGGTTTCAGCACCTTTCCAGCGCTGGTTGAGCCAGCGGAGGTGGCGGCGAGTGTCTGAGGAGTGACCACTCGACCGCCTACTCAGATGTGCAGGCACCTGGTCTCGATACGCCTTCGCTAGCGCTCCGGCTACTCGACCAGCGAGGGGTGGCATGGGTCTGTGAAGAAGTACAACGGCGTTGCGCATCTGTACAACGATGTTGTACTTCTCGACGACACCCATACCCCTCGGCTCGGCTGCGGACTGCCCGGATGTCGCCTGGTCTGAGAAGGCGTTCGAGTGGCCCCTCCTCAGATGCTTGATGGCTTCAGCGCCTGAGGAGGCGCTCGAGTGGTCTTTACTCAGATCCCGCACAGTTCGGACTGGTTGAGTACGAGCCGAAACCTGTTGCGGCGTGGGGAGACTCGGCCCTCACGGTCACCTGGTCTCGATACGCCTTCGCTAGCGCTCCGGCTACTCGACCAACGGAGGTGCGGGGTCAGCGCTGGCAGTGGCGGCACGGCGGGCGAGTGCGCTGGTAGTAGGAGACGGCAGCGAACCCCATGGCCACACCCCACACGAGGTACGCCGGGACCGCCACCCAGAAGAAGGCGTCTGGGATGGTGGTGTCGCCGTACGGTCGGCCGGTCGTGATCTGCTCAATCGTCATCTGTACCAGGCAAATTCCGAAGTAGATCGTGATGCCGGCGGACAGCACCAAGCCGGGTCCGGCCACCAGCCAGCGCTGCACCGTACGACCACGCAGCGGGAGCACCCAACGCGGCCAGACCCGCCCCCACCCGTAGACCATCGCGAGTGGCAGAACTGACCCGGCGAGCAGGAAGCCACCCTCGAAGAGCAGCGGGTTGGTGCCGTTCTCGCCCTGAGGCCCGGTGTCCAGCCCGATGGCCAGTTGGCCGACGACTCGGGCGACCATGCCCGCGACGGCGAGATGAGCGGCGACCCAGGCCCGGCGAGGCACCGGCCCGCTCCGCAGCGCGCTCCAGTGATCGACCGACCCCTCGCGGTCGCACGACGGGCAGCCCTCTGACACGAGCCGAGACGTGGTCCGCGCGAGGCCCAGGACAAGGAGGCCGCCGGCGAGGCAACCGAGACGGCTGGTCGCGCTGACGGCGTACACCGGCAAGAAGGTGCCGAGACTCAGCACGCTGACCAGGTCGAGCAGCAGCAGGATGCTCTCGGCGACGAGAGCCGCGCCAACGACGCCGGCGACCACCAGCGTCGGCCGGTGGTGCCGCTCAAGTCGGCCCAGGCGTACGCCGACAGCGCCGGCCGCGACGCACAGTGCGACCATCGGCCAGCCCGGGAGCAGGACGTCATCGGGGATCGGCCGGAACGTCGGGTGGTGGCCGAGCGCGAAGGCCAAGCGGGTCAGGCCGTACGCCACCGCCCAGGTCAGCAGGGCGCGCACCAGCTGGGAGTGTCGCTGGGTCAGCTGCTGTGGCGGCGAGGTGGCAACAGGCGATGCGGTGGCCATGTCATGCACGGTGCCGCCCGCGGACGCGCGGCGGTTCCCTCAGGTGAGGGAGGCGTACCCCTCCGTCGTGGGGAGGGCCGCGTCAGGGGTGGCGCTGGGTCACGCGGACCTCATCGAGCGGGACGCGGCGGCCCTGCTCGGTGCTGACCGCGACGGTCAGCGGCTCGCCCGTGTCGTCGGCGAGCAGCTGCATCGGGCCGCCGTCGCCTTGGAGGTAGGTGTCACCCCACTGCATCAGGCCGAAGACGACCGGCATCAGGGCCGTGCCTTTGGGCGTCAGTGTGTACTCGTGGCGAGTGCGCTGGCCCGGCTCCTGGTACGGCCGCTTCGCGAGCAGGCCCTCGTCGACCAGCGCCCTGAGGCGGGCGGAGGCGACGGCGTCACTGATGCCGACGCGCCGCGCGAAACCGTCGAATCGGGTGGTGCCGTAGTAGGACTCGCGCAGGATGAGAATGGCAGTCCGGGTGCCGACGACATCCAAAGCGCGAGAGATCGAGCATCGGTCGCCAGGCTCCCAGCGGTCGAGGTCGGCGAGGGCTCCGTGCATCACTGCTGCCATGGCCACACTTTAGATGCTGACTTGGACGGATGCTAGCCAGGGACGCTACGGTCTGACTATGTCTATCCACAGTCAGATGCGGTCGGCACGCACCGCGTCGTCAGCGACGTCCACCCGGCTGCTGCTTCCCGTGCTCTGCGGCTCGACGTTCATGGCCTCGCTCGACCTGTTCGTCGTCAACGTCGCCGTCGATGACATCGGCCGCAGCTTCGCCGGGTCCTCCCTGGGTGACGTCAGCTGGATCATCAATGCATACGCCATCGTGTACGCCGCGCTCCTGATCCCCGCCGGCCGCTGGGCTGACCGGGTCGGGCGCAAGACCGGCTTCCTGGTCGGCGTCGGGCTGTTCACGGTCGCGTCGGTGGCCTGCGCGGTGAGCCCTGCGCTGTGGTTCCTGGTCGGAGCCCGCTGCCTGCAGGCCGTGGGCGCGGCGATCATGACGCCGGCCAGTCTCGGCCTGCTGATCGTCTCCGTCCCGGCCGACAAGCGAGCCGGCGCCATCCGCCTGTGGGCGACCACGAGCGCCCTCGCCGCCGCAGCAGGGCCGGTCCTCGGCGGGCTGCTCGTCCAGCTCAGCTGGCAGTGGATCTTCGTCATCAACCTGCCTGTCGGCATTGCGCTGATCCTGCTGGGACGCAGCGTGATTCAGGAATTCCGCCGGTCGGAGAGCGAGCCGATGGACGCCTTCGGTGCCGTGCTGCTGGCTCTTGCAGTCGGTCTGCTCGCGGTCGCGATCGTGCAGGGTCCGGACTGGGGTTGGGGGAGCGCGTCCGTGGTCGGCACCTTTGTCGCGGCCGTCCTCGCGTCGGCGGTGCTTGTCTGGCACACCCGCCGAGCTGAGGACCCGATCGTCGCCCCCGCGCTGCTGCGCATCCCGTCGTTCAGTCGAGCCAACCTGGCCATGGTGACCTTCAACGTGGCTTTCGCGGCGGGCCTGCTACCGACCATCCTGTTCATGCAGACGGCGTGGGGGTACGACGCACTGAGGGCCGGACTCGCAGTCGCCCCAGGCCCGTTCGTCGTTCCGATCTTTGCTCAGCTGGGTGGACGTCTCGCTCCGCGGCTGCGTGCGCCGAGGGTCGCCGCTCTCGGGTGCTTGCTCTGGGCGGGCGGTCTTGCGCTGGTCGCCCTCAGCATCGGCGACCAGCCGTCGTACGCCGCGCAGATCCTCCCAGGTTGGCTGCTCGCGGGCGCCGGGGTCGGGCTCACGCTGCCGATGATCGTCGGCGTCGCGACCGCCTCGTTGCCGCCTGAGTGGTCGGCTACTGGTGGCGCAATCGTCAACGTTGCCAGGCAGATCGGGACGGTGCTTGGGGTGAGTCTGGTGGTCGCTCTGCTGGCGAGCTCGAGCGATTCGGGTACGCCGCACGAGGCCTTCGCCCGCGTGCTGTGGGTCAGTGCGGCAGCGTCGGTCGTCGCCATGCTCGTGAGCCTGGTGATGGTCCGTCGCCCGGCTAGCGGTCCTGCTGCTCCAGCTTGTTGAGGGCCTCGCGCAGCTCGTCACGCTCATGGGAGCTCGACTCGCCCAGGAAGTGCAGCAGCGCCGCGGTCCGGTCAGCGGGATCGAGGCCACCGAGCGTCGTCCGCAGCACCTGGGCGGTGAGCTCTTCGCGAGAGGCCCGCGCGGTGTATCGCCAGGCCCGCCCGTCGCGCTCGCGGTCGGCGAGGCCCTTCTTGGCCAGCCGGTCGAGCACGGTCATCACGGTCGTGTAAGCCAGGTCGCGGCCGGTCAGCGCGGCGTGCACCTCGCGCACCGACAGCGGGCTCTCGGACGTCCAGAGCACCTGCATGACGGCAGACTCGAGATCGCCCAGTCCTGGACTCCCGCTTCCTCTGCTCATGGCATGCTCCTCGCCGGCACCTGATGGGATGCGCCCCACCGGAGCACAGTGTCACATCGATCTTCCGCCATCTGCTGGTGGGTGACCAGTACGACCGTTCGCGATGCGGTCGCCACATGGAGATCCTCCAGCACTGCCGCGGCCGTCGGGTGGTCCAGGTGTGCCACGGGTTCGTCGAGCAGGACGACCGGTCGCTCGGACAGCAGCGCCCGCGCGATACCCAACCGAGCCCGCTCGCCACCGGACACGCCTCGTCCGGCCGAGCCCAGCGTCGTACCAAGTCCTTCGGGCAGGCCGGCGAGCCATCGACCGAGTCCGGCGTCGACCAGCGCGTGCGTCACGGCTCGGTCATCGGCGCCCGGTCGTGCGAGCAGCAGGTTGGCGCGGACGGTCCCGGCGAACACGTGGGGTTCGTCCTCGACGAAGGCGATTCGTCGGCGTACGTCATCGAGCGGGCGCGTACGCACGTCCCGGTCATCGAGCGCGTAGCGACCTGAGACAGGGTCGAGGTGGCGTGCGAGCACGGCCAGCAGCGTCGACTTGCCGCTGCCGTTCGGACCGGTCACGGCCAGGTGCTCTCCCGGCTCAATGGTCAGGGTGGTCGCGGGGAGCGCCGCCTGCCGGCCGTCCCAGGTGGCGCTCACGTCCGTGAGGCGGAGGCGGGGTACGCCGGTTGCTGGGTGGTGCATCCCGGTCACGGAAGTCAGGGGCTCGGCCACGGCCGGCTCCTGGGAGAGGAGCGCCCTCACCCGACGCTCGGCGGCCCGCGATCGTGCGAGCGCGCCCATCGCGTCGGGGAGCCCGCTGAGCACCTCGCCCAGGGCGAGTGGCACAAGCAGCAGCAGGGCAGCGGCGGGAGCAGTGATGTCCGCAGTGGCGACCACTGCTGCCATGGTGATGGTCGACAGGCCGACCAGCACAGACGTACCGGCCTGCCCGATCGCCCGTCCGCCTGCTTGTCTGAGGGCGCCGCTCTCGGCCCGCACCTGTGCCTCATCAAGCTGAGTGATCGCGTAGTCGGACGCCGAGATGGCTTGCAGCTCAAGGGCGTTCGATGATGCGAGGTGCGCGGCGCGTGCGACGTCGGACCTCGCCTGCAGGGAGGTGGCCTGGGTTCGGCGTTCGCACAGCCAGTCGATGACGGCGATCACAGCGACCGCGGCAACGAGGCCGACGACGACGAGTGCGGATGCCGGCACGATGGCGAGGGTCACGCCGATGGCGACGACGCTCGCCATCACGGTGGCGATGAGCGGGATGTGGACGCGGACGGTGGCGTCGACGATGTCGTCCAGGTCGCGGACGAAGCCGGTCAGCAGATCGCTGCGGCGACGGCGCCCGAGCCGGGCAGGTGTCAGGGGGATGAGGCGGCGGTAGGCGTCGACCCGTCGCTCGGTGAGCTCGGCGAGGGCGACGTCGTGGGAGAGCACGCGTTCGGCGTACCGCAGCACCGGGCGGCCGATCCCGAACGCGCGGACCGCCACGATCGCGGTCAGGAGAGTGAGGACGACGGGTCGCTCACTCGCCCGGACGACGAGCCAGCCGCTGGTCGCGGTGAGGGCGACTCCGGATGAGGCCGCGAGCCCACCGACCAGCCCCGCCACCAGCGTCCTTGACGATCGCCGTGGCGTTCGGTCGACCGTCGTGGACCTGTTGTCAGGTTGATCGCGGTGGGGCTGCGGCGGTGAGTCGGCTCGACGTGAGGATTGGTGCGGTGGAGCGCACGCCTCCTCACGTCGTCCGCCGGTCTCGGCCAGCGCGACCTGATGGTCGGCTGCGGCAGCGAGCTCGGGGTCATGCGTGACGACTATGACGATGCGGTCGCGAGCCAGGTCCGTCAGCAGCTCCCGTACGTCGGCGGCCGCCTCCGCGTCGAGGTGCGCGGTCGGTTCGTCGAGCAGCAGCATGGTCGCGTCACTGCGACGTGCTCGTTCGATGGCGAGCAGTGCGCGCTGGCCGGCAGACAGCCCGAACCCGTCGTCGCCGAGGACCGTGCTGGCGGGTACGTCGGCCAGGCGTTCGTGGAGGGGGCGCGCGACCTGGGGGCCCGCAGAGAGAGCGAGATTGGTGTCGAGGGTGGCGGGCGCGATGAAGGGGCGCTGTGTGACGAGGTGGGCCCGCGGGGCGGCGATGCGGCCGTCGGTCGGTTCGCGGAGGCCGGCCAGCAGCTCCAGGAGCGTCGTCTTGCCGCACCCGGACGGACCCGTCACCGCGGTCAGCCCGCGCGACAGCGTGAGGTCGAGGCGGCGTACGACGTCGGTCTCGGCTCCGGGGTATCGGTAGGTGAGCTGGTGAGCGCGTGCGACGGCGTCGGGCTGACCGATCGACCTTGACGATCGGGTGGGCATCTCGTGCCCTCCAGGGCGCGTCATGACCACCCGATCGTCGAGGAGGTCGTCCAGGGCGCGGGCGCCGTCCGCGGCGGCGTGGAACTCCTGGCCCACGCGTCGAATCGGCCAGTAGGCCTCGGGTGCGAGCAGGATCGCGGTGAGCGCGGTGGCCAGCCCGAGGTGCCCGCCCGCCAGCCGCAGTCCGACGCCGACGGCAACCATCGCGACCGAGATCGTGGCCAGCAGCTCCAGTGCGGCCGAGGACAGGAAGGCCGTGCGCAGGGTCCGTACGGTGGCACGGCGGTGGCGGTCACTGATCTGTCGGACCGTGCTCGCCTGCACGGTCGCTCGCTGGTAGCCGACCAGCGTCGGGAGCCCGCGAACGACGTCGAGGAAGTGGCCACCGAGCGACACCAGCTCGGACCACCGGCCGGCGGTGGCCCGCTCGGTGTGCTTGCCGATCAGCGCCGCGAAGACGGGCAGCAGCGGCAGTGTGAGGATCACGATCAGCGCGCTCCACACATCGGTGACCAGGAGCGCCACGACTGCGAGGGCCGGCACGACGGACGCGGTGACGAGGGTCGGGAGGTAGCGGGCGACGTACGGCTCGATGCTGGCGGCGCCGTCGGTGCTCAGGGCGACCATCTCGGCGGGAGCTGGGCGGTGCTCGACCGTCGATGACAGCCAGCGGTCGAGGCGGTGTCGGCGTACGACGCCGGCGACTCGACTGCCCGTCCAGCCGGCCGCGAGTTCTGCTGTGCCCGTGATGATTCCACGCGCTGCGAGTACGCCGGCAACCCAGGCGCACGGCGTCCCGAGGTCTTCGCTCCGGACGACGGCGACGACCAGCTGCGCGACCGCGAACGCCTGCGCAACGGCGAGGACGCCGCCCACGACGCCGAGTACGCCCAGGAGGACGAGCGGTCGGCGTACGGCCGGGACCTGCCTGATCAACCTGCTGTCGAAGGGCTGCATCAGGACGCCGCTGTCGGTGCGTAGTCCCGCTCGTCATGAGCTGGCGGGATGTGATGAGTGGCGATGCGCTTGCGGAACGTCCAGTACGTAAACCCTTGGTACAGAACGACAATCGGTGTGAACAGTGCGCCCACCCAGGTCATGATCGTGAGTGTCTTGTGGCTGCTGGCGGCGTTCTCCGCGGTGAGGGACCAGGCGGCGTTGGTCGAAGACGGCATGACGTCCGGGAACAGCATCAGGAACCAGGTGATCACCAGCAGGGCGATCGCGAGGAAGGTGCCGATGAACGCCCAGCCCTCATGGCCGCGCCCGTTCATCGCGAGCGCACCGGCCAGTGCTCCGACGGCGACAGCCGCCGTGATCCAGCTCGCCGAGTCACCGCGGTCGGTGCCCAGAAGGAGCAGGAGTACGCCCGTGAGCCCGGCCGCGGCGAAGCCCACCTTCCCCGCGAGAGCTCTTGCATCAGAACGAATCTCACCGTCCGTCTTGAGGGCGATGAACAGGGAGCCGTGGAGCAGGAAGAGCGTCACGGTGGTGAGTCCACCGAGGAGAGCCAGCGGGTTGAGGAGGCTGATGACCGATCCGGTGAACTCCATGTCGGCATTGATGGGCAGACCGTGCACCATGTTGACGAACGCGACCCCCCACACGAACGCCGGCGTCACTGAGCCGAACACGATCATCGCGTCCCACCCGCGTCGCCAGGTCGGGTCGTTCCGCTTGTGGCGGTACTCGAAGCCGAGTGCCCGGACGATCAGCGCGACGAGGATCAGCAGCAGCGGCAGGTAGAAACCGCTGAAAAGCGTTGCGTACCAATGCGGGAAGGCGGCGAACGTTGCGCCTGCAGCAGTGATCAGCCAGACCTCGTTGCCGTCCCAGACCGGACCGATCGTGTTGAGCAGCACTCGCCTGCGGTCCTCCGTGCGGCCCAGGATCGGGAACAGCATCCCGACGCCGAAGTCGAACCCCTCGAGGCAGAAGTAACCCGTCCACAGCACCGTGATCAGGATGAACCAGACGGTCGTCAGCTCCATGGTCGACCCTTCCTGTGACGATGCCCGACGCGCCGGAGCCTGCGACGGCGCTCGGAGGAGGAACAGAAGTGAGAGTGCATGGCCCTAGTAGGCGAACTGGAGTGGCGCGTCGTCCTCGGACGTCGCGGCCTGCTCCTTGATGGGCTCGGCGCCGGCTCTGGCGTAGCGGATGGTGAGGCCGATCTCGATGACGGCGAGGACGGCGTACAGCGTGGTAAAAACGATCAGTGACGTGAGCACTTCGCCAGCCGAAACCCCAGGACTGACACCAGATTTCGTCGTGAAGACCCCGAAGATCAGCCACGGCTGGCGACCGGTCTCAGTGAAGATCCAGCCGAACGCGTTGCCCAGCACCGGCCCGAGGGCGACGGCAACCGACAGCAGCGGCCACCAGCGAGCGCGCGCGTGCGTACGTCCGCCGCGCAGGATCCAGAGCGACAGCAGCCCGACTCCCACTGACGCCATGCCGAGCCCGATCATCAGGCGGAACGACCAGTACGTCAGCGGCAAGGTCGGGGTGTACGTCGCCGCCCGGGTCAGCGGGTCGGCGTTGTACTTGGCCTCGTACTGTCGCTCGAGGTCGTTGATGCCGTGGATCGTGCCGTCGAAGTCGCCAGTTCCCAAGAACGACAACAGCTTTGGCACCGTGATCGCGACCTTCTCCTGCTTGCCGTCGAGGCTGGAGATGGTCACGATCGAGAACGGCGCGGAGTCCTGGGTCTCGTACAGCGCCTCGGCGGCGGCCATCTTCATCGGCTGAACCTCGGTCATGACCTTGCCTTGCTGATCGCCCGAGATCGCGACTCCGGCACCGGCGATGATGAGCGCGATCGCGCCGACGCGGGCGGCCGTCCGGTACATCGGCATGTCGTCCTCGACCTTGCGGCGGTGCAGCTGCCACATCGAGGCACCGAGCACGACGGCCGCGCCGGTGAGGTACGCCGCAAAGGCCGTGTGCGGGAACGTCACCATCTGCACCTTGTTGGTGAGCACGGCGACGAAGTCGGTCAGCTCGGCGCGGCCGGTGGTCGGGTTGATCCGATAGCCGACGGGGTGCTGCATGAACGAGTTGGCCGCGAGGATGAAGTACGCCGACATCAACGTGCCGATGTGCACGATCCAGATGCAGGCGACGTGCAGCTTCTCGGGGATGCGCCCCCACCCGAAGATCCACAAGCCCAGGAACGTCGACTCGAGGAAGAACGCCAGCAGCGCCTCGATCGCCAGCGGTGCGCCGAAGATGTCCCCGACGAAGCGGGAGTAGTCCGACCAGTTCATCCCGAACTGGAACTCCTGCACGATCCCGGTCACCAGCCCGAGCGCGAAGTTGATGGTGAAGAGCTTGCCGAGGAACTTCGCCATGCGCAGGTGCTGCGGGTTGCGGTTCTTGAGGTACGCCGTGTGGAAGCCCGCGACGAAGGCCGACAACCCGATCGTGACCGGCACGAACAGGAAGTGGTAGACGGTCGTGACAGCGAACTGCCAGCGAGCCAGGTCGAGCTCCACGAGGACCTCCTACTACGAACGGTAGTAATAAGACTACTACAAACCGTAGTACCTGGTCGGGCGTAGCGTGCTGGCATGGCCGACTCCGAGCAACCGCTGTCGTTCCGCGCCGACCGGATCGAGCCCAGCCAGGTCGAGCGGCTCGCCTTCGTGCTCGACATGCAGGCGCAGCTGCCCGATGTACGCCGATTGCGCGCCTGGGCGCTCGACGCTCTTTCCCCGGCTGAGGGGGAGCGGGCCGTCGACGTCGGTTCGGGCACGGGTTCGGAGGTGCTGGCGCTGGCTGCCCGGCTCGGGCCGACCGGTGAGGCGATCGGGGTCGAGCCGAACGCCGGTCTGCGCGACCTTGCCGAGCAGAGAGCCGCCGAGGCAGCCGAGCCGAACGTGCGGTTCGTCGAGGGCGATGCTTACGCGCTGCCGTTCGAGGACGCGAGCGTCGATGTCGTGCGCTGCGAGCGGGTCCTGCAGCATCTCGAGGCGCCGGAGCGCGCGGTGGCCGAGGTCGCGCGGGTGCTCAAGCCCGGGGGTCGCGTCTGCATCATCGACAGCGACTGGGGGACCGCCATCCTGCATCCTGCGGACCCGGCCGTTGTTCGGGCGGCGATGGAGAGCATGCACGCGCGTCTGCCCAACCCGTTCTCCGGGAGGTTGCTGCGAGGTCAGCTGAGCACAGCGGGCCTGGTGGTCGATGACATCGGGTCGCAGGCGCTCGTCCAGCCGCTGACCGCGGCCGAAGGTCCGCTGGTGCAGATGCTCGCGGACCGTGCGCTGGCGGACGGCGCCATCGATGAGGATCAGCACACCCAGCTGTTGCATGATCTGCGGGCAGGTGCCGCAGCCGGCGACTTCCACATGTCCGTGACGATGTTCGCCGCCCTCGCTCACCAGAGCACCCATCCGCCGGTCGAGTAGGCGAGCCCTCAAGGGCGAGCCGTATCGAGACCAGCCGCACGCGCGCACCGGGTCTCGATACGCCTCCGCTAACGCTCCGGCTACTCGACCAGCGTTCGTGGGTGGGTCAGGCGGCGCCGCCGGGCATCTGGACCTGCTGGGAGGCGGGCGGTGCGGCGTACATCGGGACGACGTCCCACTCGCTGTAGGTCACCGTGCCACTGTCCGAGACCACCTGCAGCGGCAGATTCTTGGCGTCCGCGGTGACGGTGATCGATGAGCTCTTGGTGGCCAGGCGCGGCGCGAGCTTGAGCGCTGACTGACCGGCGAGCGTCAACTCCGTCACCGAGGTGTTGACGGAGTTGATCTCCGAGCTGTCGAAGCTCTTCGTCGTGCTCGCCAGCAGCGACTTGAGGGTGAACTTCTCGAACGAGCTCGACTTGTTGGCCGGCGCCTTGACCCACTTGTCGGTCAGCAGTGCGACCGTGGCGGCCGGGGCGTTCTGCTTGGTCCAGTAGGTGCGGTCGCCCTTGATGTAGTTGTCGCTGCCGAGAGTCAGGATCGACACGGTGCCGTCATCCTGAGTCTTGACGGTCGCCTGCTGGTTCTTGCCCTGGACCTGCCCGCGCAGGTCGACGTTCATCGTCTTGCCATTGTCGACCACGTCACCGACCACGTGCGCACTCTTGGCGTTGTTGGCCGAGGACTTCGCGGTCTTCATGATCTGGCTCGGGTCGTGGGTCGCCTCCGTGCCGGCGCTGGGGGACGTGGTCGGCGCGCCTGACGCCGACGTCGCACCCGAGGGCTCAGCCGTGCTCCCCGTGGGCCGCTGTACGCCGGACGTCGCCTGGCCGCTCACAGTGGGCGCGGCGTCGCCGCACCCGGCGAGGATCGCGACACCCAGGGGGATCGACACCAGCAAAGCGGTACGACGGCGAGTCGAGTTCATGACGGGTCCTCCAGGTGCGTGACGGTGCGTCTCAATCGTAAGTGCGGGCCGGTATACCGGCGTCTACGGCCTACTTGGGCAGGTGGGAGAGCAGATCGGCAGCCTCCCCCTGAGGCAACTGATCCGCAACAGGCGGCGCGGCGTAGGCAGGCACGGTGTTCCACTCCGAGTAGGTCACCCGGACGGACGGCGAGATCACTTGCAAGGGAAGGTGATCGGGCGTCGCGGTCACCGTGATGGACAGGTTCGCTGCAGGGTCACGCGCCGCAACCCGCAGCGCCTGCTGGCTGGCGTACGTCACTGGTGTCACGGACATCGTGGACGACGACATGGGCGTGGAGGCGTACAGCGTCTCGAGCGAGTTGATGACGAACCGGAGGGTGACGACTTCGGGCTTGCGTGCCCCTTCGTCGGTCTCGGGAGCCCACTTGCCGGCTACTTCACGCGCCCGATCGGCATGATTCTTGGACCAGAACGTGTAGTCGCCCTTGACGAAACGGCCGCGCCCCGCGGTCCGCGTGGTGCAGATGCCCGCGAGGGACGAGTTGACCGTGGCCTCCTGGTTGGCCCCGTCGGTACGCCCGCGGACGTCCAGCCGCGTGATCTCGCCGCCGCTGCTGCGGGACCAGGTCACCGCGTGGCCGTTGGCCGCCCGGCCCGCCGAGATCTGCGAAGCCCGGACCAGATTGCCAGGATCGGTTGTGTCGATCGCGGCCTTGGTCGGCGAAGGCGCCGCTGAGGTGGCGGACGTCGGGGCAGTGCTGGAGGGCGGGGCCGCGGCAGGAGCCTCGTCACGGCAGCCCGCCAGGAGCACGGCGGCGAAGGAGATCGCGAGGAGGGCGGTCGTACGACGGCCGGTCGAGCTGAGCGTCACGGTGTCCTCCGTCGGGTCGACTGGCGGGCGATGGTCAGGCCGGAGCCGCCTGGTTGGACGCGGGAAGTGGCGGCAGGGTTCCGCTGTAGACCCAGTCGTCGATCAGCCCCTGGATCGAGGTGCCGGAGACCTTCTCGACCAGCCGCACGAAGTCCTCGGTCCGGACGTTGCCGCCGCGGTGTCGTACGACCCAGGTGCGCAGCGCCTCGAAGAAGGCGTCGTCGCCGATCGTGAGCCGAATCGCGTGCAGTGTCAACGCTCCTCGCTTGTAGACCCGGTCGTCGAACACGTCGTCCGCGCCGGGGTCGCCGAGGATCAGGCGCTGGCCGAGGTGGCTGAGGCGCTCCCAGTGATGGCGAGCGCGATGGTCGGTCGAGGGCCCACCGGACTCCTGCGACCACAGCCACTCGCTGTAGCAGGCGAAGCCTTCGTGCAGCCAGATGTCCTTCAGCGACTCGAGAGTCACGGCATTGCCGAACCACTGGTGCGACAGCTCGTGCGCGATGAGTCGCTGGGAGTCCCAGTCGCGGTTGAGGAAGTTGGACCCGAAGATCGACAGCCCCTGGGCTTCCAGCGGGATCTCCAGCTCGTCGTCAGTGATCACGACGCGATAGCTGTCGAACGGGTAGGGCCCGAACAACCGGATGTAGAGGTCCAGCATCTTTGGCTGGTCGCCGAAGGCGTCGTCGAATGCGCGTCGGCGAGCGGGAGGCACCGCTGCCGTCATCGGGACCGCGGCCCGGATCTTGTGCTCGGCGTACCGGCCGATCTGCACCGTCGCGAGATAGGTCGCCATTGGGTCGGTCATCTCGTAGGTCCACGTCGTACGACTGGCGCGGCGGCGTTGGTCGGTCCGCTGCCCGTTGGCGACGACGAGGTAGTCGGACGCGGCGGTCACCGTGATCCGGTAGGTCGCCTTGTCGTCCGGCCGGTCGTTGCAGGGGAACCAGGAGGGGGCGCCGCCGGGCTGCGAGGCGACGATCACGCCGTCCTCGAGCTCTTCCCAGCCGGCCTCACCGATCTTGTCGGGTACGACCTTGGGCACCCCGCGGTAGGCGATTGTCACCGTCGCCTCGTCCCCGGCGGCGAGGGACTCGGCCAGCATCAGTCGCAGGCGGCCGCTGCGATGGGTGTGGCGCTTGACCTTGAGGCCGGTGACCTTGACGACCTTCAGCGCGTGCAGGTCGAGGGTGAGCTCGTCGAGGTCCACGCAGGCGCGCAGGGTGAGCGTGGCGCGACCGGACAGATGGTTGTTCTCGAGCGCGTAGTCGAGGTCGAGGTCGTAGTTGGTGACGGCGTACGACGGGTCGCCGTGACCCGGGAGGTACGGGTCAGCCTCGGGCCGCCGCCTCACTGATCCTCGATCCACGGACCGATCGGGTTGCCGATCCATCGCGTCTTGTCGGGGACGGATTCACCACGCATGACCAGGGACACCGGCCCGACGGTAGCGTGCCGGCCGAGCGTGGCGGCCGGGAGGATGACACCGTGCGGCCCGATCGTGGCGCCTTCCTTGAGCACGACCCGGTCCATCGACAGCACCCGGTCGTGGAACAGGTGGGTCTGGACGACGCAGCCGGCGTTGACCGTTGCGCCGTCGCGCAGCTCGATGAGATCGGCCTCGGGCAACCAGTACGTCTCGCACCAGACGCCGCGGCCGATGAGGGCGCCCATCGACCGCAGCCACATGTTGAGCACCGGGCTGCCGGCGGCCGTACGCGCCAGCCAGGGCGCCGCCAGCACCTCGACGAACGTGTCGGCCAGCTCGTTGCGCCAGACGAACGAGCTCCATAGGGGGTGATCGCCGGCCCGAATGTGCCCGACCAGCAACGCCTTCGCCACGGACGTGACTCCCGCGGCGACTGCTCCGCCGGCCATCAGCACGGGACCCGTCAGGACCAGGAGTGCCCATACGCCCCACCGGTCCTGGATGCCGAGCAGGACCCAGGCGACCGCGACGCACAGCCCGAACGAGAGCAGCACCGGGACGATGCGGCAGACCTCCACGGCCCCGCGGGCGACCTTGAGGCGCCGAGGCGGCTGATACGTACGGCTGTCGTCGCCTTTGCTGGACGGGCGCCGCAACCGGACGGGCGGGCTGCCAAGCCACGATGTGCCGGACTTGGCCTTGTCGTCCCGTCCGGGGGCAGCCGACAGGACAGCCACGAGTCCCTTCTTGGGGACCTTGCGACCGGGTGCGGTCATGCCGGAGTTGCCGATGAACGCGCGCTTGCCGACCTTGGTGCGCTCGACCCGCAACCAGCCGCCACCGAGCTCATAAGGCCCGACCAACGTGTCGTCGGCGAGGAAGGCGCGCTCGCCGACCGAGACCAGAGACGGGATCATCAGCACCGTAGAGGCCTCGACCTCGCGGCCGATCTTGGCGCCGAGCGAACGCAGCCACCGAGGTGTCAGCGCGCTGGAGTAGAGCGGGAAGAGCCAGGTCCGGGCCTCGTCCAACACCCGCAGGGTGCCCCACGCCTGCAGCGCCTGCCGGCTGTGCACCGGGTGGTGGCCGGTCTTCAGGCCGAGCCCGAGGAACCGAGCCAGCAACCAGACGAGCACCGTGAGAGTCACCATCCCGACGAGGCCAGCGGCCACCACCATGGGCACGGCCATCGCAGCGAGGCTGCGGTCACCCAGCACGGTAGTGCCGACCAGGACACCCACAGCGGTCGCGATCACCGGCAGGCCGGCGATCACGATGGCGAGGACGGCGTACGCCACGATCCCGCCCGCGCGGTGTGGTGGCCTCGTGCTGGACCACGGTCCGCGTGCCTTGCCCGTCCGTCGAGCGGGTGCGCCGCTCCACGCCTCGTCATCGGGGACCGAGCCGAAAACCGCTGAGCCTGGGGCGATCTCGGCCCTGCGACCGACAACCGCGCCCGGTGCGAGAGTCGACCGGGTGCCGACCCGAGCCTCGCGATGAACGTGCAGCTCACCGATGTGCAGACGGTCACCGTCGAGCCAGTGGCCGCGCAGGTCGACCTCGGGCTCGATCGACGCGGCCTCTCCGACGCGGAGCAGACCGGTCACCGGCGGGAAGCTGTGCAGGTCGACGTCCTTGCCGATCTTCGCGCCGAGCGCCCTGGCCCACATAGTCATCCACGGTGCTCCGGACAGGTGCGTCGCGCCGATCTCCTCGACCGCGTGCTCGGCCAGCCAGAGACGCAGGTGCACCTTGCCGCCGCGTGGGTAGTTGCCCGGACCGATGCCGCGTAGCAGCACGCGAACCACGAGCACTGCCAACGCCATCCGGCCAGGTGGCGTCAGCATCACGATCGCGAGGAGCGCGATGGCCCACCACGGAGCGTGCGGCAGGGCACGACTCGTGAAGGGGTCGACCAGGGCGACACCGAGCAGCAACCAGGTGGCCCAGCGCAGGCCGGCCAGTGCTCGCAGACCAACCAATCCCACGTGCTGCCCGAACTGGGTCTTGAGTGGCGTCGGCCGCACAGGGCGCTCGCGCAGGTCGGCAGGTGCACTCATCGAGTCCAGCTGTGCCGCAAGGGTTTTCACGGTCGGGTAGTCGTAGATGTCGGCGACCGTGACCTCGGGCTGCGTCTCGCGCAGCCGCGAGACCATCTGGGCCGCGGTCAGGCTGCCGCCGCCGAGGTCGAAGAAGTCGTCGTTCTCGGACGTCACCTCGGCACCGAGGATCCCGAGCCAGAGGTCTGCCACGTCCTTGGCCGTCCCAGTCAGCTCGACGGGAGCGGCTCGGCCCGGCGCTCGCAGCGTGGCGACCGGCCACGGCAGCGCGTTGCGGTCGATCTTGCCGGACGTCCGGGTGGGCAGCGTGTCCACGGACGCGAGGCGCGGCACCATCGTCGCAGGTAGCTCGGAGCGGAGCTGCTGCATGGCGGACGTCAGGTCGAACCCGTCGCTGGCCCGGACATATCCCACCAGGATCTGGGTGCCCGAGCTGGTCGTGCGCACGGCCGCCGCGCCACCGTCAACACCCGGCAGTCCGCTGAGCGCGGCATCGATCTCGCCGAGCTCGATCCGTCGTCCGCCCAGCTTGATCTGCTCGTCCGCCCGACCGCCGAAGACCAAGCCCTCGGAGTCGCGTACGACGAGGTCACCACTGCGATAGGCGCGGTCCCACCCGAGGGTCGGCATGGCGGCGTACTTCTCGGCGTCCTTGACCGGGTCGAGGTAGCGGGCCAGACCGACCCCGCCGATGATCAGCTCGCCGGTCGCGCCCTCGGCGACCGGATTGCCTTGCGCATCAACGACTTCCAGGTCCCAGCCATCGAGGGGGAGGCCGATGCGGACAGGCTCTTCGCCGGTCAGCGGCGCTGCACACGCGACCACGGTCGCCTCGGTCGGGCCGTACGTGTTCCACACCTCGCGCGTGCCCGTCCAGTAGCGCTGCCCGAGCTCGACCGGTGCGGCCTCCCCGCCGAGGATCAGCAGGCGCACCTTGGCGAGCGCCTCCACCGGCCACAGCGCGAGCAGGGTCGGCACGGTCGAGACGACGGTGATGCTGTTGGCGACGAGCCATGGGCCGAGGTCCATCCCACTGCGGACGAGGGACCGCGGCGCGGGCACCAGACAGGCGCCGTAACGCCAGGCCAGCCACATCTCCTCACAGCTGGCGTCGAACGCGACGGACAGGCCCGCCATCACCCGGTCGTCCACGCCGAGTGGGTCCTCCTGAAGGAAGAGGCGCGACTCGGCGTCCACGAACGCGGCCGCGTTGCGGTGCGACACAGCCACACCCTTGGGCGTCCCGGTGGACCCGGACGTGAAGATGATCCACGCGTCGTCCTCCAGCGAGGGAGACTCGAGCCCCTCGCCGGTCGAGTAGTCCGGAGCGCTAGCGGAGGACGTATCGACACCAGGTGCCTCACGTCGTACGTCCAGCACGAGGTCGTCCCCGATGACCACCGCAACCGCAGCCTCACCGAAGACCGTGCGGGCCCGCTCCTCCGGATCGTCGGCGTCGACAGGGACGTAGGCCGCGCCGGCCAGCAACGTGCCGATGATCGCGACGTAGAGGTCGGTCGTGCCGGACCTGATGCGGATGCCGACGCGATCGCCCCGTCCGACGCCGACCTCGGCGAGCTGCTCGGCCAGCTCCAGCGCGGACTCGTGCAGCTCCTCATAGGTCAGGACGGTGGCGCCGCTGTCGAGCGCGGGTGCGTCAGGACACTCCTCGACGGTCTCGGTGAAGATGTCGACGAGCGTGCGGGGGTCCGGGGCGAGGGATGCTCGAAGCAGCGTCACGAGTGGCGTCCGATCGGGCTCGTGCGGGTGTGACGAGCCCCAGTCTCTCCTACCTCCGACAGCGCGACGAGCGGGCGTCAAACGAGTGGCGCCGCGCTACTACCCTTGACACATGACCGATCCCGTCTCTGTCCTCACTCCTCACGTCCAGGCCGCGATGGCTGCTGCCTTCGGACCTGAGTGGCGAGAGGCGGACCCGGTGATCCGTCCGGCCAACAAGAAGCAGACGAGCGCGGATCTGCAGGTGAACGCCGCGATGGCCGCGGCCAAGAAGGTCGGCAAGCCGCCGCGCGAGGTGGCCGCCGCGATCATCGAGCACCTCGATGCGCCTGATCTGGTCGAGTCGGTCGAGATCGCCGGCCCTGGCTTCCTCAACATCACCCTGAAGGGCGAGTGGATCGCCTCCGCCGCCACGGACCTGCTCACCGGCGACGGGCTCCTGCCGCCCGTGACGCCCGAGCGCGTCATCGTCGAGTACTCCTCGCCCAACGCGGCCAAGGAGATGCACGTCGGGCACCTGCGTACGACGGTGGTCGGCGACGCGCTCGCCCGGACTCTCGAAGGCCTCGGCCACACGGTCATCCGGCAGAACCACCTCGGAGACTGGGGCACCGGATTCGGCATGCTGGTCGAGCACCTGCTCGAGGTCGGCGAGGACAGTGACGAGGCCAAGCTGCTTGGCTCCGACCCCAACGCGTTCTACCGGGGCGCCCGCGCCAAGTTCAGTGCGACCGAGACGTCGACCGACGCCGACTCGTTCGCAGTGCGCGCGCGCAAGCGGGTCACGCTGCTGCAGGGCGGCGATGCCGAGACGCTTCGCCTCTGGCAGGAGATCATCGACCTCACCAAGACCTACATCAACCGGGTCTATGCCGAGCTCGACATCTCCCTCACCAACGACGATCTGGCCGGCGAGTCGATCTACAACGACGAGTTCCCCGGCATCTGTGACGCGTTGGAGGACAAGGGAATTGCCGTCATCAGCGAGGGTGCGTTGTGCGTCTTCCTGGACGGATACATCGGCCGCGAGGACAAGCCGGTGCCGTTGATGATACGCAAGTCCGACGGCGGATATGGCTATGCCATCTCCGACATCGCGACCCTGCGTCACTACTCCCTCGACCTCAAGGCCGATCGGGCGCTGTACGTCGTCGGCGCGCCTCAGAACATGCACTTCCGGATGGCGTGGGAGACCACCGCCAAGGCCGGCTGGGTGGAGGGGACCGAGCCGATCCACGTGCAGATCGGCAATGTGCTCGGCTCCGACGGCAAGATCCTGCGTACGCGGTCGGGCGATCTGGTCACGCTGCAGTCCCTGGTCGACGCGGCCCTCGCACGGGCGGCCGAGGTGATCGCGGAGTCGCGGCCCGATCTGGACGACGTGACGCGCAAGGAGATCAGCGACAAGGTCGGCATCGGCGCGATCAAGTACGCCGACCTGTCGATCTCGCACGACAGCGAGTACACCTTCGACCTCGACCGCATGGTCGCGCTGCAGGGCAACACTGGTCCCTACCTGCAGTACGCCACCGCTCGGATCCGTTCGATCCTGCGGCGGGCCGACTCGGTCGACCCGAGCGGGCCGATCGTGCTGACCGAGCCGGCTGAGCGTGCGCTGGCGCTGCGGCTGCTCGACTACGGGTCGGTCGTGGCGCAGGTCGGCGAGACGTTGGAGCCGCACCGGCTGGCGGCGTACCTGTTCGACCTGGCCCAGACGTTCACCACGTTCTACGAGCAGTGCCCGGTGCTCAAGGCTGAGGACGCGGCAGTCAAGGACTCGCGGCTCGCGCTGTGTGCCCTGACGCTGCGAGTCCTGGTCGAAGGTCTCGGCCTGCTCGGCATCGAGTCCCCCGACCAGATGTAGCCACCACCGCTGGTCGAGTAGCCGGAGCGCCGCCCACCGCTGGTCGAGTAGCCGGAGCGCCGCCCACCGCTGGTCGAGTAGCCGGAGCGCTAGCGGAGGCGTATCGAGACCAGGTGCCCGCGCGCACCTGGTCTCGATACGGCTCGCCCCTTGGGGCTCGCCTACTCGACCGACGAGGGGCTCGCCTACTCGACCGACGAGGGGCTCGCCTACTCGACCGACGAGGGGCTCGCCCGGCTCAACCCGCGGGCGCTTCGACCAGCGACGTCAGCGTCTCGAGCATGTCGTCGACGGAGCCGGCTGGGTCGGTGATCGGCATCTGCGTGTGGCGCACCATCCCGTCCGGGTCGACCAGCAGCGACTGCCTCTTGAACCGGTCGACCCCGCTCGCTCGGAACGTCGGCAGCCGCAGCGCCGCAGCCAGCTGAAGATCCTGGTCCGAGACGAGATCGAACGGCAGACCCGCGTGCGCGACGAACGCCGCCTGCTGGTCCGGCCGCTGGGTACTGACCCCGACCACGTCCGCCCCGAGAGCCACGAACGAGGGGTGTCGGTCGGCGTACGTCATGGACTCCAGGGTGCAACCGGCGGCGCCGGGCACGTCGCCCCATCCGGGTGGGTAACCCTGCGCGTCGGGCGCGAACGCACCCGGGAACACGTACAAGACCCGCCACCCACCGGACGGGCGTACGCCGACCGTGCGCCCGTCGTACGCCGGCAGGTCGAGCTCGGGGAGCGCTCGCCCGAGCAGGTCGTGGACCCGAGCTGCTTCGGCCGAGTCGGACGCGGCGGTCGCAGTGAGAGCGCCGTCGCCGTGCAGGTGGCGGTCACCGAACTCCTGCATCGCCACCAGCACCGGCAGCAGTCCCTCGCCGCGGCGGGTCAGCACGTAGTCGTACCGCGCGGGCCGCTCGATGTACGCCCGACGCTCGAGCACGCCGTCGTCGACGAGTGAGCCAAGGCGCTCGGTCAGGGCTCGTCGGCTGATCCCGAGCGAACCGTGCAATCCGTCGAATCTCGTTGTGCCGCCTGCGATCTCGCGCACGAGAAGCCACGACCACCAGTCGCCGACGACGCCGAGGGTCTGCGCGATCCCGCAGTCATCGTCGGTCAGGTCCTCACGGCGCATGGGTACAGCCTGCCTGTTCTGGGGTGCGTCCTGTCTTCGTCCATAGTAAGTTCCAGATTGGAACTGACAAGACGGAGGGCCGCATGTCCAGCGCCACAGCACAGTCCCGGGAGAACCGGATGTTCTGGACCTACTGGTCTGCCAGCGCCACGAGCAGCGTCGGATCGGCCGTCACCACGATCGCGTTGCCGCTGACGGGTGTGCTGGTGCTGCACGCGACGCCGTTCCAGATGGGTCTGATTGCGGCGGCGAGCTACGTGGCGTGGATCGTGATCGGGCTGCCGTCCGGCGTGATCGTGCAGCGGCTGCCGTTGCGAGGCACGCAGGTCGCGATGGACATGACGCGCGCGATCGCGATCGCCTCGGTGCCTGTGGCGTGGTGGCTGGACCGGCTCACCCTGACCCAGTTGATCGTGGTCGCTCTTGTCATCTCGTTCGCCAACGTGATCTTCGACGTCGCCAACTTCACCTTCCTCCCGCGCGTCGTGCCGAAGGACCAGCTCCAGGCGCGCAACAGCCTGATGAGCGGGACGCACGCGGCGAGCCAGCTGGGCGGACCATCGATCGGTGGCCTCGCCGTACAGCTCATGGGCGCCGTGCCGACCCTGCTCCTCGATGCGATCAGCTATGTCGCCTCGGCCCTGCTGCTGCGCAGCCTCCCCGACGTCCCGCACCAGCCGCCCGTCGACACGTCTCCCATGGGCGAGCGCATCCGCAAGGGCTGGCGGTTCGTCAGTCGGCACCCGATCATGGGCCCCTGCATGTGGGACGCCACGGCGATCAACTTCGTCTGCGGCGGCCAGCTCGCACTCTTCGCCGTCTACCTGGTGCGGGAGGTCGATGCTCCCGCCGGTCTCGTCGGGTTCCTCCTGGCGGCCGAGGGAGTCGGCTCCTTGATCGGCGCTGCGCTCGTGCCCGCTCTCGTCCGGTCGATCGGCTCAGCCCGCCTGTGCCTCGTCGGCGGATTCGTCTCTGTCGTCGGCGCTTTCGTGCTGCCGCTCGGGAGCGGCGTGCCGGCGTACGTCGCCTTCGCCCTCGGCAACATCGTCTTCGCGCTCGGTGTCGTCGTGGTGAGTACGACGACGCGCACCTACCGGCAGATCGCCGCCCCACCCGAGCTGCTGTCGCGCGTGATGGCGACGGTGCGGTTCGTGTCGTGGGGCGCGATCCCGGTCGGTGGTCTGGTGGCAGGTGCGGTCGGGCAGTGGGTCGGCTTGCGCGAGGCGCTCTTCCTGCTCGCGGGCGTCTCTCTGGTGGGACCGCTCGTCCTGGTGCTCAGCCCGGTACGCCACCTGCGTGACTTCCCGGAGTCCGCTGAGCACGCCGAGGGCGAGGCCGGTTCAGTGGGTGAGCTTGAGGCCGATGACGCAGCCGACCAGACCCAGGATCAGCGCAATCTTCAACACTGACGTGGATTCGGCGCCGGTCACCATCCCGTAGGTCACGGTGAGCGCGGCCCCGATGCCGACCCACACGGCGTACCCCGTGCCGACCGGGATCTGACGCAGCGCGAGGGCGAGGCCGCCCATGCTGAGGGTCACGGAGACGGCGAAGACGACGGTCGGCCAGAGACGAGTGAAGCCCTCGGTGCGGCTGAGCGCAGTGGCCCAGACGGCCTCAAGGACACCGGATACGACGAGCACGATCCACGACATGACAAGACTCCTGTTGCTGGCAGTCTTGTCGCTGGCCGGGTACTGCTCCCTCGTCCGGTGGCGCACTCATGGCGCCTGATTCCGATGGTCGCACGCTTGGTCGAATGGGTCCACTTGGCGCTGACCTCGGCCGTACGCTGCGCGCATGACTGAGGGAGCGCCGAAACCGCCGATGTCGCGGCTGGAGTTCTGGAGGTTCGGCTGCTTCCTGGTCGGCGTGCCAGCGGCCGTGATTGCGGGGTCAAGCCTGGAAGGAACCCACACGTCGTGGTTGGAGGCCTGCCTGCGTGTCCTACTCGGGATCGGCGTCGCGCTCGTGCTCTGCGGATTGGTCCTGCACGTGTTCAATCGCTGGAGCCGGACAGTCCAGCCGCGGGACATCGGTTGGTCCTTTGTGCCCGTAGTCGCGCTGGGGTCCGCCCTGGTGTCCTGGCAGCTCAATGACACCGATGTGGACACGGAACAGTGGATCGTCCTGGGCGGCATGTTCCTGATCGCCGCGATCAACCTCGTGGCATGGGTCGTGCAGTGGTGGCAGCAGCGAGGAGATCGGCAGACGGTTCGAGCGTCATAGCGCTCGAACCTTCTGCCGCGGACGAGCGCTTCGGCGTCGATCTGATGTGGACCTAGTCCGGCACCTGCAGGCGGTCGAGCATGCGCGTTGCGGCTGCCTCCAGGTCCGACAGGTCCTGACCAGCGGTCGCAGCGATCACCTCACGCGACGTGTCGAAGTAGCGGTGGGCGAGCCGGTCGCGTAACCCGGTGATGGTGGACCAGGGCAAGTCGGGTTCGGAGTCGCGAAGGTGCGATGGCAGATCCTTGACGGCCTCACCAATCTCGACGAAACGCATGCAGACGGCGTCGAAGACGAGGTCGTCGGAGAGCTCGCCGCGAGCGAGATATGTGCGGATGGCGGCCACTGCGTCCAGAATGCCGTGCAGTCGTAAGGACTCGTCGCGGGTCATATCGGAAGTGCTTCGTGGTCGACCCGAGTACGGATCGCGCGCTTGAGTGAGCCCTCGGGAACGAGATCGACGGGAGCATCGACGATTCGCTGCAGGTCTTGCTGCACCCTGGCGAGACCGATCAGACCGAGGCCGTCAGGCAGTCGCGCGATGAAGTCGATGTCGCTGGCGTCCGTCTCCTCCCCGCGAGCCACACTCCCGAAGACACGGAGATTGGTGATGCCGTATGACGCTGCAACGCCGAGGATCTCGGCGCGATGGTCCTGGATGCGACGACCCAGCTTGCCCTCCAAAGGTCCAGGCAGACGTCGATCCTCAATCTTCAGCGTGAGCTCGAATCCCGTTGCGGCCACGAGCTTTTGAAGCATCGGCAACGACGGCTCGCGACGACCGGACTCGTATGCACTGATGACACTCTGAGCGAGCTGAGCGCGTTTGGCGAGCGCAACCTGGGTCATGCCCGCGCGAACCCGCGCATCGTGGAGGACTTCGCCGGCGGACTGACTCATGGATCGACGCTATCGCGGATCGTCGATATCGACAATGTGCGATATCGCGTCGTGAACGGCACCTACGACGTCACTCGCCGGTGGTGCCGTCGATGGCCTGGCGGAGCAGGTCGGCGTGGCCGTTGTGACGGGCGTACTCCTGGATGACCTGCAGATAGATCCAGCGCAGCGAGTTCGGCCCGGTGGTCGCTCCCTCGAAGGTGTCGTCCAGCTCAAGCTCCGCGACGGCGGCCCGGCAGGCGTCCTGCTCGGCCAGCAGACCGGCGTACAACTCCGGCGCGGACGATGACGTGACGGAGGCGTACCACCCCGGAGTGGTTGTATCGATCGCGAACGGAGGCCCAATCTCCTCGCCGCGCAACAGGATTCGGAACCACGTGCGTTCGACCTCGGTCACGTGACCGAGCAGTCCGAGCAACGACAGGTCGGATGGCGGCATCGCCTGCTCGGCGAGCTGCGAGCTCGTCAGGCCGGCACACTTGCGCAGCAGCGCGGCGCGGTGCTTCTCCAGCCACGCCTCGAGGGTCGTGCGCTCGTCGGCGTTGCGGGGCGTGGTGGGGTCGGCGACGTCAGGGGCAGTCCAGGTCACGTTCGCAGTGTGCGCCATTGCAGGTGCTAGGGCGGGTCCACAATCGATCGCTCGCCGACGCCAGAATGCGAGCAGCCCGGGAAGGATTCGGTCGGGTGCAAGGTTGGTCAGTAAGAGCGAGCGCCTCCGCCCGCGATGCTGAACTCACCAAGGAGCAACCGTGACCCAAGCAGTCCAGGAGAACGCGCCGGCGTCGACCGAGGGCAAGGACAAGGCGGACTTCTGGTTCGACCCGCTGTGCCCGTGGTGCTGGATCACCTCGCGCTGGATCCTCGAGGTGGAGAAGGTTCGCGACATCTCCGCGAGCTTCCACGTGATGAGCCTGTCCGTGCTGAACGAGGGCCGCGAGGGCCTGCCGGACCAGTACAAGGAGCTGCTCGACAACGGCTGGGGCCCCGTCCGGGTCGCGATCGCCGCTGAGCAGCAGCACGGCGAGGAGGTGCTGCTACCGCTCTACACCGCGATGGGCACTCGCATCCACCAGCAGAAGGACAAGTACAACCAGGAGGACCGGATCGAGCGCCTCAACGCGGTCATCAAGGACTCCCTCGAGGAGGTCGGGCTGCCGGCCGAGCTGGCCGCCGCTGCCGACTCGACCGAGTTCGACGAGGCGCTGCGCAAGAGCCACCACGCCGGCATGGACGCCGTCGGTGACGACGTGGGCACGCCGACGATCCACATCAACGGGGTCGCGTTCTTCGGACCGGTGCTGTCCCGCATCCCGCGCGGCGAAGAGGCCGGCAAGCTGTGGGACGCCTCGGTGACGCTGGCGTCGTACCCCCACTTCTTCGAGATCAAGCGGACCCGCCACGAGGACCCCGAGTTCGACTGACCGGGCCCCGGCGTACGAAACAAGGTCCTGGGCAGCGCGCGCTCCAACGCGCGCGGCCCAGGACCTTCGTGGTGGGCCTCAGGGGCGTTCGAGGATGACCACAGGGATGGGTCGGTCCGTCGCCTGCTGGTAGGCGTCGTACCCCTTGTAGGCCCGCACGATCCGTGGCCAGAGCTCGGCCTTCTCCGCCTCGCTCGCCGTCCGGGCGACCCACGGCTCCTGCCGCCCCCGCCTCGTGAGCTGCACCTCGGGGTTGGCACGCAGGTTGTGGTACCACGCCGGATGCTTCGGGCTGCCACCCTTGGATGCGATGAGCACCACCCGGTCGTCCTCGGAGATCGGTGCGGTGAGCATGGTTTCGCGCGCCTGCCCACTCTTGGCCCCCGTCGTGGTCAGGCGTACGACGGGCATACCGATGAGGCGCCCGCCCAGCCGGCCTTTGGTCAGGTCGAAAGCGGTCCGGTGCAGCAAGGTGCCGTACTTGAAGGCGAAGTCCGAAGGCACAGGGGTACGCATGCCGACACCATAACTACAGATGTAGCGGGTCGGGTGGATCGAGAGGTCAGGCGTCGGGGTAACCCTGCGGGTTCTGCGACTGCCAGCGCCACGTGTCGGCACACATGTCCTCGATGGATCGCGTTGCCTTCCAACCCAATTCGGTCTCCGCGCGAGTCGAGTCAGCCCAGTACGCCGGCAGGTCGCCGGCGCGGCGCCCAACCACCTCGTACGGCAGCTCGCGACCCACGGCCTTCTCGAAGGCGTGGATCATCTGGAGCACGGACGTACCCTCGCCGGTGCCGAGGTTGAACGCGCGCACCGGCTCGCTCATCGACTCCAGGTGCTCGACGGCCGCGACGTGGCCGGCCGCGAGGTCGAGCACGTGGATGTAGTCGCGCTCGCAGGTGCCGTCCTTGGTGGGGTAGTCGTCGCCGTACAACGACAGCTTTTCGCGGCGCCCGACGGCGACCTGGGCGATGAACGGCATCAGGTTGTTGGGGATGCCCTGCGGGTCCTCACCGATCTCGCCGGAGGTGTGCGCGCCGACAGGGTTGAAGTAGCGCAGCAGTGCGATCTTCAGGCCGTCGGACGCGGCGGCCACATCGCTGAGGATCTGCTCCTGCATCACCTTGGTCCAGCCGTACGGGCTGGATGAGGCGAGCGGTTCGTAGGTCTCCTGGTAGGGCACGGGCGCGTGGTCGCCGTAGACCGTGGCCGACGACGAGAACACCAGGTGCCGGACGTTGTGCTTCGACATCGCACGCACGAGCGACAGCGTCGAGCCGAGGTTGTTCGCGTAGTACTCCAGCGGCTTGGTCACGCTCTCGCCGACGGCCTTCAGGCCGGCGAAGTGGATGACCGCGTCGATCTGCTCGTGCGCGAAGAGCCGCTCCGTCTTGTCGACGTCGGTCAGATCGAAGGACTGCAGCGGAATGTGTTGTCCCGAAAGGGATTCCAGCCGCGACGTGACCGTCGGCTTGCTGTTGGTGAAGTCATCGACCACGAGCACGTCGTGCCCGGCTTCGAGGAGGGACAGGACGGTGTGAGAGCCGATGTAGCCGGCACCGCCGGAGACCAGAACGCGCATGGCGACCACTGTAGGCGGGAGCCTCCAAGGAGGGTGTCCGGCTCGGTCAACCGTCAAGAGTTGGGAGTTCTGGCCCCGCGGATGCGATCCTGACACCGTGCAATGGACTGAACAGCACATCGCCAAGGTGGGTGGCACGCAGTTCTCTGAACGGCGGGGTGGCTACCACGTGCTCGATGTGGACACCTACCTCGACCACGTGCTGGCCTGTATGAAGGCCGGCCAGCAGATCCCGGACCCCGTGCAGCTGGTCTTCCCGACCAGCCCCTTCCGCATGGGCTACGACCAGGGGCGCGTCGACGCCCTGCTGTTCGTGCTCAAGGAATGGCGCGATGAGTACACCGGTGATGAGCCCGCAGCCGCGCCTGCCCTCGAGAGCGAGGCCGACGGCGACCGCGGCCTCGGCTGGACCCAGGTCCAGCAGGACTGGGTGCGCGACGCCGCCTTCCCGCGAGCCAAGGGCAGCCGGACCGGCTACATCGAGACCGACGTCGACGACTTCCTCGACGAGGTCCTCGTCGCGATGGGCCACGGCGAGGAGCTGCCCGACGTCCAGTCAGCGCGGTTCAACCGCTCGTCCCGCTTCCGCGCCGGCTACGACGCCGAGGCCGTGGACCTCTTCTTGGACCAGCTCGCCGAGGCGACTCCTGAGGGCGACGCTCCGTCCAAGCAGGTGAACCGGCGCATCGGCTCGTCACCCGCGCCCCGACCGATCGATGGCCCCGCCACAGGCTGACCGCGGCGAATGACGAAGGGCTCCTCACCCGCAGGTGAGGAGCCCTTCGTCAGTCCAGCAGCCGGCGTACGCCGATCAGCGGGTCGGCGGACGCGTTGCGTCGACCAGCATCTGCAGCAGCTCCTGGAGGATCTGCTGGGCCAGGCTCGGCTTGTCCTTCGCGTAGGCGTCGGCGGTCGGGAGCTTGTCGCCCGCGATCTTGGTGCCGACCTCGTAGACCTGCTTCTCACCGGTCAGCGGCACGGCCGGGCAGACCGAGTCCTTGGCGATGAGCTTGCCCTTGGTGAGGAAGTCGTAGCCAGCGGTCGAGACGCAACCGTTGGTGGTGCCGACCAGCGCACCGTGGTTGCCCTGGTTGTCCACCGACAGGAACCGGGTGTTGGCCGAGACGTCCTGGTGGGCCTTGATGGCGCCTTCGTACGCCGTCGCCGGGTCCAGCTCGGTCTGCACCATCATCATGGGCGGGGCGCCCTTGAGGTCGACCTTGATCTGCGGTGCGGTGTAGGGCCAGTAGGCGCAGGGGCTCGAGGAGTCGTAGCCGATGAGCGGGTACTTCGGACCGTCCTTCTTGGCCGTCTCGGCGTAGGAGTTCGCGTCCTTGCTCCACGGGGTGTCGTTGCAGGTCACCGCCATGAAGGTGGTGTCCTCGCGGTAGTCGGTGTACTCGGGAGCACCGCCGCCGACCGCGGAACGCTTGGCCTTCTCGAGCGCGGCCTTGTCACCGTTGGCCGCGGAGTTCAGCAGGCTGAGGAGCTGAGCCGCGCTGCGGAAGCCCTCATCGCCGTACAGCTGCTGTGCCATCACGTGATCGATGATGTTGGGCGTGAAGAGGTCGAGCTTCTTCTCGCTGGCGGCCTTGCGGATCCGCTCGTAGCTCGCCTTGACGGTGCCGGCGTCCTTGCCGAGGTGGTAGGTCGTGTCATGCCGACCCGCCCACGGCAGGAACTGCTGGTCCCAGCGGCGCTGGAAGGACATCGGCTGGGTGCCGAACGAGTCCGAGAACAGGCCGGTGAAGTTGGTGTTGCTGTCGAGCACGAATCGACCCACGTGCTGCGGGAACAGCGTGGCGTAGCGCGCGCCCAGCCAGGTGCCGGCCGAGACGCCGTAGTAGTCGACCTTGTCCGCGCCGAGGATCTGGCGCACCAGGTCCTGGTCGCGGGCGGTGTTGTCGGTCGTGATGTAGGGGAGGTAGTCGCCGTGCTTGGCGACGCAGTCGTCGACGGCCTTCTTGACACCGGACTGGATGTCGGAGATGGCTGCCGGGCTCTGGTCGCGGTCGTCGGAGACGTGGCTCTTGGCCGGCTCGCAGCTGACCGGGGTGCTCTCGCCGGTGCCGCGCGGGTCCACGCCGATCACATCGTGCGTCTTGCCGAGCGGGGACAGCTGGGAGACCAGCGCCGAGAAGCGGGCCGCCGGACCGCCGGGGCCGCCCGGGTTGGTGAACAGGATGCGCGAGTTGGGGGCCTTGCCCTTGGTGCGCGCGACCAGGAGGGTGATGTCGCCCTTCTTCGGGTCGGTGTAGTCCTTGGGCGCCGTGACCTTGGCGCAGTCGGTGCGGTTGGACAGCAGGGTCAGCGACGCCATGCTCTTGGGGCAGAGCTTCTCGTCCCAGGTCGGCTTCTGGGAGGTGTACTTCGCCAGATCGGCCGACTTCGGGTTCGGCTCGCCGCTGGCGATGCCCGGTGCGGAGGACGAGGCGGATCCGGTGGCGCTCGGTGACGGGTCGTCGCTCTGACACGCGGTCGCGCTCGCGGTGACGAAGAGCGCCATGGCGCCGAGAGCGGCAAACCGGGCGGAGTGGCGGGTCATCAGTTGCTCCTCAGGTGTGTGGCCGGGCGTTCGTACGCCATGGCGTACGAGCCCGAATGCTGCAGTGCAGACGTCGCGGGGCAGTCTGTCGGTTCCTCGGGCGCCTCGGCCAACGGTTTCGACGTGCGCCGAAATCTCCCCCGGCAGGGCGCCTGACCGGTCAGCGGGTCAGCGCTGATCCAGGATCCGACGTGCCTTGCCGACTGATCGTTCGATCCCGTCCGGATCGACGATCTCGACGGCAGCACTCGCGCCGATGCGCTCCTTGATCCTGCCACTCAGCTCGGCAGCGAGGCGCATTCGGGTGTCCTCACTTGTGTTCGGGTCCGCCTCGACCCGCACGGTCAGCTCGTCGAGCCGGTCCGGCCGGGTGAGGACGCACTGGAAGTAGGGCGTCAGGCCGGGGAGCTGCAGGACCAGCTCTTCGATCTGGGTCGGGAAGACGTTGACGCCGCGCACGATCATCAGGTCGTCGCTGCGGCCGGTGATCTTCTCCATCCGCCGCATCGCGGGACGCGCCGTGCCGGGCAGGAGTCGGGTCAGGTCGCGGGTGCGGTAGCGGATGACCGGCATCGCCTGCTTGGACAAGGAGGTGAATACCAGCTCGCCCACCTCGCCCTCGGCGACTGGCTGCTCGGTGATCGGGTCGATGATCTCGGGATAGAAGTGGTCCTCCCAGATCGTCAGTCCGTCCTTGGTCTCGACGGCTTCCTGCGCGACGCCAGGACCCATCACCTCGGACAGCCCGTAGAGGTCGACCGCGTGCATCCCGGCACGCTCCTCGATCTCGGTCCGCATCGCTGGTGTCCACGGCTCAGCTCCGAAAACCCCTATCTCGAGCGGGGACTCGCGCGGGTCGAGACCCTGCCGGTCCATCTCGTCCAGCAACGACAAGAAGTACGACGGGGTCACCATGATGACGCGCGCGCCGAAGTCGTGGATCAGCTGCACCTGCCGCGCGGACTGCCCACCGGACATCGGCACCACCGTGCAGCCGAGCGCCTCGGCGCCGTAATGCGCTCCGAGACCGCCGGTGAACAGGCCGTAGCCGTAGGCCACGTGCACGACATCCCCGGGCCGTACGCCGGCCGAGCGCAACGAGCGCGCCACCAGCCCGGCCCAGGTCGCGATGTCCTCCTTGGTGTAGCCGACCACCGTGGGCCGACCCGTCGTACCGCTGGAGGCGTGCACCCGGACGACGTCCTCGCGGGGCACCGCGAGGAGCCCGAACGGGTAGTTGTCGCGCAGCTCGGCCTTCGCGGTCAGGGGGGCGTGCCGCAGGTCGGCCAGCTCGTGCAGGTCGTTGGGGTGAAACCCCGCTGCGTCGAACGCCGCTGTGTAGTGCGGCACGTGCTCGTAGACCCGGTGCAGCGTCTGCCGCAGCAGCTGGAGCTGGTGCTCGCGCAGCTGATCGATCGACCACGTCTCCGCTTCATCGAGGAGCGGCGTGACGTCGCTGATCGGCGGAAGACTCGAGCTCATGGGTCCCGGTGCTGGGCCAGAGATCTGGACTGGCCACGGAACTCCGCGACCAGCTGGCCGTCGGCCTCACGGGACACGGACACGTCGGTGATGCCGCTGCGGCCATAGGTGGCGCGCTCGCGCGCGTCGGCGATGAGCACGTCCCCAAGGTAGCCGGAAGTCACGTAGACGATGTCCGCACCAGCGGCGACGGTGAAACGGCCGGCCGCGTTGCACGCGAGCGAGAAGGTCGAGTCGGCGAGCATGAAGATGTATCCGCCGTGCTGGATGTCGAGCCCGTTGACCATGCTGTGGGTGACGGGCATCCGCGTCCTGGCGAAGCCGAGGCCGTTCTCGACGCCGACGTCGACCAGCTCGATGCCGAGCAAGGTCGAGGCGTGATCCGCCGCCCACATCGATCGGACGTGGTTGAGATCGGCTTCAGAGCTCATCGGCGCGCCTCCGTCCTACGTCACGGCCGCCGTTGGCGCAGAGCCGGACTCGGGCGATAACGCCCGCCCGGAAAGGCGCGGTCCAGCGTGGCCAGCTGGTCGGCGACCGTGTCGAAGCCAATTTCTTGGCCCCAGGCGAACGGCCCCTTGGGATAGTTCGTGCCGAGTTGCATTGCGGTGTCTACGTCCTCGGCGGTGGCTTCACCCCGCGCGACCAGGTCGACGGCCTCGTTGACAAGCATGGCGAGGGTGCGCGCGACAGGGTTGGTGACCACGGGGGATTCGGCCGCCGAAAGCGTAGCGGCGCGCGTTGCGTCGGCGTGGGCGTTCTGCGCAATTCCGTTGGCGTCGTAGGCGAATACGCCGTTTCCGCTCTTGCGGCCCAGTCGCCCAGCCGCGACCAGATCGCGCTGAAAGTCGGTCGGTTCGTAGCGCGGATCGCGTCCGGTCTGTTCCCAGACCGAGGTGCCGACGGCGAGGTTGACGTCTTGCCCGATGAGATCGGTGAGCTCCATCGGTCCCATGCGGAAGCCGGCGTCACGCATCGCGAGGTCGAGGGTCGCCGGTTCGATGGACCCGTCTCCGACCATCCGTTGCGCCTCGCCGTAGAACGGCCGAGCGACCCGGTTGACGATGAAGCCGGGCGTCGACGTGCAGCGGACGGGAGTCTTGCCCCATCGGCGTACGAGATCGGTCGCCTGGTCGAGGATCTCGCGTCCCGCGTCGGTCGCGTTGTGCGGCCCGTGGATGACCTCGACGAGGCGCATCAGCGCCGGCGGGTTGAAGAAGTGCAGCCCGATCAGGCGGTCCGGGTGGCGCAGGCCGTCCGCGATCGCCGAGGTGTCGAGGCTGGAGGTGTTGGTGGCTAGGACGGCTGCGGGCTGGCGCTGCTCGAGGTCGCCGAACAGCTCACGCTTGGTGGCCAGGTCCTCACGCGCGGCCTCGATGACCAGCCCGACGGGCGGGAGTGCGGCGACGGACTCGGCGACGACGAGACGGTCCAGGGTCTTGGTTGCCTCGGCGGAGGTGAACTTGCCTTTGGCCACGAGACGCTCGAAGGTCGTACCGAGCCGGTCGCGGGCCGCCTGCGCGGCCCCGGGCGCGGCGTCGACGAGGTGCACAGTGTGGCCGCTCTGTGCGGCGACCTGTGCGATGCCCGAGCCCATCGCCCCGGTGCCGATGACGGCCACGGCGGTGGCCGGGTCGAGAGCAGCAGCGAGGGAGGGGTCGTCGTCATTGAGGACCATGCGCCCATGCTCCCAGCAGGGCGCGGGTCCGTCACGCGCGCCCAGGGTCTGCCAACCCGGGGCCGGGTTCAGACGTCATGCTGGGAGACCAAGGAGGCAGAGAATGCGTCGTTCGTTGATCGCTGCGGGGGGACTCGCCTTGACCGTCACGTTGCTGGCCGGGTGCTCAGATGACGGCTCCCACGAGGGATCGAGTGGCACCACCACGCCCGCACCACCGTCGTCGAGTGCGCCGACCACGCCGGGCCAGGGCACCTCGAGTGAGGGGGACAGCCAGGTCGAGGGCCTGATCGGCTTCCCGGGCATGACCTGTGTGCTGTTCCAGGGGACTGACGGCACGGCGTACGCCCTCACCGGGCCCGGCGTGACGCCGGCCGTTCGCAAGTTGTCCCGGGGCGGTATCGAGCCGCGTGCCCGGCTGACCGACAAGCCGACGGTCGGTCCCGCCGTGCAGACGAAGGTCCACGTCACCGGGCATGTCGCGGCAGGTGCCAAGAGCACATGTGGCAAGGATGTCTTCGTGACGTCGAGTGTCGTGGTGGTGAACACTTCGGCCTGAGCCGAACCCCCACTGTCACTTTCTGTCAAGCGCCTTCCCCAACTCCGCAGTAATTGCTAAAAATAGCGACGCGTGCGCCTCTCCGGGGTGCTCGCCCTCGGGGGTTCGACGTGACGCCGTCTTGACGAGCTAGCGGTCGCCGTGACGTCTTCCTCGCCGTTAGTCAGAGCATCTCCGTCACTCCCAAGGAGCGGAAGCAGTATGAAGCGTCGTAATTTGGCAGCCCTGACCGCTGCCGCGACCACTCTTGCCATCATCCCGACTGCCGCGGCCTTCGCCGCAAGTGGTGGCGAGGATGACTGGAAGGTGTCGCTGAACAACTCGGGCACTTCGGTCGCCACGGGCTCGAACCAGCGCGTGGTCGTGCACGGCTCGGCCTCCACCACCACCAAGGTGAGCGCCACCCTGCAGCTCCCGCTGCGCAACCAGGCCGAGGCGGACAAGCTGATCGCCCAGGGCGTCACGATGACCCCGGCTCAGTACCGCGAGAAGTTCGCGCCCACTCAGGCCCAGGTCGACAAGGTCTCGAAGTGGGCCAAGAAGAACGGCCTCACCGTCTCGGAGGTCAGCCGTGACGCGGGCACCGTGTCGGTCCGCTCCGACGTCAAGGCCGTCAACAAGGCGTTCGGTGTCACCATGCAGCGCGCCACGCTCGGTGCGACCACGGGTCTGACCGTCAACGCTGACCCCAAGGTCCCGGCCTCGCTGGGTCTGGCCGGTGTCGCGGGCCTCAACACCCTGCACCGCATGCAGACGCACAACACCAAGATCGGCAACCAGCGCACCGCGCTGGCTCCGAAGTCGGCCAGCACCAAGGGCAAGAAGGGCTCCACGCTGACCCACATGGGTGGCAAGGCTGCCAACGCTGCGGGCTCGCAGGACTGCGCCGCCTACTGGGGCAAGAACGTCGCGCCGACCGCCAAGAAGTGGGGCCAGGAGTCCAACTACCTGTGCGGTTACCTCCCGCAGGACCTGGTCAAGATGTACGGCACGGACGGCGCCAAGGCGCAGAAGCCCGCCGTGGGCATCCTGCTCTGGGGTGGCGACACCAACATGAAGACGATCACCAACGACTACATGACCGAGGCCGGTTACCCGAAGCTGGACAGCTACACCGCCAGCATCGCGGCGCCCGACTCGCACATGCCGCAGTGTGACCCCGACGGTGTCAAGGGCGAGCACGCCCTCGACGTGCAGTCGAGCCACGCGATCGCTCCTGCTGCACCGATCTACTACTACGGTGCTGCGAGCTGCTTCGACGACGCGCTGACCACGTCGCTGGCCAAGATGGTCAACGAGCACAAGGTCTCCACGATCTCGATGTCGTTCGGTTCCACCACGGACGCCGGCATGACCGCCGCTGACAAGGCTGCCTGGGACCGTCCGTTCCAGCAGGCCGCGCTCACCGGCATCAGCGTCTTCGCCTCCACCGGTGACTGGGGCGACAACCACACCCGCAACACCGGTGGCGCGAAGGGTGTCGGTCACCCGGCCTCCAGCACCAACGTCACCGCTGTCGGCGGTACGTCGGTCGGTCTGGCCGAGGACGGTTCGCAGCCGGTCGTGACCGGCTGGGAGAACCGCTTCTACAAGCAGCCGAGCCTGGACTCGACCGCGGGCATCGTCGACGTGACGGCCACCCAGACCCCGACCAGCGGTGCGGGTGGTGGCGTCAGCGCTTCCTACACGCAGCCGACCTGGCAGAAGGGTGTCGTCACGGGCACGACCTCGATGCGCGCACTGCCGGACGTCTCCGCGATCGGTGACCCCTACACCGGCTTCACCATCCGCTACACCAGCGGTGGCCAGGTGGGCTACTCCGCCATCGGCGGCACCAGCCTGAGCTCGCCCGCGATGGCTGCCATCGTCGGCCTGTCCAAGGCGCAGAACGGCAAGAAGATCGGTCTGGCTTCGCCGTGGATCTACAAGCTCAAGGGCACCGGCGCGATCAAGGACGTCAACGCTGTCAACAAGGCCGGCGTCTGGGCGCCGTCCAACGACGGTGCGTACAACCTGGTCGGCTTCGACGCCAAGCCCGAGGGCCTCGCCAGCGCTGCTGGTTGGGACAACGTGACTGGTGTCGGCACGCCGAGCGGCGCGTCGTTCCTGGCCAACTTCGGCAAGTGATCGGCCGGTCCTGACTCGTCAGGACCGACAGCAAGGTGACCTGGGTGTCGGCGTACGGAAGTCTGTGCGCCGACACCCGGTGTCCGGGGCACCACGCATCAGTTGAGGAGAGATGGGCAGTCATCAGAACGGCGGCTCGGAGGAATCCGGTCGCTCACGTCTCACGACGACAGTGGTCGGTGTGGGTGCCGGCTTCGCGGCCGTCGCGCTCCTGGCCGTCATCGCCGTCAAGGTGATGGGCAGCTCGGACGACTCGGACAAGCAGGCGGCGTCCAAGACGCCTCTTGCCTCCTCGTCGGTCCAGGCTGAGCAGGGCGGCACGATTCCTGTGCCGGACGTACCCAAGGACGTGCTGGACCGACTGCCTCAGGCGACGACCGACACCAAGGTGTCGACCGCGCCGATCGATCTGAAGACTGCCAGCGGCGGCCACGTGGTCAACGTTGCCACGGCGACGACGGCCTTCGCCAAGCCTGGTGCTCAGCCGGTCACGATCATCCCGGCCAAGCAGATCCACCAGGCGACCTGGTTGCCGGTCATCGGCCACCAGGCCAACTGGATCAAGGTGCGCCTGCCGGCTCGTCCCAACGGCGCGTCCGCGTGGATCCCCGACACGGGCCAGAAGACCGCAAGCACGGCGTGGTCAGTGCGGATCGACCTCAGCGAGAACTCGCTGACCGTCGACAAGGGCAAGGAGAAGATGGGCCAGTGGTCAGTCGGCCACGGACTCGACTCCTCGCCCACCCCGCAGGGTGAGACCTTCCTGCTGACCGGGTTCGTGGACCCCAAGCAGACCTTCTCGCCCGTCATCTATGCACTGGGTGCCCACTCGGACACCCTCGACTCGTACGGCGGCGGCCCCGGGACCGTTGCCGTCCACGGCTGGCCTACCAAGGCCGGCCGTACCGGCAAGATCTCGCACGGTTGCGTGCGGGTCCCGGAAGCGGCCCTCGACATCTTCGGCAAGTTGCCGGCAGGGACGCCTGTTTCCATCACCGCTTGATCTGAAAGTCCTTAGGGAGGACGAGTTATGAAGCGCAACACCGCGCTGTTCGGCGCATCATTCGCCGCAGGCGTCGCGGGTGCGATCGGCCTGGTCGTGACCAGCACCGGAGGTGTCGCTGCGCCGGTCAAGGCCGCTGCTGGTGGCGCTGCCTGGGCGACCACCACCGATGTGCACGCGAGCTACTCCAACGGCTCGGTCAGTGACAAGGACGGTTTCTTCACCGCCTCCGCGACCTCGTCGTCCAGCGGTTCCAAGGCTTCGGCCAAGGTCACGAAGTTGGCCATCCCGGCGCTCGGTGCCTCGGGCATCAGCGTCACGGTCAACTGTGACGCGGGCAAGTACACCGTCTCCGTCGCCGGTGGCGGCTCGGCCGGCGCCAAGGCTGCCGGTTCGTCGGTCTCGCTCGCGCAGTTCACGGGCAAGAGCGGCGCCGAGGGCACCGTGACCTTCGGCAAGACCGAGGGTGACGGCAAGGTCGGCGCGTACGTCGACCTGAAGGACGCCATCGGCGAGGGCAAGTACATCAAGCTCGGCTACGCCGCCTGCGGTGACGCCAGCACGCCGACCGGCACCGAGACGTCCACGAGCTCGCCGACCTCGACGAGCACGCCGACCGGCACCTCCACGCCGACCGGCACCTCGACGGGCACGCCCACCGAGAGCCCGACCGCGTCGCCGACCGGGGAGCCGTCCGAGCCCCCCACCCCGACGCCGTCGACCACCGGTCTCCCCGTCACGGGCTGACCTGAATCGATCGTCAACGCCCCCGTCACGCACTGCGTGACGGGGGCGTCGTCGTGCCCGGTCGGGGCCGCATAGGGTCAAGGCATGACGTCGCCCGCTGCGTCCGTGCCGCCCCAGCCGACACTGACCGATGGAGATGTCGTCCTCCGTCCCTGGTCTCAGGCTGACGTCGACGTGGCGCGCCTGCAGCACGACGACGAGATCGCGCGGTGGTTCGGCTTCACCGACGTCGTGCCGACCGCGCAGCGGCAGGCGCAGGCGATCCGGGACTGGCACGCGGCGTACGCCGACGGCCGGCGCGTGGTGAGCTTTCTCGTCGAGGTGCGTGGCGAGGTGGCCGGCACCGTCGAGCTACGACAGATCGCCGACCGGGACCGCACCGGTCACCTCTCGTGGGCGATGTTCCCGCGCTACCGCGGTCAGGGCCACGGCAGTCACGCCGTACGCCTGCTCGTCGACTACGCGTTCGGTGAGCTCGACCTGGCGCGGGTGGAGGCGTACGTCGACCCCGACAACCGCTCCTCGCTGCGGACGGCGTCGCGAGCCGGGCTGCGCAAGGAAGGGCTCGTGCGCGGCTATGGGGAGACGCACGGGGTGCGCGGGCCGATGGTCCTGATGGGACGGCTGGTCGATGACCCGGAACCCTTCAGCCGCGAGGCGTTCACCGCGACGCTCAACGCCGGCCTGCCGACCAAGCGCGCCATCGCGCAGGCACTCGTGCGCAACGACGACGGCCAGGTGCTGCTGTGCGAGCTGGTCTACAAACGCTTCTGGGACCTCCCGGGTGGAGTGGTCGACCCCGGTGAGTCACCGGCGCACGCGGTGCTGCGCGAGATCCGCGAGGAGCTCGGCGTCGAGGGCCGCATCCGGTCGCTCGCCGTCGTGAGCTGGCTGCCGCCGTGGAACGGCTGGGACGACGCGATGCTGTTCTTGTACGACGTCGAGGTCACAGCCGATGATCTTGCCCGAGTTGTGTTGGAGCCCAGGGAGATTCGCGGGATCCACTGGGCGGACGAGGCGACCGTCAAAGAGCGTGCTGCGGACTACACCGGGAGACTGGTGGAGCGCGCAGTGCGCCAGGTCGACGAGAAGGCAGGGACGGCGTACCTCGAGAACGGCGACGACCCCGCCTGGTGACCCCAACACAAATTGACTGGGGTAGCACGCATGCGTGCTACCCCAGTCAATTTGTGTAGGAGGGCGGGTGGGTCAGTCCTCGTCGTCGCGCAGGAAGATGTTGAGGATCCAGCTGACCAGCGTAATGATGACCGCGCCGCTGATCGCGTCCCACCAGAAGTGCTCGACGTGGAAGGACAGGTCCAGCTTGTCCGAGATCCACGACAGGATCTCCAGCATGAACGCGTTGATCACCAGCGTGAACAGGCCGAGCGTGAGGATCAGCGCCGGCAGGGAGAACAGCACGGCGATCGGCTTGATGATCGCGTTGATCAGTCCGAAGATCGCCGCGACGAGGACGATCGTGATGACCTTGGAGCTGGTCTCGGCGCCGTCCTGCACGAGAGTGATGCCGGAGATCACGGCTGCGGCGACCCACAGGGCTACCGCGTTGATCCCGGTCTTGATCGCAAAGTTGACCATGGTCACATCCTGGCAGGACGGACTGCCCAATACCCGCCGGGACGCGCAGGGAGCGGCTTCTAGAGTGGGGGTATGACCGACCAGACCTCGCCGACCAACGACGTTCGGCTGCGCTCCACGCTCGACGGCGTTCCCGGCTACAAGCCCGGCAAGCCCGCGGCTGCGCGGACCGACGTGACGACGTACAAGATCTCCTCCAACGAGAACCCCTACCCGCCGCTGCCCTCGGTCCTGAAGGTGGTGCAGGAGGCGGCGACCTCGATGAACCGCTACCCGGACATGGCCGTCTCGGGCCTGACCCAGCGGCTCGCCGAGGCGCTCGACGTACCGGCTGAGGACATTGCGACCGGCACGGGCAGCGTGGGTGTGCTCGGTCAGCTGATGCAGATCACCTGCGAGCCGGGCGACGAGGTCATCTACGCGTGGCGGTCGTTCGAGGCCTACCCGATCGTGACGGCGCTCGCCGGCGCCAAGGCCGTGCAGGTGCCGTTGACCGCCGAGTCACGTCACGACCTCGACGCGATGGCGGCGGCGATCACCGACCGCACCCGCCTCATCCTCGTGTGCACCCCTAACAACCCCACCGGGCCTGCGGTCCACGCGGACGAGCTCGACGCGTTCCTGGCCAAGGTGCCGTCCGACGTCCTCGTGGTCATCGACGAGGCCTACCTCGAGTTCGGTGGCGACGAGGCTGCGCCGGTGGCTCTCGACCTCTACCGCAAGCACGCGAATGTCGCTGTGCTGCGGACGTTTTCGAAGGCGTACGGTCTCGCCGGGCTCCGCGTGGGCTACGCCGTCGCGCACGAGCCGGTTGCTGCTGCACTGCGCAAGGCAGCGGTGCCGTTCGGTGTCAGCACCCTGGCCCAGGAGGCGGCGATCGCCAGTTTGGACGCCTTCGACGAGCTGGCCGAGCGCGTGAACTCCCTTGTGGCAGAACGCAGTCGGGTGATCGCGGCGCTGCGCGAGCAAGGCTGGCCGGTGCCCGACAGCGAGGCCAACTTCGTCTGGCTGCCGTTGGGAGACGACACCGTCGACTTCGCGAAGGCCGCCGACGAGGCGGGCCTGGTCGTACGACCGTTCGCCGGCGAGGGGTGCCGCTGCACCGTTGCCGAGACCGAGGCCAACGACCGACTGATCGAGGTCGCGGGCGCCTTCCGAGCTCGGTGAGGGGCACGTGCCCTCTAGCCCCTGAAGGTGACACTGGTCGGCGCGGGATGTAGGCCGGGATGGCTCTTAGGAGTGACGGCGTTCGGGAGAGGCCGTTCATAGCGTCCTCAGCATGACGACCCGAACGTCCAGGGGACCCATCTCCCCTCGTGCCGGCCGCCAGAGTCGACGGGAGCGAGCTGCGGGTCCATTGCTGCTGACCGCGGGCCTGCTCCTCGTACCGTGGCTCGTCGTCCTCGCGATGACCTTGCCGACCACCGCCACCGCCAGTCATTGGCGCCTCGCGTGGGTGGGGCTGGATGCTGCGGAGGCGTTGGGCCTGATCGCGACAGGTGTCCTGGCGGTCAACCGCGATGCGCGGCTGACCGCAGCCGTCGCTGCCACCGCATCGTTGCTCCTCGTCGATGCCTGGTTCGACGTGACGACCGCAGCGCCCGGCGGGGACTTCGCCACAGCCTTGGCGCTGGCGATCGGTGCAGAGGTGCCGCTGGCCGCGATCTGCGCGGCACTTGCCACAACCGGCGTACGACGGGAAGGCCACCTACCGTCGTACGCCGGGGCTTTTAGGCCTTCTTCGTGCCGACGAGCTTGGCGAACACCACGACGTTGTCGAGGTGATGGCCGGCATCGCCGTCGTAGACCCCACCGCAGGTGATCAGCCGGAGCGCGGCGTGATCGACGCTGCCGTAGACCTTGTCAGTGGGGAACTTCGCCTTCGGGTACTGGCCGATGTCCTCGACCTGGAAGATCGCCGTCGAGCCGTCTGCACGGTCGACCTCGACCTTCTGACCCTCCTTCATGGCGCCGAGGTTGAAGAACACCCCTCGCTTGCCGTGCCATGTGACGTGCGCCGCCACGATGGCCGGACCGAGCTCGCCAGGAGTGCGGCTCTGGTCGAACCAGCCACTCTGCGAACCGTTCTGGGGGACCGCCATGCGCTTGTTCGGCTGGAGTCCGAGCTTGATCATGTCGCTCGAGACGCCGAGCGAAGGGATTCGGACTCGGGTCGGCTGAGACCGGGCCATCTGCTGGCCGACCGGCAGGACGTACGCCGCCCCGGCCCGCCCGGCCGCCCGCGTGGTTGTGCTCGCAGGCGGAGGGGCCGCGCCGTGGTGATGACCTGACGTGCCGGGTGACGGAGGCGTCGCAGTGTCCTGCTGTGACAACCCGTACGCGACCAGTCCTGCCCCGGAGAGGGCAAGGACCGCGGCCGCGGCCGACACCATACGGAGTCGACCACGACCGGGCTTGATGGGCATGTTGATCAGCGCTGGTTGAGCCGACGGCGGTAGGCCATCGCGCCGCCTGCACCGGTCAGAGCGAGAGCACCGAGACCGAGAGTGCCCATGGCCTCGACACCACCAGTCGTGCCGTCACCGGTGTCGACACCACCCGTGGGCGCTGCACCGACTGCGGCGCCGGAGATCGTGCCGCAGGTAGCCGGGTTGGTGGCTTCCTCCGGAACCCCACTGGCACCAAGGGATTTCGCGAACGTCGACTCACCGAGGGCGTCGAGGTCGTACTTGCCGTTGCCGTTCGCGTCCAGGCCGTGCTGCACGATGTGCAGGTTCTTCAGCTTGGCGCCGGCGCCGGCCGGAAGGTCGATCGTGCGGGTGTAGGACAGGTTGCCCTCTGCGTCAGCGGTCGGCATCCGGTCGATCGCGAGACCGCTCTTGGGGCTGGTGTCGCCCGTGGTGGTCAGCGAGATCATGATGTCGCCGTACATCGGCAGACCCTCTTCGGTGTTCACCTGTCCATCGCCGTCCTTGTCAGCAGCGGACGTCGGGCAGGTGAAGTTCTTGTTCTCCGAGAACGAGCCGTGGAAGTGCTGGGCGTGCGGCGAGTTCGGAGTGAAGCCCTTGCCGTTGATCTCGACCGAGAGCTTGTCCCCCTCGACGGTGACCTTGGCGGTCGACGACGAGCCGCTCTTGTTGCCCATCGTGTCGGTCAGCTTCATCGTGTACGTCGCGTCGTCGTCGGCGTGCAGACCGGACGCCATGGCGCCTCCCGCGCCGACGAAGATCAGCGCGCATGTTGCGGGGACCGCCAAGGCGGCCTTCATGGTGGTGCGCATCTCAAGCTCCTTCGATTGAATGCCGCGACGGGTCATGTGACGCCGACCCACCGGGGTTTGCGGAAGGAGTTCGGCACCGTCGCCGAGACGGATGGGTGCCGATGCAGACGGGAATCAGGGAGCGGAGCGAAGCAGCTCGTACAGGTTGCCGACGTCGCCGAGGTGACGCAGCTTGTCGGGGTTGAGCTGGTTGTGCACCGCGACGACCTCGTCCCCGGCCACCTCGACCGACAGCACGGACAGGACAGCACCGTCGGCGCTCGAAACCCGCACTGACGGCTGGCCGTTCGCTTCGACGGCCTCCACCACGGCGCCGAGCCGAGCGCCTTGTCGCAGGAGGCCGCCCAGGAAGCGAGCCACCTGCGTACGCCCGCGCAGCGGCTTGGAGATCGCCGGCGCCTTGCCGCCGCCGTCGCCCTGGAAGGTGACGTCCTCGGCCAGCAGCCGCTCCAGTGCACCGAGCTCGCCGCTGCGCACGGCCTCCATGAAGGCGCCCGCAATGGCCGTACGTCGCCCGTCGTCGGCGGGGAAGCGCGGCTGCGCGTCGTGCACGTGCTGGCGAGCCCGCGTCATCAGCTGACGGCAGCTCGCCTCGGCTCGCTCGACGATCTCGGCGATGCGCGGGTAGGGGTAGTCGAACGCCTCGCGGAGCACGAACACCGCCCGCTCCAGAGGCGAGAGTCGCTCCAGCACGATGAGGAACGCGACCGACACCGTCTCGTCCATCTCGATCCGGTGGCTCGGATCGGGGTCGGCCGCGAGCAGCGGCTCGGGCACCCAGGACCCGACGTACGTCTCTCGCTGGTGCCGGGCCGACCGCAGCACATCGATCGCGAGGCGCGTCGTGACGGTCGTGGCGTACGCGTCCGGCGAGCTCGCGTCGACGCCGCTCTCGTGCATGCGCAGGAACGCGTCCTGTACGACGTCCTCGGCCTCCGCGACGCTGCCGAGCATCCGGTAGGCGATCGAGAACATGAGCGGCCGCAGCTGGTCGTGCTCCACGGCGAGATCGGTCATGCCTCCAGCCTCTCACCGCGCGTGATGTCACACGCCGCGGTCCTCATTCGTCGTACGGGCCAGACCAACGAGAGATGAGGAGCACGAACCATGAAGATCTTCGTCGCCGGAGCCAGTGGAGCCGTCGGAAAGCACCTGGTGCCACAGCTGATTCGGGCCGGACACGACGTCACGGGCAGCACCACGTCCGAGGCCGGGGCGCGACGGCTGAGGGACGCGGGCGTCGTACCCGCGGTGATGGACGGGCTGGATGCGGACTCGGTCCGGGCCGCGGTGCTGGCTGCCGAGCCGGATGTCGTCATCCATCAGATGACCGCGCTGGCGTCGCTGAAGGACATGAAGCACTTCGACCGGCAGTTCCACCGGACCAACCTGCTGCGCACGGACGGTACGGACCACCTGCTGGCCGCGGCTCGGGAGGCGGGGGCGAAGCGATTCATCGCGGCGTCGTACACCGGCTGGCCCAACGAGCGCACTGGCGGTCCGGTCAAGACGGAGGCGGATCCGCTTGATACGCAACCACATTCGGACAGCAAGGAGACCTTGGCAGCGATCCGCTACATGGAGCGCGTCGTGAGCGAGGCAGTCGACATCGAGGGTGTCGTGCTGCGCTACGGCGCGTTCTACGGTCCTGGCAACGCGCTCGCGCCGGGCGGTGAGATGTGGGAGCAGGTACGCGGTCGCAAGCTCCCGCTCGTCGGTGACGCGAGCGGCGTCTTCTCCTTCACGCACATCGAGGACGCGGCCTCGGCTGCTGTCGTAGCGGTCGACCACGGAGGTCCGGGGATCTACAACATCGTCGACGACGAGCCGGCGCCGGTCAGCGTGTGGCTGCCGTACCTGTCGGAGGTCGTCGGTGCCAAACCTCCGCTCCGCGTACCGGCCTGGCTGGCCAAGCCGCTCGCCGGCGGCTTCGCGGTCGGGATGATGACCACCGGGCGCGGCTCGTCCAACGCCAAGGCCAAGCGTGAGCTCGGCTGGACCCCGACGTACGCCTCCTGGCGCGACGGCTTCCGGGCCACCGCAGGGGTCGGTCCAGCCGCCTGATGTGATGAGGGCGTGCTCTCGGCGTACCTTCCTCTGCTGCGTACGCCGGGCGCGCGCCGATTCGTGCTCGGCGCGGCCCTCGCTCGCACGGGCGGAGCGATGTTCGGCGTGGCGGTCGTGGCGATGGTCTCGGGCCGTCGTGAGTCGTACGGCCTCGCCGGCGCCGTCTCCGCGGTCGGGCTCGTGGTGCTCGCCCTCACTGCCGCGGTGGTCGGTCGACTGATCGACCGGTTCGGCCAACGACGGGTGACGCTGCCACTGGCGTTCTGGTCGGCATTGTGGGGCTCGGCACTGATCGTGCTGTCCCTGACATCGGCGCCGGCATGGACGCTGTTCGTCGCCTACGGCTGCTCGGCCGTGGTGGCCAGTACCGGCACGATGTCGCGCGCTCGGTGGTCCCACCTGCTCGCCGACGAGCCCGAGCGGCTGCACACCGCGATGTCGTTCGAGCAGGTCATCGACGAGCTGTCCTTCGTCGCGGGCCCGGCGCTCGCGGTGCTGCTGTCGACGCAGGTCTTCCCGGAGGCGGGCCTTATCGTCGCGGGGCTGTGCTACTCGATCGGTTCACTGGTCTTCCTCTCCGCGCGTGCGACCGAGCCGCCTGTGCACCCCGGATCGCACGAGTCGACCGGGCTGGCTCTGCTGCGGCCGGGCATCGCCCTGCTGTCCGTGGTGATGTTCATGACCGGCGCGATCTTTGGCTCCAACGAGGTCACCACCATCGCGGTGGCCGAGGACCTCGGGCAGAAGGGCTGGTCGGGCCTGGTGCTCGCATTGTTCGCGGTCGGCTCGGCCAGCGCCGGCCTGATCTACGGCGCACGTGCGGTCAGCCTGCCGCTGTCGACCTCGCTGCTCGTCGGCACCGTGGCGATGGTCGTGCTCGAGGCGCCCGTGCTGCTGGCGCACAGCATCTTCTGGCTGAGTGTGGTGATGCTGATCGCGGGTGTCGCCACTGCACCCACGCTCATCACGAGCATGAACCTCTCGCAGCGGCTGGTGCCCGCCCGGCAGGTCAACGAGGCGATGAGCATCGTGCTGACCGGCCTCATCATCGGGGTGGCCGCGGGGTCCGCCGCGAGCGGCTGGGTGATCGAGCAGCACGGCGCGCACGACGGCTTCTGGGTGCCGGTCATCGCCGGCGCGGCCGCCGTCGTACTCGCCGCTCTGGGCCAACGCGCCCTCCGCCGCGCCTGACCCCCTTCTTGGCCGACAGTGCAAGCCGCGTCGCTACCGAAACTCGGGAAGCGACGCGGCTTGCACTGTCGGCCCGGAAGCGGGGGACGTACGACGAGGCGCCCGCCACCCGAAGGTGACAGGCGCCCCGTGGCGTGCGGTGTGAGTGCCTACTTGGCGACGCTCATGTACGCCTTGACCGAGGTCGGGGCGTCCGGCGCGACCAGCTGCGGCAGCACCTTCTCGAACTTCTTGTCGAGCGACATGCTCGGCAGCACCTTGTTGGGGTTGTTCGACGCGGCGACGACCGCAGCACCCCACGCGGACGCAGCGCGCCGCTGGTTGGGCGTGCCGTGGTGACCGCTGGAGTCGAACTGGCAGTCACCCACGTCGTAGAAGGACTGCTGCGCCTGCAGGACCTGGTTCGGTCCCAGGCCGAGGCCCTTCTTGTGCGTCACGAAGTACGTGCCGAACGCATCCGCCATCAGCTCGGTGCGACGAGTCGCCTCCGGGCCGGTGAGGTCGGAGTCGAACAGGTTGTCCTCGTACTGCACGTGGTGCGACATCTCGTGACCGAGAACCGCCTTCGGACCGACCTGGTTGAGGCCGATGCCCTTGAGCGCGGCGAGGATGCCGTCGCCGAAGATCATCTTGTCCTTCAGGTTCTTGAACACCGGGTCGGTCTCGCCGACGGCCGAGAAGGCGAACGCGTTGAGGGTGAAGATCGGGTTCTCACCGTTCTGCAGACCCGCGTCGCCCTTCACGACGCTGATGATGTCGTTGGCCATGTCGATCGCGTCCTGGCCCTCGAGGCCGTAGAACAACGTGACCATCCGAGCGACACGGACCGGGTCGGTGATCATCGAGCCGTGCATCGCCATCAGCTGCACGTCGTTGAGGCGGACGTCCCAGAAGCGCTGGGCGTAGCCGAACGTCGTGGTCAGCGGTGCCTTGTACGCCGCCGGGAGCTGGTAGTCAGCGCCCTTGGACGTGCCGTAGATCAACGAGTCGTACGTCGGGAAGTCCAGGGCGCCGAGGATGCTCAGCAGGAACAGGTTGCCCGGGTCGACGTCCTTAAGGATCGAGTCGACGTAGGCGTCGAGCTTGGTCGGCCCGCACTCGTAGTCGCCCGGGTTGATGACATTGGCAACCTTGGCCTTCAGCACGTCCTGGACCGGCGACGCCTCGATGTTGTGCTTCTTGAGGACGTTGTCGCGACGCGTCTCCCAGTTGGCCGGGAGGCGCTTCATGATCCGGTCGATCGTGGCCTGGTCCTTGGCGGAGACGTTGGACTTGGCGTTGAGGTACTTGGCGGACGGGCTCGACGGGCCGGGCGATGCCTGACTGGGCAGAGCCGTACCGACTGACAGGGCGAGGGCAGCGACGGTCGTCACTGACCAGGCAAGGGTCTTCTTCAAAAGATTTCCTCCTTGGTGAACGGCCGCCCACCGAATCCCCGAATGCGGCCGTTGGTCGCATTCTGAGCACGACCACTCGGTATCAAGAGACAAATCAGGTAAGCCTGCCCTTTTGTTGACCAAGCCTTGAATTTTCGTTTCGCGGGCCGCCGGCGAAAGATTTCGGCGCGCACCGGCGTACGACCGCCCGTCCGTCCCGATTGGTGAGACTGCGAGGGGCGCAGGTAGCCTGCGAAGCACAGGACTGTGAGCGGCGCCACAACGACGTGACGCCGACCGTCGTACGCCGGAGACCCCGGCTGTGCGGGGGACGCGAACCGTCGACCACACCGTGTCGATGGCAAGAGAAGGAGACGCAGTGACCGACGTGCATCCCGAAGGCGTGGTGCGACACCATGAGAACGTGGTGACCCCTCCCGGAGAGCATGACATCACCGACGGCGGACCCGACATGGTCCAGTTCCTCGATGCCGAGGGCAACCGTCTGGCGACCAACGAGACCAATGCCCCTTACGCCGCGATCGTCGAGGCGCTCACCCCCGAGGACGGGCGCGCGATGTATCGCGACCTCGTGCTCGTGCGACGGGTGGACGCCGAAGGCCACGCGCTGCAGCGCCAAGGTGAGTTGGGGCTGTGGCCCTCGCTCCTCGGCCAGGAAGCCGCTCAGGTCGGCGCCGGCCGCGCGATGCGCAAGCAGGACTACGCCTTCCCGGGCTATCGGGAGCACGGCGTCGCCTGGTGCAAGGGCGTCCCGCCCGAAAACCTCCTCGGCATGTTCCGCGGAGTCAACAACGGTGGCTGGGACTCCAACGAGAACAACTTCCACCTCTACACGATCGTCATCGGCAACCAGATGCTGCACGCGACCGGCTACGCCATGGGCGTGCAGCGCGACGGCGCGGTCGGCACGGGCGATGAGTCCCGCGACACCGCCGTCATGGCGTTCACCGGCGACGGCGGCACGGCACAGGGCGACTACAACGAGGCGCTGGTCTTCGCCGGCGTCGCCAACGCGCCCGTCGTGTTCTTCGTGCAGAACAACCAGTGGGCGATCTCCGAGCCCAACTACAAGCAGTTCCGCATCCCGCCCTACTTGCGCGCCCGCGGCTTCGGCTTCCCGGGTGTCCGGGTCGATGGCAACGACGTGCTCGCGACGTACGCCGTCGCGAAGGTTGCGCTGGACGCCGCCCGGTCCGGGCAGGGCCCGACGCTGATCGAGGCGTTCACCTATCGGATGGGTGCCCACACCACCTCCGATGACCCGACCAAGTACCGCGTCGCGGCCGAGGTCGACATCTGGCGTGAGAAGGACCCGATCAAGCGAATGCGCGGTTTCCTGGAGACCAAGGGCTACGCCGACCAGGAGTTCTTCGACGGCGTCGACGCCGAAGCCGATGAGCTGGCCGCGCGCATCCGCAAGGCCTGCCAGGAGATGCCCGACCCCGAGCTGCCGACGATGTTCGACGACATCTATGTCGACGAGCACCCGGTCGTGGCCGCTGAGAAGGCCGAATTCGTCTCCTACCACGCATCGTTCGAGGGAGCGGGTCACTGATGGCCGCCCAGAAGCTCACGCTCGCCAAGGGTCTCAACTCCGGCCTCCGCGCCGCGATGGAGGCGGACCCCAAGGTGGTCCTGATGGGTGAGGACGTCGGCAAGCTCGGCGGCGTCTTCCGCATCACCGAAGGCCTTCAGAAGGACTTCGGCGAGGACCGCGTCATCGACACGCCGCTCGCGGAGTCCGGCATCGTCGGCACCGCGATCGGCCTGTGCCTGCGCGGCTACCGGCCCGTGGTCGAGATCCAGTTCGACGGGTTCGTCTACCCGGCGTTCGACCAGATCATCAGCCAGGTCGCCAAGATGCACGCCCGCTCGCTGGGTGCGCTGCGTCTGCCGATGGTCATCCGCATCCCCTACGGCGGCGGCATCGGCGCGGTCGAGCACCACTCCGAGTCCAACGAGGCCTACTTCGCCCACACGGCCGGCCTGCGAGTCGTCACGTGCGCGGACCCGGCTGACGCGTACTGGATGATGCAGCAGGCCATCGCCTCCGATGACCCGGTCGTGTTCTACGAGCCCAAGCGTCGCTACCACGAGCGCGCCGAGGTCGACCTCGACGAGACCGTCGGCGCGCCGCTCGGACTGCACCAAGCGGCCGTACGCCGTGAGGGCACCGACGTCACGCTCGTCACCTACGGTCCGATGGTCAAGACGTGCCTGCAAGCCGCGGAAGCCGCTGCAGCAGAAGGCATCTCGCTGCACGTCCTCGACCTGCGCTCGCTCTCCCCGCTCGACACCGGTGCGATCGCGGAGGCTGCCAAGCGGACCGGTCGCATCGTCGTCGTGCACGAGGCGTCAACGTTCCTGGCCATGGGCTCCGAGGTCGCGTCGTTCATCCAGCAGGAGTGCTTCTATCACCTGGAGGCGCCGGTGCTGCGCGTCGGCGGCTACAACATCCCCTACCCGCCCAGCCGTTTCGAGGAGGAGTTCCTCCCCAACCTCGATCGTGTCCTGGACGCCGTCGACAAGTCCCTGGCGTACTGAGCCGCGAGCAAGGAGAACGGGTTTCATGGCTGTGAAGCAGTTCAACCTCCCCGATCCCGGTGAGGGTCTGGTCGAGGCGGAGATCGTCACCTGGAAGGTCAAGGCGGGCGACACCGTCAAGACCAACGACATCGTGGTCGAGATCGAGACCGCCAAATCGCTCGTCGAGCTGCCCATCCCCTGGGAGGGCACGGTCGTTGAGATCCTGGTCGCCGAGGGCACCACGGTTGATGTGGGTGCTCCCATTGTCACGGTGGATGTGGTTGGTGCTGAAGAAGATTCGGCCCCGTTGGTAGCGCCCGCGGCTTCGTCTGAAGATGAAGGTGAGCGGGTTGCCAACCTCGTCGGGTACGGGCCATCCGCCGGTACGACTAGCCGTCGAGCACGTAAGGCTGCTGGTTCGAGTCCGGCTCCGGCAGGGGGGCCTGCTGCGCGGACCGACCATCCGGCCTCGCAAGCTCCGCCTCCCGCCAGGCCCATCCAGTCCGCTCCGCAGGCCCCCCTGCCTGCGCCTCTCCCGGACGTCACTTCTCCGGCCGCCACCGCTGGTCGAGTAGGCGAGCGCCCTGGCGCGAGCCGTATCGAGACCAAGGTGCTGGCTAAGCCTCCGGTGCGGAAGTTCGCCAAGGACAACGGGATTGATCTGTCCCAGGTGATTCCGACGCGCGAGGACGGTGTCGTGTCGCGCGCGGACGTCGAGGCCTTCATTGCTGGTGGCGTGCCCGAGGTGACGCCGACGGCACAAGGTGCGCCACCGGCGTACGGCATGGTGGCCGGGGAGCGGGAGACGCGGATCCCGGTCAAGGGCGTGCGCAAGATGACGGCGCAGGCGATGGTCGGCTCGGCGTTCACGGCGCCGCACGTGACGGAGTTCATCACCGTCGACGTCACGCGCACGGTGGAGCTCGTCGAGAGGCTCAAGGCTGATCGCGAGTTCCGCGACGTGAAGGTCACGCCGCTGCTGGTGCTGGCCAAGGCGCTGTGCGTCGCGATCCGGCGCAACCCGGGTATCAACGCGACCTGGGACGAGGCGGCGCAGGAGATCGTCCAGAAGAGCTACGTCAACCTCGGCATCGCGGCGGCCACGCCGCGTGGGCTGCTGGTGCCCAACATCAAGGAAGCCCAGTCACTCGACCTGCGCGGCCTGGCCGCCGCGCTCGGTGGGCTGATCGCCACGGCCCGGGAGGGTCGTACGCAGCCGGCCGAGATGTCCGGCGGCACCATCACGATCACCAACGTGGGCGTCTTCGGCGTCGACACCGGCACCCCGATCATCAACCCGGGCGAGTCGGCGATCGTCTGCTTCGGCGCGATCCGCAAGCAGCCGTGGGTGGTGACCGACGCGGACGGCAACGACGCGATCGTCCCGCGGCACGTCACCCAGCTGGCGGTGTCGTTCGACCACCGGTTGATCGATGGCGAGCTCGGCTCGCGGTTCCTGGCCGATGTGGCCGCGATCCTTGAGGACCCGAGCCGCGGACTCGTCTGGGGCTGAGCACTGGCACGACAGGGTCCTGGTCACCGTGCGCTCGAGCGCACTGTGATGTCTCAGGACATCGGTGACAGTTTGCGGTTCAGGACTTCGGTGACGCTTTGGCGATTCGTTGGTAGCCACCTTTGGCGACAGTGAGGGTGATCTCGCGTATGAGGTTGTTGCCGATGAAGATGGCCAGGTGGCGTCCGCGGTGGATCACGAGGACCTCCTGCGAGGCGACTTTCTTGCTGACGCCGACCAGGACGCCTTCGATCCCGATGGAGCCGTTCTTGGCCACGATGCGGCGGGTTACATAGACCGGTGCAGTCGTGGCTGGCCCGGGCTGGTCTTTGGGACCTAGCTCGTAGCGCTGGGCTGGTGTCAGGCCATCGAGATGTTGGTGACGCCGCCGATGGTTGTAGTGCTCGCGGTAGCGATCCAGCAGGTCTTGCAACTGTGCGAGGTCCTGGGCAGGCGGGCGTTTGCGGAGCCATTTCAAGCAGGTCTGATGGGCTCGTTCGACCTTGCCGCAGGTTTGCGGGTGTCCGACCGAGGAGGTGAAGTGGTGCACGCCGAGGACATTGGCGTTCGTTTCCAGGGTCGATGTCCAGCCTCGACGGCGACCTGAGAACGCGGTGCCGTTGTCGGTGAGCAGCTGTGCTGGCAGCCCGTACCTCTGGACTGCGCCGGCGAATGCCGCCCACACGTCCTGGGAGTTCTCGCTGCGAGCGGCGTGGCAAGCCAGGTCCATCCGTGAGCAGTCATCCACGAGGTGCAGCACGACAACGATGGCTCCGGAGGCCAGGGTGTACTCGAATCCGTCCATCTGCCAACGGGTGTTGGGGTGGGCGGCCTCGAACCGACGCCGATGCCGGCTGGGAGCCCGCCGTGGCACCAGGACCAGCAGACCGCGACGCTTAAGGACTCGGTTGATCGTCGACCGCGATGGGACACCGTGCATCGTGACCGGCCACTCAGCGGGGTGATCCAGCAGCCAGTACACGATCGAGTTCGCTCCGGCGTCCCAGCCCTGATCCTCTAAACGCTTGCGGGCCAACACAATCAGGTCCTCGACAACGGACGAGACGGCTGTCGGACAGGCGTGCGGGCGGCGCGAATCGGGGTAGAAGCCCGACACTCCTGAAGCGGCAAACCGGGCCAAGTACTTGTAGAACGACTTACGCGACAGGCCCTGCTGGGCACAAAATGCCGCCACGTTCACACAGTCGCCTCGATGCTTCGCAGCTACCGCCGCCGCTACTTCAGGACCGATCGGCTCAGCATCACTTCTACCCATAACTCATCATCCGGTCCAGGACACCGTCACCGATGTCCTGGACCGAAAGAGTGTTACCGATGTCCTGAGCCTTGACAGTGCGCTCGAGCGCACGGTGACCAGGACCTTCTGCTGTCCCTAACCCACGGATCGCCAGAAGTCGCAATGGTGCTCGGCGGCGATGTCGACGGTCTTGGTCTCGCCGATGCTCAGTGACAGTGCCTTGCCGGGGCGGTACGCCGGCCAGCCGGCTCCAGGACGACCGGTGCTGGCGAACGTGGTCCAGTGCCGCACCATCTCCTCACCGAGCGGCGCCTCCTCAGGCGTCAGGGGCGGCTGCGGGTACGCCCCTCCGCGGCTGTCGAGCAGGTAGCGCAGGTCCGAGGTGTGGAAGGCGCCGAGCGGGAAGTCGCCGCCTGGCTGACTCGAGGGCTGGGCGAACTCGTAGGCGTAGACCCGACCGCGCGACGCGTCGTTCGCAGGCAGCTGCTGGCAGGCGCCGATGAACCGACCCTCGTCGGTGAGGATGGCCGCGAGCGCAGCGCCCGGGGCGGGGTAGTCCTCCAGGCGGTAGCGGCGCAGCACGGCTGCCGCTTCCGCGCCGTACAGATCGCGCACTGCGCCGGGGAACTGCTCGGCCGTGAGCGGATCTGCTCCGTATCGACCCGCAACGAAGCCGCGCATCTCCTCACGTGTGCCGCCCTGGATGAGTGCGATGCGGTCGGCCGCACCGTGGCGGAGGGCCGTGAGCGGCTGGACGGGCAGGACGGGCGTACCTGCGACCGGCAGCCAGGTCCGATCGACGCCACGGCGGGCGAGCGGTGGATTCGGGGGACTACTCACGACAATCTGTGCGGCCGGCCGAGATCGCAGGCATGCCAAGGCATCTGGGGCATCCACGCAGCCCACCGCCTGAGTGACCGACGCCGCGCGTGCTCGGGCCTGCGGTCGGGTCAGGGCCGGGTTGCCGCAGGGCGCACTCTGCACGATGGCTTTGTCGAACAGCCCGCGTGCGAGCGGTGAGGCGATCTGCGCGCACACACTGAACCCGCCTGCCGACTGTCCCCACAGCGTCACATTGCGCGGGTTGCCACCGAATCGACCGATGTTGGCGCGCACCCAGCGGAGCGCTGCTGCCTGGTCGGCGAGCCCGAAGTTGCCCGACGCGGGGTCACGCGACGCACGGTGATCGAGGAAGCCGAGCGCACCGAGTCGGTAGTTCACGGTCACCACGACCGCGCCCTCACGCGTGAGCCGGGTGCCGTCGTACACATCGCCTGAACCACTGGTGAAGCCACCGCCGTGCAGGAACACGATGACGGGTGCAGATCCCGAGATCCGTTGAGGCGCTTGAACATTGAGATAGAGACAGTCCTCGCTACCGGTGGTCTGCCCAGGTGTGGGGGCAGCCTGTACGCAGGGGGAGCCAGGGGTGGTGGCGTCACGTGTGCCGGCCCAGGGTTCCGGCGGGCGCGGGCTGCGCCAGCGGAGCGTGCCCACGGGTGGCTTCGCATAGGGGAGGCCCTCGAACAGGTTCGTTCCGCTGACCTTCTCGCCACGGGCGAGTCCGCTTGCGGTGCGTACGACGGGTGGGGAATCTCCTTGCCCCGCAGCGGCGGACGCCAACGCAGGCGGGGCGGTGCTCGCGACGAGGGCTGCGCCGGCGAGGGACGCGAGACGCATACGGGTGAGGCTGAGCATGATGGACGGCTCCTGCCGGCTCGGCTGATCGGGATGCTTCGAGCATCGGCCGATCGCGAGCTGCGGTCGTCCGTCGTACGTCGAGGTGCGCCTACGTCCAGCGTTGAGCGACGTCGTCCACACCTGCAGCGCGATCGCGGTCCCTGTCCACAGGGTCCGACACCGAGTCGCGCAGTCGTCGGCCCGCCGCAAACCTTGGCGGCATGACGCGAAGGAGGCACGATGGTGGCTGTGACGACCATGCCGCAGAGCCGACCGCTCACCTGGCGCGATCTGGAGGATCGCCCCGATGACGGTCACCGCTACGAGCTCATCGATGGTGCGCTCGTCGTGACGCCGGCGCCCCACTGGCGCCACCAGCGCGGGGTGACCCAGCTGTGGCTCGCGCTCCATGCAGAGTGCCCCGACGAGCTCGAGGTGTTCGTCGCGCCGCTGGATGTCCGTCTCGCCGAGGACACCGTGCTGCAGCCTGACGTGCTGGTCGCCCGTCGCTCTGACCTGACCGAGCGCTATCTTGCGGCCTCGCCGGTCCTGGCGGTGGAGATCCTGTCGCCGAGCACTCGCCTGATCGACCTGAACCTCAAGAAGGCGCGCTACGAGGCAGCCGGGTGCCCGTCGTACTGGGTGATCGACCCGGTCGAGCCGTCGTTGATCGCCTGGGACCTCCAGGACCGTGAGTACGTCGAGGTGGCGCACGTCCGCGGCGACGAGGCGTTCGAGGCCACTCTCCCATTCGCGGTCACGATCACCCCGTCCGCACTGGTGAGCGACTGAGGCGTCACCAGGGGCTGGGCTTGAAGTCCTTCACGAAGCAGCCGTAGAGATCCTCGCCGGCCTCGCCGCGCACGATCGGGTCATAGACCCGGGCGGCACCATCGACCAGGTCGAGTGGCGCGTGCCAGCCTTCGGCGGCGAGCCGCAGCTTTTCGTCGTGCGGCCGCTCGTCGGTGATCCAGCCGGTGTCGACCGCGGTCATCAGGATCCGATCGGACTCGAACATCTCCTCGGAGCTGGTGCGCGTCAGCATGTTGAGCGCCGCCTTGGCCATGTTGGTGTGCGGGTGGCCGGCGCCCTTGTATCGGCGGGAGAACTGGCCCTCCATCGCCGAGACGTTGACGACGTACGCGCGCCTCGCGCCGTGCTGCACGGCGGCCCGCATGGCGGGGCGCAGCCGGGAGACGAGGATGAACGGCGCGGTCGAGTTGCAGAGCTGCACCTCGAGCAGCTCCAACGGGTTGACCTCCTCGACCTTCTGGGTCCAGGAGTTGTTGCGCTGCAGGTCCGGCAGCAGGCCGCCCGCGTCGATCGCCGTACCTGCCTGGTGCGCCTCAAGACTCGCGTGGCCGGCGGACAACGCCAGCGCGGTCATCGAGGCGGCGTTCTGCGCGAGCGCGTGCTCGACCGACTCGCCCTCGTGATGAGCCACCGCGTGATCCTCGAGCGCGCCCGCGATCGCGGCCGGGTGCGCCTCGCTGATCCGGTCGAACGTCACCATCTCCGGAAGCGTGAGATCGCTTGGCAGTGGGGCGGATTCGAGCTCGACGAGCTGGCTGTAGGAACCCGGCGACCGGCGTACGGTCTGAGCCGCGTTGTTGATCAGGATGTCCAGCGGCCCAGCGGCGGTGACCTCGTCGGCGAGCGCGACGACCTGGGTCGGGTCGCGCAGGTCGATGCCGACGATCTTGAGCCGGTCGATCCAGTCGGCGCTGTCCTCGAGGGATGCGAAGCGGCGCATCGCGTCCTTGGGGAAGCGCGTGGTGATGGTCGTGTGGGCGCCGTCCCGCAGCAGCCGCAGCGCGATGTACATCCCGATCTTCGCGCGCCCACCCGTGAGCAGGGCGCGCTTGCCGGTGAGGTCGGTGCGCTGGTCGCGCTTGGCGTGGGAGAAGGCTGCGCAGTCCGGGCAGAGGCCGTGGTAGAACGCGTCGACGAGCGTGTAGTCGGTCTTGCAGATGTAGCAGCCCTGCGGGTTGATCAGCTCGCCCGCGTGGGCTCCCTTGGCGGTGGACACCAGCGGGATGCCTCGGGTCTCGTCGTCGATGCGCATCGGCGAACCTGTCGCCGTCGACTCGATGACCGCGCGGTCGGCCTTGCGCTCGGCCCAGGTCTTGGCGCTGCGGCGGCCCTTCTTGAGCCGCTTGTACATGCCGGACGCGGCCCGCTTGACCGTGACATGGTCCGGGTGGTCCTCAGGGAGCTTGTCCAGCTCGGCGAGCACGCGCACGGTCGTCGCGATGTCCTCGGGAGAGAACCGCGCTGCGGTGTCGTCGTCGTTCGGCTGGTCCTGTTGCACCGCAGCAGCGTAGTTGGCGCAGCGCGTGCCGCCGAACACGAAGTCGCGGTGCCCGCAGGCGGGTCCTCAGGCGGAGATGCCGCGGCCGCGCAGCAACGCCTCACGATCCATGGCGTAGCCGACCATCCACGTCGGCTGATAGCGGTAGAGCCGTACGTCGTCTCCCCAGCTCAGCGGTGAGCTCCCGTAGTGCGCGGTCCAGTGCGCGAGGGTCTCCTCGAAGTCCTCGTCCGAGGACAGCAGCTCCTCGGCCCGGCCATGGCTGAACAGCGCGACCTCCTCGCCGTCGACGTGCGCGACGCTGACCGTCGGCCGAGCCGCCATATGCCGGCCCTTGGCCGAGCCCGCGCTGGTGCCGAACGACCAGGTGCCGTGCAGGAAGTGCCCGTCCATCGCGCTGATCCGCGGCTCGCCTGACGCCGTGACGGTCGCGACGCTGAGCACCTTCATGCCCGTCATCAGCGCGACGATGTCCTGCGCGGTCAGCACTCGCTCGTCGTTGATGATGTTCTTGAGGTGGCCGGTCGAGGACGTGTGCGACCGGTCGAGCAGGTCCTGCAGGCCGGCGATCTCCTCCGCTGTCTCCTTCACCTGTCACACCGTAGGCGTGGCCGCCGACATCGGACCGGCTCAGCGGACGCCGACGGTCTGCCGCTCGGGCTCGATCACACCGACGACGCGGTCCTGCTCGCGCGAGTAGGGCTGCCCGATGTACTTCATCGCGATCCGGTCGATGATCGCCCAGGCGGCGTCGCCCTCGATCCACTCGACGACCCGGCCGCGCACGATGACCGGCTCGTACGGGTTGTCGGCCGGCGCGACGGACAGCGCCACTCGCGGGTCGCGCTGCAGGTTGCGCGCCTTGCGTGACTGCGGGCCGGTCAGGAAGACGATTCGCTCGCCCTCGGTGTCGACCCACAGCGGGATCGAGTGCGGTGAGCCATCGGGGAGGACGGTGGCGAGGTGGGCCATGTTGGTTCCGGTGATGGCGCGTCGTACGTCGTTGTCCAGCATGTCGGTCTCCTAGCGGGCGTTGTCGGTCAGTCACATCGAAGTTCCTTAAGGGAACGTCGCCAACGTAGCACGTCGAGTTCCTTAAGGGAATCCCATTTGTTAGAGTCGAGCCATGCAGCGGACCAACTTCGGTGAGATGGCGTGCTCGATCGCGCGGACACTCGATGTCATCGGAGAGCCCTGGTCGCCGCTGATCCTGCGAGACGTGTTCGTCGGGCTCGACCGGTTCGAGCAGATCCAGGCGGACCTTGGGATCTCTCGCAAGGTGCTCACGGAGCGCCTCAACCACCTGGTCGAGCACGACGTGCTCGAGCGCCGCCCGTACGACCGCCGCCCCCGCTATGAGTACGTCCTCACCGAGCGGGGGACAGAGCTGGTCGACCTGCTGATGGTGATGATCGCCTGGGGCGACAAGTGGCTGGCCGGAGAAGCCGGACCGCCTGTGCTCTACCGGCACCACGCCTGCGGCGAGATCAGCCACGTCGATCTGCGCTGCGCACACTGTGGCGAGCCGATGCACGCCGGCGACGTCGACGTCCTTCCAGGACCGGGCTCCGCGCCGTGACCCTGATGCGCAACCCGTTCGTACGCCGATCGCTCGCCGCCGCTCTCGCGGCCACCTTGGCGCTCGCGGTGGCGGCGTGCGACGACGACGGCGGGGGCGCAGGCGGGGCCGGGGCCGGAGGCGGGGCCGGGGCCGGAGGGGCCGGCCCGTCAGATGCCAGGCGGCGCTACGTCGCGATCGGAGACTCCTACACCTCGGCGTCCCGCGTGCCGCAGGTCAAGCGTGGCGATCCGTGCAGCCAGTCCTCGAACAACTACCCCAAGCAGCTGAGCCGGCTGGTTGATGGCTACGAGCTGGTGGACGTCTCGTGTGCAGGAGCCACGACGAGCGAGGCCACCAGCGGGTCGCGTGGCGGGCGCCCTCCGCAGCTCGATGCGGTGACGGCCGGCACGTCGCTCGTCACGATCTCGCTCGGCGCCAACGACGAGCGGGTGTTCGGGCGGATGGTCAACGGTTGTGCGGCCATCGCTGCGGAGGACCCTCAGGGCAGCCCGTGTCGCGATGCGTTCGGCGACGGAGGGTCAGATGGGCTGCTGGCCGCGCTCGGTCGGACGCGCACCCGGCTCACGGGCCTGATCCGCGCGATCCGGACCCGGGCGCCGTCGGCCCGCATCATCGCGGTGGGCTATCCGGCGCTCTCGACCGCGACGGACTTCTGTCCGCAACGGCTGAAGTGGGCACGCGGCGACTACGCCTACACGGCCGCAGTGTTCAGCCGACTCAACTGGGCGGTCCAAGGTGCCGCGCGCGACGCCGGCGTCGAGTACGTCGACGTGCAGACGGCCTCCGCCGGGCACGGCATCTGCTCAGCCGAGCCGTGGGTCAACGGCACCGACGTCCACGCGGAGGCGGCGACGATGCATCCGTTCGCCCGCGAGCAGGCGGCGGTCGCCCGGATGCTGCGCGATCGCGTACAGACCGGTTGAACGTCCTGGACATCGCGCGGTCGAGCGCGCGGAGCCCAGGACGTTCGGGTCGGGTCGTCAGCGCAGGAACGCGAAGCGCTGCACGATCGGCAGCCGGTCCCACCAGGTGGCGAGGCTGAAGCGGCGCGCGGCCGGGAGGGCAGCGAGCCCGACGAGGAGCAAGCCGTAGACGACGTGCTGATCGACGATCGGGTTGGTCTCGGGCACGAGGAGCGCGAGGCGCAGGCTGAGCATCAGCAGCACGCCGGAGATCGTGGCGATTCGGGTGGCGACGCCGAGGATGACCGCGACGCCGACGCCACCCATGCCGAGCATGAACAGCCAGTCGAAGATCGAGACCCCGGCCATCGACTCGTAGGCCGACGAGAACGGGCTGTCCGTGCCCTGGGACAGGAAGCCCTTGGTCGGAGAGTTGCCGTGGATCCAGGCCTTCGGCCCGAAGCGGTCGACGACATCGGTCTCGGGGTTGCGTCCGGTGGAGTACCCGAGCGCTAGCAGCTTGTCGAGGAAGGTCCACAGAAAGACCAGTCCGACGGCGATGCGCAGCGCCGGCCAGACCCAGAACTGGGCGGAGGCGAAGGGTAGGGCGCGCCCCGGGACCTTGGTTGCGGCCGGGCTGAGCGTGGTCTCGTCGACCTGGGTGTTGGTCATGACTCTCCTGAGTAAGGCAAACCTCACGATGGTGAAGGCGAACCTAACTGCGAGTTCGTTGAACCTTCAATATGGGATGAGTCACGCGGCAACTTTGCCGATTCTTGATCGGCGTTCTGCTACCTCGGGGCGGGCCTGCGTGGTTCTATCAGCGCGAGGATGGGGAGTCCTCCTGGGAATGAGGGGGACGCATGACCCGTGAGCTGACCGCGCCTGCCGGTGCCGCTCGCCTGGCCGATCGTCGGCCCAGGTGGGTCGAGTTGAGCACTCGGAGCTGGCGGGGCGTGCCGATCCGGGTCTGGCTCCTGGTCGCGCTGGTGACGGCACCGTTGGTGTTCTTCACCGCCCGGTTCCTGCTGGACGGCTGGCTCCCGCAAGGCGACGAAGCGATCATGGCGGTCCGTGCGCGCGACGTCTGGAGCAGTCACCCGCCGTTGAGCGGTATGCGCTCCACGAGCGGACTGAGCGCGCCGGGGGTCGCGGCGCATCACCCCGGGCCCATGCAGTTCTACGTCCTCGCGCCTCTCTTCGCCCTCACGGGCTGGTGGCTCGGGTCGCTCTTGGTGACGTCTCTGCTGGTGACGGCCGGCTTCGCAGCGACTGCGATCGTTGCGGCCCACCGAGCAGCGGGATGGGGCGCAGCCGTCGTTGCGGCGACGGTCGTCCTCGCGATGGAGCGGTTGTTCGGCGAACACATCGTGCTGCCCTGGAACGTGTGGCAGCCCACGGTCGGTTTGCTCGCTGTGCTGTTCCTTGCGTGGCGGCTCGTTCTTGGTCAGCTCACCGCCATGGTCCCGTACGTCGTCTGCGCGAGCTACGTGGCGCAGGGCCACATCCTCTTCTTGCCCGTCGTCGGGCTGGTGACCGCTTCACTCACGGTCATCGGCCTCGTCCGCTGGCGTCGCAAACGGGAGGCGTACTGGCCGATTCCCGGTTATCGGCCCTCAACGCGGCAGGCGGCCTGGCGCCGCAGGGGCTGGATCACCTGTGCGGTAGTCGTGTTGTGCTGGCTCCCTGTCCTGATCGAGACGATGGTCATCACGCCTAACAACGTCCATGAGCTGCTTGCACTGGGAACCAGCGACGAGGGCAAACCCAAGGTCGGGCTGGAGCTGGGGCTCGGGTTCGTGCTGTCGTGCTTTGTACCCTTGGCCGACAATCCAGTGACCAATGTGTACACCCATGCCAGTGCGCTGCAGCTAAGCCTGAGCGTGCTGGTCGTGGTGCTGGCGGTGCTGACGCTGGTGCTGCCACGGGCGTACGTCCGGCGCTGTCGACTCGCGCCCGTCCGCCCAGGTGTTGCACTGGGGCTGCTGAGCAGCCTCCCGGTGATCTGGATGGCCTCGAGTGTGAGGGAGGAGCTTCAGATCGCGTACTCCGTGTTCGCCATCGCCGCAGCCTTGCTGGTCACCGGCTTGGTGGCATGGTGGCTCTATCGCGTGGGTGTCCGCTACGTGACGGCGTCGGTGCGAGGCGTGCCCGTTGCCCCAGCGGCAGCGGGGGTTGGCATCGCGCTCGTCCTGATGCTCGTGTCGCCCTCCTTTCTGTCGGGAGCGGCCATGGGCAACTACGACGGCGATGTCGATCGCGCGGCGCGCGTCACGACGGCGGTCCGATCGAGGATTGCTAGCGAGGGTCTGCAGGGGCGTGCGGTCGCCGTCGAAGTGCCGGGTCGCCTGGCCTGGTTCAGCCTGGGTTCGGCGGTCACCGCTGGACTTACGGTCGACGGTCACCAGGTCTATTTCGACGTCCTCTGGGGAGGGCTTCCGCAAGACGACGACCACCGTCGGCTCAGGAACGCACCGACCGATGCCGTCAAGGTCATCATCCGCGATCGCGTGCGTGGCGAAGCCTGGAACCGGCACCCGGTGCCGCCGCACCCGACCGCGGTGCTTCCCTTCACGTTCGTCATCGGCCCGCAGACGGTCGACGTCGAGGTACTGATCCAGCGCTGACCCCAACCGGCGAAAGTTGGGGTCAGCGCCGCCATGACGTGCTGGGCCGACAACGGGACTCAGGTGCGCGGCCGCCTGTCGTCGTCCTCGGCGTCGCCTTCGTGTGAGCTGCGCTCGTCGGGCAGCTCATCGAGGAGATGCCCGGCGCTGACCTCGGCGCCCATCAGCGCGAAGTCGTCCTTGACCCCGCGCTGGTGCTCCTCCGAGGCCTCGCGGACGGCCTGGCTGGCCGACTGCGAACGCAGCTCGACGTGCGGCATGAGCAGCAGCACGAGGAAGCCGACCAGCATCACGCACGCGGCACACAAGAACACCAGGTCCATCGAGTCGGCGAACCCGACCTTGAACGGGTGCGCGATGACCGAGTTCATCTTGTTGATCACCGAGGAGTCGTCGAGCACACCGCCGAGTGCGCTCTGGCTGCTCGACGTCCCGCTGAGTGCGTCGATGACTCCCTTGTTGAGCGGATTCGCAAGCACCGCAGGGTCGCTCGCCGCCTGGCGGAACGCCGCGGTCGTCGACTCCTCCTTGAAAGCGGTGCCGATGTTGTCGCCCACCGTGCTGAACAGGATGGACAGGAAGATCGCGACACCGAGCGTGCCGCCCGTCTGCCGGAAGAACGTCGCGGCGCTGGTCGCAACGCCGATCTCCTGCGGGGGCACCGCGTTCTGCACGATCATCGTCAGTGGCTGCATGCAGTTGCCGAGGCCGAACCCGAGTATGAACATGAACGTCATCACGAGCGCCAGGTTGGTGTCGGCGCCGACGAAGAGCCACAGCAGCACGAGTCCGACTGTGCCGATTGCTGTTCCGAGGATCGGCAGCCCTCGGATCCGGCCGGTCCGACTGGAGAACTGTCCCGCGATGATGCCGGCGATCATCAGCCCGGCCACCATCGGCAGCATCATGAAACCGGACTTCATCGGCGACGCACCGTGCACGATCTGCATGTACTGCGGGAGGACGACGATGCCGCCGAACATCGCCATACCGACGATCACACTCGCCACGATCGTGACGGACGCTGCTCGAATCTTGAAGATCCGCAACGGAATCAACGCATCCGCACCCATCGCGCGCTCGACCAGGATGAACGCGACGATGCCGATCGCGCCGATGACGTAAGCCGCGACCGAACGGCCCGAGCCCCAGCCCCACTCGCGACCTTGCTCGGCCACGGTCAGCAACGGCACGAGGCCGACGACCAGGCAGACCGCGCCCCACCAGTCGATCCGGGCGTCTCGGCGAGTGTGCTCCAGGTGCAGCGTGTGGTTGACGACGAAGAGCGCGAGGATGCCGAGCGGCACGTTGACGAGGAAGACCCAGCGCCAGCCGGCGATCGCGAAGATCGAGTCAGCCTGTGCGAAGAAGCCGCCGACGACCGGCCCGAGCACGCTGCTCGTGCCGAACACCGCCATGAAGTAGCCGGTGTAACGAGCGCGCTCTCGTGGAGGCACCAGGTCGCCAATGATGGCCAGTACCAACGTCATCAGGCCGCCGGCACCGAGGCCCTGCACCGCGCGGAAGGCCGCGAGCATGTACATCGACGAGGCGAACGAGCACAGCGCGGAGCCGATGATGAAGACCGTGATCGCGAAGAGGAACAGCTTTTTGCGGCCGTAGAGGTCGCCGAGCTTGCCGTAGATCGGGGTCGTGATCGTTGAGGTGATGAGGTACGCCGTCGTCACCCAGGCCTGCAGCTTGAGGCCGTGCAGGTCATCGGAGATGGTCCGGATCGCCGTACCGACAATGGTCTGGTCGAGCGCAGCGAGGAACATCCCCATCATCAGTCCGATGAGGATGGTGAGGATCTGGCGGTGGCTGAGCTCACCGGACGGCGTTGCGCTCTCGGGCGAGGCCGTGGTCACGGGGTCTCCTTGATCGTCGTAGGGGCGGGGCTGGCCGTTGGCTCGTCGAGCCGACGGCGGTGGTCCTGAGCGGTCGTACGCAAGTGGTTGAGGGACGTACGGAGCGCCGCAACTTCGTCGGGACTCCAGTCCTCGAGCAGCCGCTGGAACCACTCGGCGCGGCGGGCGCGGGCCTGGCGTACGACCTCGTGACCTTGCTCAGTGAGTCCGACGAGATGGGCCCGGCGATCGTCAGGATCGGGCAGCCGTTCGACCAGGTCCGCGTCGACCAGGCCGGACACCTGGCGGCTGACGGTGGAGACGTCGTTGCCCACGTGCTCGGCGAGCGTGGACACCCGCATGGAGTCCTGGGTGAGGGTGAAGAGCACGGGGTACGCCGATCGCTCCACCCCCAGCAGGCCGCTGCTCGGGTGCTGCCGGAGGGTGGCCATCGCCTTGATCACGTGGACCATGTCCGTCGCGATCTCATCGGCGCTGTCCAGGTCGGCCGCCATTCACCCCTCCACCAAGTTGATTGCGTCACACAACTATGTACCCGGGCGCTGGGCGCTGGCAAGGCGGGGCGCGTCGAGGGGCATTGCGCGCAGGTCGCTCAAAATCACCGCGCCACCGATGTCGAGATCTGTCGGGCGGCTCCGTCCCAGGGTCAGCCACGACAGCAGTCACACCACGAAACAGGAGATTCCGACATGCGAAAGCTCATCGTCCAGCAGTGGGTCACCGTCGACAACATCGCCGCGGAGGAGGACGGCGGACTCAGCTTTGTGTCCGGAGCACCGTTCGATGACGCCGTCACAGACGACCCTTTCCAGAACAGCATCATGCGCGTCGTCGGCTCGGTCGACACGTTGATTCTTGGCGCGAACACCTACGCCCAGTCCAAGGACTACTGGCCGCAGGCCGAGGACCAGGGCGAGTACGGTGCGAGGCTCAACAAGCTCACCAAGTTCGTCGCCTCGTCGAAGCTGGAGGAGGCGCCCTGGGGTGACTTCCCCGCCGCGACCGTGACGCCCGACGCTGCCGCCACGATCCGGGAGCTCAAGGAGCAGGACGGCAAAGACATCTGGCTGTGGGGGAGCCTCACGCTGATGCGCTCCCTGTTGGAGGCCGGCCTCGTCGACGAGGTCAACCTGCTCGTCACCCCGGCATCACGTGGCAAGGGAACGCGCGTCTTCGAGGACCGCAACGACCTGAAGCTGCTCGAAGCGACTCCCTCGAAGGACGGCGTCCTGCTGCTGCGCTACGAGATCACGAAGTAGCGGCAGCTCATGGTGTGATCGCGAGGGCGTCGAGCAGCCGGTGAGCGAGCTGCTCGTCGCCCTCGGCGGTGTAGTGCAGGTCGTCCGTTGCGATCCGTCCGGCGCCACGACGCGTCAGCGCCTCAGTGGACATCCGGATCGTGGTGACCTGCTCGCCGACGTGACTCACGCCGTCGCCCGAGCCGCCGGCGAAGAGTGGCTCGGCCGCAGGCGTACCGTCCTCGTTCTCGACCACGCGGATGCCCTCGCGTGCGGTGACCGGCCCTGTCGACTCGAGGATCACGGCGGCTCCGACGGGTACGCCGGCCTCGTCGACCGCGCGTCCCGGCAGCGCCGCCATCACGCGCGTCACGAACAGCGCGGCGCCGGGTGAGTCAAGGTTGCCGGGGCGGTCGAGCGCCTGCCGGAGGTCCTGCTCGTGGCACCAGATGTCGATGATGCGGATCGGCAGCATGACCGAGGCCGGCATCGGGGCGAACGGCCCCGGGATGACCGAGTCCAGCGACAGTCCGCTGGAGTGCAGGAACTCCAGCCGCCGCGGGATGACGCGCTTCAGCTCGGCGACGACCTCCTCGCCACTCCACAGGCGGCGTACCTCGACGGCCTGCTCCATGTGGCGACCCATGTCGTGCCGGAGCCAGGGATAGTCGGGCACCTCGACGTCCGGATCGACCTGTCCGTCAAGCGCGGACTCCAGGCCGGAGACGTGTGAGACGTGGTCCTTGACGGTCCAGCCAGGACATGAGGACGGCTGCGCGAAGTCCTCCTCTGAGCACGTCGCAGCGAGGTCGAGCACTGCCTGGGCGGTCTGTGCGTATGCCTCCACCAGCTCCGAAAGCTGCTCCGGTGGAGGGGGATGCGTGGCCATGTCTCGACTCTACTGAGACCACTGACACCCGCCTGCCGAACCAGCAATCACGGCCCATGGGCGGACGAACAGGGAACGTCCTTAGGGTGTCGGGGTGAGCAGTGAGAGCAGCACCGCGCCGAGATCTCGGCTTCAGCCTCGCTGGATCGCTGCCGCGCTCGCGTGCGGAGTGATCGGCGCGTACGTCGGAGTCACGATCACCGGCGCGACCAATGCCCTGGAGCTGAGCGACCCCGGCGTGTTCGTCCGCTGGGCTCTGCCCATCGTCCGCGTCGTCCAGGACGGCGCCGCGGCGCTCACCATCGGCAGCCTGCTGCACGGCGGCCTCCTCATGCCCGAGGCCGCGTCCACCCACCGCCGGGAGCGCGCGGGCCGGATGGCGGCGTACGCCGGACTCACCTGGGGGTGCGCGGCGGTCCTCGGGTGCGTGCTCGTGTACGCCGACATCGCCGGCACCTCGATCGGCTCGTCCGGCTTCTGGTCGGCGGCGTGGACCGGCACCTGGGACCTGGAGGTGCTGCGGGCGCCGGCCGTCTCTGCCGTCATCGCGCTCGTGGTCGGCCTTGTCGCAGTGGTGGATCGCACCCGCAACACCCAGGCGTGGCTGTTCGGCCTGGCGGTCTTCGCGATGCTCCCGCTCGCCCTCGCCGGTCACTCGGCCGGCAGCAGCAGCCACGACGCGGCGGTCAACTCGCTCGCCGTGCACCTGGTCGGCGTGACCGTCTGGGTCGGTGGGCTGCTCGCGCTCCTGGTGATGTGGCCGCGCCTCGGCAAGGCCGCCGCGATCACCGTTCAGCGCTACTCACGCGTGGCCATCTGGTGCTACGTCATGGTGGCGCTCTCCGGCATCCTCAACGCGGCCATCCGACTGGGTGGCTGGGACGGGCTGACCACCGAGTACGGCGCGCTCGTCATCCTCAAGAGCGCACTGCTCGTCGTGCTCGGCGGGTTCGGCTACCTGCAGCGCGAGCGGGTCGTCGCGCGGTTGCACGCGCAGCCGGCCGACGTGCCGTCCAAGGCCCTGTTCGCCCGCCTCGCGAGCGTCGAGGTCGGCCTCATGGGCGCCGCGATCGGCCTCGGCGCGGCGCTCTCACGATCCCAGCCGCCGGTCAACGAGCTCGTGCAGTCGGCCGATCCGGCTCTGCAACGCACGGGCTATCCGACGCCGCCCGACTTCGAGCCGTCGGCCTTCTGGACGATGTGGCGCACCGAGTGGCTGTTCACGTCTGTCGCCGTCGTGGCGATCGGGCTCTACCTGTCCTGGGTCTGGCGGTTGCGCAAGCGTGGCGACGCCTGGCCGATCCAGCGCGTCATCACCTGGGTGCTCGGCTGGCTGATCTTCCTGTACGCCGTCGACAGCGCCGTGGGCATCTACGGGCACGTGATGTTCTCGGTGCACATGGTCGAGCACATGGCCATCTCGATGATCGTGCCGATGCTGTTGGTGCTGGGCGCTCCGGTCACTCTTGCTCTGCGTGCGCTGCCGATCCGCAAGGACTCGACGCTGGGCCCGCGCGAGCTGCTGCTGGCAGCCGTCCATTCGCGGGTGCTCAGCGCGCTGGGCAACCCCGTCGTAGCCGCGGTGCTGTTCTTCGCCAGCCTCATCGTCTTCTACTACTCGCCGCTGTTCGGCAGGGCGTTGGAGACGCACACCGGCCACGTGCTGATGATCGTGCACTTCCTGCTGACCGGCTATCTGTTCGCGTGGGTGCTGGTCGGGATCGACCCCGGACCGCGCAAGTGGCCTGCGCCCATTCGCTTGCTGGTGCTGCTGATCACGGTCGCGGCGCACGCGTTCTTCGGCGTCGCGCTGATGACCGGCACGGGTCTGCTGGCGCCTGACTTCTTCACCGCCCTCCAGCTGCCGTGGGTGCCGGACCCCCTCGAGGACCAGCGCGCCGCCGGCGGTGTCGCCTGGGGCACCGGTGAGCTGCCGACCCTGATCCTCGCGTTGCTGGTGACGGCAGACTGGTTGCGGCAGGACACGGCCGAGGGCAAACGTCAGGCACGACAAGCTGATCGTGACGACGACGCCGAGCTCAAGGCGTACAACGAGTACCTCGCCTCTCAAGCCCGACGGACTCAGCCCAAGGAGTGACCATGCGTGTTGCGTTGATCCAGCTGTCGTACGACGACTCCGAGTCGGTCGAGGAGCGCACCTCCCGCGTCGTCGGACTCGTGCGCGAGCAGGCGGGCCACGACCTCGTGGTGCTGCCCGAACTGTGGCCGATGGGCGGGTTCGACTACCGCGCGTGGTCGGAGAAGGCGCAGACCACGAACGGCGCTGTGGCACAAGCGCTTTCGCAGGTCGCGGCTGAGATCGGTGCCGTCCTGCACGGCGGCTCGATCGTCGAGCGACCTTCGGGGGAGACCGGTCCGGAAGGCAAGGATCTCTGGAACACCTCTTTGGTGTTCGACGCCCAGGGTGAGCTGGTGACGACGTACCGCAAGATTCATCGTTTTGGCTTCGCGGGTGGTGAGCCGAAGCTCATGGAGGCCGGCGCGGACCTCGCGCTGATCGATCTGCCCGACGGGTCTCGGGCTGCTCTTTCGACGTGCTACGACCTGCGGTTCCCGGAGCTCTACCGTGCCCAGATCGACCAGGGCGCAACGGCATTCGTGATCCCAGCCGCGTGGCCGATGGCTCGGGTGGAGCACTGGCGGCTGCTGCTGCGAGCGCGTGCGATCGAGGACCAGGCGCTGGTGATCGCGTGCAACACAGCTGGTACGCATGCGCGTACCGAGATGGGCGGCCACAGCGCCGTCATCGGACCGGGCGGCGAGAACTTGGCCGAAGCCGGCGAGGGCCAGGAGGTGCTGTCCGTCGACATCCCCGACCGGCTGGTGGCTGACGCGCGCGAGACCTTCCCCGTCCTCGCCGACCGCCGCCTCAACCAGCGGTCGTCTCGCTGAGGGCGGTGGGGTATCGGGGACATGTACAACCTCGTTGTAGATATCCGCAACAAGGTTGTACTTCTCCACAGACCCCTTGCGACCTGACCGCGACACGCCCGACCCACCGCTGGTCGAGTAGCCGGAGCGCTAGCGGAGGCGTATCGAGACCAGGTGCCCGCGCGCAGCTGGTCTCGATACGGCTCGCCCTTGGGGCTCGCCTACTCGACCGGCGAGGTGAGTCAGACGCCGCGGAGGTCGAGTCTGAGCTCGGTTGGAGCGTCGTCCTTCAGCGCGACCGGAATGCCCCAGTCCTGCTGGTACAGATGACAGGCGGCGTGCTCGGGCACCTCACCCGTCACTGGATCGCCATCGCACGCAGCGGCTCGCACCGAGATGTGCAGCGTGCCTGACTCGACGGCCGGATCCAGGTCGAGCGTGCGCGTGAGTCCCGTTGCGGTGCCTGCGCCTTCGCGGATCAGCGACTCAGGCGTGGACGACACCATCAGCTGCGTCGGGTCGCCCCACCGCTTGTCGAGCTTCTGTCCCGTCGGCGGCTCGAACGCGACCACCAGATCCACGGCGCCGTTCGCGAGCGCGGTGGGCGGACGTTGCATCTGGTGCGCCTGCCCGTCGACCTGCTGCGCATCAGCGGGCACGGCGACGCGCGTGATCCGGTGTGCAGCCGATTCCACGACGGCTAGGTGTACCCCTTCGTCGGTTGAGTCGTCGATCGCCAGGGCGTCGCTCGGCTCGGCCAGGTCCGTCGCCAGCGTGGTCACCTCTCCGGTGTGAGGGTCGAAGCGGCGGATTGCGCCGTTGTAGGTGTCACTGATCGCGACGGACCCGTCCGGCAGCTCGGTGACGCCGAGCGGATGCTGGAGCAGCGCCTTCGAGGAAAGCCCGTCCACGTGACCGAAGTCGAAGAGCCCCTGACCAACGTGGGTGGTGACCTCAAAACCGTTGTCCGTCAAGGTGATCGACCGCAGGGCCGACGTCTCAGAGTCGGCGACCCAGACCCGCTGCCCATCTGCGGAAGCGGTCAGCCCCGACGGCTGAGCAAACCAGGCCTCATCGGCGGCGCCGTCGCGAATGCCCTCAGCGGACGTACCAGCCAGGACCGCGACCGTGCTGTCAGCCGAGTCGGGCGCGAGGTGCAGCGCCCACAGCTGATGGGTGCCCGCCATGGCGATGACGACGCGGTCGATCCACCACGCGACGTCCCACGGCGTCGAGAGGTCTTGCTTCAGCGCCGGCCCGCTCCCGGACCGCTCTCGCAGCTGCTGACCGGTGCCGGCAAGTGCGCGAATTGCACCGTCCGCCAGGCGGATTCCCTTGATCTGGTGGTTGACGCTGTCAGCGACGACGACGTCGTAGCCGAGCCGTTCGGCGACGTCAGTCGGCAGGACGAGCAACCCCTGCGGCTCGTTGAAAACCTCAGGCCCGCCGTAGCGCGCCCGCACCGTCGACAGGTCCTCCTCGAGGTGCACCACCTGATGGTGCGCAGTGTCGGACACCAGCACGGACCCGTCACCCACGGCTACCAACTTGCCCGGGAACCGGAGCGCACTCGAGGGAGGCGGGGGCGCGACGTACGGCCCGTCCCCGGCTCGCAAGGTGCCCTTCGCATCGTGCTCGGCCAACAGCTCCTCGACCAGCACGGACAGCCCGTGCGCGTGGCCCTCGCCGGACATCTGCGCGACCACGTAACCCTCGGGATCGATGACGACGAGCGTCGGCCAGGCGCGGGCGGTGTACGCCTGCCAGGTCTTCAGGGACGGGTCGTCGAGGACCGGGTGATGGACGGCGTACCGCTCGACCGCGGCGACGAGCGCGTCCGGGTCGGCCTCGTGCTCGAACTTCGGCGAGTGCACACCGATGAGCACCAGCTGGTCGGCGTACTTCTCCTCCAACGGCCGCAGCTCATCGAGGACGTGCAGGCAGTTGACGCAGCAGAACGTCCAGAAGTCGAGCACCACGACCTTGCCGCGCAGGTCTTCGAGGCTGACGTCGCGGCCGCCGGTGTTGAGCCAGCCGCGCCCCTCCAGGCGAGGGGCGCGTACGCGGACTCGGCTACGGATCGTGTCGCTCACACCCATAGCCAACCCGGCGGCGTGCCGATTGCTTCCGGAGCGCGACGTCCAGGCTCACGACAGGCGCGCGGCGTAGTGTCGAATCATGTCGGCCTTGCTGTGGTTCATCGCGGCGCTCGGCCTGGCAGCTGCGGAGCTGCTGGGCGCCGAGTTCGTGCTGCTGATGCTTGCGGGCGGCGCGCTCGGCGGAGCTGCTACAGCGGCGGCCCTGCCGGACAACCACTGGCTGCCGTTCATCGTGTTCGCGCTGATCAGCGTGCTGCTGGTCGTGGTGGTCCGACCGCCGCTCCTGCGTCACCTCAACCGGCTCGAGCCGCCAGACGTCGGAATGCGTCGCGTCCTCGGTGCGCCGGCGACCGTGCTGGTCGTCGTGAACGAGAACGCCGGCGAGGTGAAGGTCCGCGGTGAGGTGTGGTCGGCCCGCACAGTCGAAGGTGAGCCGCCGATCGAGGTCGGCACAGAGGTCACGGTCACCGAGATCCGTGGCGCAACCGTCTATGTGACAGGGGAATTCCATGGATGACGTCCCAGTAGGTCTCATTGCGATGGGGGTCCTGGCCCTCCTGGTGGTCATCGCGGTCATCCAGGCGATCAAGGTCATCCCGCAGGCCCAAGCCGCCGTGATCGAGCGGCTGGGTCGTTACAACCGTACGACGGAGGCCGGCGTCACCTGGCTCGTCCCGTTCATCGACCGCATCCGTGCGCGCGTCGATCTGCGCGAGCAGGTCGTGTCGTTCCCGCCGCAGCCGGTCATCACCGAGGACAACCTGACGGTCTCGATCGACACGGTCGTCTACTTCCAGGTCACCGACCCCAAGGCCGCGGTCTACGAGATCGCCAACTACATCGTCGCGGTCGAGCAGCTCACGACCACCACCCTGCGCAACGTCGTCGGTGGCATGAACCTTGAGCAGGCCCTCACCAGCCGCGACGCGATCAACACCCAGCTGCGCGGCGTCCTCGACGAGGCGACCGGCAAGTGGGGAATCCGCGTGGCTCGCGTCGAGCTCAAGGCCATCGACCCGCCGCCCTCCATCCAGGACTCGATGGAGAAGCAGATGCGCGCCGACCGTGACAAGCGCGCGGTGATCCTGACCGCAGAGGGCGCGCGGGAATCGGCCATCAAGACCGCCGAGGGCCAGAAGCAGGCCGCCGTGCTGACAGCCGAAGGCGCGAAGCAGGCGGCGATCCTGACCGCCGAGGGCGAGCGGCAGTCGGCGATCCTGCGGGCCGAGGGTGAGCGCGCATCCCAGTTCTTGCGGGCTCAGGGCCAGGCCAAGGCGATCGAGAAGACCTTCGCCGCGATCAAGCAGGGCAAGCCCACACCCGAGCTGCTCGCCTACCAGTACCTCCAGACCTTGCCGACCATGGCTCGCGGCGATGCCAACAAGGTGTGGATGATCCCGAACGACTTCGGCAAGTCGCTGCAGGAGATGGCTCAGGCATTCGGCAAGAAGGGCGACGACGGCGTATTCCGTTACGAGGCAGGCGAACCCGACGCCGACGCTCCCAAGCCGGGCGATGTCGATGAGGACGTGAAGGACTGGTTCGCATCGACGACGGCGGATGCCGCGCTGGACGCTGTCCGCAAGGCCGAGGCCGCGGCGCAGATGCCCGTCGATGAGGCTCCACTCACCGCACCGCGCCCTCGGCCGATGGCCGATCCCGGCGCCGAGCCGCCGCTCACGCTTGCGTCACCGCCGGCCGCGACGCCGCAGCCCACCCCGGAACCTCCTGCGACCGGAGCATCGCCCGAGGACGAGACGTCGTCCTGACGGCGACCGGCGGTCGTACGGCAGGTCAGCTGACGCGTACCTCGGCGACGGTGTCGTAGAACGAGATGTGGTCCTTGATCGGAGCGACGGCCTCGAGTGGCTCGGGGTACGCCCACGCGACGTCGGCGCGCTCGTTGCCCTCGTCGTCGGAGAAGGTCCAGTACGACGCCTCACCCTTGTAGGGGCAGGTCGTGTGTGTCTGCGTTGCTCGGAACGTGTCGAGCCGGACGTCTTCCGGCGGCAGGTAGTAGCGGACGGGGTAGCCCGTCTCGTGCACGAGGAGGGGTCGAGTGCTGTCCGCGACGGTCACGCCGTCGATCACGACGGTCACGTGCGCTGTGCCCTGCTCCACACTGACGCTATGGGTCGTTTTGGTCTCAGGCATCACGAGCTCCTCTGATCGGTAGGGACGTCCTCCTCGACAACCCCGGACCCGCCGCCCTGATTCCGGCTCGCCCCGCGCCTTAACCTGGGCGCATGTCGCGCAGCGTCTACATCACCTCGACCGAGGGTGAGACCGGCAAGTCGACCATCGCGCTCGGACTGCTCGACCTGCTGTCGCGTGAGGCGAGCAGTGTCGGGGTGTTTCGGGCCGTCACGGCGACCGACGATCACCACGACCCCGTCATCGACCTCCTGGCCTCGCACGCGGGTGTGGACCAGACGTACGAGGAGTCGATCGGCGTCACCTACGACCGGCTGCACGACAACGAGCCGGAAGCGCTGGGCGAGATCGTCGACCGCTTCCACCGGCTGGCCGCGCGCCGAGACGTCGTCGTCGTCCTGGGCAGCGACTTCACTGACGTCGCCAGCGGCACCGAAGCTGCACTCAACGCCCGCATCGCCGCCAACCTCGGCAGCCCCGTCGTCCTCGTCGTTCAGGGCAAGGACCGCAGCGTCGACGACCTCGTCGTCGCGACCGAGTCCGCCTGCGACCAGCTGCGGGAGGAGCACGCCCTGCCTGTCGCTCTGGTCGCCAATCGCGTGAATCCTGAGCTCCTCGAGGACGTACGCGCCCGTCTGTCGTCGTTGCCGGAGGCCGGCGGTGCGCCGCTGCTCGGGGTGCTCCCCGAGGTTCCGTTGCTCGTCGCGCCCACAGTGCGCAGCATCATGGCCGCGTGCGATGGTCGACTGCTGCGCGGCAACGAGGAATGGCTGGACCGTGAGGCGCGCGGCTTCGTCATCGCGGCCATGTCCATGCCCAACGTGCTGACTCGGCTGGTCGAGGACGTCACGGTCATCGCCCCCGGTGATCGGTACGACGTGCTGCCGGGTCTGGTTCTCGCGCACCAGTCGGGCACGTTCCCGGCCCTGTCCTCGGTGGTGCTGACCGGCGGCTACCACCCGCCGGAGTCGATCATGCAGCTCATCGACGGCGCACAGCTCGACCTGCCGCTGATCCTCACGGAGCTCGGCACCTTCGACACCACTACTCGTCTCGCGGCCACGAAGGGCGCGCTGTCGTCGGGCAGCAAGGTGAAGCGGCAGACCGCGTTGCGCACCTTCGCAGAGGCGGTCGATGGCGCAGCCCTCCTGCAGGCCATCGACGTGGCCGAGGCGACCGCGGTGACTCCGCTGATGTTCGGCCACCGCCTCCTGGAGCGGGCCCGTAGCGACCGCCGCCGGATCGTGCTGCCCGAGGGCGATGATCCGCGCATCCTCCAAGCCGCGGATTCCCTTCTGCGACAAGGGGTTGCCGATCTCATCCTGCTCGGCGACGAGACCACGCTGCGCGCCAAGGCGTCCGCGGCCGGCGTCGACATCGCCGACGCCACGATCATCTCGCCGACCGATCCGGCATACGTCGAGCGCTACGCCACGGTCTACGCCGAGCTGCGCGCCCACAAGGGGATGACTGTCGAGAAGGCACGCGAGGTCATCACTGACGTCTCCTACTTCGGCACATTGATGGTCCACCTCGGCGAGGCCGACGGCATGGTGTCCGGTGCCACCCACACGACGGCGCACACGATCAAACCATCGTTCGAGATCATCAAGACCGTGCCGGGCACTTCGATCGTGTCGAGCGTGTTCCTGATGTGCCTGGCCGACCGCGTCCTCGTCTACGGCGACTGCGCCGTCAACCCCGACCCCACCGCCACCGAGCTCGCCGACATCGCCATCTCGTCCGCTGCGACGGCTGAGCAGTTCGGGACAGCCCCGCGCATCGCCATGCTGTCGTACTCCACAGGCACGTCCGGTGCCGGAGCGGATGTCGACAAGGTGCGCGAGGCAACCGATCTCGTACGCCAGCGACGCCCAGATCTGTTGGTAGAAGGGCCGATTCAGTACGACGCCGCCGTCGACCCGAGCGTCGCGCGCACCAAGATGCCCGACTCGGATGTGGCCGGACGCGCAACCGTGCTGATCTTCCCGGACCTCAACACGGGTAACAACACCTACAAGGCGGTGCAGCGAAGTGCGGGCGCCATCGCAGTCGGGCCGGTGCTGCAAGGCCTCAACAAGCCCGTCAACGACCTGTCGCGTGGAGCGCTCGTCGACGACATCATCAGCACGGTCGCCATCACTGCCATCCAGGCCCAGGGAAGATCATGACCACGCCTCAGCGCGTCCTCGTCCTCAACGCCGGGTCGTCGTCGCTGAAGTTCCAGGTGGTCGACCCGTCGTCAGGGGAAGCGTCGGCCAAGGGTCTGATCGAGCGGGTTGGCGCATCCGGATCAACGATCTCCCTGACCGTGGATGGCGAGGAGCACGAGGCGAAGGCGAAGGTGCCCGACCAGGCAGCCGCTCTCGAGCTGATGCGTACGACGTTGGCTGAGCGTGGTGTCGACCTCGCCTCGTGTGGCCTGGTGGCTGTCGGACATCGGGTCGTCCATGGCGGCCGCAAGCTCACTGAGCCGACCGTGGTGGACCGAGCGGTGCTCGCCGAGATCGATCGGGCGGCCAAGCTCGCTCCGCTGCACAACCCGGCCAACGCCGACGGAATCCGTAACGCTGCCAAGGCCTTTCCCGAGCTTCCTCAGGTCGCGGTCTTTGACACGGCGTTCTTCTCGGAGCTGCCGCCTGCTGCGTCGACCTATGCGATCGACCACCGTCTGGCCGAGAAGCACGCGATCCGGCGCTATGGCTTCCACGGCACCTCGCACGAGTACGTCTCCCAGGAGGCCGCTAGCTTCCTCGGTCGCGACGTCACCGAGATCGACCAGATCGTGCTGCATCTCGGCAACGGCGCGTCGGCGTCGGCGATCCGTGGCGGGCTGCCGGTCGACACCTCGATGGGCCTGACGCCGCTCGAGGGACTCGTGATGGGGACGCGCGGGGGAGACGTCGACCCTGGCGTACTCCTCCACCTGCACCGCGTCGCCGGCCTGGATGTGAGCGCGCTCGACGCGCTGCTCAACAAGAAGTCCGGTGTCCAAGGCATCGCTGGGATCAGCGACTTCCGTGACCTCACCACGGCTGCTGACGAGGGTGATGAGAAGGCGCGGCTCGCCCTCGATGTCTATCTGCATCGGCTGCGAAAGTACGTCGGTGCGTACCTCGCTGTCCTCGGCGGCGCGGACGTGATCACCTTCACCGCTGGGGTCGGCGAGAACAGCGCGGTCGTCCGTGCTGGTGCCTTGAAAGGCCTGGAGCGCCTGGGGATTCGCATCGACGGCCGGCGCAACAAGGCCAAGAGTCGCCAGGCTCGCATCATCTCAACTGACTCCTCCGACGTGACCGTGCTGGTCGTCCCCACGAACGAAGAGCTGGCCATAGCCCGCCAGTCCCTCGCCGCCATCCACACGCTGGTCGAGTAGCCGGAGCGCCAGCGGAGGCGTATCGAGACCAACTGACCGCGCGCACCGGGTCTCGATACGGCTCGGCTAGCGCCTCGCCTACTCGACCAGCGATACCTCGCTGGTCGAGTAGCCGGAGCGCCAGCGGAGGCGTATCGAGACCAGGTGACCGCGCGCACCGGGTCTCGATACGGCTCGTTCCTCGCCTACTCGACCAGCGATACCTCGCTGGTCGAGTAGCCGGAGCGCTAGCGGAGGCGTATCGAGACCAGGTGACCGCGCGCTCCAGGTCTCGATACGGCTCGTTCCTCGCCTACTCGACCAGCGAGTCTGGCCAGTGGGCGGGTCTGCCGCACCGCTCAGGTAGCCGAGTGGTGGCGTCGCCACGAGCCGAGTTGAGCTGGGACTGAAGGAGATACAAGGTGCCGCGCAGGTCCGCGCCACGTAGGTCGGCGTCTCTCAGGTCGGCACCCGTGACATCAGCGCCACTCAGGTCGACGCCCCTCAGGTCCGCTGCAACGAGCAACGCCCCACGCAGACTCGCGCCCCGCAGGTCCGTACGCCGGAGGTCGGCGCCCAGCAGATCGGCGCCTCTGTGGTCGGCGCCGTCGCGACGTACTGCGGCGCGCAGCACTGAGCTCGCCTGCTGGAGCAGAGGATTCACCTCGCCACGCAGCTGAGCGACGTCGAGCGCGACCACCTCAGCAGGAGGCCCGTCACCGAGCCGGTCCAGCCGAGCACGCTCTGCCTTCAGGGCCGCACGGAGCGTGCCCGAAGGTAGCAACAGGACCGATTCCGTGACGTACCAAAGAAGCTCGTGCAGATCCCGCATGACCGGAAACGCGTCGTACATCTGAGGAGCCGACCCCGATCGCCAGTCCACCCCGTCCTCGAAGGTCTCCTGTGACACCCGCTGCCCAGCGCCGAAGCAGTCGTACACCGTGCACCCGCGAAAGCCCAGGTCGGGCAGTCGCGAGTGCACGCCGCAGCGGAAGTCGGCGGCGAGGTTCGGGCACGGAGTACGCGCCGGCTTGTCGATCGCGAAGTCGACGGACGCCGCGAATGCCGGCACGACACAGCACAACCCGAAGCACTGCGAGCAGTCGGCACTCAGCTCCCGAGTGTCACTCACGCGAAGTCGGCGCTGGTGCCGCTGGTCGCCGCCGGGTCGCCGTCGACCTCCTCAGCCCACTTCCAGTCCTTGACCTCGGGGATGTCGTCGCCGTGCTCACGGGTCCACTCCTTAGCGCGCCGCCGGGCGTCGACCATGTTCTGTCGCAGCTGAGCCGCGCGGCTACCGAGCCCGGGCACGCGGTCGATGACGTCGATGACCAGGTGGTAGCGGTCGATGTCGTTCATCATCACCATGTCGAACGGTGTGGTGGTCGTGCCCTCCTCCTTGTAGCCGCGCACGTGCAGGTTGTCGTGGTTGGTGCGCCGGTAGGTCAGTCGGTGAATGAGCCACGGGTAGCCGTGGTAGGCGAAGATGACTGGCTTGTCCGTGGTGAAGAGTGTGTCGAAGTCGCGGTCGGACAGGCCGTGCGGATGCTCGCGCTCGTCCTGGAGCCGCATCAGGTCGACGACGTTGATGAAGCGAATCCGCAGCTCTGGCAGGTGTTCTCGCAGCATCGCAGTGGCCGCGAGCGCTTCGAGGGTGGGGATGTCGCCAGCCGAGGCGATGACGACCTCGGGGTCGCCCTCGTCGTTGCCCGCCCAGTCCCAGATGCCGACACCGCGGGCACAGTGGTCGGCGGCCTGCTCCGCGTCGAGCCAGTCGAACTGCGGCTGCTTGCCCGCGACCACGACGTTGACGTAGTGCTTGCTGGCCAGACAATGAGCCATCGTCGACAGCAGCGTGTTGGTGTCCGGCGGCAGGTAGACCCGGACGACCTCGGCCTTCTTGTTGACCACGTGGTCGATGAAGCCGGGATCCTGGTGGGAGAACCCGTTGTGATCCTGTCGCCAGACATGCGAGGTCAGAAGGTAGTTGAGCGATGACACGGGCGGACGCCAGTCGAGCTCGCGGGTGGTGTTGAGCCACTTCGCGTGCTGGTTGAACATCGAGTCGACGATGTGGATGAACGCCTCGTAGCAGGAGAACAACCCGTGCCGTCCGGTCAGGAGGTAGCCCTCGAGCCAGCCCTGGCAGGTGTGCTCCGACAGCATCTCCATGACGCGGCCGCTGTGCGCGAGGTGCTCGTCGACCGGGAGGATCTCGCCGGCGAAGACCTTGGTGGTCGCGTCGTAGACCGCACCCAGCCGGTTGGACTCCGTCTCGTCCGGACCGAACAACCTGAACGACTCCGGGTTGTCGCGCACGATGTCAGCGACCATCGCGCCGAAGACCTTGGTCGCCTCGTTCACCGATCCGCCGGGCGCCTTCACCGGGACGGCGTACTCGCGGAAGTCCTTGATCGTCAACGGCTTTCGGAGCAGGCCACCGTTGGCGTGCGGGTTGGCGCTCATCCGCCTGGTGCCGACGGGAGCCAGCGCGCGCACCGACTCCACGAGTCGCCCCTCGTCGTCGAAGAGCGAGCCCGGGTCGTACGACTCCAGCCACGTCTGGAGCTGCGCGCGGTGCTTGTCGTTAGTCCGGGTCTCGGACAGCGGCACCTGATGGGCGCGCCACGTGCCTTCGACCTGGACGCCGTCGACCTTGTCGGGTCCGGTCCAGCCTTTCGGCGTGACGAGCAGGATCATCGGCCACCGAGGACGCTCCGGCTGCTTGCGACGGAGCGACCTCTTGCCCGCACGTGCCTCGTCCTGGATGGCCCGGATGAGGTCGTGCGCCTGATCCATCGCGGCGGCCATCTGCTGGTGCACGTCGGCCGGGTCATCGCCTTCGACCGTGATGACCTCGTGCCCGTAGCCCTCAAGCAGGCTGATCAGCTCAGGCCGCGGAATGCGAGCAGGCACAGTCGGATTGGCGATCTTGTAGCCGTTGAGGTGGAGGATCGGCAGCACCACGCCGTCCACCGTCGGGTCGACGAACTTGTTGGCGTGCCATGAGGTCGCGAGGGGCCCGGTCTCGAACTCGCCGTCACCGACGACCGCTGCGACCACGAGGTCCGGGTTGTCCATGGCCGCGCCGTATGCGTGCGACAGGACGTAGCCGAGCTCGCCGCCCTCGTGGATGGATCCGGGCGTCTCCGGTGCGACGTGCGACGGGATGCCACCGGGGAACGAGAACTGGCGAAACAGCGCCTTCAAGCCATCGCCGTCATCGCCGATGCTCGGGTAGACCTCGCTGTACGTGCCCTCGAGGTACGCATTCGCCACGGCTGCGGGGCCACCGTGACCCGGGCCGGCGAGGAAGATCGCGTCGACGTCACGCTGACGGATCAGCCGGTTGAGGTGGGTGTAGATGAGGTTGAGGCCAGGGGTCGTACCCCAGTGCCCGAGCAGCCGAGGCTTGATGTCCTCCGCAGTCAGGTCACGCTCCAGCAGTGCGTTGTCGAGCAGGTAGATCTGCCCGACCGAGACGTAGTTGGCCGCGCGGAACCAGGCGTTGAGGCCGGCGAGCTCGGACTTCGACAGGGGCTTGGGCTTCGTCCTCGTACGCGAAGGCGTCATGGGTCCACCCTGCCCGCGGATCGCAACCGGGTCGAGGGCAAAAGGTCCCGCGAGCGGAAAGGTCTTGACTCCGTAATCATGTAAGCGTGTAATCAACACATGAGCGAAGTGAGCGGTTGGCTCGTCGGGCGGCTCCCCGACGAGTGGTTCGAGGGTGAGCCCGAGGTCTCTGTGGACCGGGACGAGATCGTCGTGGTCGGCGCACTGCCGGCCCCCGACGTACAGGACGAGGACGACGCTGCCACGCGAGGCGCGGAGGCGGGCCGGATCAAGCGATTCCGTGAGGACACCCGCCAGCAGCGGATGCGGATCGCGGACGAGGCCGAGCGTCGCTACGGCCGCAAGGTGGCCTGGGGTGCGCAGTGCGGTGAGACCCAACAGATCTTCACCAACATGTCGATCCCGGTGATGACGCGGCTGCGTCAGCCCGAGCGGCAGGTGCTTGACACGTTGGTCGACGCCGGCGTCGCGCGCTCGCGCTCCGAGGCGCTTGCCTGGTCGGTCCGTCTGGTCGCCGAGCACGAGGCCGACTGGATCAAGGAGCTGCAGGACGCGCTGTCAGCCGTGCACGACGTACGCCGGTCGGGCCCGGCCTTCCGGGCGAGTGGCCAGGCGTCGTGACCGAGGAGTCGACGACACCCACGCTGTACGACTGGGCAGGTGGCGGTGAGGCGCTCGAGCGCCTCACCGGCGTCTTCTACGACAAGGTCCTCAAGGACGACGTGATCGGGCCGCTCTTCGCGCACATGAGCCCGGATCATCCGCAGCACGTCGCGATCTGGCTCGGTGAGGTGTTCGGCGGGCCGGCCCGCTACACCGATGAGCTCGGCGGCTACCCGCAGATGCTGGCGCACCACATCGACAAGGGCATCACCGAGCCGCAGCGTCGACGGTGGGTGGACTTGCTCCTCGACAGTGCGGACGAGGCTGGCTTGCCGGCCGACCCGGAGTTCCGCGCCGCGTTCGTCGGCTACATCGAGTGGGGCACCCGCCTGGCGATGTCGAACTCCCAACCCGGGGCCGACGTCGTAGGCGAGGCGCCCGTCCCGCGCTGGGGCTGGGGCGTCGCACCGCCCTATCAACCCTGACGATCAACGGTCGTAGTGGTAACGACAGGCGGCAATGCGGATCTCGCCGCCCTCGATCTTGTAGATGAGGCGATGCTCGTCGGTGATGCGTCGCGACCAATATCCGGAGAAGCCGTGTTTCAGGGCCTCAGGTTTGCCGATGCCTTCGTTGCCGTTGCGGGCAACGTCCTTGATCAGCAGGTTGATCCGCTTGAGGACCTTGCGGTCCTGTGACTGCCACTCGATGTAGTCGTCCCAGGCAGACTCATCCCAGACGAGCTTCACTCCACGAGATCCTGCTCGGTGCCCGATCCACTCTCCAGCCGATCGATCGACGCAAGGAGGCGGCGAGCGTTCGCCGGGCTGCGCAGCAGGTAGGCGGTCTCCTTCAGTGACTCGTAGTCGTCCAGCGAGACCATCACGACGTCTTCGTGTCCGGCGCGCGTGATGATCACCTCCTCGCGGTCGTCGGTCACCGAGCTCAGGGTCTCGGCGTACTTTGCCCGTGACTCTGAGTAGCTCATCGTCCTCATAGCCGCACCTCCTCGCGTACAGAAAATTGTACGCCCGTGAGCGCGGCATCTGCAACGGCGCCTCACTCCCGGCCATACTTGGCCGCATGTCGTCGTTCGCCGTCCTCAACGGGCCCAACCTCAACCTGCTCGGCCAGCGCGAGCCCGAGACGTACGGCAGCACGACCCTTGCCGCGATCGAGGACTCCTGCGCCACGGTCGCGAAGGAGCTCGGCTGCGAGCTCACGTGGTTCCAGTCGAACCACGAGGGTGCGCTCGTCGACGAGATCCAGCGACTGGCCGCTGAGGGCGTCGACGGCATCATCATCAACGCCGCCGCCTACACCCACACCTCCGTCGCGATTCGCGACGCGCTCGCGACACTGGACGCACCGTTCGTCGAGGTGCACATCTCGAATGTCCATGCGCGAGAAGCGTTTCGGCACAACTCCTACCTGTCCGATCTCGCCTCAGGCGTGATCGTCGGGTGTGGGGTCCAGGGTTACGAGCTGGCCGTACGCCGCCTGGTCGCCCTGACCTCGTAGGCTCCGTCCCCGGCGCCCGAAGGCAGTCCCACCGCCAGATAACTGCGTCTCCCGAGTCCGACGTACTTGCAAGCCGGTCAGATTCAGGAGACGCAGTTATCTGGCGTGGGGCCAGTGGGTCAGGCGTCGCCGAACAACATCGGCAGTGCGTCGCTGGCCTGCGCCTTCAGCCAAGGCCCGGCCTCGGGGTCGCCGCATAGGTGACGCAGCAGGGCGCGCTCGAAGACGCCGTCCAGCATGGCGTACGCCGACGCTGAGCTCACGGCCACCGAGCGACCCGAGAGCTCGGCGTAGCGGGAGACCACGCGCCAGATCATCTGCTCCAGGCTCGCGTCGATGGCGAGCACTGCCGGGCGCAGCCGCTCCTCGAACATGCTCTGGGTCCGCAGGTCGTACCAGAGACGGTGCATCGGGGCCTCGTCGGTCATGGTCTCGACCAGCTTGTCGCCGAAGGCGCGAGCCAGGTCATCGGCACTGCTCGCGGACGCGACCACGTCGTCGTACCTGGTGACGCAGCGCGCCTTGTAGGTCTGGACGCCGTGCACGATTAGCTCGGTCTTGTCGCGGAAGTAGTAGTGCACGACGCCGTGGCTGAACGGTGAGTTGGCGGCGATCTCTCGCAGGCTCGTGCGCGCATAGCCGCGTTCGCCGAGGGTTTGCAGGGCCGATTCGGCCAGCTCGTCTCGCCGGGCGTCGTAGCGATCCGGCGACGGTGCACCGTCCTGCGGTGCCGTCGTGGTGGACATGGCGCGAGTGTACGGCGCTGCCTCCTTCCTCGGCGAGACCGTCTTGACGACTGGTCTGGACAGGTGGTCTTGACAAGTGTCAAGGCCACCTGTGAACCTGCTCACACGTCTTGCGGGCCGCAACGTGGCGGCCGGGCGCGACGAAGGAGCGGACATGGCATCGATGGACCTCAGGGGCCGGAAGGCCCTGGTCACCGGCGGAGCTCAAGGGCTCGGCGAAGGCATGGCAAGGGCGTTGGCCGCCGCCGGGGCGCAGGTGGTGATCGCGGATGTGCAGGACGAGGCCGGTGCGACGACGGCCAAGGATCTCGGCGAGGGGCACGGGTTCGTGCACCTCGACGTCTCGGACGACGCCAGCTGGGAGAGCGCGATCGGCGTGGCCGTCGACCGGCTCGGCGGTCTCGACATCCTGGTCAACAACGCGGGCATCGAGATCACCTCCCTGCTGGTCGACGTCAAGGCCGAGGACATCCGGCGCATGCTCGAGGTCAACGTGCTGGGCACCACCCTGGGCATCAAGCACGGGCTGCGTGCGATGCGACCGGACGGTGCCGCAGGCGCCGGCGGATCCATCATCAACATCGCCTCGGTGGCGGCGACGATCGCCTTCCCGGGCATCGCGGTCTACTCCGCGACCAAGTCAGCGGTGGACCGACTCACCAGAGTGGCGGCGATGGAGTCGGGCAAGCTCGGCTACGGCGTACGCGTGAACTGCGTCTACCCGGGTCTCGTGCCGACCGCGATGGGTGCCGGTCTGGCCAACGACGTGGCCGAGCTCGGCCTGTTTCCCTCGGCCGGCGATGCGGTCAACGCCGTGGTCGAGCTGACCCCGGGTGGACGACTCGGGACGGTGGAGGACATGGCCGACGCGGTCGTCTTCCTCGCCTCTGACCAGGCTCGATTCATCACCGGCGCCGGGCTTCCCGTCGACGGCGGAATGGGAATGTGAGGACACGGCATGAGTGAGAAGCCCGTCATCGTCTACGGCGCCTCCGGCTACACCGGCCGACTGGTGTGTGAGTACCTGCGCGAGTACAACGTGCCGTTCGTCGCGGCCGGGCGCAGCGAGGAAAAGCTGAAGGACTCGATGGAGGCCCACGTGGCCGGGATCGAGACCGCCGACTACGAGATCCAGACGGTGGATCATGACGTCGAGTCGCTGACCGCGCTCTTCCGAGGCGCATCGGTCGTCCTCAACACCGTGGGGCCGTTCTCCGAGCTCGGCCCGGCCGTGGTCGAGGCCTGCCTTGCGGCCGGCACCCACTACGCCGACACCACCGGCGAGCAGGACTGGCTAATCACCTGCGACGAGAAGTACGGCGCCGACTTCGCCGAGCAGAACTTGCTGCTCTCACCCGGTCTTGCCCAGATGTACACGACCGGTGAGATCGCGGCGCAGATCGCGCTGGAGAAGCCCGGACTCGACACGCTCGACATCGCCGTCTTCTGGGGCGGGAGCCCGACGATTGCCTCGACGCGCACGATTCTCGTCAACGCCGCCACCTCGGCCGCGCACTACCTGGAGCAGAACGCGTACGTCCCCTTCGATCCCGAGCAGGGTCTCGTCTCGCTGGTCGTGCCTGGGCAGCACGAGCTCGCGTTGTCGCTGCCCTGGGGTGGTACGTCCCACCCGGTGTGGTTCCGGCGTGACCCGCGGGTGGCCAACGTCAAGGCGCAGGGCGGCGTGTTCAACGCGGCCCTCATGAACGGCGTACCGCAGATCGTGGCGGCTGCGTTGGAGGCGACGAAGGACATGAACGACGCCGATCGAGACGCCGCACTCACCGCGACCGCCCGGCAGGTCATGGATCAGATGCCACCCCGTGAGAACCCACGCATCAACAAGTCGCTGGACTCGGTGCACGCCTCGGGCCCACTCGGACGGGCCCACTGCGTCATCCACGGCAACAGCAACTACAAGCAGACCGGGCTCCTCCAGGCCTATGCGGCGTACGCCCTCCTGCAGCAGCCGCCGAAGCGAATCGGCTTCGCGTCCGGGTGCCAGGCTTTCGGGCACCGAGAGCTGCTCGGTGTGCTGCGGACCTTCGGCCTGGTGTCCGAACCCGTTCTCACCGTTCAGGACTGAGCGATGCGTCTGGTCGACTACCTCGACAAGGGCGCATCGCTCGGACCGGACCGGCCGTGCCTCACGACGGACGGCGAGACCCTGTCGTACGCCGACGTCCAGCAGGTCTCTCGTCAGGTCGCCGGCGCGCTGAGGGCGGTCGGTGTCGATGACGGCGGGTCCGTCGCGATCCTGTCCGCCAACGATCCGATCGCGTTCGCGAGTGTCTTCGGGATCTCGCGTGCGGGTCTGGTCTGGTGCCCGGTCAATCCTCGCAACGAGGCTGCCGAGAACCAGGATCTGCTGGAACTGTTCGACTGCGAGCTGATGATCTTCCAGGCAGCCTTCGCGCCGCTGGTGGCGCAGATCCGCGACGCCCTGCCCCGCATACGTACGTGGGTCTGTCTCGATGCGACGGTCGACGGCTGTCTGACCTGGGCGCAATTCCTTGCGGCAGGCGAGGGTCAGGGCCGGCTGGACCACGAGGCGGTCGACGACCTCGCCATGATCGTCGGGACCGGCGGTACGACCGGCCGTCCCAAGGGGGTCATGCTCACCGGTACGAATCTGGAGACCATGTCGGCCATCACGCTCATGAGCTATCCGTTCCACGGCCGGCCGGTCTATCTGGCGCTCGCACCGCTCACGCACGCAGCGGGTGTGCTGTGTTTCCCGATCCTGGCGCTGGGCGGCGAGATCGTGGTCATGCGAAAACCGGATGTCGACCAGTTCCTCGAGCTGGTCGGACAGCACCGGGTGACGCACACCTTCCTGCCGCCGACCTTGATCTACATGGTGCTCAGCGCGAAGGGCCTGGCGACCGCGAATCTCTCGTCGTTGCAATGCTTTTGGTACGGCGCCGCGCCGATGTCCGCCACCCGGCTCGCGGAGGCGCTCGATCGCATCGGACCGGTCATGGCACAGCTGTTCGGCCAGACCGAGGCGCCGATGATGATCTCCACGATGGCGCCCGCGGACCACTTCAACGCGGACGGAACCGTTGCTACTGAACGCCTTTCGTCGGCCGGACAACCGTCACCGCTGGTGACCGTGGCGGTGATGGACGACGACGGGCAGATTCTCGGTTCGAGTGAGCGCGGCGAGATCGTGATCCGGTCATCGCTGGTGATGGCGGGCTACTACAAGAACGACGCAGCGACGGCCGAGGCGAGCCGCTACGGCTGGCACCACACCGGCGACATCGGCTACCTCGACGAGAACAACTGCCTCTTCATCGTCGACCGGGCCAAGGACATGATCATCAGCGGAGGGTTCAACGTGTACTCGACGGAGGTCGAGCAGGCGCTGATGCAGCATCCCGGTGTCCAGGACTGCGCCGTGATCGGCCTGCCCGACGACAAGTGGGGTGAACGCGTCGTCGCGGTTGCGCAGCTCCTGCCTGATCATCACGGCATCGACACCCGGGACCTGATCACCTTCGTGAAGGAGCGAATCGGGTCGGTCAAGGCGCCGAAGCAGGTCGAGATCTGGTCCGACCTGCCCCGTTCGAAGGTGGGCAAGGTACTGAAGGCCGACATCAAGGACACCCTGCGTCACCACGCCAGATAACTGCGTCTCCTGAATCCGACGTACTTGCAAGCCGGTCAGATTCAGGAGACGCAGTTATCTGGCCAAGGGCCAGTGGGTCAGCCGTGGCGACGCCAGGGGCCGGTGACGGCGAATGTCGTACCAGGTGTGTAGACGTTGAAGAACAACGTCTTCCCATCGGCCGAGAACGACACACCGGACAGCTCGCCCGTCTCACCCGGCGACAGCTCCTGCCGGTTGCGCGCGAACGTGAACGGCTCACCGTCGCGCGTCGTCCCGAGCAGGTAGTTCTCGCCGCTGGAGTCCTCGCACATCATCAGACCGCCGTAGGGCGACATACAGATGTTGTCCGGGCACTCGTACGTGTCGTCGGCGTCGGTGCCGTTGAAGATGATCTCGAGCGTGAGCTCGCGGCGGCGTGGGTCGTACTTCCAGACCTGGCCGTCGTGTGTCGCTGCAGAGCCGTCCTTGGGACGGGCGAACGAGGAGACGAAGTAGACGCAGCCGTCGACGTCGCCCCACCAGCAGCCCTCGAGCTTCTGGCCGCGCACGATCGGCTTCGCATAGTCCTGCGCGCGCACTGGCGTCGTCGCCGCGGTCGGGTCCGGCACGTCGAACCACTCGACACCCTTGAACGTCGTCCCGGGCTCGCGCACCAGGGACATGTCCGACAACCCCGGCGCGTGCATCGCCTGCAACGTGCCGCCGGCCCGGAGGCTGCCGTGACCGCCGCACGGCCGCTCGGGCAGGAACCGGTAGAACGAGCCGAGCGGCGCCCCCGAGAAGGCATCCTCCGTCTCGTAGACCACGCCCTTGCGCGGGTCGACCGCAACCGCCTCGTGCATGAACCGGCCCATGTCCTTGAGCGGCACCGGGTCGGCGTTGCGGCGGTTGTCGAACGGGTCGACCTCGAAGATCCAGCCGTGGTCCTTGGTGTAACCGTTGGTGCCGGCCCGGCCCTCGGTCTCCTCGCAGGTCAACCAGGTGTGCCACGGCGTGTGGCCGCCCGAGCAGTTGATCGCGGTGCCGCCGAGGCTGACGTACTCCTCGCGCGGGCGCAAGGACGCGTCGAGGACGAGGTTGGTCGTCCCGCCGCCGGCGCCCGGGTCGTACGTCGTCCGCAGCCCGTCCGTCGGGACGGTGTGGACCGCGTCGGGATAGTTCTCGTGGTTGCGGACCAGGTGCGTACGACTGTGCTTGGCTCCCCGCCGGGCGTCGAAGCTGCCCATGCCGTCGTGGCTGCCGGGTACGACGCCCTGACCAGACAGCAGCCGGTCGCCTTCGCGCGACAGGACCTGGTAGCGGAAGCCCTTGGGGAGGTCGAGGACTCCGGCCGGGTCGGGCACCAGCGGGCCGTAGCCCGTCGACGGCCCGGCCTGGACGGAGTGCAGCGCTTCGGCTCGTCCGGTCAGCGCGAGGGACAGGCCTGTCGCTCCGGTGGTGACGAGGAAGGTACGGCGGGACAGAGACATCGTTGGCTCCTCCGGTCGCGCGCAGCCGGTCCGGCCGCGGTCGGAGCCCTCGACGTTAACGGACGGTGAACAACAGGTGGCCGGAATGGATCAACCCCTCGGCGCCGGGACCGGCGTGCTGGTCTTGCCGTCGACGGCGGCGGCCAGCTGTGGCACATAGGTGTCCAGGAGGTACGGCAGGCTCAGCGGCGTCACGATGGTGAGGGCGGAGGCGTACGTCGCCGCGGGCGTCCCCTGCTTCTCCTCGTACGGGACGTAGATCGCGCGTCCCTCGCGCTGGGTGCGGGTCTGCTTCCAGAGGCCGCCGGTGGTCTTGTCCACCTTGGCCGCATCGTCCAGCCAGACGATCGCGTCGAGCTCGAGCTCGCGGGTCCGCTCGGTGCTGATGGTGCCGCCGAACTCCTTGCTGCCGCCGATCGTCTTGAACTTCTCCGGGAACGAGAAGCCCAGCTCCTTCAAGACCTGAGAGCGCGGGTCCTGCGGTCCGTAGATGTAGATGCCGTCGTACGCCGTCACGACCGCGGCCGACTTGCCCGCGAACTGCGGGTGAGACGCGCGCTCGGAGGCGAACCTCGTCCGGACGGCGCGGATCAGCTGCTCCGCGCGAGCCGGCTGCCCGACGGCCAGTCCGACGTTGCGCGCGTTGACGTCCCACGGGACGCCGTAGTCGACGTACTCCTTGGGCTGCGCGACGGTCGGTGCGATCTTGCTGAGCTTGTCGTACTCCGCAGCGGTGACACCGGCGTACTGCCCGATGATCAGATCCGGCTTGAGCGCGGCGATCTTCTCGACGGCGATGCCGTCAGCGGAGGGCAGGACGACCGGCGGAGTTGCCGAGCCGAGCTTCGACTGCACCCACGGGTAGATCTCGTGCGGGGCGGCCTTGAGCCACTCGGTGACGGCCACCGGCACGATGCCCAGGGCGAGCAGCATGTCCTGCTCGACGAGCCCGACGCAGACGACGCGCGTCGGCGCCTTCGTGAGCGTGGTCGAGCCGAACTTGTGCTTGATCGTGACGGGGAACGCCTTGGCCTCCGTGGCGGTGGCGGCCGCCTGGGAGGACGGGCCTGACGTGCCTTCGTCCGTCGCCCGACAAGCGGACAGCAGCCCGCCGACGGAGAGCGCGGAGGCGCTGAGCAGGAACGTGCGACGGGTGGTTTCCATGGGTCTCCTACGGACGAGCGAGCAGCTGGCCTAAGGTTAGGCTGCCCTAAAATCGTACGGGCTCTGTTCCGTGCACGTCCCACCGGTCGAGGTATTCACCACTGATGTCCGCCAGCACCGTCGAGGCTTCTCCGGCGACCCCTGAGCACGGCCGGCGTCAGCGTCAGGGTTCGCTGACCGGCCTTGCGTGGCTGGCGCTCGCCGTCGTCATCGTCGCCCTCCTCAGCCTGATGATCGGCAACAAGCTGCTCGCTCCCGGGCGGGTGGTCTCCGTCCTCGTCGACTCCGACGGCTCGGAGGCGGCCGCGATCATTCACGGTCTGCGACTGCCGCGGACGCTGCTGCTGATCGTCGTCGGAGCGGCACTCGGGGTGGCCGGCGCGCTCATGCAAGGTCACACCCGCAACCCGCTCGCCGACCCCGGCCTGCTGGGTGTCGAGGCCGGGGCATCGCTGGCCGTCGTGATCGGCATCTTCAGCTTCGGCATCAGCAGCGCCCTCGCGTACACCTGGTTCGCCATGGCCGGTGCCGGCCTCGCGGCGTGGTTGGTCTTCGCGATCGGCTCGACGCGCGGCGGGCCGAACCCGACGACGCTGGTGCTCGCGGGTTCTGCGGTCAGCGCGCTGGCCGCTGCGTTGACGAGTGCGATCGTGACCTCGGACGTGTCGACGCTGGACGACTACCGCTTCTGGGCCGTCGGGTCGGCGGCCGGGCGCGGGCTGGACGTCTTGTGGCAGGTGCTGCCGTTCATCGTCGTCGGGCTGGTGCTCGCCGCCGCGTCCGCTCCCGGCATCAACCTGCTCCAGCTCGGTGACGACGTCGCGGTGTCGTTGGGGATGAGCCCCGCCCGGCAGAAGGCGATGGGCATCAGCGCGATCATGCTGCTGAGCGGAGCGGCCGTCGCGGCCTGCGGACCGATCGTGTTCGTCGGTCTGGTCGTGCCACACGTCGCGCGGTACGTCGCCGGTCTCGACTACCGATGGCTCGTCCCGTACGCCGGCCTCATCGGTGCGTTGATCCTGACGGCTGCCGACATCGTGGGTCGCGTCGTGGCCGGCGGCCGAGAGCTCCAGGTCGGCATCGTGATGGCACTGATCGGTGGACCGGCCTTCGTCGTCCTCGTACGTCGGCGCAAGGCGGTGGCGTTGTGACAGACCTGGTGACGCGTGCCCGTACGCTCCCGGCAGCTCGCGTGGGCGCCACGTCCTGGCGGCTGCATCCTCGAGCGGCTGTGGTCGCCAGCGTCGCCGTCATCGTCCTGATCGTGGCCGTTGCTGCTGACCTGTCCATGGGCGATGTGATCGTCCCGCCGCTGGACGTCCTCGCGTCGTTGACCGGTCACGGGACGGCTGAGAGCGACTTCGTCGTCTACGACCTGCGCCTGCCGCAGACCACGGTCGCTGTGCTCTCCGGCGCCGCACTCGGACTGTCCGGTGCCTTGGTCCAGACGTTCGCCCGCAACCCGTTGGCCAGTCCGGACATCATCGGCATCAACGGGGGAGCGGCCGCCGGAGCGGTCGCGTTCATCGTCGTACGCGGCAGCTCTGAGGGCGCGCTGGCCACCGGATGGTTCGACCGGGCGGGCCTGCCGATCTGCGCATTCGCGGGCGCCATGGTCACTGCCCTGACGCTCTACATCCTGTCCTGGCGCAACGGCATCGATGGCCAACGGCTGGTGCTGATCGGGATCGGCGTCGGCTCCGCGCTCACCGCGGTGACGTCCTGGCTGCTGGTGACCGCGCGGCTGCAGTCGGCCGCCACCGCGCAGATCTGGCTCACCGGATCGCTCAACAACCGCGGCTGGATCGAGGCGGTGCCGATCTTGCTCGCGCTCGTCGTCTTCGTCCCGATCGTGCTGATCCTCGGTCCGACCCTTCATGCTCTGCAGCTCGGCGATGACAGCGCCGCCGGCCTGGGCGTACGACTGCAGCCGGCTCAGGTGGTGATCCTGCTGTCCGCCGTCTGCCTGGCTGCGGTGGCGGTGTCCGCGGTCGGTCCGTTGGGCTTCGTGGCGTTCGTCGCTCCGCAGATGGCCCGGCGGCTGACTCGGACGGCGCGACCGCCGCTGATCGGTTCGCTCCTGGTCGGCGCCACGCTGGTCGTGCTGGCCGACGTCGTGTCCCGAGCACTGCTGCCCAAGCCGCTCGCGGCCGGGATCGTGACCTCGTTGATCGGGGCGCCGTACTTCATCCTTCTGCTGCTGCGCTACAACCGAAAGGTGTCGGCATGACGACGACGTCCCGGCTCCGCGCCGAGTCCATCACCGTGGCGTACGACGACCGCGCCGTGGTCCATGACCTCACCCTGCAGATCCCGGACGGCAAGGTCACCTCGATCATCGGGCCCAACGGCTGCGGCAAGTCGACCCTGCTGCGAGCGCTCGCCCGTCTGCTCCCGACGACGAGCGGGCAGGTCCTTCTCGACGACGAGCCGATCGGTGACCAGCCGACCCGCGAGGTGGCCCGCCGGCTCTCGCTGCTGCCGCAGACTCCGGTCGCGCCCGAGGGGCTCCTGGTGCGCGACCTGGTCGCGCGTGGTCGACACCCGCACCAGAAGTGGTTCCGGCAGTGGTCCCCGGACGATGAGGCGACGGTCGATGAGGCCCTGGACTGGACCTCGGTGCGTGACCTCAAGGACCGTCCGCTCGAGTCCCTCTCAGGTGGGCAGCGGCAGCGGGCCTGGATCGCGATGACGCTCGCGCAGCACACCGATCTCGCGCTGCTCGACGAGCCCACGACCTACCTCGACCTGGCGCACCAGGTGGACGTCCTCAACCTGGTGACCCGCCTCAACCAGGAGCGCGGCCGGACGGTGGCGATGGTGCTGCACGACCTCAACCTGGCCGCTCGCTACAGCGACCTGATCGTGGTCATGCAGGACGGCCGCATCGTCGCGCAAGGCCCGCCTGAGGACGTGCTGACTGTCGAGCTGCTCCATCGAGTCTTCGGACTGGCCGCAGTGGTGCTGCCGGACCCGAGCTCCGGCTCACCGATCATCGTGCCGATCGCGTCCAAGGCGTCGGCGTCCAACTCGCTGGTTGAGCCGGCGAAGCGTTAACGGCTCGCCTGCACCCACGCCCGTTCGACCCGGGCGATGAGTGCGGCGTCTGCGCGGCCCGAGGGGTCGGCTTCGGCGACGAACTTCCGCTTCGACAGTCGTCCTATCCGGCGCAGCCTTCCGCCGTCGGGTTCGAGGCTCTCGTGGAGCACGATGTCTTCGTAGGTCGGCGGCAGTGCGGCGAAAGCGCGCAGCACTGCTGTCAGCTCGGCGTCCGGGATCGCCGCCTCCACCGACAACGAGCCACGGACCTCCGCGAGCTGGACCTGCGTCACGTGCGGTGCGTCGGCAGCAGCGGTGAACACCTTCTCGCCCTCAGGCTTGGCCCGCGCGTGAGTGCTGAACACGGCCTCCCCTTGCTGCCCGACATATTTGGGCGGGCGGCGAACCAGGTCGATCAACATGTAGTCATCACCCCAGTGCTTGCGCACCGCAGCCACCGCGCCGAGGTAGCCGGCCCGGTCACGTACCGTGATCCTGTCGATCTCCACCTTGTTCGAGTTGTCTTCCGCGCGCAGCTCGGTGACGCCAGGCACCGTGACGAGTGCGTCGAGCAATGTGCGCGCTCGGCCGGTGAACGCTCGTGAGAACAGGCTGTACGGTGCGCGCGCCGGTCCCCAGCCGATCTCCGGCCCGCTCAGCAGGGCGCCGTTCACCAGGCGAGGTAGCGAGGCGCGCAAGGTGTCGAGGCCAATGTCCTTGGGGCTGAAGTGAATTGCGGCCTTGAGCTCGGGCCCCTCGTACCAGCCAGTCGTGTGCGGGTAGCGCTTCTGCAGGTCGGCCAGGTGCTGCACGGCAGGCCGATCGAGCCGGAAGCCGAGCGACGGGCTGTGCGTCCACTCGATGCGAGTCGCACGCGACGGTGATTCCACCGCGTACCGCTCTCGTCCACCGCCTTGAGTGGCCGTGTCGAAGCCGAGCGCGACTGCCGCGACGACCGCATCCGGCGCCTTGACCACCACGTCGGGGTAGTCGCCGTACTCCGCGGAGGTCGCTCGTCCGTCGCGGCGCAGCCACAGCGCCCGCTCGACGTCCTCGGTCGTCTGCATCGTCGTCGCCGGATGGAACCGACCGCGAAAGCCGTTGATGTCGAGCTCGACCGGGGACGACTCGTGCTCGGTGTCGGCGAACCGACGGTCGTAGCCCTTGCCGATCTCACGCGTGAGCGCGCGCACGTCCTTGTCGGAGAGCCCCCGGGACATCGTCAGCACGATCCGCTCGTCCTTCGAGTCCTCCTCATACGGAGCAGTGGTGAGAGCGGCCACGCCCTTCAGCCGGCGGAGCCACTTCTTGCCATCGGCGACCTTGTCCTCCGGTGACTTCGAGCAGCCCGTGACCAGGCTGGCTCCGACAGCGGCCGCGGCGATGCCGAGCTGCCGACGGCTGAGCGTCATCGGAGTCCTGTCTGCGCACATGGTCCTGGGACGCGCGCGTTCGGCCGCGCGCTCCCCAGGACCCTAGCCAGGGCGTACGTCAGGAGTTCAGAACGCGGACTCGTCCAGCTCCATCAGCTCGAGGTTGACGCTCTCGGCGATGGCGCGGTCGGACGCGAGGCGCGGCAGCACGGTCTGGGCGAAGAACTTCGCCGCGGCGACCTTGCCGGTGTAGAACGCCTCGTCCTTGCCGGCGTCGCCCGCGTCGAGGCGAGCCTGCGCGACCTCGGCCTGGCGCAGCAGCAGCCAGCCGATGACGACGTCACCCGCACCGAGCAGCAGGCGGACCGAGTTGAGGCCGACCTTGTAGGCCTCCTTCGGGTCCTCCAGCGCGCCCATGGCGTGCCCACCCATGACCTCCAGGATGCCCTGGAAGTTGTCGACGGCCTGGCCGAGCAGCTCGCGCTCGCCGGCCAGCGTGTCGTCGGTGCCGCCGTTCTTGACCGTCTCGGCGATCTGCTGGGCGAGCCAGCCGATGGCCTGGCCCTGGTCCTTGATGATCTTGCGGAAGAAGAAGTCCAGGGACTGGATCGCGGTCGTGCCCTCGTACAGCGTGTCGATCTTGGCGTCGCGCACGTACTGCTCGATCGGGTACTCCTGCAGGAAGCCGGAGCCACCGAACGTCTGCAGCGACTCGGTGCCGAGCAGCACCCAGGCGCGCTCGGAGCCGACACCCTTGACGATCGGGAGGAGCAGGTCGTTGACCCGGTTCGCCAGCGCGGCGGGCGAGTCGTTCGCGATGTCCTCGACACCGGTCTTGAGCTGCTCCGTGTCGACCGTGTCCTGCTGCGTCGCGGTGAAGATGACGAGCGCGCGCAGACCCTCGGCGTACGCCTTCTGGGTCATCAGCGAACGACGTACGTCTGGGTGGTGGGTGATCGTGACACGCGGTGCGTCCTTGGCCGGCGTGGTCATGTCGGCGCCCTGCACGCGCTGCTTGGCGTAGTCGAGCGCGTTGAGGTAGCCGGTCGAGAGCGTGGCAATTGCCTTGGTACCAACCAGCATTCGCGCGTGCTCGATGACGCGGAACATCTGGGCGATGCCGTTGTGCTCGCCGCCGAACAGCGTGCCGGTAGCCGGCTCCTTCTCGCCGAAGGTGACCTCACAGGTGGTGGAGACCTTCAGGCCCATCTTGTGCTCGACGTTGGTGACGTAGGCACCGTTGCGCTCGCCCAGCTCACCGGTCTCGAGGTCGACGTGGAACTTCGGGATCACGAACAGCGACAGGCCCTTGGTGCCGGCGACTGCGCCGTCGGGGCGAGCCAGCACGAAGTGGACGACGTTGTCGACCATGTCGGACTCGGCCGAGGTGATGAAGCGCTTGACGCCCTGCACGTTCCAGGTGCCGTCGTCGTTCTGGCTGGCCTTGGTGCGGCCGGCGCCGACGTCCGAGCCGGCATCCGGCTCGGTCAGGACCATCGTGCAGTGCCAGTCCTTCTCGATGATCCATCGGGCGAGCTTCTTCTGCTCGTCGGTGCCGAGGACGTAGAGGAGCTTGGCGAAGGAGTACGACGCGGCGTACATCGCGATGGCCGGGTTCGCGCCCAGGACCATCTCGTTCATGGCCCACTTCAGCGAGGGCGGTACGACGGTGCCGTCGAGCTCGGCCGGGACGTCGACGTTCCAGAATCCGGACTCGCGGTACGCGGCGTAGCTCTTCTTGAAGCTCTCGGGGATCTTCACCGAGTGCGTCTCAGGGTCGAAGACCGGCGGGTTGCGGTCGGCGTCGTCGAACGAGGCGGCGAGGTCGTTCTCCGCCAGCACCGCGACCTGCTTCAGCATCTCGCGCGCTGTGTCGGCGTCGACGTCCTCGTACGGGCCCTGGCCCAGGACGGCCCCGCGGCCGAAGACCTCGAACAGGTTGAACTCGAGGTCGCGGACGTTGCTCTTGTAGTGACCCATGCTGTGGCCCCTTCCAAATCCCTAAGTTACTCGCTAGTAATACATTCTCCTACTTGCGAGTAGCGGAGGCAAACCAGGGTTCACGATTCGGAGTCCACTGTCAGCCAGGCGCGGCAGGTAGCGTGCTCCGCGGGAACCATATGGAGGGGGTCCATTGCCCACGCTCGAGCTGCTGCACTGGAACGACGTCCACGGCCGCTACGACTCGTTGGCGCGGCTCAGCGCCTACGCCAAGACGCTGCGCTCGCGCGCAGATCACGCGACCCTGCTGCTTGACTGCGGGGACATCGAAGAGGCGACGGTCCGGGTCTCGGCCCTGTCGTACGGCGTCTCCGGCTGGCGGGTGCTGCGCGCCTGCGGCGTCGATGTCGCTGTCACCGGCAACGGCGGACTGCTGCGCTACGGCCCGATGCTGCTGCCGCGCTACGCCGAGTCGCTCGGCAGTCCGCTCCTGCTCGCCAACGTCACCATGCACGGCGACGTCCCGCAGGGTGCGGCGCGCTCGCGGATGCTGCAGGCCGGCGAGTTGAAGGTCGGCGTGATCGGGGTGACCGGGTGGCTGCCGGCGTACGGCGACTTCGGGCTCGAGCGACACGCCACCGAGGGCGTGGTCCGCGAGGAGGCCGAGGGCCTGCGCTCGCGAGGTGCGGATGTCGTCGTACTCCTCAGCCACTGCGGCGTCGAGAAGGATCGCGAAGCGGCGTCACGACTGACCGGCGTGGTCGACGTCATCGTCGGCGGCCGGACGCATCTCGTGCTCCCGGAGGGCGACCGCGACCACGGGGTGCCCGTCGCGCAGGCCGGTCAGTACGCCGAGCACCTCGGCCGGATTCGGCTCGACGTCGATGACGCAGGTCGCGTCTCGGTGCCGTCGATCGCGGTGGAGCGGGTGTCGGAGGAAGCACCGCAGGACCCGGAGGTGCTCGCGGTCGTACAGGAGTGTGAGCGCGACCTCGAGGCCTGGTTGGCGGAGCCGGTCGCGACCCTGCCGAGGGCGTTCGGGCACTCCGAGACCGGCCACTCCGAGGTCGCTCAGCTGGTCGCACACGCGCTGCTCGAGTACATCCCCGGCGACCTGTCCATGGTGCTCGCCGCGCGCTGCACCGCCGGGCTGCCGTCCGGGCGAGTGACGCGCGGAGACGTGTGGGCGGCGACCTCGTCGCCGGCCAACCCGACGACGGCGACCATGCTGGGCTCGCATCTGCGGTCCGTGCTCCTCAAGGGCCGGTCCCAGGAGTACGCGATGACCCGGTCGGACGTGTTCCGTGGGCGGCCGTACGGCCAGCTCCACCTGGCCAGTGCGGAGGTCGCGGGCGAGACGGTCATGGTGAGGGACGAGCCGTTGGACGACCAGCGCATCTACCGCGTCGTCTCGACCGACGTCGAGCTCGGGCGCTGGGGCCGTCTCGTGGGGCAAATTCCGGACGACCTGGTCATCCACACGCCGACGATCGTGCCGGAGTTCCTCGAGGCCTACCTGCGGGCGACCTACCCCTGAGTCGTCTCTCGGTGAATACCCTTGTGCTGCAACGGTATTGCTGAGATTGCCCGTCTGACCCTTCGCGTCCGAGTACGGTCGCACCATCGACATCGGGGTCAGAGGGGACACCTGCGTGAGCACGCTCGAGCTACTTCATTGGAACGACATCCACGGCCGCTACGACGCATTGGCGCGGCTGAGCACGCAGGCGAACGGGATACGGAAGCAGGCCGATCATCCGGTGCTGCTCCTCGACGGCGGGGACGTCGAAGAAGCGAGCGTCCGGGTGTCGGCGTTGTCGTACGGCGCGGCCGGGTGGCGAGTGCTGCAGGCGTGCGCGGTCGACGCGGCTGTCGTCGGCAACGGCGGCATGCTGCGTTACGGCCCCGGCTTGCTGCCGCGATACGCCGACGGGCTGGGCAGCTCGCCCCTGGTGTGCAATGTCAGCCTCGATGGTGAGGTTCCGGTCGGCGCATCGCCGTCGGCCATGCTCAAGGCAGGGGAGCTGTCGATCGGAGTCATCGGGGCGACCGCCTGGATTCCGTCGTACGCCGCCTTCGGGCTCGTGCGTCTCGGTACGGCCGAGGCGGTTCTCGCCGAGGCGCAACAGCTGCGTGCTGATGGGGCCGACGTCGTGATCCTGCTCAGCCATTGCGGGATCGATGAGGATCGTGAGGTGGCGGCCGAGCTCGTCGGTGCTGTGGACGTCATCGTGGGCGGACACTCGCACACGCTCTTGCCCGACGGTGACCGTGAGCATGGCGTGCCGATCGCCCAGGCCGGGCAGTTCGGCGAGCATCTGGGCCGCGTCGTCCTCGACATCGCCAACGGCCAGGTCAGTATCCGTTCGATGAACGCGGATGCGGTGCCGGAAGAGACGCCCGTCGACCCTGCCGTGCTGACGACCGTCGACAGGTGCGAGCGCGACCTGGACGCCTGGCTCGTCGAGCCGGTGGCTCAGCTGCCCAGGGGCTACGGATTCTCCGAGACCGGACACTCCGAGGTCGCCGCGCTCGTCGCCGAGGCGCTGCTCGCACACACGCCAGGTGACTTCGCTGCCGTCCTCGCCGCGCAGTGCGAGGGACCGTTGGACGACGGCACGGTCACCCGCGGTCAGGTCTGGGCGGCCACGTCGTCACCAGGCAACCCGACGACCGCCACCCTGACCGGGGCGCAGGTGCGCGCGATGCTGACGAAGGCCGTCTCCAAGGACTACATCAGCACCGTGACCCGCATCTTCCGTGGGCGACCGTTCGGGCGGCTGCACCTGGCCGGCGCAGCGGTCGATGGCGAGGTCATCACGGTTGGCGGCGAGCCGCTGGTCGACGACCGCAGCTATCGCGTCGTCGGCACCGATGTCGAGCTGAGCACCTACGGCCGCCTGGTCGGTGAAGACCCGGACGACCTGACCATCCTGGTGCCCACGATCATCCCGGAGTTCTTGGAGGAGTACCTCACAGCGACCTACCCCGTGAGCTGACGGCGCGCGTACGCAGCCGAATCAGCTGTCGTACGAACGCCAGTCGACCGTTGCACCTGCGGGGCGGTGCTGCTCGTACCAGCTGGCGGCGGCCAGGGCGCCGACGTCGTCGAACCGGCGCCCGCTCAGCTGTAGGCCGATGGGTCGCCCGTCGTCGGTGAAGCCGGCGTTGACGGTCGCGGCCGGCTGACCCGACATGTTGTAGGGCGCGGTGAACCCGATGTGGGCCATGCCCTCGTCGGTCTCGCCCCATGGCATCGGCCACTCTGCGGGGAACGCCGCCATCGGCGCGACCGGCGAGAGCACGACGTCGAACGGCTGCGTCGCGGCGACCGTGCGCTCGCGGATGCGGTTGATCGAGCCGTAGCACTCCATCAGTCGGGTGCCCGGCGTGTCCTTCGCGGAGGTGACCCAGCGTTGGATGAACGGGAGGACTCGGGACCTCGCGCTCTCGTCGAGAGCCGCGAAGTCGACGTACGACCGCGCTCGCCAGAACAGGTCTAGGTCGGCCAGCAGCTCGGGCGTCATCCACGGATCGAGCCGTACGACGGTCGCACCGGCCTCCCTGAACGCGTCGGCGGCGTTGTCGATGGCTTGCCGCACCTGGGTGTCGGTCGGGATGCCGCAGCCGGCGTCGGCGAGGACGGCCACACGCGCGCGGCACGGGTCGAAACCTGTTGTCTGCCAGTCTGATTCGAGGGGCGGAAGGCTGGCCCAGTCGCGCGGGTCGGGCTGCGAGATGACGCGCATGAGGGCGGCTGCATCGTCGATCGTGCGGGTGAGAGGGCCCGCTGCACGCCCGAGGTAGGGGTTGTCGAGGGGTACGCGACCGTCGCTCGGCTTGAGGGTGGCGAGGCCGAGCCAGGTGCCAGGCAAGCGGATCGAGCCGCCGATGTCGGTGCCCACGTGCAGTGGGCCGTAGCCACCGGCCGCGGCAGCGCCGGCCCCCGAGCTCGAACCGCCGGTCGTCCAGGCCGGGTTGAGCGGGCTGCGGGTGATGCCGTGCCGGCTGGAGACACCGGAGGAGAGCATGCCCCAGTCGGGCATCACGGTGGAGCCCAGGATGATGGCGCCTGCCTCTTCGAGGCGGTCGGTGATGGGCGCGTTCTGGGTGGGCTCGACCGGCGTTACACCGGCATTGCCGGCGGGCATGGGGACGCCGCGGCGCGCGATGTTCTCCTTCAGCGTGACCGGCACTCCGTCGAGCGGCCCGCGGGCGGCACCGTCCGCCCAGCGCTGCGCGGACTCGCCTGCGGCCGCCTTCGAGGCCACGGCGTCGTGCTGCCAGAAGGCGTTGAGGGTGGGTTCGCGACGAGCGATGACCGACTGGACCGCGTCGTGCACCTCGGTCGGGGAGAAGTCGCGAGCGGCGTACCCCTGCGACATCTCGGTTGCGGACAGCCAGGCGAGTCGTTCGTCAGTCACCCGTCCATCATGACGCGCGCGACCGAGTCTCCCCGCCGGTCACCGGGTTTCGACTCGGACTCGCGCCAGGGCGCTCGCCCGGCTCAACCAGCGAGGGCAAGGACTTCGTCGAGTCCTTGTCGGAGGCAGTCGACCAGGATGTCCGGGTCCTTGACCGCGTCGCCGTCGAGGTTGAGGCCGATGCAGCAGGTGCCGTTGTGCGACACCATCGCCGCCATGATCGCGACCCCGGGGAGCGGTCCGAACGGGAAGAACCGCTCGACCTTGGCGCCCGCCATGTAGGTCGGATAGGGCACTCCGGGGATGTTGGACGCCGAGAGGTCTGCCGCGCTGCCGATGCGTTCGAACAGCAGACCGCCGAGCGCTGACGGGGCGCGGTTGAGCACCGGCGCGGCCAGCGACAGCGTGTCGAGAGCGGGCTCGATCCGCAGCGACAGCACGAGGCCGCGGATCGTGGCGATGCGCTCGGCCGGGTCGGCGATCCCGATCGGTGCAGCGAAGTAGGCGCCGGCGAACTTGTTGCCACCCATCGGGTCATCCGCCTTGCGCAGGCTGACCGGCATCACCATCGGCAGACCGTCGATCGGTTGACCGTGGTGCTCGTGATAGCGCCGTAGCCCACCGAGGAGCGCCGCGATGTAGGCGTCGTTCATCGAGCCGCGGGCCGCCTTGCCGGCCGCGCGGAGGGCAGCAACCTCGCACTCCAGGACGCCGAACTTCCAAGACGTGCCTTCGCGGTCGCGCAGCAGAGGCGAGGGCGCTGCGGGCGGCGGCGAGAGCGTACGACGCAGTGAAGCACCGAAGCGGGTGGCGTCGGCGAGCGCGCCCTGTGGGCGGAGGGCGGCGCGTACGCCGAGGCCGACGGATCGGCGCATGAGACCGGGCAGTCGACGGGCCTGCTCGCTGACCTCGGCCGCGGCGAGGCGGTTGGCGTCCGCACTGGCCTCGTGGGGCGGCTCACCGGCGGGCTTGTCCTCGGTGTGCTCGCGGGTGCGGCTCTGCACGAGAGACATCAGCTGGATGCCGCCGATGCCGTCGGTCAACGAGTGGTGCAGCTTGAGGATGTAGGCCGCCCGGCCGCCGTCGAAACCCTCGACGAGCGTGCCCTGCCACAAGGGTTTGGTCCGGTCGAACGGCTCGATGGCGATGGACGCGGCCAGGTCGAGCAGCTGGCTCATGGAGCCCGGGCCGGCGAGGTGTTCGCGCCGGACGTGGTTGCTGAGGTCGAAGTCGTCGTCGATCACCCAGGCGGGCGTGCCCACGGGTACGGCGGGTTCGAGCACTCGTTGGCGACAGCGCGGCAGCAGCTGCGCCGCCCACTCATGCGCGGCGTAGAAGCGGTCCCAGTCGGGGACGACGTCGTACAGCAGCACCGAGGTGATCGTCGAGGACAGCCGCGGGTGACGTTCGGCGCGCCACATGAGCGCCTCGATCTCGTTCATCCGGTCGGCGGCGCCCCACGCGGACGCGCCGGCCCAGGCTTCTTCGTTGTTGGAGAAAGGGGTGCTCACCATTCGTCTCCGTGAACCTCGTGACCAGGAGCCTGGCGGAGCAGTCCCCGATAGGTCTCCTTGACGGGCTGGCCGTGGTTGAGGACCGCGTCCATCTCGCGGGCGATCGGCAGGTCGATGCCCTGCTCGGCGGCGAGCTTCATGACGGTCGCGACGGTCTTGACGCCTTCGGCGACCTGGTTCATCTCGGCCGCGATCTGATCGAGCGACTTGCCTTGTGCCAGACCGACGCCCACCGTCCGGTTGCGACTGAACGGGCTCGTGCAGGTGGCGATCAGGTCGCCCATCCCGGCCAGTCCGTTGAACGTCATCGCGTCGCCACCGAGGCTCACCCCGAGGCGGGTCATCTCGCGCAGCGCGCGGGTGATGACCATGGCGCGGGTGTTGTCGCCGGCCTCCAGTCCGTCACCGACTCCGACCGCGATGGCGTAGACGTTCTTGAGCGACCCGGCGTACTCGACGCCCGTGACGTCCGTGGTCGTGTAGACGCGAAAGAGGTTGGTACGGAACAGTTCCTGGAGCATCTCGGCCTGCCGGTGCTCGGGCATCGCAATCGTCGCGGCGGCCGCGTATCCCTGCAGGACCTCGCGCGCGATGTTGGGTCCTGCGAGTACGCCGGCCGGATGGCCCGGCATGACCTCCTCGACGATGGCGGTCATCCGTTTGCTGGATCCCTGCTCGAGACCCTTGACCAGACTGACGACCGGAACCCAGGGACGTACGTGCTTGGTCACCTGCTCGAGGACACCGCGGCTGTGCTGCGAGGGCACTCCGAGCACGAGCACGTCCGCCTCGGCCACCGCTTCCTCCAGGTCGGTGGTTGCACGCAATGTCTTGGTGACCGGAATGTCCTGCAGATAGCGGGAATTGCGGCTGCGCTCGTTGATGTCGGTGACGGTCTCCTCGTTGCGCGCCCAGAGCACCGTCTCGGTGTTGCGCGCGGCGAGAGAGCCGATCGTGGTGCCCCAGGAGCCGCCTCCGAGCACGGTCACGCGCGGGTTTCTGCTTGCCATCACGCCTCCTCAGGCCACTCTTCGAGGGTGTCGACGAACTGCTGGCGCACCTGCTCGGTGACGTCGGTGATGTCCTCAGGTGTCCAGCCGTCAGTGGGGATCGGGTCGAGGACGCACACGTCGACCACGCCCGGATTGACCAGCTTGGAGCGTCGCCACATGAGCTCACCCGTGTTGCGCAGCACGATCGGGACGATCGGTACGCCCGCCTGCATGGCCATGTGGAAGGCGCCCTTCTTGAAGGGGCCGAGCTCGGGCGTCGCCGCGCGGGTGCCCTCGGGGAACACCACGATCGAGGTGCCCGACTGGACACGGTCGCGCAGCTGGCTGAGGGCGTCGATCGCTGTCTCGGGGTTGGACCGGTCGATGTACACCGGGTCGATCAGCAGACCTCCGAGGAGGGCGCGCGGGTCGTAACGCGCTTCCTTCTTGCCGACCATGGTGTAGTCGCGACGCAGCAGTGAGCCGACGACGAGCACGTCCAACGAGCTCTGGTGATTGGCGATGAAGATGGCCGGCCGGGCGTTCCACAGGTTGGGCTCACCGATGACATTCAGCCGTACGCCACTCACGGCCAGCGCTGTATCGGCGGCGAGCGAGAGCCCGGTGTTGACGCCGAATCGCTTGTCCCCGTGGAGGATTCCGAGGGCTGCGCCCACGCCGAGTCCGGTGCCGGCGCCGGCCATGGCGGCCGTCGTACTGGCCAGGGCACGGAGACCTGCGCGCTTCGGCTCGCGCATCTCCAGGATCGTCCACTTCTGCTGGGTGGCGGCCTCACGCAGTCCGCGCTGCGGGTTGAGGGCATGCGGTTGGCCGACGGAGGAGAGGAAGGCGATGTCCTCGTCGCCGTTGGCGTAGGCGTAGCTCGCCGGCAGGTCAATACCATTGTCACGCGCGAACTTTCGGACAGCCCGGGCCTTGGGCTCGCCCCACAGCATCGGGCCGGCGAGCTGTCCGGTGAAGATGCCGTCCTCGACCTCGACCTCGGTGCACAGGATGTTGGTGATGCCGAGGTCGTGCGCGATCGGCCCGATCTGGAAGCGTGTCGCGGCCGACGCGACGACGACCGTGTGGCCCATCCGCAGGTGCGCCCGGATGAGGTCACGAGACTGCGTCCTGATGGTCGCCGCGGTCTTCTGGACGAACAGCCGCTCACCGAACTCGACGAGCTCGTCCTCGCTGTGGCCGCGCAGGCTCTCCACGCTGACGTCGCCCATCTTGGTGGGATCCCCGCCGAGGAGCGCGCCGTCGATCGCCGCGACGATCGTGGTCGCCATCTCGCCGAGGCCGACCTCTCGGTTGCGCACCCGGTCGTTCCAGAACGCGGTCGCCGTGTAGCCCGCGACGATGGTGCCGTCCAGGTCAAAGAAGGCACCGATATCGGCACCCTTGGGGCCGGCCAGAACCGCCTCGACGACGTCTTCGGGTGTGCTCATCGGTGGGTCCGGGCCATCTCGGCAACGACTCCTGCACGTCGTGCGGCTTCGCGGATCTCGACGAGGAAGTCCTCGCGCCGCTTGGTCAGATGAGGTGAGTCGGACTCGAGCAGGTCGCGGTGCGCCGCGAGCCGCAGCGCGGTGCGGAACAGCTCGAGCGAGATCGACTCGTCGCTCGCTACTCGCCGCTGGAGCGCCCACTGGCGACCCACTCGTAAGCACTCGTCGAGGAATCTCTTTTCATCGAATCCCTGGTCCTCCCACGTGACGAGGCGGTCGGCCACGACGTGGTAGGCGTCCAGGAAGGGACGCAGGACCAGGTGTGCGACGTGCGGGCTCGAGCGCTGCAGCAGCTGGCGCAGGTCTCCGGGATCGACCTCGACCTTGGCGTCGGCGTGGGAGTCGAAGCGGCGCAGCTCGGCCTCGAGCTCGTCCCCGAACTCACCACGGCTGGAGAAGAAGAAGTCGAACTTCAGCAGCTCGCGCAGCCGCAGCGCTTCCTCGCGCACGGTCGGGCCGGGATCGGTGCCCTTCTCGGCCGCTGCCAGCAGCGCGAGTTCGCCGATGGCGCGCTCGACCAGCACGTGGATCGCGGTGTTGCGATAGAACGCGGCGATCAGGTGGGTGTCCCGGCCGATGCGCCACACCGTCTCGGTGCCGCCCTCGTAACACGTGAGCACGTCGGAGGCGACGAGCTCCTGGAGCGCCCGACGTACGGTCGACCGATCGGTGAGATTGGCCGCCCCGGCGACCGGCCACTCACGGCTGTCGAGGTATCCGACGAGCGGCTCGATGGTCTCCATGACCTCGCCCAGGCTGAGCGCCCGATCGACGCCGAGCATGGCCAGACTGACGATGGCGGTCGCGGTCACCGGCGTCGCGCGGTTGATGCGGTGGCAGGTGTCGAGGGCGATGCGTTCGACCAGGTGGGGCGCCTCGCCGGCGCTCAGCTCACCCAGCCGGTCGCGCAGCGAGAACGGCTCACCGAAGTCGAGGTAGGCGCGGCCGAGTCGCTGCCGCTGATCGCGGGCGAACTGGACGAGCCAGCGCAGGTCCTCGGGACGCTTATTGCCGCCGCGGGCCTCGGTCGTCATCCGGGCGACCTCGTGCAGCTGGTCGTAGACGATCGAGACGGGTACGACGAGCGCGTCACCGTGCGCCTCCGCGCCGGTCCCGTCGCTGGCCTGGTCGAGGGCGTCCACGGCGTCCACGACGTAGCGCATGATCCCGAAGACCGGTGGTCGCAGCTTGCCGGTCCGGGTGCGGCCGCCCTCGATCGACCAGGCCAGGTTGGCGCGGTTGCGGACGAGCTGACCGATGTACGCCCGCAGCGCGCCGCGGTAGACCGGCAGGTCATGCGTGTCGCGGCGGATGAAGATGCCCCCGGAGCGGCTGACCACCGAGCCCATCGGGAAGAAGTTGAGGTTGGCGCCCGCGAACGTGAACGCCGGTGAGATGCCGCGCGATGCCAGGACCTCGGGCACCATCGCGCCGTCGAGGTAGGAGCGGTGGGAGAACAAGAACAGCAGCGACGACTGGCGGTCCAACGAGCGCAGCCGGCTGATCGAGTCGTCGTCCACGAAGACGTCGTGCGCACGCATCATCCACTGGCCGAACTTGCGGAAGCTCTCGCTGGCCCGGTCGCTGTGCGTCGCGGACATCTCGCGGAGGTACTGGGCGGCCTCTTCGCGGACGCGAGTCTCGTCCTGCCCGAGCTTGGCCGCGAGGGCGGACATCGTGTCGTCGTACGCCGGATCGACGAGCAGCTCGGCGACCTCACGGGAGTCCGAGGCGAGCGGCGTCAGACTCTCTCCGATCAGGCCGGCGTGCTGCAGCACGCCGCGCGCATGGACACGGTCCAGGGCACCAGTGATCGCAGCGGACTCGGGTACGACTCGCATGGGACCTCCTGGTACGCCGTGTGCAGAGCGTCACGGTGCGGACAGTCTTGTTGACTCACCGGTAACGGTCAATGGGTTGGCCGTCTGCGGCGGACTCTCCCGCCGGTCGAGTAGGGCCGGAGCTTGCGGAGGCCCGTATCGAGACCGTGGACCTCACTCGTTGACGAGACGGTTGGTCGCGGTCACGATCTGCAGCTGCTGCGCGGGTCCGGCGATCGGCAGCGTGCCAGGTACGTCGACCCACTCACCTTGTCCGCCGATACGGAACTGCCCGCCGTACGTCGCTGTCGTGCTGACGCTCACCGAACCCGGGTTGTTGTAGGCGTGCTTGATGTCGCCGGTCGGGTAGGGCCCGCCGAGTGAGGTGGTGGTCGCCGAGGTGCCGTCGCCGAACGTATAGGTCACCTTTTTGAACGTCGGCTTGATGTCGACGCGCTGTCCGACCAGCGTGACGGTGCGGACCTCGTCGGGCTGATTGCCCGTCGCCGGCCACGTCACCTGGAAATAGGTCGGGAGAGTCACGAGGGTCCGATTGCCGACCGGCTGGATCGAGAGCGTCGGTTTGGCGAAGGGCGTGTGCGTCCACGCGGCTTTGATCATCGCGATGGTCAGGCGGGGTTTGGCCGGCGTGCCCGGGACCTTCTCCGGCCAGCACGTCGAACCGACGAGCTCCCACGGGCCCTTGGTGTCGTCCGGGCCGAGCAGGCGGCGATAGACGCGGGAGTACGGGCCGGTCGCGTGGACCTGCTGCATGCACATGGTGAGCGCGCTGCCGCAGCCGTAGTCGTTCGGGTTGTCCGGGCTGCTGCGCGGACAGGCCATCGGGGTCGTGTACTCGTACGGGACCGGTTGCCCGCCGCCTTTACTGCCCTTGCCGCCGGGCCACGGCCCTTTGGTCTTGTACACGTACGTCGGTGGCAACCCGTTGTATTGGCCTCCGTTGCCCTGACATGCCTGCCCACAGTCAGATGGTGGTGGCGGCGTGTCAGCGCGGGCAGGACTCGTCAATAGAACAGCTGAGAGCGCTACTGATCCGGCAAGTGCCGTAAGCGAAACCGTGGTGGGCCTCACGCCGCTTCCTTTATTTCTTTGACTCGCCAGCCGTCGGCTGCCCACCTGAGGAAGTAGACGGCTACGTAGTCGGCAGATGCGCGCTGGGTGCGTGACGTTGTGCCGTCGCGGCCGATCACGGGAACGGTCGTCGCGTTGAATCCGACTTGGATGACCATTCCGCTTTCGCCGGTGATCCGGGTAGCGCGTGACACCAGGAGAAGTGGAGCCGAGTACCTTTCTCCGTTCTCCTTGAGGTACTGGATGCTTCCGGCGAAGGCGGTGCACGATTTGCAGCCGGGCAGCCCGAATGGCTCGATGACCCCAGTCTTTGGTGCCATCCGAGTGTGATTGACCTGGTTGATGTAGTGCTTGGTGAAGGCGATGGCGGCGGCTTCGGTGTTGGCACGGGCATTGGCGGGGACGCCGGGCAGTCCGGGGCCGAGTGCGGACGAGGTCGGTGAGGCGGACGTACTGCTGGCCGGAGGTGACGAGGGCGCGGACGTCGTCGAGCTCGCAGACGACGTGGGAGTGCTGCCACCCTCCGAACCGGAGTCGTCGCAACCGGTGAGGAGCGTCGTACCGACGAGTGCAGCCAGCGCAACGCTGGTCGCGGTCGCGCGGAAAGGGCTGGCCTGCATGGATGTTCCCCCTGTGGTTCGGGCAATGCCGACGTGAGTATGCCGAGCCGTCCGCACGCATGGGGCATTGCGAGTCGGACCAATGTCGGTCGGCTCACGGAACGGGGCGATGCGCATGCGCCCATCTTGGTGGCCCCGCGCACGCTGTGCCGTTGTCCACAGGAGCCGCCTCCGACGAGATTGTCGGCTCGCGCCGCCTGACCTCTCGACGTCGGAAGCCGTTGGTGCTGCTGGTGACTGGTGGCTTGGAGGAGGTTGTCGGTGGTCGAATGTACGTTCGATGCATGGCCGTTCAACCGACTGATCAGCAGCCTCGAGGAGAGGCGATGGTCAGTGCTGCCCAGGCTGCGGTCGAGTCCTTGGATGTGATCGACGGCGACGGGCTGTGGTCGTTGTCGGGAGTCCAGGTCGAGGAACTGCTGGCGCTCACGGGTGCAGCGCGTGCCGTGCTGGACCGGGTCGAGGTCGCGGTGCTGCGTGAGGGCATCGGCCGGGGTCTGCATCGGGAGCACGGCTTCGGGGTCGTGGACTGGGTGGCCACCGTTCAGCGCCGCGGTGTCGAGGCGCGGGTCGGGTTGCCCCCGGATCCGTCGCACGTCTCGCGGGTCAACCGGGTCGCGGCTGCTGCAGACCGGACGGCAGCGCGGCCGGTGTGGGAGGCGTTCGTCGCGGGCGCGGTGGGTCTGGGCAAGGCTGATCAGCTGGTGCGGTTCGTGACCGACGTCGCGCCCGTGGCCGAGCCGGCGCCGCTCGCGGAGACGGTCGACATCCTGGTGGGGGCTGCTGCTGAGACTCCTGAGCGCGCGGGCCTGACACCGCGCGAGCTGCGGGTCGCGATCGGTCGTGCCGGTCAGCTGTTGAAGCCGGAGCGCGATCTCGATGCGGAGCAGGATGCTGCCGGGCGTGGTCGGGCCTTGTTCAAGCAGGCAGGGCCGGCGGGTCTGGCGGAGTATCGAGTGCTTCTTGATCCCGAAGGTGCCGCGACCATCGACGCTGCGATCGCCGGCTTGTCCGCACCGGTGCCGGGTCCCGACGGCGAACCCGACCCGCGCCCTGCCGCCACGCGTCGTGCGGACGCTCTCATCGAGGTCGTGCGACGAGGCGTCTCCGCGCCGGGCGAGCAGCCGAAGGCCGCTAAGGCGCAGGTCGTGGTCACGCTGCCGTGGGAAGAGCTGGCCGAGGATCTCGGCCGAGCCGGGGTTCGGGTGGGAGCCGGGGCAGGGGTTGCCGCGCGCGCTGGGGCCGGCACGACCGCGACCGGCGAGGTGCTGTCAGCGCAGGTCGTACGCCGGATGGCGTGTGATGCGGGGATCGTGCCGATGGTCCTCGGCTCGGCCGGTGAGGTGCTTGATGTGGGTCGCGAGGTGCGGTTGTTCACCCCGGCGCAGCGGCGGACGCTGTGGCAGCGAGATCAGGGCTGCACCTTCCCAGGGTGCACGATCCCGGCGCAGTGGTGCGACGCGCACCACGTGGTCTGGTGGTCGCGCGGCGGCCGCACAGACCTGGCCAACGCGGCGTTGCTGTGTCAGCGGCACCACACGCTCGTCCACCGCCGCGACCTGACCGCGGCCATCAGCCCGACCGGTGTTGTTTGGCGGCTGGACCAAGCCGTTGGCCATACCTGACGCCGCCGCCCCTCAGCCCGCCGAACGTGGCGGGCTCAGTCGCATGCCCGGGCCCGCGCCGCCCAGCCCCGCCCCGCCCAGGCCCGCGCCGCCCAGGCCCGCGCCGCAGCGGCGACCCGGCCGGGGGCTGACTCAGGTTTTCCAAAGTGTGACCCGCGACGCGCTGCGCGACCGGGCGGCGTACGCCATGCTTGGCTTTCGATGCGGCGCGAGGTGGCGTCGCCCGTGACAAGGAGTCTCGATGTCCCTCCGTCGTACCCGAGTTGTGGTGGCAGTGCTGGGCGTCAGCCTGGTGGCCGGATGTTCGGCCGGCTCCACCAAGGACGACCAGACGGGCAGCGCGCCGACCACCAGCGGATCAGGTGCGCCAGGGTCGAGCGCGCCGAGCGGACCGAGCAACGACGGCATCACCATCGGCCTCATCGCTGAGCCGGCCAGCCTCGACTTCACCAAGAATGATGGCGCCGCGATCCCGCAGGCCGAGCTGGGCAACATCTACGAGACGCTCGTCAAGCAGGACCAGAACGGGAAAGTCGTCAACGGACTCGCGACCAAGCGGTCGGTCGAGAAGGACCGCAAGACCTACACGTTCGACCTGCCGGCCAACGCCACCTTCTCCAACGGAACGCCCCTCACCGCGGACGACGTCGTCTACTCGATCAACCAGGTCAAGACGAAGTGGACCATCGGTCTCAAGGCGAAGATGGACCCCGTCGCGTCCGTGAAGGCGCTCAGCCCGACGAAGGTCCAGGTCCTCCTCAAGCAGCCCAGCAACAACTGGCTGTTCGACATGACGACTCGCATCGGCGCGATCTTCCCCAAGGCCGGCGGCGACCTCGCCAACAAGCCGATCGGCTCCGGCCCCTACACGTTCACCAAGTGGGCGCGCGGCGACTCGATCGTGCTGACCCGCAACGAGAAGTACTGGGGCACCAAGCCGCACTTCAAGACGGTGACGCTGAAGTACTTCAAGGACCCGACGTCCCTCAACAACGCGCTGCTCTCCAAGACGATCAACGTCGTCAGCACCGTGCAGGCGCCCGAGTCGCTGTCGCAGTTCTCGCCCGACAAGTACCAGATCATCGAAGGCACGACTAACGGCGAGATCGTCCTGTCGATGAACAACGCGCGAGCACCGTTCAACGACAAGCGAGTTCGTCAGGCGGTCCGCTACGGCATCAACCACAAGGGCCTCATCGACACCTGCTGGGCCGGCCATGGTGAGCAGATCGGCTCGATGGTCCCGCCGACCGATCCTTGGTACGAGGACCTCACCAAGGTGACGCCCTACGACCAGCAGAAGGCCAAGGACCTGCTCAAGCAGTCAGGCAAGGCCGGTACGACGATCCGCTTGCGTCTCCCCGCACTGCCTTATGCGACCGCTTGCGGTCCGGTCGTGAAGAGCATGCTCGAGCAGGTCGGCTTCAAGGTGAAGCTCGACACCCTGGAGTTCCCCGCGGCGTGGCTGAGCAACGTCTTCACCAACGCTGACTACGACATGTCGATGATCAGTCACGTCGAACCCCGTGACCTGCCAACGGTTTTCGGCGACCCGAAGTACTACACCAAGTTCTCCGACCCGCAGATGCAGACCTACCTCAAGGCGGCTGACTCCGGCACGGAGACCGATCAGGTCGCCAACATGAAGAAGGCAGCACGGCTCCTCGTGGACGACGCAGCCGCCGACTTCCTGTTCCTGCTGCCCAACCTGATGGTCGCCGACAAGGGCATCACCGGACTGCCCAAGAACGCCATCACCGAAGGCTTCGACCTGGCCGCGCTCAGCCGCTGATGAACCGCCGATGATCCTTCGTCTGCTGACCAGGCTCGGCATTCTCATGGCGAGTCTGGCCATCAGCACGGTCGTGGTGTTCGCCTTCATGGTCGTGCTGCCAGGCAACCCGGCGCGAGTTGCGTTGGGGGTCAACGCATCTGACGACGCGGTGGCTCAGCTGGAGCGCGACTACGGCCTGGATCGACCCAAGGTGACGCAGTACTTCGACTGGGTCGGAGGGCTGCTGCACTTCGACCTCGGTACGTCCTACATCTCGCGTGCCGCGATCGGCCCGCAGGTCGCCGATCGCCTGCAGGTGACACTCTGGCTCGTTGCCACGTCGATGATCGTCGCCGTGCTCATCGCGGTGCCGCTCGGCATCCTGATGGCCGTCCGCCACCGCAAGCTCTCGGGCCTCGTGCTCTCGGCGCTGTCCCAGCTTGGTGTCGCGATCCCGGCCTTCCTCGCGGGCCTGCTGCTGGTGGCGCTGTTCGCGGTCCGGCTCGGCTGGCTGCCGGCCAACGGCTGGACCGCGCCCGCCGACGACCCGGTGATGTTCCTCAAGCAGCTGGTCCTCCCGGTTGTCAGCCTGGGCATCGTGCAGGGCGCCCTGCTCGCCCGATACGTACGATCCGCGGTCCTCGACGTGATGCGCGAGGACTACATCCGTACGGCGCGCGCCAAGGGTCTGCGGCCCATGCCCGCCCTCGTACGCCACGGGTTGCGCAACGCGGCGATCCCGGTGGTGACCGTGCTCGGACTGCAGCTCTCGACTCTTCTGGTCGGCGCCGTGGTCATCGAGCGAGTCTTCGTGATCCCGGGCCTCGGCTCGGGTCTGCTGGACGCCGTCGCCAACCGGGACCTGTTGATGGTGCAGGACATCGTGGTGCTGCTCGTGGCGGCAGTGCTGATCGTCAACTTCGTCGTCGACGTGCTCTACCTGGTCATCGATCCACGTCTGCGGAGCAGCCGATGAGACGCCTCAACCCGAGCCTCATCGCCGGGGCCGTCCTCGTGGCCGCCGTGGTCCTCCTCGCCCTGATCTCGTTCGTCTGGACGCCGCAGGATCCCGGCCTCGTCGTGCCCGACGACCGGCTCGCCACACCATCCGGCGCGCACTGGCTCGGTGCCGACAAGCTCGGCCGAGACGTCTTCGCGCAGATCCTGGTCGGCGCCCGGACGACACTCTTCGTCGGCATCGTCTCGGTCGGCATCGCAGCCGTGATCGGCGTACCTCTCGGCATCGTCGCCGCCATGACGAGCCCTCGACTGCGTTGGCTCGGCGAAGTCCTCATGCGCATCAACGACCTGCTCCTCGCGTTCCCCGCGCTGCTGCTGGCGATCATGCTCGGAGCGGTCTACGGGGCGAGCGTGCTGACCGCGATGATCGCGATCGGTATCGCAACGGTCCCGGTCTTCGCCCGTGTCGTCCGCAGCGGCGCCCTCCAGGTCATGGGCGCCGAGTACGTCGTCGCCGCCCGCGCCGCGGGTCGACGGCCACTGGCCATCGGCGTACGTCACGTCCTGCCCAACGTGATGAGCCTGATCATCGTGCAGGCGTCGGTGTCCTTCGCCATCGCGATCCTGGCGGAGGCGGCGCTGTCGTTCCTCGGCCTCGGCGCGCCGCCCGACGTGCCCTCGTGGGGGCGGATGCTGCAGGAGAGCCAGTCGCTCCTGGGGCAGGCGCCACGCCTCGCGATCATCCCTGGAGTCGCAATTGCGTTGGCAGTACTAGGTTTCAACCTTCTCGGTGATGGACTGAGGGACATGCTCGACCCACGGATGGAGCGACGCGCCCAGGTCGCGGCGCGTGATGACGCGGGGAGCGCAACATGAGCGAGGTACTGCAGGCCGAGGGCCTGTCGGTGTACGCCGGTGGCCTGCCTCTCATCGAGGACGTCTCGTTCACGATCGGTCGGGGCGAGCGCGTCGGCCTGATCGGCGAGTCGGGTTCGGGCAAGTCGTTGACGGCTCTGGCGCTCATGGGCCTGCTCCCTGAGGAGCTGAGTGCGGGCGGCTCCGTCCGACTGGGCTCGACCCAGATCATCGGATCACCCGAGGGCACGCTGGCGCCCTTGCGAGGGCAGCAGATGTCGATGGTGTTCCAGGAGCCGATGACCGCGCTCAACCCCACGATGCGCGTCGGTGACCAGGTCGCCGAGACCATGCGTCTGCATCGAACACACAGCAACCGCAAGGCTGCTCGCGCTGCCGCGGTCAAGCTGCTGGACGACGTCGGGTTGCCGTCGCCCGCGGAGGCGGCGCGGGCGTACCCTCACCAGCTCTCCGGCGGTCAGCGGCAGCGGGTGGTGGCCGCGATCGCCCTCGCCAACGATCCCGAGCTATTGATCTGCGACGAGCCGACCACAGCGCTCGATGTGACCGTGCAGGCGCTCGTGCTGGACCTCATCACCCGCGGTGTGGCCGCGAGGGAGTCGGCTCTGCTGTTCATCACGCACGACCTCGGCGTCGTCGCGACGGTGTGCGATCGAGTGCTGGTGATGTACGGCGGCCGCATCGTCGAGGCGGGGGAGGTCCAGGACGTCTTCACTCGCCCCCAGCACCGCTACACCGCGGGGCTGTTGGCCGCGTCGGACCTGGCTGTCAACGATGCAGGGCAGCTGCTCACGATCCCGGGCGCGGTGCCTCAGGCGGGAGCATTTCCCGCGGGCTGCGTCTTCCGCAACCGTTGCGCCGCAGCAACATCCGAGTGTGAGACGTTGCCCGACTGGACCGGCGACGATCCTGAGCACGGTCACGCGTGTGTCCACCCGGTGGGGGTGCCCGCATGACCACGCCGGTGATCCAGCTCAACGACGTACGCCGAGACTTCCGCCGGCCGCGCACATCACTGCTCAAGCCCGCACCTGTCGTCCATGCGCTGCGCGGGATCACCCTCGACATCGCGACCGGCGAGCGGTTCGGGATCGTGGGGGAGTCTGGCTGCGGCAAGTCGACCCTGTTGCGCATCATCGCCGGCCTCGACCGTCCGACGAGCGGGAGCGTCCAGGTGGAGGGCCGGGAGATCAGCCGGTTGCGCGAGAGCCGGCTCGGCTTCCTGCGTGACCAGATGCAGCTCGTCCTGCAGGACCCGATGAGCTCGCTCGACCCGCGGATGCGGGTGCGCGACATCGTCGCCGAACCCCTTGTGGCACAAGGCAAACCGCATCCTCCGGAGCGGATCGCCGAGCTGCTGGAGTCGGTCGGGCTGTCCGCGGATGCGGCTGGTCGCTACCCGCACCAGTTCTCCGGTGGTCAGCGGCAGCGCATCTCGATCGCCCGCGCGCTCGCGCCGGATCCGCGCATCCTGGTGGCCGACGAGCCGGTCAGTGCGCTCGACGTGTCCGTGCGTGCCCAGGTGCTCAACCTGATCCTCGAGATCGTCGAACGCCTCGATCTCACATTGGTTTTCGTCTCTCATGACCTGTCCGTTGTCCGCCACGTGTGCGAGCGCGTGGCAGTGATGCGCGCGGGTGAGGTGGTGGAGGTCGGTGCCACCGACCAGGTCTACGAGGAGCCGGCGCACGCGTACACCCGGTCCCTGGTCGCAGCGATCCCGCACCTCGCCGATGCCCTCGCCGGCCGTACCGCCGCCGACCTCGCCGCGGGCGCGAAGATGACCACCGATCGTCAGGAGCTGGATCGTGAGTGAGCTGAAGGCAGGGCCGACCAACACGCTGACCGACGTAGCTGGCGTACGCGTCGGGCATGCCCAGCGGACTGGTGACGGTTGGCTGTCCGGGACGACGTGCGTGCTCGCGCCCGATGCCGGAGCGGTCGCCGGGGTCGACGTACGCGGCGGTGGCCCGGGCACCCGCGAGACCGACCTGCTCGACCCGCGCAACCTCGTCGAGCGCATCCACGCGATCGTGCTGAGCGGTGGCAGTGCATACGGTCTGGCAACGGCCTCCGGTGTGATGGATGCGTTGGGGCGCAAGGGAATCGGCCTCGAGATGGGGGAGCCTGGCGAAGTCGTACCGCTCGTGCCGGCTGCGGTGATCTTCGACCTCAAGCGCGGCGGCGACTTCACCAAACGGCCGGACGCAGCCATGGGAGAGGCGGCGTACGACGCGGCCGTCGCCTCCGAGCCTGGCGCGGCAGTGCAGCAGGGCAACGTCGGCGGTGGCACGGGCGCCAAGGCCGGCGGACTCAAGGGAGGGGTGGGCTCCGCGAGCCTCGTCCTCGCGGACGGCACCACGGTCGCGGCCATAGCCGTCGCGAACCCCATGGGCTCGCCCGTCGACCCGCAGACCGGCGAGCTGTACGCCGCCCGGTTCGGTCTCCCTGGAGAGTTCGACCTGCGTCAGCCCGACCCGGCTGAGCTGGAGACCGCGCTCCGCCTGGCCAGCGAGCGCGAGCTGACGTCCGGTCTGCGCTACGGCATGGCGACCATCATCGGCGTGATCGCGACTGATGCCACGCTGACCAAGGCGCAGTGCCAGAAGGTCGCCGGCATCGGCCACGACGGCATGGCTCGCGCGGTGCGCCCGGTGCACACGATGTTCGACGGCGACACGCTCTTCGCGATGGCGACCGGTGAGCGCGACGCGCCGGACATGGTGGCGTTCCATGGCCTGCTCGAGGGTGCCGCGGACTGTGTGACCCGTGCGATCGGCCACGCGATGCTGGCGGCAGAGACGGTCGAGGCGGCCGACATCCGATGGCGTTCCTACCGCGAGGCCTTCCCCAGCGCCTTCGCCTGACCAGGGATACATTGCCGAGGACGGCTCGGACGAGGAGATTCGATGGACTACGCGACGATGTTCGACCTGACCGGACGCAAGGCCCTCGTGGTCGGTGGCGCGGGCGGCATCGGGCGCGCCGCAGTCGGTGGTCTCGCCGCCCACGGTGCGGAGGTGGTAGTCGCCGACGTGCAGGCCGATGCGGCGAAGGCCGTGGCGGATGAGGTGACTGTGAGCGGCGGCTCAGCACAGGCATACGAATTGAATGTCCTTGACCCGCAAGCGATCTCGCAGGCCGTCGCCGACCTCGATCCCGTCGACATCCTCGTGCTGACCGCCGCCGTCAACGTCCGCAAGCGGATGCTGGACTACACCTCCGAGGACTTCGACAAGGTCATCGGACTCAACCTCAAGAGCTCGTTCGCGATGATCAGTGCGTTCGGCCGAGGTATGGCGGAGCGTGGCAGTGGCAGCATCATCGCGTTCACGTCGATCCGTTCGATCACGGTCGAGCCTGGCCAAAGTGCTTATGCCGCAACGAAAGCCGGCCTGCTCCAAGTGGTTCGCACGGCCGCCGCAGAGCTCGGCCCGCAGGGCGTCCGGGTCAACGCCGTCGCACCCGGCGTCGTCGAGACCCCGCTGACGCAGCCGATCCTCGACAACAAGGAGTGGGCCGACGCGTACGCCGCCAAGTCAGCCCTGGGCCGCTGGTCGAAGCCGGACGAGCTCGCCGGAGCGGTGGTCTACCTCGCCAGCGACGCGGCGTCTTACGTCACCGGCACCCAGATCCTGGTCGACGGCGGTTGGACCGCGATCGACGGCCGCTACGACCCGCCGGCCTGACCCTGGGCGCGCCCGGCTACCCAGGCGAGCCACTGCTCGCGCGTGATGTCGTAGATGACCTCGCCCTGCTCGGTGCCGGGCAGCGGGTTGTCGAAGTGCACGTGATAGGTCCGTTGGTAGGTCAGCCCGATGGACTCCATGACCGCTCGCGAGCCGGCATTCACGGCCATCGTGTCCGCGAAAACCCTGGTGTACGAGGTGTTTTCGAAGACATACCGCAGCAGCTCCCGTGAGCCCTCGCTCGCGTACCCGCGCCGCCACTGCGACTGCATCAGGCGATAACCGATCTCGACCGACTCCGCGCCGCCGAACTCCGGACCGTCGGGCGGAGTGAGCAGCCACCAGCCCAAGAACGTGTCGCCGTCGAAGCCGACCCAGTAGCCGACCCCTGCCTCGTCGAGCGCAGGGTCCGTACGCCCGGCGTGCACCTTCTCGACCTCCTCGCGGGTGCGTGCGCGGCCGGTGAGGTAGCGCATCACCTCAGGATCGCTGTCCAGCTCGACGAGGTGCTCAAGATGCTCGTCGGTGAGCGGTCGGAGCTCGATCCGGTCGGTACGCAAGGTGGGTCGCTTCACGGTGGCCAGCCTGGCAGCGCCCGCCGCACACCGCATCCGACTTACCTCGAGGCCCTCGGAAGCTCCAGGTGACGCACCCACGCGCCGTGCGTGAGGGCGTACTCCACGTCGCCGTTCTCGGCGCCGGGCAGGGCGTGGTCGAACCGGGAGTGGAAGCCGCGGACGTACGACATCCCGATGCTCTCCAGAACGCGGCGCGCGTCGGCGTTGTCGGCCAGCGCCTCCGCGAAGATCCGCATGAGCCCGACGGTCTCGAAGCCGTGGCGCAGGAGCGCCCGAGAGCCTTCACGGGCGTACCCCTGGTGCCAGTGCAGCGGCAGCAGCCGGTACGCCAGCTCGGCCTGGCCGTCGACCGGACCCTGGTCGGGTCTGTCGGGCGGTGTCAGCATCCACAGGCCGATGAAGGCGTCGTGGTGGAAGCCGATCCAGCAGCCGAGACCAGGCTCGTCGCGGCCGACGTGGACCAGCCGTTGGTCGGCGCGACGCACCTCTTCGCGGGTCCGCTGCTGCGCGAGGTAGCGGGTGACGTCCGGGTCGCTGTCGAGGTCGACCAGCAGATCCAGGTGCTGCTCGTCGAGCGGATGGAGCTCGAGCCGGTCGGTGTGCAGGACGGGCAAGGCAGACGGAGTCATCGCTCCACGCTGACATCTCGGCAGCCCGAGTCGGCCCGTCTTGATGCGCTCCTGACGGTCCTCAACACGTTCTTGACTCCGACTTTCGGCGGACCGCCTTCCGTCGGAGGGAGGTTCCGACGAGGCGTACGACATGTGACGGTCGAAGAACCTGCAACTCATCGAGGAGAGGTTCCATGCGACACCTACGTACGGCAGGCACCACGCTCGCGACCCTGACGGCACTTGCTGTGGGTACGACGGGGGTGGCTCACGCGGACGTCTCGCCCATCCCGCCGGTCGAGCCGCAGGCCGTCCACCTCAAGCCGACGGGGAAGGCGACGGCACCCCTGCAGACCTACCTCGATGAGATGACTCGAGACGGCGCTGTCGCGGTCGTCGCTCGAGCGCAGGGACCGCATGTGCGGTGGGCGGGTTCGGCGGGCGTGCGCCAGCGAGGGACGCAGCGTGAGGCGCGGCCGGGTGACCAGTTCCGGGTGGGCAGCGTGACCAAGACGATGGTGGCCACGTTGGCACTGCAGGAGATTCAGCGTGGCCACTGGACCTTGAGCACGACGGTCGACCAGGTGCTGCCGGGTCTGCTGCCTGGGCATGGCGACGTCACCCTGGAACAGCTGCTCAGCCACCGCAGCGGTCTGCCCGACGGTCTGATCCCGATGATCAGTTCGAAGATGCACGGTGACTCGGACGCCGCGTTCGTGGCCGCGCTGGGTGAGCCGGCGACGGCGCAGGAGTTCGTGGCGGCCGGCCTCACGCAGCCGTGGTCCTTCCCGTCCGGCACGGACTACGCCTACTCCAACAGCAACTACATCGTTGTCGGGATGATGCTGCAGAAGGCGACCGGCCAGCCGGTCAAGAAGCTGCTCGAGCGTCGCGTCTTCTGGCCCGCGGGGATGCATGAGACGACGTTCCCGACGAGGCCCGGGCTCCGTCGTACGGGACTTGTCGAGTCGGGACGCTTCGCCGAAGGCTGGCTGTCGCTGGCCGGGCAGGACCCGACTCAGTTCGGCGCGGCCGGCGCGGTCGTCTCGACAACGCGCGATCTCAACGCCTTCACGAGCGCGCTCATGAGCGGCCGACTGGTCCGCAAGAGCCTGGTCGACCAGATGGTGCGGCCACGGTCGAGCGCGCCCGACGTCGAGTACGGCCTCGGGATCTATCGACTGCCGGACCCGTGCACCAAGAAGGGCCAGCCGCAGCAGTACGTCTACGGGCACGACGGCGCGACCTTCGGCACGTACGCCATCGCCTTCACCTCCGCGGATGGCCGGCGACAGATCAGCGCAGGCTGGACCGGCCGGCACTTCACCGACCCGACCGGCAAGCAGCCGTTCGACATCAACCCGTGGGCACTGGCCGCGCTGCAGAAGACCTGCTGACCCAACGAAGCCGCGGGGTTGCGCCTCTCGTGACACGCGTCAGACTGAGGGGCATGACTCGGCAAGGCACCCCCGCACCCCCTGACGCGTCCGCGAGTCGCACGATGTCCAGGGTGGACGCGGCCCTGCGGGCACTGCGCGACCAGGGCGAGCGCGTCACACCCGGGCGGCGCGCCGTCCTGGAGATTCTCGACGCCACCGAGGCGCACCTGGACGCGGAGGCCATCGGCGCGGCGGTCGCGGAGCACGCCCCCGGCGTACATCGCGCCACGGTCTATCGCTCCCTGCAGTCGCTGTCCGAGCTGGGCGTCATCACCCACACGCACGTGCCTGGATCGGCCACGATCTATCACCTCGCCTCGGGCGACGCGCGCCATCACGCGCACACGCACCTGCAGTGCACCCAGTGCCAGCGCTTCTTCGACCTGCCCGCTGACGACCTCGAGCCGATGCGCGAATCCGTCCGGAAGCGAACGGGATTCGACATCGATACCTGTCACGCGGCCCTCCTCGGGACCTGCTCCGACTGCCGCGAGGGGTAAGTCGTACGGTAGCCATATGCGACTAAGTCGCATCTAGAGCTACCGAAGGAGACCGCATGGCCGACTACACGCTGCCCGAGCTCCCGTACGACTACGGCGCACTCGCCCCGCACATCAGTGGCGAGATCATGGAGCTGCACCACTCCAAGCACCACGACACCTACGTCAAGGGCGCCAACACCGCGATCGAGCAGATGGCGGAGATGCGCGACAAGGAGGAGCTGACCAAGGTCAACCTCCTGGAGAAGAACCTCGCCTTCAACCTCGCCGGCCACGTCAACCACTCGGTGTTCTGGCCCAACATGTCGCCCGACGGCGGTGACAAGCCGGACGGCGAGCTGCAGCAGGCGATCGATGACCAGTTCGGCTCGTTCGATGCGTTCCGCGCGCACTTCACGGCCAACGCGCTGGGCATTCAGGGTTCCGGCTGGTCGATCCTCGCGTGGGACTCGATCGGTGAGCGGCTGCTGATCGTCCAGCTGTACGACCACCAGGGCAACCTACCCGTCGGGCTGACGCCGCTGCTGATGCTGGACATGTGGGAGCACGCGTTCTACCTGCAGTACCGCAACGTCAAGCCCGACTACGTCAAAGCCTGGTGGAACATCGTCAACTGGGCAGACGTCATCGACCGCTTCACCCGCGCCCGCCAGGCCACGAAGGGCCTGATCCTCTCGTCCTGACGGTCTCCCAGGGGCCGCTCGGCGTACGTCGAGCGGTCCCGCCGGTGGGGTGGTTCACTGGCGGGATGGAGACGCGGCATATCGGCTGTCCGTTGTGCGAGGCGAGCTGCGGCCTGGAGGTTCAGGTCGAGGGCTTGCAGATCGCCAGCATCAAGGGCCATCAGGACGACCCGCTCTCGCGCGGCCACATCTGCCCGAAAGCCATTGCGCTGCAAGACATTCAGGCTGACCCCGACCGTCTGCGCAAGCCCGTGCGGCGGGTCGGCGACACCTGGGAGGAGATCAGCTGGAAGGACGCCATCGACCTGGTGGCGCGGCGCATCGTCGAGACCCAGCAGGAGCACGGCCGGGACGCAGTCGGCGTCTACCTCGGCAATCCCAACGTGCACAGCCTCGGCGCCCTCACGCACGGCATCCAGTTGCATCGCCTCATCCGCAGCAAGAACTCCTTCAGCGCCACCTCGATCGACCAGCTGCCGCTCCAGCTGATGTGCCACCTGCTCTACGGCCACCAGCTGATGGTGCCGATCCCAGACATCGACCGCACCGACTACTTCCTGGTGTTCGGCGGCAACCCGATGGCGTCCAACGGCTCGCTGATGACCGTGCCGGACTTCCCCGGCCGCATCCGTGAGCTCAAGGCCCGCGACGGGAAGATGATCGTCTTCGACCCGCGTCGCACCGAGACCGCCCGAGTCGCCGGCGAGCACCACTTCATCCGCCCAGGTACCGACGTCTACGTCCTCCTCGCGATGGTGCACACACTGTTCGAGGAAGACCTGACCCGGCCTCCGGCGTACGTCGACCACATCGCCGAGGTGCGCGCCGCCGTCGAGCCGTTCACGCCCGAGCTCGCTGCCCGCGCCAGCGGCGTGCCTGCCGACGAGATCGTCCGGATAGCAAGGGAATTCGCTGCCAGCCCGCGTGCGGCGGCGTACGGCCGGATGGGCACCTGCACGCAGCGGCACGGCACGGTGACGCAGTGGGCGATCCACCTGCTCAACATCCTCACCGGCAACTTCGACCGCGAGGGCGGCGTGATGTTCACCCAGCCGGCGGTCGACGTCGTCGGCAAGGGCCTGATCAGCCGCGGTCACTTCGACAAGTGGCGCAGTCGCGTACGAGGGCTGCCGGAGTTCGGTGGCGAGCTGCCGGTCGCGGCGATGGCCGAGGAGATGCTGACGCCGGGGAAGGGTCAGATCAAGGCGTTCCTGACCGTGGCGGGCAACCCGGTGTCGTCGACGCCGGACGGGCAAGGTCTGGCCGAGGCGTTGATGTCGCTGGACTTCATGGTGTCGATCGACTTCTACATCAACGAGACCACGCGCTTCGCGGACGTCATCCTGCCGCCCAGCGGACCGCTGGAGCGCGACCACTACGACCTCGTCTTCAACGCGCTCGCCGTGCGTAACACGGCCCGCTACACCAAGCCGTTGTTCCCCCAGCAGCCCGGGACCAAGCAGGACTGGGAGATCTCGCGCGACCTGGCGCTGCGCATCCTGCGGCTGCGCGGCAAGCCGGCGTCCGTCAAGCACGCGGCCAAGGTAGCGCAGCAGGCGGCGCGGTTCGCGATCCCGCCGCGACGCCAGCTCGACATGCTGCTCCGGTCGTCCAAGCTGGGTCTGTCGACGGCCAAGCTGGCGCGTACGCCGGGTGGTGCGGATCTCGGGCCGCTGCGCCCTGGCCTGCCCGGCCGGCTGCAGACGCGCGACAAGCGGATCGACCTGGCGCCGGTGGTCGTGCTCGACGAGGTGCGCCACGTCGCGCTGTCACAGCAGGAGATGGGCGCCGACGACAGCCTCGTGCTCATCGGGCGGCGGCACCAGCGGGACAACAACAGCTGGCTGCACAACGCCGACCGGCTCACCAGGGGCAAGGCCCGCCACCAGCTCTACATGCACCCGGAGGATCTCGCCGCGCGCGGTCTGACGGACGGCGACCGGGTGGGTGTCGCATCGCGGGTCGGCGAGGTGGAGATCGAGGTCGCCTCGACGGACGAGATGATGCGAGGCGTGGTGAGCCTGCCGCACGGTTACGGGCAGGGGCGCGCGAAGGGCGTCCGGCTGAGCAAGGCGACGGACCTGCCAGGGGTGTCGGTCAACGACCTCACGGACCCGGAGCTGCTGGACGGGATCTCGGCGAATGCCGCGGTGAACGGCGTGCCCGTCACGGTGCGGGCTCTGGTCCAGCCGGTCTAGCTGGAGGTGGCGCCCGCGTAGGGCTCGGCTTTCGCGATCTTGGCGACGACGGGGTCGACCAAGGCGCCCCGGCGGGCCGCGCTTCGGACGAGAGCGCGAGCCATGCGTACGGCCTCAGGGCGGACCCGGATCACCGGGTCGTCAGCGGTCGTGCTGCTCATCTACTGCCTCCTCGTCGGACCGGTGCTCATTGTCCTCCTCGACCCTGACCTGGTCCAGTGAGGCGCCGTGCAGGAACGCCACGACCTTTTGTACGTCCGGCTCGAGCTGGCCGCGCAGGATCCGTTCGGCAAGGGCGCGCTCCTCAGGCGTGCCGAGGTCGCTCTCGACCAGCTCGGCCAGCATGTCCTCACCGATGCGGTGGCGGTCCGGCGACGGATCGGTGAGCTGTTCGACCGCCGCCAGGAACCGTCGATACCACTCCTCGCGCTCGGTCTGCCGCTGACCGCGCAGCGCAACCCACGTCGATAAACCTGCTCCAGTAAGTCCCCCTATGAAGGCTGCGGCTGCGGCAAACCAGTCACTTCCATCCACAGTGAATAACGTAGCGTCGGCGTCCGGCCTCGATGTCGGAGCGGGCCCGACCAAAACGAAGAAAGCGCCAATCCCATTGGGAACTGGCGCTTTTCGCGTGTGGAGCGGGCGACGAGAATCGAACTCGCGTATTCAGCTTGGGAAGCTGATGTTCTACCATTGAACTACGCCCGCGCGACGCCTGCTGGCGCGCCCGGAGAGTCTAACCGACGTCGTGGTGACCATGAACTCGCGCGCTGTCCTGTGTCACCCTCCCGCCTGAGATAACGTGACCGGGTGCTGCTCTCAGACCGCGACATCCTGGCGCAGATCGACGCCGGACGCGTCCGGCTCGACCCATACGACGCCTCGTTGGTCCAGCCGTCGAGCATCGACTTCCGCCTGGATCGCCACTTCCGGCTGTTCGACAACCACAAGTACCCCTATATCGACCCCGCCGAGGAGCAGCCCGACCTCACGCGGGCCCTCGAGGTCGGCAAGGACGAGCCGTTCGTGCTCCACCCGGGCGAGTTCGTGCTCGGGTCGACGTACGAGACCGTGACGCTCCCGGACGACGTCGCCGCGCGGGTGGAGGGCAAGTCGAGCCTCGGCCGCCTCGGTCTCCTGACCCACGCCACCGCCGGGTTCGTCGACCCCGGGTTCTCCGGTCACGTGACCCTTGAGCTGTCCAACGTCGCGACGCTGCCGATCAAGCTGTGGCCGGGCATGAAGATCGGTCAGCTGTGCTTCTTCCAGCTCAGCTCGCCGGCCGAGAACCCCTACGGCAGTGCGAAGTACGGCTCTCACTACCAAGGGCAGCGGGGTCCCACCGCGAGCCGGTCGTTCCAGAGCTTCATTCGCGCGGACGTCTGACCGATGGCGCACGCCGAGCCGACCCCGCACCTCATCGACCCGCGCGCGCGTCGACCGCGGGCGATCGCCCTGGTCCTGCACGGCGGCGAGGAGCACAGCACGACCCCGGTCAAGCGTCTCGAGCCTGCGTTCCTGCGCATGGTGCCTTTCGCCCGCGACCTCGAGGCTCGCAGTCGCGGACGGATCGCAGCACCGTTGCTACGCAACGCTGTTCGAGGCTGGAACGACGATCTCAGGTCGCCGATCCGGGATGCCGAGTGGGCGCTCGCCAAGGTGCGGACGGCGTACCCCAACCTCCCGATCGGCCTCATCGGTCACTCGATGGGCGGACGCGTGGCGCTCGAGCTGGCCGGCCATCCCGATGTGTCCAGCATCGTCGCCCTTGCCCCGTGGGTCGGGGAACGGTACGACGGCGAAAGCTTCGTGGGCACACCACTTCTCGTGGTCCATGGAGTCAAGGACACGGTCACCGCTCCGGAGCTGTCGGAGCGTCTCGTCGCGCGGGTGAAGAGGGCCGGGGGCGAGGCCACCTATGTCGGACTGTCGGACGCTCACGCCATGCTGCGTCGTGCGGGGGAGTGGCATCGGCTCGCATCACGCTTCACCGAGCAGATGCTGCTGCACCGTGTGAATAACGTTACGTTTGGCCAGCCATAAATGCAGTTCTTGCAGATCTCTGTCGGCGCTTCACGTTAGGTTGATCGCATGATCCGCTTCGAGCAGGTCACCAAGAGCTATCCGGCCGCTGACGGCAGGGACTCGACCATCGCGGTCGACCATCTCTCGCTCGAGGCCCCTACCGGGCAGATCACGGTGTTCGTCGGACCGTCCGGGTGTGGCAAGACCACGTCGCTGCGCATGATCAACCGGATGATCGATCCGACATCCGGCCAGATCCTCATCGACGACCAGGACGTGACCCAGGTCAACCCCTCCGAGCTGAGGCGTGGCATCGGCTACGTCATCCAGCACGCCGGGCTTTTCCCGCACCGCAAGGTCATCGACAACGTCGCGACCGTGCCGCTGCTCAACGGCTGGGACAAGAAGAAGGCGCGCGACCGCGCGCACGAGGTGCTCGATCTCGTCGGGCTGCCGGGCGACTTCGCCGACCGCTACCCCTCGCAGCTGTCCGGTGGTCAGCAGCAGCGCGTCGGTGTCGCTCGGGCCCTCGCCGCTGACCCGCCCGTGATGCTGATGGACGAGCCGTTCAGCGCAGTCGACCCCGTGGTGCGCGACCAGCTGCAGGACGAGTTCCTGCGGCTGCAGAGCGAGATCGGCAAGACCATCATCTTCGTCACGCACGACATCGACGAGGCGATGAAGCTCGGCGACCAGGTCGCCGTGCTGCGCGTCGGCGGCAAGCTCGCGCAGATCGCCGAGCCGTCCTACCTGCTGGCGCACCCGATCGACGACTTCGTGGCCGACTTCGTCGGGCGCGATCGCGGCTACCGGGCGTTGACCTTCACTGAGTCGCCGGAGCTGCCGTTGGCCAAGGAGCCGGCTGTCGAGCTCGGGACGACTCCTGAGGATGCGCGATCGGTAACGCAGGACCGCTGGCTGCTGGTCGTCCAGGACGGTCGCCCGCAGGGCTGGATCGAGCCCGAGCGGATCGAGACGCCGATCGAGCCGTCGATGCTTCACCGCGGCGGCACCGTCGCACAGGCCCGCGGCCCCCTCCGCGCTTCGCTCGACGCGGCGCTGTCGTCGCCGAGCCGGCGCGGTGTCCTGGTCGACGAGGATGGCCAGCTGCTCGGCACGGTCCGAGCGCACGAGGTGCTGCAGGCCATCGAGCAGATCGATCGGCCCGAGGTCGATCCTCACGACATCGCCCCCACCAGCGCCGCCGCGGGTGACTAGCCGTGGACTGGAGCTACGTCGGTGACAACTGGTCGGACATCCTCGACCGCACCTGGCAGCACACCCTGCTCGCGGGCATCCCGCTGATCATCGGGTTGCTCATCGCGCTGCCGCTGGGTTGGCTCGGCCAACGGGTGCGCTGGCTCAAGCCGGTGCTGCTGTCCGGGTCCGGGCTGCTCTACACGATTCCCTCGCTAGTGCTGTTCGTGGTCATGCCGATCTTCCTCGGCACCAAGATCCTCGACCCCGTCAACGTGATCGCGGCCATGACGGTCTACACGCTGGCGCTGCTGGTCCGGACCGTGACCGACGGTCTCGAAGCGGTGCCGGAGTCCACTCGACAAGCGGCGACCGCGATCGGCTATCCACCGGTCAAGCGGTTCCTCGGTGTCGAGCTGCCGCTCGCCGTCCCTGTGATCGCCTCTGGGCTGCGCGTCGCAGCGGTCAGCAACGTGAGCATCGTCAGCGTCGCTGCCCTGCTGGGCATCCCGCAGCTTGGCTACTACCTGACGGACGCCTACAAACGCGGCTACTGGACCGAGATCTGGGTCGGCATCGTCACCTGCGTCGTCTTGGCCCTGCTCTTCGACCTCGTCATCCAGCTGGTCGCCCGGTTCCTCACACCGTGGGCGCGGGTGAGGGCGTCATGATCATCTCCGACACGTGGGACTGGCTCACCGACGGCAGCAACTGGTCGGGCCCAGACGGCATTGGCCATCGCATCTTCGAGCATCTCTGGTACTCCGGCCTCACCCTGCTGATCGCAGCGCTCATCGCGATCCCGCTCGGCTCGTGGATCGCCCATACGGGCAAGGGAAAGTGGCTGGTCTCGCTGGCCAACTCGTTGCGCGCTGTGCCCAGCCTCGGTCTGCTGTTCGCGGCGTCAATGTGGCTCACCCCGAAGTTCAAGGGCGACAGCGACACGGGCTACCTCGTGCCGGCGATCGCGGTCCTCGTGATCCTTGCGATTCCAGCGCTGCTCGCCGGTGCCTACTCAGGCGTGAGCGAGGTCGACCCGGCCGCCCGCGATGCCGCCAAGGGTATGGGCATGAGTGGCACCGAGGTCTTCACCAAGGTCGAGCTGCCTTGTGCCTTGCCGCTGATGTTCTCCGGGCTGCGCAGCGCGACGCTCCAGGTCATCGCGACCGCGACGATCGCTGCGTTCGTCGGACTGGACGCGCTTGGTGCGTTCTTGCGAGACGGTCTTGCATCGAGCGTCTATCCCGAGATGATCGGCGGCTCGATCCTCGTGGCAGGTCTCGCGCTGGTGGCCGACCTGATCCTGGCTCTGATCCAGCGGTCTGTGGTCTCGCCAGGTCTGACCGGCAAGGCAGCGCGAGCTCGACGTCGTGCGCGCTCGGCGGGCACTGAGCATGCGGCCGAGCTCGCCATCCGAGGCGCCGTCCCAGGCGGTGGTGGCGGTGGCTGATCTGATGAATCCCCTTCGCAGACAAGGAAACCGGACCATGCGACGTACGACCAGCTTCGTGGCCGCACTGGGTGTCAGCGTGCTTGCGCTCAGCGGCTGCGGCCTGTCCGGTGATGCGCTCGAGTCAGGTGGGGGCGGCAACTGCGACGACGCCAAGCCCAAGGACGGTCCGATCAAGATCGGTTCGGCTGACTTCCCCGAGTCCAGTCTGATCGCCGAGGTCTACGCCGGTGCGCTCAAGGCCAAGGGTGTCCAGGTGTCGACGACCGACCCGATCGGCGCGCGCGAGGCCTACCTCAAGGCGCTGTCGGACGGCTCGGTGCAGATCGTCCCCGAATACACCAACTCGCTGCTCACCTTCCTCGACAAGGACGCCAAGGCCAAGGGTCCCGACGAGATCTACGCGGCGCTGCTGACCACGATCCCGTGCGACGAGCTGGCGCTGCAGAAGTCCGCCGCCGAGGACTCCAACGCGATGGTCGTACCCAAGAGCGTCGCCGACAAGTGGCAGCTCAAGACCATCTCCGACCTCGCCAAGCACGCCAACGAGGTCACGATTGCCGCACCGGCCGAGTTCCGCACCCGTGAGCAGGGGCTGCTCGGGCTGAAGTCGACCTACAACCTGACGCCGAAGTCATTCCGCCCGCTCGGCAACCCGCAGGCCATCTCGACGGCGCTGAAGAACGGCCAGGCGCAGGCGGCCAACATCTTCTCGACCGACCCGTCCATCACGACCAACGGGTTCGTGGTGCTCAAGGACGACAAGGCGCTGTTCGGCTCGGACAACGTGATCCCGCTGATCGCCAAGAAGGCCGCGACGCCCAAGGTGCAGGTCGCGCTCAACGCGGTCTCCGCCAAGCTGACCACCACCAATCTGGCGCAGATGCTGAAGGAAGTCGTGGTCGACAAGAAGTCCGCCAAGACGGTGGCCGCTGCCTTCCTCAAGGCGAACGGCCTCGCCTGACCCAGCAACCACGCACCCCACCGGCGAAAGTTGGTGGGGTGCACAGCTGTGCGTGTGCCGCTGGTCAACTTTTGCCGCGGCGGTCCGACGCATCGGCCTGGGTGCTGCTGACAAATGTCACTTGTGAGTGAGTGCTCACTCATATAGCGTCTCGCCCGTGACCAGCACCGAGAGCACTTCGACGCGCGCCCGGCCGATGCCCACTGAGGAGCGGCGGCAGGCGTTGATCGATGCGACCCTGCGCGCGATCCGTGAGCACCACTGCTCGCCCTCGACCCGCCAGATCGCGCAGGCGGCCGGGGTCGCCGAGGGCACGATCTTCCGAGTCTTCGCGAGCAAGGAAGAGCTGCTGGACGCGGCCGTCGCGGCGGCCTTCGACCCGGGTCCGATCGAGGAGGCGCTGGCCGAGATCTCGATGGAGCTGCCGCTTCGAGACCGGCTGGTGTCGGTCGTCCATCTCCTGCAGCGACGGTTCAGCGACGTGTTCGAGCTGATGGGTGCGCTGGGGATGTCGGCTCCGCCGTCCGAGCACGTCAACAACAGTCGTACGCCTGAGCGACACGCGATCCTGAGCGAGCAGTTCATCGATCTGATCCGTCCCGACGCTGACCAGCTGCGCTGCAGCCCGGAGCAGGCCATGACCTACCTCCGGCTCTTCTCGTTCTCCGGCAGTCACCCCAAGATCACCCACGGAGAAGTCCTCACAGCCGAGCAGATCGTCGACACGATCCTCTACGGCGTCGTCGTCGACCCGGGTGGTCGCCCATGAATTCGTTTGACCTCCACCACGGTTCAGGTCCTAGCGTCATAGCGGCGCGGGCGACCGAGCCGCCCAGCCACTCACTTTCCAAGGAGCCCTGAGTGCTTTTCCGTCTCGTTCGCGAACGCCTGCGGCGCTATCGCAGCTGGATCCTGCTGCTGATCCTGCTGCAGCTCATCGGCGTGATCGCATCGCTCTACCTCCCCAGCCTCAACGCCGCGATCATCGACAAGGGGCTGAGCCGCGGTGACACCGACTTCATCTGGCACACCGGCGGCACGATGCTCATCGTCTCGCTCGTCCAGGTGATCGCCTCCGCCGGCGCGACCTACGTCGGAGCCCGCACGGCAACCGGATTCGGGCGTGACTCGCGTGCCGAGATCTTCGACAAGGTCGCGCACTTCTCGGGCCGCGAGGTCAACATGTTCGGCGCGCCGTCCCTGATCACCCGCTCGACCAACGACGTCCAGCAGGTGCAGATGCTCGTTCTGATGGGCTGCACGATCGTGGTGACCGCGCCGATCATGATGGGCGGCGGCATCGTGATGGCGCTGCGCGAGGACGTCGGCCTGTCCTGGTTGATGGTCGTCGCGGTGCCCATCCTTGCCGGCGCGATCGGCATGATCGTCGTACGCATGGTGCCCGGCTTCCGCATCGTGCAGAAACAGCTCGACGCCGTTAACCGGGTGCTGCGCGAGCAGCTCATGGGTGTGCGCGTGATCCGCGCATTCGTCCGGGAGCCTTACGAGACAAGCCGATTCACTGACTCCAATGCCGTGCTGACCGAGGCCTCGCGCAAGGTCATGCGCCTGACCGGCGCGATGTTCCCCATCGTGATGCTCGTGATGAACGCCTCGACGATCGCGGTGCTGTGGTTCGGGGGCCACCGCGTGGGAGACGGTGAGATGCAGGTCGGCGCGCTGACGGCGTACATGACCTATCTGATCCAGATCCTGATGTCGGTGATGATGGCGACGTTCATGGTGATGATGGTGCCGCGCGCGTCGGTGGCCGCCGAGCGCATCCAGGAGGTCCTCGAGACCGACACCTCGGTGAAGCCGCCGAGCCAGCCCGCCACCGTCGATCAGCTGCGTGGCGTGGTCGAGCTGGACAACGTCTCGATGCAGTACCCGGGTGCTGACCTGCCCGTGCTGTGCAACGTCTCGCTGCGTGCTGAGCCGGGTCAGACGGTCGCGATCATCGGCTCGACCGGATCGGGCAAGTCGACGCTGATCTCTTTGATAGCAAGGCTGTTCGACGCTACGGGTGGTCGCGTGCTGATCGATGGTGCGAATGTGCAGGACCTGGATCCCGAGGTGCTCTGGGGGCACCTCGGGATCGTCCCGCAGAAGCCCTACCTGTTCACCGGCACTGTCGCCAGCAACCTGCGCTACGGCAACCCGGACGCTACGGACGATGAGCTGTGGGAGGCGTTGGAGGTGGCGCAGGGGCGTGACTTCGTCGAGAAGATGGACGGCGGCCTCGAGGCGGCCATCGCCCAGGGCGGCACCAACGTGTCCGGCGGTCAGCGCCAACGGCTATGCATTGCAAGGGCATTGGTCGCTCGGCCGACGATCTATCTGTTCGACGACTCGTTCTCGGCGCTCGACCTCGCGACCGATGCGCGACTACGCCAGGCGCTCAAGCCGTACGTCCGGGAGGCGACGGTCTTCATCGTCGGCCAGCGCGTCTCGACCATCGCGGACGCCGACCAGATCATCGTGCTCGACGACGGGCTCGTCGTCGGAGCGGGCACGCACGAGGAGCTGATGGAGACCTGCGAGACCTATCAGGAGATCGTGGCGTCGCAGGACGGACAGGAGGAGGCGGCATGACAACCTCCGAGACGCAGGACACGACGGAGGAGCAGGAGAAGCCCGCCACGCTGAGCACGCCTCGGCGACCGCAGGGTGGGGCGGCGCGCGGACCGTTTGCCGCGATGGGTCCGACCGACAAGTCGATGAACTTCAAGCCCTCGGCCAAGCGGCTGATCGGACTGCTGCGGCCCGAGCGGGTGCGGATGTATTTCGTTCTCGCGCTGACGGTTTCGGCCGTCATCATGAACGTCATCGGACCGCGCATCATCGGTCACGCCGTCGACAAGATCTTCGCCGGTGCCACGGGCCAGCGTCTCCCGGCAGGGCAGAGCAAGGACGCGGTGGTCGAGGGGCTGCGCAACAGCGGCCAGGGCACCTTCGCCGACATGGTCGCCAAGATGGACCTGACCCCGGGAGTCGGGATCGACTTCGGGGCGGTCGGGCAGATTCTGCTGATCGTGCTGGCGCTCTATGTTGTCGCGTCGTTGTTCCAGTACGCCCAGAGCTGGCTGCTCAACGACGCCGTCCAGTCGACGGTGCAGCGGTTGCGCAACGACGTCGAGGCCAAGATCCACCGCCTGCCGCTGAGCTACTTCGACCAGCAGCCGCGCGGCGAGCTGCTGTCGCGGGTGACCAACGACATCGACAACATCGGGCAGTCGCTCACCCAGACGTTGAGCCAGCTGCTGTTCTCGCTGCTGACCGTCGTCGGCGTGCTCGTCATGATGCTCACGGTGTCGCCGCTGCTCACGGTGGTCGCGGTCGTCGCCATCCCGATCGCGATGCTCGTGACCGGGCAGATCATGAAGCGCTCCCAGAAGATGTTCGTCAACCAGTGGAAGAACACCGGCGAGCTGAACGGGCAGATCGAGGAGGCGTTCACCGGCCACGAGCTGGTGACGGTCTTCGGCCGGCGCCGCGAGGTGCAGGAGCAGTTCGACGCCAAGAACAACGAGCTCATGGGTGTGAGCTATCGGGCGCAGTTCATCTCCGGTCTGATGATGCCGATCATGATGTTCGTCGGGAACCTGACGTACGTCTTCGTCTGCGTCGTCGGTGGCCTGCGGGTCGCGAACGGCTCGATGACGATCGGTGGGGTGACCGCGTTCGTCCAGTACTCGCGCCAGTTCACCCAGCCGCTGACCCAGCTCGCCTCCATGGCCAACCTGCTCCAGTCCGGTGTCGCCTCGGCCGAGCGTGTCTTCGAGCTGCTGGATGCGCCGGAGCAGACCGCGGACGCGACCGCGGACCTGCCGCCGACGCGTGGCCGGGTCGCCTTCGAGGACGTGTCCTTCGGCTACACCAAGGACAAGCCGCTCATCGAGGACCTGAACCTCGTGGCCGAGCCGGGCCAGACAGTCGCCATCGTCGGGCCCACCGGCGCGGGCAAGACCACGCTGGTCAACCTGCTGATGCGCTTCTACGAGCTGGACGGCGGGCGCATCACGCTCGACGGCGTCGACGTGGCGACGGTGCCTCGCCCCGAGTTGCGTGACCGGATCGGCATGGTTCTGCAGGACACCTGGCTGTTCGGCGGCACCATCCGCGAGAACATCGCGTACGGCAACCTCGGGGCCACCGAGGAGCAACTCCAGGAGGCCGCCCGCGCGACGTTCGTCGACCGGTTCGTGCACTCGCTGCCGGACGGCTACGACACGGTCATCGATGACGAGGGCAGCAACATCTCGGTCGGTGAGCGTCAGCTGATCACCATCGCGCGCGCGTTCCTCGCCGACCCGGCCATGCTGGTGCTGGACGAGGCGACCAGCTCGGTCGACACGCGTACGGAGGTCTTGCTGCAGCAGGCGATGGCGGCACTGCGTTCGGACCGCACGAGCTTCGTGATCGCGCACCGGCTCTCCACGATCCGCGACGCCGACACCATCCTGGTGATGGAGAACGGTCACATCGTCGAGCAGGGCAACCACCACGAGCTGATCGCCGCCGAGGGTGCGTACTACCGCCTCTACATGGCGCAGTTCCGCGGTGCGATCGTCGACGTCGACGAGGAGGACGCCCCCGCCCCCGTCCGCTGAACCAACCACCGCTGGTCGAGTAGCCGGAGCGCCAGCGGAGGCGTATCGAGACCAGGTGCCCGCGCGCGGCTGGTCTCGATACGGCTCGCCCTTGGGGCTCGCCTACTCGACCGGCGGGTGGCTCGCCTACTCGACCGGCGGGTGGCTCGCCTACTCGACCGGCGGGTGGCTCGCCTACTCGACCGGCGGGTGGCTCGCCTACTCGACCAGCGGTTGGCGCAGCTGTCGGGGGGAGCGTCCGGTGACCGCCCGGCAGGTCTTGTTGAACGCCTGCAGGTCAGGAATCCCCACCGTGGCGGCGATCGCGCTCACCGACATCGTCGTGTTGGTGAGCAGCCGCTGTGCATGCTCCACCCGGCGCCGGCGTACGTAGCCGGTCACGGTCTGCCCCGTCTGGGCGGAGAACACCCGGGTGAGATGGTCGGCGGTGATGCCCATCGAGCGGGCGAGCGCGGGCACGGTGATCCGCTCGGTCAGGTGCGACTCGACGTATGACATGGCAGCGGCGACGTACGACGACGCCGGCGAGTTCTCGACGCGGCCCGCTGCGGCGGTACGCGCCCGGTCGCGTTCGGCGAGGCGTAGCAGGACCATCCAGATGTCCGCCTGGGTGCGCTCCGGACGCGACGCGGCGGAGGCGATCGCCGAGCTCATGAGGTCGGTGAGGGCGGGCAGCTCGGCCCCGGCGGAGATCATCACCTCGGTGGCGGCCGCGTCGACCGGGTGGATGAACGCCGCCTCGAGGTGGGCGTACAGATGGTTCGACGGTCCGCGGTAGCGGTAGCGAACCGGCGTCGCGGGCGGCACCAGCGAGACGCTGCCCGGCTCGATCTGGTGCCGGGTGCCGCCGACCTGGAGGTCAGCCGCGTAGCTGTAGAGATGGAGCTGCCACAGCTGTGGCAGGACGAAGTCGTCGACGAGCTGGCGCACGCCGTGGAGACCGCGCCCGGCGGCGGCCACCAGGGGAGGTCTGGTGACGTCGATGGCTGCGTACGTCGTCTGCCTGCCTTCTGCCATGCCGGATTCTTACCACTTCATGCCTGATGATGGCCACGACGTGGCGGGCGCACAGACCTAGCGTCATCGGCATGAACGTTGACCGCAAGCACCTCCTAGCCTCCGTGGAGATGGCGCACTTCGTCTCCCACGGCAGTCTCGTGCTCGAGAGTGCCGTGCCCGAATCCCTCAACGCCAGAGCCATTTCGGTGCTCGATGCCGGAATGGACCGACACCCGTACGGCACCGCGCTCGACACGGCCTTCCCTCAGGGCACGTTCGTGCGCGAGTTGCTCGATCTACCCGCAGTGGCCGGCGCGATTCAGAGCCTGGTCGGACCGAGGCCGGTCATCGACCACCACGCGGTGCACGTCCGCCCGCCCCGCGGCGGAGAGGCGCAGAACCTCCATGCTGATGCGGTGCTCGACCCTCGTGTCGATGCCTTCGACGTGCAGCTCATGTACTACCCGAAGGCGGTCACGCTCGAGCAAGGCGGCACGCTCAGCGTGCCCGGCACCCATCTGCGTCGGATCAACGAGTCCGGCATCGGCCGCTACCAGAACCTCGCGGGCCAGACCCGCCTGACCTGTCCGGCTGGCACAGTCGTCCTCCTGCACCACGCCATCTGGCACAGCGGCCGGCGCAACGACTCCGACCAGCCGCGCTACATGTTCAAGATCCGCTTCAACCCCACGGTCCGCCAGCTGCGCCTGTGGAACACCGACGACATCGACGACCCGGCGGTGCGCGCCGCCCTCACGACGACCTTCCCGTGGTCCGCCGGTCCCGAGGGGCGGCTGGAGCTCATCAACCGCGCCCGGCTGTGGCGGTCGCTCACCGGCGACGCCGACTTCGACATCGACTACTACCTGACCCGTGCCCAGCTGAGGCCGCAGACAGTGGACTCAGCCGCGACCGACTCCCGCCTCGGCGGCGGTCGTACCGCTGACGGTTGGGCGATGGCATGAGCACCGATCCCGTCGCCGAGTCGTTCGCCGCACCGTCGGCGACCCCGCACCTGCGCCAGCAGCTCGTCGTCCTCTACCTGGCGTCCTCGACCCTGGACTCAAGCGTGGTCGGCTGGACGCGCTACGACGGGACCGGTCGGTCGCGTCCCACCACTGGTGACAGCGACGATCCGCCGTACGCCACCGGCCTCGACGCCTTGCTCGACGGCTGGCGGCTGCTGCAGATGTCGCAGCTGCTGCCGCACGCGAAGAGCGATGAGTACGACGTCGCGTACCTGCCGTACGAGTTCCTCTTCGAGCGCCTCGTCGACACATCTCCGTCGGTCGAGTAGACGGGCTCGCTACCGCCGGTCGAGTAGGCGAGCTCGCTACCGCCGGTCGAGTAGGCGAGCTCGCTACCGCCGGTCGAGTAGGCGAGCCCCAAGGGCGAGCCGTATCGAGACCAGGTGCACGCGGGCACCTGGTCTCGATACGCCTCCGCTGGCGCTCCGGCTACTCGACCAACGGAGCGGTGCTACCCGACCGGTGTGAGGGCGGGGGCGATGTTGTGGTTCAGGTGCAACCGGTTCTCGGGGTCGTACGCCGTCTTCACCTCTTCCAGGCGCCGGTAGTTGGCCGCGCCGAGACCGGCCACGACCCTCTCGTGGCCCTCGTCGCCGGTGAAGTTGAGATAGACGTCACCGGTGGCGTACGGCCGGACGCTGGCACACAGGTCGCGCGCCCACGCGATGCCGCGGGCGTCGTCGGCCGGGTCGGTCCACAGCCCGAGCGGGTGCACCACCCATTGCGTACGTCGGTGTGGCAGCGGCCAGTCCGCCGTCTCCTGAGCGAGTGCGCCGCCCCACGGGATCAGGATCTGCTGAGACGGTGACGGCACGACCATGTGTGCGGACGCCGCGTGCACGAGGTCGATGGCCTCGTCGGGCAACGCCATCAGGTGCTCGGCCGACCAGTAGTTGCGGAAGCCGGGCGGGTCGTCCAGCGCGGACTGGATGTCGGCGTACGGCATCGGCGTGATCATGGCGCTGTCGGGAGCGAGCGCGAGCAGTGACGCGATGGAGTCACGAGCAGCACCCTCCTCGCCGGCGTACACGACGACCGCGGCGTGCGCGAGCTTGCCCACCAGGTGGGGCGGGACGAACTCCTCGGGTGGTCCGGTGAGGTAGGCACTGCCTCCGCCGAGCGCGTCGGGCGCGTCGCCTTCGAGCAGGTCGCGGTACGCCCGGGTCACCTCGGGTCCGGCGTCGGGCGGCCAGAACAGTAGGCCGAGTGTCGTCGTCTGCAGCGGGTGCAGCCTGAACGTCAGCTCGGTGACCACGCCGAAGTTGCCGCCGCCGCCGTGCAGAGCCCAGAAGAGCTCAGGGTTCTCGTCCTCGCTCGCAACCACGACCCGGCCGTCGACGGTGACGACCTCAGCCGACAGGACGTTGTCACACGCGAGCCCGAAAGACCTTTCGAGCCAACCGGATCCACCGCCGAGCGTGAGTCCGGCGACGCCCGTTGTGGACACCCGACCACCCGTCGTGGCGAGACCGTACGGCGCGCAGGCACGGTCGACGTCGGCCCACGTGGCGCCACCCGCAACCGTCGCGACCTTGCGCGCAGAGTCGACCTCGACCGCTGCCATGCGCCGAAGGTCGATGACCAGTCCGCCTTCGGTCACTCCGAAGCCTGCGGCGCTGTGCCCGCCGGCCCGAACCGCAACCTCCCAGCCGCGGTCGGCAGCGAGCGCCAACGCCGTGACCACATCGTCCCGCGACTCGCACTGGGCGATCAGAGCCGGCCGACGGTCGATCATGCCGTTGAAGACCTGGCGAGCCTCGTCGTACGACGGATCTCCCGGACCCACCAGGCTGCCGGCCATCATGGCCCTGACGGTCATGGCCGTGCCTCGTAGACGATGTTGAAGGGCGTCTCAGCCACGCGGCTGAACCGGGTGAACCCGGCTTCCTTGCACAACCGGCCGATGGCTGCTTCGCCCGCTTGTGCGCCGAGCGAGTAGCCGCCCTCCTGCGAGAGTGCGTTGGGCACGCAGAGGAAGGTCGAGAACGAGTAGTACACGCGGCCAACGGGATTCAGGTTGTCGCTGACGGTGTCCCCGGCAAACGGCTCGACGATCATCCACGTTCCGTCCTCGCGAAGGGACTCGCGGATGTGGTGGGCCGCCCGCCCGGGGTCGCCCATGTCATGCAGCGAGTCGAACGTAGTGACCAGGTCGTACGGTCCACCGCCGAAGTCCTGCGCGGTGGCGACCTCGAACGACGTACGCTCCGCGACGTCGGAGCTCGCCGCGCGCTTGCCGGCCGCGTCGATCGACTCGTCGTGGTAGTCCGAGCCGACGAAGGTCGAGGCCGGGAACGCCTGTGCCATCAGGATGGTCGAGGCGCCGTGCCCGCAGCCGAGGTCCGCGACGCGGGCCCCGGACTCGAGCTTGGCGACGACGCCGTCCAGGGCGGGAAGCCACTCAGGTACGAGGTTGGCCGAGTAGCCGGGACGGAAGAACCGCTCGCACCCGCTGAACACGCCCTCGTCGTGCTCGTGCCACCCGAAGCCAGCGCCGTCCTTGAAGGCTGCGGTGATGGCCGGTTCAGCGCGCAAGGTGGCCAGCGCGAGCTGGAAGGCACCCGGCACGAACACCGCGCCGTCCGGATCGGTCAGCGCGAACGTCTGCTCCTCGGTCATCGAGTAGCGGCCGCTCGACTCGTCGTACATGACGTAGCCGCTCGCAGCCTGGCCGCGCAGCCACTCCTCGACGTAGCGGGCCGCAGTGCCCGTCCGCTCCGCGAGTTCCTCTGGGCGAGAAGGCTTTTCGCTCAGGGATCGGTACAGGCCGAGGCGGTCGCCAATGACAACACTCCCCGCCGCCATAGTTGCTCCCAGGTCGCCGACAAAGCGGCCGAGGAAGTCCATGAGCTTGTCCTGGTCAACAGGCATGATCATCTCCAGTGTTCAGATCGGTTGTTCAGATCGGTTGGACCGTCGTCCGAACTGACGCGGTCCGGATGCTGGTGAGGTGCTCGGCGGCAGCCGAGGCGATGGTGGCGGTGTCCCACGGCATGCCGCAGAGCGTCGCGGAGCCTCGGCAGGTCAGCCACCGGATGCCGGTGAACCACAGTCCTGGTGCGGCACCGGCGATGCCGGTGTGTCGTGGTGCGCCGTCGGCGTCCCGCAGGCTCGGCGGCAGCCAGCTGAAGTCACCGATGAGTCCGGTGCACCAGATGACGCTGCCGATGTCGTCTCGGAGGAGGTCGAGGTGGCCGAGGCCGGGCCCTGCGACCGCTGGCTCTTGCTCGCCATCGATCACCGAGTCGTGAATTCCCTTGGCCTGCAACGCTTTGTCGACGATCTCGTTGAGGCGTCCGGCTACTTCCTCGCCGAAGTCGGCGTTCGTCTCGACGCTGTCGTCGAACGTCAGGCGGCCCTGGTCGGCGGACGTGACACGGCCGGCCAGGCGCGCGCCGTTGGCTGCGAGCCGACCCAGGCTGACCGGTCGCCCGTACGGCGAGAGCAGAGGGATGGCGCCCTTCATCATGCTCGGGTCCGGCAGATCCTCAGGTGTCTGACGGAAGAAGCCGACGTCGTACAGCTCACGGAGGCCGTCATGTCCGCGGCGTCGGGTGGGTATCCGACCGACGCGGCTGGTCGACACGACGACCTGGCGTCCGCCGGCCAGGAGATCCTCCGCGATCTGGGTGCCGGACTGTCCGCTGCCCACGACCAGCACGCCTCCGGGCGGAAGGTCCCCGGGGGAGCGGTACTCGCACGCATGGATCTGACGGACGGACGACGGGAGCTGGGCCGACCACGCAGGGACGGTCGGGACGTTCTGATCTCCTGAGGCGACGACGACGGCTCGGGTCTGCAACGACCCTGTGGAGGTCGTGAGCTCGAACCCGTCCACGGCAGGCTCGAGACGGCGTACGGCAACGCTCGTTCGGATCGGCGCGTCGGCGGCGAGATCCTCCAGGCGTCGTACGACCTCCGCTGCGGTCAGGTAGTCGTCGGTGTCCTGGCCGTGGAGCGCGTTGTTGAACCACCAAGGCGAGTTGACGCGCAGGCTGTCCCACCGCTGGGTGCGCCAGGTCTCGCCGACCTGGCCGCGTTCGAGCACCACGTGCTCCACGCCTGCGGCGGTGAGCGCCTCACTCGCGCTCAGCCCGGCCGGGCCGGCGCCGATCACGACACAGTCGATGTCCATGGGTCCCCCTTTGACTGCTGGTGGGACCTTTGTAAGCCGGGTGAATGTGGCCGCGAATGAGCAGCGACTACTCATCACGGCCGATGGGGCTACCTAGATCTGAGGACGCCGAGCTCTGCGGCACGTACGACCGCCTCGGCTCGGCTGTGGACGTCGAGCTTGTGCAGGATGGCGGTCACGTGGTTGTCGACCGTCCGTACGGACAGGACGAGGTGCTCGGCGATCTGCGCGTTGGTGGCGCTCTCGGTGACAAGGAGGCGCAGTACGTCGATCTGTCGTTCGGTGAGTCCGGCCGGGTTGGCGCGGGTGGTGCCCGCGGGTCCGCGCGGCACATTGGGCACGCCGCGTTGTCGGAGGCGGGTGCGTACGATCCCGGCCAGCGGCGCAGCGCCGAGCTGGTCGAGCGCGGCGAGAGACGACAACAGATCGTCCAGGTCGTCGCTCTCGGAAAGGGCAAACGCGTGCTCGTAGCGGCAACCGGCTGTGAGCCACCGATCTGCTGCGCTCCGCCAATTGCCCTGCAGGAGTTGGGAGTACGGGTGCTCCGACGGCGGCACCTCCGGTTGGGGCACACCTGGACCGGCCTTGCTCAGCCAGAACGCGAGCTCTGGCCACAAGGCTGCGGATCCCCGCGCCAACGACTCGAGGAGGGCGGGCTTCACCAGGCTCGCGATCTCCGCGGATGCACCACGCAGCCAGGCCTCCTCAGCGGCGGCACAGGCGGCGCTCGCCTCCCACTGCAGCTCGCCGTGCTCGCGCCCGAGATCGAGCGCGGTGAGCAGGACGGCGTCAGCGTTCGGATCGCCACGGCGTGCTGCCACGCGCCCCTGGACCACCAGCGACGGGCAACGGGTGAGGACGTGGTCGTCCAGCCCGTTCACCGCATCCGTGGCTGCCTGCCACTCGCCGCGCAGGACATGGATTCGGCCGCGGGCCGTGTGGAGGTAGTCGTGGAAGACGACGTGCTCCGCGCGTTGGGCGAGCTCGATCCCGGCGGCCACGTTGCTCTCCGCATCGTCCAGCCGGTAGTCGTCGACGAGGCACCACGACAGGTTGGTGTACGCGCGGCATGCGTGCTCGATCTCGTGTGCTGCCAGGGCAATTCGCAGGCTCTCGGCCAGGGTGTCCAGGCCCTCCATGTCGCCCGCGTGGCAGCGGGCGGCACCCAGGTTGTTGAGGCAGTGGGAGATGATCCCGGTGCTGTCCGACCTTTGGGCGAGATCGACTGCGTGCTGGGCGAAGGGCACGGCGCTCGACCGGTAGGCGAGCATGTCCAGCTGGGCGACGTTGCTGTAGGCGAGTGCGAGCAGGTCGTCGTCGCCTGCCGTCTCGAGCGTGGCGACTGCAGCCAGCGCCGTTGCCTCGGCGGCAGCCCGATCGCCGTTCCACCACTGCATCCGCGACAACCAGCGCTGTGCGGCCCCCAGCGGCCCCGCCCGCCCGGCGAGCGTGCGCAGCTCGACGGCTTCGGCCTGCGCAGCGACCGACTCCGGCTGGGCTCCTACGGTGTAGCACTCGATGGCGAAGCGTTCGAGCAGGTCGGCCCGTGTCTGGTGGTTGAACGGCTGGCCGTCGGCCAGGACGAGCCGGTAGTACGCAGCCGCCTCACGGTGGGCACCGATGGCCGAGGCATCGGCGGCCGCAGCTGGGCCGTAGCGCGCAATGGCTTCACGGTCCCCGGCGTACGCCGCGTGGTGCACGATGCGTGCGACGTCGACATCGGGATGCGCGAGGAGCAGGCCGAGAACGCGGTCGTGCAGCTCTGCGCGACGGGTCGGCGGGATGGCATCGGCGAGGGCACGTCGGGTGAGCTCGTGCCGGAACGAGACGTGATCCGTACGGACGACGAGCAGGCCGAGACGTTCGGCATCGCGCAGCGCGTCGAGTCCGCCGACCAACGCATCGACCAGCCAGCGTTCGATCGACGAGGGAATGACAGCGAGCTGCTCGATCGTGTCCCGGCCCTGGTCGTCGAGGTCGAGCAGCCGGCCGGCCACGGCGTCCACGACGCTGTGCGGGACGGCGTCCGTCCCATGGGTCAGCACCTCGGTGACGAAGAACGGGTTGCCGCCCGTGATGGCGAACACCTCGTCGGCGTCGGCGGTGCTGTCGGCCCCGAGGGCCCGGACAGCCTCCTCGGACAGCCGTGCGAGAGGGAGGCGACGGGTGCCCTCGGTGCGAGCCACGATCCTCAGCAGACGGTGCAGGTGGTGGTCCGGGTGGACCTCGTCGTCGCGGTAGGTCAGCAGGAGGACCGCAGGAAGGTGCCGCACTCGTCGGGCGAGAAACGCGAGCACATCGAGGGTTGCATCGTCGGCCCAGTGGACGTCCTCGACGACCAGCACGGTCGGGTGGGCGGCCCAGCCGAGCTCGGTCTGCAGTGCGGCCAGGACCTGGTCGCGGTCGGTGCCGAGCCGCAGGGCACGGGTGAGCTCGGTGCCGACCGTCCCGGCCAGGTCGCGGAAGGGCCCGAGCGTACGAGCTGTGAGCAGGTCGTCGCAGTAGCCGACGAGCATCCGGCCCTCCGCCGGGATCCGTGATCGCGCTGCCTCGACCAGGCTGGACTTCCCGATCCCGGCCTCGCCGTGCACCAGGACTGTGCAGCCTTCTCCGAGCGCAGCGTGGCGCGCCGCATCGGCCAGCTCCGCGAGCTGCTGATCTCGCTCCAGGATCGGCCGACCCATCCGCTGATCGTCTCACCGGCATGACGGCGTCACCCCGCCTTTTCCTGGGCACCGGACATCGACAGGAACTCGCGTCGTGGGGCTCGTGGACTGGTCGGAGCCGGACCTGGGCGCGGCGAACTGTTCGAGCTCGGGTGTGCGAAGCGCGCGGGCCGGCGTGGGCGAGTCCAGCAGCTGATCGATCTCGTCGACGGCGATCTCGTACCAGCAGTCCTGCATCTGGCACAGGCCACTCAGCCGGAACGGTCCCTTGCGAACGCTGAGGCCATGGCTGACGCCGGCTCTCGTCCACCCGCTGGACCGAGCCGCTCGTTCGAGGTGAGCAGCGGGGGCGGCTGCCGGGGACTGCAGCCCTCCCGACGCCGTGGCCGGTGCGACCGGGCCGCCCCAGAACCGGATGCTCATGCTCGCCTCCGGTCCGTAGTGACCATCGGAGGTCGCCCGAAATCTCACAGCGAGGTAGCGGATGCCGCTCTTCTGGAGGAGAGGACGCCACAACGCGATCAGGCGCTGGCGAAGTGCTTCTGTCGCGGCGCCCGGATCGGTCGGCAGCACGAGGGGTTCTCGGAGCGGATGGTCCCGAGCGGTGGTGTCGGCGACCTTGCCCGTCGGTGCGTTCGGGGTGAGCGGGCTGTGCCCGGCCGTGTCGCACCCGGTCCCCACCACGGTCAGGAGCAGGGCGAGCAGGGCGAGCAGGAGTGCGGCATGCGTACGACGTCCTCCTGTACGGAGGAGCCGGAAGGTCAGGGCGTTCAATGGAGGTGCCCTCCTGTCGGTGCGCGATCGTGCTCGGGATCGTGGGTGGTGCTCGTCGGTCCGACGTAGGGGCTCCCACCGACCTCGCTCTGCCGCGAGCCGGCGAGGAGGTCGTGGGCGGCGAGCTCACCTCGGTGGCCCGACACGATGTCGGCGATGGCGTACAGCGACTCGGAGCCCGGGTCGTAGTAACGCGAGTGATCGCCCACCTGCCAGGGGAGTCCCGCGTCACGGTGCACGTTCTCGGCCTTGAACCTGGTGGCCCCGAATCCCTCCTCCGCAGGGTCTGTGCCGAGCAGCTGGTAGTCGGTCGTCACGACATCGCGGCTCGCCGACCCGACGAAGAGCTGGTCTCTGTTCAGGTGGAGGTCGGACACGGAGTCGGCGTCGCCGCCCACGCCTGGGCTGCCGATGAGCACCACCTGGTCGACATGGTCGGCCAGTCCTTCGGACTGCAGAGCGAGGGTGGTCGTCGTGCTGCCGTAGGAGTGGCCGACGACCGTCACGTTGGGGTCGTGGTGATTGGTCACGGTCAGCGCGGCGACGTCCCTCGTCAGCAGCCGGGCGCCCGCTCGGGCCTTGGCCTCCGACGCGACGTTGGTGAGCTCCGGCGCGTCGTACCCCTGCCACGCGATGACCGCGGTCGGCGCCGACGGGCCGGCCTTGTTGGCCTCCGCCCAGAGGTTGTACGCGTCCCCACCGACCTGGCTCACCTTGCTGCCGCGTGACTCCAGACCTGGCACGGCGTACGCGACGTTTGCGGCCGAGTCCGGGTCGCCGTACGCGATGGCCACGCGCCCCTCGTTCTCGTACCTGCCTGAGTCGTACGCGAGCAGGATCGGACGCATTCCGCCCTGAGGTTGGGTGGTCGCCTGGGTCGACAGCGCGGTCTTGAACCGGTTGAGGCGACCACGGACTCCCTCATCGACCATCAGCGTGATCGGTCCGTCGTAGTAGCCGATCGCCTTCAGCTGCCAGGTCGGCAGCCGCTCAGCCTCGGCTGCGCTCGCGGGCGGCTTGAGGCCGTGCTCGCGGAAGAGCTGTGCGCCGGCAGCCAGGTCGCGCTCGAGCATGATCCGGTTGGCGCCGTGGCGGTCGGCCGATGGGACGCCGTTGAGGTTGCCGTAGTAGTGCGGGTTCGATCGGAGCAGCGCCGATCGTTGGTCGGGTCTCAGGGCGGTCCACCACGCGTTGACTCGTTGGGGCTGTGGCGGCGCACCGGCCGGCGGCGACAGGACACTCGGATCGAAACCACCGAGCTCGGCGAGGTGCAGCAGCGTCGCGATCGGCAGCTCAAGGGGGAGCAGGCCGCCGGTCGGGAGCTCAGTGCCGAGAAGGACCGGAGCGAGCGGGTCGAGGACCGACCCCAGCACACCCCGACCATGAGACTCGGCCCGGTCGTACGCCCACGCGGCGTAGCGCAGACCCCGCGCGATGAGCTGCATCCGCAGGCCGACGCTGCCGAGGCCGCGCGGCCCGAACGCCACAGTGGCGGTCTGCTCGCCCACTCGCCACGCTGTCGCTGGAGCGACCAGGGCACTTCGCCGCGGGAGGTCACCGGTGACGCGCAGGACATCGCGGTACAGGTCTCGCGCGGACCCGCCCGCACGGTCGAGCACGTGGGCGGCGGCGCGCATGTCGGACGACTCGGAGTGCCGTGACCCGTTGGTCGTCGGCGCGGTCATGCGGCCGTGTCCGTCGCGCCGGCGAGCACCAGCGCGGTGCAGGCCGTGATGATGCTGGTCCGTACGTCGTCGCCGGACCAGCCGTGTGCGCGGACCAGACCGCCCCGGTCAACGCCCATCGCGAGCCATCCGGAAGGCGACAGGTGGGCGTGGCAGTAGACCCGCATCTGTGCCGCCATGGTCGACGTGACAACGACCGTCACCAGCCCGTCGACGCCGAACGCGGCCTCTCGCAACCAGTCCGGCAGGGCCGGGAGGTCAGCGAGGTCGAGCGCGATGGTCATCGCCTCCGGATCGCCCTCGCGAACCAGCGCGGCGAGCAGGGGTACGTCCTCCGCGCGGACCGCGGGCGCGCTCTCGTGGTCTCGGTGACTGTCCTCGAACTGGCGGGCCGGCGCGGGCACCATCGCCCAGAGCGCGTCGATCAGGTCAGCCAACGGCCCTTCCTCGACGGCCGCGGTCGGGCAACCGGAATCCGTCGAGGTCGCGTGCTCGGCCGCGAGCACGAACGAGTCGCCGAGCACCACCACGCGGCAGGTCACCCGAGTGATGCCGTCCTGGGCGAGCAGGTGCAGGACGAGGTCGGCTTCCTCGATGCGAGCAAGAACCTCCGCCTGACCACGCGACCGCCACATCACGGCACGCCCAGGACGTCGCGCACGGACAAGACACCGGGCAGCACCGGTGCTCGGAGCAGCGCCTCCTTGGCCGTGTGCTCATGGCGCTCGACCGCACGGGCGTGCGCGTCGAGCCGGTCCTTGAGCTCGTCCAGCTCGTCCGCGCAGTGGCCGAGCTCCCGGGCGCGCTCCGAGAGGCGTTGTCGGTAGCGCTGCGCACTGGCGCCCTGCCAGTGGACATGATCGGCGCTCGCGGCGGCGCGTCGAGCACGGCGAGCGTCATCGGCCATCCGGCCGACGGCTCGTGAGGCGGTGCGGATCTGCTGGGAGTCGTCCATAGCGCCCAGGATCCTGCCGCCCGCTTCACGTGGCAGCAGCGCTCAGATCGGTTGTGGACAAACGGGACTCGGGGGTCGGGGGTGTGTCTATCCGACGACGTTGCAGAGGTTGAGCTCTGCGCCATGATCGAGGGCGAGGTGGCGAGTTCCGTCCGCGTCGAAAGTCACCAGGTGATGGCCGGTCAGCCGGTAGAAGCCCTGACTGAGTCCGTCGCTCCCGGCCGGGAAGCCCATGCCGACGGGACCGTTCATCTCGTAGCTCTCCATGGTTCCGTCCGCGCGGTAGAGCACGGTCGCGTGACCGCTGAGGTTCTGGTGACTGGATGCGCCGGTGCTCAGGTTGGTCACCCGGACGATGAGCGGCCCGACGTACTTCTCCTGGCGCGGCTTGCCGTTGTCCCACCGCTGGAGCACCTTGACGCGGATGTCCTGGATCACTGGCTCGGACTTCAGGTCGAACGTTCCGCAGTAGCGCGCGGCGGGCAGTGTGAGCGCACTCTCGACGTAGGGCGCCCACCTCTCGTGCACGTCGTGCCAACCTGCCGCACTGGCGGGCCCGACGCCGAGGCCCGCTCCCATAAGCGTGGCCGCGAGGGTTGCCTTCACGATGACTGAACGCATGATGGTGTCCTAACCGTTTGTCAGCAATAACTGGTTATGTCACTCAAGCGGTTAGCATCAGACGCGTCAAGGGAGGTGCGTGTGGCGACGTGGTGGATCACGGTGGGCGATCGCGTCCTGCCCAAGCAGATCGGTGGCCATCCGGCGCTCGAGCTGTGCAACACCCGCTCGGGCTGGGGCGAGCCGTACGACGACCGCCAGAACTACCTGCGCGACCTGACCTACCTCGTGACGCTCGGTGAGCTCAACGGCCTGCTCTCGCACGATCGTGCAAACACGTTGATCCGCAAGGCATCTCGCGAACCCCAAGCGGCGTCGGACGTACTCGCCAGCACCGTCTCGCTCCGGGCTGATCTGTACGACGCACTCACCGGCCGATCAACGTCGGCGGGTTTCCGGCGGGTCGCCGATGCCATCGCCGAAGCCCGTTCCCGGCAGGAGCTGGTCTCCGACTCTGACGGGCCGCACTGGGTGTTCAAGGGTCGCCCCAGCCTCAAGGAGTCGCTGGACTGCTTCCTTGTCGCGGCATCCGATCTGCTGACAGGACAACGCTTCTCGCAGATCGAAGGCTGTCCAGGGTCGGATTGCGGATGGCTCTTCCTCAACGGCTCTGGCCGCCGCCGCTGGTGCCAGATGGCGGTGTGCGGCAACAGAGCCAAGCAGGCGGCGTACGCGGACCGGTCCCGGCAGGCACAGCCATGAACGACGCGCCAGCCCGGCCGGCGTTCGTGCTGCATGACCACCGGAAGCCGCAGCCGCACTTCGACCTACGCCTGGAGGAGGGCGGCGTGTTGCGCTCCTGGGCAGTGCCTCGGGGGCTGCCGACGTCGCCGAAGCACAACCGCCTCGCTGTTGCCGTGCCGGACCATGACCTCGATCATCTGGATTACACCGACGAGCACAAGTCCATCGCCGACACCGGCTGGTGGGAAGAGCACGACCGCAACGAGCGGCGAATCGTGTTCACCCTCCACGGGATTCGCGACAACCGACGCTACGCCCTGATCAAGACGGACAAGGACTGGCTGCTCCACCTGACGAAGGATCAACCAGCCACTTGACTCTCGGGCGGCCCGAGAGTCCACGCTGGTCCTATGGACGAGCTGATGACGATCGGGCGCTTCGCGCGCATCAGTGGCTTGTCGGTCCACACGTTGCGGCACTACGACGACGTCGGCCTGCTGACGCCTGCTCAAGTTGACCCGGAGTCCGGGTATCGCCGTTACAGCCGCGATCAAGTTCGTCTTGCCCGGTTGATCCAGTCACTCAGATGGATCGACCTGCCGATAGATCGGATCCGGAACGTGATCCAGGGGCCGGCAGACCCGGCGTCGCAAGAGATCTTCGCGCGGCACCGAGACCAGCTCGAGCGCACCAGGCGGCGGCTCGACGCGCAGGTCAGAGACGTTAACCAAATCCTGAGGAGAGGACTCATCATGTCGACGACCACGACCGGCGTCAGACCAGTTCAGCTCAAGATCACCGTCGATGACTTGGACTCGTCAATCGCCTTCTACCAGAAGGCCTTTGACCTGAGCTACGACGTGACTCGCAGGACCTCCGACACGGAGTTCTCGTCGTTTCTGTTCGGCGAGTATGGCCAGGAGGGCTTCTTCCTTCTCCATCTACTGGTCAAGGATGGCGAAGACACCGACGCGCCGCGGGGGCCTTCGACGTTCGGCCTGATGGTTGATGATCTCGACGACTCTCACAGCCGGGCCCTATCCGCGGGCGGGCGCGAGGCTGTTCCACCTCGCGATCCGGAAGGTATGCCGCGATCGTCGGCCGTGACGGATCCGAGTGGCAACTGGATCTGGCTGTACCAAGCCTGATGCTGACCTTGGGTCCTGGGAGACGCGCGCTGGAGCGCGCGCCTGCCAGGACCCAAGGCGAGCAAGCGGAGCTAGGCGTCGGCGCCCACCGGATCCTTGCCACGTCGTACGGCTGCGAGCAGCATGTTGGCGACGTCGACGACCTCGACCTCCTCGCGGGCCTCACCATCGGCCTGTTTGGCAGTCAGCCCGTCGGTCATCATCACGCGGCAGAACGGGCAGCCGATCGCGATGCGGTCAGCGCCGGTCGCGACGGCCTCGTCGGTGCGGTTGAGGTTGATGCGCGAGCCGAGCTTCTCCTCCATCCACATGCGGGCACCGCCGGCGCCGCAGCAGAACGACTTCTCGCCGGAACGCTCCATCTCCTTGAGCTCCACACCGGGCAGCGCGCCGATGAGCTCGCGCGGCGGGGCGTACACACCGTTGTGGCGCCCGAGGTAGCACGGGTCGTGGTAGGTCACGGACTCCGCGGTCGAGGCCGCGCCCGAGGTGTCGGCTTCGTCGGGACGGGCCACCGGCACGAGCTTCTTCTCGCGCACGAGGCGGTTGAGCAGCTGCGTGTGGTGCACGACCTCGTACTCGCCGCCAACCTGCGGGTACTCGTTCTTGATGGTGTTGAAGCAGTGCGCACAGGTGACGACGATCTTCTTGACCTTGGCGTCGTTGAGCGTCTCGACGTTGCCCGCAGCCAGCGTCTGGAACAGCATCTCGTTGCCGGCGCGACGGGCCGGGTCGCCGGTGCAGGTCTCGCCGTCGCCCAGCACGGCGAAGTCGACGCCGGCCGTGTTGAGCAGCTCGGCCACGGCACGCGTGGTCTTCTTGGCGCGGTCCTCGTACGCTCCCGCGCACCCCACCCAGAACAACCACTCGACGTCCTCGGCCGACTCGATATCGGACCCGATGACCTTGACCTCGAACGGCAGGTCCTTGGCCCAGTCGAGCCGGGCGCGTGCCGACATACCCCACGGATTCTGTTTGTTCTCAAGGTTTTTGAACAGGCCACCCAGCTCAGACGGGAAGGCCGACTCGATCAGCACCTGGTAGCGACGCATGTCGACGATGTGGTCGACGTGCTCGATGTCCACGGGGCACTGCTCCACGCACGCGCCACAGGTCGTACAGGACCACAGCACGTCCTGGTCGATGACCGCATCAGGCCCATGCGGGTTGTACGCAGTCAGCGGCGCGCTCAGGTCGTACGACGTGTCGCCGATCAGCGCTGTCGTCACCGCTGCCGGCTCCTCGCTCGGCGCACTGCCCGCTGCGACGGCCTTGAGGTAGGGCGCCTTGGCGTTGGCGTTCTCGCGCAAGGTCATCATCAGCAGCTTGGGCGACAGCGGCTTCTCGGTGTTCCAGGCAGGGCACTGCGACTGGCAGCGCCCGCACTCGGTGCAGGTGGAGAAGTCGAGCAGACCCTTCCAGGTGAAGTCCTCGACCTTGCCGACGCCGAGCTTGACGTCGTCGGACTCCTCGTCGCCCATGAGCTCGTCGAGGTTCTCGAAGTCGATCGGCTTGCCGGCGAGCTGCATCGGCTTGAGCGGACCGAGGGCCGTACGACCGTCGGCGTTGCGCTTGAACCAGATGTTGAAGAACGCCAGGAAGCGGTGCCAGGCGACGCCCATCGTGACGTTGAGCGAGATGGTGATCATCCACGCGAAGGAGATCAGGATCTTGATCGCGGCGACGACCACGATCATCTGCTCGATCGAGTGCTCGGACATCTTGGCGAACAGCTCGCCGAGCGGGAACGAGAGCGGGAAGTGCAGCGCGTTCGCGTCGTGCTCGCCGGTCACCTTGTAGAGGCCGTACTCAAGCGCGCGCAGCGAGAAGATGCAGATCGTGACGGTGAGGATCGTCAGCTCGACGTAGTACGCCTGCCAGAACGTCGAGCCGAAGAAGCGCGAGTACCGGCCCTGCGGGCTGGGATTGCGGCCCGGGTGGTTCTTACGGCGGACCAGCATCAGCGTGATGATGCCGAAGAAGCCCAGGACCGCGAAGACGTCGACGATCCACTCGTACGGCGGGAAGTGGCTGATCAGCGGCAGCATGAACGAGGGCTTGAAGACCTGCCCAATGGCGTTGACCAGGGTCAGCACGAGCAGCCCGAACGACAGCATCGTGAACCAGTGGGCCACCGCGACGACGGGCAGTCGTGACATCCGGGTGTGGCCCAAGAACTCGCGGATCAAGGTCCACGTGCGGGCGCCCGGGTTGTTCGTACGGCTCTCCGGCTGGCCGAGTCGGTACGTCGCCATCATCGTGCGGATCGCGCGAGCGAACAGCGCAATGGCGACCAGAGTGACCGGCATCGTGATCACCGCAGCGATGATCTGAAGTGCTGACATGGCGAGCAGTCTAATCATTTGTTACTCACTGGTAACCGGTAAGGCTGACCTGGCCTGCTCAGGCGGTGACCGCCTGGTGGGCGGCGGTTGCGCTATCAATAACTGCCTGTTGGAATAGGCATAACTAGCCCGCGCACTGTTCGGTGATGCTGCGGGCCGTGAGCGAACTCCAACGAAGGCGGTAGCAGTGCCCATCCTCGACGACGTCACCCAGGCCATCGGCAACACACCTCTGGTCCGTATCAACCGGATCATCGAGTCCGACGCGATCGTTACGGCCAAGCTGGAGTTCAGCAACCCGGCCGCCTCCGTGAAGGACCGCATCGGCGCCGCGATCATCAAGGCTGCCGAGGACGCTGGTGAGCTCAAGCCGGGCGGCACGATCGTCGAGGCCACGTCGGGCAACACCGGCATCGCGCTCGCGATGGTTGGCGCGGCCAAGGGCTACAAGGTCGTCCTGGCCATGCCCGAGACGATGTCCAAGGAGCGCCGCGCCCTGCTCAAGGCGTACGGCGCCGAGCTCGTCCTGACCGAAGGTGCCCTGGGTATGAAGGGCGCGGTCGACAAGTCCAACGAGATCGTCGCGGAGCGCGACGGTGCCATCCTGGCGCGTCAGTTCGCCAACGAGGCCAACCCCGAGATCCACCGGCAGACCACCGCCGAGGAGATCTGGAAGGACACCGACGGCGAGGTCGACATCCTCGTGTCAGGCATCGGCACCGGTGGCACGATCACCGGCGTCGGCCAGGTCCTCAAGGGTCGCAAGCCCGGTGTGCAGATCATTGCGGTCGAGCCGGAGGAGTCGGCCATCCTCAACGGCGGCGCCCCTGGTCCGCACAAGATCCAGGGCCTCGGCGCCAACTTCGTGCCCGAGATCCTCGACCGCGAGATCTACGACGAGGTCATCGACGTCAACGCCGCCACCTCCGTGGAGTGGGCCCGCAAGGCCGCCACTCAGGAGGGTCTGCTCGTCGGCATCTCATCGGGTGCCGCCCTCGCTGCTGCGGACCAGGTCGCCCGCCGCCCCGAGAACGCTGGCAAGACCATCGTCGTGATCATCCCGTCGTTCGGCGAGCGCTACCTGTCCACGATCCTGTTCGAGGGCCTGGTTGACTAACGGCATGGGTGCCGACGTGCTGCTGACCGGCGGGGTCCCGCGCAAGAAGGTGACCCAGTCGGTCCGCCGCGCGGTCGAGTCGGTGCGCGCCGATATCGATGCCGCGATCGAGCGCGATCCGGCGGTCGACTCACGTCTGGAGATGGCGCTCGCCTCACCGGGTCTGCACGCGATCTGGTCACACCGGTTGGCCCACCGCATGTGGACCAAGGGTGGCCGCTGGCGCCTGCCCGCGCGGATGCTGTCACAGACGGCGCGGGCCGTGACCGGGGTGGAGATCCACCCCGGCGCGCAGATCGGCAAGCGCTTCTTCATCGACCACGGGATGGGTGTCGTGATCGGTGAGACGGCCGAGGTGGGCGATGACGTCCTGCTCTACCACGGCGTCACGCTCGGTGGCCGCTCGCTGGCGCGCGTGAAGCGCCACCCGACCGTCGGCGACGGTGTCACCATCGGCGCCGGCGCGCGCATCCTCGGGCCCGTACGCGTGGGGGACCGTGCGCAGGTCGGCGCCAACGCCGTGGTCGTCAAGGACGTACCGCCGCAGGCCGTGGCCACCGGGATCCCGGCCAAGGTGCGCTTCCCCGAACCCACCTACGACCCCTTCGCCGATCCAGCCCTGCTGATCTGACGCTCACCGATCGACCGGTCCATGGGCCGTCCCCCGGCTAAGAGACTGCGTCTCCCGAATCTGACCCCCTTGTAAGTGCGTCAGATTCAGGAGACGCAGTCTCTTAGGTGCTGCGCGGCGTGAGGTCGCGGCGGACGTACGGCATGCGAAAGGCCCGCACCCTGGTCGGGGTGCGGGCCTTTGGCGTGGGTGGCGGTCAGCCCTTGGCGGCAGCCTTCAGCTTGCTGCCGGCGGTGACCTTTGCGGCCTTGGAGGCAGCGATCTGGATCTCCTCGCCGGTCTGCGGGTTGCGACCGGTGCGCGCAGCGCGGTCGACGACCTCAATGGTGAGCAGGCCGGGGAGCTGGATCTTCTCGCCGCGGCCAACGGCCTCGAGGATGACATCGTTGAGGCCCGTGATCACGGTGTTGGCGTCCTTGACGCTGACGCCCGTGCGCTGAGCGATGGTGCTGGCGAGGTCAGTGCGGTTCATTGAAAGGTCCTGTCCTGTGGTTGAACGGTGAGCCACTCCTGGCCCGGGTTTGAAACTACGGCAGTTCGTCGCAGATTGCGCGTTGGCACGCGGCGAAATTCCCCGTCGTGTCGCGGATCTTCGCGCGCCTGGCTGCGGACACAGTACGCCGACGGGGGTCGATCAGGGGAGCGGGTCGCTCTCGGGACCCTCGCCGGTGGTGTCGGTCCGCCGGTGGGCGCCGACCGCGGGGTCGCTCTGGGGGTCGTCCTTGCTGGTCACCTTGTGTGCCGCCTTCTGCGCGGCGGAGGTGGCCGACTGGGCGGCCGAAGTGGCTGCGGAGGTGACCGCAGGCGCCTTCGCCTTGACCTGCTCGGCCACGTCGCCGACCTTGCTCTGGACCGAAGGGTTCTCCCAGACCTTGTTGGCCTGTGACTTGAGCTGTTCGTACCGCTGCTTGCCTGCGCGTGCGCCCAGGACGTAACCGGCGCCGAGGCCGATCAGAAATGACAGCTTGCCCATCGTTGGTCTCCTTTCGACTGCGCTCGACCCTAACAACGCCAGGCGGTGCGGCTGGTGACGGCGAGGAGTGGCTGGTCGGCGTGTCTCCCCGCCGCGTCTAGGATGGTCTGGCTTGCCCACCCGTGGGCAGGGGAGGGCTCGCATAGTGGCCTAGTGCGGCGGTCTTGAAAACCGCTAAGTCGGTTACCCCGGCTTCGTGGGTTCGAATCCCACGCCCTCCGCCAGAAGATCGACGTTAGAACCCTCGTCAGACCGCATGGTCTGGCGGGGGTTCTTTGCGTCCTGGCGGGTGGGTTGGTCGTCGGTGCCGTTGGGCGCCAGGACGGCCTGTGTGACGTTCTGGGCGCCGTTTGGATGGGATGGCGGGGTGTGTGCGTTCGAGGCGCTGGCGGCGTCCGTCGTGCCAGTTGGGGTCGCACCGCGTGAGGCATCATCATCTGGCCTGGGATTGCCGTCTGAGCTGTCGTACTCATCGCTCGAGGTGTCATCACCGAGCCGGGTGACCGTCTCAACAACGTCTGTCGTGTCACCCTCGATCAGGTCCTCGTAGGCGCCGACGCGGATCCGCTCGTAGACGGCGTGGTTGAGCAGTCTGCGTGCTTCGGGTGGGCACTGTTCGTAGAACTGACCAGCGCTGGCGAGCAGGCTGAGTACGAGGTCGAGCCGGATCGTCAGGCGGTCGAGATCCTGGGTCAGGCTGCCCAGTCGTCCTTGGGCAGCCACTAGCTGCCCGGCCAGGTCGGCTTGCCTAACTTGGAAGTCTTCGAGGGTGACGGCTTCAGCCAGGTAGGCGTCGAGGAGCCGTTGCTTGGTGGTCGTCAGGCGCGCCACATCTTTCTCGGCGGCTTTCAGGTTACGACTTTGGCTGGAGCGGCTGGCGAGCAATTGCTGGTCGGCTTCGGCTTTAATATGTTGCGCTTCCATGGGGCTGAGTGTTTCTCGGTACCACAGATCGACGACTGCGTCTTCGACTTTCTCGGCGGAAAGGTAGGGCAAGTCGCAGATGGTGCCGGGTGTGCCGGTGGCTTTGGTGCCCGCTGGAATCAGGCGCTTCTTGGCGCGGCCGAGGCAGAAAAAGTACGCGTACTGCCCACCTTGCCCACGGTTAATCGAGTAACCCAGGCGGGACAAGCATCTGGCGCACACGATCGAGCCTTTCAGGTAATGGTCCCGCCGCCAGGAACGATCACCGGCCACCTTTCGCCCGGCGAGGAGTTCTTGGACGCGCGCGAACGTGGCGTCGTCAACCAGGGGCTCGTGGTTGCCGGGATAGACCACTCCCCGGTGCACTACTTTCCCGGTGTAATAGGGGTTCGACAGCAGTCGGTGCAGCGAGGCTCGGGCCAGCGGTTTGCCAATGGCGCGGCTATCTCGGGTGGTGAGGCCACGAGCCGCCAGTTCAACGGTCAGTTGCGACAGCGACAGCTCGCCACCAGCGTACTGCTCGAACGCCCACGAGATATGAGGTGCACGTACTGGATCCGGGATGACCGTCTTGACTTCACGCGAGACGCCGTCGTCGCCGGTGATCCGTGTGGTGGAGTTGATATACCCGGTTGGTGCATAGCCGATCGTGCCACCGCGCTTGGCTTTCTCAGCGATGCCCTTCTTGGCCTCAGAACTGAGGTTACGCGAATAAAATTCTGCCATCGTGGCCATGATGCCGTGCAGCAACATACCGGCTGGGGTTTCGTCGATCTGCTCAGAGACCGACACCAGTTGCGCACCAGCCTGCCGGATGGCCAGCAGCAACGCGACGTCGTCGGCACGGTCACGTGCCAACCGGTCGAGTTTGTGCACGATGACGAACGCGACGGGCGGCTGACTCTTATCCGCCAGTCGAGCGAGCAGGTCTTGTAGCCCGTCTCGATCTGCTGAACGGGCCGATGCGCCGGCGTCTATGTATTCCCCAGCAACTGACGCTCCCAGTTCCGACGCTTTGCGCGTACAGGCCTCCCGCTGTGCGGGCAGCGAATACCCTTCTGCCTCACCCCCACGGTGCGCCTGGCGCGAGGTGCTCACCCGCAAATACAACAACGCCAAGAGGCCGCTCGCTGACGAGAGGCTTTCCGGTGCCGAATTGGAGGGGGTGGGACGGTCCATGTATCCATTTTACCAGGAAACCGCGACCGTTAAGGAAATTGTTTTTGCGTATGACGACTGCTCAGGTAGACGTAAACCTATTGAGATAGTGCGGCTATTTCGGCGTTCGGGAATTGTCGATCCCTCGATGCCAAGGGCTACGCGGTTTGTGAGCCGGATGACATAGCGAATGGCGCTTGGCTTGGTTGAGTCATGTCCACATGCTCGGTGCCGTCATTGTCCCGCAACGCGCTAGCATCGCGGGCTACGCGAACGGAGTCAGTGCGCGTCGAGACTGTCGACTTGCTCGCCGATCTCTGCCAGAGTGTCTGCGGGCGGCGCAAGGGGTGCCGCCATGAGGGGAGACTCAAAGCATGATGCGTAACAAAATTGCCGGGGTGGGGCTCGCATTCGCAGCGGTGATCGTGACGGGGACAGGCGGCGCTGAGGCCGTGGCGCAGGATGGACCAAGCGCGCCGGCTGCGGTCGCGACGCATGACGGCGTGGTGGAGAGGACTTACGCAGACGGCACTCGACAGGTGACCGACACCAAGAGTGACGGTTCGATGGTGGACACGATCACGCTTACGGACGGGTCGCAGTCGATCCTCGAGGTGTCGGCACCGATGGAGGTTAGTGACCCCAAGCTGGCAGCTAGCGGGTGGAAGGAGCGTCGCTGGAAGACCCAGCGGCACATCGGGAGCTGGTGGAACGGCCCCTACTGGTACTTCAACACCTACGGCTCGTGGCGGTACAATGGAAGCCAGATGATCTCGGGGGACAAGCGCTGCGGCGAGAACGGGGGCGTCGGGTACTCGCTGGAGAACTACGCGTGCTACCGCGAGCGTCAGAGGAACAACTCGATGGACACCGTCGACAAGACATCGGTCAGCGTTTTGGTTCACGGGTCGCCAGTGAAGACAAACAAATGGTCGCGGACGCGTTCTTGGGTGTCTGGAAGCATCCAGAGGTTCTACGACGGCGCCAACGGCAACATCTAGATCAATGTCCTAGGAGGACAAGATGGCAGCACAGGTTGAGTCGAGCAACCGTGGGTGGTGGCTCTCGGCACTTGGCCTCGGGGTGGCCATGTTGGTCACTCTGCTAGTCGGTGGGATTCTCCCATTCATCGGAGGACCGCTGGTTGCGGCGATCTTCATCTGGGGACCACTGCGAGCAGCACCGATCAGGTCGAGGATTGCCGTCGGCGCGGTCGGCCTGCTCGTGCTCCTCATTCATATACGCCTCTACCGCTAGGCAAGAAGCCCCTGGCACGTGCCGTGCCAGGCTTCTCTGCGTCTGGATGAAACCGGGAGCTTCTGAGGTTAGTCAGATGAGATAAGTTCGGAAGATCTGGGGTTCGGTAAGACGAACAAAAGACTCCCAACGCCGAGAGTGGCGTTGGGAGTCTTTTGTGTGCGCTGGAGGATATCCACAGTACCGCATCAAAGAAGATCCGCAGGTTTGACAATGCACGCAGCGCCGCCGCTTTGCTATAATTTAAGCAAGCATGAACTACAGGCGTTTGAACATAAAGAGAGAACTGAAGGGTTTCGCGCTCTGTGCGCTGGCGCTACTTTTGGCGCTGTTGATCGTAGTCGCCATCTGGGTCGCCTTTCACCACACATCTATCCCGAACTGTATGGGTGATGGATTATGCGAAACCACCAACACGCTGGGTGGCGATATCTATTGGGGAATGGCGGTCTCACTTGTTTTCCTGTTTACAGTGCATGCCTGGACGGCCGCATGGCTGGGTGCCGCCCTGGTCGTACACATAGCACTGCGCCTAACGCATCATCTCCGACACGCTAGGCGCAGCACCACTTGATCTTTGACTAGCCGACCGTGGTCGGCGGAGCGATGTCGGTCACCCCTTCATCTGGCTGGCCGTTCGAAGTTGGCGCGTCGGTATGATCGCGCTCCTTGTTCAATTCGTTTCCACAACGAGTCCCTAGCCAGTTGTCGAACGTCCCACGCCAACTTTCCAGGTCATACGTCGTGCCAGTCGCCCAAACGTTCTTACCTGGCACAAGTGCCAGATGCTGGTGACACTCCAACTGGTCGTAGATCGAGTCCGCGAGCGTGCCATACAAGCCGCTCACGCAGTTTTGGATGGCATGCCACTCATCAATAGTGGCGGCTGTTGGATCTGAGGCGGTTCTGGCTTCCCAGGTCGGCCAGGCGATGATCTTGAAATCGCCATTGCTCCAACGCTCGACGGAAATATCTGAGAAGTACTTCGACGGGCCGCAGTAAGGAACCCAGCCGGAGCCACTAGCTGACGGTGTCGCACTCGCCCCTCCACCACACCGAGGCACGTTTGGTGTCCAGTCGTCCGACCCTGTATCTATGTGGGCATTGGGGAGGTAGCTGCCGTCCGACAGCTGCTCCCAAATCGTGCTTGTCGATGCCCCGTTGCTGACTGACTCACCGGTTGTCTCGCAGGCGATCTGGACGGATGTGCCATCTGAGACTGCCGCTCCCGCAGCGGGTGCCCCCATGCTGGGCGCCGTCCGAGGGAAGATCCCGATGTTGGTCCACGCCACCGGGTAGACCACGTCGGCGTGTGCTGGACCACCGAGTGCCGCTAGGTACATGGTGCTAACAAGCGCAAGCACAATGCCGCGCAGAGCGAGTTTGCGTGTTGATTGGTTCATGACCGCACTCCTTTTTGGTTGTGCGGTCGTCCGCCGACTCCGGGAGTGGACCCAGCGAACGACCACCATGCAGACGCTCATCGGCCGGACTCCCCGTTGCACCGGGACTTCGGAATCGTGGTCGGTGAGGCATGACAAGGATGACACGGCCAGAACTCACGCGGCAAGAGGTCACGGAGGTACCAATCAGCCCCCCTGGTGCAACAGGAGGGCTGAGGCGTGGCACGAGGGCCACAGCGCATCAGGGCCAACAGCGCGGTCCTGAGCATCTACATGTTGGCCGCTCTGAGAGCGGACATCAGCAGCGTACCGGAACGCATGCGGCTGTGACAGCCTTGACAGGAGCGGACGTCGCGTCGGTGACAAGTTCAGTCCATGCTCTACGGCTACGACGTAGCCGTATATTTCGGTGCCCAAAACGAGGCATCTACGCAGGTCAGAGGCGTGACAGAAGTCGACCGGGCGGACGGTCGGGCGGAACAGTGCTGGTCAGGGCTACTTGCCCAGCTCTGACAGCACGGACGCCACCCGATCCCACACACCAGGGTTCCAACGTTGTCCAGAGAGGACCGCCAACTGAGCCCTCCTGGAACAGCTCCTCCTCCGGTCGCTGTCGCAGGCTCCAGCGAGCCGGCATCGTCGCCACTCCGCGAGCCCTCCTGGAGCGCTGCGAGGCGGATTACTTGCGCCCGTGGTCGTCCCTGTCTAATCGCCACGCGGGGCGGGCGGCGAGGATATCCTCGTGCAAGCGACTCGGCTCGGCATGGTCGCGGATCTCGGGACGCTTCACGTGGTGCCATCATCAGTGGTGCTCCAGGACGGTTCCGGCTCGCTGTGTCGGGGTCGTCCGTTGGAACCTGTGTGACAGCCCCCACCCACTCGCCCCCTCGAGCGGGTCAGACCAGGGTGCTCGACCCGACCGGGTCGTGCACCACACCTGAGAAGCCCGACACGGCTCGGTACCCATGTCCGGACCGCGCACCATGCTTTTCCCGGAACAGAGGAAGTGATCCGTGGCTAACTCGGCCACCGCCCCGTCCAGCAAGTCCAACTCGTCGGCACCCGCCGGTCCTCCCCAGGACGGTCAGACGTTCGACACGGTCATGCGCGGCTACGAGCGCCGTCAGGTCGACGAAGCTCTGGCTGCCAAGAACAAGGAGATCACCCGGCTGAAGGTCTCGCTCGCCGAGGCCAACCGCCAGCACCAGGTGACCGCCGAGACCGCAGAGCGTTCCGACAAGGAGCTGCGTGAGCTCAAGGCCCGTTCGGCGGGCTCGGAGCCGACCAAGGCGGAGGACAGCTTCGGCTTCCGCGCCGAGAAGCTCCTGCGCATCGCCGAGAACGAGGCGACCGAGATGCGTCAGAACGCCAGCAAGGAGTCGTCCGCGATTCTGGAGAAGGCGCGCACGGATGCTGAGAAGCACCGTCACGACGTCGAGCAGACGCTGATCACGCGCGCCTCGCTGCTTGAGCAGCAGGCCGTGCAGCGTTCGGCCGAGCTGCAGGAGCGCGAGCAGCAGATCGCCGACCAGCTGGCAGCCGCGCGTCAGCAGGCCGAGCACCTGCACGGTGCAGCCGAGCAGGCTGCACTGCGACTGCGCAAGGAGGCCGAGGCGGCCGCAGACGAGGCGCGTCAGCGTGCCGAGTCCGACGTCCAGCGTCAGCGCGACCAGGGCACACAGGAGCTGTCTCGCCTGACCGGCCTGCAGTCCGATGTCCGCTCCGAGCTGGCTCGCCTCACCGAGGTGCTGACCTCCGAGCTGAACAGCAACGGTGGTGCGCCGCCCAAGAAGGCCGCCCCGGCGCAGCCGGCCAAGCAGGAGGGCGACGAGCGCTCCGGCGCCAGCGCCCAGTCCAGCACGTCCGGCAAGCGCTAAGCCGTACGTTCTGCACCGCGCTCACGTGAGCGCACGGTCGGGCCGCCCCTCTCGGGAGGGGCGGCCCGACGGCGTACAGCGGCATTGCGGGCCAGGATTTGACAGAAGTGACAGAAGGGGCAGGATTTTTCCGTCGCCCTCCATCTGCCTGGCGTTCATCTTGACCGTGCTACCGTCGTCTGCGGTTGCAGTTGCAGTTCCTCTCAGAACGAAGAGGTGCCCGCGCAAGCGGGCGCTTTGATGTTGTGGGGCGTGTTCCACCGTGTTCCACGCTTTCGGGGGTTTGGCCAGCGGCAGCCGTGCCCCGCATCGCGGGGTGTCACCGCCAGAGCAACAGAATGAGAGTTACCCCCCATGGCACAGGGAACCGTGAAGTGGTTCAACGCTGAGAAGGGCTTCGGCTTCATCGCACAGGACGGTGGAGGTCCGGACGTGTTCGTCCACTACTCCGCCATCCAGACCCAGGGCTACCGCAGCCTGGACGAGGCACAGCGTGTCGAGTTCGAGATCACCCAGGGCGACAAGGGTCCGCAGGCGACTAACGTCACCACGGTCTGAGACCTGACTTATATATCGGCCGACCACGTCGGCTGAGACAAGACCCCGGCACCAACTGGTGCCGGGGTCTTGTTGTGTCCAGATGCCCGAACGATCGTCAGCCGGTCTGCAGGCTCGTGAGGAAATCCTTGGCCACGGGCGCGGCCACGGTGCCGCCCGTCTGGCCCGTCGCGACCTCCTCGACGAGGACCGCGAACGCCACATCGCCCTGCCAGCCCGTCAGCCACGCTCGCACCAAGGGCTTGCCGTCCTGCGTGAACTCCGCCGTCCCGGTCTTGGCATAGACGTCGCCACCAGGCGTGCCCTGCATGACCGTGCCGGAGCCGTCCGTCACCACCTTGCGCATCAGCGAGTGCAGCTCCTGCACCGCGCCGGCATTGAGCGGCTTCGGCGTGCGGTCGCCACCCGGCTTCGGGTTGGTCACGAGCGCCGGCGGGATGAACGAGCCGCGCGCCACCGAGCCGGACATGACCGCGATCGCCATCGGTGAGGCCAAGGTCCGGGCCTGCCCGAAGCTGGCCGCCGCCTGATCGGTCTTGCCGGTCGTGACCGGCACCGAACCCGTGAAGACCGGACCGACGCCCAGCTGCTTGGACCAGTCGACACCGATGCCGAGCGCGGTCGCCGCGGTGCGCATGTCGCCGGGCGCGAGGTCGGCCGTCGCCTTCACGAACGCGGTGTTGCACGAGTGCGCGAAGTCCTCCACGAACGTCGGGTCGCTCAACGTCTCACGCTCGAAGTTCCCGATCCGTCGCCCGTCGACCACGATGTCCGGCGGGCACGGCACCTTGGTGCTGGTGCTGAAACCCTTGGTGAGCAAGGCGTACGTCGAGGACACCTTGAGCGTGGACCCGGGCTGATAGCGCCCGGTCAAGGCTCGGTTGATGCCGTACGACGGTGAGTTGGCCAGGGCGAGCACGTCGCCGCTCTTCACGTCAATGGCGACCAGAGCGGACGGCGTCTTGCCGGTCTTGGTCAACGCCTTCTCCGCCGCCGCCTGGACCTTCGGGTCGAGCGTGGTCTGCAGCGAGGTGCCGTTGCGTGGCTTCTGGCCGAACAGGATGACGTCGGAGCTGCCCCTGGGCGTCACCGTCACCCCGCTCGTGGGCGCGAGGGTGGAGTCGTAGGTCTCCTGGAGACCGGACGTGCCGGCGTACATGCCCTCGCGGTAGCGCTGCGGGTCCTTCTTGATCATCTCGGCAGTCACGTGGCCGACGGTGCCGAGCAGCGGCTGCCCGAACGTGCGGGTCTGTGCCAGCGGTTGCTGACGCTCCGTGGCGAGGATGCCCGGCAGGCCCTCGATGGAGCCCTTGTGCGCGGCGTAGTCGGACTCGCGATAGGTGATGACCGCGATCGTGCCCTTCGAGCCTGAGCTCTGCGCCTTCTTGAGCTTGGCGCCCAGGCTGCCCGGGCTGGATCCCACGATGCCCTCGAGTGACCGCACGCTTTGATCCGTCGCCTTCACCGGGTCGATCGTGATGTCGTAGACGTTCTGGTTGGCCATGATCTTGGCGCCGCCGCGGCCGAGGATCTCACCCCGGGTCGCCGAGCCGCCCGCGTCCACCGAGAACGCACCGTCCGCGGTCAGCCTCGGGTGCCAGAGGGACTTGTCGCCGACCTTGACGCCCCACGTGTTGCCGGACTTGGCCAGCGGTACCGGATCGGTCCAGGCGAACTGCTTGCCGTCGCTCAGAGTCCAGCTCACCTGCAGATCGGCGGTGGCCGCGTTGCCATCGCGCTGGATCTTGCCGACCGTCACCTTGATCGGGCCGCTGCCCAGCGCCCGCGTGGTGGTCCGGAAGTTCTCGGCGGCACCGGTCGGGCTCGTGCCGACGTACGTCGCCTGGTCCAGCTTGCGGTTCTGCCAGGCGGTGGCGAGGGTGGTCGCGGCCGTACGAGCACCTTCGTCCTGCTCCGAGGACTGCTGGTGCTGGTGCCAGAGCATGTAGCCGCCGATACCTCCCGCCACGAGGACGCCGGCACCGGCTGCGGTCAGGACCGTGGAACGAGGCATGCGGCCATCAAACCCCAGGTTCCTGTCAGAACCTGGTAGCGATCAGCACGCGTCGGTGGTGTCGGTGATGGCTTCGTGCGTCGGCGTCGACGACGGGCTGCCATCGGTCGGATCGTCGGAGCTGGACTCGGTGTCGGTCGGCGTCGGCGTGGCGGTGCTGGTCGCCTTGGGCGCGGCCGGGTCGTGCGGCGCGTTGATCGCTTCCTGCACCAGTGAGTGGATCTTGCCGAAGTCCGGGTCCGCGCCGTTGATGACCTTGGAGAAGCTGACGCTGCGCATGTTGCCGCCCTTCATCCGCTGGGCGAGGTTGGCGAACGCGGGCAGGTCGTCGCGGGGCATGTCGATGCGGATGTTCTCCGCGGCCGCCGACATGATGTCGGGGAACTGCTTGAGCAGCTTGGGCGGGTTGGACTGGCTGATCAGCGCATTGACCATGCACCGCTGGCGGCGCATGCGGCTGTTGTCGCCGTCCTGGTCGCGCACGCGGCTGCGGGAGTACCAGAGCGCCTCGTAGCCGTTGAGCTTGCGGTAACCAGGCTTGACCATGCCGGTGACACTGCCGGGCACCTCGCGGCCGTTCTTGATCGAGCCGCCGATCGCGATACCGGGCTTGGGCACGTTGAGCTTGACGCCGCCCATCGAGTCGACGAGCTGCTGGAAGCCGGCCAGGTTGATGACGACGGTGTAGTCGATGTCCAGCCCGACGACCTGCTCGAGGACTTCCTCGGTGGTGTGCAGACCGGCGTCCTGCTCACCCTTGAACAAGTCGGGGTGGTTGATCTCGACCTCGTGCCAGATGGCGTCCATCAGGCAGGCGTGCTGCGGGCACTTGTAGCCGTTGGGGTAAACCGAGTGCAGCGGGTTGCTCTCCGGGATCGGCACGTTCTCGAGGTTGCGCGGGACGCTGATGAGAGCCGTGTCACCGGTCTTCGTGTTGATGCTGGCGATCATCATCGAGTCGGTGCGGGTGTTCTGGCGACCCTTGCCGGCGTCCGAGCCGAGCAGCAGCATGTTGAGGCGCGGGACGTCCTTCCAAGGGTCGGAGCCGCCGCCGGGCTTCTGCGCCTGCGCGCCGCGTCCGCTGAAGTGGTCCTGGAAGATGCTGTTGAAGGCGTCCTGGGTGACCAGGACGTACTGCGTCGCACGCGCCGCCGGGACCGCAACGACCAGACACATGGCTGCCGTGAAGAGACGCATCAGCCAGCGAGCGCCGCCGCCCCAGCCGCGTTTGGAGGTCTCGCGCGCGGTGAGCATGATGCCGAAGACCCACAGGACTCCGCCGACCATGAACAGCGCCAGCAGCGAGTAGAGGCCCTTCTCGGTGAGGAAGCGTGAGGCCGCCTCGATGATGCCGCCATTGGCGACGAGGAAGGCAAGAGCGAGAGCCACGAGGGCAGCGCTGGTGAGGAGCAGGAAGCCGAACCGGTGACGCCGTGTGAACACGAGACCCAGCCCAGGGAAGACCGTGCTGAGCATGGTCAGCCGAAGGGCCCGGCGTACCTCACGTCCACGACGTCCACGCATCTCCGACCGAGTCAGCGGTCCCGTACGAGAGTCGCGCCGTGCGCGTCCCTGTTCCGGTGGCTGACGGCGAAGCCCCTCGTGGGCACCGTTCGTCATCTAAGCAAATCCTCTACGTCGTCTATGGGGCCGATCGGGCCCCATCCCATCGTGACTCATGCCACGCACGCAGCACCAACACCCCCGTGTCGCGGGCCGGCACTCGCGTGCCAACCATGCTCGCTGACGTACCTGTGAGTCGCTGTCGGTTTCGTTGGAATTGACAGCACCTGGAACAGGTTAGAGCCGCGCGTCACTGAAGCAGACGTACGACGCGGCGTTCAGGTTGTCCCATGACACGACCCGGTTTGGTCGGGGGGTCTGACCCAGGTAGCCTTGCGTGCGCTTGATCTGGAGGCGTCGCCTAGTCCGGTCTATGGCGCCCGCCTGCTAAGCGGGTTTGGGGCTACAACCCCATCGAGGGTTCAAATCCCTCCGCCTCCGCCAGAGACGCATGTGGGGTACGACTGCAGTGGCCTGTTCGGTCGCCGTGGTCGTACCCCACACGCGTTCCCTATGTGAAATATCGATCGGGCCTCAGCAGGCCCGAACGCCGGGGATCTTGCCGTCGTTGACGCCGCCCGAGACGTACGTCGCGTTGACCCAGACGTTCGCGTTGCCGGAGTCGTCGTCGGTCTTGAGCCACCAGTTGTTGTGGTAGCCGGCGAAGCTCGCTCCGGCACCCTTCTGCTGGCAGTAGAAGTAGTTCTTCCCGCGGTGCAGGACGCCGACCTTCGCGCTCCTGTCGCGGTGCTTGTACGACGGAGCCTCGGCCCAGACGTTCTTGTAGACCTTGCTCGGCTTGGGGTTGCCCGGCTTCGGCTTGGGCTTCGGCTTGGTCCCGCCGCCACCGTGCGCGTACTTGTCGTACGCCGCGTGCGCCGCCTTGCTGCGGTTGTCGAACCGGCAGTCGCCACAGATCTCGTACTGGTCCTGGAAGATCCGGACGGCCTTGTCGATCGACGTGGCCTTCTTCAGGTCGCTGAAGCCGTAGCCGCCGGTGTTCAGCTCGTGCCAGACGAAGTCCAGCTGCAGCCCCAGGCTCTCCGCGGACTTGCCCTTCTTGTTGGCGTACTTCTTCAGGGTCTCCCAGCGGCCACCCTCACTCCACTGGGCGATGCCGCGACCCGGACCGCCGGCCTGGTTGCTCTTCGGGTTCATCCCCGACTCCTGGTCGAGGTTGCCGATGACGCCGGCCGACTGCTTCGCCGTCAGGCCCTTGCCGACGAAGTAGTTGAACGCCGTCCGCTCGTTGTTGCTGCTCACCGCGGTCTGCTTGAGGCTGTCGGTGTGGCTCATGCCCTGAGCGGTGATCATCCGCGGACCGTTCGGTCCGTGTCCGGCGCTGTGCAGGTTGTTCGCCATGGCAGCGGTCGGTCCGACGATGGCGAGTCCACCGACGACGATGCCGATCGCGACCGTGCGGCGCTTGTTGTTGACCTTCATTGCTTCTCCCCGTTCCCCTGCGGCCCAGTTGCCGAGACTCAGAGGTCTGGGGTTGCCAAGCGGTGCCACCTTTTCGGAACTCCGCAAAGGTGGCACGAGCCGGGTTGAGATCCCGTCAGGAGCGGCTGGTGTCGGCCTCGGCCGAGTCGGTCTGCTCCCAGTGCGTCGAGACGGGCAGGCTGTCCACGACGGCTTCCGCCTGGGTGTGCCCGGGGTTGGCCTCGTGAGTGCCGGAGTGGAACCAGCGGCGCAGCAGTCCGAACCGCACGATCGTCGCGACGAAGTTGCCGAGCAGGAAGGTCGCCGATGCAAGGAGCGTGCTCGCGTCCGGAGCAGCGCGGTGCAGGATCCACAGCGCGAGCGCCGTGAGACCCCAGCTGACACCGAGGAGCAGGAGCGACTGCAGCTGAACGCGTACGGCTCCTGCTCGTCCCTGGACACCGAAGGTGAAGCGTCGGTTGAGTGCCGTGTTGGCGACCGTGCTCACGATCAGCGACAGGACGTTGGCCCACTGATGGGACACCACCTGGGCGAACAGCACGAACAGCACGAGGCTGAGCAGAGTGCTGCCGATCCCGACCACGGCAAACCGCAGCATCTGGGCGCCGAGTCGAGTCCTCAGCACCTGATCAAGTCGTGGCACCCGCGTTCCTTTCGTCCCCCTGCGGAGGCAGCGTCAGCGTAGTCGGCGTTCCTGGCAGGTGGAGCGCGACCTCGGTCCGTCCGGGCTCGCTGCGCAGCTCGACCGACCCGCCGTGCGCGCTCATGACGGCCTGCACGATCGACAGCCCGAGACCGGTGTTGCCCTCGACGCGGGTCCGGGCCGCGTCGCCGCGCGCGAACCGCTCGAAGACGTGCGGCAGCAGGTCGGCCGGGATGCCAGGTCCGTTGTCGCGAACGGTGACCGTGGCCCCACCATCCGGGCGAGAGCGTACGACGGTGGTCACCTGGGTGCCGGCCGGCGTGTGGCGCCGGGCGTTGGCCAGCAGGTTGATGAGGACCTGGCGCAGGCGACCCTCGTCGCCGACGATCTCGCACGGCTCGTCGGGCAGATCCAGCGACCACACGTGATCGGGCCCGGCGGCGTGCGCGTCGCTGACCGACTCGACCGCGAGCTGTGTCAGGTCGACGGGCGCGCGGTCCAGTGGCCGGCCGGCGTCCAGCCGAGCCAGCAGCAGGAGGTCCTCGACGAGCGAAGTCATCCGGTCGGCCTCCGACTCGATCCGACCGAGGGCATGAGTCACACCTTGCGGGACCGGCGCGGGCTCGCGACGCGAGAGCTCGGCGTACCCCTTGATCGAGGTGAGGGGCGTGCGCAGCTCGTGACTGGCGTCGGCGACGAACTGGCGTACCTGCATCTCGGAGCGATGACGGGCGGTCAGTGATCGGTCGATGTGGTCAAGGAGTCCGTTGAGTGCCGCGCCCACCTGCCCGACCTCGGTGCGGGCGTCGGTGTCTCGGTCGGCCACACGCTCGCCGGTGCCGGTGTCGCCCGAGGACAGCGGCAGGTGGGAGACGCGGGTTGCGGTCGCCGCGACCCGGCGCAGGGGACGCAGGTTGCGCTGGACGACCAGGGCGGTGACGCCGCCGAGGAGCAGGATGGCCGCGCCGGAGAGGAGCCCGACCGCGAGTGCGGTTCCCCGGACGGTGTCGTCCACGGGTTTGAGGGGCACACCGACGGTCGTGGTGATGAACATCTGCGTGGTCGTGGTGCCCTGAGCGTTCGTGACCGATACGGCTGTCGGATAGCGGACCGAGGCCACGCGGTACTTCCCGGCTGAGCCACCCAGGTCGATGGTTCGAGGCGGGGATCCGCTCGGGATGGCTCGGAGGGCCGCGATCTGCGTTGCCGTCAGCTGGGTGCGTTGCCCGAACTTGGTGATGCTCGCACTGGGCACGTTGTCCCGTGCGCCTCCGCCGGGCTGGAACTCAGGCACCGTGATCACGGTGCCGTCCGCCGCGATGTCCAGGCGGAGCGCGTCACCGCCGATGGCCGGAGCGCCTCTTTCCAACCGGGCCACCCGCGGCCGTTTAGCCGAGTCAGCATCGGCGTCGGGGGGCGGAGCGAGCGCGACCGTACTGCTCCTCAGCTGTTCGTCGACCTTGCTGACCAAGGTGTTCTCCACCTGGACGACGGTCAGCGCAGCGACGGCGGTCGTCACGACCACGAAGAGCAGCACGATCGAGGCGACCAGCTTGGCCAGCAGGGTCCAGGAGGACGGACGCAGCACGCGCGACGTCATGGGGTCGGCTTCAGGACGTATCCCGCCCCGCGCATCGTGTGGATCATCGGCTCGTGGCCGGCGTCGACCTTCTTGCGCAGGTAGGAGATGTAGAGCTCGACCACGTTGGCCTGCCCGCCGAAGTCGTAGTGCCACACGCGGTCCAGGATCTGAGCCTTCGACAGCACCCGCTTCGGATTGCGCATCATGAAGCGAAGGAGCTCGAACTCCGTTGCGGTTAAAGAGATCTCGGTGCCGGCTCGGCGTACCTCGTGGCTGTCCTCGTCGAGGGTCAGGTCACCGACGGCGAGGATCGACGTCGGCTCGGGCGCCAGCACGACCGCCCGACGAAGCAGGGCGCGGACGCGGGCGACGACCTCCTCGAGGGAGAACGGCTTGGTGACGTAGTCGTCGCCGCCGGCGGTGAGACCGGCGACGCGGTCCTCCACGGCATCGCGCGCAGTGAGGAAGAGCACCGGCACGGACGGGTTCTCGTCGCGCATCCGACGCAGCACCTCCAGGCCATCGAAGTCCGGCAGCATCATGTCGAGCACGACGGCATCGGGCTTGAAGTCCTTCGCCTCGCGGACCGCGGACGACCCGGTCGCGGCGGCGCGGATGTCCCAGCCCTCGTAGCGCAGCGCCATGGAGATCAGCTCCGTCAGATTGGGCTCGTCATCCACGACCAGCACCCGCACCGGGCTGCCGTCGGCGCGGGCGAGAGAAGGCGCATTCGCGGTCATGGTGGAAGTGTTCCGCGGTGGCCTATGCGAACACCAGGGCCAACCTGTGTGCCTCCTGTGCGGCGGATGAGGGTCTCAGCCATCGAGATAAATAACCAGACGTTACCAATCAAATAAGGTGAATGGCACATACTCCTGCACGTCAGAGCGTGGCGACAGTCCAGCCGGGCGCCGCCACCCCGTCGCAGGAGGCACACCATGTCCACACCCCGAGGCCGAGTCCTCATCACCCTCGGAGCCCTCGTGGCCAGCATGGGCCTAGCGGCCTGCGGCGGTGAGTCCGAAGCCGCGAGCGGCGGCTCGGCTCCCGCGACGGTCAAGCTCGGCTACTTCCCCAACGTCACGCACGCGACGCCGATCGTGGCCGACAAGGAGGGCTACTTCGCCAAGCACCTCGGCAAGACCAAGCTCGCCGTCAGCCACTTCAACGCCGGGCCGGCTGCTGTCGAGGCGCTCAAGTCCGGGGCCATCGATGCGACCTACCTCGGCCCGGGGCCGGCCACGAACGCCTTCATCAACTCCAGCGGCAAGGCCCTCACCATCGTGGCCGGTGCCGCGACCGGCGGTACGTCGCTGGTCGTGAATCCCTCGATCACGTCGGTCAAGGGACTTAAGGGTCAGAAGGTCAGTACGCCGCAGCTGGGCAACACCCAGGACATTGCTCTGCGCTACAAGCTCAAGCAAGAGGGCCTGAAGACCACACTGCAGGGCGGCGGTGACGTGAGCATCGTGCCCCAGGACAACGCGCAGATCCTGGATGCCTTCAAGCAGAAGCAGATCGCCGGGGCCTGGGTGCCTGAGCCGTGGGCGACGCGCCTCGTCGAGGCCGGCGGCAAGACGCTGATCGACGAGCGCGATCTGTGGCCGGACAAGAAGTTCGTCATCACGCTGCTTGCCGTCCGCACCAGCTTCCTGAAGGACCACCCGGACACGGTCAAGGCGCTGCTCGAGGGCGGGCTGGACGCCGGTGACCTCATTGCCAAGAACCCGGCCAAGGCCCAGCAGGACGTGGCCGACATCATCGGCAAGTCCACCGGCAAGCCCCAGAAGGTCGCCGGGATCGCGAAGTCCTGGGGAAAGCTGTCGTTCGGCTCCGACCCGGTGCCCAGCTCGATCACGGCAGGCGCCCAGCACGCGTACGACGTCGGCATCCTCAAGAAGAAGCCCGAGCTGAACGGCCTGATCGACCTGAGCATCCTCAACGGACTGCTCAAGCAGCGCGGCGAGCCCGAGATCAAGGGATGACGATCGCCTCCAGCCGTGCAGGCGCGGCGACCGAGGACACCAAGGGTGGCCCGGCCGTCGCGCTTCGCGGCGTCTCCAAGAGGTACGCCGGTGAGAACGGCGTCCTCGCGCTGGACGGGATCACGCTCGACGCTGCACCCGGCGAATTCGTCTGTCTCGTAGGCGCTTCCGGCTGCGGCAAGTCGACCTTGCTCAACCTCGCGTCGGGTCTGGACGAGCCGACGGGCGGCACGGTTTCCGTCGCCGGTGACGCGGCGTTCATGTTCCAGGACCACGCGCTGTTCCCGTGGCTGTCGGCCGTCGACAACGTGGCAATGCCGTTGCGGCTCAAGGGTGTTCGCAAGCAGGAGCGGCTTGCCGAGGCGCGTGAGTATCTCTCGGCCGTGCACCTCGAGGAGTTCGCTGACCGTCGTCCGCACGAGCTGTCGGGGGGCATGCGTCAACGCGTCGCGCTCGCCCGCACGCTTGCCACGCAGGCGCCCGTGCTGCTGATGGACGAGCCGTTCGGCGCGCTCGACGCGATGACGCGCGACCTCCTCCATGACGAGCTGGAGTCGATCTGGCGAACGAGGGGACTGACCGTCCTTTTCGTGACCCACAACGTGCGCGAGGCCGTACGACTCGGTGACCGGGTCGTACTCCTCTCCAGTCGTCCGGGGCGGGTCGTCGCGGAGTACCCGGTCGACGTACCTCGCCCTCGACGGATCGAGGACCCGGACGTGGCCGCACTCGCAGGCGAGATCACCGTGGCCCTGCGCAAGGAGGTGGCGCGTCATGGCGCTTGATGTCGAGGACGACCTGCGCGTGCAAGAGCTGCGTGGGCTGGATCAGCTGGACACGTTCGAGACGCGTCGGCCGCTGGGCCGACGGGTCTGGGACGCCGCCTGGCCGAAGCTCGCAGCACTCGCGCTGGCGCTCGCCGGCTGGCAGGCGCTCGCGGCGACCGGGTGGAAGGCCGAGGCCGGGTTCAGCGGGCCTGGTCCCGTGGCGGAGGAGCTGTGGGCAACGCTCACCAACAAGTACGCCGACAACGGGCTGCCGACCATCTGGGAAGCGATCCGCGTGACCATGACGCGCGGCATCGTCGGCTTCCTGCTGGCGACTGTCGTCGGGCTGCTGCTCGGTGTCGCGGTCTCGCAGTCACGGGTGCTGCGAGCGGCGATCGGGTCGCTCATCACCGGACTGCAGACGATGCCGTCGATCGCGTGGTTTCCGTTGGCACTGCTGCTTTTTGGCATCGACGAGTCCGCGATCCTGTTCGTCATCCTGATCGGCTCGGTGCCTTCGATCGCCAACGGCGTGATCAGCGGCGTCGACTACGTGCCGCCGCTGCTGGTGCGGGCCGGGCGCAACCTCGGGGCCGGTCGGGTGGACCTCTACCGACACGTGATCGTGCCGGCCGCGCTGCCGAGCATCGTGTCGGGTCTGAAGCAGGGGTGGGCGTTCTCGTGGCGCTCGCTGCTCGCTGGTGAGCTGCTGGTCGCGATAGCCAACCGGCCGTCGCTGGGACAGTTCCTGCAGGCGAGCCGGGAGACTCAGGACACCAACTACATGATTGCGCTGATGATTATCATCCTGGCGATCGGCATCCTGGTGGACGTCGTGTTCAACGCCTTCGACAACCGCCTCCGCCGCCGCCGTGGAGTGTCACCCCAGCCCTGACCTTCTTGGCCGACAGTGCAAGCCGCGTCGCTACCCAGAATTCGGTAGCGACGCGGCTTGCACTGTCGGCCAAATTGGTGGGTGGTCCGACACAGAAAGAGCCTGTGGATAACTGATCCACAGGCTCGCGCTGGCCGAGTCTGGTCGCGTGCCAAGACATCCAAAGCCGCTGCCGCTTGAGCTGTCGAAGCGCGCCTTCACGGTGTTCGAGGCGCGCGCCGCTGGTGTGTCGGCTGAGCGGCTGAGGCGGAGCGACCTTGACTCTGGAACATATGGCGTCCGAGCTCCGAGTCCGGCTCGAACCATCGCTGAGAGAGCAAATGCGTTCGCAGCGCTGCTACCTCACGGTGCGATGTTCAGCCATGTGACTGCGGCCCGGCTCATGGACCTGCCACTGCCGCGTCGGCTGGAGAACGACGATCGGCCGATCGATGTCATCACACCTGCCCACGAGTCGCAGATCAGACGCGCCGGTTTGGTCGGCCACCGCGGCAGTGAGCTGCGCACCCTGGTGACCGTCCGCGAGCTGCCCGTCGCATCATCGGCTGACGTCTGGCTCGACCTGGCGAACGATCTGACGATCGACGAACTCGTCGTCCTCGGCGACGCGGTCGTCGGCAGCGATAGTGACAAGCTCACCGAGCTGAAGGACCTCGTACGCCGAAGTCGCGGCATCCGTGGTGTCGTCAAGGCGCGAGAAGCCTTGGAACTAATACGCGTTGGCAGTCGCTCGCCCCGCGAGTCGATGGTCAGGATGTTGCTCACACGCGGCGGACTTCCCATGCCTGAGCTGAACGTCGACATCCACGATGCCGGCGGCGGTTGGATTGCTCAGGTCGACTTCGTGTGGCGGGAGCAACGGGTCATCGTGGAGTACGACGGCGAGGTGCACGCGGAGCCCGAGCAGCGCAAGAAGGACGCGCACCGCCGACGGCAGCTGGCCGCGGAGGGCTGGACCGTCGTCGTACTGACCTCCGCCGACATCCCCGCACGCAATGCCGAGGTCCTCGCGGACCTCCGAAGGATGCTCGCCATCTGAATCGGCGTCGCTGCCCGGCCGCTCCTGACCCACTTGGCCGACAGTGCAAGCCGCGTCGCTACCCAGAATTCGGTAGCGACGCGGCTTGCACTGTCGGCCAAAAAGGTGGGGTCAGGTGGTGGCGGTGACGTCGCGCAGGCCGGGGCGGGTCTCGGGTGCCTCGCCGCGTGCGGCGTCGCTGGCCTCGTCGGTGTCCAGCTCCTGCGACGCGCGCTCGGCCTTCACCCGCTCGGCGTAGGCCGTGATCTCGTCCTTGACCTTGGCCTTGGACCACTTCAGGACCGGAGCCATGATCGCGGCGGCCTCCTCGGCAGCGCCGACCCCGCGGTGCTTGGTCTCGATGGACATGCGCGTACGACGGGCGAGGACGTCAGCGAGGTGCAGTGCACCTTCGTGGGTGACGGCGTACTTCAGCTCAGCCCGGAGGTACTGCTCGGCGTCCTTGACGGGCTCGAGCAGTGACGGGTCGTCCTCGGACAGCGCCAGCACCTCGTGCAGCTGCGAGCCGTAACGGCCGAGCAGGTGCTCGATCCGCCACTCGGGCAGCCCGGTCTCGGCGGCCAGCTCGTGCTTGAGGTTGACCATCGCGGCGTAGCCGTCAGCACCAACCAGCGGTACGTGCTCGGTCACCGAATCCTTCAGCGCACCAAGGTCTTTCGCGGCTGCGTTGACTGCGTCCTCCGCCATCACGCGGTACGTCGTGTACTTGCCGCCCGCGATCGAGATCAGCCCCGGAGCGGGCCGGGCGACCGCGTGCTCACGGGACAGCTGGCTGGTGTCCTCGCTCTCGCCCGCGAGCAGGGGCCGCAGACCGGCGTAGACACCGACGATGTCTTCGCGGGTGATCGGCACCGACATCACGCTGTTGACGTGCTCGAGGATGTACTCGATGTCGGTGGCCGTCGCGGCGGGGTGCGCCAGGTCGTGGGTCCAGTCGGTGTCCGTCGTCCCGATGATCCAGTGCTGGAACCACGGGATCACGAACAGCACGGACTTCTCCGTGCGCAGGATCAGCCCGACCTCGCCGGCGATCCGGTCCCGCGCCACCAGGATGTGTACGCCCTTGCTCGCCCGCACGCGGAAGCGGCCTCGGCCGCCGGCCATCTTCTGGACGTCGTCGGTCCAGACGCCGGTCGCGTTGATGACCACCTTGGCCTTCACGGTCGCCCGCTCGTCGGTCTCGACGTCGCGCACCACGACGCCCGTGACCCGGTCGGCTTCCTTGATGATCTCCACGACCTCGGTCGAGGTGCGGACGACGGCGCCGTAGTGAGCGGCGGTGCGCGCCACGGTCATCGTGTGGCGGGCGTCGTCGGCCTGCGCGTCGTAGTAACGGACCGCGCCGACGAGCACACCGGACTTCAGGCCGGGGAACAGCTTGAGAGCGCCGCCCCGAGTGAGGTGCTTCTGGCGGGGGACCGAGCGAGCGCCGCCCATCTGGTCGTACATGGTCAGCCCGGCGGCGACGTACGGACGCTCCCACCCGCGATGCGACAGCGGGTAGAGGAACGGCACAGGGTGTACGAGGTGGGGCGCGATCGTGGTCAACATCAGCTCGCGCTCCTTGAGCGCCTCCGCGACGAGCGAGAAGTTGAGCTGTTCGAGGTAGCGCAGGCCACCGTGGAAGAGCTTGCTCGAGCGCGACGACGTGCCACTGGCGAAGTCGCGCGCCTCGACGAGTCCCGTTCGTAGCCCTCGGGTTGCGGCGTCCAGCGCCGTGCCGGCCCCGGTCACCCCGCCACCGATGACCAGCACGTCGAACTCGCGCTCGGTCAGCTCCTTCCACGCTTGGGCGCGCTCATCGGGGCCCAGCTTGGCGCTGAAGGGCTGCATGACCATGGCGAAAGTCCTCTCGGAATGTGCCGATCTCGGTGGAGCGCTCGCGGTGTCCTCACTGTAGACACCGGACGATCCGCGCGTAACTGCGGCTGACCACCAGTAGTACCAAGTTGATAGACGACCCCAACACCGTGCGGTATGAAGGCAAGAACGCTGAGCACGACGGAGTGGCAGCGCGAGATCCGCGGTGGCGCTCCGTCCCTTCTGAGAGGACGCGCGCATGGATGTGAGTCTGGGATCGGTCTTCCTGAGCGAGGTGTTCGGCACAGGGTTGCTGACCTTGCTCGGTTGCGGTGTGGTCGCCAACGCCGTGCTACCCAAGAACAACGGCTTCAACGGCGGCTTCCTGATGATCAACTTCGGTTGGGGCATAGCGGTTTTCGCCGGTGTGTACGCCGCCTTCAAGTCGGGCGCGCACCTGAACCCGGCCGTGACGTTCGGGCTCCTCGCCAACGGAGCTGATCAGTACGCCAAGGGGGTCGACGTGACCTTCGGCTCGACCCTCGTCTATCTGTGCGGTGAGTTCGTCGGCGCGTTCGTCGGTGCCGTGCTCGCCTGGGCGGCCTACAAGAAGCAGTTCGACGAGCGCGAGGACGGGCCATCGCTCGGTGTCTTCTCGACCGGTCCGCAGGTCTCCAACCCGGTCTGGAACCTCGTGACCGAGATCATCGGCACCTTCGTCCTGGTCTTCGTCATCATCTGCTTCGGCAAGACGCCCTCCGGGCTCGGCCCGCTCGCTGTCGCGCTGCTCGTGGTCGGCATCGGTGCCAGCCTCGGTGGCCCGACGGGCTACGCCATCAACCCAGCTCGTGACCTCGGGCCACGTATCGCGCACTTCTTGCTGCCGATCCCCAACAAGGACGACAGCAACTGGAGCTACTCGTGGATCCCGGTCGCCGGCCCGATCATCGGCGGCGTGATCGCCGGCGTGGTCGCGAACATGTACATCTAAAGTCCATGAATCGACTTAATCCGTAAGGGGATTGACGTGACGAAGTACATCGCAGCAATCGACCAGGGCACCACGAGCACGAGATGCATGGTCTTCGACCACGACGGCGCCGTCGTCTCGGTCGCGCAGATGGAGCACGAGCAGATCTTCCCCAAGGCAGGGTGGGTCGAGCACAACCCGACTGAGGTGTGGGACAACACCCGCAAGGTCTGCGCGGAGGCGCTGGCCAAGAAGGACCTGCAGGCCTCCGACTTCGCGGCGGTCGGCATCACCAATCAGCGTGAGACGGCCGTCGTCTGGGACAAGACGACCGGCGAACCGGTCTACAACGCGATCGTCTGGCAGGACACGCGTACCGACAAGATCTGCGCCGAGCTCGAGGCGCTCGGCGGTGGTGCCGACCGCTACAAGGAGAAGGTCGGTCTGCCGCTGGCGACCTACTTCTCCGGACCCAAGGTGCGGTGGATCCTCGACAACGTCGAGGGCGCCCGCGAGAAGGCCGAGGCCGGCGACCTGCTCTTCGGCAACATGGACACCTGGGTGCTCTGGAACATGACGGGTGGCACGGACGGCGGCATCCACGTCACCGACGTCACCAACGCATCGCGCACTCTGCTGATGGACCTCGCCACCCTCAGCTGGGATGAGTCCATCGCCGCAGATATGAAGATCCCGCTCTCGATGCTCCCCGAGATCAAGTCCTCGTCCGAGGTCTACGGCGAGGTCCGTCCACGCGGTGTGCTGTCCGGCGTACCCATCGCCGGCATCCTCGGCGACCAGCAGGCGGCGACGTTCGGGCAGGTCTGCTTCGAGCCGGGCACCGCCAAGAACACCTATGGCACGGGCAACTTCCTGCTGCTCAACACCGGCGAGGAGAAGGTCCTCTCCAAGAACGGCCTGCTCACCACGGTCTGCTACAAGATCGGGGACAACAAGCCGATCTATGCCCTCGAGGGCTCGATCGCGGTCACCGGCTCACTGGTGCAGTGGCTGCGCGACAACCTCGGCCTCATCAAGGACGCACCTGAGATCGAGGACCTCGCCAAGGGTGTCGAGGACAACGGTGACGTCTACATCGTGCCGGCGTTCTCGGGTCTGTTCGCGCCGCACTGGCGCTCCGATGCACGTGGCGCGATCGTCGGTCTGACCCGGTTCGTCAACAAGGGTCACATCGCGCGAGCGGCGTTGGAAGCCGTGGCTTTCCAGAGCAAGGAGGTCGTCGACGCGATGAACGCCGACTCGGGCGTCGACCTCACCGAGCTCAAGGTCGACGGCGGCATGGTCGTCAACGACACGCTGATGCAGTTCCAGGCGGACCTGCTCAATGTGCCGGTCATCCGTCCGCAGATCAACGAGACGACTGCGCTCGGTGCCGCGTACGCCGCGGGTCTTGCCGTCGGGTTCTGGAAGGATGAGGACGAGCTGCGCAAGCAGTGGGCCGAGGACAAGCGTTGGGACCCGCAGATGGACGATGCGGATCGCGACCGCCTCTACGCCAAGTGGAACAAGGCCGTGAAGCGCACTCTCGACTGGACCACCGACGACAAGGACTGATCAGCGGTACGACTGAGGCCGGCCCCCGCAGTGGGGGCCGGCCTTCGTCGTACGGAGTGAGAAGCGGTCAGCTCGCCGCGGCAACCGTCACGGTCTTCGTGGTGGTGGCCGTTGTCGCACCCTTGTCGCCGCAGTATCCGATGATGAACGTCACGGTGTAGGTGCCGGGCTTGGCGTAGGTGTGGGTCAGCGGCCCGAACTTCATGTTGATCGGCCGGAGTGCTCCGGCCGGATCACAGGTGACGCCACCGCCATCGCTGCCGTCCTGCTGGCCGTCGCCATACGTGACCTGCGTGAAGGTCGGCTGTGCGTCCCCGCCCTCGACGAAGGCGTGCACCCTGCCGCTGATGCCGTACGTGACGCTGACGTCGTTGCCTTGTGCGCCGGCTGCTCCGTAGATGCTGACCTTGGCATTGCCCACGGGGGCGCTGGTCGTGGAGCCGGTGGGCGTGGAGAGCGTGCTGGAGCTCGACGGCACACTCGGGTATGCGCCGAACGTGTCACGGCTAGTGGCACTGCCTCGCGAAGGAGACGCCGCCGTCGTACGTCGCGGCACCTCCTCAGTCGCTGGTGGCTCGACGTCGCTGGTCGGCGCGTCCGGTGTGCCCGCACTGTCGCTGGGCGCAGCCGTCGCGGACGTGGTCGACAGCGTCGGGTCAGCGGCGACCGAGGACGGTCCATCGTTGCTGGCCACCGTGGCGATCGTGCCGACGATCAGTGCGGCCGCGGCCAGCCCGCCACCGATCGCCAGCACCGGGCGCCACCTCCCGGGTTGCGTTGCCGGCTGACCCACGAGGACACGGCGCAGCTCATGCTCGCGCTCGATGTCCAGGTCATCCGGGGTGACCTGAGCGGCGCGTGCCTCGAGGGCATCACGCAGCCGCTGTTCCAGGTCCAAGCTCATACTCCCCATCCCAACAAAGTCTTGTATGTCCACCGCGCCTGGCGGCCTCGCCCCTCCTCGAAGCCGCCAGGACTGGTGTCCTCCGGTGAGCGCCCCCCGGGGCACTCCCACCGGTAAAGACGCTCGAGACCGGCCGAGGTTGTCAGTGAGGTCAGGAAGTTCGGTGCAGACCTGTGGCGCTCGTCACGGAGTGGCTGTGGGCTCGGTCGTCGAGTCCCCGGACGGTTCTCCGGAGGGTTCGCTGGTCTGCGCCGGTCCCTGATCGTCAGGGTCGACGAACAGCGTGAAGACGCCACCGTCGCCGGAGCCGTCCGACGAGGGCGAGCTGGCGGCCATCGTGCTGTTGGGCGAGTGGTAGCCGCGGTCATCACGCGGCCAGCCACCCAACGGGGTGTTGTTGTTGAGGTAGCGGGTCAGCTGCATGTAGTCGCTGACATGGATCTTGATGTAGTTGTCGCTGGACTCCAGCACCTCATACGTCATGTCGGACGGCATCGGGATGCTCGACATCTCACCCTGTGCGACGAAGGTCGACGGGACGGACAGCGGTCCGCTGCTCCCACCCGCGATCGTCGGTGAGGCGTCCGACGACGTCTCGGTGCCCGGAGTCTCACCCGGCGTCGTCACGCTGCTGGTGCCCGCTGTACCTGTCGCCGCCGTGCGCGGTGCGCTCGTGGTGCCTGACGTCGGTGCGGTCGTGCCGCCCAGTGTCGAGGGCGCGCCGCTCGGCCCGGTGGATCCCGGCGAGGTGTTCGGTTGGCCAGACGGCTGCCCTCCGTTGGGCTGGCCCGTCTGGTCACCACCGTTGGTCGGTGAGCCGACTGTCACGGTGGCGTTGGGGCCCACGGGCGGGTCGCTCGCGAAGCGGGCGTTGCCTTGGGGCTGCTGGGCGATCACGATCGCGCCCGCCACTGCGGCGGCGGCGAGGCCGGCACCAGCGGCGTAGAGCCAGCGACGCGACAGCTCGCGCGGCGCGGGCTCGGCGAGCAGCTCGCGCATCGTGTGCTCACGGCTGGTGTCGAGGTTGCCCGGTGTCACCTCGGCTGCGCGCGCCTCGAAGGCGTCACGCAGCAGCTGCTCCAGATCGCCGCCCCCGCCACCGCTCTGAAGCGGGTTGCTGGGTCCGGCGCCGTCGTGACCTCCAGAACTCATGCGCGTCGCTCCCCCCACCGGCATCGCAGACCTCCCCTGTCCAGCATCGTTGTGGCCCCCAGAGCCCATGCGCGCGGAGCTCATGCTCGCGCCTCTTCGAGGTACTGGTGCAACGTCTTCATCGCACGGCTCGCCTGAGACTTCACGGTGCCCTTGCTGACGCCCATGGTGTCAGCGATCTCGGCTTCCGACAGCCCGGACCAAAAACGCAGGATCAGCACCTCGCGCTGCCGCTCGGGCAGCTTGTTGACGGCCTGCAGCACTTCGCGGTGCTCTTCGCTCAGCATCAGGTCGGCGTCGGCGGCCGGTCCGATCTCCGGCTCTGCCACGCGCAGGTGGGCTCGAACCGTACGACGGCGGCGCAGCTGGGAGCGGGCCTGGTTGACGACAGCCTGGCGGATGTAGCCCACGGCGGCGCCGGGATCACGCAGCTGGTGCTGGCGGCGGTGCAGGCCGAGGAAAGCGTCCTGGACGACGTCTTCGGCAGACGCGGTGTCATCGACGAGAAGGCGCGCCAGGCGCACCATCTGGAGGTGGTGCGCGGCATACAACGCCGCAAGATCCACCTCAGTGTCGGTCACCGCGCGCACTCCTGTCACGTCCTTCCGTCCCGCCTCCCCGACGACACGGACTGGGCTCGAGGCCAAGGTTGTCATGCCTAGACCCCCTGGTGCGATTCGGATGACAGATAAGCGCGCTGCCACCCGTTAAGACGCGTTAATCGGGTTCAGGTTGCTTGATCGATCAAGAATCATGCGCACCGTCGGGACGGCGCACATGACCGGTGCGGCCGGCGTACGAGCATGCGTACGCCGGCCGCACCGGTGGTGAGGGTCTAGCAGGAGAACTTACAGGCCGAGGCGGGCCTTCAGGCCGTCCAGCTCGACCTGCAGTTGGGTCGGAAGGTTGTCGCCGAACTTGGCGAACCACTCCTCGATCTGCGGGATCTCGGCCTTCCACTCCTCGGCGTCGACCGAGAGGGCCTGCTCGAGGTCGGCATCGCTCATGTCGAGTCCGTCGGTGTCGAGGCTCTCCGGGGTAGGGACGTGACCGATCGGGGTCTCGATCGCAGCGGCCTTGCCCTCGATGCGCTCGATGACCCACTTGAGCACGCGCGAGTTCTCGCCGAAGCCCGGCCACAGGAAGCCGCCCTCGTCGTCACGGCGGAACCAGTTGACGTAGAAGATCTTCGGCAGCTTGGTCGCGTCGGCGTCCTTGCCGAGGTTGACCCAGTGGTTGAAGTAGTCACCGGCGTTGTAGCCGATGAACGGCAGCATCGCCATCGGGTCGCGACGTACGACGCCCACGGCGCCGGTCGCGGCGGCGGTGGTCTCCGAGGAGAGCGTGGCGCCCATGAACGTGCCGTGCAGCCAGTCGCGAGCCTCGGTCACCAGCGGGACCGTGGTCTTGCGGCGGCCACCGAACAGGATCGCCGAGATCGGCACACCGTTGGGGTCGTTGTACTCGTCCGCCAGGATGTCGCACTGCTCGATCGGGGTGCAGTAGCGGGAGTTCGGGTGGCTGGACAGCTCCTTGGAGTCCGGCGTCCAGTCCTCGCCCTTCCAGGACGTCGCGTGGGCCGGCGTGTTCTCCAGGCCCTCCCACCAGATGTCGCCGTCGTCGGTCAGCGCAACGTTGGTGAAGACCGAGTTGCCCTTGTTGATGGTGGACATCGCGTTGGGGTTGGTGTGCTCGTTGGTGCCGGGAGCAACGCCGAAGAAGCCGAACTCGGGGTTGACGGCGTACAGGCGTCCGTCCTTGCCGAAGCGCATCCAGGCGATGTCGTCACCCAGCGTCTCGACCTTCCAGCCCGGGATCGTCGGCTTCAGCATCGCGAGGTTGGTCTTGCCACAGGCGCTCGGGAAGGCCGCCGCGACGTAGTAGACCTGCTGCTCCGGCGAGATGAGCTTGAGGATCAGCATGTGCTCGGCCAGCCAGCCGTCGTCGCGTGCCATGACGGAGGCGATGCGCAGCGAGTAGCACTTCTTGCCGAGCAGGGCGTTGCCGCCGTAGCCCGAGCCGAAGCTCCAGATGGTGCGCTCCTCGGGGAACTGCACGATGTACTTCTCGGGGTTGCACGGCCACTTGACGTCGGCCTGGCCGTCCTCGAGCGGCGCACCCACCGAGTGCAGGGCGGGGACGTACTTGGCGTCGTCGCCCAGCTCCTCGATGCGGGCCTTGACCTTGTCGCCCACGCGAGCCATGACGCGCATGGAGGCGACGACGTACTCGGAGTCGGTGATCTCGACACCGAACATCGGCTTCTCAGCCTCGAGGTGACCCATGACGAACGGGATGACGTACATGGTGCGGCCCTTCATGCACCCCTTGTACAGACCTCGCATGAGGTCCTTCATCTTCTCCGGGTCCATCCAGTTGTTGGTCGGGCCGCAGTCCTTCTCATCCACCGAGCAGATGTAGGTGCGGTCCTCGACGCGGGCGACATCGCTCGGGTCGGACGCGGCGTAGAAGCTGTTGGGCTTCTTGTTCTCATCGAGGCGCACGAAGGTGCCGGCCTCGACGAGCTTGTTGGTCAGCGCCGTCCACTCCTCGTCGGATCCGGTCACCCACTCGATACGGTCCGGGGTGGTCAGCGCGGCCACCTCATCGACCCACGCCTGGAGCTTGGCGTGCGAGGTGCCGGTGGTTGCGGGAGCGTCCGTTGCCGTCATGGTTCGCCTACTTTCGGCGGTGGCGAGCCTGTGTGGGGCCCGGCCTGCCGCCCTCGAGGGGTGGATGCTGCCCACGTCATCGGGGGCGGTTTCTCGACCGTACGCCGGGCTATTCAGGCCCCCACAATCGTCCGGACCGGCCCACTTGTGACCCGTGTCACATCCCTAGTGGGTTGTGTTGACTTGCCGTCCGGGGCGGTCTCGAACCCGACGAGACAAACGACATTCGAACAAAACCGCGCATCATGTGTCTTCGACCACGTTCGGAATCATCGGGTACGCCGCCTCCGTCGTCTCCCGTTCGCCTGCCGTCTCCTTGACTCGCCTTGCAACGAGTGCGCGACGGCGTGCAAGGAGCCCCCGCTCGACTTGAGGGTCCGTGCGGTTGAGCGCACTCAGTCTCAAGTGGACGAGCGCCGGCCGTCCCACCAGACGGCGGCACGGGTCAGCGGCGGGTGGCGACGACGGTCAGCTCGTGCCGGTTGTGCTGGAGCTGCCGGATGAACGTCGGCTCGTACGCCTCAGCGAGAGTCTCGAGTGACTCGTCGGCCTGCTTGACCGGGTTGGTGGTGCCGAGCTTGAACGTCACCACCACCTGCCCACCCGGACGCAGGATGTCGGCGGCGTCGACCATCGTGATTGCGGTCATGTGCGGCACCATCCGCATGTCGTTGACGATCATGTCGACCGGGCTGTCCTTGTAGGCCGCGATGAACTCGCCGGCCGTGGTGCGGTGGTGATGCACCTCGTCGTCGGCCAGGATGCGCGGGTCGAGGTCGGCGGGGTCGACGGAGTAGACCCGCTCGAAGCCGTGGCTGCGCAGGATGCGCGTCCACCCGCCCGGGCTCGCGCCGAGGTCGATCGCGACCTTGCCGGACGGCGGACCGATGAACCCGAACAGCTCCTCCAGCTTGAACTCCGCCCGAGAGACCTGCTCCTTGCGGTTGGCGAGTCGGATGCGACCACCGGCCCAGTCGCAGAGGCCGAGACCGCTGGGGCTGAGGCCCACCGTCGTACGCTCCTCACCCACGCACACCGAAACCGTCTGCTCGGAGTTGGACGTGACCACGCGAATCCCGTTGTCCAGCAACACTTCCAGCAGCGGACGACGGATCTTGCCGGGGGCCCACGAGACATCGCCGCTGTCCCAGACGTGGAGACTGACTTCGTCGCCGGCGTCCAGGCGATCGAGCACCGCATCAGCCGCCCAGTCCGCGACCTCTTCCGCGTCGAGCCGGTTCAGCTCGGAAGTGTTGACGACTGCGTCGACGCCGGCGAGATGGCGGACGAAGCGCAGGTCGCACGCCATGCTGGCCTCGACCGCGGTCTCCTGTCCGCCGCTGCCGAGGTAGACGATGCCGGCGTCCTCGCCGACGCGCTGGATCTTGGCGACCGGCAGCGTACGACGCAGCTCGGCGACCGCAGAGCGGTAGTAGTCGGGCGCTACCGAGAAGAGCACAGGCGTATCCACGCCGCCATCGTGTCAGCCCTTCACGGCTGTGCGGTCACGGCGGGCTGATGGCGACGCCGGAGAAGTTGGTCAGCCGGCCCAGGTGGAACCCGAGCTCGCAGCGGCTGGAGGTGCCTGTGAGGCGAAGCAGCGCGGCCACTTCGGCAGTCAGCGTGCGCGCCGAGATGCCGAGAATGCGAGTGATCGAGCTGTCCTTCTCGCCCAGGACCACGCTGCTGGCGATCCGCCGTTGCCGTTGCGTCGCTTGCGGCCACCCGACCGCGTCCCCGGACACGGACTGTCGTTCCACCGTCGCCCAGACGTCGAGCGCGAGACGAGTGACCTCGGGGCGGGAGGCGAGGTAGGCAGTCGGTGCGCCGGACGGTGTCGGTGGCCCCGGCATGACCACGCTCGCGCGGTCGAGGATGAGCAGCGACCCGATCGCCGGACCGGCGAGCGCCAGGTTGCGGCGGGTGTGCACGAACGGGTTGTCGAAGCCGGCGCGCGGGCTGGTGATGACCGACATCCGTACGCCGCGGGCTCGGTGGGCGCGGACTACGGGTCCGCAGCGATCGGCCGGGTCGAACGGGGTCTCCGGCTGCAGGACCAGAAGCGAGTGCCGCACCCTCCGCAGGAGAGCCATGACTGCCGCAGCGACGTCGCCTGCGCCGTGCGCGATCGGGCGTACGCCGGTGGCGGTCCTGCCGCGAGCCGTCTCGGCGAACAGCGAGTTCGAGAGGTCGGTGAGGTCGCACCACATGTCGAGGGGAGACCGAGAGGCGGATGGTTCGGAGACAGCCACGGTGGACATGCGCTCACTCTCGGCGGGCCCGCTACACGTCGGCTGTCGCCTCGCTACATTTCTGCGCCGGCTCAGGACAGCATGCTGCCCGGGCCATGGAGATGACCCGGGCAGTAAGCGTCGTTCGGTCAGTCGCCCGGGCAGGCCACGGAGCCGCTGAAGATCTTCCATCGGTCGGCCGTGTCATTGACCGAGCTGGCCAGCAAGGCCACATCGGCGTATGGCAGGACGCGCTTGATCAGAGTGTCGTCGAACAGGCCGTTGTTGTAGATGCAGATGGTGCGGTTGCCATTGTTGATGATCGAGGTGAGCTGGTCGTGCCTGTCATAACCACCGCCCGACGGTGGGTTGTTGAAGTTGCCCGACGGGGTTGTGTTGTAGTTCAGGTGCCAACCCGAGACGGTGCGGTTGAAGTTGCTGTTCTGGTAGAAGCAGTAGTTGGCCGACGGGCATGGCGCCGTGCCCTGCGCGCTGGCTGATTCGGGGCTGATCAACGCGACGGAACCGGCGGCGAGCGCCAGGCCGACGGTGAGTCCTGCAAGTCGTGACTTCTTCATGACGTCTTCCCTTGGTCGTGCTGTGGCCTCAGGGCTGCAGCGCTATCACATGGGGAGATCACACCTGCGTGCGGGCGCAGAGCCCACGCTCTTCGCGAGATGTCGCAGGACGGCTTGACAGCGCTGTCTAGGAATGCGTGCCCGGCCAGGACGCCCTAAGACGGGGGCGCGACAAGGCGCTGCCGGTGCGCCTCGTAGAGCACGACGGTCGCCGCAGATGCGGCGTTGAGCGAGGACGCGGTGCCCGTCATCGGGATGCTCAGGATCGAGTCGCAAGCGTCGCGCCACGCAGCGGTCATGCCGCGCGTCTCGTTGCCGATCACGATCACGTCGGACCCGGTCAGGTCCGTCTCGTGCGGGACCGTGTCGCCGCCCTCGTCGGTGCCGCGTACGACGACGTCCTCGCCCCGCGCGCGCCGCCCGGCGACCCAGTCGAGGACCTCCGTCTGCGACCCAGCTCGCACGACTGGGACCGCGAAGAAGGATCCGGTCGTTGCGCGAATGCACTTGGTGTCAAAGGGATCTGCCGCATGGCCGGTCACAATGAGGCCAGACCCGCCGAGGGCGTCGATCGACCGGATCATCGTGCCGATGTTGCCCGGACTGCTCGGTCGGTCGAACACGAGAGTGGGTCCGGCACCGGTCGGGATGCGGGTCAGGTCGTCCGGCGGCATCTCAACGACCGCGATCATCTCGGGCGCGCCCTCGTCCTTCTCGGCCAGCTCCTGCAAGAGGTCGGGCGCGAGCGCGAACTGGGCGGCAGACGTACCGTCCAGCAGGTCCTGAGCCCACTGCGAGAGGTGGGCGTCATCGGCGTACAGGAAGGACCGGATCGTCCAGCCCTGCTCGACCGCCAGCGTGATCGGCCGGACGCCCTGGACGAGGAACTCGCCGGCGCGGGTGCGCTTGGAGCGGTTGGTGAGGAGCGTCTGCCACTGCTGAAAGGTGGCGTTGCGCTTGGAGACTCGGGTCGACCGCATGAGAAAGCACGCTAGTCGAGTGTGCCGGGGGTCCTGGTGCGTCCGACCGCTGCACAGGCGAGGTGCTCAGGCGTTGAAGAACTCTCGGAGCACAGGAGTCACCGCGCGCGGGTCAGCGACATGGCCCTGCTGAGGGATGGTGGCGCGCTCGGCGTGAGGCACGGCATCGACGATGGCAGTCGTGGCGTCATCGAAGAATGAGGCGCCCAGGCCGGCCATCGTCTCGTCGGTGGGACCGCCGTTGGCGATCAGGACCGGCTGGGTGATGGTGCGCAGGCGATCGGTCGGCGGTCGCAGGTCGCCGAGGCAAGCGGCGTCGTACGCGAGCGTAGGGGCGACCGCGACCGAGCCTTGCCACATGGGTGAGTTGTGCGCCTGCTCGACTGCTTCTTCTGGAGCGCCGGCCAGACGCATGAACAGTCGGAGCGCGTCCTCGTGACGGTCCTCGGCCAGCAGAGCCGTCAACTGCTGAACGTATTCGTGCCAACGCTTTTCGGCGCCTTCGGAGACGTCGTAGGGCACCTCGTACGCGGCGACCTTGGCGAGCGGTAGACCGGCGGCGGCCGCTTCGAGGGCCAGTGCACCTCCGGAGGAGACGCCGTAGAGGTGCGCCGTCCCGCCGGCCCTTTCGATCACGGCCACGATGTCCTCGAACTCGCGCTCCAGGGCGTACGGGAGCGTGTCACCACTGTCGCCTCGGCCCCGCCGGTCGTAGTTGTAGACCGTGAAGTGCTCGGCCAGCACCGGGGCGAGCGGGCCGTTCTCGGAACGGTCGACCAGTCCGCCACCGACCAGGATGACCGCGGGCCCCGCGCCGAACCGGTCGTACGCGATTGATGTGCCGTCCTTGGACGTGACCTGAGGCATCCGGTACTCCTTCGTCATGGCCCGTGATCAACCAGTCAGTTGAATAGACCGACCGTAGGCTCGGCGGGAACGTGTTGTCAACCGAGCGGTTGTCGACTATGCGGGTGATGGATGCCGTTCGCCCAGGTAGCGTCGAGTGCGTGCTGGGAGTCAAGCGTCGTACGCCGGTCGGTCCTCGTCCGAGGCATGTCGGGCTGGTCATGGACGGCAACCGCCGGTGGGCTCGGGCGGCACGGCTCGCGCCGAGTGTCGGTCACCGGGCCGGTGCGCGGCACATGGGGACAGTGCTGAGTTGGTGCGAGGACGAAGGCATCGACCACGTCACGATCTTCGTGGCATCCGCGCTCAACCTCCGCAAGCGTGACTCGGCCGAGGTCGCCAACCTGATGGAGCTGCTCGAGACGGTGATCGCCGAGCAGATCGAGACCTCGACGTGGCGGCTGCACGTGGCGGGGGATCTGTCGTTGGTGCCGGCCACGACGCGCGATGCGTTGCAGCACGCGATGGACCACTCGGCCGGCCGGGGGCGGCACCTGACGCTGGCCGTCGGGTACGACTGGCAGGGCGAGGTCGTGGAGTCCGTCCGGTCCTCCCTCGCCGAGGTCCGCACCTGGGACGAGGCGCTCGAGGCACTTGATGAGCGGTCCATCGCGGGGCACCTGCGAGGCGGTCCGTCCAAGGACATCGACCTGGTCGTCCGCACGAGCGGCGAGCAGCGGCTGTCGGGCTTCTTCCCTTGGGAGACAACGAGATCCGAGCTTTTCTTCGTGGATCACCTGTGGCCCGACTTCAGCCGCGAGGACTTCGACGCCGCGCTCGCGCACTATGCGTCGAAGCGGACTCCCACGTCGCCGGTCGAGTAGGGCGAGCGCCCCAGCGCGAGCCCGTATCGAGACCAGGTGCCCGCGGTCGCCAAGTCTCGATACGCCTCCGCTAGCGCTCCGGCTACTCGACCAGCGTTTCCTAGAAGGCTTCCTGGGGGAGGGGAATCCGGCGTACGCCACCGAGCCGCCGGTGGTAGCGGACGTGCTCGGCGCGCTCGCCCAGCAACCGCCACAGACGTTGGTGGGCAGCCCACGGCAGCGGCTCGTCGCCGCGCTGCCACGTCTTGCCGAACCCGATCCAGACCGGCACCCACTCCGCCGCGCACGCCCACGCGCCGCGGTGCTTGTCCAGCAACGCCTGCCGGATCTGGAACGCCCGTCGTGGACCGTCCGCGCACATCGGCGCAGTGCGGACTGGCCATACCCGCAGGTCGTGGCCCATCAGCTCCAGCTCGAGATCGGCCAGCACGGCTGGATCGACCAGCACGGTGGCGACGTTCTCGTGCGCGTGACGTCTCACGTCCAGCACGCTAGCCCCGGTCACCCACACCTGTCAGCAGTCTGTGGAGCGTGACGTTCACCGCCGCAACGGCGTGGATAGCATCGCGAGAGTGACCGTCGAACCTGCCCTGACCAAGCCGTCCGAACGCGCGCGCACCCTGTGGCAGCTGCTCGAACCCGTCCACGCCGCCGTCTACTTCGCGCCCGAGACCAAGTCGGCGTATGACGCGATCGGGCTCAAGGGCTACTGGATGGGCTACTTCGCCTCGCGGGCGGCGGCGCTCGGACCGGTCGGGCCCGAAGTGGTCGAAGCGGTGTTCTACGTCTTCCACCCGGCGATGGTGGCCCGGGCGCTGCCGGACGCGTGGGAGGCAGCCGACCCGCAGACTGTGCTCGACGCCCGGGCGGACATCGCACGCACGACGCTGCGGCGTGCCCTCGGTGATCAGGCGGACAGCCCGGAGGTGTCGACGGCCGCAGAGATCGCCGTACGACTGGCGCTGGCGGCCCCTCGCGCCGGGCGACCGCTCGGCGCGGCTCAGGCTGCCGTCCCGGTGCCGGACGAGCCGTTGGACGCCCTGTGGTGGGCCGCCTCCGTGCTGCGTGAGCACCGAGGTGACGGACACGTCGCGGCTCTGACGTCGTACGGCATCGACCCGTGCGAGGCCTTGGTCCTGCATGCCGCGACCGGTGTCTTCGGGGACGACGGCGCGGCCTACGTGCAGTCGATGCGCAAGTGGCCGGACGAGGAGTGGGCTGCTGCGCGAGAGCGTCTCGTCGCGCGCAACTGGGTCGACCCGGACGGTGCGATCACGGCCGCCGGGCATGAAGCGCGTCAGGCCGTCGAGCACGTGACGGACGCGATGGCCGCGACGGCGTACGACGCCCCGGACGAGACCCTCGACCGACTGGAGACCGCGCTCACTCCGCTCGCCGCGTTAGTGATGTCTACCGGAGCCGTGCCCGCGACGACCCCGGTCGGGATCCGCCCCGGGGTCTGAACGCCTACATCTCCTCGTGCGTGTTGGGGTCGCCGCCGAACAGCCGGCCGTCCGGACGACCCAGCGCAGTGATGGCCGCCACCTCGTCGTCGGTCAGCTCGAACCCGAAGATGTCGAGGTTCTGCCGCTGCCGCTCGGGCGTCGCGGACTTCGGGATCGGCAGGCTGGCGATCTGGTGATGCCAGCGCAGGATGACCTGGCCGGGCGTGACGCCGTGCGCCTGCGCCGCCTGCGCGATCGGCGGCTCGTCGAACGGCGCCTGCCGCTTGCCCATCGGGCTCCACGCCACCGTGGCGATGCCGAGCGACTTGTGGGTCGCGCGCATCTCCTCCTGCGGGAAGTACGGGTGCAGCTCAATCTGGTTGACGGCCGGCGTCACACCGGTCTCGTCGATGATGCGGTGCAGGTGCTCGGCGGTGAAGTTGGAGACACCGATCGCGCGCACCTCGCCGTCGGCCTGCGCGTCGACCAGCGCGCGCCACGCCTCGGAGTACTTGTCCACGCTCGGGTTGGGCCAGTGGATGAGGTGCAGGTCGGTGTACGCGACGCCGAGACGCTCGAGCGAGCCGCGGATCGAGGCGCGAGCCTCGTCGTACGCGTGGTGCCGGCCGGGAATCTTGGTCGCGACCTGGATGCCCTCGCGCGGGATCCCGGAACGCCGGATCGCCTCGCCGACGGACTTCTCGTTGCTGTAGTTCACCGCGGTGTCGAGCAGGCGATAGCCGGCCTCGAGCGCGCTCACGATCGCGGTGACCCCTTCGTCGTCCCTCAGGGGATAGGTGCCGAAGCCGATGGCCGGCAACGTCGAGCCGTCATTGAGCGTGTACGTCGGGGTGCCAGTTGCCATGTGCCCCAAAGTACGCCGCGCCGGCCCTCCAGCACGGCTCCAGACACACCCACACGCTGGTCGAGTAGGCGGAGCGCCAGCGGAGCCGTATCGAGACCTCGTGACCGCGTGCACCTGGTCTCGATACGGCTCGCCCTTGGGGCTCGCCTACTCGACCGGCGATGGGTCGGACTGAGTCCGCTTGGCTCGCTGCCGTCCTGGGCTCTAATCTGGCGGCAATGCGAATCACCTCTTGAGCACGGCATCCCCGTGAGAGATCGGCCGCGACGTCCGTCGCGCGGCCGTATCGGATGCCCGTCACACCGCAACGGAACGGCCTACAGGTCGTCGCCGCGGTTTCTGCATACCGCGAATTGCCTTGTGATCATTGACTTCTCAGGAGTTCTTCATGCTTGCTGCGCTCTGGCGCCGGGCCCATCGGCCGGCTGACGCCACTCGCGTCTACTACGTCGGCAACGCCTTCATCTCGTTGTTCTGGGTGCTGTCGACCACTCTCAACATCGTCTACCAGGTCACTGTCGTCGACCTGTCGGCCTTTCAGCTGGTCGTTGTCGGCACCGTTCTGGAGGCGACCTGCTTCCTGTTCGAGATCCCGACCGGCATCGTCGCCGACCTCTACTCCCGTCGGTTGTCGATCATCATCGGCGTCCTGCTCATGGGCGCCGGATTCACCCTGCAAGGCGCGGTGCCGACGTTCTGGGCGGTGCTCTCCGCCCAGGTCGTCTGGGGCATCGGCTACACGTTCACCTCCGGCGCCTGGGAGGCATGGATCACCGATGAAGTGGGCGAAGACAGCGTCCAACCGGTGTTCACGCGCGAGCAGCAGATCGACCTGGCGGCGACCTTCGTGGGTACGGCTGCTGCCGGGCTTCTCGGGTTGGTCAACGTCCGCCTGCCGATCGTGCTCGGCGGGATCGCCGTGATGCTCGCCGCAGTCGGGCTGGCACTGCGGATGCCAGAGGAGAACTTCCACCGCACGCCCCGCGAGGAGCGCGAGACCTTCGCGCACATGGCTCGGTCGTTCAAGGAAGGGCTGGCCACCGCTCGTACGCGACCGGTCGTCCGATCGTTCCTGCTGATCAGCCTGTTCGTCGGGCTGGCCAGCGAGGCCTTCGACCGGCTCTGGACGGCGCGCATCCTCGACGACTTCCAGCTGCCGTCGCTCTTCGGATCACGTGAGCCTGCACTGTGGTTCACGATCTTCGCCCTGATCAGCGCCGCCCTGTCGTTGGCGGTGTCGCTCGTGGTGAACCGCTGGGCCGAGCGGGCCGTACGCAACCCGCACCCGAACCGGCTCCTCGCGGTTCTGATCCTCGTCCAGATGGTGGGGGTCGTCGGGCTCGCGCTGCTCGGCAACCTGTGGATCGCGCTCGCCGCGATGTGGCTGCGGGCTGCCGCGCAGAAGCTCGCCTACCCCGTTCAGGCCGCCTGGCTGAACCGCAACGTCGACTCGGCGTCACGCGCCACCGTGCTGTCGATGAACAGCCAGGCGGACGCGATCGGCCAGGTCGTCGGCGGTCCGCCGCTGGGTGCCCTCGGCAGTCGATCCGGCATCCCCGTCGCACTGGTGACCTCAGCGTTCGTCCTCGCGCCCGCGGCCGCGGTGTACGCCCGCCTCAAGCCGACGAAGACGCCGACCGACTCGGTGCCGATCAGTTAGCTCGGAACCTTCCGCTGCCGGAACTGAGTATTGGTGGTTCGACGCAGTCTGAACCGAGTCGAACTACCGGTACTCAGTTCCGACCCGGGAGGGCGGCGTACGACGGCGCTCGACGGGCGGAACGGGCTGCGGGGACGATCATGGGGGTCCCGGTGTTGGGGTCCGGGATGACGTCGCAGACCAGGCCGAAGACCTCGTGCACCAGCTCGGCCGTCACGATCTGCTCGGGCGTGCCCTCGGCGACGATGCGGCCGTCCTTCATGCAGATCAGGTGAGTCGCATAGCGGCACGCGTGGTTGAGGTCGTGCAGCACCGCGACCATCGTGTAGCCCTGCTCCTGCAGGTCGGCGCACAGGTCGAGCACGTCGATCTGGTGCGCGATGTCGAGGAACGTCGTGGGCTCGTCCAGCAGCATCAAACCGGTCTGCTGGGCGAGCACCATGGCCAGCCAGACGCGTTGCCGCTGACCGCCGGACAGCTCGTCGACCGGGCGGTCCGCGAGCTCGAGCACAGTGGTGGCCCGCATGGCTTCGTCCACCGCCTGCTGGTCGTCGTCCGACCACTGGCGCAGGAACCGCTGGTGCGGGAAGCGTCCGCGCCCGACCAGGTCGGCCACCGTGATCGTCTCCGGTGCGGTGGCCGACTGCGGCAGCAGACCGACCCGGCGCGCAACCTCACGTGCTGGCAGATCGAGGATCTGCTGGCCGTCGAGGATGACAGAACCCTTGGTGGGCTTGAGGATTCGCGCCAGTGCACGCAACAGCGTGGACTTGCCGCACGCGTTGGGTCCGACGATGACGGTGAACGAATGATCAGGGATCGCGACGCTGAGGTCCTGCGCGACGACGCGTTCGTCGTACTGCAGGGTCAGGGCGTCGGCCGACAGCCGACCCACGTCCTGGCTCGGGGTCATGCGGACACCTTTCTCCACTCACGGCTGAGCAGCCACACGAGGTAGACGCCGCCGACGCCGCCAGTGACGACGCCGACCGGCAGGTCGGTCGACCCGAACGCGCGCTGCGCGACGAAGTCGCTGACGGTCAGCAGGAGTGCGCCCATCAGCGCCGACGAGACCACCTGAGGCGCAGCACCGCGGGTCACTCGCGCGACCAGCTGCGGTGCCACGAGGGCGACGAACGAGACCGGACCTGCCGTCGAGATGGCCAGCGCGGCGAGACCGACCGACACCGCCAGCACCGCGATGTGCAGGCGACCGACACGTACGCCCAGCGCAGCTGCCGTTTCCTCGCCGAGCTGGAAGATCCGCAGCTGGCGGGAGAGGGCGACACCGCACGGCAGCAGCAGGACGAGACCGATGCCGATGACCGTGACGTCCCGCCAGGTCGAGTCGTTGAGGCTGCCGGCGAGCCATCGCGCGGCGACCAGCGAGTCGTACGACCGGCTGCGGGTCAGCAGGTAGGAGTTGACTGCCGTCAGGGTGGCGCCGACGCCGATGCCGACGAGGATGAGGCGGTAGCCGTTGCCGCTGCCGCCGGCGGAGAAGAAGTAGACCGCCGCCGCGGTGGCGAGACCGCCGACGACAGCGAGCGTCGAGACGCCGGACGGGCCGACGTTCAGGATCAGCAGGCCGATGAGGGCACCCGTGGCGGCGCCGGAGTCGAAGCCCACCACGTCCGGACTGCCCAGCGGGTTGCGGGTGAGTGCCTGGATCAGCGCGCCGGCCACGCCGAGCGCGGCGCCCACCAGGAGCGCGTTGCAGGCCCGCGGGAGCCCGATATCCATGACCACGAAGTCGTTGCCCGCTGCGCCGCGACCGACGACGGTCCGCAGCACCTCCATCGGTGAGACGGGCAGGCTGCCCGTGCCGAGGGTGACGAACGCCGCGACGACACAGAGCGCGGCCAACGCGACGCACACGACGACAGCGCGGCGGTCGGTCCGCAACCTGATCGATGACCCGATGCGGACGGTGGACGGCGGCCGGGTGAGGGGAGCGGTCGGACTCACAGCCGGCCCACCTTGCGTCGACGGACAAGCAGGATCAGGAACGGTGCGCCGACGACCGCGGTGACGATGCCGGCGCCGGTCTCCGAGGGCCAGAGCACGAGGCGGCCGACGATGTCTGCGCTCTCCAGCAGCAGCACACCCAGCACCATCGACAGCGGGAGCGACCACCGGTGGTCGACACCGACCAGCATGCGTGCCAGGTGCGGCACGGCGAGACCGACGAAGCCAATCGGCCCTGCCGCGGCAGTCGCAGCACCGCACAGCAGCATGACGGTGACGACGCTCAGCAGGCGGATGCGGCCGATGTTGGCGCCCAGCGCGCGCCCGGTGTCCTCGCCGAGGGCGAGCGCGTTCAACGACCGCGCCAGCAGCAGGCCCAGGGCGAGTCCGCCGATGAGGAACCAGACGACGTCCCCGACGATGGACAGATCACGCCCCGTGAGCGAGCCGACCTCCCAGTAGCGGAAGTGGTAGTACGCCTCGGGATCGATGAGCATCACGCCGGTGACGTACGAGCCGAGCGCCGCGCTGACCGCCGTGCCGCCGAGTGCCATCCGGACCGGTGTCGCCGCGCTGCGTCGGCCCGAGCCGAGCAGGTAGACCGCGACCGACGCGAAGCCAGCACCGATCAGCGCGAACCAGACGTACTCACCCGGCTGCGTCAGACCGAAGAAGCTGATCGCCGACACGACCGCGGCGGAGGCGCCGGCGTTGACCCCGAGGATGCCGGGGTCGGCGAGCGGGTTGCGGGTGACCGACTGCATGACGGCACCGGCCATGCCGAGAGCCGCGCCGACGAGGATCGAGAGCGCGGTCCGCGGCAGGCGCACCCCGCGTACGACGTCGGTCGCCTCGGTGCCCTGACCGAGCAGGCCGTGCACCACATCGACCGGCGAGATCATGTTGGAGCCGACTCCCAGGCTGAGAATCGTGGCGACTCCCACCGCCGCGAGAGCCACGACGAGGGTCGCAGGCGCTGAGCGGCCGGCCTGTCGACGCTCGGCGACCGGGGGTCGCGTCAGGGTGGTCTCGGACACGCGAGCATGGTAGCCGCAGTGTGGTTAGGCTTTCCTTACACATCAGCGCGAACGAAGGACCCGCCGTGCCCCGTCTTCCTCATCTTCATCTGCCGACCGACTCTGCGGCCGTCAGCCGCCGTGCGTTCACCCTCGGCGCGGCTGGTCTCGCGGCCGGCCTGCTCGCGGCGTGCAGCGACAGTGCGGACTCCGCCGAGTCTCCGTCCGGCGCGGGCAAGGGCGCCGGCTCCGGCGAGTGGAAGCCGGTTCGGGTGAAGCACAAGTTCGGCGAGACGACGGTCGCCAAGCGGCCCGTACGCATCGTGTCGGCGGGCTACACCGAGCACGACTTCCTGCTGGCGCTCGGGATCACGCCCATCGCGGTCACCGACTGGTACGGCGACCAGCCCTATGCCACCTGGCCGTGGGCGCAGGCCAAGCTCGGCGGCGCCAAGCCCACCGTGCTCAAGCTGGACGACGGCTTCCAGTTCGTCGAGATCGCCAAGCTCAAGCCCGACCTGATCATCGCCTGCAACGCAGGTCTGGAGCAGCCCGCCTACACCAAGCTCAGCAAGATCGCGCCGACCATCGCGCAGACCGGCAAAGGCACCGACTTCTTCGAGCCCTGGACGCACATGATGGAGCTGATCGGCGCGTCCGTCGGGATGCCCGCGGAGGCCAAGAAGATCCGTGAGGGCGTGGCCGCCACGTTCGCCGCCGCTGCCAAGGCCCACCCCGAGCTGGCCAAGAAGAAGGCGATCTTCCTGCAGAACGCGGTCTCCGACGGCAACCTCATCGCCTACCAGGACGGCCTGAGCACCGAGTTCCTCACCGACCTCGGGCTGGTCGTCCCGGACGCCATCAACTCCTACATCAAGGAGGGCGAGCAGGCGTACATCCCGGTCGAGAAGATCTCGGTGCTCAACGCCGCGGACATCCTCGTGTGGGGCACCGAGAAGGACGCGGACAGAACCGCGCTGGAGAAGGTGCCGGGCTTCCAGAACCTGACCGCCGTCAAGAACAAGCGCTCGGTCTACACAGGCGGCGAGCTGGCTGGCGCGATCTACTTCAGCTCGCCGCTGAGCCTGCCGTACGTCGTCGACAAGCTGGTCCCGATGCTCGCCGCCGTCGCGAAGTAGTCGAGCCAGTCTGCTCAGGACTTGGTGAACGGTGCCGACGTCTGGCGATGACCTCAGAGGTCCTGCTCACGCCCACCCCGGGAGTGGACGATGCTGTGCGCGTGGAGTACGTGTCCAGATTGCCGCGGCCGCCGCTGGACGGGCTGATCGACGACCTCTACTACCTGGAGGGTGCGCCGCCGTACGCCCGGCTGACCCTGCCGCCGGCGCCGTCGGCGCTGCTCATCGTCAACCTCGGGGCGCCGTTCCGCATCCGCGCCGGCACCGATGTCGAGACGGCCGAGTACGCCGACGGCTGCGTGGTCACGATGCCCACCCGTGCGTGGGAGTTCGGCTATCCAGTCCAGTCCCGGTCCGTCGGCGTGCACGTCAAGCCGTGGGGGCTCGCTCCGTTCCTGCCGATGCCAGCGACCGAGCTGTGTGACCGGCCGGTGACTTTAGAGCAGGTTTGGGGCCGGCCCGCCGTTGGTGCGCTGCGAGACCGGCTGGCCAGTGTGGACGGACCGCACGAGATGCTGGCGCTGCTCGAAGAGGAGCTCATGAGCCGGCTCTGCGAGACCGCCGGCATGGGGCTGGTCCGCCACATGAGCAGTGCCATCGCGGCATCCCGCGGGGCGGCGGCGATCGGCGACCTGAGCGAGGCGGCCGGTGTCAGCAGCACTCATCTGGCACAGCGGTTCAAGGAGCTCATCGGCGTCACGCCGAAGCGGCTGGCACGCACGTACCGCTTCACCGCCACGGTGTTCTCGATCGACCCCGCCGGACCGATCGACTGGGCCGATCTCGCCGGTGGCGCAGGCTACTTCGACCAGGCCCACTTCGGCCATGAGTTCCGCGAGTTCACCGGGCTCACGCCCACCCGGTACCTCGAAGTCCGACGGCGGTTCCTGCGCGAACACCCCGGCCACGCCATGGACGGCTGGCCGCTGCCGGCCGATTGAATTCGTACAAGATCGACAGCTCACGACGCTCTAGTTTTGGGGCACCTCAAGCAAAGGAGAGCCCCGTGGGCAAGGTGGTCATGTACGGCTCGGTGTCGGTGGACGGCTTCGTCGCGGACGAGAACGACCAGCCCGGGCCGCTGTTCGACTGGCTGACTAGCGGTGACGTCCCGTTGGACGGGAGCGGCTACGTGACGGTGTCGCAGACGTCCTACGACTACACCCGGCCCTACTGGGACCAGATCGGGGTAACGATCGCCGGCCGCCACGTCTTCGACCTGACGGACGGCTGGGACGGGAAGCCTCCGAGCGGGATCGACCACATGGTCGTCGTGACGCACCGGCCGCAGCCCGAGGGCTGGGACCCCGAGTCGCCGTTTCACTTCGTCGACGGCGTGGAGGCAGCCGTGGCCAAGGCGCAAGAGCTTGCGGATGATCGCATCGTCGAGGTCGCCGCTGGCGACGTCGGTGGCCAGGTGCTTGCCGCGGGCCTGGTCGACGAGGTGCGTATGGACGTCGTACCCGTGGTGTTCGGGTCCGGCAAGCGCTACTTCGGGTCGGTCCCCGCGCAGCACCTGTTGGAGGATCCCGACGTGATGATTCAGGGCAACCGGGTGCTTCACCTGCGCTATCGGGTGCGCCGTTGACCGATCTGCTGGTCCCTCCGCTACAGATCCACCCGCACGGTGAGCAATCCCGCCCCCACGATCCGTACCGCGGCACTGTTCACCTTCGGGAGGCTCCGGAGCCGGGCCACCGCGTCGTCGTTCGGCAGGAGGTGCGCGGTCCCGTCGTGCCACCGCCCGCGGATCCGCACCCGCACGCTCGGGTCGGCCTGGATGTTGCGGATGTACTGGGACCGCTCGCCGAAACTCGGAAACCAGCCAGAACGAGTCGCCCACACGGCGGCCGCCGATCGGGGTGTGGCGGGCGAGCCCGGAGACGCGGCCGGTCGTCTCCAGAAGGGTCTGCGTCGACCGGCGGCGCTGGAGTGGGTTGGCGATCCGGCGCTGGAACGGGGAGACGACACGGTACTTGAGGTCAGCGGCGCAGGACATGTCGCCATTCTTCACGTCAGGAGGGCTGGAAACGGCAAGAAGCCCCGGTCCAGTGGACCGGGGCTTCTCTTACTGTCTCAACACAGCGTGCACCCGAAGGGATTCGAACCCCTAACCTTCTGATCCGTAGTCAGATGCTCTATCCGTTGAGCTACGGGTGCAGTTCGCCGCCCTGGCGGGCAACGACGAGCAATGCTACCTGGCAGTCCCGCGGAAGCGCTAATCGGCCGCGCGCACCCTCATGGTCCTACGACAGGGCGGCTCAGAAGATCAACCGAAGTCGCAGATGTAGGACCCCAACCCGACTGTCGACTCGTTCGTCTTCAGGGTTAGCGAGCGGGGGCTCGCACGCCGGGCCAAGGCTCGGCGGACCACGTTAGGGGAGAGACAGATGAAGCTTCAGATGGCTGCTACGGCAACGACGGTTCTCGCGGCGGGCGTGCTGCTCGCCGGGTGCCAGAGCGACTCAGGCTCAGGCAGCGCCGCGCCGAAGGCGAGCCCGTCGACAGCGACACCAGTGGCGGATTCGACGACGGCACCCTCCACCAGCGGGGGGACGGCACCGTCCACCAGCGGCGCGACGACCCCGCCCGGGGTGGCCGTCGGTGAGCCGGCGCCGGGCGCCAGTCCGTCGAACGCGGGCAGTCAGCCCGGTCAGGGAGTGGCCAAGACGCAGATCCGGTCGATCAACCCCATCACTGCAGGCGGCGCTGTTGCCGCGGGCTGGAAGGTCAACCGGGTCGCGGACACCTGCGACGGGAGCGAGCCGAGCGCCGTCGCCAAGGCCTCCAAGATCTTCGAGTGCGGTGCCAGCGCCGCCGGTTACGACGCGTGCTGGCAGGTCGGCAAGGACCAGGCCGGCTGCGTGAGCTCGCCCTACAGCAAGAGCATCGATCTGATGAAGCTCACCGGCCCGGCCACGACGCAGCGTTCGTCGCAGGCGGTCCCGTGGGGTGTCGTACTGGCTGACGGGACGACCTGCCAGCCGGCCTTCGGTGGTGGCGGTGCGACGCGTGCGGACGGCTACATCGCACGCTGGTTCTGCAGCGACAAGCGGGAGCTCGTGGCGCCCCTGAACAACCTGGGCGGCGGGTTCAACCGGAGCGGCAGCGTGTGGACGGTCCAGGCCGACCGCGGCCTCAAGAGCCCGCGGACCACCGTGAAGGTCAAGGCGGTGTCGTACGCCGTCCGCTGATCAGCCGATCATCCGGCAAAGGTGAGCGCGGGGAGACCCGCGACCCCAGGCGTACACGTGAAAACCGCTCCGGCAGAAGGCTGTTCGCCGTCCGGGACGTTCTCGCGGGTGGACGTGATGTAGAGCGTACGCAGGTCGTCGCCGCCGAAGGTGCACGCGGTGACGTTGGTGACGGGCAGCTCGACCACCTGGTCGAGCTGCCCGTCCTGCGTGTAGCGGTGCACGGCCGAGCCGCCGTAGAGCGCGACCCACACACCGCCCTCGGCATCGACGCACAGGCCGTCCGGGTTGCCGGGCTCGTCGTCGGGCAGCGTGACGAACGGTCGCCGCTCAGTGAGGCCGTCGGTCTCAGACCAGTCGAACGCCGAGATCGCATGTGTCGGAGTGTCATTGAGGTACGCCGTCTCGCCGGTCGGCGACCAGCCGAGGCCGTTGGAGATGGTCAGGTCGGTCAGCACCTGAGTGGTGCGACCGTCGGGATCGAGACGGTAGAGCGAGCCGGCGCCCGGCGTCTCGTCGTACGCCATGGTGCCGCAGTAGAACCGGCCGGCCGGGTCGCAGCCACCGTCGTTGAAGCGGATCGTGTCGCTCGACCACAGCTCGGGGAGCAGCTCCAGGTCATCGAGCTCAGGGCCGCTCGTCAGGGCGAAGCCGCGCTCGACCGCGATGATCGCGCCACCTTGCGCTCGCGGGCGCAGAGCTGCTGCGACCTTGCCGACGTGGACCCGTGAGACCGATCCGTCGTCCAGCAGGGTGAGGACGTCACCGGCCAGGAGGTCGACGTAACGCAGCCGCTGATCGGGCCACCAGCAGGGTCCTTCGGCATGGAAGGCGTGCGGCTTCGAGACGGCTTCGGCGCGCATGCGAGGAAGCCTAGCCAGCACGCTGGTTGAGCCGAGAGTCTCGCCCGGCTCAACCTGCGGCGGCTTGAGTTCACGCAGCTCGTGTCAGCAGTCGTTCGGCGCAGGCTTGCCGGCGAACCGGTCGCCGAGATAGTCCAGCGCAGTTGGCAGTCCGGTGATTGCGTACACCTCGTGCTCGCCCACGAGAGACTCGGTCTTCGACGCAGTGACGCCCGCCGCGCAGTACTGCTTGAACAGGGCGCGCATCTTGCCGACTGGCGCGAACTCATCGATGACCGAGTGGTAGAACAGCACCGGCGTCTTCGGGGCGCCGGGCATGGTGAGAGGGCTGACGTCGGCGAAGACCTTGCTGAAGCCGGGATCGTTGGTCGTGCCCCAGCTCTTGCCCCAGCCGATGGGCGCCGGGTTGAGGTTGGCGAGCGGGTGCTTCAGCGCGGCCTCGGTGATGCAGTCGGTCTGACTGCCCGCGATCGCTCGCAGGCCGCTGGCGTTCAGGTACTGCTGGATGTTCTTCTCCGGGTACGCGCGCTGCAGGCCGATCAGTGGGATGAGGGCGGCGCCTCCGAGACCGGCGTTGATGAACGACTGGAAGGACACCTTCACGTCGCCGACTGTGCCGCCGGAGGCAGCGCCGGCGAACGTCAGCTCGGGTGCGTACGAGGCCTGTGCCTTGAGCGCCCAGTTCGTCGCCAGTGACCCACCCGAGTACCCGACCAGTCCGACCGGCGCGTTCTTGCTGATCCCGGCCGCCGTGAAGTTGCGGGCGGCACGGACGCCGTCGAGCACCCCGTGCGCGGAGCCTTCCGCGCCGCCGAACTCGGAGTTCGGCCCCTCGTAGTCGGGGACGGACACCGCGAATCCCCGGTTGACCGTCTCCGCGACCAGGAGCGTCTCCGCACCGTTGAGCCCGCCCTCAAGTCCAGCGCGCAGGAGGTACGACGGGGAACACTTGGTACCGACACCGTCCTCTGCGGTCTGGTACGAGACGAGGGGCCGCTCGCCGCTGCCCGTCCATGCCTTCTTGGGCACCAGCACGGTCGTCACGAACGCGCTCGGCTGGTTGTGCTGGTCGATCGTCTTGTACTTCACCTGCCAGGCGGTGGCGTTGATCGGTATGCCGACGGCGGAGGCTGCGACTGGTCGAGAGTCCAGGACCGACCCGTTCGCCAGGTCCGCGATCCCGGACGGGACTGCGTAGAACGGGTCGTCATCCGGCACCGGGACAGACGCCGCTACCGCCGGGGCGCTCTGCACCACGGCAGCAGCGACGAGCGCTGCCGTGCCGACCGCGATCCGGCGGGGCCATCGGTGACTTTCCTTTGCTACCAGCATTATTCGACTCCGATCGTGTTGAGCGTGACGAAAGAGCCGGGCAGAATCTCGTAGTCGACCGTGCGCAGCTCGACGGCGCTGGCGAGGGGTTCGCCGGTGCCGGTGTTGCGGGCGTAGCGGGGGAAGCTGCCGCCCGAGATCTGTACGCGGAGTCGGTGGCCGCGCTGGAAGCAGTACGCCGTCGGCCACAGCGTGACCTCCGCGGTGCGTACGCCGTCCCCGTCTTCCGGGTGCTTGTCCGGACTGAGCCGTTGGATGCCCTCGCACACATTGACCGACTTACCGTCGCGGTCCACGTCGCTGAGCCGGACGAACACATCGGCGTGCGGACCACTGGTTCGGAGCTTGACGGTGGCGGAGACCGAACCGATCGCTTCGAGCGGTTCGACCACAGGGTCACTGCTGTAGATCACGACGTCAGGTCGCGCCTCGAGCGCTGCGTTGTCCTTGCGTCCACCGGTACGCGGGTCCAGCAACGGCCCGCCGACGGTGGGCGTCGGGTCAGCGGGGTCGTACCGGAACGTCGTCGGCGCACCACTCGCTGCGGGTTCCGAAGCCAGGCCACCGCCCGGCTGAAGGTGCCAGTTCTGAGCGGTGCCGCCCGGCGGCGGCCACTCGCCGTAGTCGCGCCACTCCTCGGCGCCCTGGACGAACAGCCGGACCGGCTGGTCACGAAGGCTGGCGGGCTCGCCGTTGACGTGCGCGGGGAACCAGGTCAGCGCCTCGCGGAGCGCCGCGCCAAACATCTCGGTCGAGACGTGCAGCCAGGGCCCGATGGTCAGATAAGGGTTGCGTCCAGCCGTGCGCATCACTGCGTAGTCGTCGAGCTGACCGGGCAGCAGCACGTCCTGCCAACCGCCGAACAGGTGTGTGGGTGCAGTGATCTCGCCGGCCCTGGCCTGGTGCTCGCGCTCGGGTCCCCAGTACGGGTCGCCGTCGTCTCCCGCGCCCAGCCAGTCCTGCCAGAAGCCGACCTGCTTGCCGGTGGCTGCGCTGTCCGCACCGGAGAGGGGCAGGTGGCTCATCGACTCGCGTGCCCGCTTGTCGCCCTTCAGCTCGAGGAAGTCGGCTTTCAACGGGCTGCTTCGTTCGAGCGTCACCATGCGTGCGGTCCAGGCGAGAGTCGCGGCCAGCTCGAACGAGTCGCCGTTGTACCAGAGGTCGCGGAAGCTGGCCGACGAGATCACCGGCATCATCGCGGTGATCCGGTCACCAGCGTCAGGGCCGAGCGCCATCTGTACGTGCCCGAGATAGCTCGGCCCGAACGTCAGCACCTTGCCGTGGTGCCACGGCTGATTCTCCAGCCAGTCAAGGGTGGACAGCCCGTCCTTCGAGTCGTCGAGGAACGGGTTGAAGGTGCCGCCGGAACCGTCCGTGCCACGGCAGGTCGCGACGAGCACCTGGTAGCCACGCTCGGCGAAGCTCACACAGGTGAGGCGACTCACCAAGCCGCGCCGGCCGTACGGCGTGCGGATCAGGATCGTCGGAGCATCGGGCACCTCGGGCGGTGTGTACAGGTCGGCCAGCAGCTCCACGCCGTCCGGTGTGGGGATCCGCAGGTCCTTGGTGATCCGTACCTTGCGGGTCACCGCCGGCGGCAGCTTCAGTGCGCGCTCGAACAGGCGACCTTGCAGCGTCATGGCTGGATCACGATCCGCTCCTGGCTGATGTCGTCGAGCCAGTACGCCCGATCCGGTTGCACGACAAGGAGCTCCTCGAACTTGGCGCCCCAGCCGTCCGCCCGAAGGTGCGGCTCGATCGCCCAGACGCCGGTCTTGAGCCCGCGGTGGTTGACGTTGAGCACCTCGGGTGCGACCAGGCGGCGGACGTTGTTCAGCAGGAACCCGCCGCTGTGCCAGCTGGGGAAGTAGCCGAAGACCTTCTCCGGCGGCGAGGCGGGGTGGTTGGTGAAGAACTTGCCGTGCCTGTAGACCCGGTGGCCCATGACGTGCTCGCCGTAGCCGCCGGCCCCGTTCTGGAATCCGGCCCCGCGGATCTGCTGGTCCACCCAGTCGAAGATCGTCGCCGACGTCGCGGGGTCCATGATCCGCTCGGGGAGCTCGGCGCGAAGGTCGGTCAGGAAGTCGCGCGCCCTGTCGAGCTCGGGGTGCTCCCCCACGGCGAGGGTGTAGGCGATGTCGCCGGTGTAGCCCTCCAGGACAGGGGCGCAGTCGAGGATGACGACGTCGCCTTCCTTGAGCGTCAGGCCGGGCCCTCGTGGCGGTTCCCACTGGTCGTCGTGGGCCACGGTCCGGTCACCGAAGGCGACGATCGGCTTGTGCAGGTAGGACCGCACGCCGTGGTCGTGCAGGTAGCCGAACATCCACTTCGCCGTACGGCCCTCGGTCCAGCCGACCCGCATCTCGGCAGCGCAGGCCTGGGCGCAGTCGAACGCGAGTCGCTGAGCCCGTCGAAACGCCTCGACGTCGGTCGCCGACGGTGGGTGGGTCGACGACGAGGGCAACCGGGACAAGGTCCGGGCGAGTGGACTGGATGTGAACTGTGTGGTCATGACTCCTCCAGGGGTCGATTCAGCTCGGTCATTGCTGCTTCGCGCCAGGAGCGCCGACGTCCTTGATCGCGCGGCGCAGCGCCATGCGTAGGCGCTTGGGCAGGTGCCCGTCGGAGTCGCGGGTGGACGGAGCGACAAAGCCTTCGAGCACGATGTCGAGGCCCTGGGACAGGGCCGCGATCAGCTCGTCGTGGGTGAGTCGCAGCTGATCGGGCCGAGCGGCGAGGGCGAACGTCCCGTTCATCGCGCCCCACAGGAACCGCGCGGTAGCCAATGGCTCGACGGACCGCAAGGAGCCATCGGCCACACCGGCCTCGATCACATCTGCCAGTGCCTGGGTCATCCTGTTGACCCGCTCGGACAGGATGACCGCGACCGGTCCTTCAGTGGACTCCTCGGTCGGCGCACCCTGCCGCAGCGCGACCAGACGGAACAGCTGCGGCGACTCGACGTAGAAGGCGACGTATGCGGCCGCTGCGTTGATCAGCTTCTGCAGCGGTGGTGTGTCGGCCAGATAGACGGTCATCATGTGCTGCTCGTTGCGCTCCAGCGCGCGCTCGACGACCGCCAGATGGAGATCGTCCTTGCCGGCGAAGTGCTGGTAGACCGTCGCCACCGCGACGTCGGCCTCCTGCGCGATCCGCGCGATGGTCGCCGCCGCCGGGTCTGTAGCGAAGATCTCGGCGGCCGCGTCGATGATCCGCGCCCGGGTCTGGGCCTTGCGGCGGTCCTGGCGGGAGGTCGCTTCCTTGGTGGGCATGCGGGAACCATAACCAGAATGACATTCTATTACTAGAGGCGCCTTCTACTTTCTCGTCCACTGGATCATTTCCGGCTCAGTTGCGAACGTGTCGCATTTGGGGACAGGGTGGGCTCATGCACGTGCCAGATGGATTCATCGACCTGCCGACCTCCGCGGCGACCGGCGTGGTGGCCGCGTCGGCGGTCGCGCTCAGCCTGCGCAAGGCCGCGCCCGAGATCCGTGAGTCCGGCCCGGCGCTGCCCGGTCTGGTGTCGGCGTTCATCTTCGCGGTCCAGATGGTCAACTTCCCGGTCGGCGCGGGCACCAGTGGCCACCTCCTCGGCGGTGTGCTGGCCGCCGCGCTGGTCGGCCCATGGACTGGTCTGCTGTGCATGACGGTCGTGCTGCTCATCCAGGGCGTCTTCTTCGCCGACGGTGGCCTGACCGCCCTCGGCACCAACATCAGCGTGATGGGCATCGTCACCGTTGTCGTCGGATACGCAGTGATGCGAGGGCTTCTCGCGGTTCTGCCACGTCGCACATCGAGCGTCTCGGCGGCCGCCTGCGTGGCCGCACTGGTCGCAGTGCCCTCCGCGGCGGTCGTCTTCACCGGCATCTACGCGATCGGTGGCTCGGTCGACATCCCCACGAGCAAGGTCGCCACGGCCATGATCGGCTGGCACATCCTGATCGGCATCGGCGAGGCCGTCATCACCACGGCCGTCCTGAGCGCCGTGCTCGCTTCGCGTCCCGACCTGGTCTTCGTCGCCCGTCACCTGCGGCGCGACCTGGAGCTGGTCGACGAGACGGGCGCGCGTACGACGGTCGCCGCCGACGCATCGGCCGGCGCCTCCGTCGGTGCCAGGCCCGTACGCCTCGGGCGTAAGCCGGTCATCGCGCTCCTGGGTGCCAGCGCCGTGGTGGCGTTCGGACTGAGCTACTTCGCCAGCTCCCACCCCGACGGCCTCGAGTACGTCGGACAGCAGTTGGGCTTCGACTCCAAGGACTCGGCCGTGTCAGGCGGGCCGATGGCCGACTACTCCGTCAGCGGTGTCCACAACACCTTCCTCGCGGGCGGGCTGGCCGGACTGATCGGCGTGAGCCTGACCGTGCTCATCGGCTGCGGCATCGCTTGGCTGATCCGCCGGCAGCGGCCGTCGGACCATGACGCCGCCGTGGAGCGCGAGTCGCTCACGGTCGAGGGCTGAGTCGTGGCAGCCACCCACGCGATTGCTGCAGTCCGGCCCAGCACGGGCGCGGACGCACTCCTGATCCGCCGGGAGTCCGTGGTCCATCGGTTGCCGGCCCAGGTCAAGCTCGTGGCACTGCTGGCGTTCGTCGTGGTCGTGGTGGCCACTCCCGCCCGCGCATGGCCGGCCTTCGTGGCGTACGCCTCCCTGCTGGCTGCCGCCGTCTGGCTCGCTCGGCTTCCCGTCGCTGCCGTAGCGCGGCGGATGCTGGTCGAGACGCCGTTCGTGGTGTTCGCCCTTCTGATGCCGTTCGTCGCGTCCGGGCCGACCGTCGATGTGCTCGGCTTGTCGGTCTCTCGGTCGGGCCTGGTCGGCGGCGCCCTGTTGCTCGCCAAGGCCACGCTCGGCGTCGTCGCTGCGATCATCCTGGCGGCCACCACGGACGCTCGCGCCATGCTCGTCGGTCTCGAAAGACTCCATCTGCCAGGCGTTCTCGTCGCCATCATCTCTTTCGCGGTCCGCTACCTGTCGATCGCGAGCGATGACCTGGAGAGGTCACGCATTGCCCGCCTTGCGCGCGGAGGCAGCGGTCGGCGTACGACACAGCTGAGATCCGTTGCGGGGACTGTGGGTTCGACGTTCGTCCGCACCTACGAGCGGGGCGAGCGCGTCCACCGCGCGATGCTCGCGCGCGGTCTCGACGGACCCATGCCCGTGCTGTCCGGTCGTGCGCCGACGGCGGCAGAGTGGCGTACGGCCCTGGCCCTGCCTGGATCGGCCCTGGTGGTGCTCGTCGTCGCCCTGGTCGTCACGTGAGTGCGCCCGCCCTGGAGGTGTCGCGGCTCGGGTTCGCCTATCCCGACGGACATCAGGTGCTCTACGGCGTCGACCTCACCATCGAGGAAGGGGAGCGGGTCGCCCTGCTCGGTCCCAACGGCGCCGGCAAGACCACGCTCGTCCTGCACCTCAACGGGATCCTCGGGTCCGTCGCTGGCGGCACGGGCACGGGTTCCGTTGCGGTGGGCGGACTTTCGTTGTCCAAGGACTCCGTCGCCGAGGTGCGCAGGAGGGTCGGGCTGGTCTTCCAGGACCCCGACGACCAGCTCTTCATGCCGACCGTGGCCGACGACGTAGCCTTCGGGCCCGCCAACCTCGGGCTCAAGGGAGACGCGCTGCGCGAGCGGGTCGAGTCCGCGCTCGCGGCGGTGGGGATGGAGGCGTACGCCGACCGGGCGCCGTACCACCTGTCGTTCGGTCAGCGCCGCCGCGTGGCTGTCGCAACGGTGCTGGCGATGGACCCGCAGCTGCTGGTCCTCGACGAGCCGTCCAGCAATCTCGACCCCGCGGCGCGACGTGAGCTCGCGGACATCATCAAGAGCCTGCCTGTGGCGGTGCTGATGGTGACGCACGACCTGCCGTACGCCCTTGAGCTGTGCGGGCGTTCGGCGCTGATGGACGAGGGCCGGATCATCGCGCAGCGCCCCACCAAGGAGCTGCTCGCCGACACCGACCTGCTGCACCAGCACCGGCTCGAGCTCCCCTACGGCTTCGACCCGCTCTCCGTCCCCTGAGCCCTCGCCGGTCGAGTAGGGCGGAGCGCTAGCGGAGCCCGTATCGAGACCAGGTGCACGCGGTCACGGGGTCTCGATACGGCTCGGCTAGCGCCTCGCCTACTCGACCGGCGGTTGGGGAGGGTCAGACGTCTTCGGCTTCTTGGGTGGAGGGGTCCCACTTGGTGATGCGGGCGGCCTCCCAGCCGCGCTGCTTGATCGCCTCGCGCGACTTGGCGCGGTAGGTCGGCGTCAGCCGCTCGACGTAGAGCTTGCCGTCGAGGTGGTCGGTCTCGTGCTGCAGGCAGCGAGCCAGCGTGCCGCCCTCGGCCTCGACGACGACCTCGTTGCCGTCGAGGTCGGTGCCGGTGACGCGTGCCCAGTCGGCGCGAGCCGTGGGGAAGTGCTCGCCCGGGATCGACAGGCAGCCCTCGGACCCGTCATCCGGGTCGAGGTCGGCCGTGCGGACTAGGCCCTTCTCCAGCACCGGGTTGATGATGTAGCCGCGCTGACGGACCTCGGCGCCGTCCTCGCAGTCGTACACGAAGATGCGCCACCGGGCACCGACCTGGTTGGCCGCGAGACCGGCACCGTTGGCCGCCTCGTTGGTGTCGAACATGTCGGCAACAAGGGTGCGGATGTCGTCAGTGACCTCGCGGACCTTCTTGGTCGGCTGGTGCAGCGCCTTGTGGCCGATGATGGTGATGGGACGAACGGCCATGCGGCGCTGGACCTCCGGGTCAGAAGTAGTCGGGCTCGGAGTCTGACGTGACGTGGCCGAGCTTGCTGTGCGAACGACTGTAAGTGAAGTAGATCAGGAACCCGACCGCCATCCAGACCAAGAACCTCAACCAGGTCTCGATCGAGAGGTTGAGCATCATCACGCCGTACGCCGCCGGTCGAGCCCCCGGCAGCAGCAGTGGCCGGGTGATCGACCCGGCCACTGCAATGCGCTCCTCCGACCTCGATCAGGTCCAGTCGTTGGCCCGGACGCTCTCGACGTACGGCTGCGGGCCGTCCTGGTCGATGACGTAGGCGAACCACTCCAGCTTCTGGTTCTCGGCGTACCTGTAGGTGCAGGTCTTATGGGTTCCGTTGCCCCCTGTGTTGCGGCAGTCGCGCCACTGGCCGCCCTCAACCTTGAACTTCACCCCGGCTGACCGGCTGTCGGCCCAGGTGTCGTAGACCGTGAAGCTCTCGGAGCCGTCGGCATTGTCGGGGTGGAAGACCCCTTTGGCGACGTGCTTCGTGGCGCTGAGCGATCCGTCGTATACGTAGCGGGGACCGCTCTGCGCGCTCGCAGGCGAGGCGGCGAACATGAACGCGGCAACGGAGGCGGCCGCGGTGAGTCCTATGGCTTGGGTTTTCAATGGTCGTCCTTCGGGTCTCGTCCTGTCGACGGCTCTCGTCGGCGGGTCGGGGCGACCGTATTCGGGAGCGCTAACGACTCGCTAACTGGTCGTCGATCGTCCTTCAGCCGCGCTCAGCCTGCGAGAAATTGACCCGATGTTCGCGGCAGATGAACGAGAAAGGGTAGTCAGTCGCCGCCGCTGGCATCCACCGGGTGGTGCGGCGAGACGTCCTCCCGGCTGACGGCCCAGCCCGGGTCGTTCTGCGCATCCTTGAGGTCCTGGCGGGTGGTGCGCGCCCGGCGTACGACACGGGAGGACATCAGCGACTCGTGCCGTTCGTGGCGCTTGTGCCACTTCGCGCCGGTGGGGCGTTCGGTCGGGGTCGGCTCGAGGTAGCTGCCCAGCCGGTGCAGCGGGACATCGGTCGACTCGGGCACGGGCGGCGCCGGCTCGCGGGGACGCTTGGGCTTGCTCGGCCCGCCGTCCGGACCTTTGCTGGGGCCCTTTCTCGGACCCTTTCCCGGTCCGCCGCTGGGGCCCTTGCGGGGTCCGTCGGGGCCTTTCTTGGGGCCCTTGTCGGATCCGTCGCCGTCGCTGGGGCTCTCGGGCTTCTTCGTCTCCGGGCTGGTGGCGTTGTCGTCGTCGCCGGTGCCGAAGATCTGGCCGCAGATCAGCCGGTAGGTGTAGTCGGGGTCGCGGACCCAGGAGATCCGCGAGAGTGCCTGGTCCTGGCCGGCGCTCTCCAGGACGAACGTGCCGTAGCCGAGCAGGCGGCCAATCGGAGAACGCGTGTAGCCCATGTCCGTGACACGAATCATCGGCATCATCGCGACCTTGCGGGTGATGATCCCGTAGAGCAGCAGCAGTCTCTTGTCCGTAGCGACGAAGTAGCTGAACTGCCAGTTGATCAGGACCCATGCCACGCGCACCACGAGGATGAACCACAGCCACCATGCAGCGTTGGTGAGGATGCCCATGCGGGCCGGCGCGATACTGCCGATCGCGATGACCAGGAAGAATCCGAGAATGGCGGTGGCGATCGGTTCGGCGCGCGCCGCCCAGTGCTCCTGCATGGCGACAACGACCTTCTCCTGCGGGAGACGGAACGGGTCAAGCCGGTTCTTGACGCGATCGTTGACCTTGACCCCGTCCATGGGGGCTACCCGTTCAGGATGTTGTCGAAGAACTGGCCGACGTTGCGGACGCCGTCCGTGATGATGTCCCAGATGTTGCGGACCATGTCAGCCGACTTGTCGGGCGAGGTCACAACGGCGTAGACCAAGAAGGCAAGCACCACCCACGGCACCAACTGCTTGATCTTCGTCATCGGATCCTCCAGCGGGACGGCGTGAGTCGATTCTGATCCTGCCACACTTGTGACTCGTGTGACTGGTGTGACACAGGGTCGCGCGCCGCGTCGTACGATCTGGCCTGCTATGACCGACCTGTCGATGACGTTGCGCGAAGCCCTCGAACGAGAGGCATCGGGCACCTCCACGGTAGCGCTCGCGGCCGCCGTCGAGCGACTCATCGGCCGCTACCGCGCCGTGGCGCCGGCGCGGGATCCGATCCTCGCTCGACCGGCCGACGTGCTGGCGTACGCGACCTACCGGATGCCCGCGACGTACGCCGCCGTGCAGCACGCGCTGACCCAGGCGGTGGCCGCCGGCCTGGGGTCCATCTCGACGGTGGCCGACCTCGGCGGAGGGACGGGCGCGACGGCCTGGGCGGCGGCGCAGATCTGGCCCTCGCTGGACCGCGTGACCGTGCTGGAGCAGGTGCCCGAGGCTCTCGATCTGGGGCGTCGGCTGGTGTCCGGCGCCGATCTCCCGCCGATCACCTGGACGCGTTGGCGGCTGGGCGAGCCCGTGCCAGAGGCGGACCTGGTGACGGTGTCGTACGTCCTCAGTGAGCTGACGGCGCAGCAGCAGGCTGACGTCGTGGCTCGAGCGCAGACCTCAGCGCGGCGGGCGGTGCTGGTCATCGAGCCGGGTACGCCGGATGGTCACCGTCGGATCCTCGCGGCGCGGTCGGCGTTGCTCGACCTGGGATGGACGCCGCTCGCCCCGTGTCCGCACGCGCTCGCCTGTCCGCTGGCCGAGCGCGACTGGTGCCACTTCTCGGCGCGGGTCAACCGGTCGGCGCTGCACCGCAAGGTCAAGGGCGGCGAGCTGAGTCATGAGGACGAGAAGTTCTCCTACATCCTCGCCGTCCCCTCGGCCGTCGGGGGAGAGCCGGCGGCGCGCGTCGTACGGCATCCGCAGAAGCGCAAGGGGCTGGTCGAGCTGCAGCTGTGCCGCCCGGACGGCAGTGCGGGACGCGAGATCGTCAGTAAGCGGCAGGGCCCGGCGTACAAGGCAGCGCGTGACCTCGAGTGGGGCGACGCCTGGCCGCCCGCCGACTGAACCCGCCCCGACTCGACGGGAACGCCAGGGCGGGTTGCCAGGTATCCCAAGAATTCAGACCAGACCCGTCGGCTCCCGTGACGCGGGTGCGCGGGTCCGCCACCGTCGAGGGATGAGCCAGCTCGCGGCCACCGCCACTGCGCAGATCACGACCACGACGTCACGCCCGTGGATCGTCCGGCGATGGCCGACGTGGCTGGCGGTAGCCATGTGTGCCTTGACCTGGGGCGGAGAGGCCTCCGATCTGGCCGGGCCGCTGGTGCTGCTGCCGATCGCGTACGTCGTGGTGGCGGCTGCTCGCGCGCGGCCGGCGACGTGGGCCTTCGAGATCACCCTCATCGCGGCGTACATCGTGCTGCAGGTCGTGGGTGCTCCGCAGCCAGAGGTCATGATGGTCGCGTTCGGAGTCGTGGCCCTCTCGGTCGGGCTGCTGCGCGGGCATGCGCATGACCGTCGGGTTCTGATGGTCCAGGGTGCTGGGCTCGCGTTGTTTGCCGGAGCAGCGTTCGCTGCCCTGCACGTCGACTCCGACCTGGCGCTCTGGATCGTGGCCGGCGGCTGGCTCGCGCACGGCGCGTGGGACGCCGTGCACCTGCGTGCGGATGCGGTCGTGTCGCGGACATACGCCGAGTGGTGCGGTGTGGTCGACGTGCTGATCGCACTGCAGCTCTTGATGGCCTGAGGGCGGATGCCCAACGCGGAGCCCAGCCACATCCAAAGAAGTGCTTGACGGTCGAGGGCTGCTCGGGCAGACTGCCAAACATGTCTTTGGGAGACGACGAGCAGACGTCGGCGTTGCGGGCCGTGGCGCATCCGGTACGCCTGCAGATGCTGTCGCTGCTGACCGGTGCCGAGATGAGCGCGGCCGAGATCGCCCGCGAGCTCGACATCACGCAGGCCAACGCGAGCTATCACGTGCGGGTGCTGGCCAAGTCCGGCCACCTGAAGGAGGTCGGCACGGAGAAGGTCCGCGGCGGCGTGGCCAAGAAGTACGCCTACGCCAGCGAGGCCGAGCAGGTCGCCCGACGGGCCGGCAAGCGTACGACCCCAGACCCCGAGGGCTGGCGGCTGCAGATCGAGGCCTTCAGCCAAGAGCTGCGTCGGCGCATAGCCGCCCGCAAGCCCGGCGGCAAAGGCAACATCACCGACGCCGAGCTGTGGGTGACGCCAGACGTCTGGGCGCAGGTCACCGAGCTGGTCCATGAGGCAAGTGCCCTGATCCACCAGAAGGCCAAGCCGCCACGTACCGGCGACACCATCAAGGTCAACATGCAGACGTTCCTGTTCGAGATGTACGACGGTCGCGAGGGCTCTCGGTGAACATCACCACGTCATGGGAAGCCTTGCAGGACAAGCGCTTTCGCTGGTTCTTCGTCGCGCGGTCTACGTCGCTGGTCGGCACGTCGATGGCGCCCATCGCACTGGCCTTCGCGGTGCTGCACGTCGACAAGAAGGCCAGCGCGCTGGCCATGGTCATGACAGGTCGGACTATCGCCCTTGTCGTGTTCCTGCTGATCGGCGGAGTCATCTCCGACCGGATGCCGCGACGGCTGGTGATCCAGATGTCACACGGGCTGACCGCGCTCACGCAGGGCTTTGTCGCATGGCTGATCATCAGCGGTCAGGCGACCATCCCGATGATCCTGGTCATCGAGTGCATCAACGGTGCTGTCTCGGCGTTCACCATGCCGTCGATGCAAGGACTGGTGTCACAGCTCGTCGAGCCGCGGCTCCTGCAGCAGGCCAATGCGTTGATGTCCTTCTCGCGCTACGGCACCCAGCTCCTGGGTCCGGTCATCGCGGGAATCGTCGTGGCCGGGCCGGGTGCCGGCTGGGCGCTCGCAGTCGACTCGGCCACCTATGTCATCGCGATCGTGGCCTTGGCCCGAATCGCTCTGCCGGCCGCGGTCCGGCGTACGAGCTCGATGGTGGCCGACCTGCGAGAGGGGTGGCACGAGTTCGCGTCGCGGACCTGGTTGTGGGTGATCGTCGTGGCGTTCGGCGCCCTCAACGCGATGCAGATGGGTGCGTGGGGGGTGCTCGGTCCCTACATCGCCAAGACCAATCCGGACCTGGGCGTGCGGGGTTGGAGCCTGGTCGTCTCCGCCCAGGCAGCCGGCGCCGTGCTCACCACGTTCGTGCTGATGCGGACGCACCTGCGACGTCCATTGCGGTCCGGGATGATCGGAGTCGCCCTGATGGCAGCGCCGATCTTCGTGCTGGGAGTGCAGCCCGCGACTCTTGTACTCGTGCCGATCGCTTTGGTCGCGGGCATGGGGATGGAGGTGTTCGGGACGGGTTGGAGCGTCGCGATGATGGAGAACGTGCCGGAGCACGCCCAGTCTCGCGTGTGGTCCTACGACATGCTCGGCTCGTTCATCGCGATGCCGGTCGGCGCCACGGTCTTCGGCTGGCTGGCCGCCGCGGCCGACCCCCGCACTGTGCTGGCGGTGACCGGTGTGGCCTACCTCGTGATCGCGCTCGGCACCTTGCTGGTGCCGAGCGTGCGCAACCTCGGACGCGTGAGTTCCATTGCAGCCAAAGAGGACTCGCTGGTCGAGTAGCCGGAGCGCTAGCGGAGGCGTATCGAGACCCGGTACACGCGGGCACCTGGTCTCGATACGGGCTCTGGTCTCGATACGGCTCGTTCCTCGCCTACTCGACCAGCGGTGGGCTACTGGGCGACGCCGTAGAGGCGGTCGCCGGCGTCGCCGAGTCCGGGGACGATGTAGCCGTGCTCGTTGAGCCGCTCGTCGACCGCGCCAGTGACGAGCGTGACCGGGACGTCGAGGTGACCGACCGCCTTGTCGAGCGCCTCGATGCCCTCGGGCGCGGACAGCAGGGTGACCGCAGTGATGTCATCGGCGCCACGGTCGATGAGGTACTGGATCGACATCGCGAGCGTGCCGCCGGTCGCGAGCATCGGGTCGATGACGTAGCACTGACGCCCGGACAGGTCGTCGGGCAGCCGGTTGGCGTAGGTCACCGCTTCGAGCGTCTCCTCGTTGCGTGCCATCCCGAGGAAACCCACCTCAGCCGAAGGCAGCAGCCGCACCATCCCCTCGAGCATGCCGAGCCCAGCACGCAGGATCGGCACGATGAGCGGCTTGGGGTTGGCGAGCTTGATGCCCGTGGTCGGGGCGACCGGCGTGACGATGTCGAACGGCTCGGTGCGCACCTCACGGGTCGCCTCGTAGGCGAGCAGCGTCATCAGCTCTTCGGCCAGGCGCCTGAACGTGGGGGAGTCCGTGTCCTTGGCGCGCAGGTACGTCAGCTTGTGGGCGATGAGCGGGTGGTCCGCGACGATGACGCGCATACGCGAGACTCTAGCTGTGAGTGAGCTGCGACCACCTGCCGTGCATGCGTCATACGACGCGTGGATGGCTTCCGCTCTCGCGCTGGCCGGCGAGGCCGGTGCGGCAGGAGACGTACCCGTGGGTGCCGTCGTGGTCGACGCGGCGGGTGAGGTGATCGGTCAGGGGCGCAACCGGCGTACGGCTGACGGCGACCCGTTGGCGCACGCCGAGGTCGTGGCGTTGCGCGATGCCGCCGAGTCGCGCGGCGGTTGGCGGCTGGACGACTGCACGCTGGTGGTGACGCTCGAACCGTGTCCGATGTGCGCGGGCGCAGCGCTACAGGCGCGGATCGAGCGGATCGTGCTCGGCGCTTGGGATGCCAAGGCCGGTGCGTGCGGCAGCGTCTGGGATGTGGCCCGCGAGCAGCGCGCGCCGCACTGGATCGAGGTCGTCGGCGGCATCCGCGGGCAGGAGTGCGCGGCGTTGCTGACCGACTTCTTCCGGGAACGCCGGTAGTCAGTCCTGACCGCCGGACCCCAGCTCGAGGACGCGCGCGATCAGGGAGCTGCGGTTGGTCGTTGCCGTCTTGGTGAGCAGATTGCCGATGTGCTTCTCGACGGTCCGCGGTGAGATGTGCAACCGCTCGGAGATCTCGCGGTTGGACAAGCGCTGCAGCAGCAGACCGCAGACTTCGTGCTCGCGCACCGTGACACCCAGCTGGCGCAATGACTCGGGCACTCGCTCATAGCCCTCCCTATGCTGCGGCACCGGTGCGCCCAGGTCTCGCAGCAGCCGGCGACAGGCGCTCGCGATGGTGATGAGCCCCAGAGAATGGAAGTACGCCTCCGCTGCCCGGACGGGCCCGACGGGATCAGCCCACCCATGGCGGTGCGCATCGGTAGCGACAAGCCGCCACGCGAGGTGGCGTGCGACGGGGTAGATCTCAGCGGCGACCTCGGCCCGGGCGGCCGCTTGCTCGGCTTCGTCCGTGTCGCCGTCTCGGCCCAGCAGAACGGCATGAGCGAAGTGGAAGAACTGAGCGGTCCAGCGCACCTGCCCGGACTGCCGCGCGGCGGCCCAATGAAACTCCGGCCAACCTGCTCTCTCGTTCAACACCTCGAGCAGAAGCGCCAGGCCATCGCGCCCGCTGCCGGACGCGGCCGCGAGGCTCATCGAGTCGTCCGAGGTGGCGCGCCGGAGCTCCTCTCGCGCTTCCTCCGGCTTCTCCTCCAGGAGCGAGCAGAACGCGCGCGCCAGGCCCGAGCTCAACGGCAGCTCGTACGAGGATCGGACCGGCCAACGAGACAGGCGCAGCAAGACCTCCTCCATCTGCGATCGCTGACCGCGATGGGCGAAGGACACGGCGTGGGCCAGCATCCCGTAGGTCGCGGCACCGTCGATGTGGAGTCTGATGGCGGTCTCGACCACAGAGGCCGCCATCTCTTCAGCCTCGACGTGGCGACCATGCAGCGCGGCCTGCATGGCGAGGAGCGATTGTGCTTCGTAGGAGGCGTAGACCGCACCGACGCTCTGCGCCTCGCGGTGCGCTCGCTCCAGCGCGTGGGTCGAGCCCAGGTCGAGGCAGTCAGTTCCAGCCAGGACCACCTCGGAGTAGGCGCGCACCATGGGCAGCCGACGCTCTTGCGCCAGGGCGGATGCTCGCCGCAGGTGGGCGCGGGACTGGTCCAGGTCGTGCACTCGCGCGATGACACCGAGGAGCTGCCACGCCTCGCACGCCACAATCGCGTTGGGGAGCTGGTCAGCGACGGAGGCCGCACGCTGCGCCAGGGCAGCAGCGACCTCGAGGCGAGCGGTGTGGGTTCCGGTCAGGACCAGACGGGCCTCGACGACATCGACGGGAGCCGAGACCTCTGCCGACGACGTGTCATGAAGAAGCGCTCGCGCGGCGCGTACGTGCTGCCAGGCAGTGTCGAGCTGTCCCGCGGCATGCGCGAGCCGAGCGGCGCGCGCATGCAGGTCGACATGATCGGGGACGGGACGGTCGACGTCGTGCTGGTGGAGCTCGGCGGCCAGCTCGAGGCCCAGGTCGAAGCGACCGATCTCGGGCAGGACCGTCAGCAGGTCAGCACGGACGTCCACGAGACCCGGCGTCCCTGCTGGCGCGCTCAGGACGAGTTCGTGGGCTTCTTCGAGAAGGCTCGCTGCGGATGACGGTGCGCCGAGGGCGAGCGCCCGCCGGCCGGCCTCCGCGAACAGCTCACTCGCACCGACGAGGTCACCGATGGATCGCCGCATGCGAGCCAGCACGACGCTCAAGTAGTCGTCCGATGATGCTGTCGACTCGATGGCAGCCACGGCCCGTCGGGTGAGGAGGTCACGCTCGGTGCCTGTGAGACTGCCGCGGAGCACGTCTCCGATCAGAGGGTGGCCGAAGGTGTACCAGGGGTCACCGGCTCCGTCCTCGACCGCGATGATCTGGGCCGACTGAGCTGCCGCCAGCAGCTCGCGTCCGTGGTCTCCGCTGAGTTCGCAGATCTGAAGGATCAGCGCGGCCGGGAAGCGGTCACCGAGGATCGCAGCGGACCGGACCATTCGGGATCCCTCGGCCCCGAGCTGCTCGATGCGTTCCAGAACCGCGCCGGTCATCGCCGCCGGCCTCGCCACAGGCGCGGACGAGTGTGCGGAACCCGTCCGTGGGGTCGACCAGCCGCGTCGGAGCCCGTCGTGCAGCAGCTGCTCGATGACGAACGGGACGCCGGCGCTGTCGTGCCACAGCTGCTCCAACCCCTCGCGTGGCACCACCTGGCCAGGGTCGAGCGACGCGTGGACGAGCTGGACGGTCTCGGCCTTGGAGAGCCTGTCGAGCTCCAGGGTCTGCACGGACGACCGCGAGGCGCGCTGCAGCAGCGCGCCCATGCTGGTCGCCCCTGAGCGAAAGGCGCCGATCACGACGACGGGAACGGCCTCGATGTGGTCGATGAGGTACTCGAGCAGGTCGAGCGACTCGGAGTCGCTCTCGTGCAGGTCGTCGAGGAAGAGCAGCGCACCGTGCTCTCCGGCGATGTACTGAAGGAGGCGGAGGACTCCTTCGGCGAGAAAGAGCGTCGGGCTGGATTCTGCGGACACATTGTCGGCCCATTCAGGAATGATTCTTCCCAGCAATGGGCCGAACGGGCCGAATGTTTCTCGGGGGGGAATTGGCTCCACCCGCGACCAGGACCACACGGCCTCGCAAAAGGGTCGAAAGGGAGCGGTGGGACCCGACGTCGCCGCCCGGCCGCGCAGGCACCGCATTCCACGACTCTCAGCCTCGTCAAGGACAGCCTCGGCGAGCCGTGTTTTCCCGACGCCCGCCTCGCCCGATATGAACCGAGCTGCCCCGCGACCCGCGATCGCGCTCGACAGGGCTTCCGAGAGGTCGGCGGTCTGTGCGGCTCGACCGATGAGAGCGGGCCGTGCCTGCGGACGGCCCGCTCTATCGACTGGGCTCAATGCCTACGTCGGGTCCGTGAAGGGGCCGCCCGGTGAGATCGTGAAGATGCCGCCATCAGACGTGGTGTAGCCGAACTCGATGGGCTGGTCGGCGAGAGCCCGTGCTCGCGCCCCGATCGTGGAAGAAGACAGTGCGCGCGGGCTGGGCAGGCCGCCGACCGGGTCTGGTACGGGCTGGGTCGACCGTGAATCCATGACTGCTCCTTCGTGAGGCGAATGCGCTACCGGTCGGTCGTTGAATGTGGGCTCGACTCAAGGCTCATAAGAGACGGACAATGCCCCTGAAAAGCGAGTCGTAGCAACCCATATCCCACCCCGGCCTGACCTGATAGCAGACTCTGGGAGTCTACCCCGGTCGGAGTGCCGAACACCGTCGTTTCGTCATTCTCCAACCGCCGCAAGATTGCGTCGGACCGGCGTTCCAAAGCGGCAGTAGCGCGCCCATCATCGCCCTCCGAAAGAGTGATGAGGAGGTCTATCGCACCGAGCTCGCCGTGGCACAGGCTCACGTCCGGCTGCAGCGCGCAGGTCTCCATCAGGTTCATGTATCGGTCGGTCGTTGACGGTCCGCCATACGCCAGGTCTGCGATGGTGATTCCTCCGAATCCTTCGCACCAGCCCGTGTCGTCGCTGGGTGCGCGCTCGACGCCGTCGGCAGTCGCGGTGAGCCGATCAGTGGACGGCATCCCGGCCCGAGCGAGGGCCCAGTCGATGCCGTCCTGACCGGACAGGAAGCCGGCCGGGACCCGGTGCGCGGGAGGGTTGCGAGCGGTGTCGACCAGCGCGGCCACGAGCTGTGGGTCCACGGGCAGGCCCGCATCGCCTACGGCCAGCACAGCGGCCAGTCCTCCGGCCGCACCATCAGCGAGCAGCTGCTTCGTATCGGTGATGGACGGCTCGATCAGCTGGACTGCGTTCAGAGCACTGCGCCGAAGGTCTGAGTCGTCGAGCAGGGTCGACAGGCGAGCCAGGCCATACGCGATACCCCCGAGCCCGTGCAGACCACATCCCACGGTCTGCAGCGTCGCCCTGTCGCGGGCGATGGCGCCGAGTACTCGGTCGATCGGAGTCATCGCCGCGGCGGCGGTGTCCAGGAAGTCCTGCCGGTCAAGCCGGCTACCGAGCTCGGCGAGGAACAGCGAGACCCCGACATAGCCGTACGTGAGGCCAGCGCCCATCGCTCGTATCGACCAGTGCACCTCGTCGATCAGCTCCAGCCCGAGCCAGTTCGCCCGGGTGGTGTCGCGGTGCGCGCGCCGCATCAGGTCCTCCCCGATCCGGCTGGCCAGGCGGAGCGCTCGCTCGGGGTCGGGGGCGGCGGCAGGGTCACCGAACGGGATGCTTGGTTGTGCTCGATGAAGGATCGGCTGGGGCCGGCTGGCCAGGCTCGCCGAGATGATCCACAGCTGCTCGGCCAGATCCTCCGATCCGAGCCCGGCGACCTTGCGACGGACCGCGTCCTCGGCGCTCTCCGCCAGCAACCCGGTGTGCCGTCCGCCGACGGCGTCCTCGAGATCCCGTGACCCCGGCCGCGTCACGAACATCGGAATGTCGCCGCGCCACAGGTCTGCCCGCTCCGCATCGGCCAACGCACCTCCCACGTCGTGGGTGTTCTCGAGTGCCTCGACCAGGAAGCGGTCGCGATCCGTGGCCCGCCGCAGCAGGCCCGGATGGAGGATGTCCTCGAGCAGCCTGGTGTAGGCAGCCGTCATGCGCACGACGTAGCGGCACGAGTCCTCTCGGCAGGACCCGATCAGAGCCAGCAGCTCCTCGCGGTGTTGCCTGACGGCGTCGTACGCCGTCACGAAACCTTCGCGCAGGGCGGGCTCCTGGTCGCGTGGCTCCACGAACTCACCGTCGAGGGACGGGCGGTTGCTGGCCGTAGGCGCGATGACCGGCGCAGGCACCAGGTGCATGAGGTCGGTGCCGGCGGACGCCCAGGCCCGGCCGTCGTACGGCGCCTGGACCTCGTCGTCCCCACCCATTCCGGAGACGTCCCAGACGCCAGATTCACCGGCGATCAGCTGAGGGAGGAGCGCTGTGCGTCGTACGGACAGCGCGAGGGCTCGGACCGCTGGGTCGGTCCATCGGCCGTGCTGTCCGGCCGGCGTGGGGTGGAACAGCGTCTCGACGTCGACCGCGCACGGGTGGGCGCCCGCAGCTATCAGGTTCTCGAAGTGGATGTCCGTCCCGTCGAGGACGTACAAGATCGCCAGCAGGCCGCCCAGCCGGCGGTAGAACGTGGCGACCTCCTGGGCGCTGGAGCAGGGCGCCGCGTCGACGAACTCGCACCAGCCGTACCCGTCGCCGAGGACGACCTGGGGAGATCGAAGGGCCAGATCGGTGTGCCCGTTCAGCCAGGCCACGATCTCGTTGAAGTGGTCGAGGATCTGCAGCGGGCGGGGCTTGTAGACGACGGCACGCCCAGAGCCGAACCGCGCGATCAGGACGCTGCGCCCACCCCCGTGGTCGTCGCCGGCGGCACGCAGGTCCGTCAGAGGCCCGGGTTCCACACCGCCGAACAGGCGAGCAGTGATGTGGGGTAGGTCGGTCTGCAGGCGATCGCAGAACTCTTGGTAGGCACGCGCCTTTGCTGCACACGTCGTCGCGAGGGTGCGACCCAGCAACGGGTACTGGTGGATCGTTCGACGCAGACCACCGTTTGCGAGCTGATTGGCGAAATCGGCGAACCGCGCGGTCGGGGAGTCGCCCGCGAGCTGGCCGTCCTCACGGAGGCGGTGCATCTCGGTGACCAACGTGCGCACGGCCAGCTGCAGGAGGCGCTCGTCGAGGTGGTCCACGCACGCGGCCGCGACCACCGGCTGGTCGATGTCGCGCGCGGCCTCCTCTGCCAGCGGCCTGAGCGAGACCTGCAGCTGTGCCTGCCAGGTGCGGCTGTCGACTCGGCGGCCAGTCGCACCCAGCGTCCGATCGATGAACGAGGCCCAGCCCGGCACGTCGTCGGTCCCGCGGACCTCACGTTCGAGGAGGCCGGGGAACCACCACGGCCGCGTGTAGTCGCGCTCTGCAGACGTGCGCACACGCCGAACTATGGCACCGCGCCTACGGGTACTTCTGACAAATGGTGGGGGTCCCGCAGGAAACCTGGGTGCCGCGCTCCCATGCCTCGACAGCGGGGCGAGACCTTCACTGATGGGCATACGGCGGCCGTCGTCCCACGGGCCGTCACCGAGGTCGCGAGGGGGTGAACTCGATGAAGACGATTGCGATCCGCAAGCCCGGCGCAGTGCGCCTCACAGGTGCGATGTCGCCGCTGTACTCCGCTGGCTGTGGGGGTACCCGCCCGGTCTGACGCTCGCTCTGACTCACCTCGGTCGACGACTGCGCCGACCGTCTCCTTCTGAAAGGGATCCCATGAAGACCATTGCTGTTCGCCGTTCAGGTGCTGTCCGACTGACCGGTGCCATGTCACCGCTGTACGCCGGCGGTTGCGGTGGTGGCGGAGGACTGACTCCGAACCTGCCGACCCAGGCCCTTTGAGCAAACCCAACCAAACCTTCACACAGAGGAGCACATCATGAAGTCGATCTCGGTACGTCGTACCGGCGCTGTCCGTCTGAGTGGCGCCATGTCCCCGCTGTATTCCGGTGGCTGTGGTCAGCCCACCTGTCTGGCTGTCATCCAGTGCCCCTGAGCTAGACCCGTCCCGGGCCCGTCCTGTCAGCGGGCCCGGGACACCCAAAACCCTTGCCACCATTGCCAATCGGGAGACCTGTCATGACTGACTCCAGCGTCGTCGTCAGCGATGCGCCCTCGGATGCCGCCGCTCTGGATCTCGACCTGCCGGTGGCGCTCTACCCGCTGACCTATCTCGAAGAGGGGGACGAGGTCACCGTCGGACGAGTGGACATCGACTCCTACTGCGTACTCCCCGCCGACGGCGCCCAGGTCCTGCGCCAGCTCGGGTCAGGTAAGACTCCCCGAGAGGCCGCCGACTGGTACGCCGCGACCTACGGCGAGACGGTTAACATCGGCGAATTCCTCGAAGCCATGCAGGAGCTCGAGCTGATCGCTCCCGCGGGTGAAGGAGCGCCGGTCGAGCTCAAGCCCGTCCGATGGCAGCGCCTCGGTCAGGCGATCTTCTCGCCGATCGGCCTCGTGTTCTATGTCGCGATACTCGCGCTCGGGGTGCTCGCGATGATCGACACCCCCTTGGCTGCACCGAGATTCGAACACATCTTCGTCAGCAAGTACCTCGTCGTCATCGAGCTCGTGATCTTCGTCGGCCAGATCCCCCTGGTCCTGCTGCACGAGTCGGCTCACGCCCTAGCGGGACGCCGGTTGGGGCTGAACACGTCTCTCGCAGTAGGGCGTCGGTTCTATTTCATCGTCTTCGAGACACGGATGGATGGTCTGGTCTCCGTGCCGCGAGGCAAGCGTTACCTGCCGATGATCGCCGGGTTGCTCACGGACGTGCTGGTCATCTGCAGTCTGACCTTCGCGGCGGTGGCCATGGGCGCGCCCTACTCCGATGCCCCGTTCATCGCCCAGGTGTTCCTGGCGTTGGCCTTCGGCACTCTGATGCGGGCGATGTGGCAGTTCTACTTCTACCTTCAGACCGATCTGTACTACGTCTTCGTGACGGTCCTGGGCTGCAACGACCTGCAGAAGACCTCTCGCAAGATCCTCGCCAACCGCTGGTGGCGACTGCTGGGCCGCAAGGACAGGCTGTACGACGAGTCGACGTTCCACGCCAAGGACCGGGCCGTAGGGCGTTGGTACTCCTGGCTGCTGGTCGCCGGCTACACCTTCTCGATCATCACGCTGGCGATCTTCGTGATCCCGGCGATGTGGCACCTCGCCACGATGGTTGGCGACATCTTCCAGCCCGGTACGAGCGCCCTACGCCTTGCCGACGGAATTGCCTTCTCGGTGCTCAACATCGGGCAGTTCGTGGCCGCGTTCTGGCTCGCTCGTCGCGAGCGGCGTGAGCGCGTTCGGACGCCCGAGTCCACCCTCGTTCTCGACTAAGGAGCCATCATGCGTACACATCTGTGGATTCGCGCGTCTCTACGAGCGGCCCGCGAGAACGGCGTTGAGAACGCGGATCTCGTTGGTACGTCGCTGGTCTCGTCGCACACCGTCGACGCCCATCGGCGGCTCCGGGGGCCGTACACAGCGATGGGGAGTCTGTGCCGCGACCTGTTCAGCGTCGAGCCTGGCGCGGTCCCAACGTTGGTACGAGACCACGAGATCGAAGTGCTGACGGTTGCTCCCGAGCTGCGCGCGAGTGTCGAGGCGGTCCGCGAGACGCTGACTTCTCTGGCGGTGCCGCAGGAGCGCACCCGGTTCTACTCGCGCTACCGGACGCTGCGCATCGCGCACGGTCTCACTGAGCTGGTCCGTGACTCGGTACGCGAGGGAGGCGGTCCGCGGCATCTCGTGGTCGAGAACGCGCATCATGCGGATCAGACTGATACCGAAGCGATCTCGGTGATGCTTCGACGGCTGGACCCTGCCGAGATGCAGCTGGTGATCTGTACCGACGACAGCGAGCTGCCGGACGATCTGGCGCAGGCGCTCGAACGGTACGCCGTGGTCCACGAACCTGCAGACCCCACGTGGACGGGCGGCCAGGGAGACCTGGCAGAGGCGTACCTCGCAGGTGACTGCACCAGCGATGATCCTCTGCTGAGGTCGGCGTACGACGCGATCGACGACCGCGCTCGCGCCGCACTGCACGATCGACGCTTGGAGCAGCTGCGCGAGTCGACGGAGTTCTCGTGGCGGCTCGGCGCCATCCCGTTCCATGCGGAGCATGGGTCGGACCCTGCTGGTGTCGGTGCGGATGCGCTGCGCGAGGCGCTGGACTACTGCATCAACACCGGGTTCTATGAAGCGACAGTCGATTTCGGCAAGCGCGGTCGGGCCGTCATCGACTGGCGTGAGCAGGGCGAGCACTGGTGGGCCTTCACCACCAAGATGACGACATCGCTCGCCGCCCTCTCTCGCGCCGAGGAGGCTGAGGCGCTCTACCGCGAGGCTCGCGCGTTCACCATTGCGCCCGAGATCCACCTGCAGGCTGCCTATGCGACGGCGATGCTCTACACCAGGCATCACGAGCCGACGAAGGTCGACGACGAGCTGGCCAAGGGGTGGATCTACCAGGCGATCGCCTTTGCAGATCTGAAGACGGACCCCAAGCAGCGCGCCTTCGAGGGAGTCTTCCAGCGCAACGGCCTGGCCCTGATCGAGGCGCACATGGGCAACCATGCCGAGGCCCTCAGGCTGGTGGACGAGGGGATGGCCCGGCTGGACCGTGAGCTCGAACCGGACGAGCACACGTTGCACCGGTCCGTCCTGCGCTACAACCGCGGGCAGGTCTATCTCGCCCTCCGACGCCTGGACGACGCTCTGGCCGACTACACCGCGGTCATGGAGATCGATCCGAACTACCCCGAGTACCACTTCGACCGGGGCAACCTGCTGCGACGGATGGGGCGGTACGACGAGGCGCTCGCCGACTACGACCGGGCCATCGAGCTGTCACCGCCGTTCCCCGAGGTCTTCTACAACCGCGCCGACCTGAACCTCGAGCTCGGCAACATGGAGACCGGGATGGCCGACCTGGACTACGTGCTGGAGCTGCAGCCGGAGTACGTCGACGCGCTGGTCAACCGAGCAGGCCTGCGGGTGGCCGCCGACGACCTCGACGGGGCGGAGCGCGACGCCCGGGCGGGTCTGGCGGTCGACCCCGACAACGTGCTCCTCCAGTGCGTCGTCGCCCAGGTCGCAGCGGCGCGCGGCGATGTGGCAGCGGCGCGTACGGCGTACGACGCGGTGATCGAGGCCGACCCGCAGCTCCAGGCGGCGTGGGCGGGACGTGCGGTCCTCGCGTATGGCGCCGGTGACTTCGAACATTCGGTCGCCGACATGCACGAGGCGGTCGCGCTGGGCGAGTCGGCGGAGCTGCTGTTCAACCGTGCTGTGGTGCTCAAGGCCATGGGCCGACGCGACGAGGCGATGGCCGATCTCGACCGGGCCCTGGAGCTGGCCCCGGATGATCCCGAGGTTCTCGCCGAGCGGCAGCAGCTGCTGCACGCCGTGGCCTAGCCATGCGCGGGGGTGTGGCGGGCGCGTTCTACGAGCTCAAGGTCCAGGAGATCACCAGGTTGGCGGAGTCCGCCGTGGCGATCGGGTTCGACGTGCCTGAGTCACTGTCGTCGACCTTCGACTTCGTGCAGGGCCAGCACGTCGCCGTGCGAGCCCCCGGGACGACGGACTGCCGCTTCTTCTCGATCTGCACCTTCGCGGGTTCGGGTCGGCTGCGGATCGGCGTGCGGCTCGGTGGAGGGGGCCGGGTGTCGCGCGTGCTCGGGCACTCGGTCGGCGTCGGCGACGTTCTCGACGTCAGCCCACCGGCAGGAGCGTTCCACACTGCGCTTCACCCGGCGAACAGTCGCCACTACGTCGCAGTGGCAGGCGGCAGCGGTGTGACCCCGATCCTGTCCATCGTGTCCACGGCGCTGCGGACCGAACCCATGAGTCGAGCAACACTGTTGTGTTGCAACAGGACTCGCGACTCCATCATGTTCGCGGATGAGCTGAGGGCGTTGGAGCGCGAGTACGGCGACCGACTCCGAGTGGTGCATGTGCTCACCCGGGAACGCGCGTGGAGCGGGACCCTCACGGGTCGGGCAGCCGTCCGTGAGTGGTGCCGGGACATGCTCCCGAGCGCGGACGACTGGTTGCTGTGCGGGCCCCCCGAGATGGTGCTCGAAGTCCGCGAGCTGCTCCTGAGCGGCGGTGTGAGCCTCGATGCGGTGCACACCGATGTGACGGTCCCGACGCGTCGGCCGGTGGCTTCGCCTCAGTAGCTGGTGTGGCCGGCGCTAGTTGCTGCCGCTGCTGGACGCTGCGCCGGCTGCGACGGACGCCATGATGGCCGCGTTGATCGCGGCCTGCGCGTCCGAGATCGCCTTGCCGACCGCGGCTCCCGCCCAGTTGCCCTCAGCGATCGCCTTGGCCCGCTGCTTGAGCTCTCGCTTCGAGAGGCCGCCTTGCTCGCCGAAGACCGTGGGCACCGCGTCCACGGCGTGGACCAGGGCGATCAGCGATCCGGTCCGTGCATCTGGCGGCGTCGAGCCCAGCAGTACGCCTGTCAGGGTCCGCTGATTGGCTTGATGGGCGGTGGGGTTGAGCACGACCCAGTCCGACGTGGGAAACAGACCCAGGACCTTGCGCCGGTCTTCGCGGACGTATCCGTTGACGGCCAGCCCCCCGTAGATCCTGCCGCGCAGTCCCTTGGCCACCTTGCCGAGGACGTCCTTCGGCTTCTTGCCCTGACGCTGGACGAAGATGGCCAGCGCGCTGTCGAGATGCGGGTTGCGCAAGGGCGTCGCGCTGAGGATCTCGAGTCGACCCTTGGCATTGATCGTGACCCTCTCGGCCAACGCCAGCTCGCTGAGCAACGCGCCGGCCAGGCCGAGGTCGACCTTGTTGCCGGCCGCGCAGAGCTTGCCGTCGGGCGATGTCACCAGCAGGAGGAACTCTTCGGCGATGAGCATGTTCTTCACGATAGGTCGCGGCTCGCCCGACGCGGATCCGTCGAAAGGCTGAACCTTCTCAGTCTCAAGGACGGCCTGGGAGGCGATTCAGAATGCCGTTTGGCGGTCTGCGACGGCCCTGTTCGTGGCCTCACATGCCCAGCTGCCCGGCCAGCTGCCGTCCGCAATGGCCCGCGCGCGTCGCTTGATATCGCCTTTGGACAGCCCGACCCGCTCGGCGAAGACCGCTGGCATGGCTTCAACGGCATGGATGAGCGCGATCAGCGCACCAGTGCGGGCGTCCGGCGGAGTCGACCCGATCAGGACGCGGGCCAGCACGTCCCGAGTCGCCTGCTGCTCTGCCGGGTTGAGCACGGGCCAGTCGGCCTTGGGAATGAGCCCGAAGAACTTGTACGGCTCCTCCCTGACGAACCCTTGGACCGCGAGTTCTCGGTAAGTCCGGTTTCGCAAACCCTTGGCGACGCGGTCGAGCACGTCCTTCGGCCTGTCGCCCTCGCGCTGGAGGATCAGGAGTGGTCACCTGCAGCAAGAACTCCTCCGCGATGAGCATGGCCTCACGATAGGTCGGTCCGAGACAGGAGCGGATTCGTCGCGCGCCGGAGCTGTCTCAGTCCGAGGACGGGCACGCTGCCAAGCCGTGACCTGGGCCACAAGTGTGGTTACTCTCCAGTAAGTCAGGTCGAACGACGAAGGGCGCGATCATGAGCACGATTCAGTACAGCCGCCAGGGATCTGGCGCTCCCGTGGTGCTGATCCACGGCATCGGGCACCGACGCCAGGCGTGGGGCGACATCCCGGAGCGGCTGGCGACGTCGTACGACGTCATCGCCATCGACCTGCCCGGTTTCGGTGAGTCGCCGCGGCCGACCAAGCCCGGCTCGTACGCCATGACCAGCGTCGTCGACCAGATCGTGGAGCTCTTCACCGAGCTGGGCATCGACCGGCCGCACGTGGTCGGCAACTCGCTCGGCGGCTACTACGCCCTGGAGCTCGCACGACGCGACGTGGTCGCGTCCGCCACGGCGCTGTCACCGGCGGGCTTCTGGAGCTGGCCGGAGCTGTATGGAGTTGCCGGTGTGCAACTCGCCGTGATGAAGGCGTCGACGTACGCTCCCGGTCCGGTCCTCAAGCTGTTCGCTGACAACGGCACGCTGCGCAAGATCAGCATGCGCGCGCTCTACAGCCACCCCGAGCGGCTCACGCCCGAGGCGGCGCTCGGCGACTCCTACAACCTGCGTCGCTCCAAGGCGTTCTGGCCGACGTTCTTCAGAGCGGTACGTCTGAAGTGGCATGGCGAGGAGCCGCCCACCCCGGTCACGGTGGCCTGGGGTGACACCGACCGGCTGCTGATCCCGCGACAGGCGACGCGCGCTGCCGAACGGCTCCCGAGCGCCGCGCACGTGACGCTCGTCGACTGCGGCCACGTGCCGATGATCGACGACCCCGATCAGGTCGAGCGGGTCGTCCGAGAGCAGGTCGAGGCCGCCTCAAGGACGCGCCTGCGTCCGGTTGCCGACGCTTCGTAGTCACCTCACGCGTCAGGGCTGAAACGGGATTCCGCTCGGCTTCGAGGCGGTGAGCAGGTTGCGGAACCGGTCGTCCTTGTCGGTGATCTTGATCGTGGCCGAGCCGAAGTCAGCGTTCATCAACGTGTCCCGCAGACCGGAGCTGGGCCAGCCGTCCCAGCCGACGAGCGGCGGATAACGCCAGTCGTGGTAGTGGTTCTCGGGCGGCTCGTCGTTGCCGTTGGCGAGCCGGAAGAAGTGCGTGCGGATGCCGTCCTTGTGATAGACGACCTTCGGGTGCGAGCCGGCGAACAGGACCTCTGAACGCGGGTAGGTGACCTGGCTCGAGTGCTGGGTCGTGGTGACGTACTCGACCTGGTTGGTCGACTGGTCGATCCACGAGATCACGTGCTCGAAGTCGTGCCGGTGACCGCCCAGCCCGCTGCCGGCCACGGCCTGGTCCTTCTCGAAGTAGCTCGCGTACACGACAGCACACCAACCGTTGTTGCACTCCGAGCGTGAATAGGTCTGGGAGTTGTCGAGATCGGACTGGTCGTGGCAGTTGCCATTGACTGCGCCGGTCGGGTTCAGGCCTGGGTTGAGGCCACCGTCGGCGGTGATCGCTGGCACGGCGTAGCAACCGTCCCCGTCGTAGTCGAACGCCGGCGAGAACGACTGCTCCTCACCGTTGGCGTTCTGCGGAAGTCCCGGTATGGGGTCGGCGTGAGCCACCGCCGTCGTGGTCACCAGCAGCGTTGCGGTCGCAATCGCTACGCCGAATGACAGCCGGCGCGCGCGAGACGTGTCGATCATGGTCGCTCCTTCTCAAGGGGAGGCATCGCTCACGACTGTGACGGATCGACCGCACGCGGAGCCATATTGCACGGGCTCTTTACAAATGAGCGCGCGGCGCCGAGCTACGGTGCGAACCATGGGGCATCACATCGATCCGCGGGTCGACGACTACATCGACGGACTGCTCGACTGGCAGCAGGTGATCTGTCGCGAGGTGCGTGAGCTGGTGCACGCCGCGGACCCGTGTGTGCAGGAGACCATCAAGCGCACGGTGCGGCCGTACTTCGTGCTCGACGGCAACATCTGTGCGCTCCTCGCGACGAAGAAGCACGTCGATGTCTTCCTGTACGACGGTGCGATCGTTCCCGATCCCGACGGCATCATCACCGCTGGTCATGACAACAAGACCGCACGCACGGTCGCGATCCAGCCGGGCGAGCAGGTGAACCGGGACGCTCTGGTCGCGATGTTCCGGCAGATCATCGCCAACAACCGCGCCGGCGGCTGGCGCAAGCTCAAGAACGCCTGACGCCTGCGGGACCTCACTCGCGGCCGGCGACCAGACTGACAGGGCGGGGGCGGGTGCTCGACCAGCCGGCCACTGCGCTCGTCGCCGCGACGACGAGCACGCTGCCGACGCCCAGCCCGATCACGAGCATCCAGGGCACGTCGAGCACCGGCACCCCTAGCGCAGACTCATTGCCTCGTCGTACGCCCATCAGGCAGGTCGCCGCGACGACTCCGCCCAGCAGCAGTCCGATCGCGGTCACCACGAGCGACTCCACGACAGCGGCGAGCACGACCTGTGCCCGGCTGAACCCGGTGACCCGTGCGACGGCCAGCTCACGCTTGCGCTGCGAGACGCCCACGGCGACCGCGTTGATGACGCTGATGAGGGCGTACACGCCACCCAGACCGGCGAGCGCGCCCATGACAGAGACGTTTTCGTCGCCCTGCTGCCGCGACTGCTCTGCTGACCAGGAGTGCAGGTCTCGCACCATGCCGACGTGCGATGCGCGCAGCCGGTCACGGACAGTGGCCACCGACGTCCCGGCCGCCACACGCACGACGGTCTGCGTCGGCGCCTTGGCCAGGACGGCCGACGGGACGACAGCGCGCGGCACGATCACGTCGGGACCGGGTCCGACGGTCTCCGGTAGATGCGCGACGACCGGCAGCCGTCTGGTCACACTGCCGACCTGCATGACGACAGCGGACTGCTTCGGGCTGATGGACACGGCCGCGCCCGGTCCAAGGACGGCGGCATGGTCCGAAAAGTCAGACAGGCGACCGGTTTTCGGCGCCAGGTCTGTGGTCGCCCGATAGCCCGCAGGGTCCACTGCAACGACCTCCGCCCACTTCATGGGCTGCGCCGCGCGGCCTGTACGAGGGAGCAGGATCCGGGCCGGCAGCGTGCTGGTCGCAGCCGCCACCGCGACGCCTGGCGTCGAACGAATCCGAGACACGGAGGCGCCTGTGGACTCGACCACGATCTCGCCCTTGGTGGTCTGCTCCCGCTCGACCGTGGCGGCCGCGGTCTGCGAGGTGAGGATGCCCATGAGCCCGACGACGAGACCGACGAGCACGATCAGAGGGCCCGCGGTGGTGGCTGTCCGTCGTACGCCATCGCGCAGGCCAGAGCGGGCGAGGTCACCGACCACGCTTGGCCGCAGCGCCAGCCCGACCACGGCGCCGACGCCCGGCACGATCAACGGGCTCAGCTGCTGCAGGGCGATCGAGCCGGTGAAGATCACCGCGAATCCGAGCAGGACCGAGGTCAGCATGTCGCTGCTGGTCTGCGATCCGATGGCAGCGGCAACTGCAGGCACGGCCATGCCCAACCCCCACAGCCACCGTCCCAGCGTCATGACCCGGGCCGCCTGGCCGACATCGCGCAGCGCCTCGAGCGGCCGGACGCGGGAGGCCCGCCGGGCCGCGAGGGCGACACCGGCCACCGCGACACCCACTCCGACGCCGAGGTCCACGACGAGCAGCCACGGCGAGAACGACACGTCGAGCCGATCAGCGGGCAGGTCCAGGTTGCCCAGGAGCCACAGCTGGCCACGTACGACGACGGTGCCGAGCAGCGCGCCGAGACCGCTGCCGAGAACACCGAGGACGAGGCCCTCACCGACCAGCAGAGTCATCAGGTTGGCGCGGGACGCACCGCTCAGCCGCAGCAGCGCGAGCTCACGCCGTCGCTCGGTCACGGTGAACGAGAACGTCGAGCTGATGATGAAGACCGAGAGGAACAGACCGAGGAACAAAGACATGCCCATGATGGCGTTCACATCGTCGAAAGACCTTGCCAACTCAGCAGATTCGGCTGGTGTCGCGCCAGCTGGTGGAGAACCTGCCCCATCGATCACCACCGCACCGGCCTGCACGAGCGCGACGCCCAGGGCGATGCTCAGGAGGGCACCGACGAACAGTGTCCAGCGATCTCTGAACGTCTGGAGTGACATGCGCAGCACGGCTCAGCCCTCCAGCTCGGTGAGGCGGGCAGCGATGGCGGCCGCGCTCGGTCGGACCATCCAGTCGGCCACGCGGCCGTCCGCCAGGAAGACGACACGGTCGGCGTACGCCGCAGCCGTCGGGTCGTGCGTGACCATCACGACCGACTGGCCCTGGGCGTCGACCAGGCCGCGGAGCATCGCGAGCACGGTGCGCGCGGAGCCGGTGTCGAGGGCACCGGTCGGCTCGTCGGCGAAGAGGATGTCCGGCCGCGTCACGATCGCACGGGCAATCGCCACGCGCTGCTGCTGACCGCCTGACAGCTCGCGCGGACGGTGTCGCCCGCGCTGGCCGAGGCCGACACTCGCGAGCACCTCGCGGACACGCTGGTGCGGCACGCGCTGGCCCGCAAGGCGCAGGGGGAGGGCGACGTTCTGCTCCGCGGTCAATGCACTCATCAGGTTGAACGACTGGAAGACGAACCCGATGTGCCGCCGCCTCAGCTGGGTGAGCTGCTGCTCGGAAGCTGCGGACACCTGGTGATGGCCGAGCCAGACGTCACCCGACGTGACCTGCTCGAGCCCGGCGGCGCAGTGCAGGAGCGTGGACTTCCCCGAGCCCGAGGGTCCCATCACTGCCGTCCAGGTGTGCGCCTCGCAGTCGAGGGTCACATGGTCGAGTGCACGCACCTCGTGGTCGCCGCGACCGTAGGTGCGACTGACGTCGCGCAGGCGCAGGCTCGGCGCGCTGTCCATCAACAACGGTCGGTCGGAGGTCGGATGCAGCTGACGCGAATTGCTCATGCCTCCAGTGCAGTCCGTCGACGGCCGTGGATCACTACGGCCAGACACCGTCTTCGAGGTAGACCTAGCACTACTGACCGGTGCCGCCCGGCGCTCTAGCGTGGTGGTGTGCGCCTCCCGTCGACCCATTCCGTGGACCTCGACCGGCGTACGCGGTCGTCGGTGGCTTCGGCGCTGGGACTGCGCCGGTTCGCACTGACTCGCTGGCCATGGCGAGCTCTCCTGTTCGTCGTCAGCACGGGCATCACGCTCGTCGTGCTTGCCGGGCCGCTCATGCTGATGGGCCTGCCTGCGCTGGTGGCCGTCTCGGAGCTGGTCGACGGGCAGATGAGCTGGATCGCAGCCACCGTGCTCGTGCTGCTGAGTGCGGTGCTCACCGTGGTGTTCCTACCGCTGGTCGCGGAGCTGGTGGTCATCGCGGATCGCGCGCGGGCGCAGCTGATCGATGCGCGTCGGATGCCCGAGACCGCCCCCGCGCCTCGCGAGCCGGTCGCCTGGCTGCGCGACAGATACGCCTCGCCTGCCCGCTGGCGGCAGGCGGCGTACGTCGTCGTGATGTTCCCGTTGATGAGCACAGCACTGCTGCTTGTCATGGCCCTCGGCCTGATCGGCGGTGTGCTCCTGGCCGCTCCGGTGATCGTCGCGGCCGACGCCGGACCGATCGCCGTCGGCGGCTGGCAGGTGGACTCGGCCTGGCCGTCCGTCGCGGCCGCGCTGGTCGGTCTCATGCTTCTCATTGGTGCGATGTACGCCTGGAGCGTGGCTTCGGTGGTGCAGGTCGCCGTGCTCAGGTTCATCCTCTCCCTGGGTGGAGCGGCCGAGCTGGAGTCGCGTCTGGTCGAGGTGAGTCGGTCTCGCGCACGGCTGGTCGACAGCTTCGACGCCGAGCGGCAGCGCATCGAGCGCGACCTGCACGACGGGGCCCAGCAGCGACTCGTGACCCTGACGATGCAGCTCGGGCTCAGCAAGATGGAGGTCGAAAGTGCTTTGGGCACCGAGCATTCGGCGACTCAGACCGTGTCCGCTGCACACGATCAGGCCAAGGAGCTGATGACTGATCTGCGCCAGTTCATCCGCGGTGTCCACCCGAAGGTTCTCTCCGACATCGGCCTTGAGGCCGCGCTGGATCAGCTGGCCGCACAGGCGCCGCTGCCAGTCGCGCTGTCGTACGGACTCACGACGCGCGTACCCCAGCACGTCGAGTCGACGGCCTACTTCGTCGTCGCGGAGGCGCTGACCAACGTGGCGCGGCACAGCGACGCCCGGGGCGCGCGCATCGACGTGACGCACGACGGCCACGCGCTCTGGGTCGATGTGAGCGATGACGGGCAGGGCGGTGCAGACCCGCGCAACGGCACGGGTCTGACCGGCATGGCCGACCGGCTCGCGGTGCTGGACGGCACCCTGCGGGTCTCGAGCCCGGTGGGCGGCCCGACGCTGATCCGGGTGCGGATCCCGAGTCGACTGGAGGAGACGTGATGAGCGAAGCCGTGACGAGGGTGGCGCTGGCCGAGGACGGAACGCTGCTGCGCGAAGGGCTCGTCGGGCTGCTCGAGCGGCTCGGCTTCGAGGTGGTGGCCGCGGTCGGTGACGCGCAGGCGCTCATCGCCGCGGTGGAGGAGCACCGACCGGACCTGGTCGTGACGGACATCCGGATGCCCCCTGGTTTCAGCGACGAGGGCCTGCAGGCGGCGGTGTCACTGCGACAACGGATCGACGGCCTTCCCGTGGTGGCGCTCAGCCAGTACGTCGAGCGCAGCTATGCCGACGAGCTGCTGGACTCGTGCGGTGGCCGCGCGGTCGGTTACCTGCTCAAGGACCGCGTGGTCGACGTCGCCGAGTTCGCCGAGTCCCTGCGTACGGTCGCCCGCGGCGGTACGGTCGTGGACCCCGAGGTCGTACGACAGCTGTTGCGTCGGCGGGACCCCCTCGGCCGCCTGACCGAGCGGGAGCTGGAGGTGCTGGGCCAGCTGGCCGAGGGTCACTCGAATGCCGCGATCGCGGGCCGGCTGTTCGTCTCGGAGGCCGCCGTCAGCAAGCACGTCGGCAACATCCTCACCAAGCTCGACCTGCCGCCCAACGACGACCACAACCGGCGCGTGCTGGCGGTCCTGGCGTACCTGAGGCAGCCTCACTCTCCCTCGTAGTGCAACTTATGGTTGCGCGATCGGCGAGAGGCGCGTACTGTCACATGCAACCAGAAGTTGCACTAGGAGGCGCGGCATGGAGTACGGAAGCATCGAGCGCGAGATTCACGTCGAGGCGACACCCGAGGTGGCGTACGAGGTGGTCAGCAGCCCCGAGCACCTGCGCGAGTGGTGGCCCGACGACGCTGACTTGGACCCGACTCCGGGCGCGACCGGCGAGATCATTTTCGGCGAACGCGGGTCGGAGGACGCGAACGTCGAGCAGATCACCGTCGTCGAGGCCGACCCGCCTCGCCGGTTCTCGTTCCGCTGGACCCATGCCGCAGGTGAGGTCGCGACGGAGACCAACTCACTGCTGGTGACGTTCGATCTCGTCCCGGCCGGCAACGGCACGGTGGTCCGGATGAAGGAGACCGGATTCCGCGAAATGGGTTGGGAGGTGGCGGTTCTCGAGGAGCAGTACGCCGCGCACGTCGAAGGCTGGGACTTCTTCATCCCGCGACTGGGCACCTACGTCACACGGCTCGTGGAGTCGTCATGACCACCGCGGTCAGCGACGACCTGTGGTCGGCCATCGGAGACCCGACCCGGCGACGGATGCTCGATCTGCTCCTTGCGGACGGTGACGGCACCGCGACCACGCTCAGCGAGCAGCTGCCCGTGACACGTCAGGCCGTCGCCAAACATCTGGGCGTCCTGGACCGCGTTGGTCTGGTCGACGTGACGCCCGTCGGACGGGAGGTGCGATACCGGGTGAACGATGCACAGCTCGCACGAGCGGCCGCTCAGCTCGCCTCGGTCGGGGCGACCTGGGACGCCCGGCTGCGGCGGATCAAGCGGATCGCCGAAGCCATTCAGCGCAGCAAGAACACGTGAGACCGCGGCCGTCGCCGACGGCTGCTTCGAGACACAGCGTCAGACAACAAGGAGCAAGAGCAATGGTCGACATCCTGCACAAGATCGCCATCAAGTCCGAGCCGAAGGCGGTGTACGACGCACTGACCACCATCGAGGGTCTGTCGGGTTGGTGGACCCGCGACACCAGCGGTGACCCTGCCGTTGGCGGAGTCGTCCAATTCCGTTTCGAACAAGGCGGATTCGACATGAAGGTGATCGAGTCCGAGCCTGGCGAGAAGGTCCTGTGGGAGGTCGTGGACGGACCCGAGGAGTGGGTCGGCACGCACGTCCACTGGGACCTTCGGCACGAGGACGACTACACCGTCGTCATGTTCAAGCACGAGGGCTGGAAGGAGCCGGTGGACTTCATGTACCACTGCAGCACCCACTGGGCGATGTTCCTGATCAGCCTGAGGTCGCTCGTCGAGACCGGGACAGGTGCACCCGGGCCGGTCGACATCAAGCCCGACGCCCGCTTCTAGCCGAAGGAACCCGCCTATCGTGTCGGCGCTGCCCTTGCCCCTCATCGGGCAAGGGCATTCGGACGTGCACGGAGTCACTCGAAAGGACCTCATCATCACCAGCCCTCCCACTTCGGTCGACCGGCCGCGGTCGCCTCAGCAACTCCGGTCACGGCGCTCGGTCCTCGGGCTGGGCGGGCTCGTCCTGGTCGGCGCAGCGATCACCTCGTGTAGTGATCCAGCGGACTCGGGTACGGACCCCTCGAGTGAGGTGGCGCCCACGAGGCCAAAGGCACGCTGGAGGAACTGTTCCCCGACCGCGACGTCGTAGAGGTGCCGATCGACGGCATTGCCGCTGGGGGCGGCGGGATCCATTGCGCCACTCAGCAGGAGCCTGCCTGAGTCGATGTGGTCGTCCGCGACGTCCTGGCGTTGCCCCGATCGCGGCCCCGCGCCACCCGTCGTACGTGCCCCGCTCAGCTCTCCCCGCCGCTGCGCCATTCGCTCGCGCAAAGTGACTCGCTACCTCGTGGATGGCTCCCCTCGAAGGGAGCCACCTGAGAGTTGGCGAGTCACACTGCGACAGCAACCTCGCGCCCGGCTAGACGGAAGTCGTCAGACTCGTCCTGTGGCGGAGCGGGCAATGCACGTCGGGCCCGCCCACATCGTCGAGATCTCGAGCACGTGCGCCTGGTCGGCCGTCGGGACGAGCGCGGAGCTGTAGTTGGGGCACGGGTTGTCGTACGCCTCGGGCACCTCGACCGGCGCCCAGATCCTGGTCCAGGCGCCGCTGCCGCCAGAAGTGTTGGTGAGCAACGTGATTCCGTTGCCGCCGTCGATGCCGCCACCGCTGTTGACAAGGAGCTGACCCGCGAGCACGAGCTTGCCTGTCGCCGATCCGTCATCGACGACGGTCACGGTCGGCGCGTGCTGGAAGCGGGTGCCGTCGGTCGCGACGATGCGGGTCCCGGCCTGACCGGGGTCGCCCCAGTCTGCGCCGTCCGCGGACGTTCGGTAGAACACGTCACATCCATGGTTGGGCCCGCAGATCTCGTACGTCATGATGCGCTGGCCGTTCTTGAGCTCGCGGACGACAGGCATACCGGGGCGGTCGTCCCAATCGCCAAGCGAGACAACGGGATACGGTTGCGACCAGGTCTTGCCGCCGTCGGGCGAGAAGACCTCCATGATGGCCTGGCTGTGGGCGGACTGGGTCTCGTCGGAGTAGTAGATGGTCAGCTGGCCCTCGGCGTTGACACGCATCTCGGGCTCCCACAGGCCCTTATTGTTCGCGCCCGGCCCGGCGACGACCTGGGACCGTTTGGTCCAGGTCAGTCCGTGATCGGTGCTCGCCCACAGGTTGATCGCCAGCGGGCGCACCTGCTGGTTGTACGTGGCGGAGAACAGCAGCGCTCCCGCCGGCAGATCACCGACGGCCGTCGGGAGCTCGTAGATCGACTGGCAGCACTGACCGCCGGACGCGAGTGGATCGCGAACTTCGCTGACCTTGTTGAAGGTTCGGCCTTCGTCGGTGCTGCGGAAGATCGCGCCGTAGTTGCCGTTGTCATTCGCGTACGCCGTCGCCAGGATCTGTCCGTTGGCGTCACCAGAGTGCTCCAGCCGTACGGCGCGTGGGTACATCGCGGTGCCGGACCCGACCTGGTTGGAGCCGATGACGACCAGGGAGACGTCGTCGAGCTTGAGCCAGGTGTCCCCGTTGGCCCACGCGCCGGCGTACACATCGAGCTTGTCGGAGCGGCCGCTGCTGACGACCACGGTGACCTGGGTCCACGGGCCGATGGCGTGCAGCCGGTTCTCGTTGCGGACCGCGCCGCCGCCGGGCACCCGCGCACCGAAGTAGCCCTCGGTGAGGTTGTCGGACGTACGGATCCAGCCGGTGAGCTCGTACGTCGTGTCGGGCGTCACCGAGACCGTTTGGTAGATCGCGTTCCAGCCGGAGGCGCTCTGGGTGAACGCGTTCTTCTGACCACCATGGGGTGAGTCCCCGAGGTCCGCCCCGCAGGTGCCGACGCAGGACCACGGCGCGACGAGCGCACCCCCGGGCTGCGCCTCCAGCCCAGGGTCGGCCACCACGTTGTCCGCCTGGGGGACAGGCGCCTGCGCGTCCGCCGGGCTCGCGATCAGCGCGAGCAGCATGGCGAGCGTGACCGTCAGTAGGGGCACAACGCGGCGCAGGCGGGTCATGGGCGCTCCGTCCAGTCAGGCGGTCCGAGTCACTGCGGAGCGGCGACATCCAGGTAGTTGCCGTCGATGTTGATCGTCGTGCTGCCGTACGTCTCGTCGTGGCCACCCTGGTACTGATGGATCCGCTGGTGGAGGGCCCACTGGTCGTCGCCGACGTATCTGCCACCGGCGGTGTCGTGTGCCTCGTTCCACCACGCGAACCAGATCTGGTCGACCACGGTGTAGCTCGGATTGGTCGTCTCCGAAGCCGCGTCAGCGATCCCTGACGACGCGCTCGAGTAGACGCCCGAGAGGTAGCTCGCCTCGTGCAATGTGTCGGTCCAGCCGGACAGGTAGGACAGGAAGGCGTCCTTGCACTGGGGGTCGGACGGGTACTGCTCGATGTCGTTGTAGAGCACGCTCCCTGTGGGGATCCCGAGGCTCTGCGCCGCCTGCACCGAACCCCTCGCCGCGTCCGACCCTTCGGTACGAGCGACGACCGGATCGCTGGACATCCTGTTGCTGAACCGCGAGCAGGAGGCCTGCTTGCCGACCTCGATCGGGATCAGGTGCCAGCCGGCCGCGGTCTGGGCGGTGACCCAGTCCGCGGTCAGGTTGGGCTGCTCGCAGGCACGCGTGTCACCGCTGATGTAGATGCCGACAGCGGAGTACGGCGAGCTCGCCTTCCAGTCGTCCATCGCGCCTTGCGCCGGGGCCTGGCAGGCATCGAACCCTTCGCCCGTGTACGTCCCCGGCTGCGGGCCGACCGCCTGTGCCGCCGGCGACGCGGACTTGGCAACGAAGGGCGTACGCCGAGCGCTCGCCGTCAGCCGGGCGTCGCCGAGCACGTCTCGGACCGACTGCTCGGTGGCACTGGTGTGTGCAGCCGTGACCAGCAGGCCGGCAGCCTCGACGACGTACTGGATCTGTCCGTGCTTGCTGCTCGGCCGCGCCGGCGCGGCGTCACCCGCGGGAGTGCGGGTGACGCCGGCAGACACGCTGGATCCCGTTGCGGCAGTGATGGGCTCGAGGTGGATGCCCGCGGTTCGCCCCATCAGGCCGGCGGGGCAGTCGGTCTGCTTGCCGGCCGTGCCGAGATAGACCGCGGGCCGGTCGTACCTGACGCACGCCCGCGGGTCCCGCGCGAGGTCGACGACCTTCCAGTCGTCCGGGATCTGGATCTGATACCCGTGGTACGAAACGGTTTTCGTCTGCTCGTCGGCCCTAGCCGCCGCGACGGGAGCCGCGACGGAAGTCGCCAGCGCGGTCGCCATCAACACGGTCAGTGATCGTCGGGAGGGGCGCATTCACTTCTCCTTGGCTGTGGGGACCACGCTGGCGTGGGGGCGAGCGAGAGCTACTCGCCGGTGATCAGATGCATAGCGAGCTCGGGTGTGAAGTCACCAGCCTTGGTGCCCTCTCCGAGCCCGCAGTCGCCGTCCGAGTCACCGACGTTCTTCACCCAGAGAAGCATGTCCGCGTCGTCGCTGGTCTGTGCGGGCACACCGATTTTTCGACCTTCCGGATTGCACCACTCGTCACCCTTGGGGCCGGTGCCGTTGCGGCTGGTGTCGACGACGTAGTGGCTGGTGCCGCCGATTGCGTCGTTGACCGCTTTGCCGTACGCCACGGAGTCCTCGGTCGTCTGGTAGTTGGACGTGTTGAGCGCGAAGCCGCGGATCCCCTCCACGCCAACCTGCTTCAGGCGATTCGCCATCTCTCCGGAGTCGATCCATGACGAGTGCCCGGCATCCATGTACGCCCACGTGTTCGGGTGTCCGGCCATCTGATCGGACGCGAAGTGCAGCAGCTCGAGGCGCGTCGGACCCTGGTCCGGCAGGCAGTCGTACTGCGCGAGAGCGTCGGGCTCGAGGATCACCACCGCCGGCCGGTCGCCGAGCCCTTCAGCGAACTGGCTGATCCAGGTGCGGTACTCCTCGGGTGAGTCCGCCCCGCCGTCGGACTCACCTTTGCAGTCGCGGCCCGGGATGTTGTACGTCACCAGCACCGGCATCTTGTTCTCGGCCTGGGCGGCCTTCGTGTACGCCTCGACCGCAGCCTTCGGGTCGGCCGTCCAGTCGCCGAGCCACAGGGCGCCCGGCTTGTCCGCGATCTCCTTCTTGATCGTCGGAGCTCGCTCGGCGTCGGGGTTGTCCTTGACCCACTGCGCCGAGTTGGAGTCCGGGTCGGCGTAGAAGCCGTCGGTGGCCTGGAGCGGGTTCGCCGGCCCGTCGGCGTGGGCGGGAGCCACTGCCGGGGACAGGGTAGTGAGGGCCAGCAGGCCGAGGAGGGCAACGGCTGGTCGCGTGGTCATCAGGTGTCCTTTCGGTGGTGTCATCACTTGCCGTCCCAGCTGGACAGGACACGCATCTTGTCCCACGGGATGTGGCTCAGCGCCTCTTGAGATCCGTCGAGACCGACCTTGTTGAGGATGCCGCCGTCACGCATGCCGTCACCGGGCTTCTCCCACGGCTGCCGGTCAGGGTCGGTGAGGTCGTCGCCGGCGACACCGATACCGCTGATCGGACCAGGGCCGCCGCTGTCCAGGACGTAGCCGCCGTACTTCTGCATCGCGACGCAGACCATCTTCTCGCCGGCGGACGCTCCGTCGAGGCCGTTGCAGTCGACCGACGGGTCGAGCTGCAGACGAGCACCCATCGGCGCGCACGAGTCGTCCGAGCTGTCACCGTCCGACTTGCCGGCCGGTGCGCGAACGTCGTCCGAGCAGCTCGTCTGAGAGGTGAAGTAGAGCGCGTGGTCGATCGAGCCCGACTGGATCTCGCTGTAGAGGATGAAGCCGGTGCCCGCCTGGACCTCGGCGCCGGTGCCGACGCCTTCGGTCTTGGACTCCGCACCGCCTCCGCTCGCGGCCGGCCAGGTGCCACCACAGCTGCCGTTCCACTGACCACCGTCCTTGCTGGCGCCCCAGATCGACTTGATCGTCCCGTCGTCCTTGTTGTGGACGACGATCCACGCGTCCCCTTCCTCGTCGACCCCGGGAGTCTCGCGAGTCGCATAGTCGGGGATGTGCATGCTGCCGCCGACGGAGCAACCCCAGTCCGCGCTGAACTCCGGGTTGTACTCGGGGTCGCTGTTGCTGGTCTCGTAGATGGTCATCTGCCACTCCGGGCCGTTGAGGCGCGGGGTGTCGTCTCCCATGCTGCCGATGATGGCGTCGGACTTCGGGTCCACCTTGGGATCGGCCGGGATGGCGGACCGGAAGTAGTTGGGCGAGCCATCAGTGCCGGTGAACAGCTCGGTCGGTCCGGGTTGCCTTGGGTCCCAAGGGTCGTCGGACGCGGCGGCGCCGGCATTGCTGCCGACCCCAGCTGCCAGGCCCAGCGCGGTGATGGCGGCGGCGGCCCGAAGGCGCTTCGCGGTCGTACGTGTCATGACGGTTCCTTCCCCTCTTTGAGCGTGCGGTTTCACTGCTCGTACGCGCCGATGTCGACAGCGCTCCCGGCTGGCCGCGGGTGGTTCTCGAGATCGAATGCCGGTGCGCTGTCTGCGGATCCGGCGTTCACGGCCTCGGAGTCGGCCTTCAGGTGGAAGTCACCGCCAGCAGGATCGACGAAGCCGGGGTCGCCGGCCACGTTGTGGTCGCTGGTGAACCCGTCGTTGGAGACGTCACCCTCGCCAAAGATGTTGTTGCGCAACAGGTTGTCGCCCTCGACGTCCGCGTCGAAGGAGATCGAGCCGGCGCCGTTGTCGTAGAACGTGTTGTTGACGATCTGGACGTTCGACATCGTGCCGTCGGTCTCCTTCCAGAACGAGATGCCGGCCTGCGCGTTGCCGTAGCTCACGTTGTTGTAGATCTTGACGTTGTTGAGCGTGCGGCTGTCCGACCAGTGCTCGACCGCGAGGGCGATGCCGGCCTTGGACTCCTCCTTCGTCCCGGTCGTGACGTTGTTGTAGACCTCGACGTTGCTCGAGGAGTCGACGTAGATGTTCGGCCCGCGGTTGTTCGAGACCACGTTGTCGTGGATCTTGGCCTTCGCGTCATCGTCGTACTTGACGTCGATGCCTTCCTCGCCGTTGTCGTGCACCTTGCAGTGCGAGACGTCGATGTTGCTCGACCCCTCACCGAGGCTCATGGCCTCACCGTCAGCGGAGGTGCCCTCGGCGTTGGTGCCGTGGATGTCGCAGCCGTCGACCAGGATGTTCGAGACGCCGTACAGGACCAGGCCGCCGTCCTGCGAGCCGTCGACCTCGAAGCCGGAGAAGGACAGGTCGTGTCCGCCGTTGGCCCTGACCGCGAAGCCGGACGAGTCCTTGGACGTCACATTGATGAAGCGCTGCCAGGAGTGCTCACCGATCTGCAGCAGTCCGTCGTCACCGCCGCCCTCGCCGGTGATCACGGCCTGGCCGCCGTCGCCGTAGAAGGTGATGAACTTGCCGTCGTCACCGTCGTTGTTGATGGTGAGGCCGCCGTCGTACGTGCCTGGCGTGATCGCGACGTTGTCGCCGGGCTGCGCCGCGTCGGCCGCGTCCTGGATGTTGTCGAAGTCCTTACCTGGTCCGACGGTGATCGTCTTTCCGGATGCCGGCGGCGGGATGTCCTTCACCGTGGCGACCCCTGCGGTGCGCTGGCCCTCGTGGAAGAGGCCTGGGGCGCCTTCGTGGAAGAGCGCCTGAGCGGGGGCGGGCCCGGGCAGGAACGCCAGGCTTGCCGCGAGTGCTGTCGTGATGCCGAGGCCGGTCTTGACTGTCGATGAGCGCATGGTTCTCCTAGGCAGTCGTGAAGTGGGCTGTGACGGATCGGTCAACCACTTGTCTAGTGATGCGTGCGGGGAGGGGTCCCCGGTGGTTTCGGGCTCAGACGAAGCGTGACCACTTACGGAGAATCTCTTGAGAAATCGTTCTCCAAACGGCCGCGTCCGAACTGGCAGACTGGCGATCGTGATGGGTCGGCTGATCGCGCAGCGCTACCGACTCGAGCAGCGGTTGGGCTCTGGCGGCATGGGCGTGGTCTGGCGCGCCACGGACGAGGAGCTTCGCCGCACAGTCGCGCTCAAGCGGTCGCACACCGCAGATGCCGAGCAGATCCGCCGCGAGGCTCGGGTCGGTGCACGGCTCACGCATCCCAAGGTCGTCACCGTCCACGACGTCGTGGTCGACGGAGACGACTGCTGGCTGGTGATGGAGTACGTGCCCTCCCGCAGCCTGGACGAGGTCCTCGGTACTGACGGACCGCTGACGCCTGCACAGGTCCGCAGGGTGGGCGCCGACCTGACCGACGTACTGGCGGCGATGCACGCGAACGGCATCGTGCATCGGGACATCAAGCCGAGCAACGTGCTGATCGCCGAGGACGGCACCGCGATGCTGTCGGACCTGGGTATCGCCCGATGGACCGAGGCGACCGTCACGGGCGGCGCGTATCACGCTGGTACGCCTGGATATCTGGCGCCAGAGGTCGCCAAGGGAGAGGAAGCCGGTTCCGCCGCTGACGTCTTCTCGCTCGGCGCCACGTTGTACGCCGCCAGCACCGGGGATTCGCCCTGGGGTGATGGCGAGCGTGGGCCGTTCGCGCAGACGCGGCGGGCGGCGTCGTACGACCTCGAACCCCTAGCTCCTGCAGGGGAACTCGCCGAGGCGCTGGGCGCCTTCATGCGTGAGGAGCCCGAGCAGCGACCCGCGGCCGTACGCGCTCGACAGCTGATCAGCGGCGACCAGCCTGGTGAGATCGACGACCAGGTCACGACCGGAGATGGTGGTCGGGCCGGCGGCGGCCCACGACCCGCCTGGTGGCGACGGTGGCGGTGGTCCGTGCCGATAGTCGCTGCAGTGGCCGTGGCCGGTCTCGTCGCCGCCGTGCTGATGACCGGCGTGCTCTCGCGCTCGCCGGCGGCGAAGGCCGAACCTCCCGGCTCCCTGGGCGATCCGCGGACGGCGGACCCGTGCGCGCTGCTCGACCCGGCCTCGCTGTCCAGGTTTGGCTCCGTCGCCATGGAGCCCGACTACGGCAACTTCAACCACTGCGACGTCGTCGTCACGCCGACAGACAAGAGCGGTGCAGTGGACGTGGCGCTGGAGCTCCAGTCTCCCGACGAGTATCCGGCCCAGCCGCCCGTGCGGGGCCGCATCAGTCAGGTGCAGGCCGACCCGCCGGAGGAGAACCGCTGTCAGCGGACCATCACGCTGCCCAACCTCTACCGCGTGGTGATCTTCGCCCGCAACGTGCAGGAGAAGCCGGCGCCACTGTGCGGAGCGGCCGAAGCGGTCGCGCTGGCGACGTACGGGCGGCTCGAGCAAGGCCCCATCCCACGCCGAAAACCGTTCGCAGCAGGGTCAACTGGCGATGTGGACGCCTGCGCCACCCTGAGCGGGCCAGACGTCAAGGCGGGCCTGGGCGCGGCTGCCACGGCCGAGCCGGACTATGGCCGCTGGACCTGTTACTGGGAGCACGGCGACAAGCAGATCACGGTGACCTTCGGGCGGGAGTGGCCGCTGGAGGACGACCCACCGGACGGCACCCGGGTCAACCTCGACGGGCACGCCGGATACGTGTCCACCTCCAAGAACGACGGCCACGTCGATGAGTGTGATGTGACGGTCGTCCACCGCCGCTACACACCAGACCCGCCGACTCAACGAGGCACACCGCGCCAGCGCGAGGAGACCGTCACCGTGAGCCTCGAGGCCGGAGGCACCAACGCCGGCCAGAGTCTGTGCCCGACGGCGACCACCTTGGCGCGCACCGTCGTACGCCACCTGCCAGCGGGTTGAGCCGGACGAGCCGAGCGTGATCTGAGGAGGCGGTCGAGTGGCCTCTCCTCAGGTCCTGGGGGAGTGACGCACCTGAGGAAGCTGTCGAGCGGTCACTCCTCAGGCTGAGCCTCGCGACACGTGAGACACACCGGGCAGGGTCAACTCGGATAGCGTCGCAACGTACTGCTCGACGTAGCAGGAGGATTGGGATGGAACCCCACCCCGACGGATCTGTCCCGGGCACCCTTTTCGTCGCGGACGGCGTGACGATCGCTCCGCAGGAAGGGTTGGTCGTCCGGTTCGGGCGCAACCGGCTCGAGGTCGACCTCTGCATCGGCGCCGATGACCTGCAGGTCAGCCGGGTGCACGGCACCATCACGTGCCGGGCCGGCCAGTGGTGGTTGGACTGCACGGGCCGATCACCGGTCCAGCTGCCCAACGCGGTGCTGCTCTACAGCGACTCTCCGCCCGTCCCGCTGGACGTTGGCTACACACCGCTGTCCTTGCGCAGCTCGCGCGGGCGAGAGCACGTCATCGAGCTCTACATCTCCGGGCCAAGGGGCAACCGACCGTCAGCGTGGCCGGCAGCCGAGACCGAGGAACCTCGACGCTGGCGCCTGTCCCGGGACGAACGCCTCGCCCTCGCCGTGCTCGGGCGCCGCTATCTCGTGAATGAGCCGCACCCGCAACCTCTCTCACGTCAGCAGGCTGCCGCCGAGCTGCTCGATCTGGACCCGGACGGGCGCTGGACGGTGAAGAAGGTCGAGCACGTGGTCGCGGACGTCAGGACCCGGCTGTCCAGCAACGGAGTGTTCGGTCTGCGTCGCGACGAGGTGGGCGAACCGGTCGGTCTGACGTTGGCGGTCAACCTCCTGCGCGAGCTGACCTCATCGTCGACGCTCGTCCCTTCGGACCTGGACCTGCTGGAGAATCCGGACGACGCGCCACCATGTGAATGACGGGTGAGTGCTCTGTCAGCGGTCTTGGCCGATGACGGTGGACAACGGAATGGCGGCAGCCATAGCCGCGTATCCGGCCGGGTTCGGGTGCAGCTTGTCGCCGCTGTCGTACGCCGGGTCAAGGGTGTCCGGCTGTCCCGGAGCAGCGAGGGCGCGATGGAAGTCGATGACCGAGTCCGCGATGTGCTGGCGCCGAATCCAGTCGTTCACCGCGTTGAGGATCTCGATGCGGTCCGGAGCGACGTCTCCACGAGGCGGGATGGTGCCGAGATGGACGCGGACGCCGGCTGCGTGTCCGCGTCGGACCAGATCTGTGAGGCCGGCAATGATCGCCGTGGCCGGCTGGGCGGGGTCGGTTCCCAGGTCGTTGGTGCCCTCCATGATGATCACGTCGCTCACTCCAGGGACGTCGAGCACATCTCGATCGAAACGGTGCCGCGCCGAGGGGCCGTAGCCGAGCACGTTCTGCCCGAGACTGCTCGCGTCTCGGGTCACCTGGTTGCCACTGATGCCGGCGTTGACTACGCCGACGTCGTCGTGTCCCGCAGCGAGGAGCCGGCGCGCGAGGAAGTCGGGGTAGCGCTGATTGGCACCGAGAGTCGTGAGTTCCATTGGTAGGGAGTGGAATCCATCAGTGATGGAGTCGCCGAGCGTCACGATGGTTCGGCCCTGGCGAGTGCTGGCAACATCGACGCCGCTCACAAACGGCTGCAACACGTTGGGCACGAGGAACGGCAGCCCGTTCTCGTTCGAGGACCAGTCGCCGACGCTCATCCAGGACACCTGGTGGGCGTCGAAGTGCTCGGTGGTGGCCGGCGTGGTCAGGGCAAAGAGACTGACCGCGAGTGGCTGAAATGCCTTGACTGGCAACCGAACTGGGTCGCTGACCACGTCGGTGCCCGCGGGGATGGTGACCGTCGTCCCACCACCGTTGAACGTCACCTGGTGGTTGGACCCGCTGATCAGGCGCGCGCCCCCGGCGCTGCTCTGACCCAGGTAGGTCGCGTTGATCGTCAGAGGTGACTTCCCGAATCGGTTTGTCAGTCGTACGCGGGCTGCGGGTCCGCTGCTGTGTGGGACCACGATGTTGCGCATCGTGCTCAGGTGAACCCCCAGCGGGTTGGAGAAGCCAGGAGACGCGCCGTATGCGCCGATCCAGGTCGCACGGGCGTAGTCGGTGTCGACAGCCAGGGTGGTGGCCCGGGCTGGGCTGCCCGCGATCACAAGGAGGCCGAGAGCCGATCCACAGCTTGCGGCGATGAGCGACCGGCGAGTGCTGAACCTGGTTCATCGATGCTCCAAGGTGATGGTGACGGGTAGGTGATCTGATGCAGTCGTCCGACCGACAAACAGGTTGCTGACGGCGAGGTCAGGGCTCAGGTAGATCTGATCGAGCTCGTCCGTGGGTTGATCAGCCGGGAACGTCGCGACCGGGCGCCACGCATGAAGGCCATCCACCAAGGAGCGGTCGAGGGGACGCAGGGCGACGCTGCCCGGCTTGTCGTTCAGGTCTCCGGTCACGACGACAGGCGTGCCAGTACGCATCACTCGAGTCGCCATGTCGGCGACCGCCTGCGACTGCTCGGGCGGGACGGTGACGTTGTCGTCGAGAGTCTGGAGGTGCGTACCGACGACACCGAGTCGCTGACCCTTGCCCACGTCGATCGTGACCGACAACGCCTGCGCGCCCGTCGGTGCGCCTGCGGCGGGCAGGACCCGCTGCTCGTTCACTCTGATCGGGAAGCGCGAGAGGACCGCGTCGCCCCAGTCCGGGCCGGCCGCCGGGGCGTACACATAGCGCATGCCGAGCCGACGCGCGATCGAGGGCAAGGCGTCGTGGTCGCCGTCGACGGCCCAGCCGCGGTCCATCTCGCTGAGCCATACGACGTCCGGCTTCTCGCGGTCGATGACGTCGGCGATCCGGTCGGGGTCGTAGCGACCGTCGAGCGAGACTCCGCCGACGTGCACGTTGTAGCTGAGCAACCGCACGGGGAAGCCGTGCCCTGCGGAGGGCGACGGCGGACTGGCGGCGGTGGTCGCCGGCGTACAGATCAGCACGCCGACCGCGGCCACGGCCACCCAAGAACCGATCGTTCGAGCGCGCGGGCTCGACGTCCGGCTCACCGGACTCGACGCCGACCCGGGTCGGAGGGACAGGACCGCAAGGAGCGCAGCGACGGCGATCGGTATCGCCGCGGCGGGGAACGGCAGCGCGACCGCCTCGGACGCGAAGAACACGAAGATGACGACGAAGAAGACGAGCTGGCCGCCCCAGGCGGTCAGCTGACGCCGACGGGCTGTGGCGGGTCCAGATGGCGCTGCCATATTGCCCATCAGGAGGCCGAGCGTCGCGGCGGCGCCGGCCTGCGGGAGGACCGCCCACGACGGCAGCACACCGTGAACGCCGTCCACGGTGGCGCGAGCCATCAGCGCGACGCCGAAGAGGACGAGGAAGGTCGCGGCAGCGACGGATCGCACCCACGTCTGCTGAGGGAGCAGCGTCAGGGCCGCCCCGCCGATGCAGGCCGCCACAATCAAGAGCTGGCCGGCTCGATGGCCGGACTCGACCGCGACGGTGGCTCGCAGCGGCGCGCCGGTGACCAGCAGGACGACGACCAGAGCCGGCCACAGGGCGAACCAGAGCCGGCCCGGGGCGTACGACGTGACCGATGGCTGGCGCAGGACGAGACGTGTGCTGGCGCAGGCAATGGCCATGAGTGCCACGGTGATGGCCCATCCCACGACTGGCGTGGTCCACATCGGTGGGACGCCGCCCAGGGCGACCCGGATGGTCACGCTCGCCGCGACACCGGCGTAGAACCCGAATGCGACTGCCCTGCCGTCGAATTCGCTGGTTCGGGCGGCCGCCACGAACCAGCACAGCAGCATGAGCACGGTCACCGATGAGGCGTAGACCTGCACATCCGGGCTGACGTCCGCCTGGAGCAGCAGGCGTCCGAGGCCGGCCAGCCCGATGGCTACGAGCAACAGCCAGCGCGACCTCACGAGAACCGCCAGACCGGGCAGCACGAACCACACCAGAGCGAAGACCAGCATCTGCACGACGGAGGTGTCGCCGGCCTGTCCGTAGATCGTGGTGATCGACAGGAGCCAGACGGGAATCACGTCAAGCAGCAGGACAATCGCGGCGCCCACGGCGATGGCCTGAGGGGCCACGGCGTGCTGGGTGGATCGAGCGCTCAGAGTCGTCTCGGTGGTGCTCATGAGTGATGGCCTCCGATGGGCCGAACGTGACACGGGTCACCTCAGAATGACGTGCGGCCTAAGATCGGTCAAGCGACTTGGTCAATTGACCAATGGGATGGCTCGCTTCTATAGTTCGCCAGCCAGCACCAGGCACTCTGGACGGAGACCCGACGCATGAGATCCCCGCACGGCTCGAGTCAGCGCCATTCGCTGCGCCCTGCTGTCGCAGTCAGGTTTCCGGTGGACGGGGGCTCGCGCAGCACATCGCGCCTGGGGGCCGCGGTGCTCGCTGACTCGTTCCGTGGCATCAACGACGATGACGCGGCACGAGTCGCGGCCGGCGCGGCGAAGTGGCGACAGGACTACGTCGAGCACTTCGCACGCTCGACCGCAGTGGGCGCCGGCTCAGGTGAGTCCGCACTCGGAATCGCGAGGCAAGGGCTGGCCTCCTTGCAGGAGCGGATGACGCTGGCGATGCCTGGCGGCGATCGAGCCCTCGAGATCGAGCAGCTGCCGACACCACTGCCGGTCGACACCGAGACCGTGCGCGGACAGGGCGAGCGGGTGGGGCGCCTGGAGGTTCCGTACGCCGGACGCATGCTCGCCGAGGGCGACCTCCGTGCGCAGCTCGGGCGCTGGGTCGAGCAGGGGCTGATGGAGCCGGCTTTCGGGACCGCGATCGAGTACGCCATCGACCACCCCGACGTGCTGTCCGCGCCCGACCACACCGTTGTGGTGCTGGGCGCGGGAGCCGCCATGGGACCGCTGGCTCAGCTGGCCCGGTGGGGCGCCGACGTGGTCGGTCTCGATGTGCCCGATGCGGCCGTCCAGGCGCGGATCAAGGAGCTTGCCCGGTCCGGTTCGGGTGTACTTCGACTGCCCGTGGTGAATGGGCGTGACGTCGCTGGCCTCGGGCTGACCGAGGAGCTGCCTGAGGCAGTCGCGTGGCTCACCGAAGTACTCAGCACCAGTCGGACTCCGGCACTGGCCAATCACCTCTACGCAGACGGCGGTTCGCACGTCGAGCTCACGGTCGCCGCCGACCTCCTGGCCAGTGTGGTTCTCAGGACGCAACCCCGAAGTGCTCTCGCCTACCTCGCCACACCGACCGACTCCTTCCTCGTCCCGATCGACGCGGTCGAGCAGGCGCGGAAACGATTCGACGAACGAGCGTGGCACGGCCCCGTGAGGTGCGTCGTGCGACAGGTGAGCGCCCGTCGACTCTTCCAGCCGGCCTACCCCTCGACCAGCACAGACGAGCACGGCTCGCGGTGGGGGGTTATCAATACCCTCGTGCCGGTGCAAGGACCGAACTACGCACTTGCCAAGCGCGCCCAGCGGTGGCGCGCCATGGTCGCGCATGCCGAGGGTGTCCACGTGTCGGCCAATGTCGCGCCGGCCAGCTGGACTCACTCGGTCACTAAGAACAAGGTGCTCGCTGCGGTGTTCCGTGGCGCGCACCGCTTCGGTGTCGAGATCTTCGAGGCCGACACAGCCTCGGCCCTGATGGCCGCCAAGCTCGTGGTGGACCTGGCCAGACCGCAGTCTGCGGCAGCCAGTGCTCACCCGGAGGCGATGTTCAGTCACGACGCCGTTCATGGCGGACTGTGGCGTCAGCCATATACGCCCCACTCAGCGCTCGGCGTCGCAGCACTCGCCGGCTTCATCACCAAGAAGTAGGGAGTTCAAACTCATGATCGTTGTCAGGATCTCGTTGACGGAGAAGTCGCGATGAAGCTTGAGGGAGCCACCGTCGTCGTCACGGGTGCCTCGAGCGGTATCGGCGCCGCGACCGCCGAAAAGCTCGCTGCCAGAGGGGCGCACGTGGTCCTGATCGCTCGCGGCGAGGACGCGCTGAACGAGCGGGTCCGTGTCATCGAGGAGGCCGGCGGACGGGCGAGCGCGCTCACCTGTGACCTCAGCGACCCAGCTCAAGTACGGCGGCTCGCCGAGTCGATCACCGAGCTGGTCGGTACGCCAGACGTACTGGTGAACAATGCGGGCGCGGGCCGGTTCCTTTATTTGCACGAGACCGAGCCGGAAGAGCTGCTGGCCATGACGGCCATGCCCTACACCGCTGCCCTGCTGCTCACACGTGAGCTGGTCGGCGCCATGGTGCAGCGTGGGTCGGGCCGGATCGTCAACGTCAACTCGCCGGTCTCCCGGCTGCCGTGGGCCGGCGCGACCGGCTACGCGGCAGCCCGTTGGGCGTTGCGTGGCATGACGCGGGCCCTACGACTGGACCTGCGCGGGACCGGCGTCGGTGTCAGCGAGGTCATCCCGGGCAAGGTGGCCAGTGACTACTTTGCCAACAACCCTGGGGCCGAGGAACGCATCCCACCGATCGCCAAGACGATGCCCACCTTGCGACCTGACCAGGTCGCGGACGCGATCGTCCTCGCCATCGAGAAGGAGCGCTCCGAGGTAATTACACCCTGGCAGCTGCGGGTGTTCGAGGTGTCCGGTCGGATGGCACCCGGCACGGCTGACTTCCTCAGCACGCGCTTCCGTCGCCACCGCCCATGAGACACGACCTTGGAGGGTCAGGGTCCTGAGCGTGAGAAGGCCCCACAGGTCGCAACCTGTGGGGCCTCTCAGGGGCTATCCGTTCTCAGACCGGATGCCCAGAGCGATCCAGAGCCACCAGCGTCGGGTCGACCGACTCGGTTGACGTGGCGACATGGGCGCCCGGGTCGGCCGGCGTCCGCCTGCGCAGCCAGAGGCCCAGCGCCATGACGGCCATCGCACCCGCACCGATGTAAGCGATGACAGGCAGGAATCGCAGCATGGTGAGATTGCGCTTGTCGGCTTTGGCGTCACCGACAGCCGTCGCCACCGAGTCGGGGGTCTGCTGGATCTTGATGTCGGCGAGCAGCTGACCGTCGAGCGTGGTGCGGGTCTCGGACTGGTCGACCTTGACGATCGATCCGGAGACCGGGTCGACCCAGTAGGTCTTCTGGGTCGAGTAGAGACCCGGGGTCTTCTCCAAAACCTCGGACTTCACGTCCTTGACCGACAACGTGTAGCGGTACGTCTTCAGGCCGCGGACGTCCTCGGTCCCGGTGTACTTCGCTGGGGTCGTGGTGCCCAGCTGGTCATCCCAGACGGGGTAGGCCTTCTTCTTGGCATCGAACGGCCACTTGTTGAGCAGCCCGGTTCGGGCGGTCAGGCCATTGCGGACGAATGCTGGGTCGTTGACGCCTTTCGCGCTCACCCGATCGGCTGCGTAGATGGACTGCCCGGCGCTGACAAGCCGACCCTGCGGGTCCTTGGCCGAGACGCACTGGCCGATCGTGCCGACGTTCTTCACGAGACAGAAGCCGTCGTGGAAGACGACGACATCGTCTGTGGATCGGTCGGCGTCGGTCTTGGTGATGCTGGTCGCCTTGACCGGAAAGGTCTTCACGGACGCGCCGTCGAAGAGCTTCGCTGAACCAGCCAGCAGCGTCGTGGAGTCGATGTCGAGCGGTGTGCGCTTGAGGTGCGGGGTCGCCCAGAGCTGCACGAGCAGCCCCACCGTCAGGAAGAAGGCGCCCAGCAGGGCTGGGAGCACATAGAGGGTGCGTTTCAAGATCGGACCTTTGATCGTGCGCCGAGCTGAGCGCCGCTGGAGGCCGCCGCCGATGGGTGATCGGGGCCTGGCCGTCTCGCTCGATGACGCTGGTGGGCGCCTCATCGTCGAGACGTGACTGCGATCACATGAGGATGGGCTACCGGCAAGTATTAGTCAATCGACTTGGACAAATGACCGGGCCTTGTCGTCCACATGGCGATACACGAGGTATGGCTGCGGTCAGAGAATAGGTCGAGTGACCAAGACGCTTGACTTTGTCGTGTGACCCAGCGCACCATCAGCGATGTGCGCTTGTCTGTACAGCGCTCTCGCCCACGGCGGCACATCGCGGTGACGTCATCCGGACTGATGTGAGCCCCTCGCTGGGCCGACCTTTGGAGAGACCCATGCCCGTGAAACGTCGGCGGGGACCAGCCCTGCTTGTCGCCCTGATCACCACCTTCAGCATGCTGGCCATGCTGGGCGTCGGAGCTGCGCCGGCGCGCGCGGAGGCCGGCGGCGGCGCGTTCGCCGCCAACGACGACTACTGCATGGGGCAGTGCAACGACATCTTGCCGCCGGGCAACAACGGCACCGCGACGTTGGCGCAGATCCTGGCGTACGACACGCTCGGGACGAAGCCTGCTCACACCGATGACCAGCTGGGCAAGTACTCCAGCCTTGTTGACGGCTACAAGGGTCTGTCCGACTCCTCGCTGAGCAGCTATTTCAACGACTCCTCGTTCGGCGTCCCGGCCGACCAGGTCGAGAGCAGCATCAAGCCGGGCGGCCGAACCGACGTCACCATCGTGCGCGACAAGGCGACGGGGACTCCCCATATCAACGGCACGACACGCGCCGGGACGGAGTACGGCGCCGGTTACGCGGCCGGGCAGGACCGGCTGTGGATGATGGACATCTTCCGACACATCGGCCGCGGCCAGCTCACCGGTTTTGCGGGCGGCGCCGAAGGCAACAGAGTCTTGGAGCAGCAGTTCTTCCTGCAGGGTGCCTACAACGAACCCGAGATGCAGGATCAGGTCGACCGGCTCGCCAAGAGCGGACCTCGCGGCGCACAGGCAGTCCAGGACATCAAGGACTACCTCGGCGGAGTCAACAAGTACATCGCCGACGCCAAGTCCGGCCTGTACTTCCCGGGTGAGTACGACGCCACCGGCAACGCGAACATTCTGACCGGCGACGGCATTGAGGACTTCAAACCCACCGACCTGATTGCGATCGCGACTGTGGTCAGCGCGCTGTTCGGTTCGGGTGGCGGCAACCAGGTGCAGTCCGCACTGGTGAAGGCAGCCGCCGAGCAGAAGTACGGGCCGACGAAGGGCGCGCAGGTCTGGCAGTCCTTCCGTGAGCAGAACGACCCGGAGGCGGTCAACACGCTGCACGACGGCCAGTCCTTCCCGTACGCCGGCAGCCCGGCCAACCCGGTCGGCGTCGCCATGCCGGACAAGGGCTCGGTGACCGCTCAGCCCGTCGTCTTCAACCCGACCGGATCCGCAGTGACGCCCGCGACGGCAGCCACGGCCAAGACGTCCATGCAGGCCTTGAAGGCTCGTACCAAGGCTCCGACGTCGACCCGCCAGTCCACGACTGCGAAGGCCAACCTGGCGAAGAAGCCCGACCTGAAGAAGACCAAGGGCATGTTCAAGAAGGGCGTGCTGCCGGCGAACCTGTTCTCCGAGAAGCACGGCATGTCGAACGCGCTGGTCGTGGGCGGTGCCCACTCCAAGGACGGTCACCCAGTGGCGGTGTTCGGACCGCAAACCGGCTACTTCGCACCGCAGCTGCTGATGCTGCAGGAGCTGAACGGCCCGGGGCTGAAGGCGCGCGGTGCGGCCTTCGCCGGTCTCAACATGTACGTGCAGCTCGGCCGTGGGCAGGACTACTCCTGGAGCGCGACGTCCGCGGGCCAGACGATGACCGACACCTACGCCGTCACGCTGTGCAACGCCGACGGCAGCCCGGCTACGAAGGACTCGGTGGCCTATCTCGACAACGGCACCTGCACACCGATGACGCGGATCCAGCGCGATGACGCGTGGTCACCGACCCTGGCTGACTCCACGGCCGCGGGCTCCTACTCGCTCGTGGCGTACCGAACGAAGTTCGGCATCGTGCAGTACCGAGCGACGATCGGAGGCAAGCCGACGGCGTACACGACCTTACGGTCGACGTACATGCACGAGCCGGACACGCTCCTCGGGTTCCAGATGTTCAACGACCCGGCCGTGATGACGGGGACAGCGGGGTTCCAGCAAGCGGCGTCCAACATCGGCTACACGTTCAACTGGTTCTACGTGGACAGCAAGCACACGGCGTACTTCAACTCGGGCCTCAACCCGACCCGCGCGCCGAACGTCGACCCGAACCTGCCGATCCAGGCGAGCAGCACGACGCAATGGCGCAACTGGGACCCGACGACCAACACGGTGGCCGGCATCCCCGACAGCGCCCACCCGCAGTCGGTGGACCAGGACTACTACATCTCCTGGAACAACAAGATCGCCAAGGACTACACGGCCGGTACGTTCGGCAACGGCTCGGTCTATCGCGCCAATCTCCTGGACAAGCGGGTCAAGGCGATGGTCGCCAGCGGCAAGCCGGTGACGCGTATCTCACTGACCCAGGCCATGGAAGACGCTGCCGTCACCGACCTGCGCGGTGAGGACGTCCTGCCGGAGCTGCTCGCTGTCGTGGAGTCGGCGCCGATCACCGACTCCAAGCAGCAGGCCGCAGTCACGGCGCTGAAGGCCTGGGCCGGAGCCGGTTCGCAGCGCAAGGAGACCAGCGCGGGCAGCAAGACGTACGCCCACGGCTCGGCGATCCGCACCATGGACGCCTGGTGGCCGCTGCTGGTCAAGGCTGAGTTCGCTCCCGGGATGGGCGAAGACATGTACACCGCCATGACCAAGGCCCTCACCATCGATGAGTCGCCATCCACCGGCGGTGAAGGCGTCACGCACAAGGGCTCCTCGTTCCAGTACGGCTGGTGGTCCTACGTCGACAAGGACCTGCGTGCCGTCCTCGGCAAGCCGGTCGCAGGTGGTCTCGGCGCGAAGTACTGCGGTGGCGGCGACCTGGCGCAATGCCGCAGCACGCTGCTCAGCACCCTGACCCAGGCTGCTGCGACGCCGGCCTCCACGGTCTACCCCGCGGATGACACGTGTGATGCAGGCGACCAGTGGTGCGCCGACTCGATCGTGCAGAGCCCCCTCGGTGGCATCCACGACGACAACACCAACTGGCAGAACCGCCCGACTTTCCAGATGGTCGAGCAGTTCCCGGCGCACCGCGGCGACAACCTCGCCGACGTGGCGCTGAACAAGACGGCGAGCGCCACGAGTGAGGAGTCGCGCTTCCTCGCCTCCAAGCTTGTTGCGGGCAACGCGGTCGACGGTGACCCGAGCACGCGGTGGGCCAGCTACAACTGGGCCGACAACGAGTCGCTGACCGTGGACCTCGGCAGCTCACAGAAGATCGGGCGCGCCGTCCTCAACTGGGAGGATGCGTACGGCAAGGCGTACAGCATCCAGGTCTCCCAGGACGGTCTGAACTGGCGCACGGTGTGGTCCACGACCACGGGTGCCGGCGGCAAGGACAACGACTCGTTCGTACCCACCACCGGCCGTTACGTGCGGATGCAGGGCATCAAGCGAGGGACGTCGTACGGCTACTCGGTCTACGACTTCTCGGTGTACGCCCAGTAGCGAAATCTGTTCAGAGGCAAGGGAGCTCGCACGGCCACCAGGTCGTGCGAGCTCCCTGCTACGGGTGCAACGGAGTCGCGACGACGATGCGGTTGTGGTCGTAATGCCCTGTGCGACGGTCGAATCGGCCGGTGCACGTGATCATCACGAGGCGACCCGCCACGCTCTGCGAGAACGTGTCGGTGCTGGTGGCGAGGCTCGTCTTGGGGATGTCGCGCACCGAGGTGATCCGGTAGTCCTGGTTGAGGTGGCCGTCGGTCAGAGTGACGAGGTCACCGGTCCGTGCGCGGAGCAGCCGCACGAAGAACCCGAGCCCGCCGGTGGTCGTGTCGATGTGGCCCGCGATCACCACGCTGCCGTAGGTCTCGCCGGCGAGAGCGCCGCCGCGCCACCAGCCCACCTGACCGGCGCCGGTCGGAAGGCCGAGCTGTCCCGCTGCGGTCGTGTCGACGGCACGGACGGGGGCGCGGTCACCGCCGCGGCCGAGGATGACGTAGGTCGGCGCGAACGTCCGCTGCTGGCTGGCCGCCGGGGTGCCGACCTGGGCCAGGGGCGAGTCGGTACCGGTGCGGCTGCCGGCGGGAAGTCCGGACGGTGCGACCGGCGTGGAGACAGCGAGCCGGCGACCGCTGCTGGTAGCGGCGGTCGCCGGCTCCGGAACCGTCCGGCCGTGCTCGAGCCGTAGAGCCGTCGCGGCCGCTCCTGCTGTACCGGCGACAAGGAGGGCTGTCGCAAGCAGCACAAGACGGTGGCGGCGCGTACGACGGATCATCGAGCTCGCGATTCGGCCGTGCGGTCCGACTCAGGTGCGTGTCGCGCGGCGACGACGCAGTGTGACGGCGGCTGCTCCGACGACGAGAACGCCTATGCCCCAGGGGATTGCGGCGCCTCGATCTCCGTCGTGTGATGAGTTGATGAGGGCGGCTGCCTGCCCGCCAGACCCGGCGTCGACCCGGTTGGGCGTCGTCCCGTTGCCGCGGGCGGGCAGCGGCAGGACCTGTACGACGGCGTCCATCGTGCCTGTGGCAGCGACCCCGATCGCGAACACTCGGGTGAGCGCCGACTTGGCGACCGGCAGGTCGACCGGACCGAGGACCACGGGTCCCGTCGTCGCGGTCGGAACGATCTCGACCGGGTACGTCGCGGCCGGCACCGTGAGGGTCAGGGACTCGCCGCTCGCGATGTTGGAGAACAGCACCTTGCCCTTGACCCGGATATCGGCGGGGCCGACGGCGGCCGTGTGGGCCACGACGAGACGTCCGCTCGCGTTGGCCACGGGCGAGAGGTCGTTGGCGTACGTCGTGATGACCGGCTTCGCTGCGGGATCGACCTGGCGATGCACGACGACATCAACACTCGACCCGGCTGTGACCTTGATGGTGGACGTGACGTCCTGAGCCGTACCAGGCCCATCGATCGCCACGCTGTGTGTGCCGGCGGGCAGGGCGAGGGGGCCGACGATCGCCTTGGCGGCCGCCCCGGGATCGACCTGCTTGCCGTCCACGCTGATCGACACCGTTGAACCGGCAACCCCCTGCACCACATAGACGTTGGCGTTGGCGTCCTTGGCCGATGCGTCGGCGGTGGGAGCGAGTGTGATGGCGACCGCGGCCGTGGACGCGGCGAGCAAGAAACGGCGTGAGAACGGGCCGAGCATGGCGTGACTCCTGGATCCCCCGAGCTCGCGAGAGCGAACTGTCTGTCTCGGAACGTAACGGCATCAGCGGGCCGCCAGACGGCTTTTTGCAATTACCACAGATGGCGAAGGAAATGGGCTTTAGCCTGTGGCTAGATAGGGGAGGTTCGATGAGGCATCGCGTTGGGGTTCGGCGTGCACTCGGTTCGGCGGTGGCTGCGGGCCTGCTCGTCGCCGCTGCCGCTGCCGTGCGCGCCGACTCGCCTCGGCCGGTGGTGGCCACCGGGACCCTGTCTGTTGCCGCGCCCAAGGTGGTGGTCATCGCCCCGCAACGCACAGATGCCTTGGCCCTGCGCCACGCACCGGCGCGTACGACGGGGCCGGGCATGACGACTCCTGGCACCTATCTCGCGGCGGAACCCGACGCGACCGGCGCCTTCGAAGTGATCGAGAGGATTCGACTGACACACGCCGTCTCCAAGGTGGTTCTACGCCGTCCGGTCCTGCCGAATCTGCCTGGCCTGCAAGGGGTTCGGCCCACCGTGACGACGCTCCAGGCGCAGAGCGGCAGCCAACCTGTGGCGCTGCCGACGTCCGCTCTGGGCAGCGGGTCAACCATCGTCAGGTTGCCGGCCCCGGCCCGGGACCTCTCGCTGCGCTACCGCCTGCAGGCGGCCACGACGCGGAGCACTCCGGCACCGATCGGTCGGGTGCTCGTCGGACTCGCGCCGATCACGACCGGGGCGACCGGCGCCGTCATGATCGACGTGGTCGGCGCTGGGATCCGCAACCTCGTGTGCCCGCAGCTGGACGTCACGGCTCAGGTGTGCGGGGTGCAGCGTGGACAGACGTGGAGTGCCGGACCGCTCGCGCGCGATCAGTCAGCGGTCATCGCCCAGGTGGACCTACCCAGCCCCGGTGGGTCGTGACCAGCCTGACAGTGGGCCTCGGCGACGAAGGGCTGCGCACCGCGATCGTGGGTATGGCCCGCGTGCTGAGCTACCTCGGGTTCGTCATCCTCGTCGGCATCACGTTCTTCATCACCTGGCTGTGGCCCGAGGGGCGTGTGCTCTGGGTGTTCTACCGGTTGCTCCAGATCGGTGCGGTGCTGACCTTCGTCTCGTCGGCCGTGATCCCGGTCCTCGTCGCCACCTCGGGGTGGGCGAGCTACGGGGGGCGCGAGGGAGCGTGTGCGCTCACGCGGATGGCCCTGGTCGCTATCGGTTACGCCTTCATCGTCGACGTCCTCAACTCCAGTCGGCATCACCGACTGCTCATCAGCGCGTGGCAGTTCCTCATCGTGGAGACCTATGTTCTCGGTTCCGATGCCTGGGGCGGTGTGTGGGCGCCCGTCAAGGTCATCGCGACCACCTACCACCTCTACGCGACGGCTGCGTGGCTCGGCGGACTGCTGGCTCTGGCAGCCGTGCTCATCCCGAGCACGTCGCTCGAGGTGCTGCATGGCGTCCTGCCGAGGTTCTCGATCGTCGCCATCGTCAGCGTCATCACGCTGACCGTCACCGGAGTCCTGCACGCCCTGGTCGTGGCCGGCGGCGTCAGCGAGTTGGTGGACAGCTCGTACGGCACCGTGCTGATGATCAAGATCGTCGTCTTCGCCGTGATGCTGCTGCTCGGCAACATCGGCCGCAGCTACGCCGCGCGCATCGGAAAGCGCAAGGTGACGGACATCGATGACGCAACGCCTCCCGAGAGCGTGCAGGCCTTCGCCGTCGCCATCGGTGCCGAGTTCGCGCTCGCTGTCGGCGTCCTGACCGCGACTGCAGCGCTGGTCCACGTCGTTCCTAAGTGAGTTTGCATTATCACAAGTTTGGCCACGAAAACGTAAAGATCGTGTCATGGTCAAGTCATGACGGGGAGGCATACAGCGGGACGGGGTGTGTCCGTGCGAGTGCTGTGGGTGGTCGCACTGGCCACGGCGCTCGTCGCAGGCGGGGTCGGGGCGTGGGCGGTGACGGGCCCCGGTGGCGCGCCTGTTGAGGGAGCGCGTCAACCGGGGGCCGTCGTCGCCTCGTCGCGTTCGGCGGCCGGAGCAGTGCCAGGCAACCAGCAGGCATCCACGGGGGACGGCGCACTCTCGGCCTGCCGGGACGAGGTCCGAGCGGGTGAGGCGGTGGCGAGCGCTGGAGCCTCGTCGGCCACGCACTGGCGTACGCACACCCAGGCCCAGGTGCTGGTCGACGCCGGCAAGATCGACGTGAAGGAGTCCAAGGCGCGCTGGGCGGCGAGCAAGAAGTTCGGTCCGTCCGATGTCGCCAACTTCGGCAAGGCGGACGCGGCCTATCAACCCAAGGCCGGCGCCTGTGAACGGATGGGTCAGGTCAGCGTGGCTCGAAACGCCGCACCGGCCGCGGCCTGCGCGAAGCGCGCCAATGCCCTCGCCGACGTCGCTCGCGCGGCCCGCCCCATCACCGCATCGTGGGAGCACCATCAGCAGATGATGAAGACCAAGCCGCACGACGAGGCGGGCGCCGCCTTCGGTGACTACATGGGTATGTGGCAAGGGATGGTCAAGGGCGCTACGCCGCAGCTCAAGGCGTACGACGCTGCGGCGGACGCACTCGCGAAGACGCCGGCCTGCCCGGCCTCCTGACACGCGGCCTCCTGACACGCCGTCGACTGTCCCGCGGGCCGTCGCGCCCGGCGCGACCGTACGCTGGAGCGCATGCATTCTTCGAGGCGTGGATGACCCCCGGTGAGCGCGCAGATAGCCGTCCTCGCCACCACGCCGACCGACTCCAACACTGAAGGGTTCCTCCCCGCAGCCGTCCGTCGCGGAGCCCAGGTGATCCTGCTGACCGCCTACCCCGAGGTGCACCGGGCGGCGTACGCCGGCACACCGCTTGCGGAGCACGTCACGGTCGTGGAGTGCCGGGTCGAGGACCATCGTGAAGCGCTCACGGCGCTGGCCGGTCAGCGTGTGGCCGCCGTCTTCTCGGGCAGCGACCACCTACAGATGCAGACGGCGCTCGTCGCCGACTTCCTCGGGCTGCCCGGGAAGGACTGGCGGGTGGCGTGGCGAGTCAAGAACAAGGCGCTCATGCGGGAGCACCTGGCCGCCGCGGGCGTTGACAAGGTGTGGTCGCTGCAGCTGCGCCCCGATGATCCAATTCCCTTGTCGCCCATGCCGTTTCCCGTCGTGGTCAAGCCGCGCGAGGGTGTGGCCAGCGAGGACGTCGAGCTCTGCTCCGACGAGCGAGCGCTGGCGACCTGTGTCAGCAGCATCCGACGGCGGCGGCCTGGTGCGGTGCTCGTCGTCGAGGAGTTCCTGCCGGGTGAGCTGCGCACGCTGGAGACGCTGGGCGATGGGGAGCGCAGGCACGTCCTCGGCGGATTCTGCACCGAGCTCGGCAAGCTGCCGTACTTCATCGAGGAGCGGATGCACTTCGACCCCGCGCCCGACCCGGAGGTGGTCGCGCAGGTCCTCACGGCGCTCGATGCGCTCGGCGTCGGATTCGGGATCTGTCACACGGAGTTCGTGGTGCACGAGGGGCGCGCGCGGCTGATCGAGGTCAACTACCGGGCCATCGGCGACCAGTGTGACCTGATGCTGCCCGACCTGATCGATGTGCCGATCTTCGATCTCGCGCTGGGCGTGCACTGTGGTGAGGCCCTGCCAGAGGCACTCCCGACACGGACCGACGGCCGAGCCCGGCTGGAGTACCTGTGTGCCCGACGGTCCGGCACCTTGGTGCGCGCTCCCGGGTCGGTGGATCGTGTCGAGGACGGCGTCACCCTCGCCTACCGGCCGCTGCGCGAGCTGGGTGTCACGGCCAACGTCACCATGACCAACCGGGACTTCCTGGGTGTCGTACGCGCGCGTGGACTCGACCAGGCGCGTGTCGATGCCGTGGTGGCCGGCTTCGTCGCGGACAACGAGTGGCGGATCGCCTGAGCATGACGTCGGCGGAGAGCGCCCTGGTGCACCGTCTGCTCGACGCCGTGCTGCGCGAGGACGTGTGGGGCTGGCGCACCGAGGGCAGGCTGATCGATGGCCACTGGTTGCACGCGCCGAGAGGCGACCTGGCCGTACGAGTTCGGCCCGGCTGCGTGAGCGACTGGACGGTGGTCGAGCCCGTCCTTGCCGACGCGGGGGTGACGGTCTCCGGACTGGACGCGGTGCTGGGTCGCTTGGAGCGGCTGGTCGACCCGGTCGATGCCGAGGGCTTCGCCAGCTGGCGGCAGGAGTGTGCCGCCGCGCTCACGGCCGACGAAGCGCTCCCGGCACGCCGCTCGGTCGCGCGCACCCGAGGCGAGCGGCCGGCGTACGACACCGATCCGTACGCCGCCACGCTCCCACTCGAGTCGGCCGCAGCTCATCTCGGGCACCCGGTCTATCCGACCGGGACCGCCAGGCTCGGCCTGTCTGCAGACGAGGTCGACCGCTACGGGCCGGAGTCGCTCGCCCGGTTTGCGCTGCGGTGGCTGCGGGTCCCTGCGGGCGACGTGCAGGGGACTCTGAAGGATGTGCCCACGTGGTGGCCGTCGAGCGATCCGGGGCATCTGCACCTGCCTGTTCATCCGCTGATGGCGCCTCGGTTGGGGGATCTCGCGGGATCGCTGCTCCCCGCAGAGGAGGTGGAGGTGGTGGCGACGCTGTCGATGCGGACCGTGTCCGTCTGTGCTGACCCGCGCTACGCGCTCAAGCTGCCGCTGCCCACGGCGTCACTCGGAGCGCGCAACGTGCGGTCGATCAAGCCGGGCAGCCTGGTCGACGGCGCGGTGGGGGAGCGACTCGTCCGCGCGCTGGTCGCCGACGACCCGCGGTGGAGCTCGCTGATCCTGCACGCCGACGAGCAGACGTACGCGCATCTGGGTCGGGCGGACGCGGCGGTCTTGATTCGTCGCCTCCCGGATGTTCCAACTGGTACGACCGTCACGCCCCTCGCTGCCCTTCCTGCCTCCCGGTTCGACAGTGAGCTGGTCGTGGAGGGGCTCGCGCGTGAGCTGGGCTGTACGGCTCACGAGGTCTTCGCGAGGGTCTGCGGCCTGGTCGTGGGACTGGCCACCTGGCTGTACGAGCGCGGCGTCGCCTTGGAGGCCCATCAGCAGAACATCGCGCTGGTGACATCGCAGGGCCAGCCGATGCGACTGCTGCTGAAGGACAACGACGGGCTCAGGGTGCTGCCCGGCCGGCTCCCGGTGGCACTGCAGGGTTGCGTCGACGACTTCGACGACGGGCGCATCGTGGTCGACCGAGCGGGCCCGCTGCGGGATCTGTTCGTCACGATCAGCGTCCATCTGGTCGCTGGTCAGCTGGCCGTCGCGCTGGCCGACGCCGGTGTCGCCGACCGCGTGCAGCTGCTGCGGACGGTGCGAGACGCGCTGAGCGGAGCGATCGACGTGGTGGACGATCCCGACATCGCCCAGGAGCTGCGGCGCGACGTCCTCGACGCACGGCGATGGCCGGTCAAGGCGATGGTGACGGCGGGCACTCTGCTGAGCAAGGAGCGCTCGGGCGCGAGTGACATCAACAAGTGCTACGTCGACGGGCCCAACTACCTGCGTACGGTGTAAGGATGGCCTAAGCCGCCGCGACACAGTGATCGCAATCGTCATTGTTCGCAACGCTGTTCACGTGTCACCGCAACCCGTTGTCCACGATTTGGAGCACCCATGACCGCTCTGACCGACGTGGTGATCGACGATGTGGCGGCGCAGACTCTGCTGCGGACCTTCGTGCGCGAGGTGGCCGCGCCGGACCATCAGGTCGACCTCACGTCCGAGCACCTGCTGGTCTGTCTACCTCGCACCGGCCAACGCCTGCGCGTTCGGCTGGCCCGTCGCAGCCACACGGACAACCACCGTTTCATCGGCCCCGTCGAACGTGTCGACGCGCGGCGCTGGTCGGCCGTCGACGCAGCGGGTCTTGGCGAGCTGGTCGCCGCGGAGCTGACGGTCGTGACGGGCGTCCGAAATTCGGAGTTCGCGGAGCAGCTGCGAGAGTCTGTCCTCGGCAGCACGCGTGCGCACCGAGCGGTCATCGACCGTGTGCGCCGGCCGGCGGTGACCGTACGCCAGGCGTACCTGGCGTCCGAGCAGGCACTCTGGGCCGGGCACCGTTGGCACCCGACGCCGAAGTCACGGGATGAGGACGAGGAGAGCTGGGCCAGGTTCGCGCCCGAGGCGGCACCGCGCATCGGCCTGCGTTGGCTGGCGATTCCCGCTGAGGCAGCCATCGGCGCGGACGCGCGTGGTGGCGCGCAGGTCAGTCGTTCGGCACTCGCCGGTGGTCCCGATCCGGGCCACGGACGCGTGGCGCATCCGGTGCATCCCTGGCAGTGGCAACGGATCCGGCACTCGCCTCACGTGCGAGACCTGTTGCGCTCCCGTGCTATTCGCGATCTCGGTCAGGGGCCGGCCGATCACGATCCGACCAGCTCCGTACGCACTCTGCTGGGTCCCCAGCACTTCGTGAAGTTCAGTCTCGGAGTGCGCATCACCAACTGTGTCCGACGGCATGCGCCGTACGAGCTCACCGGCGCCATGCACCTCGATGAGCTGATCGGCGACACGTTGGCCGATCTTGGACCGTCGGGGGTCCACTTCCTGCGCGAAACCGGTTGGCGCAGTGCGCAGTTCGATGACGACCCTGGGGTGATCGCCGACCTGGGGCTGATCGTACGAGAGGGTCTGGACGACGTGCTGGAGCCCGGCGTGACGCCGCTCGTGGCGGCCACTCTCGCGGCCGAGCACACCGGACCGGCCGGACAGCTGGCCGCCGTCACGGATGCGCAGCGCGGTCACGAGTGGTGGGAGCGCTACCTTCGCCTGCTCGTGCCCTATGTGATCGAGGCCTACACCGCTCACGGCATCGTCACCGAGCCGCACCTGCAGAACGTCGTCGTCGGTGTGGCCGCTGACGGCATGCCCGTCCAGGTCTTCCTGCGAGACCTCGAAGGCGTCAAGCTCCTGCCGCGCTGGCGTGATCGGCTGCAGTCGGTCGACCCGGTGACGGCGTCCAGGCTCGTGTACGACGACCGCGCGGGTTGGCAGCGCGTCGCGTACTGCCTGATGGTGAACAACCTGTCCGAGTTCGTCGGCGCGCTCGCGGATCTCGGCTGCGACGAGGGCGCGCTGTGGGCGCAGGTGCGCGAAGAGCTCGGCCGGTGCGCCTCCGGGTCAGGAAGCCATGAGATCCGTGCGCTGCTCGATGGCGCATCCGTGCCGGCGAAGTCCAACCTGCTGGTCCGTTGGCGTCGGCGAGCGGACCGTGCAGCGGACTATGTGCCGGTCGTCATGCCCTTGGCGGCGCACCACGCGTCTCGCGCCATGGTGTCGGCGTGAGTGCGGTCCTCGACCTCGCCGCTGCTATCGACGAAGGCGAATTACCTTGCTACATCTACGATCTGGACGGATTGCGGGCTCGGGCCGAGCAGGTGAGGCGGACCCTGCCACCTGGCGTCGAGCTCTACTACGCCGCCAAGGCCAACCCTGACGCCGAGCTGCTCCGGACCCTGGCCGATCACGTCGACGGCTTCGAGACCTCGTCCGCTGGTGAGACGGCGCACGTCGCGCAGGTCGTGCCGCACGGTCGGCTGGCGGTCGGCGGGCCCGGCAAGTCGAAGGACGACCTCACGACGGCGGTGCGGCTCGGTGCACATCGCGTTCATGTCGAGAGCGTCACTGAGCTGGGGCGCCTGGCCGAGGTCGCCGATACGGAGGGGCGGGTCGTCGATGTGCTGCTTCGGATCAATCCTCCAGAGGCGCCCACGGGGCTCGACGCCTTGCCGCTCGCGATGGGTGGGCGAGCGACGCCGTTCGGGATGGAGCTGCCTGACGTCGAGCGCTGTCTGGCACGGCTCTCGGGGCTGACTTCGTTGCGGCTGAAGGGATTTCACTTCCACGTCGCCTCTGGCCTGGACCCGGCAGGGCACGCCGCTGTTGCCGCATCCGCTATACGGACTGTTGCCCAGCTGGAGCGAGACTTCCGGCTGGCTCCGGGCGAGGTCAACCTCGGCGGCGGCATGGCCGTTGACTACGCCAGCGTGGATGGCGGCTTCGACTGGGCGGACTGGGCGTCCCGCATCGGCCAGCTGCAGGTCGGGGAGCGCATCTTGCGGATCGAGCCCGGGCGGGCGATCACCGCGCCGTGCGGGCACTACGTGACCGAGGTCCTCGACGTGAAGGAGAGTCATGGCGAGGAGTTCGTGATCGTGCGCGGGGGCACGCACCATCTGCGCACTCCCGCAGCCCGGGGCCATGACCAGCCGGCACAGGTCGTACCCATGTCGGGATCGACGGAGCCACGGGTCCACGGGCAGACAGCACAGCTCGTCGGTCAGCTGTGTACGCCGAAGGATGTGCTCTCCCGTCATGCGCCGCTACAGGGCGCCGGGCTGGGGGATCGCGTCGTGCTGTCGATGGCGGGGGCTTACGCGTGGAACATCAGCCACCACGACTTCCTCATGCACCCACACCCGACGGTCCGCTACCTGTCCGGTGCGTAGGCACGATCGCTCAGGATGACCGTGTGGTCGGCTCCTCGAACAGCGTGAGCTGGAGCCCGGCCGGGCCGTTCAACCGCGCGTTGACGGAGTTCCATGGCGTGCGCGTCGGAGGTGCGACAAGCACGGCGCCGGCCCGGACCAGCCGATCGGTCGCCTCCGTAGCGTCGCCGACCTCGAAGGCGACCCTGATGTGCGGGCTCACCCGGTGGCCGACCTCGACGCGGTCGATCATGTCGACCTGAGCCGGGTTGGAGATCTCGAGCGTTGCTCGCCCCACGTCGAGGATGGTGACCTTCTCGCCGTCGTCGCCGTGGATCTGCAGCTCCTCGACGGAACCGAGGACGTCGCGGTAGAACGCGACCGCCTCGTCGTAGTCAGCGGCCTCCACGACGACGCGCATCTGGCGAACCGGGCCGTCTTCGGTGGTCATGCAGTCATCGTCGCGCGCACCGCTCAGCCGCAGGTGCTTTTGGCCGGCTTGCCCGCGAACCGATCGGTCAGCCAGGCGAACGCACCCGGGATGCTGCCGAGGGCGTACCCGACGTGTCCGGGCACGTAGGTCAACCGGTACTCGACCGTCGCGCCGCCGGCGCACCAGTCGCGGTAGGAGCCCTGGTTGAACTCGGGGCGGATGATCTCGTCGAGCGCGGACTGCTGGATGAGCACCGGTGCCGTCGGAGCCTGGCCACCGATGCGGTTGTCCGCGAAGACTGCGTTGGTCGTGGGGTCGGTGTACGGGTCGACGGTCAGGAGCGGGCTGAGCTTGGCGAACGGGTTCGACGCGACCAGGGCGATCTGGCAGAGGTCGCCGACACGCGCGGCCTCCTTGCGGCCGGCGTCGCTCAACAGGCCTTGCAGTGCTGGGTATTCGCGGATGAGGCCGAAGCCGCCGCCGACCACGAAGCCGGCGAACGGGCCACCGTCCAGACCCTTGAGCGTCAGCTTGATGTCGCCTGGGAAGGCTCCGGCTGCGAAGCCCTTCACGTTCAGCTCGGGCGCGTACGTCGGGTGCAGCTGGGCAGCCCACGCTGTCGCCTGGCCGCCGCCCGAGTATCCCCACGCACCAACGGGAGTCGTGGGTGTGAGGCCGGCCTCGGGCAGCCGGAGCGTGCCGCGGATGCCGTCGAGTACCGAATGGCCGGCGACCCTGCCAGCAGTCCAGGCCATCTTCGGGCCCTGGTAGTCCGTGATGACCGCAGCCCAGCCTGCGCTGAGCGCGGTGTAGATTCCCGTGACTTCCTTCTCCAGCCCCTGACGGAGTCGGTACGACGGATTGCATTGCGTACCAAGGCTGTCCGTCGCGATCTGGAACGACAGCAGATTGCGTTGGCCGATCGGGGGAGTCAACGGGACGAACACGGTGCTCACGTTGGCGATCGCCTTGCCGTGAGCATCGGTGCTGCGCACCAGGATCTGGTACGCCTTCGCCGGCACCTTGATGCCGTACGTGTACGCGCTGATCTCGCGCTTGCGCAGGACCGTTCCGGGCTCGCGCTGCTCGTAGCCGGAAGGCGGTTGGTAGAACGGGTCGTCCTTCGGCGGCACCAGCGGGGGATCAGCGGCAGCAGGCGTACTGGATGAGGCGGCCTGGGCAGGGGATGGCGAGAGGGCGAGGGCAGCCGCGAACGACGCGATCACCAGGAGCACCAGCAAGAGCCGGCTCGATGGCCTTGTGCGGTGGATCATCTCTACTCCAATCGTTCGGGCCTGAGCGGGGAGGCTCGGGCTCACTCCTCGGTCGAACGGTGGCTGCGGACGGCCTGCTTGATCAGCATCCCGCGCGCGACCTTGCCAGTGGCGGTATAGGGGATGTCATCAACGACCATGACCTCCCGCGGGACCTTGAACCTGGCGAGCCGAACGCGTACGGCTTCCTTGACTTCGTCCTCCGTCGGATGGTCGTCCTCGCGGACCAGGTAGACCCGGAGTCGTTGGCCGAACTCCTCGTCCGGGACCCCGATCGTGGCGACCTCGACCACGCCCGGCATCGCTGACACCAGGTCGTCGATCTCACCGGCGAAGACGTTCTCGCCGCCCGACACGATCATGTCGTCGTCCCGACCGTCGACGAACAGCCGACCATCGGCATCCCAGTGCCCCAGGTCGCCCGTCCCGAGCAGCCCTTCGAGCTGCGGCTTGGTGCCGCCTCCGCTGTAGCCGTCGAACGCCAGCGGGTTGCCGACGAAGATCCGGCCGGAGACGTCGGGCCGCGTGATGACCTGGTCCTGGTCATCGACGATCCGTACGACTACGCCGGTCGGTGGGCGGCCGACCGTCCCGGGAGCGGCCGTCCAGTCCTCTGCGGTTGCGATCGTGGCGAGTGCCACCTCGGTACACCCGTAGAGGTTGTGCAGCACCGGCCCGAACCGCTCGACCACCCGTTCGCCGAGGCCGGCTGTAAGCGGCGCCCCGGCGCTGAGAATGACGCGCAGACTCGGGAGCGCCCTGCGCAGCTGCCCCTCCTCGAAGGCCACGATCCGCTGCAGCATCGTCGGCACCGCGACCAGCATCGTGACCTGGTGCGCACGCATCGCGCGCATGGTGCCCGCCGCATCGAACCGGCGGCGCAGAACGACCGTGCAGCCCAGCGCGAACGCGATGGTGAACTGCGACATGCCCGTGCCGTGGAAGATCGGGGCGGCGACGAGGACGACGTCACCTCGACGCATCGGGATCCGCTCGAGAAACTGCGCCGCAACGAGAGGCGACCGGACCGTACGCGGGGCGCCCTTGGGCGTACCGGTCGTGCCACCGGTGAGCAGGACGAAGCCACGGTTGGTCTTCGGCCACGGGACGGATTCGACTGCATCGCAAAGAGATTCGCGTTCGATCAGGTCGCACGTCGAGGGCATGCCGTCGACCTCGCCGTATGCGACATACGTCGGAATATGCCTCTCGAGACCATCGAGCTGCGGGGCGAGGTCGGCGTCGGCCACCAGCACATCGACCCCCTCGCGCCGGGCCACATCGGCCAGCTGGGGCCCGCTGAAGCCGGTGTTGAGCAGGACCAGCCGCCCACCGAGCTTGCCGACCGCGACCATCGCTTCGACGGCCTGGCGGTGATCTCGGCACAGCACGCCGACCGTGGTCTCGATGCTGAGTCCGTTGGCCAGCCAGGCACGGGCCAGGGCGGTCGTACGGGCATCGAGCTCGGCGTACGTCGTCGCGCCCTCGTCGTCGATGATCGCCGCCCGGTCGGGGTCTCGTCGCGCTGACGCGGCGCACGCACCGGCGATGGCGCCGAGCGAGCGAGTGGCTCGGGAGGCGTACAACAGCTGGCGCGGTCGACCCATCTCGATCAGACCGGCGGACTGCAGCACGCGGACGCCGCGGAGGAGGTGAGGCATCGGACCACCTAAAGAGAAAATCCATCGTTTTAGATAGGATCCTGACTGACCGTACAGTGGGTCACTCCCAAGGACAAGGGGTGCTGATGACTGAGCGTCGGTACGCCGGTCGTACGGCCGACGAGCGCTCGACGGAGCGGCGCGAACGCCTGCATGCCGCGGCGATAGAGCTCTTCTCCCAGGACGGCTACGCCCCCACCACGATCAGCCGGCTCTGCGCGCTGTCGAACGTCTCGACCCGCCACTTCTACGAGCAGTACCCCGGCAAGGAAGATCTCCTGATCGACCTCTACACGCGGCTGACGACCGAGTCGCTGATCAATGTCGGCGAGTCGCTTGCCAGCACGCAGGGCGCGCCGGCCCTTGAGCGGATCCCGGCGGCCATCCGCGCCTACCTGGCCAACCCGCTGCAGGATCCGCGCGTCGCCAACGTCGCCTTCGTCGCCGTCGTCGGGGTGAGCCCTCGGGTGGAGGAGCTACGCCTGTCGTTCCGGGCTGGGATCGTCGAGACCTTCGAGCGTGAGACCGCCGACGCAGTCGAGTCCGGTGAATTGCCGCGCCAGGACTACCGATTCGTCGCTCTCGCCGTGATCGGGGCGGCCAACGTCGTTGTCCACGACTGGAGCCTCCGGCACGACGGCGATCCCGAGAGGGTGATGGATCAGCTCTGCGATCTGGCCGTCACCATCGCGCTGGGACGGCAGACAGCGTGACCCGCTGGACGACCCTCACGGAGTAGGCAGTGGCACGGTCGGATCGCGTCGAAGCGAGTCGAGGACGACGCGCACTGCTGCGCGGGGTGGCGCGCCGCGACGGATGGCCGCGGTGATGGTGCGGATCTCCGGAGTGGCCAGCTGCCTGGTCGTCACGTCGTAGCGACGGTGGTCGACCGCCAGGGCAGGCAGCAGCGCGATGGACAGCCCGGCCTCGACGTGCTGCAGCGCCATCATGTAGTTGCTGAAGCGGCACACGACACGCGGTTCGAACCGCGCCTGCCGGCACAGCCGCAGCGCGAGGTTGGCCATGTACGACTGCGCGATGTCGAACGCCCATGGCTCGTCGGCGAAGGCCGCCAGGTTGACCGGACCGCGCCCGGCCGGGTGCCCGGGCGGCAGGACGAGGAGGATCTCGTCGGTGGCCAGCGGGACCAGGTCGAGGTCCGGCCCCAGGGGCTGTTCGTCGAAGTCCGTGGTGGTGATGACGATGTCTGCGTCGCCGACCCGCAACGCCGGCATGCTCGCGTGCGGCTCCAGCTCGAGGATCTCGACGTCCAGATGCGGGTACGCGCGCGCCAGCCGGGTCACCGCTGGCACGGCCAAGGTGTGGATCGCGCTCTGGAACGCCCCCAGCCGTACCAGCCCTGAGGGTTCGTCGCCGAAGCCGCGCAGCTCCGTCTCGACGCTGTCCATGTGATCGAGGATGGAGCGCGCCCGCCGGGCCAGGATCAGACCGGCCGAGGTCAGCCGCACCCGGCGCCCCGTGCGCTCCAGGAGCTGGGTGCGCGTCTCGGTCTCGAGCACGGCAAGCTGCTGGGACACGCTCGACGGGCTCAGATTGGCAGCCTGGGCCACGGCGCGGATGGTGCCGAGCGTGTCCAGCTGGCTCAGCAGCTTGAGCCTCCACGGGTTCATCACGCACTGGATTCTTGTACGGATCTACCGAACAGGACAGCCGGAAATGCGAGATGGACGTGTTGCTCGGCGGCTGCCTACGGTCGAGGACATGCCTGACCTCGCGAACGCCTTCTGGACCGATGCCGAGCGGCATCTCGTGCGCTACGGATCCGCGTTCACCCCCGAGATCATCGATCGCGCCGCCGGGAGCTTCGTGTTCGCCGCGGACGGCCGAAAGATCCTCGACTTCACGTCTGGCCAGATGAGCGCGATCCTCGGCCACTCCCACCCGCGGATCGTCGAGACCGTCCAGCGACAGATCGCCACGCTCGACCACCTTTACAGCGGCATGCTCAGCCGCCCGGTCGTGGACCTCGCGCGCCGCCTGGCCGAGACGCTGCCCGAACCGCTGGAGAAGGTCCTGCTGCTGACCACCGGCGCGGAGTCGAACGAGGCGGCCATCCGGATGGCCAAGCTGGTCACCGGCAAGCACGAGATCGTGTCGTTCGCCCGCTCATGGCACGGCATGACCCAGGCCGCCGCATCCGCGACCTACAGCGCGGGTCGCAAGGGCTACGGTCCGTCCGCGCCCGGCAACTTCGCCATCCCGGTGCCCAACCCCTACCGGCCGGACTTCACCAACGTGGACGGCTCGCTGGACTGGAAACGGCAGCTCGACTTCGCCTTCGACCTGATCGACGCCCAGTCGACCGGCAGCCTGGCCGCGTGCCTCGTCGAGCCGATTCTCAGCTCGGGCGGTGTGATCGAGCCGCCGCTCGGCTACTTCTCTGCGCTGCAGGACAAGTGCCGCGAGCGCGGCATGCTGCTCATCCTCGACGAGGCCCAGACCGGTCTGTGCCGCACCGGGACCTGGTACGCCTTCGAGCGCGACGGCGTCGTCCCCGACATCCTCACGCTGTCCAAGACCCTCGGTGCGGGACTCCCGCTCGCGGCCGTGGTGACGAGTCCCGAGATCGAGCAGGAGGCGTACGACCGCGGTTTCCTGTTCTTCACTACGCACGTGGCCGACCCGCTGCCCGCCGCGGTCGGCAACACCGTCCTCGACGTGCTCATCGACGAGGAGCTCGACGCGCGTGCCCGGTCACTCGGCGACTACCTCCGCAAGGGTCTGATCGACATCGCCGGGCGGCACTCCGTGGTCGGCGACATCCGCGGCCGGGGCCTGCTCGCCGGGCTCGAGCTCGTCGTGGACCACGAGACGAAGCAGAGCTCCGACGAGCTGGGCACTCGGGTCACCAAACGCTGCCTCGAGCTCGGCCTGCACATGAACATCGTGCAGCTGCCTGGCATGGGTGGCGTCTTCCGGATCGCCCCGCCACTGACGGCGACCGAGGACGAGCTCGCCCTCGGCTTGGCGATCCTGGATCAGGCGATCGGCGACTGCGCGGTCCGTTAACCAGCCACTGCTGACGCCGGTGGGACGAACGTCGACACGAGCGCTTGGTGGGCTATCGCCGCGAGCTGGTCATCGCTGAGTCCGGCGCGCAGCCGGGCGGTTTCGTGCTCCTGGGCGAGGGTCACGCCGCTCACGCGCGGGTTGTCCGTGTTGAGAGTGACCGGGACGCCGCGCTCGTGCAGGACCTTGACCGGATGGGTCTCGAAGCTCGCCGCTGCCCGGGTCTGCACGTTGCTCGTGAAGCAGAGCTCGAGCGCGATGCCGTGCTCAGCAAGGTGGTCCATCAGTCTGGGGTCCTCGACCGCGCGGACACCGTGGCCGACCCGCTCGACGCCAAGGTGCTTGATGGCCGCCCAGACCGACTCGGGTCCGGCGCCCTCGCCGGCGTGGGCGGTGAGGTGGAGACCTTCCTCGCGCGCCGTCGCGTACGCCGGCGCGAACAGCTCTGCCGCGAAGCCGGCCTCGTTCCCCGCGATGTCGATGGCGCAGAACTGGTCCCGGCGGCTGAGGATCGTGGCGAGCTGGGACAGGGCGGCGTCCGGGCCGAGGTCGCGGAGCATGATCCCGACCAAGCCGACCCGCAGCTCGACGACGTCGAGCGCCAGGCGTACGCCCTCGGTCACCGCGTCGACGACGGCCTCGGGCGCGAGTGCCGTCTGTGAGCTGACGAACCACGGGCTGAACCGCAGCTCGAGGACATCGAGACCCTCGTCGTACGCGTCGAGCACGACTTCGCGGGCCGCGCGCACCCAGTCGTCCTCGCGGGTGAACGCGCTCGCGGCAACATCGACGCGGTCGAGGTAGGGCAGCAGCCCGTCGAGGCTGTCGTCGGCGACGAGGAGGTCGCGGGGACGCGGCGCGGCTGCGAGGTGATGGCCCTCGCGTCGGGCGATCTCCAGGATGGTGCTGGTCCGGACCGAGCCCTCGAGGTGGCGGTGCAGCTCGACGAGCGGGAGGCGGTTCATGCCACGACTCCCGTCCGGGCCGTGACGAAGGCGCGTGCGATGGAGCGGTCCAGCTCGGACGGCACTGGCTGTACGCCCGGTTCGAGACCGCCGGCGGCCACGGCTGCCAGCGAGCGCGCCTGGAGGGTGAACCCGAGGTCCATCGCCTCGATCGGGTTGCCGATGGCAGCAACCAGGTTGAGCATCCGGTTCTCGGCGAGGACAGAGATCCGGCGGCCATCCTCTTGCTGGTGGACGCGGTAGTAGCTCGCGGCTCCGATGACCGGCCCGAGGAGGGCGAGGTCGAGCTCCCAGGCGTGATGGCTGACGCCGGCGACAATGACGCCATCGCGGAGCAGCGTGACCTCGTCGGGCCCGACGACGCCGGGTGCACCGGTCGCGAGGAAGAGCAGCCGCGTCTGCGGCAGCGCGTCGGCCAGCGGCGCAACGGCGAAGCCCTCCATCAGAGCTTCGAGCGTGCGGTAGGGGTCGGTGTCGACGACGGTGACGAGGGCGCCGAGCTGGCGCAGTGTCTGGGCGACACCGCGGCCGCACGGGCCGTAGCCGACGACCGTCGCGAGGGTGCCGGGCACCATCAGGTTGGTGGCGTTCATGAAGCCCTGGACGACGGATTGGCCTACGCCGAAACGGTTTTCGACCATCAGCTTGAGCTCGCTGTCGTTGATCACCACGACGGGGAAGTCCGGCTGCTGTTCGTGCGCACGCAGCAGCATCGCGCCGGTCGTCGTCTCCTCGGTGCCGCCGAGGAAGTGCGGGCTGCGCGGCCGGCCGAGCAGCCCGAGAGTCAGATCGGCGCCGTTGTCGAGGAGCAGGTGCGGGTCGATGGCGAGGACGTCGTCGATACGAGGAGCCTTGTCCGCGGCGTCGGCATGGACGAGTACGCCGTCCGCAGCCAGGGCCTCCGCGGTCTCCGGGCGGGTCGTACCGGGTGAGCCGGTCAGCGCGACCGTTGCGCCGTGCTCCACGAGGAGTCGGCACAGCACGGCGGTCTTGGGTTCGATGTGCAGGCACATCGCGATGCGCAGGCCGGCGAACACGTCGCCGATCTCGTCGAATGCCGCGTGGATCAACGGCATGTGGTCGGCGGTCCAGTCGATGCCGGGCGCGGGCAGGGCAGGGTGCAGCAATGGGTCGTTCATGAGGGGATCCGATCGGGAGTAGTAGCGAGGAGGCGGAAGACGCGCTCGCGCTACTGGTAGAGATCCGATCGGTACGAGTGGTCGCCGAAGATGACAGCGGGCAGCTCGGAAGCGGCGCAGGTCGGGGCGATCACGGTTCGAGGGTACGGCCTCACAGCCAATCGCACACTCCGTGCGCCCGAAGCGGATTGAAGATCGACATCCAGGCGAGATCCTTCTTCAAATTCGCCCGGTCTAAGTTCTGACCAAGAACGTCAGGACGGGCAGTTCTCAGTGAGCTTTACGGCTCCGAACGAAATGCGTGTGTCCTCGTTGATTGCTGTGCCGGGTGCGACGCTCTGGCTGCAGACCTTCCAGTTCCGGTCGAGGACCTGCGCTCGCCCGGCGCCAGTTGCATCGTCGGATCCGGTCACGAACAGCGGATTACCCGATTTGGCTTGGACGTCGTCTTGCGCCTCTTGGAGGCCCTTCCCGACTTCGTTGGGCATCGAGAACGAGACGGTCGGTGCCTCACTCGTAGGAGCGGCACCTGCGGGGCTGGCTGTCGGGGCCGGACGTGACTCTTCAGCGGACGTCGGCGCGGCAGACACTGTTGCGGTTACCGTTTTGACCGCGCTTGACCCATCCTCTGGCGAACAGGCCGACAGCAAACCCGCCGTCATCAAGGTCAGCGCCACCAGCACCTTGCGTTGCGTCTTCATCATTCCAATACCCCCAGTACGTTTGAACCCCGGTTGACGCTGATATCAGTCGAGTAGGCGGCCCCCGGCCAGCCATTGAGACAGCAACGATGTGTACGTCAGAGTACGGGCGTTCGTATGAATAACCGGCTGGAATCGTGTTCCTGCGCATCTCGAAAACGGCCTACCAGCGCCGCATGATTCTGCTAACCCAAACGGGAGATCGTCTCGCAAGGCCCACTCCTGGTCTGGCGACCAGCGCGACGTGGAAGTGATGGTTTGCGATTGCAAGGTGACTCGCTACCTCGCAGATGCCTCGCCTCGAGGAGGGTCATCTGCGAGGTAGCGAGTCAGGTTGCGCGAGCAAACGCGGCCGCCGGCCCGTGGCACACGAAAGCCCCCGGGAGCGGGCTCCCGGGGGCTTCTCGTCTGGCGGTGGCGGTGGGAGCCGTCACGATCGGGCCCGCTCGTGCCTCGCGTTCCCGAGTCGCTCCTCCCAGCATCCCCTCGCCACCCCATACGAAAAGCCCCGGTCGCAAGCTCCCGGGGCAATTCGTCTGGCGGAGCTGCTGGGACGCTACTCGAACTACGCGAGGCTGGAGGATGCGGTCGCCCACATCCGCGATCGTGCAGGTGAAGAGGCTGTGCGCGGCGCACAGCCGACCGCCTCCAGTCCGCGAGTTCACTCGGTCCGACGTCGATTGGGGGAGCGGGGGCTCAAGGACCTTGCGAAGGCCTACCGGGCTGGCTCAAGGTCAGCGGACCTTGCGGGGCAGTACGGCATCTCCGAGTCGGCGGTCTACGACCACTTGGCCGAGCGAGGCGTGGAGCGTCATCGAGCCCGGCTCTCGAGTGAACAGGTCGAAGAGATGGTGCGGTTCCGCCGGGCCGGTTGGACGTATCGAGCGATCGGCGAACGATACGGCGTTACCCGTGTTGCTGTAAGCGCGCGTCTTCGTGCCGCTGGGCTTGACCGGGCATCTGGAGACAACTGCTCGGATGTATAGGCCCTGGGACTGAGTCGTCTGCGTGGCCGTCCTGGACGATGTTCAACAGCCGTTCCTCGGAGATGGTGACCGCGAACTCATCAGACGCGGATGCGAAGCGCCACCTTCCATCCGGTCTCGCGGTTGCTGTTATCTGTAGGCCAGTCATGACTTCGAAAATGTCGATCCGCTGCCGTCCATGCGTGCCGAACCGCAAGCCGTGGTTGTGGATGGGCGTTCCCGACGAGCGGTGCTTCACCGATGCGGGTTGCTCAGCAGAAGCCCGCCGGCCCCAACGGCCATCAGGCGGGCCACCTGAATCGAAGCGAATGCCAAGTCGGTTGGTTGATGGCGCCGCTATGGTCGATTCAGACGCTCTTAGAGGCCATCACCGCGCGTGGAGGTTCAACATGGCCACAGTCGCGGAGCACATCGCGGCCACCGATTCCGCCATCTGTACCAACATCGGCACGCTAACGAGCCAGCGTGACCTGCTCTCGCAGAACGTGCTCAGCCAGTTGCGCAACCTGGTGGAGGGAGCCGCCGTCCGTCTGCACACCAGAAGCGGGGACACCGAGCACGACTACGCCGCCATCGAGGCGGCACTTACCTGGACGAAGGCCAACGGGCGACTCAACTTCGTCACCAAGTTCCACGCCCTCCTCCAGCCGTCCGTCTCGCACTACACCTTCGACGGCGACACCTCCGAGCGCCTCATGCTCCGGTACTACGAGTACATGCTGCGCCTACGCACGCTGCTTCACGACCGGGCCGGCGTCGCCATTCTCAGCAACCTCGAGGCATTCCCGCTCGATCAGGACCCAGCGCTCGCCGAGTACCACGAAAAGATTGCTGTCGAGGTCGATAAGCCGGGGCGAGCCACCTCTGATCGGTGGGATCGCTACTACATCCACAAGACCCGTCCCTTCGTCACCCGCGGGCGGGTCTACTACGAGGTCACGTTCTACAAGGCGGTCAACCGCGTCAGCAAGGCTGACCGCATCATCGGCTTTACAGACATCGACATCGCCGACAACTACTCCGCGAACCTTGGGCTCCAAGTGGCCACCATCGAGGTCTTCGGCCAACAGATGCCCGTCACTCTCATCCGCAAGTGGCAGGTGTCCATCCGCCCCTGCGAGCTGGAGCACTTCGCCCGGTTGGTCGGGCAGGAGACCAAGAAGGTGCGCACGGACTCCGCGGAGTACAAATTCGTGATGGGTGGCCTCACCGCGGGCTCGACTCTGCTGGACCTCATCGACGCCACCCCCGAGCGCTACAACGACCTCAAGGCCCGGGGCACCGCGACGACGCGCAACCCGCAGGTCTTCCCAGCCATGGACGAGGCCCGGCGCATCATTCGGGCCAAGAGGCCGGGGCACAACGTCCTCCGCTACCTACTCCTGCGGATGCGGAACGAGGTTCTCAAGGCGCAATACCACTGGGAGCCCAACAACCGCCTGTCGAACCTGAACCTCAGCTACGGGTGCATCCCCTTTGACGACATGCCATTCTGTACCGCTCCCCGCGGCCACAACCCTCGCTTCTGGGACCTCATCAACAGCCTCGATCCCACCGGGCGCACCCACGAGTTCCTGGCGCGGCGCGTGCAGCGCAACGTGGAGGACCGGGGCATCCTCTACACGCCGCTTGCGGAACTTGAGGACCTGGGCGACGTGAGCGGCCTCATCACCACCTACAACCAGGCCCTCTACTGCAAGCACCGCGCCCGCAGGAGCCTTGTCCTCGACAAGCGCCACGTCTTCATCCAGGAGTACGAGGACGACACCTACGACATCGTGACCACGTTGCAGGAGCGCGCGGCCGGAGGCGTTAGCGGCTACACAGCGGCCGTGGAGCAGTGGCTTGATACGACTGCGCACGTCGTGGATGACCCCGCCAAGCGCGAAGCGGTCACCACTCTTTTCGCCCAGTCTCGCGTCGCCCTCGTCTACGGCGCGGCGGGCACGGGGAAGACCCGCATGGTCGACCACATCGCAAACTACTTCGCCGGCAATCAGAAGCTGTTCCTCGCCAACACCCACCCAGCAGTCGAGAACCTGCGGCGCCGCGTGTCGGCCCCGAATGCGACCTACCGAACTGTCGCCAGCCACAAGCACAGTCCCAGCGGTGAGTACGACTTGCTGGTCATCGACGAGTGCTCAACGGTTAGCAACTCGGACCTCCTGGCCATCTTGGAGACCACGACCTTCAAGTTGCTCGTGCTCGTGGGCGATGTCTTCCAGATTGAGTCCATCAGATTTGGCAACTGGTTCAACGTCATCCGGTCCTACATCGCGCCGGCGTCCGTCTTCGAGCTGACCACTCCCTACCGCACCAGCAGTGCCGCGTTGGTCGACCTCTGGACCAAGGTCCGCACCTTTGACGAGGGCACCACGGAGGCTATCGCCCGCAACGGCTACTCGACCGTCCTCGATGCCACGCTGTTCGCGCAGCACGCCGCCGACGACATCATCCTCGCGCTCAACTACGACGGCCTGTACGGCATCAACAACATCAACCGCTTCCTCCAGGCCAGCAACCCAAACCCTGCCGTCCCCTGGGGTCCGGCCGCGTACAAGATCGGCGATCCGGTGCTGTTCGCGGACACGAGCCGTTTCCGGGGGCTCATCTACAACAACCTCAAGGGCACCATCGTCGCCATCGAAGCCCGCGACGGCAGCATCCAGTTCGATGTCCGGCTTGACCGACCCGTCACTGAGCTCGACGTGGAGGGCTACTTTGACCTGCATTGGGTTGCCGACTCGACCGTGCGGTTCTCCGTCTACGACATCGACATCAGTGATGAGGACGACGACACCGACACCACAACCGTTCCCTTTCAGGTGGCCTACGCCGTGGGGATTCACAAGGCTCAAGGCCTGGAGTACGACTCGGTGAAGGTGGTGATCACCAGCGCGAACGAGGACGACATCACCCACAACATCTTCTACACAGCCATCACTCGCGCCCGGCAGCAGTTGCGCATCTACTGGTCACCGGAGACCCAGCAGGCCGTAATCAGCGGCTTGCACCCCAGCGATGCGAACAAGGACGTCGCGCTTCTGTCGGCTCGCAGGGGGCTGGCGCCCGCACAGCGAAAATGATCGACGTGCTCGACCGGTTCGCCGCGGTCGTGCCCGCCGCCGAAGGAGAGCCGCCCTTGTCGCCGGTGACCGCCAAGTTCGGCCCTCGGGTCAGCGCCTGGCTTCACGAACTGGGGCTCAGGCTCGGCCATGAGACGCTCGATGAGGCCGTCGTTCAGACCAACACGGCACATGGCATGTGACGGCTGATTGCCCTCGACTAGTCCCCTCCTGATCGGGGCTTGGTCCAGAACATGGCTATTTTGACCGCAGGCGCATCGGAACTGAAGTTTGGTGTACGCTGCCACCCACCGAGCCACCTTCACCTCGAGCAAGGACGTGACTGCTGTGACCGAGACACTGAGCGCAGGGTTCATGGAGCGCTACTTTGGAGAGCTCTCACAGGCGGTCGCGACTGCGCTGATCGCTGCGGGCAGCGAAGCCCACACCCGATCGTTGGACGCCAAGATCGGCTCGCGCCTGCCGACGAATCATGCCTATGGCAGCACCTTCTGGCTCGCGCTGCCGAAGGAGGTGGTTGTGCGCCTGTTGCCCATCCTGGACGGGGCTGTCCCACTTCCGCTGCGCGGCGCACCGTATGAACTCGTCATCTGGGAGGGAATCGCCATCCTGCCAGTGAAGGTCATGGATTCCGGCAAGCGTAATGGCCGCATGTGTGTCCGAACCTCGGAACTACGGAATCAACTGGCAAGCGTGAACGGCTTGCCCACACCGCCGCCGAGTCTGTTCGACATCCTTAGTGACTCCACGCTGGGCACATTCGACGAGGCATCTCGCGCGGTCGCCGAGGCAGCAAGGTCCTCCCTCGGAGACGCTGTCTCGAAGATGGTGATCGCCGCCTACCAGTGCAGCCCGAAGAGTGGCCCGCAGGTTGTCCAGGTCGGCATCGGTACATTCGATGAAGACGGATACATCGACTTCTTCGACAGCGAGCAACTGTCGCTAACGACAGCGTCCAGCCCCGGTACGGGGCTGACGGCGGTCGGCGGCGAATCGTTCGATGCCGCCTCGAGGCCGAGACCTCGTCTTGAGGTTGTGAGGGAGGAGTCCACCGCTACAGGCGAGGACGAGCAGACTGACAGTCCTCACCCATCGGTGCCGGAGTGATCTCGGTGGCCTCGAGCATTACTTTCGAGCCCGACCGTCTTCGTCAGGCCCGTCAACTGGCGCTGATGACTAAGAAGGAAGTGGCCGAAGCAACCGACGTTTCGCCTGCCGCCATCGGACAGTACGAGGCGGGTATCTCCGTCCCCAGGACTAGCACCATTGCGCGCCTCGCCGATGCGCTTGACGTACCGGTCGACTTCTTCGCTCCAGGTCGACCTTTCCAGCGACTAGAGACCAGCGAAACCTACTTCGAGAGCCTGCGTGCGACGACGGCCAAGCAGCGGTCGCGGGCGACTTCGTTTGCTGAGCAGGTCTGGGAGCTGTCGTTCGCACTCGAGGCCCATGTCCGGTTCCCACCGCTTGTCTTACCGGACGGGGTTGGGTTCGTTGACGCTCATCGTTCTCCCCGCGATGCTGCCTTGGAGACCCGTAAGCGCTGGGGGCTAGGCGCCGAGCCGGTTGGCCACGTGGTCGCGCAGCTGGAGACACATGGCATCGTCTGCGCGATGGCGCCGCCGACTGAGAAGGAGGCCACCGCCCGCATCGATGCCTACTCGACGCTGGCGTTCCGTCGGCCGCTGGTGGTGCTCACAGCGGACCGCGCCGATGACGTTCTCCGCCATCGCTTCAGTGCGGCTCACGAGTTGGGACACCTGATTTTGCACGGCGGATCACCGTCGGGAGAACTCTGGCTCGAGCGGGAGGCGGACGCGTTTGCCGCCGAGTTCCTCACACCTCGATCCGCCATCGAGCAGGAGCTGCCCGGACGTCTCGACTTCGCGAGGTTGTTCAAGCTGAGCGAGCGATGGGGCGTCGAGGTACGCAGCCTGATCTACCGCAGCCAGGAGCTTGGGATCATCTCGGAAAGCACGGCGCGCCGTGCATACATCCGCATGGCACAGGCACCGCAGGAGCGCCGGCCAGTCCGCCAGTACGCGGGAGAAGTTCCCTCCATGCTCAACGCCGCCTACGAACTTGCCGAACAGCGAGGCGTCAGCGTCGCTTCATTCGCACGACAGCTCGGCTGGAAGCCCGCACGAGTTCGGCAGCTGCTTGGACAGCATGACCCGCGCCCTGAACTCCGACTGGTGCCGTGACGTACGGTCACCGTCCTATGACTCCGGCGTGGCTCGGAAAGGCCGTTTGCCGGCGGCAGATCGTGTGACCCTGGCCGCCATCCCTACTAGGTTCGCAGGGCAAACTCGGCGGAACAGGGCGTGAACGGGGGCGTATCCGCCAGGTAGTTTGAACTGCAGTAGCCACGACTAGCTGCTTGTCATGGGGAGCGTGCGGCATGAGTAGTGACCGGCCATTCACGGCAGCGGAGTTGGCGCAGCGCGAGCGGGACCAGCAGGATCCGGTGTTCTTGGACTGGCTCAGCGCGATGGATGACGAGCTGAAGGTCTTCTTCAACGAGGACGTGCCGGACATGCCGGCTGACCCGTGGACCGAGGAGGGGCTGCGGCACGCCGAGCACGCGGCTCTGGCCTACTACTGGGCCGACGACCCGATGGATCTCGACTGGCCAGAGCGATCAACCCGGTTCGCGCGCTACCTCGGCGAGGTGTTCGTCCGCAGCTTCGAGGGCACCTGGAAATGGATCGATGTAAACCGCAACGGCACCAAGGAGCCTGTCGTGCGCCGGCCCGCGACGGACGTGTACTTCGAGGTCGACCGTCAGGTTGGCGCTGCCATGAGTGCGCGGACCGGTGACAAGTGGGCGTGGCTGTTCGAACAGTCCCGCGAGCACTACGAGCGCTGGGTTGCGGCGGGCCGGTTGTCGCCGGACGACTGGTTTGAGTACGAACTGAAGCACCCCCACTAGGACGCCAGCGATGTCGGTGTCCGATTGGTCTGACGCGCAGTGGGATCGATACCACCGCGACGTGTACGCCCCAGCCCGCGTCGATCGAGGCGAACAGCCGCGCAACCTGGGCGACTACCGCGCCATCCGCGAACGCTTCGCCACCAATGGTGAGGTCGGCGCGTCGTGGGAGGACGAGGTCAGGCAGGCGCTGGACCTGCGATCAGAGCGCGGCTGGGGCGTTCATGTCTACTACGACACCGATCGCGGCGCCCGATTCCACGATCACGCGGCTGACTACCAGGTGCGGATCGCGATCGAGGCCAAGGCCGGTGAAGCGCCCGACAAGACCGCGGAGCGTCAGCTGGCCAAGGATGAGCGGTTGCTCATGGATGGTGGTGTCGCGATCTGGGTGGTCGAAGATCTCGCCAAGCTGCCTCAAGCGGCCTTGGAGCGAGCACGCCGGCTTGAGCAGAACTACCCAAGCACCTTCATGCTCCGCGAGGTGACCGACCTCAGCCGCGATCGCGTGGTCGAAGAGATCCAACTGCTCCTGCGCGACCGGGAACTCGCACACTTCATCGAGCGCAAGCGTGAGCTGACCCGTGAAACCATTCGTGCCGGTCGCGACCTCGAACGGAATCAGGCAAAAGCGAGCCAGGTCGCAGTCGACCTTGGCTACGACCCAGGTACGGACCGGTGGACGCGAACGCTCACGGATGCGGATCAGGATCGCTATTCGGAGATCACTCGGTACGTGTATCTGACAGCCGATCGAGAGCGTGACCTGTCCGAAGAGTTGCACGGCGTCACGGAGGAACTCGAGGTCATCGAGGGCGAGCGGGAGGTACTTCGCGACCGGGTCGCCGAGCGTCAGCAGCGGTTGGAGCGTGAGCTTGAACGCTCGTACCAGGCCCACGACGCCCGCGGCGATCAGTTGACTCGAACGGCCGAGAGTGTTGCTGGGACCCGTGCCCACGTCCTCGAGGCGATCCAGGGCACCGCCGACGAAGCAGGCGAACTCGCGCGAAGGGTCGAGGACGGCATCTCCCGCGAGCTGCCTGTCGGCGCCGCGGTGATCGAGCTCGCCGCACGACTGGAGCATGAGGCCACCCTTGGTCGCCACTTGGAGAGACTCGATCAAGCGGCTGAACGTTTGGGCCTCGAGCTAGCGCAGCGGACCGGCCCACCCGGAAGAGAAGAGGTCGTTGTCGACTTGGACCGCCGTGATTGGCATCAACAACGATCTGGGGCGAGCTACATCCACACTGCCTCTCGGCCAGGGTTGCTGCAGCGGCTGCACGGCGATCCGGTTGTCCAGGCTCACAAAGCCCGAAAGGTCGCGGAGAGCCACATTGCACACCAAACGAGTGGTGGTCATCCTGCCTCGGCAGCTGCCGTCGATGCTCATGTCCGCGAGTTGCGCCAAGCCGGACTCGATGCCAGCGCGATCCGAGAGCGTGTTTCCACCGAGCAGGTACCCTGGCGGACCGAGGTCTCCATCTCCAGGCAGGCGATGCCAGCGGTGCACGACAGCGCGGCTCGATGGCAGTCTCCGGGCTGTGGGCGCGGCGACGACATCGGCCGATGAGCTCCACCGCTTGAGGATCGGGAGCTGATGACGCGGATGGCTGGGGCTGCTTAAGGCAACAGTGATGAGGTAAGGGTCGGTCTTCGACGCTGGGCGTACAGCCAAGCGAGCATCGGGGGTGGTCCGGTCTGCGAACGAGATCGAATGCTCTGTCGAGATACCAGTCGTCCAATGTTGAGCGCGACGCCCATCTGTACCGACGCGTGCTGAGGTCCTACCGCGAGTGATGAACTGGTTCCGCGTTTACTCCAATGTCGACCCCTGCTCTCCCTTCGTATCACGGCGTGGCCGGGCGATGTCACACCCCTCGCCTATGGTTTTTTCGCGACTTGAGATAGTTACTCACCTTCAGCGGACTCGGACAAAGGAGAGATCGTGGCGATGATCAATGGGCAGTGCGAGTGCGGAACCCCTCTTCCAGACGCGGCGAGGTTCTGTTCGGGGTGCGGCGAGCCAGTGGGTATCCAGCCATCGAACGATCAGCGGTACAACGAGGGAGGACTTAACGCTGGCAGAGACATCAGTGCCGGACGCGACTTGATCTTCCAGTCGCAGCAGCGGGACCCTTTCGACCGCGTCGAGATGCCCTACGGGCGAACGGACGCCCAGCAGATCATGCCGCCCGACCTGTTGTCGATCATCTCTGGGGTGATCGGTGTCGGAACCTTTCTCTTCAGCGTCAGGCTGCCGTCAGTGCTGGCGATTGTTGGCATTCTCGTTGGAGGTGCCGGCATCATGTTTTCGGCGCGTCTCATGAGGGCTGGACGGAGTCTCAGGGATGAGGGGTTTGACGTCCTGCCGTTCGGCCTGGGCCTGTTCGAGCGGGACTCTCGGGGCAGGGTCTGGTGGACCACACCGATCAGTGCCTGCCCGCTGTGCCCCGAAGGCAAAGACAGTGCCATGAGCGTGCATGGCACCACGGATAGACCCTCGTGGATCTGCTCCCTTAGCAGCAAGCACGGAGTGAAGTTTGACATCACGCATATGCCCGAACTGGAGTCCACGCCGTAGATCGACACACGATCACCCAAGGCTGAGTCTGGTCCAGGCGTCCGTGACTTGACCGCGGCATGCTGGAGGCCCTCAGAGTATTCGTCCAGGGCCATCTCTAACGCGGCGAGTAGCGGACCGTGACGCTATGCACCAATGACGGAGACTTGCGCGCCAACCGTGCCAGCAGCGTCGACCAGGAAGGAGAGCAGGGTTTCCCCCGCTTCCCATCCCGGCACCTGCGATGTGTCCAAGCCCGGCTGAACGACCTGGATGGTGAACTCGGTGTTCGGAGTGTTGATCGCCAGGTGATTGAGGATCGCGGTCGTCTCAGCGACGTCACCCGCGAGGGTCTTCGTTCGGCCGCCCGAGCGTACGGCGAGCGTCTGCCAAAAAGCGCGAGGGTTGGCCAACCATCGAACGGATCTGTGGGCTTGACCGACCAGCTGGTCGACATCGCTGAGGTTGCGGCGAGGCTTGTCGGAACCAGCCCACTTGCAGTGGCTCAGAGTGACTCGGACAGGGTCGACAGGGAGGTCAGCGAACGGCGTGATGCTGCCGTTCTGGTCGAGCCACGACGGCGGGAAGTTGATGACGATCAGGTCGGCTATCTCGCCGGCACCGTCGTCGTTGAGCACACGCGCCTGCGGACTGCCGGTTCCGATGTCGGTGTGCCAGTCGGCCATGGCCTGCTGGACATTCTTCCTTCCGTTGCGCCCAGGCTTGCTCTCATGGTGAGTGTCGACGTGGGACCAGTCGGCTTGGACGAGAAGCTCGGGCGGGAATGCGAGGTGTGCTGTGGGTGGCGTGTAGAGGCGGTTCCCAGAGCTGCTTGAGGCATCGGCGTAGTAAACGGTGAGGCTGGATCGCTCTTCGAGCGCGTGGTGCAGCGGCACGCCGAGATGCGCGCCGTCGAGGTAGCAGAGGAGGCCCGGGTCTCCCGGCAGCGGCTGAAGCGACCCTGTGGTGTCGAGCTCGGCTCGGAGCACGATGTCTGCACCTGCGTGCCCCGTGACTTCGATGCTGGTGCTGCTCTTCCACTCCGGTGTGAGTTCGAGTTCTACCAGCGGGATTCGTCGCGCACCTAGTTCGACGTAGGCGGCCGTGTAGAGCATGCGGCTGTCGACGTTCACGGCAAGGGGGTTCTGGGGGAACTCTCGCAACGTCTGTGGAATGCGCAGTCCCAGCCGTGGCGCGGCGAGGGGGTCACCGGTGGCTGTTCGGCCGAGTCGGCCGACCTCGTTGCACCACCCAAAGAAGCCGTTCAGGTCGGTGCTGCCCGAGTTCCATACCTTGGCTCGGCCCATGCTGACGCCGACCGCTGCGGACAACGTCCCGTCGCGGAAGGGATTGTTGGCTTGGAGGATGAGGTGGCCTGCGGCGTAGGCGATGCTGTCGGTGGCCGACACGGCTGTCCCGACCGACGTGCCGGCGAGCGTCCGGTAGGTCGCAAGAGTGCCGCCGGGTAGTCGTGTGGCCCGCATCCCGACAGAAAAGTACGAGATGACGTCCAGGCCGTTGAGGAACCGTGCGATCCAGCCGGTGTCCTGCGCGGCGAAGTCGGTGAACCCAAGCAAGTCGACCAGAAGGTGGGCGGCAGAGTCGCTGGGTGCATGAACGTAGAGGAGCGGCTCGACGGCGTCCTTCACAATGATGAACAGCTCGTGTTGCTCGGTGTCGAGCGCATCGCTGGTAACCCAGGCGGGGCGGCTCGCGCTGGCGGTGACGACGACTCGCATCCGGTGGTCTTGGGTGAGTCGGTCCATGACGACGTCTCCTCGGATGCGGCCCAGCCGTGCGCTTCCGAGGTCGATAGTGGCTGCGTCGGATGCGGTGATCCGGACGACCTGGACGTCCTTGGCAGGCCGCAGAGCGGCTGCCGATAGAGGTTCAGGCATCAGGGAGTGGACACGCAGGTCGCCAAGAGAGTCAAGGAACTGGCGACGTTCGCGTTCGTCCTGGACTGCGGCGTCGGCGAGCCCCGCGAGGATGCGGCTCCAGTCGGAGTCGGACTCGTACAGCTGACGGGTGTCGGCGGCGATGTCCTCACCCGGAACGGCCAGCAGCTCAGCGGGCCCGAGACCGGCTGCTGTGCGACTGACGCGTCCGGCGAACTGGAGCGTCGGCCCAAGTGACTGGTGCTTGCGGTGATAGACGGCGATCTTGAGCCGCGGGTAGTCGAAGCCTTCGCCGAGCACACCGACGCTGGCAAGGCCATGGAGTTCATCGGCGTCGAGCTGGGCGAGGATCTTCTTGAGCGTGCGGGGCGTGGTCATGCCTGTGACAAGAGCGAGGTCGGCGCCGGCTGCCTTGTAGATGTCGACGAGCTCTTTGGCTTCTGCGATTCCGCCAGCTCGCACGATGAGCAGGCTCCGTCCTGCCTGGTGTTCAGGGTCGCGGAGTCGTTCGACGGCAGCTTCGGCAAGTGCCTCGTCGCGGCTCTGTCCAGGTCGAGGGATGACCGGCTTGAACTGGACTGGAGCGATGACGCCGTCGCGCAGCGCGTCGGAGAGGGCGTAGGAGTAGACGAGTTCGGCTTGAATCTCTTGGCCGTCTGACCTGACCGGAGTCGCCGTCACCAGGGCTCGGTGGGTGCCGGGCAGCGCGTCGAGAAGCGCGGTCCATGTCTTGGCCGGGACATGGTGGGCTTCATCTACGAGCACCATGCGGAACAGTCCGCGTGGAGGTTCAGCGACTTCGCTGTAAGTAGGCGACAGGACCCCCGTGGTCCCGACGACGACGTCGGCGTCTCGCGCAGCGGCGATCCAGTCATCAGGGGTGGCCAGCCGATGTTCGACAACGTGAACCTTGGGGTTGGGGACGTCGACCGGGACGACCCCGACCCGGCGTAGGACCTCTTGGCTGCTCAACGCGGCAGCCAGTTGGTCTCGTACGAGCCGGTTAGGGGCCGCGAGGAGGACCGGCCGATCCGTGGGGACTAGGAGCGGCACCAGTCCGAGCACCGCTGACTTACCGGTACCCGTGGGCAAGACGGCCATCGCAGCCGTTGGGCGCCCTGACATGAACGCAGCGCCGAGCGCCCAGGCAGCACCGAGCTGTGCTCGCCGCAGCCCGGGCTCGGCGTCGGTCGCCAGCTTGAGTCGCACCGCTGGTGCGACGTCCTCGAACCACGTCACTGCCGACGCCTCTCTACGGTCTTGTGCTGCCTAGCCGCGCCTGACCGCTCGGGGTCTGGAGCCGATGACCGGACCTGGGCTCGGGAGACGCCCGTCGACTCCGTCTGACCCGCCGACGCCAACCGCGCCTCAGCACGGGCAGCCCGCACTGGGTGCAGGAGGAAGACTTGGATACGCCGGGCCTCTCAACTTTCAGTTCCTGCCAGCATCCCGAGGGTAGGTGCCCGACCGGTCACGGTGTCGCAGCAACATGGTGCCCCGTCTCGTCCGAGGAGACGGGGCACCCTTTTGTCCTATGACTCGGAGAACTCACGCCAGAACTCGCCTAGTGTCAGCCCGCGGCCACGGGCCGCCTCGGCACCAGAACGGAACGCTGACTCTCGCTCACCAGTTAGCCCGCGCCGTCCGGCGTAGCGCTCCAAGGCGGGTTGGATCAGCTGGTCCAGCGGTGCGGTCTCCATGAGTTCGAGATCCGCATTCGGATGCACCGCCACGTCCGCACGAGCCTCCGGATGCTGCGTAAGGATCTCAGCCAGCACTTCGGGCTCGAGGTCATGGTGGATCAGCAGCTCGGACCAGTCAGGGGTACCAGCCAGGGCAAGCCTGGTCGCGACCGGCAGATCTGGCCGGCCAGCGAGCATGAACCGCTCGTCCGGCGCTAGATCCTCCACGGGAACATCACTCACGTCGCGCTCCGTCACCACTTGCAGGTCGGGGTCGAAGCAGTGTTACACGCTCCCCAGCCGGAGTGGTACGCCACGAACTTCTGCTGTCCGTTGACTGGGGTATGGGTCGTGATGTCGAACTGGAAGCCGCGACCCTTCAGGGACCAACCCTGCGGAATGTACTTGGTGATGCTGCCCTCGTTGAATGCGTCCACGTAGGCGTCGCCGATCTGGAGGTTCGGGATGTAGGCACGGGTGCTGAAGCCGGGTCGGCCGAACTTGCCGGTCGATGGGAAGTAGCGGTAGTTCATGAAGACACGACTGGCTTTGATGCCAGGGTCGAAGTCGACCCTGAAGGTGATCTTGTCGGTGATCGTGCACGAGATTGGGCCGCACGACCCGTAGGTGGCGGTGTAATACATGCGCCAGGTGCGCCGGTTGTTCACCGGCCCGCCGAGCTGCTTGCCCTGCGCCATGATCTCCACATCACCAGACTTTGCCGGAGCTTCCCTGTTCGGCGGCTGGGGTGCTCGGTCGACGAATGGCCCGGGCGTGACCTTGTCAGGTCCCATCACCCGAGGACCCTCTACCGCTGGGTTCTCGGTCGGAAGCGCGAAGCCTCCAGGACGGTCGGCATCCTGGGTAGCCACCACCTTGTTGACTGCTTCCGGGCCAGCCTCAGCGCGTGCCCGGTCAAGCACGGTCTGCTCGGACTCTCCGGAGTACGAGAAGAAGTTAAACGAGTTCGGAGCTTTCGCCTGGGCGTGGCTCTGGCCAGACCCCAGTCCGAGCAGAGAGCCGCTTGCGAGTGCAACGGCTGAGATCAGAACAACGGCGCGATGACGTCGCATATCAAACCCCTTGGCACCCGTGGTTATTATCTGAACTCGACGCATATCATTTACCCCTATCTAAAAGACGGCTCGACGCCTGCGCGGAGACGCCGTGCGGAATGTATTGCTGATGACAGTTGGTCGGCGATGTCTTAGATCAAGCTGTCTGTAGCGCCAGCCTCCTTAGGTGAGTGCAGGAATTACGTACGGCACAGAGGTGCTGGAGCGTTGACTGACAGTCATCTGCTGTCTCGCCAAGCCCGAGGCTCGGCGATCAGCCGCCGATCGGAATCCGGCAGGCAAGCCATCAAGGCGCGCCAGGCTTGGCGGGCATCCTCGTTCCAGCGGTCGGGCGGCACGCCTGTCCAGTTCAGGACCGAGAACAAGGTGGCTGCGTCGACGGTGACCGTCTGGCTCATCGGGATCCCCTGAGGCTCACTATCGGCTGATGGCACGCCTTGGTCCACGTGACCGGTGGCGCTGGTCGGCATCCGCCAAGCCGTTGACCCGTAGGTGGTCATGCGGCACGACCCTCGACGAGTGACAGCTGTTGGTCGTGCTCGAGCGGCGGCGTCTTACTGAGGTGATCGCCCAACCAGTGCGCCGACAAGTCGTTGAGATCGTCCAAACCACCGGAGCCCACGTGTTCGTCTGGCATCTCAGCACCGCCCGAGGTCGGCCTGGACTTCACGAATGACGTCCGTCAGGCGCCTGGCCGCAACTTGCCGCATTGTCAGCCGGCGCAAGCCCACTCGTTCTCGCACCTGGTTGACCGCTTCGGTCAGGTGGCCTCCCAGCACGGAGTGGCTGCCAGATGGGTGTGGCGTGTTTCGTTCCAGGTCTTGCCAGACCTGGACCAGGAACGCATCCAGGCAGAGGTAGTTGCGCACCTGTTCGACCATCGCCGGGTCGTCGGCCACGGCGACCATGTCCCCACGGTGGGCAACGAGCAGGCGCAGGAGCGGGGGCTCGTCGAATTCGGCCGCCCACGGTTCGTACTCGGCCAGGATCGAGGTCGCGCGATAACACCGTTCACCGTTGGCAGCTGCCGTCGAACCGCTCACGCCGAGACCGATCAGGCGGGTTGGCGGCCAGTCAGCGACCTGTTCAAAGTTGGTCACTGGAGCAGACCCCCGATCTGGGCTGACCGCGCGATCATCGGTCGCACCTCTGTCGACTCGCCAGCACGATCTGCCTAGGCGTCATGTGCTCCGTCACGTGCACCCCTCCTGTCGTCGATCCGACGTGGCCGTTGGAACGGCTGGCACGCGCACCACGGGGTCAGTACGCGTGCCAACCGGCTTGAGGGCGGCGCGAACGACCGGCACGCGGCACACCGTGGGCAACCGCTGCGGCGTCTCGCCAGCCGATTGCTTCACTGAAACCAGCAGACCGTCTACGCTGCGTAGTTGCCAGCGCAGAAATGCCGCATTTGCGCTGCACGTCGAAGCGTCCGCGGACGACGGGCAAGGCCTCCGGCGGCCGGGTGGGGGGAATGGCGATCAAGCGCACAAGGCTGGCTCAGGAGCGGAAAGCTGCTGGCCTCAGTCAGGAGCGCCTGGCAGAAATCCTGGGCGTCGACCGGTCCACCATTGGTCGGTGGGAAACCGGCATCACCGAGCCCCAGCCATCGCTGCGCCCCAAGCTGGCCGAAGCCCTGAGCGTCAGCATCAGCGATCTCAGAGCGATGCTCAATGGCCGGGAAGGAACAGCCGCTCCCGACCCGGTCGGCGGCGTTGAACTGACCGACACGTTTTCATCGAGAGCAAGCGGTTCTGAAGCGCTAGTACTCGTTGATGCCCGTCGGCACTACGAGCGGATGTACCGCACTTCGGGCGGTCTTCCGGCAAAGGTGCAGCTTGAACGCTTCCTGAATGAGCATGCTGCACCCCTCCTCAATGGAGGAATCAACAACCGCCCAGATGTCCTCGGTGCGATGGGCTCCCTCGTCGCGTTGGCTGGTATATGTGCCTATGACTGCGAGTTCTACGGCGCAGCCCAGCGGCATTTTGATCACGCATTGAAGTTGGCGGATTCATCCGGCGACCGCCGCTTCGGCGCATATGTTTATGCGTTGATGGTGAACCAGTCGCTTGCCCTCAAGGACTTCCGTCAGGCGATCGATCATGTGGAGGCGGCAACCACCTACGCGGCGGGTCAGATTTCACCCGCCCTCGGGGCAGATCTTCGAGCGATGCAGTCCAACGCACATGCCTATATGGGGGAGCGTCAGCCAGCGTACGCCGCAATCTCTCAGGCAGAGTCGGCGGCTGCACGCATTCGTTACGACGAAGAACCACCCGAGACGAGCTATATCCAGACCGGCCTCATCGAGGCAAAACTTGGCGAGGCACTAATCAACCTGGGCGACCTCGATCCCGCTTTTGACTACGCACAGAAGTCGTTGGATGCCGACGATCATCCGCGGGGACGGGTCAATCGGTTGGCTTCAATGGCCACCCTCGAACTGAAGGCGCGCGATATCGAACACGCCTCCACTCTCACCATCGAGATGGTTCGGAATGCAGAGGGAATGGAATCACGCCGCCTGCATTCGCGTTTCAGAGAACTGCGGATCGGGCTCAACAATAGTCGCGCAAGCGTCGGCTCCGACGCAGTCGACCGACTCGATCGCGTTCTAAATATTTTCCCGTGGTAGTCTTTAGAAATTCGTTCTAGCCTCAAACATCTCGATTGAAGGGCGTCCGATGGAGTGGAAGAACCTCGGAGAGAAGGCCGTCTATGAGAACCCATGGTTCCAGGTGAGTCTCGCCGACGTCGAACTGCCTAATGGGCGGCATCTCGACCACTTCCTCATTCGGCAACGGCCAGTAGCCTTGACCGCGGCTATCAACGACAAGAACGAAGTTCTTCTGTTGTGGCGCCATCGATTCATTACGCAGACGTGGGGCTGGGGGCTTCCGGCAGGTGTTGTTGACGACGGGGAGAGCGTCATCGAGGCCGCCGCACGGGAGATGCTGGAGGAAACGGGGTGGCGCGCCGGTCCTCTGCAACACCTGATGACAGTCGAGCCGTCCAACGGGTTGTCGGATGCGCTGCATCACATCTACTGGGCGGATGGCGCCGAGTACGTGAGTCATCCGGTGGACGATTTCGAGTCGGACCGCCGCGAGTGGGTGCCACTCAAGCTCGTCCCCGACCTGGTCAGCCGTGGCGAGATCCGGTCTGCCAATACAGTGGCCGCGTTGCTGCTTCTTCACCAGATGCGAGAAAGCTCACGCAGCTGCTGACGATCGCGCGGGACATCAAGCGGCGATGAGCGTCCGCTTGGAGAAGCCGTTGAAGGGGCACCTCTCAGGAATCCTGAGGTCGGAGTGGGATAGCGCTTTACCGCATACGCTGCACCGGGTGACCGCTCTCGACGACAGCACAGTGCCGGTCTCTCAGTTGCTTGAGCACGACGGTCAGTCGCAGCGGCTCGCGGTCGTCTTCGCCGCCCTGTCGCACCCAACCCGCCTCCGGCTTCTGTCCTGGCTCGCGTTGCGTGGAGAGACTCGGCGCTCGGTGCTCAACCACATGTTTGGCGACCTGTCCGACCACCTGAAGCGACTTGAGACGGTTGGGTTTGTCATCGCGCGACGGCCACCTACGGGTGGGGCGCAGGTGGTCACGTATCGGCTCGCTGATGGCGCGCTCGACCACCTTGCGAGTCTGATCTCGCCCAGGGACTGAGGTCACCGCAGTCATACGATCTCGGTCCCGGGCGATGGTAGGTCCGCGAACGACGGCTCGGACCGCCTGTACATAAAGCGGAATCGAACGTCGGCCACCGAGCTACGTGCCACGATGCAGTTACGCGGCTCGAATAGCTTCGCCGAGGACGCGCTACCGATGCTCATGTGGCTGATCGATCCGACAGGAGATCGTCCATGACGACGTATCCCGGCATTACGCTCACCCACAGCCTCCTCCCTGAAAACGAACGGGACGCGGTCAAGCTGCTTGGGACGTACTTCGCCCCACTTGAGCCTGGGCAGGGATATACGGGGAGCCAGTTCGATACCTGGGATCCGTCGGGGACAGCGGCCACCAATATCGACACCTTCACGGCCGACGACCTGGTGGCATTGACGTTCCTGTCCGTGGATGTCCCCGCACGTGCCGCCATTGAACTACTGGGTCGACGCCGCGGCGAGTTCTCGGAGCTACTCGCCGCTGTCGGCGAGGACCGTGACTTGGCCGATGCCGATGAGCCGCTGGATGCTGAGTCGGCTGCGCATCGTCTGAATCGGGCGCTCCGCGAGTTCCAAGGCATCGGTCCCACAGTTGCCAGCAAGCTCATGGCGCGCAAGCGTCCGCGGCTCATCCCGATCTACGACAAGGTGATCAACCGACACGTTCTGGGTGGTTCGGGCCAGCAGTGGGAGCCGATGCGGCAGGCACTTCGGGCCGAAGGTTGCGCACTCCAACGGCGGCTGCTTGAGCTGCGCGCCACCGCCGGGCTGGATGAGACGGTCAGTGCTCTGCGGATCTTCGACGTATTGGCATGGATGGACGGAAAGGCAGCCGATAAGGCAAGGCCGGTGACCTACCCCGTAGCGTCACACACGGCCACCTGAGCAGTGAGGTAATGGGCTGTCGCTGACCAAACTATTCAGCCGCGTCCAAGCTGCAGCTCGGCCAACGGAGAGCTTGGTGCGTGGCGTTTTCGATATCTGTGAGCGCCCCACGCTTAACGGCGCGCCGGAATCAAGTGGCCATTCGCCGACGCAGGCCACATATGGTTAAGGTGACTATCTGGGGTCCGCGTTAAAGGAGAGAATCACATGGCACAGAAGGTTCAAGTTTTGCTCGTCGATGATGTCGACGGCTCGGAGGCAACAGAGACAGTGACCTTTGGTCTCGATGGTGTGAGCTACGAGATTGACCTGTCCGCGGGCAACGCTGCCAGCCTTCGCGATGGTCTGAGCAAGTGGGTTGAGCCGGCCCGCCGTACGGGTGGCCGCCGAGCCACCGGCAAGGCCGCCGCGGTCGCCGGCCGTCAGGATCTCAACCAGGTCCGCGAGTGGGGCCGGGCAAACGGCTACACCGTGAGCGACCGGGGCCGCGTCTCGGGCGAGTTGCAGCAGGCGTACGACAAGGCGCAGAAGTAGCCGATCGCCTCAGCAATGAGAGAGCCAGTCCGCGGTTGCGGGCTGGCTCTCTCGCCATTGCCAGGCGTTGCGTGTGCTCAGGTGGTCGAGGGTTCGACCGCGAACCCGTTGCGGGTCTTCTCTAGAGCACCCGACGTCGTCGTGGTTCGCAGCGTCTCTTCGATATGCACGGTGAGCAACGCACCACCGTCGGAACTTCCGGTGGCCGCTTTGGCGTCCTTTGAGTAGTCGTACAGGATCTTGGATAGCTCGGCATCCGAGACGTCCCATCGCACGCGTTTACATTCGCCCGAATGAGCGATAGTAAACTCAACACCGTGGGCGCTTGCGGTCGCCTCGATACCGTCGATCTCGGAGAATAGATCAGTAAGCTCTTGTCGCCTAGACATCATCGGCCCACAGGGTATGCCGTGATGATGTTCTGGGTCTTGCGGGCGACAGCCAGTTGAACCGGGAACGTGTTGAGCACCCTGCCTCGCTTGTCCTTGATCTGGAACGGCGCAACGTAAGCGTTCGTGTCGTTGCTCTGAATGTACTCCTTGATCGAGGGGCGCGACAGGGCATGCGGCATCGCCCCCGTGATCAGGACGTGGATCCGACGACGTGAAGGTGCCGGCTCATTGTCTTTTCCTGGAGAGGATCGCTCGGGCGATCGAGACGGCTCCACCCGCGACAAGCATTGCCATGAGGAACTTAGCTGGCGCGGATTTGAAAGCCGCAAAGCCAATGACGCCAATTGCGAACATAACCCCACCGCTGGCAAGTTGGGTCCTAGCGTCTCGTTGTTGCATGGGGGACTTATCAGTTCCCATCTCTGAAGTCTCCTCCTTCAACGTCTTCGTTCGGGGGCGCTCGTGGACTGGGCAGATGACAGTTTCCCGGTCCGCTTAGTAGATGCTTCCAGCAGGGCGATGGACGATAGACAGGCGCCTCACGCACCCGAGTCGCAGAAGCCCTCAAAACGGCTCCGCGGGATCTTGGCGGCCCCACCACCCGCATGGCCGACCATCGCACCATCGACAAGAACGTCTCCAGCGGTCAAACGGGCGACATCTGACATCGAAAATGTCACGCTTCCTGCCTCAGCGTCATTCCCGGAGAAGGCACCGGCTGTGAACTGCGAGTTGCCGATCCGAAGGACCTCTAGCCGGCGAGTGGTCATCTCCCATCCGGATACGGCTTGGCCGTTGGCGGTCAAGACCGCCGACCGTATGTGGCTATCAGGTCGGGCACGCCAGGAAAGGATGTAGCGATTGTCTGATGTTGCCGCCCATACCGACACGGTCGTTAAGGGGTGACTGCACGTCTTTGCCAACACGACCAAGGAACCATCCTGCGTCCTCGTGACCGCCGTTATCCCATCGCCCGAGGATCCGTCGCAGGCGGTCATTGACAGGCTCACAGACGCCCCAAGGGCGACGGCCGCGAAGGTCTTCGCTAACACGGATAGCCTCCATCGATCAACCCGGCTCGCCTCTCCCACTTGTTTCTGCACGGATTGGATCCAGCTCTCAGGTACATGTATCCGAACCACAACCCGTACCGACGCCACTGCCTCCGGTGAACCTTTTCGTGTCTTAGGCGTGCGCTCGTCCAGTGTTGGGGGTTCCAGTCTGTTGCATAGACTCCACCGATGGTGGTGCCGCCCCTGCCCCACAGCCTAAACCGACCTCCCCTGCAAACTCGCATGCCCTCCATCCACGTGCAGTGCGAACGGTTCGCCCACAGAGCCGCACGGTATCCGCCGCTAACGGCTCGGTACCCTGCGCGCACAACCACGCGCTTGACCGGACGCGGCACCGCTCTCCTCACCGACCGAACGGTCTTTCTTGCGACGCTGTGGATACGGCACCCTAGACCGCATCTCTTCTTCTTGGGCTTCCAGTTCCAGTTCCAGGTCGCGGAGGTGCCGCCACCGCGCTCAATCGCGTTGATCTCGCCGGTGGTGTCGTTGCTATTGATGGGGTCATTGGGGTAGCCGTAGCTGGTGTCGTTGCCGCCTGGGACGGGGTCGGGTCCGGTGAACGCGCCGGTGACCCAGTTGTAGTAGCGGACACCCATCAGGGTGAGTCCTGCGGTTTCGACGGTGGTCGAGCGCTGTGACGCGCCGAGCCATCCGTAACCGAGGGGTCCGACTACGGACGGGTCGCGGTTGGTGGAGATGTCGCTGAGTGCGGGTCCGCCGTACTCGGTGGCGTCTTCCCACCCGGTGATCCCGGCGCATGCTGTGTCGCCGCTGGTGTCGGCGGGGATGGTGACGGCGGTGACGTTGTCCCCGTGCGGGTTGGACAGGGAGATGTTGGCCTCGCCGGTGTCGGTGATCATCGCACCGAGCTCTGAGGAGATCCCTTCCACGAACCGGGTGGTCGTTGCCGCGCCACCGCTGGCTGGCGTGTTGACCACCCAGCCGGGATTGTCTGAGTCGTCGGTGTAGTGCCGGACCGCGGTCGCGGTCCCCGCTGACGTCGTGGTCGTCTGCGTCGAGCGGCGTCCGCCGGCGTCGAGCGCGAACTGGGTGCTGGTGGTGCCCTCGGCCACTGCCTTGGGAAGGTCGTTGTCGTAGTAACCGAGGGTGACGTCCTGCCCAGAGCGGTCGGGGGCGTCGGCACCGGGAATGGTGGTCTGGCGCCCGAACGCGTCATAGACGTAGGCACCACCAGCGGGCCCGCCGTTAACGGACATGCCCGTTGTGAGGCGGTCTGCTGTGTCGTAGGAGTGGCTGGCATCGAGCGCGCCGACTGGCGTTCCAGAACCACATTGGTCACCGAGGTAGCCAGTGATCTTCCAGGAGGTGCGGGCACCGTTCTTGCCGGGGTCTCCGGCGTAGCCGTACTCGCGGACCTGGCACTGCCCAATCACGGAGCTGGGCGTGTCCGGGGTGACTGGCCCGACACTGACGGCGGCGGTGCGGTCGATGACCTTGGTGAGGCGGCCTGCCTCGTCGTAGGTGTAGGCCCGGTCGTAGGCCTGCGCTGAGCCCACGGGTTGGGTGCCGGTCGCGCCGGGCTCGGCCTCACCGAGGGAGGGGTCGAATGCGGCCCCGGACCCGGTGTACTCCCTGGCCATGCGGCCGAGGCCGTCGCGGTCGATGGACCAGCCCAACCAGTCTCCACGGGTGGGCGTGCCGGGCGTCCACGTGGTGTCACCAGTCTCCGGGTCGGTGCTGGCAGTGACCGGAGTGACCTGACCTTCATAGGACATACCAACCTCCTGGCCCAGGATGTTGGTGTCCGTGGTCGCGGTGACCTGCCCGGGCAGGTCCTGTCGGGTCAGGGCACCGGCGCGGTCGTACGCGCCGGTGAAGGTCAACGCCCCTCCGGTGCCGGCGCGGGAGATGACGACCTTTGTCGCAGCGCCGCGTCGTTCGGTCTTTCCGGCGGCGTCTGTGCCGTCGTATGTGAAGGTCTTGGTGCCCTTGGGATCGGTTACTGACCCGACCTGGCCGGCCGCGTTGTACGAGGTGGTCGTGGTCTCGCCCTGGTCATTGGTGTAGCTGACCGCCCGACCCCACCCGTCGTACGTCGTGGTGGTGCGCTGGGTGGTGGCATCCGTGCCGGCCGCGTTGGCATTGCCCTCGTAGTCAACCAGCCCGGTCGTCGCGTTGAACTTGGTGAACGTCGCCGGCAGCGCGGTGCTCCCGGGGATGTTCGCGGTCGTCTGCTCGAACACCTTGCGTCCCGCGGTGTCGTAACGGGACGTGGTCGTGCGTGTCACCGACCCGGCGGTCTCGACCTCACTGGTGGAGTTGAGCCACATGTCGTACCCGGTCGAGCGTGTGTCGGGCAGGACCGGACCGGCCGATGGCGCCGCACCGGGGAAGACCCGGCATGGCGATCCAGCCCACGCTTTCGCGTTCGCCGTGCCGCCACAGGCCGGATCGACGCTGTTTGCGCCGGCGGTGTAGTACACCGTGCGGGTTGTGCCGGCCGAAGCGGTGGATGTGGCCGCTGGTTGACGGGTTTCGATTACGCGTCCGGAGGGGTCGTACCGAGTAACGACAGCGGTGCCACCCTGGGTGACGCTGGTGGGGTTACCCAGGTCCCATCCCGAGGTGTCACCGGTCACGACAGGGTCGTACCCGTTGGTCGTCTTGGACAGCTCCACGTCACCGGACCCGCCGGGGCCAATGTCACTGCCGAGCACGGTTGTCCTGACGGTGGTGGCCAGGTTGTACGGCCCGGAGGTTGCCGGGTTGACGTTGCCGTTCGGGGCACCCTCGTCATAGGTCGTGTGCGACTTGATCCTGGCCGTGATGACTCGCCCGTCCGGCAGCGTCATCTCCCGAACCGGGGTCAGAGAGTCGGTTACCAGGGTGCCGGCCGGGACCGTCACCACCCCGGCGGAGTTCTTGATGTCTTCGTTGTAGACGGTCTGGCTGGAGAAGGTGTCGGCAATCTCCGGCGAAGGCGCGCCTAGAGCCTGGACGGAGCCGATCGCTTCGGGAGTGAAACCACGGATGGTGTTGCCCTTGGCGTCGTAGTCGGTGGCGTTGATCAGCCACTGCCCGGCACCGTAGGAGGCGGTATTGACCGTGTAGCCCTGGTCGTCGGTGTAGGCCAGATCGGCGTACTGCCAGTCGTCCAACCCGACCGATGTCGTGGAGGACACGGGGTGCTCGGGGCCGAACATGGCGAACCCCTTGGTCGGGGCAGACTTCTGGTACCAGGTCCCCACCTTGGTCGCGGTGAGCTCAGGTGAGCCGAGCTCGGCAGGGTCCATGTCGTACACGAACGATGCCAGCGCACTGGAGGATCCGCCGGACTCGGCTGGGTCGCGGGTGACCTGCTTGACCCGCGATCCCTTACCGCCATCGGTGGAGTAGCTGATCCGGTATGCGGCCTGCCCGGGCGGCGTCACCGATGCCACCCGGGTCGAGGTGCCGTCCCAGGTGTAGCCGGTGGTCAGGTTGGTCAGCCCGTCGGTGGCCTTCACCATCCGCTTGGAGGAGTCGTAGGCGTAGGTGGCGATGGTGGTGGTCTTCATCGCTGAGGTGGCCGGGTCCCACAGGGTGGTGCTGATCGACTTCACCTGGCCGGCCACATCACCCGGGGTGGTCGATGTCGCGGTGGTGGCGGTGGCGTAGGTGATGTTGAGGGCCCGGCAGCCGGCCTGCATGGTGCCCGTGGTCGGGCAGTCCGCGGCGGTCATGCCGTCCGGTAGCCCGGCCAGGATCCGCGTGATTCGTCCGGAGGTGTCCCGGGTGTAGGAGGTGGTGCCCGCGGCGCCTGGTTCGGCGACCTGCAGTGGGGACCAGGTCCACGCGCCAGTAGCCGGTGTCGTCACTGGCGAGTATGTCGTGGCGGTCCCGTCCTCCTCGGTCACCACCACGCGGGCGGCTGTCCCGGTGCCGGATACGACCAGCTTCATGCCTTCATCGATGGTGTCCTGGGTGGCCGGCTCGTAGGTGCCGGCCTTCGCCGCGACGCGGGTGTCGCCGGGCTGCTGGAACACCAGCGCGCCGCCGTCGTCATCGAGCAGCACCATGGTGCCGTCGACGCGGGTGTTGTCGACCAGGTTCATCGACGCTGTGCCGGCCTCGGGGCCATCCCAGGAGGCGGTCCAACCCGGGCCGAAGACGCTGTTGGCCAGGTCAGCTGACGGCCAACCAGTCAACGTGCCGTCACCGGTGAAGGACAGGTGCGACCGGGACACCGACAAGTCACCGGACAGCGCAGGGGCGGTCCCGTCGGTCTCGGACATGGAGAACTCACCGGTGAACTGGGCGACTTGTCCCGGCCCGGCGTCCTGGGTCGGGAACCCGTCGCCGAACGCGTGCGGCACCCGAGAGATTGAGGTCGCCGACTGCGACCAGGTGCACTGCTGGGCGCCGGAGTAGTCCAGGCACACCTGCACATCCAGCAGCACCGGAGTCCGTGCCGGGATCGCGATCCCGGCCGAGTCCGTTGTCGCGAGCTGGGTGTCCCACGCGCCTGAGGCCTGCGCCATACCGCCGGCGCCGAACGTCACCGGCAGGGTCCCGCCGTCGGTCCATCCGGTGGTCTCGTTCCCGCCCTGTCCAGCGACCCGCCAGCGCACCTTCGCGGTCACGCTCGACGCGCCCCCCTTGGGCGGCCCGACGGCGGAGAAGGTCATCTTGCCGGAGGTGGTCGACAACGGCACTGGGGAGGTCAGGGAGGCGTTGCCCCACCCGAACGCGGAAGTCGTGGTCGTCGACAGCAGCGACGGGCCGACGGCGACGACACGGATCTGGTGGCCACCGTTGGCGGTCTTGGGGAACGTGACGGTCTGCGAGGTCGCCTGGGTGTAGGAGGAGACGGACTTGGTCGGCGTGGCCGCACCGTCGACGTACACATCCACCCTGGTCGCGGAGTAGATGTTGGTCTGGGTGGTGGCGATCGTGCAGGTGACATCTGCCGCCGGCGCGGTGTCGCTCCAGGTGCCGTTCGCATACCCGGGACAGGAGACAGTCGCCGGCTGCGGCGCGTAGCTGGCCCGGCGAATCTTCGTCCACCCCGACCACGGACCGCCCAGCCCGAGCTCGTCGGTGCCGCGGGCTCGCACATACGACGTGGCACCCTCCGGCAGGTCCACCGCGGGCACGCACGACACCGACGACGCGGACGCGGCAACGCTGGTGTCGCAGTAGCCCAGCCGGTTGTTCCCGGTCGTGTTCGAGTGCACCTCGATCCACGCCTTCGCTCGTGAGGCGTCCGGGTCGGTCACCTTGGTCGTGAACGTCACCCGGGCGCCGCGCACGTACCCGATGCCCTGCGCGCCGCCGGTGGCCAGGAACGTTGGCGCCGCAGCGGCGTTCGGTGGCCGGTTGTATGTCACTGACAGGTACGGCGGGGTCGCGGTCTCCGAGGACGCGAACCGCTTCCACCCGTAGGTGTCGGACTCGTCGGCCGCCTGCAAAGCCACCGATCCGCTCGAGCCGGACGCCGCCCAGTCCTTCGCCAGCTGCGTCACCGCGATCGACTGCCGAGCGGCCGGGCAGGACGAGGAGTTGCCCTTTGCGAACGTCGCATAACCGGCCACACCACTCAGGGTGGGCTGGTTGTTCCACCGCGTCGCGGTTGAGGCGGCCGTGGACTTCACGACGTTCATCCGCCGCGCTGAGCATGATGAGGAGTACGTCTCATAGAGCGACAACGATGCGGCCTGCACCTGCTTGCCGCTGATCCCCGCCAGCGGGAAGTTCAAGAAGGATCGTGCCACCGGCGCGCCCACCGCGTACGTCCCCACTCGCAGCTCGTTGTCGGTGGAGTAGTCGACGTTGCCGCCATCGGTCTGTACCCGGGTATCGAGTGATGGCGCCACATTGGTCGTTGCGTAGGACGGGTCAATCGTCAGCGGGAACTGACGGGCCGTATCCGTGGCCCACTTGGCATCAATTGAGACCGTGACCGTTGCCGTGCCCTTGCCTTTTTGCTCGACGTCCAATCGAACTGGGGTGTGCGCGGCCGGCAAACCCGACGCCTTGTCGAGGGTCGCGTCCCAGGCCTCCGGCGCGACCAGTCGGGAGACGACCTTGTCCTTCTTACCGATGAACGAGACGGACCCGTCCTTCTCCGACCTGGCAGTCAGACCCTTCGTCTTGACCGGCACCTCGAACGCGACACGACCCTTCGCCGGTCCACCATCAGCCACCGACGCAGCAAGGGCGCTCTTGTCCTTCACCACGAAGAAGGTCTCGTAGCCCGACCGCGTCATCTGGATACGCAGGTCCACACCCGGTGTCGCATCGGCGTACGTCACGGCCGAGCCCGACACAACCGGCTTACCCAACTTCTTAGCCCAGCCCAGCAGCACCTGCCTGTCCGAGCCCACCGACGCACCAACGGCATCCGATCCGCTGCCGGCACCCGCGGCCTTGGCCACCTTCGACGCAGACTTCAACGGACCCGCCAGGCTGATCTGCTCCGGCGTGCTGTCAGCAACCAGAGCGCCATCCTGCTCCTTGATCGCCAGATCGACGTTCTTCCACGACCCTGACTTGTCCCGGAAGCGCAGCTGTCCCGTAGAAGCCTTCGTGGTCAGAGTGCCGTCAGGATTCGCCCAGGTCGACGTGAATTCCGCGCGCAGGTCCTCCACCTCCACCGGTGAACCCTGGGCGCGAGCCGAGACCATTGCCGATGTCAGGTCCGGCCGGGTAGACACCTTGGCGGGCTTCTTCGTCGCCTGCAGCTGCGCTAATGCGGCGTCCGAAAGGACACCCTGCGCCGAAGCGTGCGGGATATCCGCGGTCAAAGACCAGGCGAACACCACCACCGCAGCCACGCCCCACGCGACCCACCGCCACGGTCTACGGACTCGCTCCTCAGAAGCAAAGAATCCCAGCCAACCAGAATGCTGCACAGAACCCATGGCCCTGCCCCTGTCACCCCAGGCCCACCTCAATGGCGAGCAAGTGGCTAAGAAGTACACGACCCCTCCAGCCACCAGTCTCGGATTGGCGTTTCCATTATGCGGCGTTACCTGATCGTGATGTTTCTTCTCAGTACTGCCCGGAGGCGGCGGGTATAGGAAGTTCGCAGTCGGACTCGTATGCTCTGCGCCCATGACCGTGTCGACGCGCAGGAAGCCGCGCCCCCTCGCTGAGCGCGATGCGCGCTTGTTCGATCGCGTCGCGAGGTCGCGATGAGTGTCAGAACCTCTCGGCGACGGTCTCGAATCCCTTTAAGCCAGAACGGGATTGCTGCCCGGGCACACACGATCCGGGATGCGCGGTGGATGCTGCTACTGACTCTGCTGCTGTGTCTGCCCCTGGCGTTGTGGACGGTCGGCCTGATCAGCGACGGCTGGATCCCGCAAGGCGATGACGCGATCCTGGCGATCAAGACCCACGACGTCTTCGGCACCCACCCACCGCTGGTCGGGATGCGCTCGACGAGTGCGATGCTCAACCCCGGCGTCGATGCCCACCACCCCGGCCCGATGGAGTTCTATCTCCTGGCCATTCCGTACGCGATCACCGGGTGGCAACCCTGGGGACTGCTGGCCGGCTGCCTCATCGTCGCCTGCGCGTTCGTCGCCATCACCATCCACTCCGCCTACCGCGCCGGCCGCTGGTACGGCGTCGCCATCGCGGCTGTCATTCTCCTTGCGACCGAGCGGTTCTTCACCGAGCTGCTGGTCCACCCGGTGAACTTGTGGCCACCAGTCCTCGCGATGATCGCCACGCTCATGCTCGGATGGCGCCTGCTGCTGTGGCAGACGCGCTCCTTACCGCTGTTCGTGGTGTGCGCCAGCTTCGCTGCTCAGGCCCACATCGTGTTCCTGCCCGTCGTCGGTGCTCTCGCGCTCATGCTCAGCATCATCGGAGTCATCCGCTGGCAAGGCGCGCGCGAGTCGATCTGGCCCGTCCCCGGATACCAACCCCGCAACCAGCCACCCATCTGGCGACGTCCAGGATGGATCGCGACCGCGCTCGTCGCCCTGTGCTGGTGGCCCGCGCTGATCGACACCCTGACCTTCTCGCCCACCAACGTCGGCCAGCTTGCCAAGCTCGGTGGCGCAGGCCCGGGCCAGCACACTGTAGGCATCGTCGATGCGTTCAAGAACTACACCCGCCTGGCCACCCCGATACGGCAAGACGTCACCATCAACGTCGCAACCTCGGTGTTCTGGCTCCAGATCGTCCTCGTCGGTGCAGCACTACTCCTGTGCGCCTGGAGTGCTCGCCACCTTGGGCAGCTGGTACGCCGCCCCTCACGCGCCAAGGACGCGTTGGCCGCCGCATCCGTCATCGCCCTCACCTGCGCCCTGCCGCTGCTGTGGACCGGCGCTCGTACCGTCGGCGCGCTACGGATGCTCTACCTAGACATCCTCATGCCGGTCGCGCTGTTCGCCACCGCCGTCGCCACCTGGGCCGCACTCGATCTCATCAAGCAGCGCACCCGCACACCCGCCCGAACCGGACTCATCCTCGCCGCCGCCGGATGCATCGTCGCGGTGCTGATCCCGACCAGCCTCATTCAACGCCTCCCCTCCGGCGGCAGCACCCCGGACATCGCACGCGCCCGAACCGCAACTACCTACGTCAGCTCCGCCCTCGAGGACACCAGCGACAATCGGCCAATCATCGTCACCGGGACCGGACCGATCACCTTCGCGAGCGTCGGCCCAGCAATCTCCGCCGAACTCATCGGCAACAGCCGCGAGGTGTACTTCGACTCCTTCTGGCCCCACAAGCAGGACGACGACTTCCGCCGCACCAGCCACGCGCCCGCCAACGCGATCCACATCGACCTCCGCGAGCAAACCAACGGCACATGGTCTGGGACCGCGCCCACCGCGGCAGACACAACCAAGACCTACGCCACCACCATCGACCGCAAACCCGCACAGATCCAAGTCATCATCCGGGACCACTGAGCACGAATACCTTTCAGACAGTGAGGCTTTCGCGGTCCGAACGTCGCCAGTCACTGATGCGGGAGGCGGTCGAAGGCGCGAAGGTAGCGGGACGTCACCAGCTGCTGAACACCATGCGTGACCGGTCCGCCGACGCGGGCGAGTATCGAGCTCGGTCGCGAGGACGCGGCCACCGTGAAGGTGACGCCCCGCTCGGTCCGCTCCAGCAGGAAGAGCTCTTCACCCGACTCCGGATGACCGAGAAGCGTGCCGTACGCGAACCCGACGCGATCGGCATCCTCGATCTTTTCGACGACACGACACGGCGCCTTCACCGCCAGCCGTCCGATACGGAGCGACAACCGCACCACCGAGCCCATCGCGACCGTCGCAGTCGATGGCTCGATGCGCAGCCCGGCCGCTTCGTGCACGCGCCACGACATCAACGCCCCAGCCGCCGCAGTCAAGTCGTCACGCCCGATGAGCCGAGCCCGGCGAAACGTGCGCCGACCCGGGAGGTCAGGCCACTCCCCGACCCGACGTTCATACGACAGCGGCAACGATCTCAACCGGTAAGCATCAACCGAGTTCAGCAAGGGGCGCCGGCGTGCCTCAGCTACGTCGGACCTGTCGCCGAGTCGGGCGTGATCTGGACGGCCTCGGCCCGAGGGAGTCCGTCACTTGGAGGGCCGCAAATCAACATCGATCGTGAAGGCAGGGTCTTGAGTGCGTAACGGCTGACCAATCCGGCGGGCGGAATCCTCGACAAGGTCGGTGACTGGCTGGATAAGGGCTTCGACTTGGCCTTGCTCTGGGAGTTCACCCTCTCCATACCGGGCCGCAGCTCGCAACGAATGAAGCGTGACGAGGGTGGCGTGTGCAGTTGGGGTGGTGTTCCCGAGGCCGACATTGACCTTGCTCCAGTGCAGGCGTGCAGAATGCACATTGCGGCGCTTTCTTTCGCCAGGCATAGCGGCAAACGATGACGTCTGAGCAGTTATGGCGAGCTCGGCTGCGGCCAATAGGTTCTCAAGCGCAGGGCCGAACAACTCGGCATTCGACGCAGTTCGTGCAGTTGCCAGATAGTCCGAGGCAAGTTTGAGAATCTGAAGACTTCGTCCGCGATTCTGAATGAAGTCAAACTGAGCGAAATGCTGACCATCAGGTAATACGACGAGGAGAACCCACCCCGCGTTGATGTCAACATCAAGCGGTTCAAGCCCCTCGATGGCTTCGAGGTTCTCCATGGTGACGGCCTCGCCCCGTTTGACCGCACTTCCGCTCCGGGCGCGGGCGACTAGGTCTACCTCGTCATTGAGACGTACCTCAACAGGCCGCCCTGGCGTCAGGATGGCAAGCGCTTTAACGATCGGTCCCGTCGCTTCTATGCCGCCTCGCCGCTCGACTTCTGGGTCCCAGAACACGTCCGTCATCGACTCAAGAACTCGGTTGGCAAACTCGGCTTGGCCGGTTGCATCGTCGTTCATCGGTGTCCTATCTGTCGATGCCAGCGGGGCCTAGGTCGCGTGCTGCTGTCGTTACGTGACGCATCCGAAGCACGACGCGGAGAGCGACCCAGCGCCCGTCGCCGAGTGCTATCCAAGCCCGCTGACCAACTCGCCCGGGTCGACGCCGAGCGCCGCAGCGATCTTCAAGATGTTGTGCAGCGAGAGGTTGCGCTGGCCGCGCTCCACCTGGCCGACGAAGGTCCAGTGCAGCTCGCCGCGGTCGGCGAGGGCCTCCTGGCTGAGCCCGAGCTCATGACGCCGTGCACGGACGCGCGCGCCGAACTCGGCGGTCGCGGGCGACAGGGGCGGCTTTCCTTCTGCGGCGGGCACAGGGCCAAGCCCATCCGTCCCAACCGTTTCCATCCAGAGCCGTTGCGTCCCAACTGTTTACGTCCTATGTTCGGAGTCCGCCCCGAACGGCCGGTCCGGGGCACGGCCGAGAGGCGGAGACGATGGCTGGTGGCGGCGACTTCACGTTCGATCAGATGAGCGAGCGCGGCGGACGGAGCTGGTGGCAGCGGGTGCTGTCTCGTCTGGGGATTGCTCGCTAGCGAGCGTCCACACCAGGGTGAAGCCAGCCTTCGGCAGCACCCATCCGGGTAGCTCGGCGCTGATCACTTTGGCGCCGAGCTGCTTTGGCCAGCGGCTGATCTCCGTCCGTCGCAGGCTGGTCACCAGGTCGCTGATGCTCAGATGCGCGATGTCTGAATCGGAGTAGTCGACAGCCAGCTTGACGTCACGGCTTGGCTGAGCGAGCTCGAAGAACAGGCGATGACCGCTCTGCGGCGTGACGACACGAAACAGGTGCTTGATGCGTACCGGCTCAGCTGCCTCGACCAGGTCGTCGCCGATACGGGCGCTGTAGGTCTGTCCGGTCTTGCGTGCTGAGCGGCGGATGGCCCGTTCCTCACCATTGACGCTGAAACTCAGCAGTTCGAAGCTGGCGCGGGAGCTGGCATCCAGACCAGGTCGTGGGGTCATGAACCAACAGCTCGTCGCTGGAACGTCGTCGAGCAGGTCGAGGTACTCATCGCGGTCGGAGACACAGGCGAAGCGGCGCACGGCGTGGCTGGGCACGGTTGTGTACTCCCACTGGACCAGGACGTCAAAGAGAGGAGCACCTCTGGTGCTCCTATCCACTGCAGTGGAGATCCGGATACGCACGTCGACGTCGTGCCAGCGCTCGGCGGCGCGGATTGCCTGATCGCGGACGTCGGTGTAGATCTCGCGAGCGAACTGCGCGTCACCGAGTCTCAGGCCCATGGCGTTGGTCGCGAGGTCGTCGAGGAGCTCGGGTGTCGCGACACGGCGGAGATCTTCAGGCCGGGTCGCGAAGGCTTCGATGACCGCGTCGCGCATGACGGGAGCTTCGTCCTTAAGAGTGCGACGCAGACGACGAGTGGCGTTCTCCTCTTCCTCCTTACGGGTGTAGTAGTCGTAGGCAGTGCCGACAACACCGATGCCGAAGAGGGTTGCGCCGAGCTCAGAGAACGGAATCGAGTGCAGCCAGTCCCAGGCTTCGAGGTCGAGCCCGGTAAGCCACCGGCTCAGCGAAATGAAAAATATGCCGAGCACTGCGAAGAGAACGCCGATGAGCGCCATCTTGGAGCGAAGAAGTTGGTGATCACTGTCGGCCATACGTGCTATTCGTATTCTAACAACTACTTCGCTCGATGTGAATAGCGGAAGTTCGACGAGATGCCGAATTATGCATACAACATCGAGCCGGACTACCTTAAGAGCGACGCGTGGCGCGCGATGAATAGATCTCTCGCGCGAGTCTGTGACATCACCTCAATAGTGATCCCGTTCGGCGCGACCTTGGAGGGGCCCGCCAAAATGTTCTCGGGTTCTGCCATCAACTCGCGGACCTCAATATCGAAGGCCCACTCATCGGCCTCTTTAATTACAGCCACGTCGGTGGCCGCCAAGTTGATCTGAAATGCAGCGAAGATGCATTGGTCAAGCGACTTACCGAGTTGGCGGAACGCCGAGTCGCCCGTAGCGGAAAGGAAGGCTTTGACAGGGTTGATCATGTCACCAATGTAGGCTTCATGAGAATCGTGGTGGAGCGCCGCCAGCGCCAAGTCTGGTCGACCGAGCGCCTCCACCAGCGTAGAGACGAGCAAAGCGTGCTGTGCTACCGAGTAGAACCGTTGGCAATGGCCACCGAATCGGCACAGTCGACTTAGCGCGTTAGAAATGTCCTTCACGTCTATATCCGTCGAGCTAGGATGAGACAGATCAATGCGAGATCCGGTCACGGTATCCATTATTGTTTTGTTCATCTATTTCCCTCTTTTCTTGCCTTATGTTACGACGACACGACCGCTATGTCAATTCCTACTGGCCTTAAGCCGAGCAATTCCATTCGCTGCCTGTGCGAAAACGGAGCTCTCCGGTTGATTGCCATCAATGGTCACGGTCGTACGCGAATTGGTCAGCTCGACTATCAGGTCTGACGTAACACTGTCAAACATCTCCATACGTTTGACGGCGGCGTCATTAGCGTCATCATGCCTCGGGCTGCCGGATGTCGCGGCGACCGATGCGGCCCGTCGTCTCGAGATGCGCTCAAGACATACCGACTTCGGGGCGTCGATGTGTACCGCGACGAGACGATATTGTTCGGGAGCCAGAAGGGTGTCCAAGTAGGCGAGTTGCTCGACAGTCCGTGGAAATCCATCGAGCAACGGAATCAAGTGACGATTGGCAAGTCGGTTCATCTCCATTCTGACCTGGGATCGAATGAAGGACTCGTCGGCCAGCCCACCGGCCTCCATCCTTTGATCACGTCGACCCCGTCGCGCGATTGCTCCAGTGCTCACGATTCGGAACGTTGCGTCTGCCGAGACAAGAGCAGCTGCGAGTGTGCCTTTGCCTGCGCCTGGTCTGCCCACAATTGTGAGTGCGCTCGGTTGCCAAGTCATCCAGTCTCACCCGACCCTTCACATACTTGAGATTTGCCGAAGCGTTTCGTCGACAGTGCGCCAGTGGCGAGACCCCTCTCGTGTCGCAAGACACAGCGGAGGTCGCGGAACACTTGCTCGCCGCTGTATGGGACGGTTCCATTGTCCGACTTCGGTCGGCCCGCTACCCGGATCAGGGCATTTGAGGCTCGCAAGGCGACGCGCTACGTGCGCCCCGGATTGTCTCGTTCGAGAGCATGCGGTCATGCCCCGTAGTCTGCCTCGCAAGTCAGGTGATGCGGCCATTGGCGCCTATCCGAGCAACTTGTCTATGTTCGAAATAACGGCCGCGATCACGGTAGATGACGTGGCGTTACGTAACAGATTCTCACGTAACGTCCGAAGTCTCCCTTTAGCGCTTTCGGAAGACGTCAATTCGCTGGCGGAGACTTCTTCGGGCTCCTCGATGTCGGACGTTGCGTCTGGCTCAGGTTGAGGTAAGATATGTGGTTCTGAGTTCAGTGATTGCAGGAACAATTCAGAATTTCGAGCTGATCCCACGGCCCAAGCCAGCACCCTAAGGATTTCTGGATCGACTTGGCCTGTGCGATTCTCAACGTTTGCCTGGCCCGCGTTTAGCTGGCTTCCTTCGAAACGCCCTCCGGAAATATTGATGCTGTTGTCAATCATCAGGTGCTCCTCTCGAGTCTTTTCAATTTCAAACTGCCTCTGGAACGTGCTGAGTAACGTCTCGATGGAATCCTCCGGTTCGCATTTGGCCCGTATCGCACGCGCAATACGAAACCAGCTCGCCTCAAACGTGTGATCGCCCATCGCAGTACCTATCACCAGGGATGCTAGGTACTGGCGCTCGGTAGCGAGTTTGCTGAATACGTCTGCCAAGCGGCTGGCCGGAAGCCTCATCAGGCTTTGGGCGCAATCTCCAATTAGCCCAATCGATTCGAGCATCCTCCACGCGGACCTCATGCTGATGGCCGCTACGCCAGGTGGGACTAACCCCGGAACAAACCTCAGCTCAGGTCCGAGGTCTGCGCATACCATGGCGTCTAATGCAATAGCGTAACTTTTCGCCCATTGCTGCGTGAGTAAGCGAGATGTGTGTGTCGTCTTCCCACCCGCCACGTGTAGTCCGAGATTTTGGAGCTCTCGACCAATGAGCGCACCAATTAGTGGTCGACCTCTTAGGGCAAGTGGAACAGAGATGATCTGTTCCACTTGCCATGCAGATGGTGGCGCGTCGAAGAGCGCTTTTATAAGATCCGAACCATCCTGAGTGGCGCTGGCATTCCACCACTGCGCGATCGCGGCCGACGTGCTCCCAAGCTTCTGGATCCAGCCTTCGTCGTAGATGCGAACGTGCTCCTCCAAGACGGGAGAGAACATAGGACTAAAAATTTCTCGGTCATTTGCATATTGCAACTTACGAGCGTGAAGATTGTCTAGCGGACTATCTTCTGGTCCTACAAACGCGATCATGGCTCTGTCGACAAGTGGGCGAAGGGTCCACAGCAAATCAGCTAGTTCTGATGACTCGTGGTGCACGGAGATAGGAATAAGAACAGGCTCAGGCGAAACGATCATTGCAAGGGTTAGCAGGCGGCCCAACTTGTCGACTGGAATGCGAGCATCGGTCGATATGGCGGCCAGTATCTCGTGGTCCAAGAAATGTGCAAAGATCCTCGGACTTGCCCGGTCGGCGACGATGCTCACTCTGCCAAGGCCGATGTCCGGAGGGCAATGTAGTCTCTAGCAATCTCCAACTTCTCGTTCAGGTAGCCTTCGATAGCTCCAGGTTGCGGCTGAGAGAAGCTGTCCGCGAAGAGCGATACTTCTTCGAGTGACTTCGTCGTGACGCCGAAGTCTAGAAGACGATACTTCACCTCATCCAAGCTACGATAATCAAGGATCGGTGCCTTAAATTCAATGCCGCTCTCTGCGAAGAGCAGCGTACTTATCGCGACCGCCGATTCGTCCTGTTCCATGTACATCGCGGACTGGTAGCCGCTAAATCCCGACACGACACAAGTAGCGCCCGTCTGGCGTGCGTAGACGATTGTTGCGCATTGCATCGCGAGTTGGTGTCCTAGGAGGATAAGGTTTGTTTCGTACGCCTTGAAGTCGCTCTCGAGATTCTCTAGGGCGATGCGTCTAAAAATTCCATGCGCTTTAACCCTGGCTTCTGATATCGAAGCATCTGCAAAGGCATGCCGCAATTCCATCGTTCGGTAGTTGCGTATTTCAGACGGAATGACCGCGCCGGTCTGAACCGTTACAAGGTCAACGGCTCGCCCCGCCGCCAATTCGAGGCATGCTGCGAGGGAGGAATCACGTCCTCCAGAATACATGATGATGCTTCTACTGGGATAGTTGCTAGCCATCATTTCGACCGCACCTTTCTGATGAGAACAATTGCGCGCTCTTGTCCTGGGTGAGACAGACGCTCACCATTCCCTGACCCTGGTGACTCCCCGCGCGCAGAGCCGGTCGTCCGATAGACACATGCGCGTACCAAGTGATCGTTGTCCTTGGTGGGTGTGAGCGCCAGTGTTCCGCGCATCATGAGCGTTCGCGCACGGAACTGCCACGCGATCGGTCATGGTGGAGACATGGTCTGGTCGAGCGCGCTGCACCGTGGTCGGCGCCCGATGCTTGACCGGCTCCCGGAGGTTGAGCGGAGTGGCAGGGTCGACATGAATGCTCGCGCCGGATGGCTGCTACGGATCAGTCGGTACGGTCTATCAGAAACCTCCGGCGCTGCGTTCGCAGCGGAGGTCGGCAGGACCCTGCGCAGCGGCGCGCGACGGCTGAGCGACTCGCAATTGACGGCCGCAGAGCATGGAGACCGTCCCGTCGGATCAGACCTGGTACGTGGCTACGAATTGGTTCTTGGTATGCCTGAGGGCGCTTTGGCCGGGCCATTGGAGATGGCCTCGCGCCACTGGGTCGGGTGGCCATGGCAGTTCGAGCAGGACCGGCCAGCGCCACGAGCGGAGGTGGACGGGCTTGTCCGCCACTTCTTCGACGCGGTCCCTAGCGACGCTCTCACCGGTGGCGATTGGCTTCACCTTGCCCGGGTTCTGACCCCGCCCACCGCAGCCCTTGGCGTACCGCCGCAGCTTCAATCGGCTTGGATTGCCCAGCTGGTCGATGAGCTGATGCGCTCCGTAGACCATGCGTACTTCCTTCGGATTGAGGCGCTATCGCGTCTAGTGGCCTTTCCTGACACCTGCGCTCTGGCCGAGGAAGCGATCATGCGCGCAGTGTCCGAGCCAGGCGCACAAGGCGTTGTCGATCCGCTGTCTGCACTAGGCGATTCCCAAGAGGACGAGGTCTTCGTCCGACTGATCGACCTGTTGTCACGTGCGACTGGTGCAGTGCGATTTGGTGCGGCGCTGGCATTGGTGGAGCCGCTGCACCAGGACCGACTGAGCCCACCACTAGTCCAGCGGCTCGCGGTTGCTCTCACAACTCTCGGCCAGGCAGAGCCGGCACCTGGCGACGATCTGCGCATGCTGGTCCGCCTCCTTCCGGAGGCATCTCGAACCGAGCTGCCGCCCGGGCTGCAGGTTGATGGTGTCCAAACGGTGGAGGTGGGCGCGGATGGTGAGGTAGCGCGCGAGACCACGCGATACGTCGAGGTGGTCAAACGCGCCACGCTTCCACATACCAAAGACGCCATGCTCGAGCGGCTGCTGTCGACCGCGATCACCAATACGAGTGCGGCGGACACCTTTCACGCACTTAGTCTGGTGGCCGCCAGCCCATACCGAGGAATCGTGAGCGCGGCTGCAGGAGAACTGATCTTGCAGGGCCGCGGTACGCGTGCCCTTGCTGCTGGGCGCTGTCGACTGATTGCCCGACTTGCCACCTCAGGTGAAGAGGACATCCTGAAACAGCTGCTCGAGCACCCCGACCCAATGGTCCGAAACGCTGCGCTTACCGGGTACGCCCACACGCCGAGAGGAATCCCCCATGAGGTGGATCTTGAGACCTTGATGAGGCACCCGACTACGGCGGATCGAGCGCTCTACGCGGCTGGCATGTCGCAGCACCGGGCGCTGGACCGACTAGAACTGCTCAGCGACGACCACACGATCATCACGAAGTGGTGGCGCAGGCATGGCGGAGCTGTTCGCACGTGAGGCGCGGATTGAATAGCTGGGCGGATGAACAATGGGCTACATCCGCTCCATTGCTGGGTGGTCTTGGATGAGTGCGCGGCGCACTCTGTCGACGTCAGAGAGGCCGAGGCGTTGATAGGTGTCGAGCAGGTCAAGGAGCGCTGTCCGGGCGAGAGGGTCGCTTGCTTCGAGGCCGAGCATCGCGAGTCCTTCCCTGGCGCGGTAGCGGGTGTAGTCGGCGTCGAGCTGTTGGCACTGGTGGATGGCTCGTTCGTAGGCTTCCTTCGCCGCGACGTGGTTACCGATGACCCGCTGCACGTCGCCTCCACGGCACTCGATGGTTGATGTCAGAAGGTCATCCCCGATGTCTTCGGCGAGCGTGTACGCGGCCCGCAAGGTCTCGATGGCAGCAGTGTGATCGTCACGCAAGGCGTGCGCCCAGGCGAGTCCGGCCAGCGCGACTCCCTGGTCGTGGAGGGCGCCGTGGTCCTCGTTGAGTGCGGCGGAGCTGGAGAGAGCGTCGACGGCGGCGTCGAGGTCCAGTCGCTCGATCTCGAGTTCTCCAAGATTTCCGAGCAGTCTGGCGCGTGAGATGGCGTCGTCGTCATCGATCAGTGCGATTGCCCGTCGGTATGCATGCGCAGCTGCGGCGAGGTTGCCGGTCTCCTTCTCAACGATGCCGAGATTGGCCAGAGACCGCATGCGCCCCGCCTTGTCTCCGACCGCTTCGAAGGTGCGTTGCGCAGCCGTCAGGTGGCGGCGTGCGGCTGAGTACCGCTGTGACGTGAACTCAACGACTCCTGCGAAGAGCTGCAGCCGTGCCCGAGTCGGGGTATCGGATGGATCCTCCTCCAACAGGCGTAGCCCACGGCGCACGTCTCGTCGCGCTTGAGTGACATGCCCCAGCCGGCGGTGCAGCTGAGCCTGACCGCAGCACAGACCGGCTTCTCGTTCGGTATGCCCAAGAGCGCGGGCGGATCGGCCCGCGGCGGTCGTGACCCGCAGCACCAGGTCGTAGTCGCCGAAGCGCTCGCCCGCCGAAACAGCCGCCTCGCCGAAGTCGACCAGAGCATGATGCATGCCTCGTGGGGCCAACGCGTCCGCGACGCTCACCATGTTCGTACGTTCGGCGCGCCACCACTCCACAGGGGATCTTCCGTCAACATGCGGACCATCAGTAGGAGCCACGGCTATGGCTTGTAATCGCTGGACGTACCAGGCCACGGCACGTTCCCAGGCTTCGGATCGTCTGCTGACAGGCAGGTCCTCCACGGCGCGCCGTCGGCCGAACGCGGCGACGAGATCGTGCATCGCCCATGACGTTTCGTCGACAGGTTGCAGGATGCTCTCGGCGACAAGAACCTCGGTATCCCCAGTCGACCGAGGATCCAGCACCTCGGTCAGCGCTGTTGGAACGGTCGCGGCTGGCCAGTCCGCTATGACGCCGAACAGATCTCTGGTGACCTCGGGCCAACGCCGATAGGACTCGCTCAGAGCATCCTCCACCCCGAGGAGCGTCGGTACGGATCTGAGCCGTTCCACATGATCGGTCACTGTCCAGTTAGCGCGGTCGTTCACGGCGGCGGCGATCGCAGCCAGCGTCAAGGGCAGACCGCCACTGAGGACGGCAAGCTCGGCGAGGTCCGACGTGGTCCGCTGGCCATGGCGGCCCGAACAACTGTCGGTCGAGCCATCCGGCTGGTGTGAGTCCTCAACCAGGGCCTGAAGCAGCGCCGTGCTGGCGTGCCCATCAAGGGGCTCGAGATGAATCGCCTCGAAGCCCGCAGGTCGTAGGCGTCGGCGGGACGTCACGATCACCGGAATGGTGGTCGGGAGCTGACTCACCCAGCGGATCTGATCAGTGCCCGTCACGTTGTCCAGTACCAGGACCGCCGGGCGCTCGCCGAGCGCGTTCACCAGCATCTCGACAAGGTCCCGAACCGTGCGTCGTCGGAGTGTCCCCGTGGAGGAGGGCTCTCCAGTGCTGGAGCGCAGCAGCTCTGCCAACATGGTGGTCGCACCGATCGAGTCCGCCTCGTCCGGGACCGCCATATAGAGCAATGACACCGGGGGTGCGTGTCGGGCTTCGAGTATCTGTCTGCCAGCCGCCAACGCCACGGTGGTTTTGCCGACACCTGGGAGCCCTGTAACGATGGCTCGGGCGGACGCAGCGACTGTGCCAACGGCATCAGTTCTGATCAGCAGCCCTGGACGAGGTGAAGCAGGACGAGCCTGCGGCAGAGCTTCTAGCCGGTCGGCAGCAGCGGCTTGCAGCTGACGAGCTCGCGTAGTCCACTGGACGGCCTCGGCCGGGTCCAGGTCAAGCGCGCTCAACAGCTCACCAAGTAGATCTAGGTCAAGCCGACGGCGACGAACGTTGAAACAGTTCCCGACGGTGCTCGGTCCAATCGTCTGCCAGCCGTGAGTCCCGGCACGGCGCGCCCGATCCCGCCGACGACTTGTGATCCGGCGCGCCAGCTCCCGAACCGACGGATCTCCCTGCCAGACCTTCAGCTGACGCAGGGCAGCGACAAACTCCGGCAGACTCCTGGCCTCTCCCGGCAGCGGTGCAGCGTCGACGCCCCCCACACATGAAGGTTAATCCCGATGAGGAGCCACCCCACCAGGTTCACGCATGACTAGGGCCGCGAGCTGTCCGAAATCGTCCGAGGTTCTTGGGCGCACGCCTTGACCCGCGACAGGCTTGGCCCGTTGTCAGAGCCAAGCGGCCGAGAGCGAGAGCGCGAGGCGGCAGAAGAAGCACCGACGCGTAAGGGGATCTCAAGGTGTTCGCAGACAAGAAGAGCCGCTACACGATGCGCCGTCGCACAATGTGCATCGGACTCGCGACCGGGTTAGGTCTCGCAGCCGGGCTGGCCGCATCGCCACCGCCAGCGTCGGCGGCCAGTAACACGCTCAGCGTCACGCAGCACTTGGGGGGAGGTGCCTGGTCGGTCGGCGCGCTCTCGAGCCGAACGAGCGCGATCAAGTCCATGTGCACGATCCAGAACTACGGCAGATGGGTGCCTCCGTACAGCTGGCAGTGGCTTCCAGTGTCCAGTCGCTGCATGAACTTTGGAAGCGGTGCGCAGGGCGGCCAGGTTCCGTCAGGGACAGCCCCCTGTTCCCCGGGCGAGTACTACGGGGAAGTGAGGATCTATAACGTGACGAATCCGAACGCCTTCAAGACCCAGTCGGTCGCACGTAAAACGACACCGGTCTACGACGTCGGGGCACATTGCTGACCCAAGAACGCACCGTTGGAAAGTCTGGGCTCCGGGGATGTCCCAGCACTGGGGAATGACAAAGGGAGAGTCTGATGAAGATTTTGAACAAGCGACTGAGCGCGATTCTGGTAACTGCTGCGGCTGCCAGCGGGTCTATCGGCGCAACGGGGGTCGCGACCGCACCATCGGCGTCGGCCGCAGACAGTGTCGCGTGCACCCAGGGAGTCGGGGTCGCGTCCGGACTGGTTGGAGACAACTTCTGGACGTACACACCCAACTACAACCTGCGCTGGAGCCACAGTGGGACAAAGGACCCATACATGCAGTGGCAGGTCAGGTGGTACAAGCCGACAACCGCGCCCGGCAAGGCGACCCTGTGCATCCGAAGCAACAAGGAAACGAGCCGCAGAACCGCCGTCTACTACTGGTCGATCTTCGACAAGCAGGGCGCCCCGGATCCTGGGATCCACAGTGCCAATATCGCCGCTCCAGCTGGCGGCGGATGGCGCGCCCAAGCGAGCCCAGTTCTGCCTGCCAATAAGGCGATCAGGTTCAGCGTCCGCCTCGTCCAGGCGAACGGAGCCGGAAGCGACACCTGGATCTGCCTGATGAACTTCACCAGCAACTCAGGCCCAACGAGAGCGTGCCCGATGCCCTGACGCGGTCGCAACAGCTCACTGATCGACCGGTCGCGGCTCAAGCCGCAGATCGCTCGCACTGCCACAGACCCGGATGACCGATGCCGGTCAAGGACCCACCCCTCAACCGGGTGGGTCCTTTTCGTCTGCGCCGCAGCGTCAGCGGCTGCCCGGTCACGCTCGCTGAACGCGCACCGGCTCGGTGACCAATGCGGTCACCAAGCCGGTGCGCCCCTCTGTTTGGTCACTCATCGTCCGACTGCGGAAATTTTGGACGAGGTCGGATCTGTTGATCCGCGTGCGTTGGAGAAGTTCTTCGTGTCGTTGATTTCTGAGTAACTGCTAGAACTCTTCGCTGTTGCGTTCGCGCCGCTTCCGGAGCGGAGTGTGGCTGTGTCCGGCGAGCAGCGGACCCTAAGTGGAGGCCGGCGGTGGGTCCACCTTTCCTGTCACGAACCTGCGTCGGTTTGCCCAACTGAGGTCCCTGATGTCCACATTGCTCTCCGCTGGCTCGTGATACCAGGGGTCGTCGCCTGGGGGTGCGATCTGGTTGAAAGTCTCTTGATCGAAGTCGGGAGACAGCTGCCAGTCGGGTTTCGTGCCGAGAATGGTGCGGACGGAGACGATCCGTGAAGCCAACACGGACAACGAGATCTCCTTCGCGTCAAGCAGCTCGCGGACGGGTGTGCGGAGGAGGTCAGGATCGTGACGCAGCACGAAGTGGATCTGGTAGCCGACTCCAAATCGCAGCTCTGCGTCATCCCCGCCCTGAAGATGCTCAACGACGCTCGTGGCGGCGCTCACGACAAGCCGAGCCGTCGTCTGGTTGAACCACGGCGGCGCATCATCCTGGTGGGTCCGCCTGACGGCGCTCCCGACTCGCTTCCAGGCCCGAATCTGTAGTGCCGCGTCCGCAAGTTGGTCAATCACGACCCCGAGGTCCTGTGATGCAGTGTCCTTTGGCAGTTCGGCCAGAAGGTCTGCGATCCAGATGAGCACCTGATCGAGGTGACTGAACGGAAGAGCGTCCTCGGACGGAAGGTGGTTCGCTATCGACGCGAGTGCTTTGGAAAGTTGAATTCGGCCCGCACCCATTGTCGGATGATGGTCAGGGTTGGCTCCCTTGCTCAAAACTAAGCCACGTCGGTCGCCTGTCGTCTCGAGGAGGAGTTTGGTCAGGTCGGCGGGCTCGCCAGCAGCCGCTGAGGTTACGGCTGCCTGAACGTCCGCATCACTGATGTCGTGGTCGAGGATGCCCATCGCAAAGTACCGGTCGAAGTATTCCTCGTGCTGGATGCTCTGCCGCCGCGGGCTTGCGTGCGTAGCGATCTGCCCCTCGACGTGCAGCTTCGGGAACAACGAGGTCAATAGCTCTCGAGCGACGTCCCGCTTGCCCAGCGGTACGAGCTCAAGGAGAGCATTGATGTCGAAAGGCTCGTACTCTAGGGGGCTCCCTGTGGACTTTATCTCGCCGATGTGACCCGAGATGAGTCTGTCCCTAAACATCGGGAGGGCGTTGAACAAGGATGGGAAACTGACGCGGACCAGGGTCAGGACCTGCACGTCCTCGTCGTCCACCTCGTCCGGCGGTAGGAGCGGGATGTGGTGATGCAGCTGGGCGATGTAGCGGTCGATCGCCCGAGGTGTGGTGAGGAGCGCAAGGAAGCAGTCGATGAGACCGCTGACCCGATAGCTCGGATCGTCTTCGCTGTACTGACGCAACACCCGCCCGAATCCGGCATTAAGTCGCGCGAGTTGCTGGTGTCGCAGGATCGGCGGCACGAAGAGCGGATACTGCACGATCTTCTCCATGAAGCGTTCGGCGGTCCCATCGTGAGGACTCACCGTGCTCGAGGCGGACATGCTCCGGTAGAGCGTCTCGTCGTCGTAGGCCAGTAGGTACTGAACCCCATCGAAGCGCCCCAGGAGGCGGACAACTTTTAGCAACGCCATGAGCTCATCGCTGTGAAGGCGATCGATGTCATCGACCACCACCAGGATCGGCAGCTTGAGCTCCTTCAACTTGTGAGCCGCCTTGTCGAAGGCCGACTGCCACGATGGGGCCTTTGTCAAGGCGTCGGCGGCCATCTTGACGCCCGCAGAGGCTGCGCCCCCCGCGACAGGGATAACGTTGGCCGCAGGAGCGGCCACTGCGGCTGTGATGGAGAGCGCGCGCCGAACGTTCTTTCCCCTCTTCCGCGGCAGTGCCTCGGCCAGCGCAGCGTAGAACTCCCCAAGGAGCCCTGAGATGTCGCTGGTCGCCCAGGGCGTAAATCGGGCAACCGCCCACTCACGATGGGCCGTCTGAAGTTCCTCGACGATCATGTTCACCAGCGAGGTCTTGCCGCTTCCCCACGGGCCGCTCAGACCGAACACTGCACTCGACCTAAATGACTGCGTCGAGTGGATCAGCTCGGCGGCGCGTTGCGCGTATGGGAGCCGGCCCAACGTGTCCTCTTCCCCAGAGAGGAGAGCATCATCGGTCCATACCGCATCAGTCATGACCACATCCTCCTGCCTGGCAGATCCGTGCGGAGCTGAACCGCAGATTGCAGGACAGAGGATGTGTTGCGATCAGCTACGCCGATACCCGTTGTTCTGGAGGAGGTCGCCCGGGTCGCAGGGTGCTAAGCCAGCCCTACCTTGCAGATCTCGGCGCTGAACCGGCCGGAGCTAGAACCCCAGCAGTTCGTGTGTGCCTGGGCCGCCCGCGGTCACATCGGTAACCCAAGCTCTCCTGTGAGGACGCGACGTCTCCGTACCCGCGTCACGAGCTCACTTGCGCCATCTACAGGCGGGAGTCTTTGCAGTGCTGACGGCGGCTCGGCTTCTGGGCTTCACTGGCTCGTCTTGCGGAAGTAGGCACGCATCGCGCGAGACCAACGTGTCGACCGGTCGGTAGATGATCGAGCGATCACGCTCCCGCATAATCGTTGCCCAGGCATTGTCGGTCGAGAGGACGTATCCGATCTCTGTTGATGATTGTTCGGATGTAGACGGCGAGAAAACTATGCGCTCAGGTGGAAGATAGGGGTGCATGACACTCTGGCGCACAGTGTCAGTGCTGAGATATACCGCGACGCAAGCAAGGCCGATACCTAGTGCGACCGCGTGGACAAGGCCGGGCAAGTCATCTTCGTCGGCGCTCTTGCGCGCGAAGTATGCGGCCGTCAACCCAGGAACCACGATCGCCACCATGAGATACCATCGGATGAGCATTGATTCGTCCACAACGAAGCCAGCAAGGAACAACAGGCCGAGCGCAACGCCGCCATAGGTGAGCGCGGCAACATCCTCGGATTTGGCCGCTGCACCAACGCTCCGTATCAAGCTGGCAACGATGCCGACGTTTATTAGAACTGGCCCCATATTCAGCAGCACGCCGGTCAGTAGGCTCATCGTCGGCGTGGAACGAAGCAGCGCCAGCGCGGTGGCAGGTTGATAGTGCGAGACGAGAAGGGTGTCGATAACAATCAATGACGCCGCTAGTAGTAGCCCTTTGTTGATCAGCGATCCTCTGAGGTTTTCAGCGACGGCCCAGATGGCACGTGTCTGCTGCTCCCGCGCAACCTGCGCATGGAGGCGCTGCTCTTCTCCTGGAGTCATGCCAGCTCTCATAGCTGTTTCTTAGCAGAGCCGTCAGACAGACGAGTCACGCCGAAGTCCTCACTCGATCACCAGTCCCAGGCTAGCCCGCTGTACAGCCCGCCATACAGGTCGTAGAACTCTGCCTGGACAGTTCGTTTGGGATCTAGCCCCAGCTGGTTGGTCGCCCGTGGAATGCCGGGCTGCTCCAGGGCAGTGAGACCGCTGTAGGACCAGACCACTGGAGGACATTCGCCCTGGAAGCGCGCCTCGAAGCGTGCGATTCGCACCGGTTCGTGGAAGGCCAGCCCTTCACCCATCAGCCAGAGCGGATCGCCTGGATCGCCCTTCATCACGAAGCGCAGATCGTACGTCCGTCCGCGTTGCATCGGCGCCGGGAGCCAGAACTGGTGGAGGTAGCCGTTCTCGACCTGGACAGTCTTCACGGTGACATCACCGACAGGTTCTGGGACCTCCTCGGCCGCCGTGCCCCACACGAGGTACTCCGCGCCGTCGAACGTCGCGAAGAACTGGTAGTGATGCCTCGTTTCGAGGAGTCGGCGATCCTGGACGAGCGTCGTGACCGCGACGGAGTGCTGGACGACGCCGTTGTGAGACTCCGGCACGCGCAACGGAATCGGCGACTTCGGCTACCAGCTGGATGAGCAGCCGATCGACGGCAGCGGCGTCGCGATCGGCAAGGGCGTCACGGCCGATGCCGGATGGCTTGGCAGCGACGTCGCGTCGATCTGGCAGCCGCACCATGCCCTCCGCGGCCGATGCAAGTCCATAGATCAGCAGCAGGAGCTCGGCGTCCTCGTCACGTAACGATCGGATCGCCGAGATCAGTCGCTCGCGCGCGATCGGCTCACGCTCTTCAGCGCCGCCAAGAGCGGCTCGAAGAGCGGTGCGTCGAGCCAGCCGGCGCGGGGAGTACCCGACCCCCTTGCGGAGATACAGAAGGTCACGTCGAACGTCTTCGGGTTCGTACGCCATGAATTCCCCCGACTGAGTCGGACGTAAGTGCCGCCTGGCTCCAATTCTGCTTGTCAGTCGCTCCAGTTCTTGTGCTTCCGTGCTTCGTCGCACGGCTCGTTCCTAGCGTCGGCGCCACATCACTCGACCACTCAGATGCGTGAAGGACGTGCCGGGTTGGGTGTCTGGGAAGGAACCGTTCCACGGGCGACATCACCCTCTTGGGCGGCCAGATGCAGTCCGCCCTGACTAGTGGTTGTCGCGCAGTGCCGGAAAGGCGGGTCGCTAGCGTCTGCTCATCGCGCGCTCGATTGCCTCGCCGGCGGGTAGGAAGACCACGGTCTGTTGAGCGGTCGGCGGTAGGTAGCTCGAGCGTCTCTCGGTCGACAGTGAGGTCGGGCCCGGCCGGGACCCGGATGCGCAGAGGCGCTACCACTCCCACCAGACCCCATATAGCTGATCTCGCCGCGGACGGTCGATGCGGCATCTCGCCATCCCGTCATCAATCTCAAGCGGTGTCCGCTCATGGCCGAACCCGACGTCGATGATCGTGTCCGCGACAAGAGCCGAGACTGTACGCGGGAAGTCCTCGTCGAGGAAGGCAACGACGAAGCCGATGGAGATCGGTCGCCAGTCCCGTGGGAAGCCGTAGAGCACAAGTGGTAGCGACGTGTCCTCCGGGTTCTTGAAGCCCAGAGTTTTGCCACGGCTGAGCTCGGTGTCGGTCTGGTCGTACTGCATGACCTCGACGCCGGTGACCCGCCGTCGCTTCACGCCCGCCGCAACGATGATCCGTCCGTCGAATTGGTCGGTCAGGAGCTTCCCGCGTAGCTCGCTGATCGTCTTGTCGGACCAGCGGCTCAGAGTCTTGACGTCGTATCCGAGGATCGTGGCGTACGCGCTGCGCCGGTCGCCGAGGTAGTCGATCTCACGTCCGGTTGGCGGCCGAAGGATTGCCTGCTCGAGGTTGAGCCCGAAGTCGACCCTGAGCGCTCGGGCCCGGTCGTTGTCGCCCAGCTCGCTCAGGGCAGCCCGGATGATCGCCAACGCCTCGGCCGGGTCGCTCGTGCCGGTAGCCGACAACAGACTCGGCGAGTGTGCGATCCGATCGACCGTCAGCCCGCGTCCTTCCCGCAGCTTCTTCAACTCGGCCAGCGCTCGGTCCGGTACTGAGCCCGTCGGCTCGAGCGAGGCCGCGATGTCGAATTCACTGTCCAACTTCTGGCCTCCACATCGCCTATCTCGTTTCGGCTCGTGATCGAAGGATTGCAGACAGATCACGGGAGCACGGATCGACAGTCACGAACGACGTGACATCCGCTCCCGGTCCGGAGGGAGACAACGAATGTCAAACGAACTGGAGCGCTGGGCCGACAACCGCCACGGCCTGGTACCGAGCAAGGCAGAGCGACAGCACGCTCGAGCGGTGGCCAACCTCGTCAACGAGACGAAGTTTGCCGGGCTCAAGGTGGATGCGGAGGCGGCACTGACGGGCCGCATCATGGAGCGAGCGGTGGATCTCGACAACTATCGCCGTCAGCTGGCGAACGGCGATCCGATCCTCGACGCAGTGCTCAGCCGCATCGAGGTTGGGTTTGTCGACAAGGCGCAGCGGGTGCAGCGCAACTTCGGATCGGAGTTCCCGTCGTGAACTCCGTATTGGCGGATGCGTTGGCTGGTGCTGCCGGTGGTTGTGTCGTCATCGCGTTCAGATACCTGGCCGGCTGTCTGGCGCGGTTTCGGCGTGGCCAGCACGGGCGTGACCGCCTCAGGGCCAGCCGGTATGTCGAACCGCATGCTGTCGTCCGGGCAGGACAGCTGCGCGCCTACGCCGACCATCTGGCGCACGGTGACGATCGGTTGCGCGAGCACTTGCGTCGGTTCGAGCAGCCGGGCACACCGCGTGGTGGTGACCAGCCATGGTGACGTTCCTCGGATCCGTGGTCGTCTTCGCCATCGTTCTGGTGCTGGTGTTCGTCATCGCGGTACACGCCACCGCCGCCTGGGTTGACTACCAAGAGCGACAGCAGCAGCACCGGCTGCTGCGCGAACTGCACCGGGCGGATGCAGATGTTGCCGATGCAGCTCGTGACGCCAAGCGGCAGATGAACCGTGCCGCTGGTCAGTCATGGCGCAACCCGTTCGAGTAGCCATGGCCAACGACTCGAACCCGACGCGACTGCTCGACCGGGCGGTGGGCGCCTGCACCGCTGTCTTGATCGGTGCCATGGCGCTCTACGGCGCGGTGCAGATCATCTGCGCCGTGTGGGTGCCGCTCTGCATCGGAGCGCTCATCCTCGGGGGACTGGGCGGTGGCTGGCTCGTCGCGCGTCGCACCCGAGGCTGGTGACGGCCCTGCTCGTGCTGCCTCGCAGGGCCGCCAGGTCCTGCGGCACCGACTTCGGCTCTGTTGTGGCACCGACAATATCTGCGGCATTCAGAATTCTTTGGAGCGCACGTTCCAGCCGGTGTTGTGAAATGCACAATCAATCTTGACCGTTTCTGAGCCGAAACGCATAGTAGGACGCAGCGAAACGTTTCCAATGTGAAACGCGCATAAGTCGCACAGCAAACCAATCAACGAACAGAAAGGAGGGCTTATTCGTCATGCCCAAGAACAGGAAGAAGTCACACGCCAATCGTCGCCCGCAGGCCCCGAAGAGTCGTCATGATTCTCAACGCCCATCGAGCGGCCGATCCCGTCGCGGCCGTGAACGCCACATCTCCGTACGGGGTGAGCTGCGAGACAAGCCGGACGTGAACCGGATTGCCCGAGCGGTCATCGCTATGGCCATGGCAGAAGCCGAGGCAGAGGCGGAGGCGACTACGGCGGATTCGGCAGCAAGTACCGCACCCTTGGATCCTGACTCGGCGTCCGATGCATCGGACGGGGGAGCAGCGTGAGCGCCGCTCGGAAAGTCATCTGGCGCGAGCTGGATCTTCCGTCAACGATCGCGCCGGCAGCGGCCCGAGCCATCTTGGTCGGGCTGGCCGCGCTGCCAAACCAACCGCGCCTCATCCTCGAGGCAATCGCCCGTGGTGGACGCCTCAGCTGGCGCATCGGTGCCGATGACGACGTGGTGGTGCGTAAGGCGACACACATCGTCGCGACCCACCTGCCAGACACCTTGGTCGGCGCGACCTCCGACACGTTCGCCGACGTCGGCGATCTGTTAGTCGCCGCGCAGGTCAAGGTGTCGCGTAGTCGCCATCTGCCGCTGGCCGACCCGGAGACCAGCTCGGTGACGCGTTCCCTGCTGGGTGCGCTGAGCCAGGTCTCACCGACCGAGCTCATTCGCTTCCAGCTGGTGCTGGGTGCCCGGACGTGGCCACACCGGCCACCGCAACGCACCGACGCTCGGCCCGCTGACCTAGCCACGCGGCACGGGCAGCACGGCTTCGGCTGCGCCATCCGGATCGCTGCGCGCTCCGGTACCGAGGCACGCGCCAAACAACTGGTCGGCTCGGTCGGTGCCGCTCTGCGCGGGCTGGAGTCGCCGGAGATGGCGATCACCCTCGGCCGGGTCGGCACACGCTCGGTCGCGACCGCGAGCTCTCCGTTTCTGTGGCCGCTCTGGCTGTCGGTCGACGACCTGGTGCCACTGCTGGCTTGGCCAACATCAGTCGACCCGAAGGCTGAGCTGCCGGGTGTGCCACCGCGGCACCCGAAGTTGCTCCCCGCCCGCTCCGTCCATCCATCTGAGGGCACACCGTTCGGGCTGGCCACGGCCAGCGTGGCCCGAGACATCCGACGGCCGATCGCGCAGGCGCCGGCCGATGCTTTGCGGCACCGCCACGTGCTTGGACCGACTGGAGTTGGCAAGTCGAACCTGCTCGCTCAGATGGCCCTTGACGACATCGGCCGCGGCGATGGCGTCGTGGTCATCGACCCGAAGACCGACCTGGTCAACGACGTGCTGGCGCGCATCCCGGCCGATCGTCTCGATGACGTTGTCGTGCTCGACCCGAGCGGTTCGCGACCGGTTGGTCTCAACCCGATCAGCGGCGTTGCTCCCGATCTGGCGGCCGACGCCGTGCTCGCCGTCTTCAAGTCGCTGTTCAAAGAGGCCATGGGACCGCGCAGCAGCGACATCTTGCACGCCGCCGTTCTCACCCTTGCCCGCCGCGGAGACGCGTCGCTGGTCATGGTGCCGCTGCTGCTGACCAATCCGGGCTTCCGACGCTCGATCACTGGCCATCAGGCCAAGGCGGACCCGCTCGGGCTCGGCGCCTTCTGGGCCGGCTACGAAGCCATGTCCGATCAGGCTCGGGAGCAGGCCATCCGACCGCTGCTGAACAAGCTGCGCACCGTCATGCTCCGACCCGCCTTGCGCGCCGTGTTCGGGCAACGACGGCCCGCCTTCTCGATCGGCGACGTCTTCACCGCCAAGAAGATCTTCCTGGTCAAGCTCGGCAAGGACTCGATCGGCCCCGAAGCCGCCCAGCTGCTCGGATCGCTCGTCGTCTCTCAGCTGTGGCAAACCGCGTTGCTGCGCACCACCGTGCCACCCGATCAGCGGTACCCGGTATTCGTCTACATCGACGAAGTCCAGGACTACCTGCGCCTGCCCGGCTCCTTGGCCGACGCGCTCGCCCAAGCCCGTGGACTTGGCATGTCAATCACGGCGGCACACCAGCACCGCAACCAGCTCGGCGGGCTGCTTGAGGACATCGAGGCTAATACCCGCACCAAGATCTTCTTCCACCTCAGCAAGGCCGACGCGCGCGCTGTCGCCGCCGGTGACCGACAGCTCACCCAGGACGACTTCGACTCACTGCCTGCCTACCACGCGTACGCCAAGATCCTGGCCGCCAACAGCAACACGCCCTGGGTCTCACTGACCACCGAAGCACTCCCTGCCGCGACGCACACCTGGGAAGACGTCCAGACCCACTCCGAAGCTCAGTACGGCCAAGCGCTGGACGACATCGAAGCCGACCTCCTCGGCCTGCTCGACCGGTCGCGCTCGCACTCCGCGAACCCGGCCGGCGACCCAACCACTGTCGGGCCGAACGTGCCCACGTCCGCCCCGGACGGCGCCGAACACAACCCGGCGGGGCGAACACCCGCGCTGGGCCGACGCCGCACCGGACACGGCCAAACGGCGCTCCAACCAGCTCCGCCAGCGGTGCTGGAACACGGACGGACTGACGGGACAACGGACAGAGATGCGGAACGGGAGGAGCGGAAATGACGACCCGAAACCCATCCTCATCGTCTGACTCCACTTGTCCTCCCGACCGTCCTACCGGCCCTCACTCCTATTCCACATCCCCGCAGACCACAGCCGCATCCCAGCCATTTCGGGACGCGAATACTTCGCCAGTTTCACAGGCGAAGAACCCACCGACCCGACCCAGCCGCTACGTCGGCAAGCGCCGCCGCCAGCAGATACGGGCCGAGCTCCTGGAACGAGATCGAGCCGTCCTGGCAGGCCTGCTTGAGCACCGCTTCCAGACCAGTCGCCAGATCGCTCAGTTCCACTTCGCTGACCACGCCAACGTGGCCACGAGCGAACGCGTGGCTCGCCGAGCGCTGGCCCGGCTGGAGCGCGAACAACTGATCCGCGCCGTCGATGGACGCCGGGTCGGCGGTCTGACGGCCGGCTCGGCGATCTCCACCTGGCACCTGACCGGCGCCGGCTACCGAGTCCTGACCGGACGCAGCGACCGCTACCGACGGCATGACCCGACGACACGGTTCCTGAAGCACACCCTGGCGATCGCTGACGCGCATCTCATCGTGCTCGCTGTCGCGCGGAACATGCACGCGACGGCCGATGTCGCCATCGAGGGCGCGGCCAGTCGCAACTACCCAGGGCTCGGCGGGGAACGGCAACAGCTCCAACCAGATCTGGCCGCAGTCATCCGCGGCCAGGACACGGAAGGCGTCTTTGAGGACCGCTGGTTCATCGAGGTCGACCTCGGTACCGAGTCGATCCCGACCCTGGTCGCCAAGTGCGAGGCGTACGAGACCTACCGGCGCAGCGGCCTCGAACAGGCCGATACCGGCGGTAGCTTCCCACTGGTGCTGTGGATCTTCGACAGTGAGCGAGCAGCCAGTCGCGTCCTGGCGCTCACCGGCCGGGTCCACCGGCTCGGGCGCCTCGACCCGCTGCTGTTCCGCTTCGCGACCGCCGAGTCGCTCCAGCAGACGCTGTCGACTGGAGGTGCGTTATGAGCGTCCTCTACCAGTTCGACGCCAACGGAAACTCTCGGTGCTCGGTGTCTGGTGCCACCGGCGTCTGCTTCCATTCGATTTCCAACTTTGGGACACCGGTGAGCCGTGATCCGAGCACGAAGATCTCGCGCGCTACACCGACCGGCCAGGCCGCGATCGGGTCGGGGGGATCGAACGTCGTGGCAGTTGGCGACGATAGCCGCACCTCGTACGCCGTCGCGTTGCCGATGTTGTGGACATGGAAGTGCCGACCGGTTGTCGGGGTAACCGCCCAGTCGGGCGAGCGCGTCGGCAGGAGTTCATCAAGGCTCGTTTCGACTCGGTCCGTACGCGCGGCCAGCAAGCGCAACGACTGCGCCATCGAGTCCTGCGAAGCAGCGGATCGCTCTGCCGCCGACGTCGCACGTTCAGCAACGGCGCGTGCCTGGACGGCCTCCGACGCAGCACCGAGCGCGGCTTTCCGGTTACGCCACCACCCGATTAGCGAACCGAGGGCAGCTGCCACCGACAGCAGCACCGCAATGTGGTCAGTCGTGAACCAGCTCACGCGAGGAACGCTACGCGTGGGCACCGACGCCGGGAGGCGGTCATGAGATATCGCACGATCCTGGCCGACCCTCCCTGGGACATCCAGCAGAGAGGCGCTCGCGGCGCGGTCGCGCACTACAACCTCATGAGTTTGGAGCGAATCAAGGCGATGCCGGTCGCCGACCTGGCCGCCGACGACGCCCACCTGTGGCTCTGGGTCACCAACGCCACCCTCCGCCACGGCTATGACGTCGCCGAAGCCTGGGGCTTTACCGTCCGGTCACCCTTGACGTGGGTGAAGTTCCGGCTGGGTCTGGGCAACTACCTGCGGAACTCCACCGAGCACCTGCTGTTCGCCACCAAGGGCGACGCGCCCGTCGCCTACCGGTCGCAACCGACCTGGATCCAGGCGCCCGTTCAGGACCACTCACACAAGCCCGAAGAGCAGTACGCCCTCATCGAGCGAATCTCGCCCGGGCCCTACCTCGAGCTGTTCGCTCGGCGACCCCAGCCCGGCTGGGATGCCTGGGGGAACGAGATCGACAGCGATCTCCGTATCGCCGGCTACCCCGTGCCGGGGGAGCCACGCGAGCGGTCGCCGCCCGCACGTCGCGCCGCGAGCAACAACGAGAAGCAGACCACCAGTAACCAGAAAGGAGGCAGCAATGCACGAGAACAATCCCACCAATCATGAACGCGGTCCGCGCGATAACTCACCGGAGAAGGACGAGGCTCACTGCTACTGGCGCAGCCGGTACGGCGACAGCCCCGAGGCAGACGCTGCCTTCGACGAGTGCTTCCTCGGCGCCTACGCCTCGGGCGCCGACTGGGCGCGGTCGGCCATTGACGAGGCCGGCGTCCTCGAGACCATCGGGGCCAAGGTCGGGACGCTGCTCAGCGGGTACATCAAGTTCGATGCCGCGCAGTTCGCGGCCGACCGCTGGAACGCCGGCGACATCACTATGATCAGCAACCCCGCAGGCGGCGTCTGGGTGTTCGCGACCGACCATGACCTGGAGACACGGTCATGAGCGAACGGCCGCCCACACCAAATGGCGTTAGCCGCCACGAGCACAACTCAGAGCCGCACCCCGACCCGTCGCCTGACAAGCAGGGCGGCGCTGAGCGCGAAGCTCTGCTGCAGCGTTACCCACGGATCCGCCTGACCCCAGCGATAGAGGCACCAAGCGAGACGAACAGCGAATGGGTCTATGCCGCCGTCGAAAGCATCGAGCTTGAACGCTCCGCCCGCGACCTGCTGACTCGCCAACCAGAGCTCGGCGCCACAGCTGTGCACATCTCAGCGGCCGAAGACTTCGGCGACTTCATCCCTGAGCCCGAAGATCCACTCGACATGATCGCCACAGTCGCCCGCGGCATCCGCCAGCACGGCGACGCGTACGCCTTCTGGGGCACAACTCCATGACGGCGATCCCGGCATGCTTGCCAGCTTCGAGGACGCCTGCCTCGGAGCCTGGGAATCACCGGGCGCCTGGGCCGAGTCGATCGCCAACCAGATGCTCGTCGTCCAGGACAGCGAGCATGCCGACGCCGAGCAGCTCAGCGATTACCTCGAGATCGACTACGAGGCGATAGTGCAGCGGCTGTGGCTGGATGGGCGGATCTACATCGCACGCCGGGACGGCGGAGGAGTGTGGATCTTCGATGCCGCGTTGTAGGTCAGCTCTTAAAGACTGCCTTGCCGAGCAAGGTAGCCAGCGAGCCGAGTCCCAGCAAAGCCGTAAGCGCGCACACAGTGTCGGCCACCGTTCCGTACCCATTGACGACTGGAACTGGATCGCCAATCGTGAACGTCCAATTGATGACTTCCCTTGCTGCCCACCCAAGAGCACTAATCCTGGTGACGCCATTCCCATGTGCATGGGCGCCGAACTGACTGTCGACAATAAGTTGCAGCGGTACGAGTGCGACGAACCCGAGCAGCATGAGTGCGCCACCTGCGAACTGAAGCTCGTCAACCTTCGTGTTTTGTTTCGTGGACCGCGGCACTTTGGGGAAGCGGTGATACCACGGGCTCCAAGATCCGAACAGGAGCAAAGCAAACACGGATTCGGCGCAAATGGCGATATATCCGACTATCAGCAAAGCCGCCTCGGCCAGCATGAGATAGCGAATCGAGTCAGTGTGTCGCCCAGTCAACGACAGTGCACAGAGCAGGATGGCGACCAGGAACGGGAAGGTGTAGTACTGCCAGAAGACCGTGCGGAAAAGGTTCACAGCTCTGGCTCGTCGGTACGCCCCGCTCGCTTCGAGATGCCGCGACAACCTGCGAAGTCTATACGACTTGATGCCTACAAAAAGCCATGGCGTTGTCCCGCCGCCGAACCGCTCAAACAATCGGTCGACGTACTCGGGGTCCCGCAATTGGCCCGCCGACGCGCGTTTCGCCACCTTCAGCCACGCCACTCCGCGATGCTGAATCCACAAGTCAGACGTTATCAGCTGTTCGACTCGCACGATTGTGTAGACGACAAGGGTGCCTAAAGCGCTCGTGAGCAACACCGTTCCCATAATCTGCTCCTTGACAATTCAACAAGAAAATGATTAATTCGGGGTAGTCAGCACATCTTGGCAAATCTGACCGATCGTCACGATCGGTCAGAGCCGCCAAGATCGCCGGTGGCTTCCCGCGCACAACGTGAGGAAATGCCATGGGAGATAAGCTGATGGTGTTCGTCGTTCTGGTTGCTTGGATCCTCTTTGGGTTGTTGATGATTGGTTTTGTCATCTACGCCAAGGAAACTGTCATCCCTGCGATCGCAGACGGCGACGCCGCCATGATTATTGTCACGCTGACATTTCTCAGCGTGACAAGCCTGGTTGCTTTTGGTCTGCTGCGCTCCGCGCGGCGAAAGTAGCACAGGCCACCCACCCCGTCGCAGCACTTGCGGCGGGGTTCTCACTTCCTGGCGCATTCCCCGGGAGCCTGCAGCCACTTGACCAATCCGGTCGAGGGCTGCACCACCCCGAGGACGGTGGTTCATCCCTCGCCCACGTGGCGAGGGATGGGAGTACACCCTCAGGAAGGAGAACGAGTCAGATGTCCGTCAAGACACTGGCCGTCCGGCTGGACAACGACCTGCACGGTCGCCTGGCCATCCTGGCCAAGCTCAGCGGCATCTCGATCATCGATGCGATCCGCATCGCGATCGAGAAGGAAGTCGAGGTCATGGCAGCCAACCCAGCGGTTGCTGCCAGGGCGAAGGATCTCCAGGACGAGATCACTCGCGATGCCGACGAGCAGCGCGCTGCCATCCAGGCACTGCTGGCGACGCCGACCAAGGCGCCCAGCAAGCCGTCCACGGCACGGAAGGGTACGAGTAGCTGAGGCTGCTCAACTCCCGCACGGGTGGGAACCAGATCGAGGCATTTTTGCCTCTCTGGTTCCCACCCACACAACCCCGAAATAGTGCCGGCGTTCACTGGAAAAGTGTTGTGGAATTGTATAAGTTCGTTTCGAAATAGAAACGGGGAATATATACTGAAAACAAGGAATTCCCACATGAACGAACCAGCATCATCATCCAACTCTCTCGGAGATCTTATCCGAGACGCACGTGAATCTCGCGACCTTTCGTATGGCCAACTCGAATCCGAGACCGGCATCGGGAAAGGGACGCTTTTCAAGATCGAGGCTGGCCAGAGTCGGCAGCCCGACCAGGCCCTGCTCCAACAGATCGCCGACACGCTCGACCTTCCCCTGGCTGACCTGTACGCCGCAGCCGGTTACGACCAGGCCGATGAGCTCCCCACCCTGAAGCCCTACCTGCGTACTCGATACCCGGCACTTCCCGAGACCGCTCTTCACGAGATCGCCGCGATCACCAAGAAGTACGGCATCGACCCATCAAGCACGGGACCTCGGCCCGGCGAAGACGAACGCTAACTACTAAAACAACACCCGAAAGGAGGCTCCTCATGATCATCACATCAACCATGAACTCATCGCCCTCGATACTGGGGAGCCTGCGCGCACTGACACCGCGCTACCAGCTCGACTTCGACAGCGCCAAACAGCTCGCAGAGAGACAGGCCGGTCGGCTACTCGAGCTCCTCAACGTCGGACAAGACGGAGTCCAAGAACACCACTTGGTCGATCTCCCGCACACCCAGGTCGTCTACGAGCCGCTCTCCACCAGCGGGCTGAGCTACTGGAATGGGCAGTCCTGGATCATCGTGCTCAACCAGGACGACAGTCCAGTCCGCCAGCGATTCACGCTGCTGCACGAGTACAAGCACATCGTCGACCACGGCGCGAGCGCGCGACTTTACCGCTCCGATTGGGAGGCCGAGCGCGCCGCCGACTACTTCGCTGGCTGCGCTCTGATCCCGAAGCGCGACCTCAAGCACGCCTGGTGCAATCTGACCCAGCGGCTCGACCAACTCGCGACCTACTTCGATGTCAGCCAGCAGGCGGTTCGCGTTCGCCTGGAGCAGACGGGCCTCATCGATCGAACGGGCCTGGCCCGAGAGCGCTGTGCGCGTCCGATTTCAACGCCGAGCTGGCAAGAGCAAGGGTTCCGGCCGGTCACGATGTCCGGGGGCGCACGGTGAGCGCCCGGCCGGATACGCCGTCGACGGGCCGAGACGACGACGATCTCAGCCGTCGCCTGGGGAGCGCTGCGCTGCAGCTCCTGACGGTGGCTGAAGTCTGCAGCCTGCTGAGCGTCAGCCGCTGGCAGGTCTATCGACTTATCAACGGGCGCGAGCTTGGTTCCGTGAAGATCGGTCGACGTCGGCTCGTCCCTCGAGTCGACTTGGACGCCTTCGTGGATGCTCTTCGCAGACGCTCGGAGGTTGCCTGATGGGCCGCAACGCCAACGGTGAAGGCACGATCTATAAGCGCAAGGACGGGCGTTACGAGGGTCGCGTTTGGGTGACTACCGTCGCAGGCGTTCGCAAGCGGGTATCCGTCTTCGGCAAGACCAGAGCCGAGGCGTATCAGAAGGTCGTGGAACGGATCGCCGGTGCCAGTGCGGGGGAGCGAGTTCCTGATCGGACCTGGTTGTTGAGCGAGTATGTCGACTACTGGCTGAGAGATGTCGCCCAGACGCGCAAACCGAACACGTATCGGCAGTACGCCTTGATCGCGCGGAATCACATCCGGCCGCTCCTCGGGCGATACCGACTGGACACACTTACCGTTCAGAATGTGCAGGCGGCTCTGCTGTCGCGACTCGCTGAGGGTGCGACGCTGCCGACGGTGCACTACATGCGAGTCACACTCATCACCCTTTTGAGGCACGCCGAGCGGCATGAGTTCATCGGGCGCAACGTCGCGCGAAAGACTGAACTCCCTACCTACTATCGGCCGGAGCGGACGCCATGGAGTGCTCAAGAAGCCTTCCGGTTTCTGAACGAAGCTCGCAGCGATCCTTGGTATGTCGCCTACGCCCTCATCCTCTTTTACGGTCTACGCCATGCCGAAGCACTTGGCCTCACGTGGGATGACATTGACTTCAGTGCCCGAACGATCCATGTACATCGTCAGCTGCAGTACGCCAGCCGACGCTTCACCCTGCAGCCCGTCAAGACGAGGTCGGGGGACCGTGTCTTGCCGCTGCTGCCGCATATTCGTGAGGTACTCCAAACGCTGCCGCGTCCGCAGACAGGTCTTGGCACCGTCGTCACTAATCGCGATGGTAAACCCGCCCTATCAAACGGCGTTCTGCGTCGCTTTCATCGAATACGAAAGGCGGCCGGACTTAGGTACGTCACGATCCACGACCTCCGCCACACGACAGCGACCCTGCTGAAGGACGCTCAGGTCCCCGCCCGCGATGCGCAGGCCATCCTCGGTCACGCCAACGTGAGCACGACGATGCAGATCTACCAGCACAGTGACGCCGCGTCGCGTAGTTCCGCACTGGACAAGGTCGAGCGGCTACTGGGCGGTGGCGTTGGCGTCAAAATGGTCGTCAACGATCCAAAAGGCGTCGGACCGCGTGTCGCCGCGACCACTGTTGATTGGGCGTCGCGAAGTACCTGGAGTTTGCCAGAGTTCTATTCTAACTGGCTCTGCATGGAAAGCAATGCTTTCTCTGTTCTTCGGCTCGCTCGTACCCACGCAAACATCAGGCTACTCGGTTGCGTTGGCGTCAGAAGTGGTCGTCAAATTGACGATTCGATAACAGAGGCGAGGTACCTCGTTCTGTGGGCAGAGTCGGAACGTGTGAGAGAGGCGATGTCGCTCCTGGGCTCACTTCAGAAACGACGAGACACCTATCCACTAAACCTGCTCAAAGCGCGTCAAGTCCGTATGAGTTGGCCGACAACCGGTCCGATCACACCTGGAGGGATTGATGAGGGCACAGCATCAGATCGACGAGGACCCGACAGCCAGTGGAAGTCAGCGGCGTGAGGTTGGCCGTACGGTCATCTACCTCCGCGTCTCCAGCCGGTCTCAGGTCGACACCGACTACGACCCCGAAGGGCTGTCGATCCCGGCGCAGCGTGAGATCTGCACACGCAAGGCTCAGAGTCTCGGGTTGCAGATCGTGGGGGAGTACGTCGAGCTGGGACGATCTGGCAGGTCGGTCCAGGGACGACCGGAGTACCAGGCGATGATGCAGCGCATCACAACGCGCCGCGACATCGACTACGTCATGGTCTACATGCTGTCTCGACTGAACCGGAACCGCATCGACGACGCTTTGGTCATGGTGGAGATGGACTCGGTCGGCGTGAAACTCATCTCCGCAACCGAGAACATCGACGACTCACCAACCGGCCAGATGACGCGCGGCATCTTGGCCAGCGTTAACCAGTACCGCTCAGCCTCAGAAGGACAGGACATCGCCCGCAAGCTGGCCCACAAGGCCAAGCTCGGCGGCACGATTCGACGTGCCGCGCTGGGCTACGTCAACGTCAAGGAGAACGTCGAGGGGCGCCAGGTCAGCGCCGTGGCGATCGATCCCGTCCGCGGACCGCTCGTCCGCCAGGGCTTCGAGCTGTACGCGACTGGCGACTGCTCGATCAAGCAGCTGGCAGCCCGGATCGGTGATCTCGGTCTGACGACCCTGCCCAGTCGACAGTCGCCCAGCCCGGTGGCGCCATCAGTCAGCAAGTGGCATCGCATGCTGCGGGATCCGTATTACATGGGCATGGTCGTCTACAAGGGTGAACACTTCCCTGGCCGTCACGAGGCTCTCGTGCCACCCGAGCTCTTCGCCCAGGTCCAGGACGTGATCGCCCAACGCTCAGCCCCAACCCGCCGGGACCGCAAACACTTTCACTACCTGAAGAAGCAGTTGCACTGCGATCGCTGCCGCCAACGGGGTCGGGCATCCAAGCTCATCTACACCGAGGTCACAGGACGAGGCGGCACCTACGCGTACTTCGTCTGCATGGGTCGGCAGAACAAGCAGTGCGACCTGCCCTACCTGCCCGTCCATGTCGTTGAGCAGGCCATCGAGCGGCACTACCAGTCAGTCCTGCTGACCGAGGAGTTCGTCGAGTCGATCAACGCTCAGGTCAAAGACGCGCTGGATAGAGAGCAAGTCGGCCTCGATGTGATCCGCAAGGCTGCGTCCAAGAAGCTCCGTGAGCTCGATGGCCGTGAGGAGCGACTCATCGACTTGGCCGAGCAAGGCCTGCCGCAGGAGAAGATCCGGCAGCGACTCAATCGGCTTCGCGAAGAACGTGCGCGTCTGGAGGCTGAACAGACTGCGAGCAACGATCGGCTCCGTGCCGGAGCGGAAGCCTTGACCGCAGCCATTGGTCTCCTTCGCGACGTATCGACTCTGTATCGCGACACGAGCGATGAAGTTCGCGGCCTGATCAACGACGCGCTCTATCGCAAGCTCTGGATCGACGAGGCCGGTGTACAGGATGCCGATCCCCGTCCGCCGTTTGGTGAGCTGCTTGAGGCGGCCGCCTCCGGAGGCCCCGGTCAGGAGGAGACGAGCCACGTTCAACGACGGCGTGCGGCCACCTCAAAGCGAAGCGCCCGGGGGCCACGCCACTCTGAGGTGGCGCGCCGTCCGGGCGCTTCGTTCGGACGTAACTCCTCCGCGGGTTCAAGTAGAACTCGCATGGCGGTGGCGGTGGGATTTGAACCCACGGTGGAGTTGCCCCCACACACGCTTTCGAGGCGTGCTCCTTAGGCCGCTCGGACACGCCACCGCCGACGAGGGTACCCGAGCCCCTCGGCGCTCGCGAAATCGGACCCGTCATGATCGAGGCCATGACCTACGAGACGCTCGACTACGCCGTGGCCGACGGCATCTGCACGATCACGCTCAACCGTCCGGACCAGCTCAACGCCTTCACCGTCACGATGGCGAACGAGCTGGTCGACGCGTTCACGCGGGTCAACACCGACTATGAGGCACGCGCGGTCGTCCTCACCGGCGCCGGCAAGGCGTTCTGCGCCGGCATGGACCTCTCGGTCGAGGGCAACGTCTTCGGGCTCGGCATCGATGGCGAGCCGACGCTCGAGGACATGCACGAGCGCCTCGACGATCCTGAGATCAAGGCGAAGGTGCGCGACACCGGCGGCCGAGTCTCGCTCGCGATCTACGCGTGCACGAAGCCGGTCATCGCCGCCATCAACGGTGCCGCGGTCGGCATCGGCGCCACCATGACGCTCCCAGCCGACATCCGGCTCGCCTCCGAGAAGGCGCGAATCGGCTTCGTATTCGGGCGACTTGGCATCGTGCCTGAGGCGTGCTCGTCCTGGTTCCTGCCGCGGCTGGTCGGCATCTCGCGGGCGCTGGAGTGGACGTACGCCGCCGATATCCTCCCCGCGGACGAGGTGCTGGCGGGCGGTCTCGTACGGTCGGTGCACGCACCCGACGAGCTGTTGCCGGCGGCGTACGCCCTCGCTCACCGGTTCGTCGACGGCCACTCCGCGGTGGGCGTCGGTCTCACCCGGCAGATGATGTGGCGCAACAGCGCTCAGGCCCACCCGCTCGAGGCGCACCGCGTCGACTCGCTCGCGATGTACTTCACCAGCTTCGGCGACGGCGAGGAAGGCGTGCGGGCGTTCCTCGACAAGCGGACGCCGGAGTTCACGGCCACCGAGATGCCGCCGTTCTACCCGTGGCAGGACGACCCGCGCCCCTAGATGGTCCTAGGACCACCGAAGCCGGGATCGAGCCTCGGTCGCATAGAACGAGGACCACGCCACGCCGCAGCATGGAGGTGCGGTCTCGAGGCCACCCGCAGATCGGGGGGCCTCCTCCCCAGATCGCACGCACCATGGCAGGGCACGCGGCACCGTCGCGTGCCCTGCCAGCGTGACGGCGACATGTCGACGGCCGTCGAGGTGTCCGACTTCTAGGGTCCAGAGCATGGCCCAGAGCACCGATCCAACAACACTCCTCAACGCCGCCACCGACCGGACGCTCGCGCTGGCTGAGACCTGGCTCCGTTGGGACGGTCGACCGTTCGTGACCGATGACAACGAGCGAATCTATACGCCGCACAAGGCAATTCGCCGCTACGCCGATCATCTTCTCGACCACCTCGCGCAGACTCAGGCGCTTCTGTCCGGGGCGGAGACGATCCCGGACGAGTGGCGCGCAAGTCTCGTCACGCTCGAGAGCGACTGGGCGCACTTCACCGAGGCCGACCTGCGCGAGGCGCAGCAGCGCATCCGCCGCCTGACCCAGACGTACGTCCTGGTCCTGCAGGCGTGCAGCGCTGACGAGCTCGACCGTGAGCGCGGTCAGGACGTGTGGACGCTACGCGAGATCGTCGAGCACGTCGCCTCGCCCTGGTACGCCGAGCAGGTGGGCGACCGGTCCTGAGCCGGACCCAGAGGACGAGCCGGCGCAGGTGAGCCGGGCGCCGGTCAGATCCAGCCGCTGCGGCCGGCGTGCACCGCAAGCTGGAAGCGGTTGTCGACGCCGGCTTGTTGCATCAGCTGCTCCAGATGGCGGAAGAAGGACCGACGCGACAGCCCCACGCGTGCCGCAACATCGGCGTCCGGGATCCCAGCGGCGAGGAGCGCCAGAATGCGCTGATCAACGGGCTCGATCCACGGACGGGAGTTCGGCTCGGCACTCACCGCCAACGGTGTCGCGGCCGCCCAGCACATCTCGAACAGCGCCTCGAGGGCGGTCAGCAGGCTGCACCGGCGGATGACGAGCAATGCGCGGTTCACGTCCGCCTCGGCGATCGACAGCGAGACGAAGCCGATCTCCTGGTCCACGATGGCCAGCTTCACCGGCACGGTGGGCAGGACGCGGGACTGCTCGCCGGCCGCCAGGCACACCTCGATCGCGTTCTCGAGCATGCCCGGATGCTCGATCGAGGCGCGCGAGTAGACCACGCGGTAGTCGATCCCGTCTGCGAGCTGCTGCAGCTCCTGCGGTTCGACCGATGCCCGACCTTCGGTGTATGGCGGTGAGTCCAGTGCTCGGATCTGGGTGCGGGCGGACTTGACGATGCTGTCGATCCGCGGGTTCATCGCCGCGCCGGTGACGACTTCGATCGGATCCTCGGGCTCGGGCCGTACGCTGCGCCTGAACGCATCGAAGGCCGTCATGGTCGCGATCCGGGCCCGCCTGATGTCGGACTCCCGCAGCGCGCTGAGCACGTCGAGACCAGCCTCGGGAGTGACCGGTGCGAAGCAGCTCGGATCGCTGCGCAGTGGCGCGACCAGCCCGATCTCAGCGAGATGGTCGAGAGCCGCGCCCGTCAGGGACTCGTCGAGCCCGGTAGCGGCCGCGACCTCCGCAGACCGCGCGGGACCCTTCAGCAGCTGCTCGTACGACACGGCCTCCTCGCGGCGTAGACCCAGCCCGCGAAGGAGGTCGGTCAGCTCTGTCACGGACTCAGTCAATCGGATCAGCCAGGAAGAGACGCCCGGAGCGGCGGGCCGATCCGGGCGTCTCTTCCTCGCGTCACGAGGTCGTGCCGGATCCCGCCGATGTCTTGACCAGTCCGGCGAGGGCCTGGTGGGAGGTCTGGTTCGACCACGTGATGACGGCGCCGCCGTCGCCCTTCGACCTCGCGCTGACGTCGCCGAGCGCCAGTGAGTAGTCCGTGCCGGCGGCCAGCTGAACGGGCTCACCCTGAGGGGCGCCGTCGGCAGACAGGGTCCTGGTCCAGATGCCGTCCGCAGCCGACCAGGCGACGATGTAGCCCTTGTTGACCGGGTCGAGAACGACACGGGCGTCAACAGCGTCATTGGCGACGGTCGTTGGTGAGCCGGCGGGGGTCCCGTCCGTGCTGATGGCCTCGGCCATAACCGGTCCGGGGTTACCGAAGCCCACCGTCACCGACAGGTAGCGATCCTTGCCGGGGTCGTAGGCCAGCCGGATCTCGTTCGCCTCGCGGTCGGCGAGCTTGAGCGCCTGCCCCGAGGCGGAGGTGTCCTTGTTGAGCAGCTGTCCTTGCACCGGCATCGGGTGGGTGCACTGGTCGCGCCAGGTGGCCAGGTAGCCGCCTGCGGCGTTGACTGCGATGTCACCTGCGGGAATGGCGCATGGGGGCCCCACCACGTTGTCCTCGCCGACCGGCTGACCGGCGTCGCTGATCCGGCGGCTCAGCGTGCCTTCCTTGGCATCACTCGCTCCGAAGGATCGGGCGTAGTGCACGAACTCCTTCGTCACCGGGTTGTAGACCAGCGAGGAGTCCTCGGACGCGCCGGAGACCTCGACCGCCTCCGTCGTACTGCCCCCGTCGGCTCCGACCGACTTGCCGAACGCGTAGTTGAACTTCGGCTCATGGTTCGGATCCGCCTGCAGCTGCCAGGTGACGAAGTAGTCGTCCTGGTCCGGGTTGTACGCGATGTCCGGACTGACCTGGTCGTTCGCCGCCTTCTCCGTGGTCTGGATGTCGTCGGGAAGCGTGCCGTCGGCAGCCACCCGACGGTTGAACAGGTCCCACTCGCTGTTGTCGCCCTGGGAGGCCCAGACGGCCATGAACTCATCCGACGTGGCGTTGTAGGCGACGCTCGGGCGGCCGGCTCCCGTCTGGCCGGTGCTCAGGACGATCGGTTCGCCCAGCGCTCGCGGTCCGTTGGGCTCGGCGTGCGCGGATGGAGCGGCAATCCCGGCGGCCACCAGGCCGAGCGCGAGGCTCGAGGCGGCAACCAGGTTGCGTGCGTTCTGCGGCGATGGCATGACACGTTCCTCTCGGGGGGACATCGTCCGAGTATTGGAACGGCTCACGACCCACCGTGGTGGCACCGCAGTGCGGTGGCACTTCTGGTGCGCTGGAAGACTTTCAGGCCGGGACGATCGTCTCCGGAGTGATCTCACCGATCGAGGTGACTCCCGTGAGGTTCATCTGCAGGTCCAGCTCGGCACGATACGTCTCGAGCACCTGCTGTACGCCGTCCGCACCGCCGAGCGCGAGTCCCCAGACCCAGGGGCGACCGATGCAGACGGCAGTCGCGCCGAGGGCGAGGGCCTTGAAAGCGTCTGCGGCACAACGGATTCCGCTGTCGAAGAGCACGGGTACCCGTCCTGCGACCACGTCGACCACACCAGGTAGCGCGGCCAGCGAGCCGATCGCGCCGTCGACCTGTCGGCCGCCGTGGTTGGAGACCACGATGCCATCGACGCCGTGCTCCAGCGCGAGCTCGGCGTCGTCCGGGTGCTGGATCCCCTTCACGAGGATCGGGAGGCTGGTGCGCTCGCGCAGCCACGCGAGGCGTTCCCAGGTGAGATCGAGCCGCGAGAACACGTCGAGGAACGTCTCGACAGCTGCCCGCGGCTCGGGGGAGCGAAGGTTGTCGAGGGTGCTTCCGGGGTAGGTGCGCGACAGCTTTGCCAGGGACCGGACAGCTCCCGGGCGAGGACGTGGCTGGTCGTCAGTTTCGTTGGTGGGATTGGCAACTCGCTCCTGCACGAGCCTCTGGAACACCGGGTCAGAGGTGTACTGAGCGATACCCATCCCACGTGCGAACGGCAGCCACGCGAGGTCAAGGTCCTCCACCCGCCAGCCGAGCAGCGTCGTGTCGAGCGTGACCACCAGAGCGGTGCACCCGGCGCGCTCGGCGCGACGGACGAGGCTCTCGACCAGCTCGTCGTCCTTGGACCAGTAGAGCTGGTACCACCGCTCCTGATCGCCGAGCTCGGCGCAGATGTCCTCCATGGGCTGTGACGCTTGCGTCGAGATGATGACGGGAACGCCGGCTGCGCGCGCGCCGCGAGCGAGCGCGAGATCTCCGTCGGGGTGCGCCATCTCGGACACTCCGATCGGCGCGGTCAGGAACGGCGAGTCGAGCCGCCGCCCGAAGAGTTCGATCGACTGGTCGCGCTGCTGCGTGTCGCGCATCATCCGCGGCACGATGCGCCACTGGTCGAACGCGTCGCGGTTGGCACTCATGGTGTCGCCGCGACCGGCGCCGGTGTGGATGTAGGAGCGCGCGGTCGGCGACATGGCGGCGTACGCCTTGGTCTCGAGCACATCCGGCGAGACGGGTACGGCCGGTCGGTAGCCGAAAACTCCACGGCGGTAGATCTGCGCCTGGATCCGACGTCCGATGCCTTCTGGTGCGCTCGCCTCAGTCATGGCCCCGAGGATCGCATACCCGCCAGTAGGTGCAGGGCTCAACCAGCGGTGGGTATGCGGCGGGCGAGGGCTGGGTCGGGGGAGCCAGCGCGCTCGGGGTGCAGGATCGCGGCGAGCGCCTCGACGCCGTCAGCCAGGCGCGGGCCGGGCCGGGCGAACGAGGCGTTGGCGTCGACGGCCCAGACGGGTACGCCGACGGGTAGTCGACGTGACTGCACCAGGTCCCGCGTGAGGGCTGCCGACTGCTCGAGTCCGTAGCCGCACGGCGCCACGACGACCACCTCAGGAGTGGACGCGCCGACGGTCCGCCAGTTGAGCGTCGTGGACTTCGCGCCGGCCGTACCGAGGACGCTGTTGCCGCCTGCGAGCTCGATCATCTCGGGCACCCAATGACCCGGCGCGAACGGCGGGTCGGTCCACTCGAGCAGCGCACACCGGACGCGCGGGGCGCCGGCGACCGATCGGCGTACGGTCTCGACCCGATCGCGCAGCGAGTCGGCGAGGTCGGCAGCGGACTCGACGTGGCCGGTCGCCTCGCCGATGTCCTCGATGGACCGCCAGACCTGTTCGAGGGTGTGCGGGTCGGTGGTGAGCACCTCGGCCGTGCAGCCGAGGTAGTCGAGGGCGTCGTGCACCTCCGAGACATCGACCGCGCACACGGCGCACAGGTCCTGGGTGACGACGAGGTCGGCGTCGAGAGTCGACAGCGCATCGCGGTCGAGGTGATAGATGTCCTCACCCGCGGCGAGCAGCCGGCGTACGGTCTCGTCGATCTGGGCGGGCGTCAGGCCTTCGGGGAGGGCTGACGTCGACACGATGCGCGCCTGCTCGCGAGCCTGCGGCGGGGAGTCGCACTCGAACGTCACGCCGACGACGTCCGGACCGGCACCGACGGCGTACAGGATTTCGGTGGCCGACGGCAGCAACGAGACGATGCGCATGTCAGTCGCTCAGCACGTCGGCTGAGGCTGCGGCGGGCGGCTCTTGGTCGGGATCGTCGGGAAGGACGAGCCGACGGCGATGTCGACACTGTTGTCGGTGCGACCGTCCTGCACCATCAGGGCGTCGGGTGCGAGCGGCTTGATGTATTTCACCGCGTTGGCCTCACCGGACGGCCCGAACCGGATCTCGCCGGCTCCGTCGATCCGCTTCCTGTAAGGGTCGTTGCCGACGACGCTGACATCGAAGTCGCGGGACTTCATCGCCAGCGACACGTCGTTGGCGCCGCCCTGCTTGGTGCCGGAGTTGTAGATGTTCAGCGCGAACTGGGCCTGAGGCAGTGTCGTCTGCGACGCGGTGGCGGTGCACGACGGCGTCGCGTCCTCCATGCCGGGCAGCCACTTCTGCCAGTAGCCGATCGCGTAGGCGAAGCCGGCGACGACCAGCACGGTGACGACCGAGATGACGGCTACCGAGCGGCGGTGACGACGTCGACGCGCACGGGCCAGCCCGGTCTCATAGCGGTGAGGAGGTTGGTTGGTCACAGGTCCAGCACCCTCGCATGCAGCACCGGCCGCTGCTGCAGAGCTGCACGCAGGGCCCGGTGCAGGCCGTCCTCGAGATAGAGATCGCCCTGCCACTGCACGACGTGGGCGAACAGGTCGCCATAGAACGTGGAGTCCTCCGACAGCACGATCGTCAGGTCGAGCGTCCGTTTGGTGGTGATCAGCTCATCCAGCCGAACCATCCGCGGCGCGACGGGGCTCCAGTCGCGGGGAGACTCCAGGCCGTGGTTCGGATAGGGTCGCCCGTCGCCCACAGCCTTGAAGATCACGCGCCGCAGTCTAGTTGGCGACTTTTGGCAGTTCATGGGGCGCCACGCGGCTCCATCCCGGAGTGCCGCGCCCTGAGCCAGATCGCGGGCTATCGTCTGCTGCGTGACTGACTCCAGCATCCTCGAAGCCATCAAGTCCGGTTATGCGTTCGAGGGTGGGGCCCTCGAGCTCGGCGCCGCTGTGGTGGACGGTCAGGCGCACGCCGACGTCCCCGTACGCCTTCCGTTGGCCATGATGAACCGCCACGGCCTGGTGGCCGGCGCGACCGGCACCGGTAAGACCAAGACGCTGCAGCTGATGGCTGAGCAGCTGGTCGGTCAGGGCGTCCCTGTCTTCCTCGCCGACATCAAGGGCGACCTGTCCGGCATGGCCTCCCCGGGAGAGGCCAACGACAAGGTGACCGCACGCGCAACGGAGGTCGGCCAGCAGTGGGCGGCGACGGCGTACGCCACCGAGTTCCTCTCCCTCGGCGGTCTCGGCAAGGGTGTGCCGATCCGGGCGACGGTGACGTCGTTCGGTCCGACGCTGCTGTCAAAGGTGTTGGGGCTCAACGACACTCAGGAGTCCAGCCTCGGTCTGGTCTTCCACTACGCCGACCAGCAGGGCCTCGCGTTGCTCGACCTCAAGGACCTGCGCGCGGTCATCCAGCACCTCACCTCCGATGAGGGCAAGGAGGACCTGAAGTCGCTCGGTGGTTTGTCCGCGGCGACGGCCGGCGTGATCCTGCGCAACCTGATCGGGTTCGCCGACCAGGGTGCTGACGTGTTCTTCGGCGAGCCGGAGTTCGACACGGCCGACCTGCTGCGTACGACGCCCGACGGCAAGGGTTACGTCACCTGCCTCGAGCTGCCGGCGGTCCAGGACCGGCCCGCGCTGTTCTCGACGTTCCTCATGTGGCTGCTGGCCGACCTGTTCCACGACCTGCCCGAGGTCGGCGACGTCGACAAGCCCAAGCTCGTCTTCTTCTTCGACGAGGCGCACCTGCTGTTCGACGACGCCTCCAAGGCGTTCCTCGACGCCATCGAGCAGACCGTCCGGCTGATCCGCTCCAAGGGAGTCGGTGTCTTCTTCGTCACGCAGACGCCGAAGGACGTGCCGTCTGGCGTGCTCGCCCAGCTCGGCAGCCGGGTGCAACACGCGCTGCGCGCCTTCACGCCGGACGATGCGAAGGCGCTCAAGGCGACCGTGCAGACGTTCCCCAAGAGCGGCTACGACCTGGAGAACCTGCTGACCCAGATCGGCACCGGTGAGGCGGTCGTGACCGTGCTGTCGGAGTCGGGCGCGCCCACTCCGGTCGCGTGGACGCGGATGATCGCACCCCAGTCACTGATGGCGCCGTCAACGGAGGCCACGGTCGACGGGCTCGTCAACGCCTCTCCGCTCAAGGCCAAGTACGCCGAGGCGCTGGACCGGGAGTCGGCGTACGAGAAGCTCAACGCCCGACTGACCGCGGCGCCCGCTGAGGGTGGTCCGGCGGCGCCTGCTCCCGCGGGCAAGGCGGCTGAGAAGCCCGCCAAGGAGGAGCCGGGGATGGTGGAGCAGGTCGTGAAGTCCAGCGCGTTCAAGTCCGCGCTGCGCTCCGCAGGCACCGTCATCGGGCGCGAGATCACCCGGAGCATCTTCGGGACCGCGCGGCGCCGCCGCTAACGGCATACTGCGCGCATGAGTGATCCGTACCAGTCGTCGTACGCCGGCTATTCCGCGCCCCGGGAGCACCCGCAAGGGTTGACCATCATCATTCTCGGCGCTTTGAGCTTCGTGATCGGCTGCCTGCCGCTCGGGATCCCCGCGTGGATCATGGGCAACAAGGCGCTCAAGGAGATCGACGCCTACCCGATCGGGACGTACTCCAACCGATCACTGGTCGTCGTCGGACGCATCCTCGGGATCATCTCGTCGATCATCACCGGGTTGCTGGTCCTGGTGCTCGTGACGTCGCTCGTCGTCGCCGCTGCTGGGTCGGGCAGCTAGCCCGCCGGCCGGCTTCAGCAGCCGGCCGGCTTCTTCGGCGTCGGCGTGGGAGTCGGCACCGCTTGCGCCTCGGGCACGAGGGCCGAGTAGTTGTTGCCGATCACGACATCGACCGTCGTGTCCGTGCGGCCGTCCTGCTGCAGCTTGGAGCCCTTCAGCTGCAGCGCGACGCGGCGGGCCTGCGGCTCACCGCGCTCGCCGTAGACGATCAGCGCGACGTCGCTCGGCAGGAAGCGGCCCTTGGGGTCGTTGTTGTTCTCGATGATCTCGAATCCGCGAGCCCGCATCGCCGCGGCGACCTGACCGGACAGCCCTGCTCGGTAGGTCGTGTTGAAGACGTTGATGCGGACGTCCTTGGCCGGCGGCGGCGGCACGGGGATGAGCCCGAACGCCTCGCCGATCACCAGGTCCACGGTCGGGTTGGTGCGGTCGTCCTGGGTCAGCACGGCGTTCTTGACCTGGGTCGCGAGCGTCAGCGCGATCTGGCGGCCGCCCTTGCCATAGCGGATCTCTGCGGCCTTGGGCACCGCATGGTCGTCCATCAGGCTCTGCGTCTTGGTGTCGAGGATGCGGAAGCCGCGCCAGCTCAGCTGCTTGGCCGTCTTGCCGGCCGCGCCGTTCTGCTCGCTGGCGTTGATCACGTTGACGTAGATCGACTTCGACGCGATCTTCATCGTCGGCTTGGGGATCACGGTGGGACAGCTCGGAGACGCTTTGGGCTCCTCGCCGCGTGCGTCGCCACCGCAGCCGGAGAGCGCGAGCACGCCGACAACCGATGCACCGGCGACGGCCATCACGAGGCCTCGTCGTGTATCCCCAGGCATGCCTTCAACCCCAGTACTGTCGCGTCCAGACGATCCAATTGTGACGGGTTTGTCACCAGAACCAGGCTCCCACGCCGTCACGATTCAAAGACGTCTGGCCGGTGTCGCGCGTTGTCGCGGGCCTTCGTCTCTTCTGACTGTGGCGGGCATCACCCCGCAGGAGCAGGCGGCGTCCCACATCGCGGTACGCCGGGCGCTCGGGAGACCGGGGGCAGTCGGCGTACGACGTGGTGGCCCGATTCGGAGACTGGCCACCTTCGCATGTACTGTGCTCGGCGGAGGATTCGCATAGTGGCCTAGTGCGCACGCTTGGAAAGCGTGTTGAGTGAAAGCTCTCAGGGGTTCGAATCCCCTATCCTCCGCCACAGCTGAGAGGGACCGGGTGCGCTGCTCCGGTCCCTTTCTCATGCTCACGCCCGGTCAGTTTCATCCGTACGCGGGTGCTGGCCTAGAGTGATGCCTCGGCCCCCCATGTGGCGGTACCTCTCCGAACTCCCCCAGGGCAGGAATGCAGCAAGGGTAGGAGAGCTCTTCCGGGTACGTGGGGGGTCCCTTATGCCTCCGGCCGGCGGTCCGCGGATGGCGCGTCGACCGTCTCCGCCCACACCTCGACGAGCTCGGAGACGAGCCCGTCGCGCACCGTGAGGAACGTCGCGACGTGGTGCTCCTCGTCGTCGTTGAAGACCGTGGATCGACCGGCCGCTCGATCGCCGTCGCCGACCGCGTCCTCGAGCACGAACCTCCACACCCCGGGGTAGTCCCGGTTGAGTGCGACGAAGCCCTCACCGTCGAACGTCTCGCCGGTGTGGACATAGCGTCCGCGGAAGTCCGGAGTCAGTAGGTCCTGCAGCCGCGCCCAGTCGCGGGCGTCGATCACCGCAGCCAGCTCGCGCATGGTTTCGGAAGCGTTCGTCATGGCCAGGACGCTCCCAGCGACCACCGACAAAGCGGTCGGTGTACGCCCACGCACGGTTCGGCGTACACCTCGCTTGCGCTCGTCCACACCGACCACCGCGAGCGACACCGGTCGCCGTTAGGGTCACCAGGGTGACGACCGCTCTCTACCGCCGGTATCGACCCGAGACGTACGCCGACGTCATCGGGCAGGAGCACGTGACCGAGCCGCTGATGCAGGCGCTGCGCACCGGCCGGGTCAACCACGCCTACCTCTTCAGCGGGCCGCGCGGCTGTGGCAAGACGACGAGCGCTCGCATCCTGGCGCGCTGCCTCAACTGCGAGCAGGGACCGACGCCGACCCCGTGCGGCGAGTGCCAGTCGTGCGTCGCGCTGGCTCGCGGCGGGTCCGGCACGGTGGACGTGATCGAGATCGACGCCGCCAGCCACGGTGGTGTCGACGACGCGCGTGATCTGCGCGAGCGGGCGTCGTACGGTCCGGCCCAGAGCCGCTACAAGATCTACATCATCGACGAGGCGCACATGGTGACGCCGCAGGGCTTCAACGCACTGCTCAAGATCGTCGAGGAGCCGCCGGAGCACGTGAAGTTCGTGTTCGCGACGACCGAGCCGGACAAGGTCATCGGCACCATCCGATCGCGTACGCATCACTACCCGTTCCGGCTCGTGCCGCCCGGGTTGCTGTCGGACTACATGCAAAAGCTCTGCGACGCCGAGGGGGTCACGGTCGAGCCGGGCGTGCTGTCGTTCGTGACACGAGCCGGCGGTGGCTCGGTGCGTGACTCGCTGTCGGTGCTCGACCAGCTCATCGCCGGTTCGGGCGACGAGGGCCTGACCTACGCCGGAGCGGCCGCCCTGCTCGGCTTCACTGACGGCGAGCTGCTGGACGCGACGGTCGACGCGCTCGCTGCCGGTGACTCGGCGTCGGCGTTCAAGCAGGTCGACAAGGTCATCGAGTCCGGGCACGACCCACGGCGATTCGTGGAGGACCTGCTCGAGCGGCTGCGCGACCTGATCATCGTGGCGGCCGTGCCGGACGGCGCCGCGCAGGTGCTGCGGTCGGTGCCTGAGGACCAGCTGGAGCGGATGCGTCAGCAGGCGTCGGCGTTCGGGTCCGGCGCGCTCTCGCGGGCTGCCGATGTCGTCAACACCGGCCTGACCGAGATGACCGGTGCGACCGGTCCACGGCTGCAGCTCGAGCTGATCTGCGCGCGGGTGCTGCTGCCGGGCGCAGCAGGCGAGCAGGGCTACGCCGCCCGCCTCGACCGACTCGAGCACCGCCTCGAGATGGGGCACCTGCCGACGGCCGGCGATGGCGTACGACCTCCGCCCTCTCCCGCGCCGGCACCTGCCGCGGAGCCCAGGCCGGCCACGCCGCCGCCGTCTGCGCCCGCTGCCGAGCCCGCGCCTGCTGAGCCCGCGGCTGCTGAGCCGGCTCCCGCTGGCTCTCCCGCGAAGCCTGACCGACAGGATCGGCACGCGAAGCCGGCCGGTGAGACGTCCCCGGAGCCGGCGAGTGCGCCGGCCGCCTCCACGGCACCCGCGCCCACGCCTGCCGCATCTGAGCCTGCGGCTCCCGCGGCGGGGGCCCGGGGCGGGATCGACACCGCTGCGATTCGACGGGAGTGGCCGCGCGTCCTGGAGAACGTCTCCAAGATCAAGCGCGTGACGTGGGCGCTGATCAGCCAGCACGCGCAGGTCCTCGACTACGACGGTGAGCGGCTGCTGCTCGGGACGAGCACGTCGGCGTTGGCCGAGACCTTCCGGCGCGGACAGCACCCCGATGTCGTCCGCCAGGCGCTCAACGAGGCCATCGGTGTCGACGCCCGGGTCGAGGCGCAGCCGCACGAAGGCGGCGCACCACCCGAGGTTCCGCCCACGCCTGCCGGGACGCCCGACGGAACCCCGGCGCCCGAGCCGGCGGCCGACGGTGGATGGCCGGCGGAGTCAGCACCAGAGCCTCCGGACGAGCCGCCGCCGCCGGAGTCGTCACGCGGATCCGCGCCGCGGGGCGACCGACCGCGCAACGCTGCCGAGTCGCCGCGCGCCGGCGGCTCGGGCACCGGCGCCGCCGGCCAGCAGTCCGGGCCGGACGCGGCGAGCCTGGGTGCGCCGGCCACTCCTCGCGGCGGTTGGGACGCGGCCCCTGGCGACAGCTGGGGTGCGCCGAGTGCACCGCCACCAGCGTGGGCGAGCGCGCCGGCTACGACGAACGAGACCCCGAGCACCTCGGCTCCGGCTGCACCCGGCGCGAACCGGTCGACGCCGAGCCCGCGACAACGAGCGATGGAGGCGGCCCGGGCCAGCTCGGCCAAGGCCGGCGCAGCCGAGCCCGCCGCGCCCGCGGCCGACGACAGCGCAGCCGACCGGGATGACGAGAACATCGAGGACTCGGGTGGGATCGGCGTACCCGTGATCCAGAGCGTCCTCGGCGGCACCGTCATCGACGAGCAGCAGGGCTGACCGAGCCAGAGCGGCTGGTCCGGATCGCAGCGCCCAGCGTGGACAGCATCAGCAGGCCGGTGATCCCGAACGCGATCGCGAATCCCGTGCCGCCCACGACCATCCCGAAGGCCGCCGCCCCGATACCCCAGCCCGCGTCGTAGGCGATGTTCCAGAGGGCAGTGACGCTGCGGTACTCCGCAGCGGAGGCCCGCTCCAGCATGATCGCCATGCTGCTGTTCTGAGTGCCGCCGAACCCCAGGCCCAGGACCGCCGCGCCGAGGAGTACGACGGCTGGCTGAGTCGTCAGGCCGAGCATCAGCAGTCCGGTGGCGCTGATGATCAGGCTGGGTACGAGCAGCCGCGCCGGCCCGTGCCGGTCACCGTGGCGTCCGGCCAGCCAACGTCCGAGCGTCGCGCCGACCGACATGACCAGCAGGGCGGCTGCTGCGACACCGCTGGCCGCTCCGAGCGCCAGCGGCAGGAACGCGACGACGATGCCGGCCGCCATGGTCGTCGACAAGAAGACGAGGGACGGACGCCACATCTCGGGACGCCGGACGGTTGCCAGCAGCCCAGAGGGCGGGCCATCGGTCGCGGTCACATCGCTGGGGACTCCGCGCAGCACGCTGAGTCCGGCCAGGGTCGCGCCGCCCGCGAGCAGGAAGACCGGTGCTGCGCCGTACTGCGCGACGAGCCAGATCCCGGCCGGCAGACCCGCGACGCCGGGCAGGCAGGCGATCGCTCCCGTGAGGCCAAGGGCCTCGCCGCGGCGGTCGGCCGGTGCGAGGAAGGCGATCAGTGTGCCCGCCGTGACCATCAGGACACCGAATCCGAGACCGCAGATCGTGCAGCCCAGCAGCAGTGCGCCCATGGTCGGTGAGCTCGTGACGAGCAGCGGTGCGAGGCCGAGGGCGGCCAGCGAGCCGCCGAGCACCCGACGGCTGGTGTAGCGGTTGAGCAGTCGCGGCGCGATCAGCTCGCCGGCCACCGTGGTGAGGAGGAGAACGCTGGTGGCCAGGCCGGCCCCGGACGTACCCGCTCCGATCGACGTGGCCTGAGACGGGATGGCGGCGACCAGCAGGTAGAACCCGCACAGGGCGCAGAAGTTGGCAGCGACCACGGCGAGCAGCGGCCGGGTCAGGATCGGCGAGCGGTGTGTCTGCGGGGGTGCGGTCGTGGTGGTCATGGAACTGACGTTAGAAGCAGACTGGTCCCACGCTAAGGGCCAATTGAACGTTCGAGAACAGGACCGATTCGAATACTGCAGGTGAAGGCCGGTCCTGGACGGTGGGCGTACGAGCACCGGCGCCCCACTATCGTTGTCCCGATGCTCTACCTCACCTCGCGGATGGTCGTCGCGCCTGCGCTGCGCGCGGTATTCCGTCCTACGGTCGAGGGGCGTGAAAACGTCCCGCGCACCGGCGCGGTGATCCTCGCGAGCAACCACCTGTCCTTCGTTGACAGCGTCGTGATCCCGATGGTCGCGCCGCGCCAGGTGCACTTCCTCGCCAAGTCGTCCTACTTCACGGGCACGGGCCTCAAGGGCGCGGCCCTGCGGATGTGGATGACGTCGATGGGCATGATCCCGGTCGAGCGTGACGACACCCGTGCGGCCGCCAACTCACTCGAGATCGCATTGCGAGTTCTCAACGAGGGCAAGGCTTTTGGGATCTATCCGGAGGGCACGCGCTCGCGTGACGGGCGGCTCTACCGGGGCCGCACCGGGGTGGCTCACCTCGCCCTCGAGACCGGGGCACCCGTCGTACCCGTGGGCATCGAAGGCACGCCTGACATCCAGCCGATCGGGTCCAACCGGCCTCGCGTCGCGCACGCGACGATCCGGTTCGGTGAGCCGCTCAGGTTCGTCGAGCGGTACGCCGGTGTGCCGGCTGGCAAGGCCCGTCGCCAGGTGACCGACGAGATCATGGACGCGATCCATGAGCTGACGGGCCAGGAGCGGGCGGGCACCTACAACGAGCACCCACCCGCCACCTGATCGTCCAGATCGATCAGCCCACCGCGTACGGCTTCGCGGCCAGCTGGCCGGCCGTGATGAACGCCGGCTTGTTCTTGGCCCAGAAGTCGTCCATGCAGGAGTACGCCGGGAAGAACCCTCCGCAGTCGCCGCCGTCTCCGCCGACCTCGAAGGTCACGCCCGGCACGCCGCGGTCGTAGTAGAGCCAGTCCTCAGTGCCGCCCGGCGCCAGGTAGCCGACCGTCTCTCCGGCGGTGCCGACCTGGTAGCCGTTCGAGGCGGCGTACTTGTCGCCGATCGCCTTCAGCTTGGCCTTGTCCGGCGAGGCGTCATTGGTGTGCCCCCACGGATAGATCACGTAGTTGCCGTAGGAGTGCAGCGTGATGAACGTGCCGGTCGTGTCCGGATCGGCCGGCGAGGTCCAGTCGTTGGCGCGCTTGTCGGCGTACAGCGTGCTGAAGAAGCCCTGGAGACCCTGCAGCTCGGGCTCGGAGGCAGCGGCCTTGCCCGAGAATGTCTCGTCGCACGGCCCGCCCTGGTCGGGGTTGTTCCACGACACGTCGGCGTTGCGGTTCAGGTCGATGCCCTGGTCCTCCTTGGAGCAGTCGGCCGTGTCGACGTCGTTGACGTTCTTGCGCTGCCAGAGCGGCTCGTCCGGGTTCGAGGCGACGACGTCGACGCCGTCCGGGTTGGCGATCGGGATGACCCACAGCTCGGTGGTGTCCATCAGCTTGGTGATGGCGTCGTCCTTGCCGTAGTCGCCGACCAGCGTGTCGATCCACTTCCAGGCGAGCTCGCCGGTCGCGAGCTCACGCGCATGGATCTGCGCCATCATCGTGAACTTCGGCTTGCCGTCGCTCTTGCCGTCGCAGTCGCCCTCGGCCTTCTTGGTGATGCAGATGGCCTTGATGTCGTGACCGCCGCGACCCTGCTGCTTCAGCCAGGACTGTCCGACGGTGGTCGCCGTGGCCAGGTCCGGATGGGCGGCCGCGACGTCGGCGACGTGCTGCTCGTGGGCGGCAACCGTGTGGTAGCCGCCGTAGTACGTGCCGTCCGCCAACGACGTACGCGCCTGTGGCTGCTGGGCGTACAGCGACGCGGTGTACGTGAGCCGATAACCGGCCGTACGCAGCCGGCCGGCCTGCTCGGGCGTCGCGACCACGACAGCCTGTCCCGGTCGGGAGCCCTCGGAGACGTCGGCTCCCTGCGCGATGAGCCCGGCCGAGGTGTGGGTCGCGTCCAGAGTGACGTCGTAGTACGAAGGGGTACGGCTGTCGGTGGGCCCTGCGGCTGGTGGCCCGGGCGTCGAGTCGGTCGGCTGGGCGGCGGCTGCTGTGGCAGCGCTCGCCACGAGGGCGCACGCGGCGAGGGTCGGGGCGAGGAGGCGGCGTCTGGTCATACGCCGAGCGTGACGCGGGTCGACGTACCCGAGCCATGCCAAGGTGCCATGCCGGTCGGCTGCGGGCGGTCGGGGCACTACGCTCGCAGGGTGTACGAAGGCGTGGTCCAAGACCTGATCGACGAGCTCGGCCGGCTACCCGGCATCGGGCCGAAGTCTGCGCAGCGCATCGCCTTCCACCTGCTCCAGGCCGACCCGGTCGACGTCCAGCGGCTGACCGAGGTGCTGACCGTCGTCCGCGAGAAGGTCCGTTTCTGTGACACCTGCTTCAACGTCGCCGAGTCCGAGCAGTGCAAGATCTGCCTCGATCCGCGCCGCGACCTCAGCCAGATCTGCGTGGTCGAGGACCCCAAGGACGTCATTGCGTTGGAGCGCACCCGCGAGTTCCGCGGTCGCTACCACGTGCTGGGCGGGGCGATCAGCCCGATCGACGGTGTCGGACCGGACGACCTGCGGATCACCGAGCTGATGCGGCGGCTGGCCGACGGTGAGGTCACCGAGATCATCCTTGCGACCAACCCCAATCTCACGGGCGAGGCCACCGCGTCCTACCTCGCTCGACTGCTCAAGACCCTAGGACTCAGAGTCACCCGGCTCGCCTCCGGACTGCCCGTCGGCGGCGACCTGGAGTACGCCGACGAGGTCACTCTCGGCCGCGCCTTCGAGGGACGGAGACTGCTCGATGCCTGACACCACCACCGAAACCCGCGCCGCCCCGGGTCCGCCGCCACACAGCGACCTGGCGCAGCTCGCGGTCGACACCGCCAACGACGCCCGTGACTTCACCGGCGCCATCCGCGACATCGCGGCGGGTGTGGCGACCGACGCCGCGATCCCGTTGCTGCTGCTGGTGATCAGCCAGCTGCAGGTCACGGGAGCCCGCCTCGGTGCGATCCAGGACGTACTCCCCGATGAGCGGTTCGAGCCCGACCCCGGCCCGGACAAGGACCACGACGCCCTGCGCGTCTCGCTGGCCAACGTCTTCGAAGGCATCGACGACTACGCCGACATCGTGGACCCGCTGACCTCCGTCGAGCTCGGCCGCGGCGCGCTCAGCGATGACCTGGCCGGCATCGTCGCGGCGCTCGACCACGGGCTGGCGCACTTCGACCGCGGTCGCCCGGTCGAGGCGATGTGGTGGTGGCAGTTCAGCTATCTGTCCGAGTGGGGCGTACGCGCCGCCGCCGTCCTCCGGGTCGTGCTGACGATCCTGTCCCACCTGCGCATGGACGCTGACGAGGACACCGTCGCCGACGCCGAGTTCGACGCGCTCCACCCCTGACGATCAACCTGACAGAACGCGTACGTCCGTGCCCGGAGTGTCGGGACGACCTTGGGGCCGATCCCGCTATATGGGCCGTCGGTCTCGCAATCCGGGCCGCCTCTAGACTGAGCACCTCCGTCTGACTCTTTCGTCCGGAGGCATGTGTAGTGAGCCTGGTAGTCCAGAAGTACGGCGGTTCGTCGTTGTCCGACGCCGACAGCATCAAGCGTGTCGCCCGCCGCATCGTCGACACCCGCAAGGCCGGCAACCGCGTCTGCGTGGTCGTCTCGGCGATGGGTGACACGACCGACGAGCTGCTCGACCTGGCCGATGCGGTCTCCCCAGCACCCCCCGAGCGTGAGCTCGACATGCTGCTCACCGCGGGCGAGCGGATGTCGATGGCTCTGGTCAGCATGGCGATCGCCAACCTCGGCGACTCAGCCCGCTCCTACACGGGTTCGCAGGCCGGCGTCATCACCGATGACAGCCACGGCAAGGCCCGCATCATCGACGTCACACCTGGCCGCATCCAGGCGGCGCTCGACAAGGGCCACATCGTCATCGTGGCCGGGTTCCAGGGCGTCAGCCAGAACACCAAGGAGATCACCACGCTCGGCCGTGGCGGCTCCGACACCACCGCCGTCGCGCTCGCCGCCGCCCTCAAGGCCGACGTGTGCGAGATCTACACCGATGTCGACGGCATCTTCACCGCGGACCCGCGCATCGTGCCGACGGCCCGCAAGATCGACCGCATCACCAATGAAGAGATGCAGGAGATGGCGGCCTCTGGGGCCAAGGTGCTGATGCTTCGCTGCGTCGAGTACGCCCGCCGCTTCAACCTGCCGATCCATGTGCGGTCGTCGTTCAGCCACCGCGAAGGAACGTGGGTCCTCGACCCCACTGAAGGAGAGACCGTGGAAGCCCCGATCATCGCCGGCGTCGCGCACGACCGCAGCGAGGCCAAGCTCACCGTCGTGGGCGTCAAGGACAGCCCCGGCCAGGCCGCCGAGATCTTCAACGCGGTCGCCGCGGCGGAGATCAACATCGACATGATCGTGCAGAACGTCTCGGCCGCCGACACCGGCAAGACCGACGTCTCCTTCACGCTGCCGAAGTCCGACGGGCAGACCGCGGTCAAGAAGCTCAAGGCGCTCAAGGAAAAGCTCGGCTACGACCACCTGCAGTACGACGACCAGGTCGGCAAGCTGTCCCTGATCGGTTCGGGCATGCGCAGCCACCCGGGTGTGAGCGCGACGCTGTTCCAGGCGCTGGCCGACGCTGGTATCAACATCGAGATGATCTCCAGCTCGGAGATCCGCGTCTCGGTCGTGACGCGCGATGACCAGCTGGACGATGCCGTACGCGCCGTGCACACCGCGTTCGGCCTCGACTCCAGCGATGGTGAGGCTGTGGTCTACGGGGGGTCTGGGCGATGAGCACGGGTCTCCACGTCGGCGTCGTCGGCGCGACGGGTCAGGTCGGCGGGGTTGTCCTGCGGCTCCTTGCCGAGCGCAATTTCCCGGTCGCGTCCCTGCGACTGTTCGCATCCGCCCGTTCAGCCGGGAAAACCCTTGAGTGGCAGGGCGATTCGGTTAGCATCGAGGATGCTTCGACGGCCGACCCTGCTGGGCTCGACATCGCGATCTTTTCCGCGGGCGGCGCGACCTCGAAGGCGCTGGCGCCGAAGTTCGCAGCTGCCGGCGTGACCGTGATCGACAACTCCTCGGCCTGGCGGCTCGACCCCGAGGTCCCCCTGGTGGTCTCGGAGGTCAACCCCGAGGCGATCAAGGACGCCAAGAAGGGCATCATCGCCAACCCCAACTGCACCACGATGGCCGCGATGCCCGCGCTCAAGGCGCTGGCCGACACCGCAGGTCTGCAGCGGCTGGTCATCTCGACCTATCAGGCGGTCTCCGGCTCCGGTCTCGCCGGCGTCGACGAGCTTGCCGGTCAGGTTCGCAAGGGCGCCGACACGATGGAGCAGCTGACCCACGACGGCTCCGCGGTCGACCTGGGCGAGCCCAACAAGTACGTCGCGCCCATCGCCTTCAATGTGCTGCCGATGGCCGGTTCGATCGTCGACGACGGACTCGGTGAGACGGACGAGGAGCAAAAGCTGCGCAACGAGTCGCGCAAGATCCTCGGCCTGCCAGACCTCCGAGTCTCGGGCACCTGCGTACGCGTCCCGGTCTTCACCGGCCACTCACTGTCGATCAACGCCGAGTTCGCGCAGGCCATCACGGCCGACGAGGCGCACGACGTGCTCGCCAAGGCGCCAGGCGTCGAACTCGCTGACGTACCAACGCCATTGGCGGCGGCCGGCCAGGACCCGTCGTACGTCGGCCGGATCCGGCAGGACCACTCGGTCGAGGACAACCGCGGCCTGGTGCTGTTCATCAGCAATGACAACCTGCGCAAGGGCGCAGCACTCAACACCGTTCAGATAGCCGAGGTGATCGCAGCCTCGCGCTGACTTCTTATGGCCACCAAGAAGCCCACGCTCGCCATCATTGGCGCCACCGGCGCGGTCGGATCCGTCGCGCTCAAGATGCTGTCCACCCGCGAGGACATCTGGGGGGATGTCCGAATCGTCGGTTCCGACAAGGAGATCGGTCAGACCCGCACCGCGCGCGGTGAGGAAGTGACGATCGAACCCCTCTCCGAGCAGCTGTTCGCCGACGTCGATGTGGCGCTCTTCGCACTGCCGGACGTGCTGTCCGAGACCTGGGCGCCCAAGGCGGTCGAGCAGGGCGCGGTGGTCATCGACTGCTCCGGCGCCTTCCGCCGCGACACCGATGTGCCGCTCGTGCTGGCCGAGGTCAACCCGGCCCAGACCAGCAAGCGACCGCGCGGCATCGTCTGCAGCCCCAACGGCACCACGGCGTCCGTACTCACCGCACTCTCCCCGCTGCACCAGGGCTGGGGACTGTCCGAGCTGGTCGTCACCACGTTCCAGGCCGTCTCGGGTGTCGGCTCGGCCGGCGTCCAGCGGTTGTACGACGAGGTGGGCGCCCTGGCGGGCAACCGTCGCGTCGGGCAGGTGCCCGGTGACGTACGACGAGCGGTGTCCGATCTCCCTGAGACGTCGCCCTTCCCCGGGCCGATCGCCTACAACGTGGTGCCGTTCGCGGGTCGGCTGATGGACGAGGGCTGGACGTCGGAGGAGATACGCCTGCGCGACGAGTCCCGCAAGGTGCTCGGACTCTCCAAGCTGAAGGTCTCGGCGACCTGTGTGCGGGTGCCGGTGGTGACGGCCCACTCGTTCTCCGTGCATGCGACGTTCGAGATGCCGATCAATGTGCGCGACGCGCGGCGGGCTTTGATCGAGGGCCCCAACTACGTTGTGGTGCTTGATGATCCGGCGTCCGGCGAGTGGCCCAACCCGGCCGATGTGGTGGGGTCCGACCCGACCTTCGTGGGGCGTATCCGGCAGTCCCCGGACTTCCCCAAGTCGCTCGACATGTTCGTCTGCAGCGACAACCTGCGCAAGGGTTCGGCCCTCAACATGGTGCAGGTCGCCGAGCTGGTGGCCGCCGAGCTCTGACCGGCGGCGGGCTTCGCCCCGACGTTCCCGACCGGCGGCTGAGTCGCCGCTCACTGGTCAGTTCGGCAGGGTCCGGTCCGAACGGGACCCTGCCGAACTGACCACTCGGTCGGCGCCGCGTTTCGTCGGTATCTGCTGCGCGGACCATGGAAGGTCCCGCGTCGATAGCCTGGCTCGATGTATCACTCAACCGCAGCAGCGCGGGCCTCGTCCGCGCTGCTCGCGATCCTGGTCGCCGTGCTGGCGACGGTCGGACTGGCCACTCCGGCCGGCGCAGCAGACAACTCCGGCACCAAGGCGGGACCGGCCGCCGTACCCAAAGTCCTGCGCGTCGGCACTGAGGGTGTCTACCCGCCGTTCAGCTTTCACGACCCGAACGACAAGGGGAAACTGACCGGGTACGACATCGAGGTCATGAACGCGGTCGGCAAGAAGCTCGGCGCCAAGATCGAGTACGTCGAGATCCCGTTCGACTCGATCTTTGCGGCGCTGACGGCCAAGCGCATCGACATGGTGGCCAACCAGGTCACCTTCACACCGGAGCGCAATGCGCTCTACGACCTGTCGGTGCCCTACGTCGACACGACGGTCGTCATCGTCACGCGTAAGAGCGAGAACTCCATCAAGTCCCTGAAGGACATCAAGGGCAAGAAGGCGGGCGAGAGCCTGACGAGCTCGTTCGGCGACCTGGCCAAGCAGAATGGCGCCAAGGTCACCGGCGTGGATGACCTGAGCCAGGCGATGTCCTTGCTGCGCGACGGTCGCGTGGACGTCGTGGTCAACGACAAGCTTGCTGTCAGGAGCTATCTCGCGACGACGAAGGACGACACGGTCAAGGTGTCCGGTGAGACTCCGGAGAAGACCAAGTCCGTCCTCGTGGCCCGCAAGGGCTCGGGCTACATCCAGGACGTCAACCAGGCCCTGGTCGACCTGACCGCGGACGGCACGATCAAGAAGACGTACGACAAGTACTTCACCGCGACGCCGAAGACGCCGAACAGCTGGGAGCTGATCAAGGACAACGCGTGGCCGATGCTCAAGGCGACGCTGAAGTTCACGATCCCGCTGACCGCCATCGGCTTCTGCGTCGGCTTGGTGATCGCGCTCTTCGTCGCGCTGGCGCGGATGTCCAGCAACCCGATCGCGAGTGGTGCGGCCCGGGTCTACATCTCGATCATCCGCGGTACGCCGTTGCTGGTGCAGCTCTTCATCATCTTCTTCGCGCTGCCAGAGCTCGGTTTCAAGATCAATGCGTTCCCCGCGGCCGCCATCGCGTTCAGCCTCAACGTCGGCGGTTATGCCGCCGAGATCATCAGATCGGCTATCCAGAGTCTGCCCAAGGGCCAGTGGGAGGCGGGATCGACGGTGGGCATGAACTACGCGACGACCTTGCGACGGATCATCCTGCCGCAGGCCGCGCGCACCGCCGTACCCCCCTTGTCCAACACGCTGATCTCGCTGGTCAAGGACACCGCACTGGCCTCGGTGATCACGGTGCCTGAGCTGTTGCGTTCGGCGCAGGTCGTCGCGGCACCGTCCGGGAAGTTCCTGGCGCTGTACGGCATGGCCGCCTTCTACTACTGGGTGATCTGCCTGGTCCTCTCCACCCTCCAGTCTCGAACTGAGACCCGACTGAACAGGTTCGTAGCCTCATGACAGATCTGGTGGCGGTTGAGAGCCTGGCCAAGGCGTTCGGTGACCATGTGGTGCTCCGGGACATCTCCTTCGATGTCGCCGAGGGGACGGTGACGACGATCATCGGGCCGTCCGGGTCCGGTAAGACGACGGTGCTGCGCTCACTCAACGCGCTGGAGATCCCGGACGCGGGCGTCGTCCGCATCGGCGACTGCACCGTCGACTTCTCCACGATCAAACCGGGCCATCGCGGCCGGTTGCCCAAGGCGGACCGGCAGCTGTTGGCGACCTACCGCGCCAAGAGCGGCATGGTCTTCCAGTCGCACAACCTGTTCCCGCACAAGACGACGATCGAGAACGTCACCGAGGGTCCCGTTGTGACACAAGGGATTTCGAAGGAGGAGGCCCGTACGGCTGCTGCCGCACTGCTCGAGCAGGTCGGCTTGTCGGAGCACGCCGACAAGTACCCGTACCAGCTCTCGGGTGGTCAGCAGCAGCGCGTGGGTATCGCTCGGGCGCTCGCGCTGAAGCCGAGTCTGGTGCTGTTCGACGAGCCGACGTCAGCACTCGACCCTGAGCTGGTCGGGGACGTGCTCGGGGTCATCAAGGACCTCGCAGCCGAGGGCTGGACGATGGTGATCGTGACGCACGAGGTGCGTTTTGCTCAGCAGGTCTCTAACCAGGTGCTGTTCGTGGACGGCGGCCTGATCGTGGAGCGCGGCGGGTCTGAAGTCATCACGGATCCTCAGGAGCCGCGGACCCAGACCTTCCTCAAGCGCATCCTCGAGCCCATCTAGAGCCCGCCGAGCAGGCCGAAGCCGACCTGGACAGCGATGTAGAGCCCGATCAGGGTGAAGAACCCGTCCGTTCCATGCTTGCGGTACTTCTGCTGCTCGGGGTCGCGAATCTTCTCTGTCCACGCGAACCACGCGACGCCCAGCCCGAGTGGGATCCCCATCATCCAGAACCAGTACCACCGGTTGCCGCGTCGGGGCGGATCGGCGACGACGATGATGATGAACGTGAAGATCGACAGAAGGCGGGCGGTGTTCGTCACCCACCGCATGGTCGTCACTGGTCGCGACTCCGCCCCCGAGTCGTGCTTGCGGAGCTCGGCGATCTCCGGTGAGTTCGACAACTTCTGGGTCCACTGGACCTGACCGTCACCGTTGTCCGACACGACGTACATGGGCACCGCGTCGCCGGGGCCGAGCTCCGTGGCGAGCGGCGTGTAGAGCTGCTCGGCAAGGTCTTCGCTCCACCAGCTGAGCTCGTGCAGGGACTTCGGTTGTTCGCTCGTGAGGCTGAAGTGGTGCGGTTCCACGAAGTCTGTGTTGTCGTACCGCGACTGCCGTGGACCGGCCCATGCCGCCATCGCGATGAACGCAGCGAACAGCGTCAGGATGATCACGCCGGACACGTGACGGCGACTCTTCCACCACTCCAGACGCGAGCGGACGTCGAGTCGTGCCATGGGCCGCGCGAGCGCAGGTGTTGACATGTGACCTCCCCAGATCCTGACCGAAGAGTGGCAGGCGCAGAGGTCGTACGGCAAGCCTCAGGCGGACACGGCGCTCGACGTGTCGACGCGCTCGTGCAGGAGCTCAAGGGCGCGGACGACGGCCGGGTTGGAGGCGACGGCGGCTCGCACGGCGACGTAGACGTACCGCACGGGGGTCGGCTCGGTGATCGGCACGATCGCCACGCCAGGCTGCGACCCGACGCCGAGCTCGGGGAGCACGGTGATGCCGATGCCGGCCGCGACGAACGACAGCGCGGTCGGGTAGTCGTGCGTCTCGATCCGGAAGTCGGGAGCGAGCCCCACCTTGGCGCACGCGTCGATGAACACCTGGCGGCACGGCCCACGGTTGAAGTCGTTGTCGACCCAGTGGTCGTCGGCGAGCTCGGTCAGGCTCACATGACTCCTGCTGGCGAGCGGGTGATCGATGGGAAGCGCTGCTACATAAGGGTCTTCGAGCAAGCAGTGCATGACGTAGCCGTCACGCTCGGGCGCGTCCGACGGTCGTGCGACGAAGATGTCGAGGTCGGGATGGCTGTGCTCGTCGCCGCGCAGCTCGGCCAGTCGCAGGTCAAGGCGCAGATCCGGGAACTCCTGGATGAGCACGGACACGATCGGTGGGATCCACGCCGACCCGGCGGAGGCGAAGTACGAGATCGACAGGCTCCCTGCGCGTCCCGCCCGCAGGTCACTGACGAGACCCTCGACGCCGGACAACGACTCGAGCACCCGTCCGGCCTCGGCCGCGAGAGTGTGACCGGCCGCGGTCGGCTCGATGCCGCGGCCCTTCCGCTCGACCAGCCGCAGGCCGGTCTCCCGCTGGAGCGTCGTGAGCTGTTGGCTGACCGCGGATGGCGTGTAGCCGAGTGTGGTGGCCGCGGCTCCGACCGAACCACTGGCGACGACGGCTCGCAGGACACGAAGGCGGTGCACATCAAGCATGCTCCGATCGTACAGAGCCTCTTAACGGTCAGCGTCATCCATTCACGGTGTCAGGACTCACGGGCACAGCGTCTGCGACTCGCCATGTGAGCCACCGGTCTGCGCGCGTACGCACCCGGGTGCGACACCGTCGTACGTCGTGCTGCCGAAGTTGGCGGTCATCGTGAGCGCGGGGCCGAAGGAGGTCTGCTGCACGCTGCCGTCCTTGGTCAGTCGGCGGAAGTCGGTCATGGGTTCGGTGCCGGCGGCCTTCTGGATCTGGGCGAAGAACTTCTGCAGCTGCGCGATCTGGGTGCCGTGCTCCTTGATGGCCGCTCGGTCGAGCACGAGGTTGAGCGGGGTGTTGTACAGCATGGCGAGGAGGATTCGGGACTTCTGCTGTGCCGGCAGCTTGTACAGCGACAGCTCCCATCGGTCCACGCTGACCACGGAGTCGTGCAGGACGGTCTCGTACAGCGGCACGCGGTAGCGCGGTTCGAACATCGCGCGCGCGACGTTCGCGGGGAGGGTGGCGGGCTTGAAGAAGAACCCGGGGCGGTCGGCGGGCCAGTACGCGCCCCATGCCTCCTTGTTGCGCTCGGCGGGCCACAGCCCCGGCGCGACGGGCGTGCTGGAGCCGTGACTGAAGGCCAGAACCTGGTTCGCCCAGCCACCCGCCGTCTCGGAGCCCAGCACGAGGTGCTTGTCCCGTGAGAGCCCTTGCATGCGGGCCAGGCGGTTGGTGCGGTCACCCGCCTTGGTCATCCGGTGGGTCGGGCTGAAGTCCTGGAACAGTTCGCCGGTCGCATCGACGTCGAGGAAATAGCTGGTCGCGCCATTCTTGATCACCGAACGGGTGCGGTTCTCGAGGTGATGCTTGGTGGGCTCGGCGTTGCGCATCGCCTGAGAGCTGAGGTAGCAGCCCCGGCCGCCGAATCCTTCCACCGGCTTCCCCTTGGCGTCGTGTACGCACGCTGCGGGCCACACACCGTCCGCCCAGGCCGACGCGGGTGAGTCAGCTGTGGCCGGGTCCTGAGCGTTGCTCCAGCTGTCATACGGCCCGACGAGATAGCCCGAGTCATGAGCCGTACGAACGGTATCCGTCGACATGACCGAGCCCCCGGCGTCGTACCCAAGCCACATCCGTGAGATCCCCAACCGGCGTAGGTCCTGAACCGCCGCCGTCGTACGCCCATCACCCCAGGCGTACGCGTGCAGTGCGCCGACCAGCCGACCGACCTCCGGGTTTGCGCGGATCTTGTCCTTGAGGCTGCCCAGCTGGTGCCGAGCGGACAGCCAGCGGCGGTAGTCCTTGGCGGCGGCGACCGGAGCACCGTCAGTGAGTGAGAACGCGACGGTGTAGGTGCTGGTGTCCTCCGACCGCCTGAAGTCGTGGCTCGCACGAGTCTGCAGACGGCCCTTCTCGGAGACGAACCCCAGGTTGGTGCCGATGTCGGTGGGAACGATGTAGCTGACGCCGTGCTGGCCCATCGACTGACCCCAGAACGGCATGCTGAGGTCGTTCAGGTTGGTGCCTTCGGGGTTCGTGAGGCCTGCTGTCGATGAGTTCCAGAACGGGTCGCTGAGGGGTACGCCGATGCCCTCGCCCCGCGGGAGCTGCAGCTCGGTGGCCGCGCGGTCGGTTCCAGTCACCGGCCAGGTGAGGGTGCTGTCCGAGTCGGCGCGGATGTCGAGCACGAGACGACCTTCACGTGCGGACGCGGTGACGGTGAGGTGCCGGTCGGGATACGCCCAGGTCGCGCCGCCACGTGCTCTCGACACTCGACCGGGCTTACCGAGTCGCTCAGTCGCCCTGCCGGACAAGGTGATTCGCTGACCGTCTCGACTGGTCGCCCACACCTCGAGCGTCGCCGGATTGATGTGCGCTGTGCCGCCGTTGATAGGGATCGCGATCCCGCTCGGTCGGGCAGCCGGCGCGGCCAAGGCGGCTCCAGGTGCCGCGATGCTGATGGCTAGACCGGCGACGAGTGCCGCGCGACCCGGTCGGGGGAGCTGAGTCAACGTGTTCATGCCGTGACCCTGCTGGCGGCACATGAGAGGCAGATGAGATCAGAGGCGCCAGATGACCTCGACGCCACCATCCTCGGGTGACCGGATCTCGATCTGGGTGCCGTGGGCGTGGACGACCTGCGCGACGATGGCGAGCCCCAGGCCGGATCCCGGAGTCTGGCGCGCCGTGTCCGAGCGATAGAACCGGTCGAAGACGCGGGGGAGGTCCTCCGCGGGTATCCCGGGTCCGCGGTCTCGAACTCGGAGGTCGTTCTCCGTGAGCCGGATCGTCACTGTGCCGGCGGCCGGACTGAACTTCGCGGCGTTGTCGAGCAGGTTGGTGACCGCGCGACCAAGCCGGTCGGGTGCGCCGCTGATCACGGTCGGGCTCAGCTCCGCCTCGAAGATCAGTGAGGGCCAACGCCGTCGGGCACTGGCAAGGCTGTGCTCGACGACCTCATCGAGGCGTACGTCATGGAGGTCACTTGACGACAGGTCTCCGCGAGCCAGCTCGATGAGATCGGTGATCAGGTCGGTCAGCTCGACCAGCTGGCTGTCGATACGGCGGAGGACTCGCTCCTGCTGGGCCGCTGCGAGTGGTTCGGCCAGGGTGAGGAGACTGATGTCCGAGCGCAGGGCCGTCAACGGCGTACGCAGCTCGTGGGAGGCGTCCGCGACCAGATTGCGTTGCGCGGCAAGGGATTCCTGAAGAGCGGCGAGCATCGTGTTGAAGTTCTCGGACAGCTGCGCCAGCGCATCCCGGCCACGTACCGGGATGCGGTGTCCCGGATCTCGTGTCGTCGCCACCTCTTTGCTGACCGCGGCGATGCGGGCGACAGGACGGAGGCTGATCCGGGACACGAGATAGCCCAGGGCGCAGGCCAGTCCGACACCGCCAAGTCCGATGATCGCCAGCAGTCGCCTGATCCGGGCCAGGCTGTCCTCGACCGGATCGATCGGGACGGCGACCTGGACGGCCTCGCCGGCTCGTAGTGGTAGCACCAGCATTCGCAGCTGACCGTGCTCAGATCGCACGTCTGCCAGATAGCGAGGCCGTTGACCTGTGGCTACCTCACGGGCTTGTGTCGGCACGGGCATCGCCGCTGCACCACCGGCGGATGGAGCAGCCCGAACGACCCTCGCGCACGCCGGCGTGCCTTGCCAACGACAGTCCGCTGCCAGCGACGGGTCCCAACCGTTCTGCTTGACCTGCAAGCGAATTCGGTTGGCGTCGCGGGTCAGGTTGAGGTCGACCTGGTGATGCAGCTCCCGAGCGAACAGGATGTAGCCGGCCGATGCCACCAACGCAATCGCGAGCGCGACAGAGACGGCGGCGACGACGGCAAGCCGCGTACGCAGCGGCCACCAGTCGCGCCTCACGAAAGCCTCAGCTGGTACCCAGCGCCGCGCACCGTGTGAACGAGACGCGGCTCACCGTCCGCCTCCAGCTTCTGGCGCAGGTAGCGGATGTAGACCTCGATCGAGTTGCTCGTCGGCCCGAGGTCATAGCCCCAGACCCGCTCGACGATGACGTCCCGGGTCAGCACCTGACCGGGGTGGCGTACGAGCAGCTCCAGCAGGGCGAACTCGGTCTGGCTGAACTGGATGACGCGTTCGCCACGGCGACCCTGCCGAGCGGCCGCGTCGAGCTCGAGGTCGTCGAAGACCAGCGGAGCCTCGTCCAGTGTCGGGGCGCTGCGACGGAGAAGCGCGCGGACTCGGGCGAGCAGCTCGCCGAGGTCGAACGGCTTGACGAGATAGTCGTCGGCCCCGGCGTCCAGCCCTGCCACTCGGTCAGGTGTCTCGGAGCGGGCCGTCAGCATGAGGATGGGCGTACGGTCACCTGCGGCTCGAAGGGCGCGGCAGACCCCTAGCCCGTCGAGGCCGGGCATCACGACGTCCAGCAGGACCAGGTCCACGTCGCGGCTGGCCAGCACGGCAAGTGCTTCCCCGCCGTCCATCGCGGACGTCACGTCGTACCCATGCACCGTGAGCGCATCGGTGATCGCCTCGCGCACCGCGGGCTCGTCATCGACGACGAGGACCGCAGTAGGACGGTCGTGGTCAGCCATAGAGGCGATGATCGCAGCCGCCTTCTCATCTACCTCTCATCGTGCTTGGTCAGTGTGCCGGCATGAAGGTGTTCTCCCGAGGTCGCGACCTGGCCGTGACTGCGCTCGCAGTCAGCCTTGTTGGTGTGCTGCTCGGTCATCGGTTGATCCCGGACGTGGGCGGGTTCGGAACGGCGCTCGACAGCGTGCTGCCGTGGCTCGTCGTACCTGTCGCCTTGCTCCTGGTGTGTGCGGTCGGCCTACGGTCCCGGGCGGGCCTGGTCGCCGCACTGGTCCCAGCCGTCGTCTGTGCTGCGATGTTCGGACCCGAGTTCCGGCGTACGGCATCCGCAGTTGACGGTGGAGGAAGCCTTCGGGTGCTGAGCGTCAACATCGGCGCCGGCAACCAGGAGGTCGACCGCGCCGCCCATCAGCTCGCGCGGTCAGAGGCGGACATCGTTGTGGTCCAAGAGGTCACCCAGCGCACCAGGTCGGTGCTCCGCCGAGCGCTCGGACAGGACCATCCGTACAGCCGGTCGGTGGGAACCGTTGCGGTGTGGAGCAGGTACCCGATGACGGACTGTCAGCCTCTCGATCTCGCTCAGGGCTGGCCGCGTGCGCTCCGCGCTCGAGTGTCGACCCCGCGTGGCGAGATCGCTCTGTACGCCGTGCATCTCGCCTCGATCCGCCTCGGGCGGACGGCGGGTCGAGATGGGGCCCTACGAGCCCTGGCCCAGCACATCGATGGGGACCGCTCAGGGCGAGTGCTTGTCCTCGGCGACCTCAACACCGCGTCGACCGACCGACGCTTTTCTCTCCTCACCCGCTCGCTGCACGAGGCGCGCGACGGGTTCGGGTTCACCTGGCCGGCCGGCTTTCCCCTCACCAGGCCCGATCACATCCTCAGCCGTGGGCTCACTCCGGTGGGCGTCGACGTCGTGGAGATCGCCGGCAGCGACCACCGCGCTCCGACCACGACGTTTCAGATCCCCCGACGCTGAGGCGGCGGACACGATGTCGGGCGTCGGCGCTGCGGGGGGCCGACGCCCGACCATGCAGAATCGCTTAACAGATACGTAGGAAAGTTCGCTTGTCCTGAGGTGTCGTACGACGCGACGATGGAGGACATGAGCACGGGCACCGCGGCGACCACAGCGCCCTCAGAGACCAAAACCGTTGTACCTCAGACGATCTCGGCCAAGGCGGCCCTGGCTGCCGGCGTGACGATCCTGCTCTGGGCGTCATCCTTCGTGGTGATCCGCCACTCCGGCACCGGTCTGTCGGCCGGGCCGATGGCGCTCCTGCGGGTGGCCGTCGCGGCGCTCGTGCTGACACCGTTCGTGCTGCGAGGCGGCACCCGGCCGCTGATCCCTCGCGGGGCCGCGCTCGGCCGCGTGGTGGCGTACGGCGTGATGTGGTTCGCCGGCTACAACTACGTCCTCAACACCGCCGAGCGTCACGTGGACGCCGGCACCGCCGCACTGCTCGTCAACGCCGCGCCGATCCTGATGGCTCTCGGCGCGGGCATGTTCCTGGCCGAGGGCTTCCCGCGTCCGGTCATCGTGGGCTGTGTCATCGGCTTCATCGGGGTCGGCGTCATGACCCTCGGCGCTGGTGGTGCGGACAGCCACGCGGACACGGTCGGCGTCGTGCTCGGGCTGGTCGCGGCCGTCCTGTACGCCGTCTCCGTCCTGGTCCAGAAGGTCACCCTTCGCGACATCGACGGTCTGCGAGCCATCTGGCTCGGCAGCGTGGTCGGGGTGATCGCGATGCTGCCGTTCAGTGGTCAGCTGGCGGGCGAACTGGGCAGTGCGCCGACATCGGCCATCGTGGGCATGGTCTACCTGGGCGCGTTCTCGACCGCGATCGCCTTCACGACGTACGCCTACGCGCTGCGGCACATGTCGGCCGGGCGGATCGGCCCGTTGGTCGGCTACCTCACGACGGTGTGCACGGTGTTCATGTCGTGGCTGTTCCTGGACGAGGTGCCCACGACGATCACGCTCGTCGGTGGCGCGATCTGCATCGTCGGCGTCGCGGTGAGCAACCGCCGCTCGAGGGGCTGAACCCGTACAGCAGATTGTCCGGGTTCTGTCCGTGGCGCTACATCCGTTGCGGGAGAAAGGATCTCGTTGCCCGACCCCGGGCGTGCGACATCCGCTCCGTCCGCAAGGAGAATGACCATGACACGGTCCAAGACACTGTCGATCCTGCTCGTCTGTGCCGCAGGTGCGGCCGCCCTGGGGATGTCGGCGCCCGACGCCGCGCACGCGGACGCCGCGACGTACGTGAAGCACGTCAAGAGCAACGTGCCGACCACTCCCTGGTACGACGGCTCGTCCGGCTCCTCGAACTCCCACGGGTGGAAGGCCGCATGCAACACCTTCGAGGTCTACGAGAACAACAACGGCCGCTACCACCTCACTGCGAACTGGGGCGGCGGCTGGGTCCGGATGGACGACGTCGCCGCGGGAGACGGCGGGACCACCTGCAACCCGTAGCCCTGGATCGGGGCGGCGTCACCTCGGCCGCGGGGTGACGCCGCTCTAATGCGCCTCCTGCACCTCGAGCTCGCCGTCGGCGTACCGCTGGCGCAGCACCTTCTTGTCGAACTTGCCCACACTCGTCTTGGGCACCTCATCGATCAGCGCCCATCGCTCGGGCAGCTGCCAGCGAGCGACCTTGTCCTCCAAGTACTTTCGCAGGTCGGCCACGGTCGCCGTCGCGCCCTCCTTGAGCACGACCGTGGCCAGTGGACGCTCGTCCCACTTCTCGTCCGGGATGCCGACGACGGACGCCTCGACCACGTCCGGGTGGCCCATCAGGTGGTTCTCGAGGTCGACCGAGCTGATCCACTCGCCGCCGGACTTGATGACGTCCTTGGCGCGGTCGGTCAGCAGCAGGAACGAGTCGGCCGTGAGCGCGCCGACGTCACCCGTGCGCAGCCAGCCATCGTGGAACTTGCCGGCGATGTCGTCCATCTCGGCGGCGGACTCGGTGCCGTTGGAGAAGTACGTGCCGGTGATCCACGGCCCGCGAACCTCGAGCTCGCCGACGGCCTCGCCGTCCCAGGGCTGCTCAGTACCATCCGGTCCGATCAGCCGCCCGTCGACACCGCACAGCAGCCGTCCCTGCGCCGCCTTGTAGCGCCAGTACTCGTCGGAGCCCTTCTCGACCCGTGCCGGAGGGAGCGCCAGGCTTCCCACCGGTGACGTCTCGGTCATGCCCCAGCCCTGCACGATGTCGATGTCGTAGCGGTCGTGGAACGCCTTCATCAGCGACGGCGGAGCGGCGGCGCCGCCGACCATCAGCATCCGACAGCTGGACACGTCCGGCTTCTCCGCGTCGAGGTACTGCAGCAGGCCGTTCCAGATCGTGGGTACGCCGGCGCCCCCGGTGATCTTCTCGGCACCGATCATCTGGGCCAGTGGGGCGGGCTGCAGGAAGCGGTCCGGCATGATCAGCGTCGCGCCGGTGACCATGGCGGCGTACGGGTAGCCCCACGCGTTGGCGTGGAAGAGCGGGACGACGATCAGCAGCCGATCGGCCTGCGTGAAGCCCAGCGTCGCCGCGACGCCCACCGCGTGCAGGTAGTTGCTCCGGTGCGAGTAGGCCACGCCCTTGGGGTTGCCGGTGGTCCCGGAGGTGTAGCACATCGAGGACGCGTCGTTCTCGTCCAGATCGATCGGCCAGTCGAACGATGTCGGCTGGTCCGCGATCAGCTCGTCGAAGTCGTGCACCTTCTCGACCTGCTCGGGCGCTTCGAGCGCGACCCGAACCTCTTGTGGCACAGGGCCGTTCACGATCACGTGCTTGACGGAAGGCAGCGCAGGGAGGATGCGTGCGAACGGCTCGGCGAGCGAGTTGTCGACGACCATGACCTCGGACCCGCCGTGCCGTGCGACGTAGACCATCTGCTCTGGGAACAGCCGGATGTTGATCGCGTGCAGCACGGCGCCCATGGACGGCACCGCGAGGTAGGCGATCATGTGCTCCGCGTTGTTCCACATGAAGGTGCCGACGCGTTGGTCGCCCGTGATGCCGAGCCCGCGCAGGGCGTTGGCCAGCTGGGCGGCCTTCGTGCCGACCTCGCCGTACGTCGTACGCCGAGGCTCACCGTCCGTCCAGGTGACGACTTCGCTGTCGGCGTGGGCCGTCGTACCGAATCGCAGCAGGGACGAGATCAGCAACGGCGTGGTCTGCATCGTGCTCTTCATGTGATGAGGGTCTCATCCGGCCGCGGCCGGACGGCAGAACTTGTCCAAACGCGGAGACCTGGGGGAATAGCGACGGGACCGGCAAGGCTGGTCTGGCAGACGGGGAAATCTGCGAAGGGTCTGCGATGACGTCCGAACGCCGCACCATGGCGGTCGCCTGCCTGCTCGTCTTCATGACGCAGATGGCGACCACGATCTACCTACCGTCCTTGCCGGCGGTCCAGGACGAGCTCGGGATCACGCGCGGGACGACCGCCCTTTCGGTCTCATTGTTCGTGGTCACTGCAGCCGCGCCCGTGGTGCTGTGGGGGAGGGCGGCCGATCGCTACGGGCGTCGTCACGCAGTGCTGTCCGCGCTCATCCTGTTCGTCACGTCGAGCATGCTGCTGGCCGTGGCCTCGACGGGTGCCCAGCTGCTGACCCTGCGCGCCCTCCAAGGCGCCGGTGCGGGTGGCGCCGCTATCATCGCGCGCATCATTGTGCGTGACCTAGGCGCCGGCGATGCGCTTGCCAAACGGCTCTCGGTGCTCTCGATCGCCTTCGTGACCGCCCTCGGCGGTGGACAGTTCGTTGGGGGACTGGTCGGCCGATACGCCTCGTGGCACTGGGGATTCGTCATCCTGGCCGCCCTAGGAGTCATCGGTATCGGCGGCGTCCTCACCTTGCGGCTAGAGGCGGGCGACGGTCGCGTCGAGGGGAGTGCGCTGGGCATCTATCTCGACATCGCGCGCACCCGGGCGTTCCTCCTGCCGTCCATTGCGGGTGGGCTCGGGTTTGGCACGATCGTCCTCCTGCAGGAGGTCGCCCCGTTCGTCTTCCAGGAGTACTTCGGGTTGGGCGTCGAGACGTACGGCGCGCTCGGGCTGCTCTTCGGACTCGCCTACTTCGGTGGTGCGTTGACGGTGAATCGCCTTGCGCTGTCAGTGGGTTCGCGTCGTCTGATGCGCATCGGCGCGGTGATCATGACGGTGTCGAGTGCGCTGATGGTGACGCTCTGGCTGGTGCCCGACGTCCGTCTCGGCGTGGCCCTGGCCGTCTTCATCGGGCTCTACTGCCTGACGACCTTCGGGCAGGCGGCGCTGTTCCCGAGCAGCATGGCCGTGGCCGTCGGCGCCGTCCGGGGGAGGGGCGCGTACGCCGTCGCCCTCTGCGGGTTCGTCGCCCAGGGGATCGCCGGACTCGCCGCGACGTTCGCCGTGCTGCTGCACGAGAACCTCATGTGGTCCAGCGTCGCCGTGGCGTTCGGAGTGGCGGCGTTCCTGCTCGTACGCCGCACTCGCCCCGCCTGCCCCGCCGTCGCCGTCTGACGTCCTCTCCCCCCACACATTGACGTGGGCAACACGCATGCGTGTTGCCCACGTCAATGTGTGCAGGGTGCGACTGGCTGCTGCTGATTTGTGGGCAATGACGTGACGTGGCTCACATACATCGTTGTAAAGTGTGCGATGCATCGTTGTAAAACGCGTCCGGTGAGCCCGCCCGCAACGCGAGTCGCCGGCATCGACGAAGGAGCCCCTCGTGTACGACGTGCCCCGCCCCCAGGTCTCGCCCCCACCTCACCGATGGAGACTGCTCAGCATCGTGCTGGCGGTCGCCGCCCTCCTCCTCGCCCCTCCGGCCATCGCCGGCGCCTCTGCGCCCGGCCAGCTGGCTGGTTCCGCATCAGCCCCCACTGACGGTTGGCATCAAGCGCCCACCACGTTGCCGACACCCTGGACCGACCAGGTGTCACCGACCAACGCGCTGCCTGAGTACCCCCGACCGCAGCTGACGCGCAGCGCCTGGCAGAGCCTCAATGGCCTCTGGCAGTTCGCCGGTGCATCGGCCGGCGAGGCGCCGCCGGTCGGCACCAACCTCGCCGAGCAGATTCTCGTGCCCTACCCCACCGAGTCGTCGCTCTCCGGGATCAAACGCCACGAGGACTACATGTGGTATCGCCGCACCGTTCAGGTGCCACGCTCCTGGCACGTCGACAAGGGCCAGCGGCTCGTGCTCAACTTCGGCGCGGTCGACTACAAGACGACCGTGTGGGTCAACGGTCACCAGGTCGGGCAGCACACCGGCGGCTACGGCGCGTTCTCGGTCGATGCGACCGACGCACTCACCAAGAGCGGGCCGCAGGAGATCATCGTCGGCGTCGAAGACCGGGCCGACGCCACCTGGCAGCCCGTCGGCAAGCAGCGTCAGGTGCCCGACCGCGGCATCTTCTACACCGGAGCCTCCGGCATCTGGCAGAGCGTCTGGATGGAGCCCGTCTCCGCCCAGCACGTCACCGGGCTCGACATGACTCCCGACATCGACACCAACACGCTTGCCCTGACCGCACGTACCGCCGGCGCCGGCGGGCAGGCGGTCCAGGTCGTCGTACGGGACGGCAAGAAGGTCGTCTCGCACACCCTCGGGGTGGCGAACAAGAAGGTGACGGTCAAGATCCCGAACGCCAAGCTGTGGTCGCCGGACAAGCCATTCCTGTACGACGTACAAGTCACCGTGCTCTCCGGCAAGAAGAAGGTCGACCAGATCGGCTCGTACGTGGGCATGCGCGAGATCGGCACGGCCAAGGGCAAGGACGGGAAGCTCCGGATCACGCTCAACCACAAGATCACGTTCCTGCTGTCCACACTCGACCAGGGCTACTGGCCGGACGGCATCTACACAGCGCCGACGGATGAGGCGCTCAAATTCGACATCGCACAGACAAAAGCGTTGGGATTCAACACGATTCGCAAGCACATCAAGGTCGAGCCGGACCGCTGGTACTACCACGCCGACAAGCTCGGGATGATGGTCTGGCAGGACATGCCGGCGATGAAGACCGGCGGTGAGCCGCCACCGGATGCGCGTACCCAGTTCGAGTCCGAGCTCCGCGAGATGGTCGACCAGCACCACAGCTGGACGTCAGTCATCGGCTGGATCCCGTTCAACGAGGGCTGGGGCGAGTGGAACAAGTCGGACACCGGCCGCATCGCGAACGAGGTCAAGAGCTGGGATCCGAGCCGCCTCGTCAACGCGCACAGTGGCGTGAACTGCTGTGCGTCACATGGTGATTCGGGACAAGGCGATGTGCTCGACTGGCATGCCTACACCGGTCCAGCGCAGAACTCGCCGGACGCGAAGCGCGTGGCCATCGACGGCGAGCACGGTGGATACGGCCTCGAGGTCGACGACCACATGTGGTTCGGCGAAGGCCACGCGTACCAGATGGCCAAGGACCCGGCCGAGCTCACGAGCCTCTACGTCGGCAACCAGAAGGACGTCCTCACCTCGGCGCAACGCTGTGGCATCAGCGGTTCGGTCTACACGCAGACCACCGACGTCGAGCACGAGGTCAACGGCTTCTATACCTACGACCGACAGATCAAGAAGCTCGACTTCGGTCAGGTGAAGGCGGTCAACGACTCGATCATCCGCGGAGCCGACGGCTCGGGTGAGCCACCGCCTGACACCGGACCGGGTACGCCGGGGCTCGCCGGAGTGCACGCGTACACCTTCGATGAGAACGCTGGTAGCACCGCTGCCGACGGTGTCGGGAACGCGAATGCGACTCTCACTGGGGTCGATTGGGCACCGGGCGTCCACGCCTCAGCGGTGCACTTCGCTGGCGCGGGCGAGGGCGACACCGGTGCGTCCTTGGTGAAGACCGAGGGCAGCTACAGCGTGTCGGCGTGGGCCAAGCTGGACGAGGCGGGCGGCGGCTTCCAGACCGTCGTCAGCCAGGACGGCGGCGACCACAGTGCGTTCTTCCTGCAGTACAGCGGGCAGGACCAGCGCTGGGCGATGAGCTTCGTCGGCCTGCGCGCGCTGTCGCCGGAGAAGCCCGAGGTCGGTCGGTGGTACCACCTGACCGGCGTCCGGGACGCCAAGGCCGGAACGCTCGCTCTGTACGTCGACGGCAAGAAGGTCGCGAGCGAGTCGGCCTGCACCGCACCGGCATCGACCGGTCACACGGTGATCGGCCGCGGTCAGTTCGGCGGCAACAAGGTCGACTACCTGCACGGCGCGGCTGACGACGTGCGCGTCTTCGACCGGGCGCTCAGCGATGCGGAGGTAGCCCAGCTCGCCACCCGCTAGTCACATCTCGCCGGTCGAGTAGGCGAGCCCCAAGGGCGAGTCGTATCGAGACCAGGTGCGCGCGTGCACCTGGTCTCGATACGCCTCCGCTGGCGCTCCGGCTACTCGACCGGCGGTTGGGTGGTCAGTGCCAGGTGTGGCCGCCGTCGGCGGTCTTCAGCACGGTGGTCTGCGGCTCGCAGGTCGCCTTCGACTTGCCTGCGCAGGCCGTCTGCTGGACCAGCGCCTGGCCGTGACTGGCGTCGGTGAACGAGATCGACTGCGGTGCGGTCGGGAGACCGGACGTCCGCGCGGACGCGGCCATCGTCGTACGCCGACTGGCTGACCAGGTGCGCGTGCTCAGGTCCGCCGGGTCGACGACGACCGCGGTGTCACCGGCCGCGGAGGCAGGTGCGGCGACGCCGGGAGCCAGCGAGTTCGAGAGCGGGTGAGTCGACCGCAGGGTGAAGGTCGCGCCATCGGTCGACGTGTAGAGCCGCACGGTCGAGCGGCCGGCATCATGCGTGGTGACCGGAACCAGCAGCGAGCCGTCCTTGAGGACCGACGGCTGTCCGATCGTCGGCGCGGTCACCGGCACGTTGGCGTTGCGGATGGGAATCGTCCCGACCGGAGTCGCGCGCCAGCCGTTGGCCGCGAATGTGCTGTCCGCAGTGGGCGTTCCGAGCGGAGAGCTCTGCAGCTGCGAACCGAGCGGGCCGCCGCTGCGCCACTGACGACCGTGCCAGCTGAGAGGTCGGTCAGCGGCGGTCTTTGCCTGCGGTGCAAGGGCATTCGGCGCGCACGCATGACCGGGTGTGACGTGGTCCGCGGAACCGAAGACGGCGCCGTTCGCGCAGCGGCTGTCGATGTTGAGGGTGACGCCGTTGAACGTCTCGTTGTGATCGCCTTGGTACTGCTTGTGTCGCTGTCGGCTCGCCCAGTGGTCGCCGGCGATGCAGTCGATCGCGCCGGTGTCCGGGTTGTCGTCCCAGTCGGCGGCGTCGATGAAGTCTGGCCGGTTGGGGATCCCGAAGTAGTCGTCCAGCGCGCCACCGCACGCCGAGGAGTAGACGCCGGACGGCTGGGCCGGAGCAGAGTGCAGCTGCTCGGTCCAGCCGTTGATGAACGACTTGGACGCCGCACGGCAGGCATCGGTGTTGTTGGAGGCGCCCTCGATGTCGTAGACGATCGGCACGTTGGACTCGCTAGAGAGGGGCTTCCACGCCTGGTACGCCGCGATCGCCTCCGACTTGCCCTGGCTGTACGCCGTGCCCGGGTCGAGGCTGAACTTGTTGCCCGAGCCGGACCAGCACGGGCTCTGCGGGCCGACCCAGATCGGCAGCAGGTCCCAGCCCTGGTTGGTGACGTTCGTGACCCATGAGGCGGTGAGGTTGGGCTGGTCGCAGCCGCGCACCGAGCCGCCGATGTAGATGCCCCAGTACGAGAAGCGCGTGTTGTTCCAGAACGCGCTCATCTGCGACTCACTCGGCGCCGTGCACGAGTCCGCGCCGTAGCCGGTGAGCGTCACCGTGCCGAGCGCATCCGCGCGGGGCGCGCCACCGGGCGTACCGACGACACTCAGACTGGTTGCGGCGGCAACGGCACACGCACTGACGACCCACCGGTTGAGCTTGCGCGACATGGCGAGATCCCTTCGAAGAGGCGGCCCCTCGCGCGACGTTAGCGGCGGCTGAGCGACCGACCGACAAATTTTGCCAAAGACTGACTACTTCCGGAAACAAAGTTCCAGGCGCGACCCGCGGCGGACGTGCCGACCGAGACCGGGATCCCGACCAGACGGCACAACGCGACGAAACCGTCGGGCGTACCGGGCCAGCGGCGACGCAGCGTCTCGATGCCGCTCGCCTGGGCGATCGAGCGCAGCACGGCCGCCACCAGGATCGCGTCGTCGGCATAGCCGAGCACCGGGACGAAGTCGGGCACCAGATCGATCGGCAGGGCGAGATAGGCGAGCAGCAGGGCCAGTCGTACCCGGCTGCTGCGGGGCATCGTCGAATCCGTCGCCAGACGCTTCAGCAGGCGCAGCAGGTCGGGCAGGAGCCGCAGTGCCTCGCGCAGCTTTCCGTCACGTGGACGCAGCAAGAGGAGGGCTACGACGAGCGCGAGCCAGAGCACGAACAACGACGCGCCCGTCCAGATCGCTGCGGTCAGGAGCCAGTGCACGAGATGACCGTACGGTGTCCTACCGCTGGTGCCGACGAGACCGGTCAGAGCCAGCCACGCCGGGCGGCCTGCACTCCGGCCTGGAAGCGGGTGTGCGCGTTCAGTCGGCGCTGCAGCGCTCCGGCGCGGCGCACCACCGTTCGCCGCGAGATCTCCAGCCGCCGTGCGATCAGGTCGTCGGTGACGCCGGAGGACATCAGCTCCAAGATGTCCCGGTCCAGCGGGTCGAGATCGGTCATCAGGCCGGTGGGCAGCGGGATGGCCAGTTCCCAGAGTGTCTCGAAGCAGGCTCGGACGGTGTCCATCAGCCCGCACGGCCCGAGCAGGAGAGCGAGGACATCGTCCGGCTCCGGAGTCCGGATCTGCAGGACGGCCGCGTCATCGTCGCTGATCAGGACATGCAGGGGTGTGCCGGCCAGCGTGCGCGCCATCTCGCCGTGCTTGATGGACCTCTTCGCATGCTCGGCGGCGACCTTCTGGCTGAAGGCGACTCGGTCGTAGATCACGCGGTACTGGACCCCGGCCACCGTGCGTTCGCGCTGTCGTCGGGCCTGACGCTCCACCGGCGACAGGTCGGTGGGGTCGGCCATGGTGAGGTACGGCGGGCCCTCCATGCTGCGCACCTCTCGGGTGGCGCGGCTCTGCACCATATCGATGCAGTGCAGGACGTCCGCGCGGCCGCGGAGCACCGTCACGTTGACGGCTCGACGCTCGTCAGGGGTCGCAGAGACGAGCTCGGTGGCCTGGCGGCACACCTCGTCGGCACCGGTCGCCGGCGGCTGGGCTGACTTCTTGAGCGTCATGCGTCCCCTGGGACGGTCGGTACGACGAACGCTCGCCAGACTAGGTGAGTGGAGCCCCTGGTGGCGCGGAGCGGGGGTAAGGCCGCGCCACCAGGGAGTTCAGGGGTGTTGGCACAGAGATCGGTCAGGTGACCGATGCGGTGCGTGCCGTCGTCACTTCGCGGTTTCGCAGAGGGCGGCGTCGACGACGTCCTCACGATTGGTCGCGGGAAGGGAGTTGAGGTAGGTGTTGGTGATGACCGACGCATGTCGGCCGTCGTCGGTAGCCATCGTCAACGAGCTGTAGCCGAAGAGGTCGCCGGCGTGGCCCCACGCATCCCCACCACAGGACAGCTTCAGGTGGATCAGGCCGAGCCCGTAGCCGTTGTAGATGCTCTTGCCGGCGTAGATCTTGCGCATGTCGGCGAGCCGCGCGGCGGAGACGACCTTGCCATCGGCCAGCGCCTGATCGAACGTCATCAGGTCATCGAGTGTCGAGATGAGGGCGCCGGCGCCTGAATAGAACGACGGCTCAATGAGATTCGAGTCATCGACCCAGATGAGGACCCGGTGGTAGCCGTGCACGGCCGGTGCGCCGATGCTCTTGTCGCCGGGGCTCGGGAATCGGGTGCCGGTGAGGCCGAGCGGCCGAATCAGGCGGTTCGTGATCGCCTCGCCAGCGGTCTGGCCGGTCACCTTCTCGATGACCATCGACGCGAGGATGAAGCCGGTATTGGAGTAGCCCCAACCCGTGCCAGGCGCGAAGAGCGGCTTCTGCGAGAGGGCGTTCCGGACCAACGTGGTGGGGCTGTACGTGCCGTCCAGGTTCGGCAGGGTCGTCAGGGCCGGACTCGGGATGCCGCTGGTGTGCTGAAGCAGCTGGCGGACGGTGATCTTGTTGCCGTCATAGTTCTTGGCCTGCACCAGGCCGGGCAGGTACGTCTCGATGGGGTCGTCCAGGTTGACCTTGCCCTCGTCGACCAGCTGCATCACGACAGCTGCGACGAACGTCTTGGTCTGGCTCGCCGCCCGGAAGTGCTCATTCGGCTGAATCGGCTTGTCGGCGCCGGTGACGCCAGTGCCCTTGGACAAGAACCAGCTATCGGTCGCACTGCCAGCGGCCACCGTCGTACCAGGGCCACCTGACTTGGCGTACTCATCAAGCTTGGCCCGGGTGACGGGATGGTCGTCGGCGGCCTCGGCCGTGGTGGTCGCAGCACTGACGCTCACGGCGAGGAGCGCCGCCGCCGCACCCACAAGGGCTCGGCGTGCGGCGATCGCCTTTGTGGCGGTCACTGCCCTGCCTCGCAGAGTGCAGCGTCGATGACGTGCTGACGGCTGGTCGCTGGAGCCGTGCTGACGTAGCGGTTGGTGACGATCGATGCATGGCGGCCGTCATCGGTGGCCATGGTGAGAGTGGTGTATCCGGTCACGTCACCCGCGTGCCCCCATGCCTCCCCACCACAGCTGAGCTTCAGCCGCATCAGTCCCAGGCCATAGCCGTCGTAGAAGGTGGGCTTGGCGTCGTACGTCGTGCGCATCTGGGCGAGACTCGCGGCCGAGACGACCTTGCCGTCGGCGAGCGCCTGGTCGAACTTCATGAGGTCATCAAGGGTTGATATCAACGCACCGGCACCCGAATATCCTGAAGGCTCAGAGGAATTCGAGACATCCTTCCAGTAGACGTAGAGCCAGTTGTAGCCGTGGACGGCAGGTGCACCGACCGTCTTGTCACCCGGCTTCGGGAAGCGAGTCCCGGTCAGGCCGAGCGGCTGGATGAGGCGCGACGTGATTGCGTCACCGACCGTCTGCCCGGTGATCTTCTCAATCACCATGGAAGCAAGGACGAGGCCGGTGTTGGAGTACTTCCAGTCGGTGCCCGGTGCGAACCACGGTGTCTGAGCCAGGGCGGCCCGCACGAGCTGCTCGTTCGTGTAGGTGCCGTCCGGGCCGGGCTTCGTGTTCGCGGGGTAGGTCGGAATGCCGCTGGTGTGCTGGAGCAGCTGGCGGACCGTGATCTTGTTGCCGTCGTAGCCGTTGCCCTGGACCAGACCAGGCAGGTACGACTCGATCGAGCTGTCCAAGTTGATCTTGCCTTCGTCGACGAGCTGCATGACGACAGCCACCGTGAAGGTTTTGGTCTGGCTGCCGGCCCGGAAGTGCTCGTTCGGCTGGATCGGCTTGTTCGCACCGGTGACGCCGGTGCCCTTCGTCAGGACCCAGCTGCCACTGGCGTTGCCTGCGGCGACCGTCGTCCCGGGGCCGCCCGCCTTGGCGTACGCGTCGAGCTTGGCCTGGGTGGCAGGGTGATCCTCGGCTGTCGTGGCGCTCGCGGGTGCGGTGGCGACCACGGCCAGTGCAACCACGGCAGCAGCACCTGCGGCGAGGTGACGGTTGCGGCCCCGGAGGCGAACGATCTCGCGACGGACAGTCATGGATTCTCCTGGTGGATGAAAGTGAGTCAAAGATTGACGGGCGCTGCAGGGGAACGTACGCAGTCCGACCTGCTGCGCGGCGGTTGCAATCCCAGGTGGCGCAAGTGCGCCATCTCGAAGGGGGTCGCTCGCTGAGACGGCTCAAGGCTCATCTGTGATTCGGGCCACATTCCTCGGTGTTATCGATAACATCTCGCTGCAACGGGCGGTCTCGGCTGGTTGCGACCCGCCCCGGATCTCAGCGCACCGACCCCGTGGACCGTCGCATCCGAGCGTGGCCCGAGAGCAGGAGGAGTACCCGTGTCAGCTCATGGACGGCTACTGGTCGCGGCAGTTGCTGCGACTCTCGCGACCGCCGCAGGCAGTGCGGCAGCATCAGCGCCGGCTCACGCCGCGGACGACGCCACCTACACCGTGACGGTCGACTCGAAGGGTTCGTGGACCGACCCCGACGACACCCCCGCTAACAGCTACATCGACAAGGACGGCACGTACTACTACCAGCAGGCGCACGCGCTCTACGGCGCGAACGACCAGCGACGGTGGACGTTCTACACCGGCACCAACTTCGACACCGCAAAGCGCTCGAGCGCCATCAGCGATGCCGTCAACCCTGCCAACAGTGACGACAAGAACAACGAGACGACCTGGCGTTGCAACAACAGCCCGACGGGCAAGGAAGCGACGAATCCGCCTGCAGGATCAGGCTATTCGCAGAAGAACTTCTGCGACCTGTCAAGCGTCTGGGTCGACCCGGACACCGGCAACGGGTACGGCCTGGTGCACAACGAGTTCACGCCGCAGCCGTTCGGCGACGGCCTGCACTACGACGCGATCGACTACGCCGTCTCCGCCGACCAGGGCAAGACCTGGACGATCAAGGACCACGTGATCACCTCGCCGTACAGCACGAAACGCGGTGACAATGCAGCGTTCCCGCAGAAGACCTACGACTACGGCGACGGTGACCAGCGGCTCTACGTGGACACCGCATCGGGCTACTTCTACGCGTTCTACGGCTCGCGCATCGTCGACAAGGGCGGCAGCTGGAAGGCGTTCTACTCCCACGTGGCCCGAGCCCCCATCTCCGGCAAGATGGCGCCTGGTTCGTGGAAGAAGTGGTACGACGGCGCCTGGGTCGAGCCCGGCACCGGCGGCAAGGAGAGCAACATGACGCCGGTCGCCTCAGCCGGCGACACCGGCTACACGCCCGCCGACAAGGAGTACAGCCCGGCGAGCACTGGCACGGTGACCGAGCAGGTCGCGGCGGGCAAGACCCCGCCGACGTCGCCGCTGTTCGTCATGGACATCACCTACAACGCCTACCTCGGTCTCTACATCGGCGAGCCCCAGGCTGTTGACCAGAGCGGCAACGCACCGCAGCAGATCTATGCCACGGACAACCTCGCCACGCAGAAGTGGAAGCTGATCGGAGACACCGGCAGCCACACGAACGCGTCGTGGTACCGCTGGTTCCTCGACTCCGCCAACAAGACGAGCTCGACGATCGTCGGCAAGAACTTCCGGTCGTACTGCTCGTTCGGCTGCTCCGGCGACTCGTCGAGCGAGTACGTCAACCTCACCATCGGCTCCTCCGCACCGGCGGCGCCGGTCGACCAGGCGAAGACGTACAAGATCGCGAACGGCGGAGGCCGGGCCCTAGCCCAGGTGTCCGGAAGCTCGGCGACCACGTCACTGGCCAGCACTGAGTCCGGCCAGAACTCGTGGAAGTTCACCTCGAACGGCGACGGGTCGTACCGCATCGCCAACACGGCGACCGGCAAGCTCCTCGGCGTCGACTCGTCGGCGGTCAAAGCACGGGCCTGGGGTGCGAAGCCCACGGTCACGGCGCTCGCAGGCAACGGACCGTCGGTCGGCCAGCAATGGTTCGTCATCCCGGGTACGTCCTCGACCAACGGATCCGGGACGGGCACGTACCGGCTCGTGAACCGCTACAGCGGACTCGTCCTGGGTCTCTCGGGTACGTCCGGCCGCCTCGCGGAGACGACTCCGGGACGTTCGTGGACGAGTACGGCTGGTGGCGTTGGTGATTCGCGCACGGCGGCGGAGCAGACGATCGCACTGACACCGGTCGGCGCCTCCGACTCGCTCGCCGGCACCCGCACTCTCGTCACGGGCGGCAAGGCGCTGGACAACCCCAACCACAGCACCACCGCAGGCACCCAGCTCATCACCTGGACTGCCAACAGCGGGGACAACCAGAAGTGGAAGTTCACGCAGCAGTCCGACGGCTCGTACACCGTGTCCAACATCGAGTCGGGGCTGTGCGCCGACGTCAACGGTGGCTCGACGGCGGCCGGAGCGAAGGTCATCCAGTGGACCTGCACAGGTGGCACCAACCAGCGGTGGAAGGCGACTCGTCAGTCGAACGGCTCCTACGCGGTCGCCTCGGTCAAGAGCGGTTTGCTGATGACGACCGCTTCGACGGCCAACGGAGCACTGGTGACGCAGCAGCCGGCGAACGGTTCGGCTCAGCAGCAGTGGACCATCGGCTGACCTGAGCGAGTCGTACGACAGCACATGGCTCGGCCCGCACGCGCGGGCCGAGTCATGTTGCGCGCGCCCATTTCTCGACCGCCGTGCGAGCCGAGTCGCCGAAGAGCGGCAGCCACCGGCGAAACAGCGCTGCGACATCGGCGCCGTGCGCGGCGGCGAGCTCTGGTGAATGCGTGAAGACGTCGATCTCGTTGGCCGCCGTCAGCTCGACGAACGCGCGTAGGTCGATGGCGTCCAACGGCGTCTTCCGGCCAGTTCGTCGGTCCACGAGCACGGGCGCGTCAGTGAGGAAGGTTGGATAGCTCTCCCGGCGGCTGCACGAGCCGTAGCGCGCGACGAGCTGCTCACTGCGCGCACCGACGACCGCGGTGAGGAGCTGCGGGTCGGCGCCCGGCATGGGATGCGGAAAGCCATCGGTGCCGTACGCGGCGTGGACGCGGGCCGCATCAACGACCCAGGCCGGGGCAGACCAGCGTTCGAGTGTGTCGCCGGTGCGATGAAGATGGGCGAGCAGAGTGCCGCCAGGGTGCGCGGTGTCTGCGGCGTGGGCGTCATCCAGAAACCTCTGGATCCGTCGACGGCGAACCTGCGCGTCCTGGAGATGCTCGATCAGGTGGCCGGCGAGCTCGACGGGAGCGTCGCGCGCGATGAGGTGGCCGCTCCGCTCGACCGTGGCCAGCCGCGCGTGTGGCACGAGCTCCACGAACCGCTCGACATCGGCGTCCGTGAGCGGCGAGGTGCCGCCGCCGCGTACGAGAAGGACCGGGAGGCGCAGCCCTCCAGTGATTGCACGCAGCGTCGCACTGCGATCCAGAATGTCCGGGACGAGGCGGCGTTGAGCGAGCGTGCCTGCAGTGTCCTGCAAGAACCGGCGAGTGCTGTCCGGCGGTGGGTCGGGCACGACGTCCACGAGGACCAAACCCGCGACGCGTGCCTCCAGGCCGGCGTCCTGCAGTGCAAGGATCGCTGCGAGTCCACCGAGTGAAGCGCCGACGAGAACTGGTGCGGCGTCAGCGGTTTCAACGATCCGGACGACGTCGGAGGCGTACGACGGAAGCTCATCGGCACCATGGCCGTCGCTGTCGCCATGGCCGCGTTGGTCGTACGCGATGCTGGCGAACCCAGCACCCTCCAGCGTCCGCGCGACGGGCTCCCACACGCGCCGGCGTTCGCCGCCGGCGTGCAGGAGTACGGCTGGAGGACCAGAGCCGGTGACGGTCCCGACGAGCGTGGCATCCGGCCCACGCAGCACGAGCTCGGTCATCGCTGATCGCGGACTGGCGAGAGCAGGCTGATGACTGACATGGGCAGCCGCCTTCCAGGGGGCCGTACCTTGGGCAATCAAGGTACGGCCATTACCTTGCCTGGTCAAGGTAGGTTGGAGCGATGAGCACCACCCGTGTCCGCCGGACTCCTCGGGAGGCCCAGGCCCTCATCCTTGAAGCCGCAGAACGGCTCCTCGTCGAGGGCGGCCCTCCGGCCGTTCAGGTCCGTGCTGTTGCGCAGCGCGTCGGGATGACCGACGCCGGCGTGACGCACCATTTCCGCAGTCGCGAGGGGCTGTTGATCGCCCTGCTGCGCCACGGCGGACGCCGCCTTCGCAAGGCCGTGGAAGGAGTCACCGGCACATGGGTCGATGAGCGCGCCTCGGTGGCCGAGCTCGTGGACGGCATTGCTGATGTCTATGAAGAGGGCTACGGCGAGCTCGCCATCGCGCTGCATGCGGCCGGTTGGCGTGATGAGGGCAGCGGGATGCTCGACCCAGTCGTCGAGGTGCTTCATCAGGCCCGCAACCGGACCGAGGGTCAGCAGCCACGGCGGGCTGAGACTCGTCTGGCGGTCGCGGCGCTGCACCAAGCGCTGGCTACCGAGCCGTCCTACGGATCGTCGTTCCGTCGCAGTGCAGGCATGAGCGAGGTCGCCGCTGACCGCAGCCGCCAGCAACGTCAGTGGTGGGTCAACACGCTGATCAAGACCCTGGACATCACCTGACAGCGGCGCTCATTCAGTCACCACGGCAGGAAGTCGGGGAGGTCGTCCGGCACGCGTCCCGGGAATCGCGGCGGCCGGCGCTCGAGGAAGGACGTGATGCCTTCGAGGGTGTCGGCACTGTCGCTGCAGCTGTCGATGAGTCGTGAGTCGAGGCCGAAGACCGCGTCCGGCGACTCCAGCGTGCTCATCCGGGCCAACGCCTTGCGGATGACTGCCGTCGACACGGGTGCTGTGGTGGTCGCGATCTCCTCCGCCAGCTCCAGCGCGCGGTCGAGGACGTCCTCTGCGGGCCGGAGCTCGGTGACCAGACCTGCGTTCAACGCCTCGGTCGCCGGGATGAGTCGTCCGCTGATCATCCAGTCGGACGCACGCCCGAGGCCGACCAGCCGAGGAAGGAACCACGTCGAGCCGCCTTCGGGATACAGCCCGCGCCGTGAGAAGACGAAGCCGAACCTGCTGTCCTGAGCGGCGATTCGGAAGTCGGCCGGCAAGATCATCGTCGAGCCGACGCCGACCGCCGCGCCAGTGACGGCTGCGATCACGGGCTTGTCGAACTCGTACAGCGGTCGCGTCACCCGGCTGGCCGGCTCCAGCCAGGGTTGATCGGCCTGCTTCTCGACGACCTTGAGGCGACCGCCGCTGAGATCGGCGCCGACGCAGAAGTCCGCGCCGGCTCCGGTGAGCACGACGACCCGGACATCGCCGTCGCCCGCCGCGGCGGCCAGGGCGACGACGATCTCGTCAGCCATCTGGGAGGTGTAAGCGTTGCGCGCGTCGGGACGGTTCAGGGTGATCAGGGCGGTGTGGTCGGTGACCTCGTAGGTGATCTGCTGCACTGCCTCAGCACAGCACAAGGCCCGGTCTGCGTGGTGCAGACCGGGCCTTGTCGTGTGGTCGGGGTGACAGGATTTGAACCTGCGACCTCTTCGTCCCGAACGAAGCGCGCTACCAAGCTGCGCCACACCCCGGTGCGCCCGCACAACCGTGCGGGCACGAGGACACACGATACCCGGTGCCCCTGCCTGTCAGGAAATCGGTTCTGTCTGTCGCGGTACGAGCGTCAGCAGACTCGCCTCAGGGCGGCACGCGAACCGTGCCGGGGCGTACTTGCTGTGGCCCAGCCCGGCCGACACATTGAGCCACGTCGCACCGGGCGGAGCCATCCCGTCAGGCTGTCCGACTGCCCCCGGCCACCACCGCGAGACCCCCCGCGCGCGCCGCTGATCGAGGTCGCAGTTGGTCACCAGCGCGCCGTAGAACGGCACCGCGAGCTGTCCGCCGTGCGTGTGCCCGGCGAGGATCAGCTGCGCGCCGTCGGCGGCCATCGCGTCGAGCACGCGGGTGTACGGCGCGTGCACGACTCCCAGGGTCAGTCCGGCTTGCGGGTCGGCGGGCGCCGCCACGTCGGCGTACCTGTCGTAGTCGAGGTGCGGATCGTCGACACCCGCGAGTTCGACTGGTACGCCTCGGATCTCGGTGTTCGTACGTCGGTTGTTGAGGTTGGTCCAGCCGCCCGACTCGAAGCCATCGACCAGCTCTCGGACCGGCAGCGTCGGCACGCCCAGCTCCTCGCCGCGGCGGTGCGAGTCGTTGAAGTAGCGCATCGGATTCTTGAGCTTCGGCGCGTAGTAGTCGTTGGACCCGAGCACGAAGCAGCCGGGCGTCTCCAGCAGCGGCTCGAACGCGCGCAGCACGGCAGGGATCGCGTCGAGGTCGGAGCAGTTGTCGCCGGTGTTGACGACGTAGTCCGGCTCCAGCCCGGCCAGCCCCTGCACCCACCGGATGCGGTGCTCCTGCCGTGGCACGAGGTGCAGATCGGACACGTGGAGGACCCGGAGCGGCTTGCTGCCGGGAGCCAGGACAGGCAGGGTGGCGCGGCGCACGGCGTACCAATGACGCTCGACCAGAGTCGCCCAGGCGAGGCACGAGACGCCGGCGCCGACGGTCAGTGCGGCAGCGCGGCGTACGACAGACATGCGGCCATCGTTGCACCGGTGCCTTTTCGATGGAGCAGCGACTGCGCCGGGTGCCAGACTGACGCCCATGACCGACCTGAAGTCCACCCTCCGCTCCAACCTCACTGACGCCATCCGCGCCCGCGACCAGCTGCGCTCCAACACGCTGCGCATGACCATCGCCGCCATCGGCAACGCGGAGGTCGCCGGCAAGGAGGCCAAGACGCTGACCGACGACGAGGTCCTCCAGGTCATCACCAAGGAGGCCAAGAAGCGTCGCGAGTCGGCGGAGGCGTACGACGGTGCCGGGCGTACGGAGCTTGCGGACACCGAGCGGGCCGAGCTGGAGATCCTCGAGACCTACCTGCCCAAGCAGCTCAGCGACGAGGAGATCGAGGCCATCGTGACGGACGCGGTCGCCGAGACCGGTGCGTCAGGGATGGGCCAGATGGGGCAGGTCATGAAGGTGGTGCAGCCCAAGATCGCGGGCCAGGCCGAGGGTGGCCGCGTCGCCGCCGCTGTGAAGCGTGCCCTGAGCGTCTGACCGACCAACGCGAAAGGCCCGAGAGCGCAACGCTCTCGGGCCTTTTCGTCTAGTGCTCGTCCGGTGGCGGCGGGACCGTGAAGGTCGGCGGCGGCTTGTGGCCACCTCCGCCGGGCTTGGTGGGCCAGGGGAACGGCGGGTTGACCGTCTTGGTGGGGTCGGGCTTGCGCGGCGGCTTCGGCGTTTCCTTCTTACCCGTCGGCGGAGGCACGGTGGCGCTGACCGGCGTGGTCGGCGGGGGCGCTGCCTCGCCCATGATGCTCGCCGGCGGCTGCGCGAACCGCGGCTCGGGCTGACCCGCGAGCGAGGCGTCCATGATCTTCTTCCACATGGGCGCGGCGAGCGTGCCACCGAAGACGTAGCTGTTGGTGCCACCGCCCGCGATGCCAGGCAGACGGATGTTCTTCATCGGCGCGAGGCCATTGGCCTTACCCCCGTTGGGGCCGTCATTCGCGCGACCGACCCACACGCCGGTCGTGAGCTGCGGCGTCGAACCGACGAACCACGTAGAGATGGCCTGGTTCATCGTGCCCGTCTTGCCGAAAGCATCGCGTCCGCCGGCCAGTCGCGACGGCGGGCCGGTCGCCGTTCCGCCCTTCATCTCCAACGGAGCGTGCAGCAGCTTGATGACGCCGGACGCGACCTCCTTGGAGATGACCTGCCTGCACGGTGTGGTCTTGAGCGGCAGGGCCTTGCCAGCGCCGTTCTTGATGGCCACGACCGGGCGCGGGGCGCAGTACTTACCGCCGGCGGCGACGGTGGCGTACGCGTTGGCGAGCATGAGAGGCGTGCTGTATGCGCCGAGGGTCACGGTCGACGGTGTGTGCTGCAGCGGCTTGCCGTTGGCTTTGGTGACCCCGAGCGTGGCGTAGTCATCGCCGACCTTGCAGGCGCCGAGCTGACTGACCAGCTTGGCGAACGCAGTGTTGATCGAGTACCCAGTGACATTGGTGAGTGTTCGAGGGCCGGCGTCGAAGGGTGCGTCATTGCGGACGTGCCAAACCTCTCCACGGCCCAGGCCGCACGCGCCCGGAAAGTCGGAGTGGGTGAAGGCGCGAGCCGGGTCACCCTCGCGAGACTCGTTGTACGCCGGCACCTCGACGTTGGAATTCACCTTGTGGCCTTGCTTCATCGCTTCGATCAGCGTGAAGATCTTGCCGGCCGATCCGACCGAGAAGCCGGCGTTCGCGTTGGTGGTCTTCTGGACCACGTAGTTGTAACCGGTTTTGCCCGCCGTGCGCGTGTTGCTGTAGTTGGTGTTCTGGCCCATGCTCACGACCAGGCCGGTGCCGGGCTGAATCTGCACCGCGGCCGTCTGGACGTCCTGCGCATTGCCGACCGGCACGCTCGACTTCAGCGTTCTGTCGATGATGGCCATCTTCTTCGGATCCATCGACGTCTGTACGGTCAGGCCGCCGGCCTGCAGCGACTGCGTACGTTCCTTGGCGGTCTTACCGAGTGCCGGCTGCTGGAGCAGCCAGTCCGTGACGTAGTAGCAGAAGTAGGCGTACTTCGAGGACGCGCAGCTCTGGTCGAAGTGGGTGACGTGCAGGTCATCCTTCAACGGCTTGGCGCGTGCCTGGGCGTGCTGCTCGGGCGTGATGTATTTCTGCTCGAGCATCCGGTCCAGCACGGTGTTGCGCCGAGCGGTCGAAGCCTCGGGGTTGTGGATCGGGTCCGTGGCACCCGGGCGCTGCACGGTGCCGGCGAGGGTCGCGGCCTGCGAGATGCTCAGCTTGGACGCCGATACGCCGAAGTAGTGCTTGGCCGCCGCCTCGACGCCGTACTGCTGGTCGCCGAAGTAGACGGTGTTGAGGTAGCCCTCGAGGATCTGCGGCTTGGTCATCTTCTGCTCGAGCGAGATGGCGTACTTCAGCTGCTGCAGCTTGCGCAGATAACCCTCGGTGCCAGAGCGAGACGTGGCCTCCTCGGCCGCTTTCTTGTCGTTCTTCTTCAGGGCCTGGCTCTGCTGGACGACCTTGACGTACTGCTGTGTCAGCGTCGAACCACCCTGGGTGCCGCTGCTCACGAAGTTGGAGACGACCGCGCGGGCCAGACCCTGGGGGTCGGCGCCACCGTGCTCGTAGAAACGCTTGTCCTCGATCGCCACCTGCGCCTGCTGCATGATCGGCGCGATCTTCTTCAGCGGCACCACGATGCGGTTCTCGTCGTACGGCGTGGCAATGACCGAGCCGTCGGAGGCCAGGATCCGCGACTGCTGATTCAGCGGGTTGAGCTGGAAGTCCTCAGGCAGGTCGTTGAACATCTTGATGCTGCTCTTGGTGGCCTGGCCCGTCGCGCCGACCGCTGGCAGCACCAGCCCGGCAGCGAGCAGACCCATGACCAGCGAGGTGGCGAGGAGTGCTCCGAGGAGGCTCAGCACGTTGGTCACGCGGGTCCCTTGTGGCATGGGCACCAGGGTAACCCGCGCTCGTCGTACCGCTCGCATGCCAGCAAAACAGCGGGCGTTGCGGGTGCTGACGTACGCCTGAGCCGGCTCTGAGATCGCCGTCCCCGGGCCCTCAGGAGGGTCCGGGCTAGGGTTCAACTGGTCGGACTAGTGCTAAATGACTAGTCGCAAATAGTCCTTACGGGGTCTGGCGGCCGAACGAGTGGTGTCCATAGCCTTTCCACACCCGTGGGGGCGGGTAAATCAAGAATTACTGGAAGGCCGCACCCTCATGACAGCGATTGCTCCTGAAGTTACTCTCTGGGACGACAACTGGGCCGCGAGGGCCGTATGTCGCACTGGATCGCCTGATGAGCTCTTTGCCAAGGGCGCCGCGCAGCAGACTGCCAAAATCGTCTGCCAGCGTTGTCCTGTCGTCGCCGAATGCCTGGCCGACGCACTGGATAACCGCACTGAGTACGGCGTGTGGGGCGGAATGACCGAGCGTGAGCGTCGTGCTCTGCTCCGTCGCCGCCCCGAGGTCCGTTCCTGGGCTTCCTTGTTCAAGACTGCACGCGCTGACGAGGCCACCACCGAGTAGCCGGAGCCGGTTAAAGACCGGCGAGGCTGTCACCAATCCTCCTGAGCTCATCGACGTCGTTGACGTCGTGAGCGCCTGCCGGCACCTGCACCTGGGCGATGTCCGGGTGCGATGCCGTGAATCGGCCGATCGCGGCCGCGTGCCGCACGGACTGCTCAGCCAGATCCGCGTGGACGCGAAGCAGCGCGGCCGAGTCTTCCGCTGACCATCCCGCGCGGTTCGGTGCGCCCTCCAGGCCCTCGGCGGCGGCGACGGCGCGCGCGGCGGACAGGGAGCCGACATACGTCATCTGCACCCGGTTGACCACGAGTCCAGCCAGGGGCATGCCCTCCTCGGCGAGCCGGTCGACGAAGTACGACGCCTCACGCAGTGCGTCGCGTTCAGGAGTTGCGACCACGAGGAATGACGTGCCGGGGTCCTGCAGCAGCGCGAAGGTGTCCTCCGCGCGCTCGCGGAATCCGCCGAACATCGTGTCGAGCGCGGCCACGAACGTCTGCACGTCCGACAGCATCTGTGCGCCCAGGATCTTGGTGATCGCGCCGCTCACGGCGCCCATCCCAACGGACACGACCTTGAGGTAGGCGCGGCCGCCGACCTTGGCCGGCGCCATCAGCAGCCGGATGAAACGACCGTCCAAGAACGAACCGAGCCGTTTCGGTGCGTCGAGGAAGTCCAGCGCGGACCGTGACGGTGGGGTGTCGACGACGATCAGGTCCCAGCGCGGTCGACCGTCGACCTCCTCGCTCATCAGCTGGCCCAGCCGCTCCATCGCCATGTACTCCTGCGTGCCCGCGAACGAGCTCGACACCGCTTGGTAGAACGGGTTCGCCAGGATCTGCTCGGCCTTGTCCGGAGCCGCGTGGTTGAGCACGACCTCATCGAAGGTCCGCTTCATGTCGAGCATCATCGCGTCGAGCGAGCCGCCGGCGGAGGTGTCGACGGTGGGCACAGGTTCGGGCTCGTTGCCCATCGCCTCGAGCCCGAGCGCCTGGGCGAGCCGCTTGGCCGGGTCGATCGTCAGCACGGCCACCGCACGACCCGCCTCGGCCGCGCGGACCGCGACCGCAGCAGCCGTCGTGGTCTTGCCGACGCCGCCAGACCCGCAGCACACGATGGTGCGCGTGGCCCGGTTGGCGATCAGGTCATCGACACTCAGCGCACCGGTATCGGCGGTCATCAGACCATCCCCTGCTGGATCAGTGAGCCGGCCAGCTCGCGCAGGCCGCCGGCGTCCAGGCCCTCATGCAGCAACGGCAGGTGGTACGTCGGCCGGTTGAGCCCGGTGAGCTCGTCGCGTTCTTGCACCTCCAGGTCGAGGCGGTCCGCGAGGTCGAGCCCGGTCTGGATCAAGCCATCGACCAGGACTGGACCGACGCGCAGCCCAGCCTCGGCGAGGTCCTTCTCGAGCGGTGTTGCATCGAGATCGGAGCGCAGGGCCTTGATCGCGGCGGGCGACAGGGCCGGCTCACGCTCCTGGTTGATGACGACTCCGCCGACCTGAAGGCCGATCCGGTCCAGCTCGGCGGCCGCGTCGATCGTCTCCTGCACCGGCATCTCCTCCAGCAGCGTGACGAGGTGGACGACGGTCTGGGACGACCGCAGCATCGCGGTGATGGAGTCGGCCTGCTGCCGGATCGGGCCTACCTTCGCCAGACCGGCCACCTCGTGGTTGACGTTCAAGAACCTGCCCACACGGCCGGTGGGCGGGGCATCGAGCACGACGGCGTCGTACAGCAAGGCCCCGTCCTTGCGGCGCCCACCCTCGCGACGGCGTACGGCCTCGTAGACCTTGCCGATCAGCAGGACGTCGCGCACGCCCGGCGCGATGGTGGTGGCGAAGTCGATGACGCCGAACTTCTCGAGCACGCCGCCCGCGCGGCCGAGCTTGTAGAACATCTGGAGGTACTCCAGCAGCGCGGCCTTGGCATCGATCGACAGACCGACGACCTCACCGCCGCGCAGTCCCCGGGCGACGCGGGTCTCCTTGATGTCGAGCTGCGGCACGTCGAAGGTCTGACTGATGCCCTGCCGGCCCTCGACCTCGGCGAGCAGCACGCGCTGACCTTCGGAGGCCAGGGCCATCGCCAGGGCCGCCGCGACGGTGGTCTTGCCGGTGCCGCCCTTGCCGGTCACGATGTGCAGCCGGGCACCCTGCCATGGAGGCGCGTCGGGTCGGGGAGCGGTCACGGACCGAGCCTAGACACCGCGGTCGCGTGATGCGCGTCTCACACCGGACCTGACGCTACTCGCGCGTAACCGAGGAGCGTGACACCTTGACAATCGGTGGAGATCGCCACGGTCAGGAGGCAAGCGGAATGAAGCAGGTCGAGCGTCTGAGCCCGGTTCGGGGTTCGGGTCGTGCGCATGTCGTCGTCGTCGGAGCCGGCATGGTCGGCCTGTCGACCGCCTGGTTCCTGCAGGAGCACGACGTCGATGTGACGGTCGTCGAGCGCAGCGGCGTCGCTGCTGGCAGCTCCTGGGGCAACGCGGGCTGGATCTCGCCCGGTCTGGCGGTGCCGCTGTCGGACCCGTCGATCATCAAGTACGGCGCGAAGGCCGTCCTCGATCCTCATTCACCGCTGTACGTTCCGCTGCGGCCCGATCGCCACCTCGCCCGGTTCATGCTCGGGTTCGCGCGCCGCTGTACGCCGGGTCAGTGGATGCGGACGATGCATTCGTACGTCCCGGTCAACCGCCGTGCCATCGGCGCCTTCGATGCGCTGGAATCCGGTGGTGTCAAAGCGATCTCGCACGATGCGCCGATCATGGCGGCCTTCCTCAAGGGTGAGGACGCCGCCGGGCTGGAGCACGAGATCAAGCTGATCCACGAGGCCGGGCTCGAGCTCGACACCGAGGACATCGACAACGCGACCCTGCGGGCCGAGCTGCCGATCGTGTCTGACCAGGTCGAGCGCGCCATCCGCATCAACGGCCAGCGCTACATCGATCCCGGTGCCTACGTCGAGGCGCTCGCCGACTCGGTCCGCGAGCGCGGCGGCACGGTCATCGTCGGCTCCAACGTGCACGCGCTGCGCCACGGTCCGCGCGGTGTGACTGTCGAGATGGTGTCGGGCGAGCCGGTGCACGGCGATGCCGTGGTCCTGGCCACGGGAGCCTGGCTGCCGACGCTCGCGGCGCGCTGCGGCGTACGGACCCAGCTTCGAGCCGGTCGCGGCTACTCCTTCTCGGTCGCGGTCAGCGACCGAGACGCGGGGCCGGTGCCCTGCCCGGTCTACTTCCCGTACGAGCGGGTGGCGTGTACGCCGTACGGCAACCGTTTGCGGGTCGGCGGCACGATGGAGTTCGCCGACACCGAGGCGCCGCTCAACCCGAGCCGGGTCGACGCCATCGTCCGGTCGGGGCGGCCGTTGCTGTCCGGTGTCGACTGGGACGACCGCGAAGACGTCTGGGTCGGGTCCCGCCCGGTCACGGTCGACGGTCTGCCGCTGGTCGGCGCGACCAACGTGCCGCGGGTCTACGTCAACGGCGGGCACGGCATGTGGGGCATCACGCTCGGCCCACTGACCGGTCAGCTGCTCGCGGAGCAGATGGTGAGCGGCGTCGTACCCGCCGAGCTCGAGCCGTTCGATCCGACCCGCTGAGTGGTTCCGGGGCGGGCCGTAGTCTCTGGCGTATGACTACGCCGTGGGAGTACGCCACCGTCCCGCTCATGATCCACGCGACCAAGCAGATCCTCGACCAGTGGGGCGAGGATGGCTGGGAGCTGGTCCAGGTCGTCGCCGGCCCTGACGGCAACGGCCTGGTGGCCTATCTGAAGCGTCCGAAGGAGAGCTGAATCGTGTCTGTCGTCGAGGACAACCTCGCCGCCCTGGGTCTTTCCGTGCCCGAAGTTGCCGCACCCGCTGGGTCTTACGTCCCCGCGCTGCGCAACGGCAATCTCATCTACACCTCCGGCCAGATCCCGACCGTGGCCGGCGAGCTGCAGGCCGTGGGCAAGGTCGGCGCCGAGGTGTCGGCCGAGGAGGCCGCTGCCTGCGCGCAGACCTGCGTGCTCAACGCGATCGCGGCCGTGAAGTCGGTTGTCGGTGACCTCGACAAGGTGACCCAGGTCGTCAAGGTGCTGGGCTTCGTGGCCTCCGACCCGTCGTTCGACGGGCAGCCCGGAGTGATCAACGGAGCGAGTGACCTGCTCGGAAAAGCGTTCGGAGACAAGGGCGCTCACGCGCGCTCGGCCGTCGGCGTCGCCGTACTGCCCAAGAACGTCCCGGTCGAGGTCGAGATCGTCGTCGCGGTCGAGGACTGATCCAACGATGAGTCAGCCCCCGACCGCACCGCGCGACTTCGCGATCGGGGGCCGACTCAGCGAGTCGGCCCTGGCCGGGCTCGAGGGTCGTACGACCGCCCCACCTGAGCCGCGCCTCGCCTCCACCGTCATGCTCGTGCGCGACGGATCCGACTGTCCTGTCGAGGTATTCATGCTTCGGCGGGTACCGACGATGGAGTTCGCGCCGTCCATGTGGGTCTTCCCCGGCGGCGGGGTCGATGCTCGGGACGCCACACCTGATCTGCCCTGGGCCGGTCCGTCGCCGTCCGCGTGGGCCGAGCGGCTCGGCACCGATGAGGTTGTGGCCCAAGAGCTCGTGATCGCAGCAGTACGAGAGGTTTTCGAGGAGTGCGGCGTCCTGCTCGCCGGCCCTGACGCATCGACCGTCGTCGGAGATGTGTCCGGAGAGCAGTGGCAGGCCGAGCGTGCCGCGCTGCTGTCCAAGGAGCAGTCCTTCGCCGAGCTGCTGGTCCGGCGGAGCCTGGTGCTGCGTTCGGACCTGCTGACGCTGCGAGACCACTGGCTCACGCCCGAGTTCGAGCCGAAGCGCTACGACACCTACTTCTTCGCCGCGCTCATGCCCGATGGCCAGGTCGCCGACGATGCGACAACCGAGGCGGACATCGCGGTGTGGGTGACGCCGAAAGTCCTTCTGGCGCAAGTCGATTCAGGCAAGGCGCGGATGTTCCCGCCAACCATTGTCAATGTCGAGCACGTGGCTGACGCGACGTCAGCGGCGGCGTACGTCGCGACGCGAGCGGCCGTCGTACGCGTCATGCCCGAGGCCGTCCGCAATGAGGCAGGCGAAGTCGTCCTGCGCGCCCACCTGGCCGACGCGCAGGGCTAGACGCCGTCAGCCGTTGGCGAGCGCGGTCAGGCGGGACAGGTCACCGTTGAAGTAGTCCTTGTCCAGCGGCGAGTCGGTGTACTGCCAGAACGTGTAGAAGCCCCATCCGCCGGGCAACGTGCCTGGTGAGGTGTTGTAGCGCGCCACCCAGAGTGGGTTGGTGGTGTTGAATGCCGCGCTGTTGCCGGTGCAGCTTGTCCACCAGTCCGTGGTCGTGTAGATCACGACGTCCCGGCTCGTGCGGGCCTTGTAGCGATCGGTGAACGCCTTGATCCAGCTGACCATGGCGCTCTGCGACAGCCCGTAGCAGGTCGCGCCGTACGGGTTGTACTCGATGTCGAGCACGCCCGGCAGCGTCTTGCCGTCCCTGGACCAGCCCCCGCCGTGCGCCAGGAAGTAGTCGGCCTGCGCTGCGCCGCCGCTGTCGTTGGGCGTCGCGAAGTGGTACGCGCCTCGCACCATGCCCACGTTGTAGGAGCCGTTGTACTGCTGGCTGAAGTAGGGGTTGACGTAGTAGTCACCCTCGGTGGCCTTGACGTAGGCGAACCGCATGCCCTGTCCCCACCAGGACGCCCAGTCGACGTTGCCCTGCCACTTGCTGACGTCGATACCGCCGACGGTGGCGGCGATGCTCTGGGGCGGTGTGCTCTTGGCGGCCGTGTCGTCCGTCGCCCAGCCCATCCAGGCGTCACCGGCTTTGGTGATCCCGTGTGCGCGAGCCCTGTCGTTGGGGCCGGGCTGTGGCGCGGCCTGCGCGGCGGTGGAGGCGGCCAGGCCGATGGTGGCGGCGGCACTGATGGCTACGACGATGGGTCGGGTCTTCATCGCGGTACTCCCTTGGTGCGGGGGGACAGTGTTTGCCACGGTAGGGACAGCGCTGTCAGCGAGGTACCGGCCGTTGGTCAAGGAATGACAAGCCAAGGACGTTGCTAGCGTTCAGGTGTGGCTGATGAGAAGCAGGCGTGGTTGGGCGGCAGGGTCAGTGAACGCGCCGAGTGCGTGCTCTGTCCCAATCCGGGGCCGATGACGCTCGACGGGACCAACACGTGGGTGCTGTCCGAGCCGGGACACGACGAGGTCGTCGTGGTCGACCCCGGGCCGTTGGACGAGGAGCACCTCGCGGCCGTGCTGGCGCTTGTCGCGGAGCGGGACGCGCGCGTCGGCCTGACTCTGCTGACGCACAACCACTTCGATCACGCCGAGTCGGCCGACCGGTGGGCGGAGCTCACGGGCGCGCCGGTGCGCGGCGCCGGCATCGGTGAACCGTTTGCGGATGACGAGCGAATCGTGGTGGGGGATCTCGATATTCGGGCGATCCTGACGCCCGGACACACGCGCGACTCGGTCTCGTTCGTGCTGCCGTCTGACCGGGTTCTGCTGACGGGCGACATGGTCCTGGGGCGAGGGACCTCGGTGGTGGCGTACCCCGACGGCGACGTGTCGTCGTACCTCACCTCGTTGGACCGCATGATCGCCCTCGCCGGCGACGAGGTCGACGCCATCGCTCCGGGTCACGGGCCGGTGCTGCCGGATGCGGAGGCGGTGCTGACGTATTACCGCGAGCACCGGCTCGCGCGGCTGGAGCAGGTACGCGCGGCGCTCGCCGACGGAGCGGCCGACGCTGATGACGTGGCGCAGGCGGTCGTCGAGCAGGTGTACGCCGATGTCGACCGGGCCGTATGGCCGGCGGCCAAGCTCACAGTCCAGGCGCAGCTGGAGTATTTGCACGCGTCCTAGGGCTTGCAGCTAGGTCATGGGCAGCGCGCGCTCCACCGCGCGCCGCCCAGGACACTAAGCAGCACCTCGGGTCAGGTTCTGGTGGGCGCGCTCGACCTGGTCCATGAACTCCTCCATTCGAACGCGCATAGCTACCAACGGTATTCGCAGCACAGTTTCGCCGTTGAGGACCACTTCGTTCTGCCGGAAGGCATCACCCAGACTGTGCTCGACTAGCGCGTGATGGCTGCCGTCGATCTCAACGACAAGCCCGATGTCCTCCCACGCGACGTCGAGGTAGACCCGTCCGTCCGGGCCTGTCCGCACAGCTTGACGAGTCGGCTCGGGCAGACCGCGCGCGCGGCACGCCGCAGCAAAATCCAGCTCGCCAAGGGAGTGCGCGCCGTCGACGAGGTCCCGGATGACCTGGTCGATGAGAGCCCGGCGCACAGCGCGCTGCACGTTCTCCCACCGTTTGAGCAGACGCTTGGTCGCGACCAGTCGCTGCTGCACCGCCATGCACAAGATGAGCGCTGCCTGGCGATCACTGACCGCCCACTGGGCGGCCCGGATGGAGGCCGTCTCCGGTTGAACGCGCGGGATACCGCCTCCAATTATCGGTCCGATGTCGCGCGGTTGATGGGTGATGGTCCCGTCCAGAGGTCGGCGAGGTGCGCCTCGGGGCACGCTGATGTGCAGGCCCACAGGCGTGAACCCGGTCATACCGGCCGCGATCAGCGCCGTGACCCCGTCCAGAGCCGCGGATGACCCGCTCTCGAGGACGGCCCACCACAGCTGTGCGTCGCCACTGATGGGGACGGAACCGTCGACCAGAACGGTCTCGCGCCCAAGGAGGTGCCAACGACCGGCTGCCACCGCGTTGCGGACATCGTGCCGAGTGATACCGGCCGCGCCGAGCTGGGCGCGCGTGATGACGCCGCACTGATCAGCAGCCAGCTCGAGTGCGATCGCATGGCACGCGGTACGTCGCCCGCGGCCGGTCGGAAGTGGTGGCACCTGGTGATGGTGCCCAGGGAGCGGCCCGGCGTGCAGAACCGCCTGTGGACAACAAACAAAGGTCCTGGGCGGCGCGCAGTCGAGCGCGCTGTCAAGGCTCAGGACATCGGTAACACTCTTTCGGTCCAGGACATCGGTGACGGTGTCCTGGACCGGATGATGAGTTATGGGTAGAAGTGATGCTGAGCCGATCGGTCCTGAAGTAGCGGCGGCGGTAGCTGCGAAGCATCGAGGCGACTGTGTGAACGTGGCGGCATTTTGTGCCCAGCAGGGCCTGTCGCGTAAGTCGTTCTACAAGTACTTGGCCCGGTTTGCCGCTTCAGGAGTGTCGGGCTTCTACCCCGATTCGCGCCGCCCGCACGCCTGTCCGACAGCCGTCTCGTCCGTTGTCGAGGACCTGATTGTGTTGGCCCGCAAGCGTTTAGAGGATCAGGGCTGGGACGCCGGAGCGAACTCGATCGTGTACTGGCTGCTGGATCACCCCGCTGAGTGGCCGGTCACGATGCACGGTGTCCCATCGCGGTCGACGATCAACCGAGTCCTTAAGCGTCGCGGTCTGCTGGTCCTGGTGCCACGGCGGGCTCCCAGCCGGCATCGGCGTCGGTTCGAGGCCGCCCACCCCAACACCCGTTGGCAGATGGACGGATTCGAGTACACCCTGGCCTCCGGAGCCATCGTTGTCGTGCTGCACCTCGTGGATGACTGCTCACGGATGGACCTGGCTTGCCACGCCGCTCGCAGCGAGAACTCCCAGGACGTGTGGGCGGCATTCGCCGGCGCAGTCCAGAGGTACGGGCTGCCAGCACAGCTGCTCACCGACAACGGCACCGCGTTCTCAGGTCGCCGTCGAGGCTGGACATCGACCCTGGAAACGAACGCCAATGTCCTCGGCGTGCACCACTTCACCTCCTCGGTCGGACACCCGCAAACCTGCGGCAAGGTCGAACGAGCCCATCAGACCTGCTTGAAATGGCTCCGCAAACGCCCGCCTGCCCAGGACCTCGCACAGTTGCAAGACCTGCTGGATCGCTACCGCGAGCACTACAACCATCGGCGGCGTCACCAACATCTCGATGGCCTGACACCAGCCCAGCGCTACGAGCTAGGTCCCAAAGACCAGCCCGGGCCAGCCACGACTGCACCGGTCTATGTAACCCGCCGCATCGTGGCCAAGAACGGCTCCATCGGGATCGAAGGCGTCCTGGTCGGCGTCAGCAAGAAAGTCGCCTCGCAGGAGGTCCTCGTGATCCACCGCGGACGCCACCTGGCCATCTTCATCGGCAACAACCTCATACGCGAGATCACCCTCACTGTCGCCAAAGGTGGCTACCAACGAATCGCCAAAGCGTCACCGAAGTCCTGAACCGCAAACTGTCACCGATGTCCTGAGACATCACAGCGCAGTCGAGCGCGCGCCGCCCAGGACCTTAAGTCAGGCCCATAAGAGGGTCAGCGGGCGCGGCGTTGCAGGCGCTCGACGTCGAGCAGTGTGACCGCGCGGGCCTCGAGCTTGAGCCAGCCACGTGAGGCGAAGTCGGCCAGCGCCTTGTTGACGGTCTCGCGGGAGGCGCCGACCAGCTGCGCCAGCTCTTCCTGAGTCAGGTCGTGAGCGACCAGGACACCGTCGTCGGCCGGGCGACCGAAGCGGGCGGACAGGTCGAGCAGCGCCTTGGCCACGCGGCCGGGGACGTCGGTGAAGACCAGGTCACCGAGCGCCTCGTTGGTGCGGCGCAGGCGGCGAGCGAGCGCGCCGAGCATCGTGATCGCGACCTCGGGGCGGTCCTTGAGGAAGCTGGTCAGGTCGTTGTGCCCCAGCGCCACCAGCTCGGTCTCAGCGACGGCTGTCGCGGTCGCCGTGCGGGGACCCGGGTCGAACAGCGACAGCTCGCCGAACATCTCGCCCGGGCCGAGGATCGCCAGAAGGTTCTCGCGTCCGTCGGGGGAGCGGCGACCGAGCTTGATCTTGCCCTCCGTGATGACGTAGAGCCGATCGCCCTGGTCGCCCTCGTGGAAGAGCTCTTGGCCGCGCTCGATCTTGCTGGGTGTCATCGACGCGAGCAGCGCCTCGGCGGCCTCGTCGTCCAGGGGTGCGAACAGAGGTGCCTTGCGCACGGATTCCGTAGTCACGCCGGTCAGTCTGCCACGCAGTCGCGACAGGTTGTCGTACGTCACTCTCGGGTCAGCCGGCGCGCCTGCTGCGTCCGGTCGGCACTGCGCACGTCCTACGCCCTCTCAGACGCCGGTCATCAGCCGTCTCCAAGCGCTCCGGGTCTGCGGGTAAGGCCGTTTGACCCGGTGTCAGGGAAACCGGCCCGGGTCGGGTCTGTGGGTGGGGCCGTTTGACCTGGTATCAGGGAAACCGGCCCGGGTCTCGATGCGGCTCCGCTGGCGCTCCGGCTACTCGACCAGCGGTTTGGGCTGGACCAGCGGGTGTCGGTGTGAGCGCCTAGGGTCTTGCGGGTGAAGCGCCTTGATGTCACGCAGGAGACCCCGACCGGCCGTACGCGCCGCGCACGCAAGATGTATCGCGTCCTGCACGAGAAGTACCCCTACGCCCACTGCGAGCTCGACTTCGAGACGCCGCTGCAGCTGCTGGTCGCCACGATCCTGTCGGCGCAGACCACGGACGTCGGCGTCAACAAAGTCACGCCCATCCTGTTCAAGCGCTACCCGGACGCCGCCGCGCTCGCCAGCGCCGACCGGGTCGAGCTCGAGACGCTGCTGAAGCCCACCGGCTTCTTCCGCGCCAAGGCCAAGTCCGTGATGACGCTCGGACAGGCGCTGGTCGAGCGCTTTGACGGCGAGGTGCCGCCGCGCCTGAAGGATCTCGTCACCCTGCCCGGCGTGGGACGCAAGACCGCAAACGTGGTGCTGGGCAACGCTTTTGACGTCCCGGGCATCACCGTCGACACGCACTTCGGTCGGCTGGTGCGACGGATGGGTTGGACCACCGAAACAGACCCGGTCAAGGTCGAGCACGAGATCGGCGCGCTCTTCCCGCGCAAGGACTGGACGATGCTCAGCCACGTGCTGATCTTCCACGGCCGCCGCATGTGCCATGCCAAGAAGCCCGCCTGCGGAGTCTGCCCGGTCGCCCAGTGGTGCCCGTCGTACGGCGACGGCGAGACCGACCCCGAGAAGGCAGCGAAGCTGCTGAAGTTCGAGCTGGCTCCCGGCGCGGTCAACCCTTACGCGAGCGCAGCGCCGGCGTGACGGCTCACGCCGACTTCTCGATGTCGTAGACGAGCTCGACCGCTCCGTTCGGGAGGGCGTTGTGGTGACTGAGCTTCAGGCCGGTGTCGGTCTGTACGGCCGGGGTCAGCTGGGTGCCGCCGCCCAGGAGCCGCGGCACCACGATCAGGCCGAGCTGGTCGAGCGCGCCGAGCGCACGGAACGTCTCCACGGTGCGAGGCCCGCCGACCAGGTGCACGTCGCCGTCGGGGTGCGCAGCGCGCATCTGCTCGAGCAGTCGTGTCGGGTCGCTGTCGACGACCACGTGGTCCGGCGTACCCTCCGGTCGGTGCGAGCCCAGCACGAAGACGCCGAGGTCCTGCCACGGCCACCGCTCCGAACCGAGAGCCGGCTCGAACGTGGCCCGGCCCATCAGCACGGCCGAGACACGTTGCTGGAAGTCCACGAAACCGTACGTCTCCGGCGAGAAGTCCGGGTCGGCCAGCTGCGCCGGCCAGCCCTGGGGCGTGGTGACGTAGCCGTCGATGCTCGTGCACAGTCGCGTCATGATCCGCATGGCTCTTTGTTCCTCCGAGTCCGGTGGCGCACCTGGCGTGCGCGCCTTCGGGTGCCAACGTAGGTCGCGGCCGCGCCGGTCGCACAGGTCCAGTTCGACGTTACGCATCAGGACCAATCAGAGTCACCAGAAAGGGCGATGTCGATTCTGCGGAGGCGAGTTCGTCTGCATGATGTGACGAGGGACGTCACGCGACCGACCACAGGGAGCAGATCATGACCGACACCTACGTGTACCTCATCCGCGAGGCCGACTGGGACTCCGACGGCGTTTTGAACGCCACGCCGACCGCAGAGTCGGACGAGCCGATGTTTCCCGAGCACGCGGCGTTCCAGAAGGCCGTGGCCGACCTGGGCGCGCGCATCGTCGGAGCCAGCGCCCTGCAGAACACCTCGCACGGCGGCACCGTCAAGCCTGGCAAGGGCGACCGCAAGGTCGAGGACGCGGTCTGGACGGACGGACCCTTCGCGGACACGACCGAGGTCATCACCGGCTACTACGCCGTCGAGGTGGACGACCCCGAGGTCGCCCGCAAGCTCGCTGCGATGGTCCCGAGCGGTGGCCTGGTGGAGTGGCGGAAGGTCTTCCCGATCGGATGATCTCGCCGGAGGTGGGTCGGGCCGAGTTCGAGGAGGCGTGGCCGCGCATCGTGCGCGCGCTCGCATCCTTCACGCGCAGCCTGGACGTCGCTGAAGAGCTGGCCGCCGAGGCGGTCGCTCGAGCGGCCGCCCAGGACAAGCCCGTCGAGCACCTGGCGACCTGGTGCATCACCGTCGGCAAGCGTGCCTGGCTCGATGAGGTGCGTCGACGCGAGGTGCACGACCGCCATGCGCCCGAGCTCGTCCGATCCGACTCCGCGACATCACTCGACGCCATGACGACTCCGGAGCTCGACGACCGGTTGGCGCTGCTCTTCGTCGCCTGTGACGAGGCGCTGCCGCCATCGGCGCAGATGGTGCTCGCAATGCGCGTGGTCTGCGGTCTGTCCATCAGCCAGGTGGCTGACCACCTCGGCATCCAGGAGACCGCCGCCGCAGCGCGACTCACCCGTGCCAAGAGGGCCCTGGCGGATGCGCGCGGCGCCTTCGTGATCCCGGACGAGGCGGTCCGCCGCACGCGGCTCCCCGTCGTACTCGCTTGTGTTGCAGGCATGTTCACAGTTGCGCACCGTCAGGTGCTCGATCCCGAGGACGCGCTGGAGGACCTCGGACGTCAGGCACTGTCCATCGCGGACGCGCTCGTGGCCGAGTACCCGCAAGACACCGAGGTCCGCGGACTCCGGGCGGTCGTACGCCTTGGGCTGGCCCGGCGTCCGGGTCGCCTCGATGCGGACGGCACGGCCCTGGCCCTGGACGAGGTCGACCGGTCCAGGTGGAACCGCGGGCTCGTCGAGGCCGGGTTGGACGACGCGACCGCGGCCGCTGCCGGAGACGGCCGCTTCGCGCTCGAGGCCGCCATCTCGGCGCTGCACACCGTCGCTCCGAACCTCGAAGCGACCGACTGGACCCAGATCTGCGTGCTGTACGCCGCCCTCGAGGAGCGCTGGAACTCACCGTCGGTGCGGGTCGCCCACCTCGTCGCTCGATCCCAGGAGGCGCTGGTCGGTGGCCGACCCGATGACCTGCTGGCGATCGAGCAAGAGCTGGACGCGCTCGAGAGCGAGGCACCGTCATACGCGAGTCGGGACGCCTCCCTCGCGCTCGCCGACCTCGCCTGGCGGACAGGCAGGACGGAGGAGGCCGCGGCGCGCTACCGCGACCTGGCCGAGGTGATGCGCTCCGAGCCGGTGCGCCGTTTCTGTCTGCGACGAGCGGCCCGGACGTCCTGACCGGACCGGCTCGGGGCAGACTGGCGAGATGCCGACGTCGACTCCGCCCGTGCCCGACTGGTTGCAGCGGGTCGCGGACACCGCCCACGAGGACGTCTCTCTCGTACGCCGGCTGGCGGGTCTCCCGGTCGGGCGCCAGTCGGCCGTACTGATGCTGTTCGGACCGACCGAGGGCGGTGGTCAGGACATCGTCCTTACCGAGCGGTCCGCATCGCTGCGCAAGCATCCGGGCCAGGTGTCCTTCCCCGGAGGGATGATCGACGACGCCGATGACGGACCGGTCGAGGCCGCCATGCGCGAGGCGAAGGAGGAGATCGGCCTGTCGCCCGACGGCGTCGAGGTGCTGGGGCGGCTCCCCAAACTGCCGCTGTCGGTGACGGGCTTCAGCGTGACCCCGGTGCTCGCGTGGTGGCCGCGACCGACGCCGATTGGTGTCGTCGACCCGGCTGAGGTGGCCAGCGTTGTCCGGGTGCCGATCGCGGACCTGGTCGACCCGGCCAACAGGTTCACGGCTGTCCATCCGTCGCGACGATTTCACGCGCCGGCGTTCGAGGTCGACGGCGTCTACGTGTGGGGGTTCACCGCGATCGTGCTGTCCGAGACGCTCGATCTCGCTGGGCTCACGGTGCCGTGGGATGTGCAGGACGAGCGGCCGGTGCCGGCCCGCTTCCTCACTCGCTGAGAGTCGAAAGCCACCGGATCAGTAGGTCGTTCGTCTGATCGGGCGCCTCTTCAGGAACGAAGTGGCCGACCTGGGGGAGCGTCACTTCTTCGTACGGTCCGCTGCACCATGCCTGCGATCCGAGCGCGCTCGAGGGCAGCACGCAGCCGTCGGAGTCGCCCTGCACATGCAGGACGGGTACGCCGATCGGCTGGCTCAGGCGGGAGACGTAGCGGCGGCCGTCCGAACGCATCACGGACCGGACCACCCAGCGGTAGTACTCCGCCGTGGAGTGGGCCACGAAGGGGAGAGTCAGGGCGTCGGCGTACTGCTGACTGAGCTCACCCGGCGGCCACGCGGGGCGACCCGACCAGGCCGACATCAGTTTGCGGACATAGCGCGGTCCGGCCACCATCTGCCGCTCCGGCACGAACGGCCGCTGCAACGCGAACAGGTAGCGGTTGGCACGGATCTGGCGCGCACTGCGGGCCGAGGCCTGGCGCATCACCAGCGGGTGCGGCATACCGAGCGAGGCGACCGCACGCGTCACATCCGGCTGCATGCTCGGCATCGACCAGGCGATCCAACCGCCCCAGCCGTGGCCGACCACCGTGGCCGAACGCTCACCGAGGCACCGGATCACGGCCGCGACATCGGCCGCCAGGGTGAAGGTGTCATAGCCCTGCGGTGGTTTGTCGGACGCGCCGTAGCCACGCAGGTCCATCGCGGCGACGCGATAGCCGGCCGCGACCAGGGCTGGGATCTGCGCCCGCCAGGCCCACCAGAACTCGGGGAAGCCGTGCAGCAGCACGACCAAGGGCCCGGTGCCAGCCTCGACGACGTGGAAGCGAGCACCATTGGCGGCGACGAAGCGGTGGTTCCAGGGTCCATCGAGCAGCACGCTCGACACGTCGACTGTGGGGTGGCTCGCCATTCTGCGCTGTGGCCGCGTCGCAGGAAGGAGATCAGCCCTTGGCGGGCTTGATGGCCTTCACGGTCTCCTGCGCATTGGCGATCGCCTTCTTGGGACCGCCCTGCATCTTCTTGAACGCCCGGATCCCGAGCCAGGCCAGGATCAGGGTGATCAACAGCAGCACCACGCCGACGATCAGGAAGCTCAGCCAGGTCGACAGCCCGGCCGCGTGGATGCCCCACGCGGCGGCGGTCAACAAGAACCCCAGCATGTAGAGAGCGACCAGACCCGCACCGGCGAGAAGTCCGCCACCCTTGCCCGCCTTGCTGACGTCAGCCTTGATCTCGACCTTGGCCAGGTCGATCTCGCCCTTGACGATGCTCGACAGGTCAGTCGAGGCATCCGCGACCAGCTGGCCGAGCGTGCGTTCGGACCCGTTGGTGCTGATAGCCATCGCTACCTCCTGTTGCGTTTGCGGCACATTCTGACCTGAACCCTACCGATCCGTTCGCCGCCGTTGCGGGAGCCTCGCCTGGCGTCCGCGGGCGCGTACGGTCAGGCCCGCGCGGCGTCGCTCTCGTAGCAGTCCGGGACACCGTCCCCGTCGTCGTCTCGGGTCTCGTACTCCTCGATGCGCCGGTAGACGTCGTTGCGCCGCCGCAGCACCATCGCGGCCAGCAGCGCGGCGAGCACCGAGCCTGCGAGCACGCCGATCTTCACGTGGTCATCGGAGTCCGACCCGGCACCGAAGGCCAGCTCCCCGATGAGCAGCGACACGGTGAACCCGATACCCGCGAGCAGGCTCAGTCCGAAGACGTCCGACCAGGCCAGCTCGTCGTCGAGCTCGGCCTTGGTGAAGCGTGCGGTGAGGTACGTCCCGCCCATGATCCCGATCATCTTGCCGACCACGAGGCCGGCCACGATGCCGATCGTGATCGGGTCCGTGACCGCGTCGCCGAGCCCGCCGCCCACCACGGTGACGCCGGCCGCCATGAACGCAAAGACAGGCACCGCGACACCGGCCGAGATCGGCCGCAGCCGGTGCTCCAGCCGACTCGCCAACGAAACGCCTTCCGCGGACCCACGCCCCCGGCGTACGGCCTTGACCGGCACGAGCAGCCCGAGCACGACACCCGCGATCGTCGCGTGGATCCCGCTGTTGAGGACGAGCGCCCACGCCACCAGGCCGACGGGCAGCAGCGCCCACCACTGGTGCACGCGCCGTTGCACGAGCACCCCGAAGACCGCGATCGGGATCAGCGCCAGTCCGAGCAGCGCGAGGTCGATGTCGTCGCTGTAGAACAGCGCGATGATCGTGATCGCGATCAGGTCGTCGACGACCGCGAGTGTGAGCAGGAACGACCGCAACGCGGACGGCAGATGGGTGCCGAGCACGGCCAGGATCGCCAGGGCAAAGGCAATGTCGGTGGCCGTCGGGATGGCCCAGCCGTGTGCGTCCCCACCGCCGACAGTGTTGACGGCCGCGAAGATCAGCGCGGGCACGGCCACACCGCAGACTGCAGCGATCACCGGGAGCGCGGCCTTCGCCGGATCCTTGAGGTCGCCGGCGACGAACTCGTGCTTCAGCTCCAGGCCCACGACGAAGAAGAAGATCGCGAGCAGGCCGTCGGAGGCCCAGTGGGCGAGGCTCAGGTCGAGCCCGAGCGCGGACGGGCCGACGTGCACGTCCCGCAACGACGCGTAGGAGTCGCGCCAGGGGGTGTTGGCCCAGATGATCGCGAGCAGGGCAGCGAGCAGCAGGAGCGCCCCACCGACCGTCTCGGCGCGCAGGGCTTCGGTGACGCGCTTGGCCTCGGGCCACGCGCCGCGGCTGAAGAGTCGGGGTTTGTTCGGTGTCGGCAAGGCCATGTTTCGCCCCCTTTGAGGGTCGGTCGTCGGTCACATCGCGACCGCTGTCGCGATGGCCGACCAGACTTCCCGGCACACCGTCGCCGAGTCTATCGATCGGTCGTACGCCGCCTGGCCGCATCTCGGCTCGCGGGCGCGGCTCAGAGGTCAGTGAAGCCGATCCGTTGCGCTGTGGTGGTGAAGGTGTGGGTCATCAGCGCGTCCGCAGGATCGAACGTGCCGACGAGCTGGCCGAACAGCTCGAAGCTGATGGCCCCGTACGCCTGGGTCCAGGCCTGCACGAACCGCACCATCACCGGGTCCGGCAGGTCGAGCCCGAGGGTCTCACGGGTGACCGCGCACTGCTGGGCGAGCGTTCGGCCGATCTTGGGAGAGGGGCGATCGAGGTCGAGGGTGCCTGCGTCGTACGCCTCCTGCACGAGTCTCCCCGCGGCCAACGGGGTGCGGCTCGCAGCCGGGATCGTGTCCTGCGGCGCCTGGTAGCCGGGGATGGGGGAGCCGTAGAGGAGGGCGTACTGGTGCGGGTGCTCGCGACCCCAGGTCCGGATGGCGTCGCAGAGCCGGACGAACCGTCGGCCCGGGGTGGTCCGGGCGGCCGCGGCCTGCTCGACAGCTTCGCCGACAGCGTTGTAGGCCTCGAGGATCAACGCGGTCAGCAGCTCGTCGCGGCTGGCAACGTAGCGGTAGACCGCGGACGAGACCATCCCGACCTCACGAGCGACGGCCCGCAGCGAGAGGCCGTCGGCACCGTGCTCGGCAAGCTCACGTCGACCGGCGTCGAGGATCTGGGCCATCACCTCCTCGCGAGCACGTGCTCGAGCGGTGCGGGGTGCGTCTGAAGCCATGCGTCTGAGAGTGCCATCAGAGAGCGCTGCTCGCAAGAGAGAGCAGTGCTCTTGCAATTGCTGTGCGACGGGTGCATGATGAACCGAAGCAACCGAGAGCACCGCTCTCGCACCTGGCTGGAGGAGAACGAGATGAGTGAGCTCGATCGCTGGACCAAGATGTTCAATGCGTTCGTGGGCCGGCTGGCGCGGGCAGGTATCAGCGTGACGGGAGCACGCGAGCTGGAGACGATCGGCCGCAAGAGTGGGCAGCCGCGGACGACTCCGGTCAACCTCATGAAGGTCGACGGCCAGCCGTACCTGGTCGCGCCGCGCGGGCAGACCGACTGGGTGCGCAACGTACGCAAGAACCCCGAGGTGAAGCTGCGGCTCGGCCGGCGCGTGGAGACGTACACCGCGGTCGAGGTGCACGGCGACGCAGCGGTGCCGGTGATGCGGTACTACCTGAAGAAGTGGTTCTGGGAGGTCGGTGCGTTCTTCCCGGAGGGCGTCCGGGCGAAGTCCACCGACGCCGAGATCGCCGGGATCATCCCCGCCCACCCCGTCTTCAAGCTGCAGCCCTCCTCGCCGGTCGAGTAGCCGGAGCGCTGGCGGAGGCGTATCGAGACCAGGTGCACGCGGGCACCTGGTCTCGATACGTCTCGCCCTATGGGGCTCGCCTACTCGACCGGCGAGGGGGCTCGCCTACTCGACCGGCGAGGGGGCTCGCCTACTCGACCGGCGAGGGGGCTCGCCTACTCGACCGGCGAGGGGGCTCGCCTACTCGACCGGCGAGGGGGCTCGCCTACTCGACCGGCGAGGGGGCTCGCCTACTCGACCGGCGAGGGGGGCTCGCCTACTCGACCGGCGAGGGGGCTCGCCTACTCGACCGGCGAGGGGGCTCGCCTACTCGACCGGCGAGCCGGTGATTAGTCGGCGGCGGGTTTGGCGAGGCCCTGCTGGATCAGGTCCATCACCGAGGAGTCGGCCAGCGTGGTGACGTCGCCGACCTCGCGGTTCTCGGCCACGTCCCGCAGCAGGCGACGCATGATCTTGCCCGACCGCGTCTTGGGCAGCTCGGCCACGATCAGGATCTGCCGCGGCTTGGCGATCGCGCCGATCTCCTTGGCCACATGGTTGCGCAGCTCCGCGACGAGGTCAGCGCCTTCGCCGGGCTCGTCAGCCTCTTGCACGGCGTCACCCCGCAGGATCACGAACGCGCAGACCGCCTGGCCCGTGGTCTCGTCCGTCGCACCGACCACCGCGGCCTCGGCGACCTTCGGGTGCGACACCAGCGCCGACTCGATCTCGGTGGTCGAGAGCCGGTGGCCGCTGACGTTCATGACGTCGTCGACGCGGCCGAGCACCCAGATGTTGCCCTGCTCGTCCTTCTTGGCGCCGTCGCCCGCGAAGTAGATGCCCTTGAAGCGCGACCAGTAGGTCTCCTTGAACCGCTCCGGGTCACCCCAGATGCCACGCAGCATCGAGGGCCACGGCTTGTCGATGATGAGGTAACCGCCGTGGCCGTTGTCGACCGAGTTGCCTTGCTCATCAACGACATCCACCGAGATGCCTGGGACAGCGATCTGTGCGGAGCCGGGCTTGAGAGTCGTCACGCCGGGTAGCGCGCTGACCATGATCGCGCCGGTCTCGGTCTGCCACCAGGTGTCGACGATCGGGGCCTTGCCGCCGCCGATGACGTCGCGGTACCAGATCCACGCCTCGGGGTTGCTCGGCTCGCCGACCGACCCGAGCACCCGCAACGACGACAGGTCGAACTTCTCCGGGATCTCCTTGCCCCACTTCATGCAGGTGCGGATCGCGGTGGGCGCGGTGTAGAAGATCGACACCTTGTGCTGCTGGATGATCTCCCACCAGCGGCCCTTGTGCGGGGTGTCCGGGGTGCCTTCGTAGAGCACCTGCGTCGCGCCGTTGGCCAGCGGCCCGTAGACGATGTAGCTGTGGCCGGTGACCCAGCCGACGTCGGCTGAGCACCAGTAGACGTCGGTCTCCGGGTGCACGTCGTGCACGACGGCGTTGGTGTAAGCCGCCTGCGTGAGGTAGCCACCGGTCGTGTGCAGGATGCCCTTGGGCTTACCGGTCGTACCGGACGTGTAGAGGATGAAGAGCGGGTGCTCGGCATCCATCGGCTCGGCAGTGTGCTCGGGCGAGGCGGCTTCGAGCGCCTCGTGCCACCAGAGGTCCTTCTCGTCGTTCCAGGCCACCTCTTCCTTGGTGCGCTGCACGACGAGCACCTTGAGCACCGACGGGCTGTCCTTGACCGCGTCGTCCACAGCCGGCTTCAGCGCAGACGGCTTGCCGCGGCGGTAGCCACCGTCAGCGGTGATGACGACCTTGGCCTCGGCATCGGCGATGCGAGAGCGCAGCGCGTCCGAGGAGAAGCCGCCGAACACCACCGAGTGCGGGGCGCCGATGCGCGCGCAGGCGAGCATCGAGATGACGGCCTCAGGGATCATCGGCAGGTAGATCGCGACGCGGTCGCCCTTGGCGACGCCCGACTCGAGCAGCACGTTGGCCGCGCGCTTCACACGATCCTGGAGGTCGGCGTACGTGATGTCCTCGGTGTCACCGGGCTCGCCGACGAAGTGCAGCGCCACGCGGTCGCCGTTGCCGGCCTCGACGTGCCGGTCCACGCAGTTGTACGCGGCGTTCAGCTGGCCATCGGCGTACCACTTGGCAAAGGGCGCGTCGGACCAGTCGAGGGTCTGGGTGAAGTCCTTGCTCCACGTCAGGCGCTCGCGGGCCTGGTCGGCCCAGAACTTCTCGCGGTCGGCGTCGGCCTGCTCGTAGAGCTCCGCCTTGCCGACAGCCTGGGCCGTGAAGGCCGGGTCCGGAGGGAACTCGCGGTCCTCGTGCCCCAGGTTGGACAGGGTCTCCTCGGATGCGGCGTCAGCCACGGTCGACCTCCTGGTCATCGAATGTGTGTCGCAAACCACTCAACCCTTCCACGCCGCGGCGTTCAACCGTTTCAGAGGGTTGCAGTACGGACGGGTAGCGCGTGTGGGCCTATAGGGGCCATCAACAATTGCCGGGATCAGGTCGCCCGGTAGATCCGCTCGGGGCGGCCCACGCGGCCGTACTGCTGGCGGACCTCGACGCGGCCGTTCACCGTGAAGTGCTCCAGGTAGCGGCGGGCCGTCACGCGGGAGAGGCCGACGCGTTCGGCGCAGGCGGCCGCCGACAGCTCGCCGTCCTCCCGCAGCGCCTGGAGCACCAGCTCACCGGTCGCCGCGCTGAGCCCCTTGGGGAGGGTCTGCTCAGCGGCGGGCGCGGTGATCGAGCCGAAGACCTGGTCGATGTCGGCCTGCTCGGGCGCCTCCAGCCCGGCCAGCCGCCGGTGCTGCGCCAGGAACTCCTGCAGCCGCTGCGCCAGGTCCTCTTGGGTGAACGGCTTGACGAGGTAGCCGACGGCTCCGCCGATCTTGGCCGTACGCACGCTCTCCAGCTCGCGTTCGGCCGTCACCATGAGTACGCCGACGTCGTCGCCCTCGGCGCGCAGCGTGCGCAGCACCTCCAGCCCGGACATGTCGGGCAGGTGGACATCGAGCAGCACCAGGTCGGGCCGGTGCTCGCGGATCGCGTCGAGCGCCGCCGACCCCGATGAGGCGCTCGCGACGACGTCGAAACCGTCGATGCGCTCCACGAACTTGGTGTGCACGCGCGCCACCATGAAGTCGTCGTCGACGATGACGACACTCAGTGCGCTGCTCATGCGGGTTCCTCTGCCGTGGCGTCCGCCAGGTCGCGTCCCGGGCGGACCCTCAGCGTGGCAGTGAGCAGGGCGCCGTGCTCACCGTTCGCCACGGAGACGTCGCCATGGCGTCGCGAGCAGATCGCCTGGACCAGGGCGAGTCCGACACCGCGACCAGCTGGCCCTGACGGTTTGGTCGACCAGCCGCGCTCGAAGATCCGCTCCACGTCTTCTGGCGCGACGCCGGCGCCCGTGTCGGCGACCCGGATGCGAATCATGTTTTCGTCATGGGTGATTCGAGCTGACACCTCGGCACCGCGGTTGGCCCTGGACGCGTCGACGGCGTTGTCGACCAGGTTGCCGACGACCGTTCCGACGTCCGCGGAGAGTCCGGCCGCCAGCCGAGGCAGGTCGGTCTCCGGCTCCAGCGACAGCGCGATCCCGGACTCGGCCGCCGTCGTGGTCTTGGCGATGAGCAGGGCGGCCACCCGTGCGTCGTGCACCCGGTGGGTGACGCTCTGACTGATCTCGGCCCGCCGGCGACTGACGTCGTCGATGAGGGCGACGGCCTCGTCGTACTCCTCGAGCTGCAGCAGCCCCGAGATGGTGTGCAGCCGGTTGTCGAACTCGTGGGTCTGCGCCCGCAGCACGTCGGTGATGCTGGCCTGCGCGGACATCTGGCTCTGCATCGAGAGCAGGTCGCTGCGGTCCATGAATGTGGTCACGGTGCCGACCGATCGGCCGTTGTACGCCGCGCGCCGCCGGTTGAGCACGAGCGCGCGGCCCTCGACGACGATCACCGTGCTGTCGCTGTCGTCCTCGGCCACCAGGAAGTCGGCGATCCCGCGGTGGCTGACGACGTCGGCCACATCACGGCCCACTGGATCGTCGGGCAGGTGCAGCAGCTCGTGCGCGGACGAGTTGGCGAGCGTGACCTGACCGGCCGGGCTGACGCCCACGACGCCTTCGTGGATGCCCTTCAGCAGCGCTTCCTGGTGGTCGGCGAGGCCCGCGATCTCGGCCGGCTCGAGGCCGCGGGTCTGGCGTCGGATGAGGCGGCTCAGCAGGTACGCGCCAATCGCGCCGAGGGCTGCAGCGATGCCGAGGTAGAGGAGCAGATCGGGAGCAGCGTTGGCGAGCCGGTCCCACCAGGACGGGTACTCCTCGAGGACGAGCACCGCTCCGACGGTGCGCTCCGGCGCGGCGTCGTACGGGCTGTTGTAGATGACCGGAGCCTGCCCACCGACCATCTCGCGGCTCCGGAGGTCGAGATCACCTGACCACGAACGCCCTGCAGACACAGGGGATTTCAGCGTCGCGGGCGAGCGGACGTCTCGTGGGTCGGTCGACGCGACCACCCGCCCGTTCCGATCGATGACCTGGACCAGACGTACACCGGTGTCGGACGAGGTCCTGACGATCGCGGGATCGAGGACATACCGGTCCGGTGTGCCGTACAGCTGAGAACCGATGACGGCGGTACCGGCCAAGTTCTCGGCGACCGCGAGAAGGCGCGTACTGCGGCTGGCTCGGAAGTCTTGCGTCGACTGCTGCACCGTGATCGCCGCGACCAGGGCCAGCACCAGTGCGAGTACGACGAGCTGGAGCAGCAGGAACTGCCCGGCCAACGTGCGCGGCCAGCGGCGGTGCTGCGAGGACCACAAAGACCACAACCTCCTCTGCGAACACAACCGTGACGTACGCCACACGTGCGCGCCACTATCGAGCCTGCACGATCTCCCGCGCTACCCGAGAGGCAGTCCGATGACCGAACGGTCCCGTCGCCGTCGACCATTGCAGGGCCTCGCCCTGGCAGCCGTCGCCGCGATGCTGCTGACCTCCTGCGGCGTCACTCGTGGTGATGACGCAGGCTCCACACGCCTTCGCATGATGATCCCCAACAGCCCGGGTGGCGGCTACGACGTGACCGGGCGCACCGCCGTACGGGTCATGGAGGACGACGACATCACCGGCCGGTTCGAGGTGTTCAACGTCATCGGCGCGAGCGGCACCGTGGCGATGGCCCGGCTCAAGAACGAGAAGGGCAACGGCGACCTGATGATGGCGATGGGTCTCGGCGTCGTCGGTGCGACCTTCACCAACAAGTCCGACTCGCGAGCTTCGAAGGCGACCCCGCTGGCACGGTTGATCGAGGACCAGGAGGGCGTGGTCGTACCCAAGAACTCGCCCTACAAGACGATCGATCAACTGATCGCCGCCTGGAAGAAGAACCCCGCGAAGACGCGCGTCGGCGGGGGCTCGGCCCCCGGCGGGCCGGACCACCTCTTCCCGATGGAGCTGGCCAACGCCAGCGGCATCACCCCGAAGAAGGTCAACTTCATCTCGTACGACGGTGGCGGCGAGCTGTTGCCCGCACTCCTGGGATCCAAGATCGACTTCGCGACGACCGGTCTCGGTGAGTTCACCGACCAGATCGCGAGCGGTCAGATCCGCGTGCTCGCGGTGTCCGGCGCCAACCGGGCGCCCGGGGTCAAGGCGCCCACGCTCAAGGAGTCCGGGATCAACCTGACCTTTACCAACTGGCGTGGCGTGCTGGCGCCGCCCGGGATCTCCAAGGAACGCAAGCAGGAGCTCATCGCTCTGCTGCAGAAGATGCACGACACACCTGAGTGGAAAGCCGCGCTGAAGGACAACGGCTGGACGGACGCCTTCCTCACGGGTGACCAGTTCGGCTCGTTCCTGACCGCACAGGACCAGCGCGTGGAGCGCACGTTGAAGGAGCTGGGGCTGGCATGAGCACACCCACTGACATCCAAGACACGGCGCCGGAGCGCGAGCGGGATCTCTCGCAGCTGATCCTGGTTGGCATCCTTGCCGGACTCGGAATCCTGGTGGCAGTCAACGCTTCTCGGCTGCGCAACGACTTCGCCAAGCTCGACCCGGTCGGGCCCAGGGCCTTCCCGTACGCCGTCGCGATCGGCCTCCTGATCCTCTCCGTTCTCCTCGCGATCGCCGTGCTTCGTGGCTCGCTCCCGGAGTCGGAGGAGGGCGAGGACATCGACCTCACGCAGCGGCCCGACTGGTTGACCGTCGGCAAGCTGGTCGCCGTGTTCCTCTTCCTGATCGCGACCGTCAACGTGCTCGGCTGGGCGATCTCCGGCGCGTTGTTCTTCGCCGGGTGCTCACTCACTCTTGGCAGCCGAACGTGGTTGCGGGACCTCGCGATTGGCACAGTCCTCTCGGTCGGCTCGTTCTACGCGTTCTACAGCGGCCTCGGCGTCCCGCTCCCCGCGGGCATCCTGGACGGGATTCTCTGATGGGCAACCTCGGCAACCTGGCGGACGGGTTCGCGTCCGCACTGACCCCGATGAACCTGTTGTTCGCCTGCATCGGTGTGCTGCTCGGCACGGCAGTCGGCGTACTCCCCGGCATCGGACCGGCGATGACGGTGGCGCTGCTGCTGCCGATCACCTACAACGTCGACGCCTCAAGCGCGTTCATCATGTTCGCCGGCATCTACTACGGCGGTATGTACGGCGGATCGACCACCTCGATCCTGCTCAACACCCCAGGTGAGTCGTCGTCGGTCATCACCGCAATTGAGGGCAACAAGATGGCCAAGGCCGGACGAGCGGCCCAAGCCCTCGCCACGGCCGCGATCGGATCGTTCGTCGCCGGCGCGATCGGCACCGCGCTGCTCGCCCTCTTCGCCCCGTCGATCGCCACGCAGGCCGTCAAGCTCGGCTCGCCGTCCTATCTCGCGATCATGGTCCTGGCCCTGCTCGCGGTGACCGCGGTGCTCGGCAGCTCCAAGCTGCGCGGCTTCATCTCCTTGTTCCTCGGCCTCGCGATCGGTCTGGTCGGGCTGGACAGCATCACCGGCCAGGCGCGGATGACGTTCGGCATCCCGCAGCTCGCCGACGGTGTCGACATCGTGGTCGTCGCGGTCGCGATCTTCGCGATCGGCGAGGCCCTCTGGGTCGCGGCCCACCTGCGCCAACGCCCCGCTGAGATCGTGCCCGTCGGTCGACCGTGGATGGGTCGCGAGGACTGGCGCCGGTCGTGGAAGCCGTGGCTACGCGGTACGGCGTTCGGCTTCCCGTTCGGAGCCGTGCCGGCCGGTGGTGCCGAGCTGCCGACCTTCCTGTCGTACGTCACCGAGCGCAAGCTGACCAAGCACCCGGAGGAGTTCGGCAAGGGCGCCATCGAGGGCGTGGCCGGACCTGAGGCCGCCAACAACGCCTCGGCAGCTGGCACGCTCGTGCCGATGCTGTCGCTCGGTCTCCCTACCAACGCCACCGCGGCCGTGATGCTCGCGGCGATGACGGGCTACGGAATCGACCCAGGCCCAACGCTTTTCACCAAGCAGAGCGATCTGATCTGGACCTTGATCGCCAGCTTGTTCATCGGCAACCTGTTGCTGCTGGTGCTCAACCTGCCGCTCGCGCCCCTGTGGGCCAAGCTGCTGCGTACGCCACGGCCTTACCTCTACGCCGGCATCCTGTTCTTCGCCTCGCTGGGCGCGTTCGCGGTCAACCTGCAGTGGCTCGACCTCGCGCTGCTGCTGATCTTCGGCCTGCTCGGGCTGCTGATGCGGCGTTACGGACTGCCGGTCCTGCCACTGATCATCGGCGTCATCCTCGGCCCGCGCGTCGAGAAGGAGATGCGTCAGTCGTTGCAGCTCGCGAGCGGTGACTGGTCCGGTCTGTGGAGTGAGCCGGTCGCCAAGATCGTCTACGCGCTCATCATCATCGGAGCCATCGGCATGTTGGTCTGGAGCCGGTTCCGTCCGTCTACCAAGGAGATTGCAGCATGACCATCGTTGTCGGCTACGTCCCAGGCCCGCCCGGGGAGGCCGCCCTCAAGCACGGGATTGCCGAGGCGATCCGTACGAGCGCACGCGTCGTCGTCGTCAACGGCACTCGTGGTGATGCGTTTGTCGACCGTCGCTTCAGCCAGGGGGCCGACATGGATGCGCTGCGCGCGCAGCTGGACCGGGCAGGCGTGGAGTACGACGTCCGGCAGCCCATGGGACCCGACGTCGCCGAGCTGATCCTCGAGGCGGCTGAGGAGGTCGAGGCGGAGCTGATCGTGATGGGCCTGCGGCGGCGTACGCCGGTCGGCAAGCTGATCCTCGGCTCCACCGCCCAGCAGGTCCTGCTCGACGCACGCTGCCCGGTGCTGGCCGTCAAGGCCTGACCGGCCCTGAGACGGCCACTTGGTAAATTATCGCCAAGTTCTGGCAACTGATGGTCATTGTTTGACATGGGATCTCGAAATGGCGGGTCCGGCCATCTACGTTCTGCTCGTCAACACGTTGCAGAACCCAAGGGGAACCCATGTCTCGTCGCATCCTCGCCGCCACCGCTGTGGCCGGCGCGCTCGCCCTCATGCCTATCGCGGGCTCACCCGCACAGGCCGCCCCGTTCGCCACGCAGGCAGGCGGCGCGGGCCTCACCCGGACTCAGACCGTGGAGCTGCAGTCCAAGGTCGACGACCTGATCAAGCAGTACCCGGGCAGTCGTCAGGTGTCGGCCAACAAGATCGCCGCCAAGGGCTTTGACATCGTGGTCCAGGCGCCCGGGCAGAAGGCCGGCCAGGACCTCGCCAAGCCGGCCACGAAGCTCGCGCTCGGCTGCAACTCCGGCTACCTCTGCATGGAGGTTGGCGGCACCGTCTTCAACCTGTACGCCTGCCAGACCTGGTACGCCACCAACTGGTACGGCACCGGCGAGTTCGTCAACAACCAGTCGCCCGGCACGGTGGCGAGCTTCTACACCGACGGCTCCGGCGCGCTGCGCTGGACGTCCACGGCGTACGAAGCGGGTCACTTCGATGCCACGCCCATCGGCTCCGTACGACCCTGCTGACCCGGCTGCGAGGAATCACTCATGCGCACTCTGATCGGCGCCGCAATGGCGGCTGCCGGACTCGCGCTCGCCCCGATGGCGACCGCGTCCGCCGTCGAGAGCGGCCCGTCATCCCACGACACCTCGACCACCCAGGCCAAGGTGAACGACGTCCTCAAGAAGTACCCCGGCAGCCGTCAGGTCTCCTCCGACAAGGTCGCCGCCAAGGGCTTCGACGTGCTCGTACGGCCCCGCGACGCCCGCGCGGCGGACCTCGACTGTCCGTACGGGAACCTGTGCGTGACGATCAACGGCTACCAGCTCAACTTCTACCTGTGCGGCAACTACCCGCTGGACGGCTGGGTCGGTGTGGGCGACTACGTCAACAACCAGACTCCCGGGACGCGCGCGACGTTCAACGGTCAGGGCGGCGGCGCCCTCGTTGACTCGATTGCCTACTCGACCGGCTCCATCCTGTGGGACCCGATCTGGTCCATCAACCCGTGCTGACCTCTCCATCCTCGAGCGTGAAGGAAGTCTTATGCGCACTCTGATCGGCGCCGCGCTGGCGGCTGCAGGACTCACACTCGTCCCGATGTCGGCCGCGTCCGCCGCTGAGATCGGCCCATCGACCCAGGGGGCGGCGAGCAGCGCCACCGTGAGCGACGTCCTCAAGGCGTACCCCGGCAGTCGTCAGGTGGCGCCCGACAAGGTCGCTGCGGACGGCTTCAGCGTCACCGTCCAGACGTCCGGGCATCTGTCGAGCGCGGCCGTGGAGCGAATGGGCGCGGCGCCTCGATGCGACTACGGACACCTGTGTCTGTTCGTGAATGGGTTGACGTACGACTTCTACGAGTGCGAGACCACCCGCGTGCTCGGCTGGTACGGCGCGAGCTACTTCATCAACAACCAGACGCCCGGCACGGTCGCTTCGTTCTACAACGAGGACTACAGCCTCCGGTGGACGTCGACGGCGTACGAGGAAGGCACGTTCGACGCGACCCCGATCGGATCGGTCAAGCCCTGCTGACCTCGTTGAATCTGCTTGATGTGCAACGGTGTTCGGCGATCAGCCGGACGCCGTTGCTCGTCGCTAGGTGCCGAAGTGGTTCTCGCCCCACTGGAACAGCGGGGCCATCGCGGCCACCAGCTGCACGCCCTCGACGGTCGGCGCGTACTTCACCTGGACGGGCATGCTCGGCACGACGGTCCGCTCGACCAGATGGTGCCGTTCGAGATCTTTGAGTCGGGCGGCCAGCAGGCGGTCCGAGATGCCATCGACCGCTCCGCGGATCTCACCGAACCGCGTCGCACCTTGGGCGATCGCCACCAGGATCGCCGCGCTCCACCTCTTGCCGACGACATCGAGGGTCAACTGCACCGAGCGGCACGTCTCGCTCGTGCCGTGGGCGATGGTGGTGATGTCCTCAGGGCGAAACGCGGGGCCGGCGTCGACACTGGTCACTTACTTATAGTAAGTGACTTACGCATGGTTCGACAGCCGCCTCGACAGTCCGAAGACTTGAATCATGTTCATCGTGACCGCAGTCGTCAGCGTGGCGCTGGCCCTTATCCTCATCCTGTCCGCCTACGGCAAGCTCACCGGCGACCCTCGCCAGGCGGAGACCCTGGACCGGGTCGAGGTGCCCGTACGCCTGCGCCCGGTGCTCGCGGCCCTCGAGATCGCCGGTGCCATCGGCTTGGTCGCCGGGCTCTGGCTCGCTCCGCTCGGCATCGCCGCCGCGATCGGCCTGGTCCTCTACTTCGTCGGCGCGGTGGGTGCCCACCTGCGCAAGTCGGACACGGCGATCGCCCCGGCTCTGGTGGTCGGTCTGGTGGCTGCAGCCACGCTCGTGCTGCGGCTACAGACTGCCTGATCGGTCGGCGTACGACGGGCCTGGCTTCGCGCAGACGCGTGCCCGGGAGCCGGCCGACTCCTGGGCACGCGCAGTGCGTTCGGTCAGTACCAGAGATGCGCGACATCCACGACGAGGCGGCGTGAGCCGTCCGTGTTGTTGAGGACGAAGACGCGCATGGGCAGCCGAGCACGGACGCCGAGGGCGATGGTGGTCTGCCCCTCGAACGAACCGCCCCAACGGACCTGCTTGAACGTCCGGTAGGCCGAGACATTGCTCATCTCAAGGGGATTCGCCGGCAGGTAGGTCGACGCTCCCGAAGAGTTGTACGCCGGAGCCCGGACCGTCACCTTGATGTCGGCGGCGCCACGGACGGGCAGGGCAGTGCCCTGACCCTCGGAGTACACGGTGGTCACGTAGCGGACGTCGTAGCCGACGCTGCCGGTGCCGGTGCGACCGATGTCGAGGACGAGACGGTCGTAACAGAGGTTCTGTCCGGTGCGAACTCCGGTCAGAGCCTTGGTCGTGGAGCCTGAGGCGGTCTTGGCGAGCGAGCCCCACGGGGCTTCGCACACAGTGGCGCTGGCGCGCGAGGAGGCGACGATCGGCCCGATGAGGGCCAGGAGCAGCCCCATCACAAAGACGGCCACGGTGGCCGGAGTGACGAGGCGGTGCGGTGTGCGTGACTGGGACATGGCGTCCCCCCTGTTTCTGTGAAGCAGCGGCAGGCCGCACGCTTGCGCGTACGGCTCCCGTCGACTCGCGGACGGAGTGGCCACGAGTGCGATCAAGACGTCTACCGATGAATTTCGGTTGGCGCGAATCACGGGTTTTCGTGATCTACGTCACACCCAAAGAATCCGGTCGGACCGCGGTGATACTCGCACCGAGCGATGGACAGCGCACAGGCCGCCTCGACCTCGCGGTCGGGACGGCCTGTGCGCTCCCCTCCTGGCCCAGCCAGGACGCTTGTTGCTTACCTTGCGTACGAGATGGTCACCCGTCGGTTCTTGGCGCGCCCGGCCGGGTTGTCTGCGCCATCCGGAGTGGTGTTGGCCGCGACCGGCTCGGTCTCGCCTGCGCTGCTGGCCTTGAGCTGGACGCCGGGCAGCTGCGTACGCAGCTCGGCGGCGACGGCGTCCGCGCGGCGCTGGCCGAGCGTCTTGTTGGCTTCCTCCGTGCCCTTGCTGTCGGTGTGCCCGACGACGGAGACCGGCTTGCCAGTGACGTCCTTGCTGATCGTCTTGGCCGCGCTGGCGACCACGGCCTTGCCGGCCGGGCTCAGGGTCGCGCTGTTGAAGTCGAACAGGACATCGGAGTAGAGGTCGACGCTGACCTTCTTGTCGACGTTGCAGACTGTGAAGCGGCCGGCGAGCTTGCCGCCCGAGGAGGGCTGGCCGTACGACGTCTTCTTGCCCTCTGCGTCGACGTAGAACGCCCCGGTCTTGCTCGCCTGCGCCTTGGCGCCGTCGGAGCCGACGAACTGCAGGCCCTGGCCGTTGGCGCACGTGGTGCTGCCGTCCTTGAGGACGACGATCGCGCCGGTCTTGTCGATGACGGTCCCCGCACCGTCGGCATCGACCTGACTGCTCGCCCGGCTGCGCAGGTCGACCCAGGAAGCCCCGCCGTTCTTGAAGGTCAGGGTGCCGGTGCCGCTCTTGACCGTGGTCTGGTCGCCGACGGGCTGACCGACGTCGATGACGTAGCGGATGCCGTTGCTGTAGACGAAGGTGACCTTGGATCCCTGGACGACGTAGCCGCCCTTGTCGCTGAGGTGCTCCTTGCGTCCGGAGTCCTGACCGTCCGGTCCGACGGCGCCACCGCCTTCGGTGGCCGATGTGCTGCCACCCTCAGAGGGAGTGGCGCTGGGCTGGTTCGTCGTGGCTGCGCTGGGAGTGGCGCCGGTGCTCCCGCCGACGACCTCTTTCTCCTGACAGCCGGTCAGCAGCGTGGCAGCGGCGACGACTGCTGTGAGAGCACCCAGTCGGGTGGTGGTCTTCATCGGATCTCCTTGATGGCACGTCCCCGCGCGCGGGCGGGCGTCTTGCGCTTCGACGTCACGAGCCGCTGATCGGCTCCGTCCCATTTTGGGGGCGTTGAACAGCCGTCTGGCTGCCAAGGAGGTTACGAAAGTGGCCGATCGGTACGTACGGGCTCCGTCCATATTCGGCCTCATCCGGCGACCGGCGACCGCCAATCCACTGTGATCGCTCCGTTAGACCTGAGTGACCGACAATCTCAAGGAGATTCGCCGTGCTACTCAAAAATCGAGTTCGACACGCACTGTTGACCGTGGCCCTCGTCACCCCCGCCGGCCTGGTCATGTCCACTCCAGCAGAGGCCGTACCCCCCGACATCCTGCCCATCACGGTGGCCAACTCGACAGGTCGCGGTGAGGCCGTGCATCTGTACGTCCTCGGCACCGACCTGGCGAGCGGAAAGCTCGGATACGTAGACCAGGCAGGGGCATTCACGCCCTGGCCAGCCGGCCAGAACCCACCTTCGCCGGCTCCGGACGTCTCGATCGACGGCCCGGGCAACGGCGGCGGCACAGAGATCAAGGTGCCCCGAGGCTTCTCCGGGCGGGTCTACTTCTCCTTCGGGGACAAGCTGGACTTCCGCCTCACGCCGGACGGTCTCGTCCAGCCCGCTCCGTGGGCCGATGGCGACCCGAACAAGAACATCCTGTTCGACTGGAGCGAGTTCACGTACAACGACTCGGGTCTGTGGTTGAACAGCTCGCAGGTCGACATGTTCGCTGTCCCGCACAGCGTGTCCGCCACCGGCAGCGACGGCTCGACGGACACCACCGGCGCACCGGTCTCGGGCGGTCGCCAGGCAGTCATCGACTCGCTGAAGGCCGACCCGGCGTGGGCGAACACCGTCGACACCCGCTCGGACGGGACGGTGCTGCGGGTCCTGGCGCCTGGCAAGGCGGCGGGCTCCGGCCGGCTCGACACGGCGTACCTCGACTCCTACATCAGCTCGGCCTGGCAGGCGTATGAGTCCAAGGACCTGACGGTCGTGCCGTTCGCGGACCAGCCCGACAAGAAGTTCATCGGGCACACCTCCGGCAACGTCATGACGTTCAAGGACGGGTCCGGGGCGGAGGTCGCGTCGTTCAACAAGCCGAGCAGTGCGAGCGTCTGGGGCTGCGACGGCGACCTCCCGTCGCCGAACGACCAGGTGGTCGGGCCGATCTCGCGCACGCTCTGCGCCGCGCTGAACCGCGGGACGCTTGGCAAGATCGACACCCAGCCGAGCACGAATGCGGCTGACTTCTATACGAATTCGCCGACCAATCAGTACGCCAAGACGATCCACGCGAACATGGCTGATGGCAAGGCGTACGCCTTCGCGTACGACGACGTCGGCAACTTCGAGTCTCTCGTCCACAAGGGAGACCCACAGTCGGCGTCGATCACGTTGAGCCCGTTCTAGGAGGGCGTCCGGTGATGCGAGCAGCCCTCGCCTAGACACACCGACGCAACGACCTCGGCCCCGGACGAATTCGTCCGGGGCCGAGGTCTTTCGTCGTACGGACTAGTGCTCGGTGGCCTTCTCGGCACCTGCACCGGTCAGCGAGCGGACCTCCATCTCGGCGAACTTGTCCGGGTCCGAGCGCTCCTTGCTCGTGACCGTTCCGAGCCAGCCCAGGAAGAACCCGAGCGGGATCGAGATGATGCCCGGGTTGTCCAGCGGGAACCAGTGGAAGTCGATCCCCGTGTCGGTGATCATCGATAGGCTCTTGCCGTCAGGCCCGGCCGCCTTACCCGACACGACGGGGCTGAAGACGATCAGCACCAGCGCGGAAGTAAGTCCGCCGTAGATCGACCACAGCGCACCGCGGGTGTTGAACCGCTTCCAGAACAGCGAGTAGAGGATCGTCGGCAGGTTGGCGCTCGCCGCGATGGCGAACGCGAGAGCCACCAGGAACGCGACGTTCTGACCGTTGGCGAAGATGCCACCGATGATCGCGACGACGCCGATGACGACCGCTGTGATGCGAGCGACTCGGACCTCGCCGTCGGGCGAGACCGTGCCCTTCTTGATGACGTTGGCGTACACGTCGTGGGCGAAGGACGCGCTCGCGGTGATCGTCAGCCCCGCCACAACGGCGAGGATCGTGGCGAACGCCACCGCGGCTATCAGCCCCAGCAGGATCTCGCCGCCGAGCTCGAAGGCGAGCAAGGGTGCGGCCGAGTTGGCCTTGCCTGGCGCTGCTGCGATCTTCTCCGGGCCGACGAGGGCGGCGGCGCCGTAGCCGAGGATCAGCGTGAACAGGTAGAACAGGCCGATCAGGTAGATCGCCCAAACCACTGACTTACGAGCCTCTTTCGAGCTCGGCACGGTGTAGAAGCGCATCAGCACGTGGGGGAGTCCGGCGGTGCCGAGCACCAGAGCAAGACCGAGCGAGACGAAGTCCAGCTGGGTGGTGCCGTTCTTGCCGTACTGCAGACCGGGGCCGAGGATCTTCTCGCCCTTGGGCGAGTTGTCGACCGCATGCTGCAGCACCTCGGAGACGTTCATGCCGTACTTGGCCAGAACCCAGACCGTCATCACAGCGGCGCCGATGATGAGCAGCACGGCCTTGATGATCTGCACCCAGGTCGTACCCTTCATGCCGCCGACGAGCACGTAGAAGATCATGATCGCGCCGACGATCGCGATCACCACACCTTGGCCACCCTTGCCGTCGATGCCGAGCAGCAACGACACCAAGCCACCAGCTCCCGCCATCTGAGCCAGCAGGTAGAAGAAGGTGACAGCGAGGGTCGAGACGGCCGCAGCCGTACGGACCGGTCCTTGCTTGAGGCGGAACGACAAGACGTCCGCCATCGTGAATCGCCCTGTGTTGCGGAGCAATTCGGCGACAAGCAGCAGGGCGACCAGCCACGCGACGAGGAAGCCGATCGAGTAGAGGAAGCCGTCGTACCCGTTCAGCGCAATCGCACCAGCGATACCGAGGAACGAGGCGGCCGACAGGTAGTCGCCGGAGATCGCGATGCCGTTCTGGCGGCCGGTGAAGGCACGTCCACCGGCGTAGTAGTCAGCCGCAGTCTTGTTGTTGCGGGAGGCTCGGATGACGATCGCGAGCGTGATGGCGACGAAGATCGCGAAGATCGTGATGTTGACGGTGGAGTTGCCGACTGTCGTCTTCATCGGCATGAGGGCGTTCATGCGTCACTCCCCTTCACGCGGGCGGCCAGGGCCTCGGCCGCCGGGTCGAAGACGCGGTTGGCCCAACGCACGTAGAGCAACGTGATGGCGAAAGTGCTGACGAACTGGAGCAATCCGAACACCAGACCCGTCGTGATGTTGCCGAACAGCTTGTGCGACATGAAGTCGTGGGCGTACGCCCCGAGCAGCACGTAGACGAAGTACCACGCGAGGAACAGCGCCGTCATCGGGAAGACGAACCGGCGGAACCGCCGCTTGAGCTCCTCGAACTCCGCTGACTCGTGCACCTCCCTGTAGGTCTCGGCGGCCTCATCGGGGCTGGGTTCAACGCTCGCTGGCGTCATGGTTGGCTCCCTTCCTGCAGCGGGCAGACCGCCGCCTTCGCAGCGCGAGTTCCGCCGCACGGAGGTGTGATTCGAGTCACTATCGCGTACGGGGGAGGGCGGCGTGGGGTTGATGGTTCAAGTAGTGCGGATCGCGTCCTAGGGTGTGCCCGTGAGTGGACCGGACGTCGTGAGCACCCTGCGCGCCCTCGAGCAGCTGCCAGGGGTGGCCGAGGCGGTGGCGACGGCGCGGGATGCGTGCACCGAGCTGCGCTGGCACCAGGCCCTCAGGCGTCGAATTCCCGAGGCTGCGGCCGAGTCTCGCGTACGAGGTGCCCGCGCCAGTGCGGCGCTGGACGGTGCCGAGATCCCCGTCGATGCGGTCCGTGACCTGATGCGCGGCGCGGTCGCGTGGCCGACCGACGACGACGCCGTCATGCAGACCCTGCGATCGGCCGTGCAGGCCACTGCCGAGAGCGAGCACGTACGTCCTCAGGTCGGTACGTCGCCCGCTCAGGCTCTCGCTCGACTGCACGTCGCCGCTGGCTCCCCACTGCTGCCTGCGGACCAGGTCGGTCGCCCGCGGGTCGCCGGCGAGGATTCCCGAGAGCTCGTCGAGCTGGGCGCAGCGCCCGAATCGACCGAGGTTGCCGAGCGGCTGCGCGGCCTGGCGGACCTGACCGGAGCGATGAGCGCAGCGCCGGCACTCGTGGTCGCTGCTGTCGTGCACGGAGAGATTGCCGTGATGCGGCCGTTCGTGCGCGGAAACGCAGTCGTAGCAAGAGCTTTCGAGCGCGCGGTGCTCATCGAGAGCGGCCTGGAGCCGACCGGCGTCGTCGTGCCCGAAGTCGGGCACGGCAAGGAAGGGGTGGCGGGCTACGCAGGGGCGCTGACGGCGTACGCCTCCGGCTCGCCCGAAGGTGTCGCGCTCTGGTTGACGCACTGCGCCCAGGCCGTGCAGCACGGAGCGGCCGAAGGAATGGCCATCGCCGACGCCGTGCTCGCCGGCCGTCTCAGCTGACCCCGGGCCGACGGGCATTGTGGCCCTCCGGGCGCACGGATACAAGTCTTGTTGTCAGCGCCCGACGGGCGTAGACACAGAGGCACAAAGTCTCCGTGCGAGGGCGACAGCGACGGCCAGGCACACCGTGCCACCGACCGCCAGCCGCAGGACCGCAGAGTCATTCGACACGCGAGAGCGCGACGACCACCGTGATTGATTCGGGCACCCACGCGAAGACAGTCCACAAATGGACCGCTCGTCCCGGGGCTCGTCCCTGGGCGACAAACCAAGGATGCACGCTTGGTCACCTGACTGAAGTCACGGCAGATGGCACCCCACCTCGGTGGGGTGCCATCACCCATTCGAGGCCCGACACGCCGGACCTGGCCGGCGATATCGCCGCAGCTGTATGGCGGTCGGCCCGCCCTTCGGCGTGCACAGTGTGAATGCCGGGTTACGTGAACTCGTTGCGCCGAACGCTGTTGGCCACCAAGATGGTTGGTGCGCGCTCCCCGCATGGGTTTGAGCGCCGGGGCTCCTGCCCCTCCCCCCCGGGGCGAGGCGCTCCGACGGCCCCCGCTGTCCCCCCAGCGGGGGCCGTCACCTTTCTTGCTCCGTCTCCGGACCTGAGCTCATTGCTTCGTCTCCTCCTCCAGCCGGGTTCGCAGGCTCACCCGGCTGGCATCGTCGACTCCGCGTCGTGGGTGGCTGGCTCTGGTGGGCGCGGTTGCCAGCTGACGAGGGCCGTTTGGCCTGATATCCGGTCAGGTGGCCCTGGCGATGGGTACGCGAGAGGCCGGCTGGTCCCACCCTGTTGGTCCCCTCATCCACACCTCCAGGGCGGAGCCGGCCGGCCTCCACAACGACTGACGTGACGCTGGCGCGAGGGGTTCCGCACCCGCTGCGATCAGTTCATGACCACTTCGAGCAGAGCATTCTCACTGGCCGTCGTCGGCGGTTCCGGTGGCTGCGGAGCCTCCGTCCTGACCGGCGCCATCGCCACCCGAGCCGCCAAGGCCGGCCACCGCGCCGTCGCGATCGACCTCGATCCGAGCGGCGGCGGCCTCGACGTCGTGCTCGGCATCGAGCGCGAGCCGGGCCCCCGCTGGCGGGACCTCCACGGCCTGCGCGGAGAGGTGGACGGAGCAGCCCTCCTGGACCAGCTGCCGGAGACGTCTGACGGCGCGGCAGTGATGTCGTTCGACCGGTCTTGGTTCGACGCGGCGTCCACGCTGATCGAGCCGGTGATGGCCGCGCTCCGCGCTACGGCCGACGTCATGATCATCGACGCGCCGCATCACCTGCCCAGCCCGATCGAGGCGGACGCGACAGTGCTGGTGGCGCACGGGACGCTCACCGGCTTGGCGGCGGCTCAGGTCACCGCCGACCGTCTCGTCGCGCTCGAGCAGGACCCGTGGTTGCTGACTCGAGACGTCGAGGAGACCCTCACTCGCCAGGTTGCGGAGGCACTCCAGCTGCCGCTGATCGGCGAGCTGCGCCGCGAGTCGTCCGTCGAGGCGGACCTGGCGCGCGGCCTGCCGCCCGGACGCAGCAACAAGTCTGGGCTGGCTCGGATCGCCGACCAGGTGCTGCGTGACCTGATGATCGAAGAGCGGCTGGCGTCATGACGGTCGGCGGCACGATCTGGCGTCACATCCGCGAGGGCGAGGCGCCGACGGCGAGCAACGTCGCCGCCCTCGCTCAGCACGATGCGGCGGTGCTCGGCAGCGACCGCGCTCGCGAGCTGCGGCACCGTCTCTCGGCCGACCTGCTCGGAGCCGGGCCGTTGGAGGACCTGCTTCGTGACGGCGGCGCGACCGATGTGCTGGTCAACGGCACCGAGGGGGTGTGGGCCGACCGCGGTGGCGGCCTCGAACGCACGGACATCGGCATGGGCGACGCCGAGACGGTTCGACGCCTCGCCGTCCGCCTCGCCGGGCTGGCCGGGCGCCGACTTGATGAGACCAGCCCCTACGTCGATGGTCTGCTTCCTGGCGGTGTCCGGCTGCACGCCGTGCTGCCGCCGCTGGTCGAAGGTGCCGCGCACATCTCCCTGCGCATCCCGCAGCGCAACCGTCCTGACCTGCACACTCTTCAGCAGCTCGGCGCGGTCGACGAGATCGGCAAGCGCCTGCTGCAACGGCTGGTCGCGGTGCGCGAAGCGTTCGTGATCAGCGGAGGCACGGGCTCCGGCAAGACCACGTTGCTGGGCGCGCTGCTGCGCGAGGTCAGTCCGGATGAGCGCATCCTGCTGGTCGAGGACGTCCGCGAGCTGCAGGTCGAGCACCCGCACGTCGTCCGCCTCGAAGGCCGGTCACCCAACGTTGAGGGCCGCGGCGAGGTGTCCCTGACAACTCTCGTACGTCAGTCGCTGCGCATGCGACCTGACCGGCTTGTCGTAGGTGAGGTTCGCGGTGCTGAGGTGCGCGAGCTGCTGAGTGCGCTCAACACCGGCCACGAGGGTGGCTGCGGCACGGTCCACGCCAATGCGAGTGCGGATGTCGTCGCCCGGTTCGAGGCGCTCGGCGCCCTCGCCGGGCTGAGCCCGGAGGCGGTCCGGACGCAGCTCGCCAGCGCGATCAGCGTGGTGATCCACCTGCGCCGCACGCCGACGGCGCGGCAGGTCGCCGAGATCGGAGTTCTGCAACGTGACGGCGGGCGGCTGCGCATCGAGGCGGGCTTGACCCGTGGGGATGACGGTCTGCGCCCGGGACCGGCCTGGCCTGCTTTGCGCACACGCCTCGGACTGGACAGCGATCCATGGTGACGTTGATCCTGGCCGCGGCCGCGCTCGGAGCGGCCGTTCTGGTCTGGCCACCGTCTTTGCGCGCTCGTGCGCTGGGCCTGGGCACCGAGCCCGCCGGGCCGGCGAGCGACCACCGCCCGCGCCGCCGACGACGTACGACGCGGGCCGCACGTGAGCGCGCCCAGGCCGTGCTTCAGCTGCTCGAAGGCATCGTTCCGGCAGTCCAGGTCGGTGTGCCGCCGGCGCAGGCGGTCGCGGTGGCGGTCGAGTCGGCGCAGATTCGCGAGCCTGGCCTCCGGGCGGATCTCGAGGCGTTGGCACGTGCCGGACGCGATGGCCATGAGCTCGGCCCGGCCTGGACGGAGCTGGCCGATCGTCACGAGCTCACCGCGCTCGCAGAGGTCGGCCGCGCCTGGACGCTGTCCGACCGGCTCGGTACGCCCCTGGCCGAGGCGCTCACCAGCGCCACCAGCTCGCTGCGCGCCCGCCTTGAGCACGAGCGGCGGGTGCGGGTCCTGACGGCCGGGCCGCGCGCGACCATGCAGCTGCTCACTCTGCTGCCGCTGGGCGGGGCCGGGCTCGCACCTCTCATCGGGGTCAGCCCCGCGCAGGTCTACACCGGTCCTGTCGTGCTGCTGGCCGGCGTCCCGGGCGTGATCCTGCTCCTCCTCGGTCGCGCCATGGTCGCCCGGATGGTCCGCCGCGCGACGGCGGAGCGGAGCATCGCATGAGCAGCCTGCTGATCGGCGCTCTGGTCCTGGCCGCGTGGTGCGCCTGGCCGCGCCGAGGTGTCCTCACCCTCGCGCCGGCGACCTCGGCGGTCGTGTCCGCAGCCTCGCCGTCCAGCTCCGCCCAGTCATCAGGCGAAGGACCGCTCGCCGTCGCCGAGTCCATGGATCTGCTCGCGCTCGCCCTCAGCAGCGGCGCGCCGGTGATGACCGCGGTGGACGCGGTCGCCGACCGGTCCGGGCCGATGGTCACGAGTCATCTGCGTCATGTCGGCGCGGCACTCCGGTGGGGCGTCGACCCGACAGCGGCGTGGCAGGGGCTGCCGACCATCTGGCAGCCGGCCGCGCAGGCAATGTCCCTGGCGAGCATCGCCGGAGTGCCGCCCGCGCAGCTGCTCAAGCAGGCGGCGTACGACGTCCGTGACAGCGAGCGTCGGCGGCTGGAGGAGTCGGCTGCGCGGCTGTCGGTGCGCATCGTGATCCCGCTGGGGCTGTGCTTCCTGCCCGCGTTCGGGCTGCTGACCGTGGTGCCCGTGGTCGCCGCGCTCGCAGCCGACCTCATGGCCGGCGTGCCGTGAGACCCACACGTGCCGCAGGCCCACGCCTGCGGTGACAGACGCCGTCCGCGTTGGACGGCACCGGCACCACACCCTGCCGGCAAGACACCGCCTTCGGACAAGCCGTCGCGGTCGACACAGGAGGACAACATGAACACCAAGACCCTCAAGGTGAGTCGCCGACTCGCTGTGCGCTGGCGACTCGCTGTCGCACAGGGGCGAGACGCCGGGATGACGACCGCCGAGTACGCCGTCGGCACGCTCGCAGCAGTGGCCTTCGCGGCCTTGCTGATCGCCGTGATCAAGTCAGGAACGGTCAAGGCGGCGTTGACCAGCATCATCCAGTCGGCGCTGAGCACGGTGTCCTGATGGCCGGGCAGCTGCGAGCTCGACGAGGGTCGGTCAGGCGACGCGACACCGGCATGGTGTCCGCCGAGCTCGCAGCTGCCGTGCCCGCGGTCGTGTTCGTACTCGCGGTGGCACTCAATGCAGTGGTCATCGGGATCGACCAGGTCCGATGTGCGGATGCGGCTCGGCTGGCCGCGCGCTCGGCGGCACGGGGCGACTCCGCCGGAGCGGTCCAGGAGGCGGGGATGCGCAATGCGCCCGCCGGAGCTCGGGTCGGAGTGGCCGGCGACACCTGGGTACGGGTCTCGGTGACCAGTCCGGTGCCGGGTCCGCTGGGCTGGCTGGCAGGCGACCGGCAGCTGTCCGCCACGGCCCAGGCCGAGCGGGAGCTGGCTGCCGAGGAGGGCGCGCCATGACCCTGTGCCGCCCGAGCCCAGCGTGCCGTCGAACGGACAGGGGCTCGGGCTCCCTGCTCATGGTCGGCATCGCGGGCGTGACCCTCATCTTGATGGCCGGCGCCATGGTGCTGGTGAGCGTCGTGCACGCAAGCATGCGAGCGCGTACGGCCGCCGACCTTGCCGCGCTCGCCGCTGCGGATCGGGTGCTCAACCCGCGCCCTGACTCCGATCCGTGCGCGGCTGCAGGCAGCCTCGCTCAGGCGAACGGAGCGTCCTTGCTGAGCTGTGCGACCGGTGCCGAAGATGTCGTCGTGACCGTCGGGGTGCCCGTCTCAACACCTGGGCTCGGTCTGGCCCGGGTTCGAAGTCGCGCCGGTCTGGGGGAGGTGATGCCCCGATAATGGCTCGGTGACCGACATCGGGACGCAGTTCCAGCAGCGCGCGGCTGAGCATCTGAGTGCCCTCGTACGCATCCCGACCGTCTCCCATCCCGACCCCGGGCATCAGGATGATGTCGCCTTCGCTCGGTTCGTCAAGACCTTCGAGGCGTCCTACCCACTGCTCCATGAGCACCTCGATCGCACCACGGTCGGCCCTGGTGGACTGCTGTTCCATTGGGCTGGCGACAGCGCGGAGAAGCCCCTCGTACTGATGGCTCACTGGGATGTCGTCCCTGTGGTCGAGTCGGACTGGAGCGAGGACCCGTTCTCGGGGCGCGTCTCTGCCACGGACGTGCATGGTCGCGGGACGTTGGACGACAAGGGCTCGCTCGTCGTGATCTGTGAGGCGGTCGAAACCCTTCTGGCAGAAGGCTATTCGCCAGAGCAGGATGTCTACCTGTCCTTCGGGTGCGATGAGGAGGTGGCTGGTACGGCCGCGGTGGAGGCGGTCGACGAGCTGCGCAGCCGAGGGGTGACGCCATGGCTCGTCATCGACGAGGGTGGTGCGGTCGTCGAAGGCGTCTTCCCTGGGCTGCGCCGGCCGGCCGCACTGGTCGGTGTTGCGGAGAAGGGTCTGCTCGATCTGGAGATCACCACCGCTGACCAGGGTGGGCATGCCGCGATGCCGAGACAGGGCGGCGCTGTAGCGCGGCTTGCGCGAGCGATCGGCCGCCTCGACCAGCACCCGTTCCCGGTCACCCTGACCGACCCCGCTCTCGCCATGGTCGAGACACTCGGCGAGCACGTGAGGGGTCCGCTGCGAGCGGTGCTGTCCCGCGCCGGGTCCTTGCGCCCGGCGCTCGCGCAGGCGTTCGCGCGGATGGGGCCCGAGACCGCGGCCGTCGTCCGCACGACCGTTGCCATCACCCGGCTCGAGGGCAGCCCGGCCGCCAACGTCATCGCCGCCCGGGCAACCGCGCACGCCAACATCCGCATCCAGCTCGGAGAGACCGTCGAGAGTGTCGTCGCGCGCCTCGGTGACGTGATCAAGGACCGCACCATCGAGCTGCGCGTGGTGTCCGGCAGCAACCCGACATCGGTGTCACCAAGTGACGGTGAGCAGTTCGACGCGATCCGGTCCGCCGTCGCGGTGACCTATCCGGACGCGGTCACGGCGCCCTACGTGATGATGCAGGCCTCGGATGCCCGCCATTTTCATGCCATCAGCGATCACGTCTACCGCTTCAGCCCGTTCGCGATGACACGGGAGCAGCGCGACAGCATCCACGGTGTCGATGAGTACATCTCGCTCGATGCCCTCGGCCGCGGGGTGGCGTTCTACCGTCATCTGATCGCCGAGCGTCCCTAGCCCGGCCGCTGTCAGGCGTCGCGCTCGCGGTGCCGCTCGTTCCAGGCGCGCATCCGGGCGGGGTAACCGACGATCTGAGCGTCGTAGATCGGAAGGCGGAGATCCCGAGCGACCTTCGCGATGACCGCAGGCGTACCCACCCGACGGCGTCTCCACTCGCCGTCATGGGCCACCGCGACGGCCGAACTGCCTGTCGCGTAGGTCTCGGGCTCGACAAAGAACTCAACACCGCGTCTGGTTCGGGCGAACTCGATCAGAGCCTCGATATCAGCGTCGGTGGCCTCGCGGTCGAGCCGCGTCACCGAGCGACCTCGATGCTTGCGAATCCCGAACCGGTCGTTGAACCTGCCGCGGAACCTCATGAGTCCGTCCCGTCGTGCGAAGGCTCCGACGGCATCGGAGCACCTGCGTACGACAACGGTCCGGTACGCCGCCGGGTTCCGGCTGGCAGGGAAAAGTCGGCTGCAGGCCACGCGTCCGCGGGCGTATCGTGAAGCCATGCGCATGCAGCGATTTATCCGCCCCCGGCCGCACATCGGCCGCGTGGGCACGCTCGCAAGCGCCTAGTCCCGCGTCGGTTCGGCCGGGGGAGACCCTCCCCATCCGTACGAACCGAAGGACGTGACATGACCACTTATCTCTCCCCTGAGCAGCTGTACGACGCCCTCGCCCTCCGCGATCTGACGGACCCCGCGAGTCGTACCGAGGACGAGCCGCCGCATGCGATGGAGCAGCTCCTCAACAGCGCAGTCACCGCACTCGCTGAGGGCTGGCGCATCGACTCCCGGATCGTCCGAGTCAGCCCGCTCGTCAGCGTGCAGGACAACTACGACCGCCTCGGTTTCGACCGCACCGCCGTCACTCGCGATGCGCGCTACTCGCGCTACGTCAGCCCGACCGTGATGCTACGCAGCCACACCTCGGCAGCCGTCCCTGATCTGCTGAAAAGTATTGCGGCACAACGAAATTGCGACCATCACGACCGGCTGTACGCCCTCCCCGGCCTGGTCTACCGCCGCGACGCGATCGACCGTACGCACGTCGGCGCGCCACATCAGGTCGACCTCTGGCGGGTGACCGACGGTCCGGCGCAGACCGATACGGACCTGATGGTCATGGTCGAGACGCTCGTGGAGAGTGTGCTGCCCGGCGCCCGGTGGCGGACCGTTCCATCCCCTCATCCGTACACCCGCAACGGGCGCCAGGTCGACGTACGACACGGAGGCGAGTGGCTCGAGCTCGCTGAGTGCGGGCTGATCGACCCCGCCCTTCTCGAACGCTCCGGACTGGACTCAGCGCGATGGTCGGGTCTCGCGCTAGGCATGGGACTCGAGCGAGCACTCATGCTGCGCAAGGGAATTCCCGACATCAGGTTGCTACGCGCGACCGATCAGCGCATCGCTGACCAGATGCTCGGCCTCGAGCCGTGGCGGCCGGTCTCGATGCAGCCGCCCATCCGCCGCGACCTCTCCCTGGTGGTCGGCTGGGAGACCGACGAAGAGACGCTCGGCGATCGAGTGCGTACCGCACTAGGGCCGCGCGCGTCGTGGCTGGAGTCAGTGCAGCTGCTGTCCACGGCGACGTACGACGACCTGCCGCACCACGCGCGCCGGCGTCTGCAGATCGAGCCGGGTCAGGTGAATGCGTTGGTACGCCTCACGCTTCGGCCGCTGGACAGGACGCTGACGGATGACGCGGCCAACGAGATCCGCGACGAGGTCTACCGTGCGGTCCACGAAGGCCACGTGCTGGAGCTGATCGGCTGAGCCGCCTCCAACACAGATTGACTGCGGTAGCACGCATGCGTGCTACCGCAGTCAATCTGTGTTGGAAGGGGGACTACTCGTCCCGAGGGCGCCCCTCCGCGGGGCGCCCGTCAACAGCTCGCCCTTCGCCGTCCCGCACGCGGCCATCCACCTCGAGCGGGCGGTCCTCACCATCTGGCCCCTCCGCTTCACCCTTCAGGTCGGCCAGTCGCGCGTGCTCCCGCTCCCGCTCAGCGAGGGCGGCGTCGCGCTGCTTGCTGGCTTCGCGAGCCTGCTTCTCCAGGTCCTTGCGCTCGTGGCGACGGCGAGCACTGCGCTTGGACCCCCAGTAGAAGAACCGGATCGACAGCAGCAGCAAGGCCATCGAGACCGCACCGAGCAGGAACACGACGAGCGGGCTGACATGGACGTCGAGCCCGGCGGACGAGAGATCGACATCGGCGGAGTCGCCTGATGCGAGCAGCAGCCACAGCACGATCAGGGCGACGATGATGAGCAGGACAAGGGCAACGGCAATCACGACGAGCTCCTTCGCGCGGCGCAGAGGCCGCGGTGGACGTCCTTTTGTCCGGACCCTAGCCTCCCGGGTCGCTCGCATGGCGTAGGACGAGGTCGAGCACCGCCACCGCACCGGCCTTGCTCAACGGATTGTTGCCATTGCCGCACTTGGGCGACTGCACGCACGACGGGCAACCTGACACGCACCGGCACTCGGCGATGGCGTCACGCGTCGCACCCAGCCACGTCGCCGCCTGCTCGTAGCCCCGCTCGGCGAACCCGGCCCCTCCCGGATAGCCGTCGTAGACCACCACCGTCGGCAGCTCCGTGTCCGGATGCAGAGCAGTCGAGACGCCGCCGATGTCCCACCGATCCGACTGGGCGACCAGCGGCAGCATTCCGATCGAGGCGTGCTCGGCCGCGTGCAGCGCTCCGGGCCAATCCTCTTCTGTAACAACAGATTCGAGGGCATCAGGGTTGACCGTCCACCACACGCCGCGAGTCCTCAGCCGCTGTTCGGGCAGGTCGAGCGGGTGCTCGCCGATGACGTCACCCGAGGGCAGCCGCCGCAGGAACGAGGTGACCTGCGTGCGTACGTCCAGGGTGCCGAAGTGCAGGGAGACCGGACCCCATGTCGTACGCCGCTCGCTCGCCACGATGTCGAACGCGCTCACCGAGCGCGCCATCGTCGACCAGCCCGGGTCGCCGGCGGTGACGTGCGCGCTGCCGTCGGACAGGTCGAGGTCGGACACGACGTACGTCTGCCCCTGGTGCACATAGACCGCGCCGGTGTGGACGGCGCGGTGCGAACGTTCCGCGTCGACCGTTCCGAGGACGCGGCCGGTGCGGTTCTCGACGATCCGTACGACGGGCTCGCCTGTCCCACGCAACGAGAGATGATCGCCGGGCCGGTCGTCACGCGCCCAGAACCACCCGCGCGGTCGCCGGCGCAGCACCCCGCGCTCGACCAGCGTGTCGATCAGCGGCCGCATCGTCGGCCCGAAGTAGACCTCGTCGGCCGGGGTCAGCGGCAGTTCGGCCGCCGCCGCGGCCAGGTGCGGCGCGAGGACGTAGGGGTTCTCGGCATCGACCACCGAGGCCTCGACCGGCCGTCCGAGCAGCATCTCCGGGTGATGGATGAGATAGGTGTCGAGCGGGTCGTCGGCCGCGACGAACAGCACGAGCGACCGCTGACCGCTGCGACCAGCCCGACCGGCCTGCTGCCACAGGGACCCGACGGTGCCCGGCCAGCCGGCCAGCACCACGGCGTCCAGCCCGCTCACGTCGATGCCGAGCTCGAGCGCGTTGGTCGCCGCGAGCCCGCGCAGCGTCCCGTCGCGCAACGATCGTTCGAGGTCGCGGCGCTCCTCAGGCAGGTAACCACCGCGATACGCCGCCACGGTGGTCTCCAGCCCGGGAGACGACGACGCGAGTCGGTCACGCGCCATCTCGGCGACAACCTCGACGCCCACTCGGGACCGCGCGAAGGCCAGCGTCTGCACGCCCGACCCGACCAATGAGGTGAGCAGATCCGCCGACTCGGCCACCGCGCTCCGACGAGCCCCATCGGGCGGGCCGCCAGGGGGAGGGCCAGGCTGCCAGAGAGCGAAAGTCATTGCAGCGCGCGGAGATCCGTCGACCGACACCGGGCGTACGGGCTCGCCCACCAACGTGGACGCGTGCCCTGCCGGGTCGGCCACCGTCGCAGACGCGAGCACGAACGTCGGGTCGGACTTGTAGCGCGCCGCCACCCGTCGCAGCCGCCGCAGAACCGACGCCAGGTGTGCCCCGAAGACGCCGCGATAGGTGTGGCACTCATCGACCACGACGTACTGCAGCGACCGCAGGAATGGCGCCCACCGCTCGTGGTTCGGCAGCAGCGTGTGGTGCAGCAGGTCAGGATTGCTCAGCACGATCTGCGCGTGCTCGCGGATCCAGCGGCGCTCGTCGGGAGGGGTGTCGCCGTCGTACGTCGCCGCCCGGACTCCCGGCACCGCGAAGGACTCGATCCGGGCCAGCTGGTCACCGGCCAGGGCTTTGGTCGGCGCGAGGTAGAGCGCCGTCGCCCCGCGACCCGAAGCCGCGGACGTGCCGTCGGCCACCGCGGACAGCATCGGCAGCAGGTAGGCGAGGCTCTTGCCGGACGCCGTGCCGGTCGAGACGACCACGTGGTGACGGTCGTGCGCGAGCTCAGCGGCGTCGTACTGATGGGTCCAGAGACGGTCGATGCCGGTGCCGCGCACGGCCGCCGCGACCTGCGGATTGACCCATTCCGGCCACGCCGCGGTCTGCTCCAGGCGCTCGGGCAGGTCCTGGACGTGCAGCAGCTCGCCGGTGCCGACACCCTCGACGAGACGTCCGAGCGCCTGCGCCGGGTCGAAGCCCTCGGCGCGCTGATCTGGGCGTCCGGTATCCATCGACAGGACACGCTATGTGCTTGACCTGGCCGGGGTCGTTAGTGTTCAGGATCACCCAAGACGAAGGAGCTGCATCGTGGACCTGACCGTGACCACTCGAGCCGAGGGCGACGTGACCGTCGTACGTCTCGCCGGTGAGGTCGATGTGTTCAGCGCTCCGACGTTGCGGGACGAGCTGTCCCACGTCATCGCATCAGGTAAGACCAAGCTGCTGGCCGACCTCACGGACGTCCCGTTCCTGGACTCGACGGGACTCGGCGTCCTGGTCGGGCGGCTGAAGACCGTTCGGGTCCAGGACGGCGAGATGCGCCTGGTCATCAGCAGCGAACGCGTGCTGCGCAACTTCGAGATCACCGGCCTGGACAAGGTGTTCCGGATCTATCCCACCGTCGAAGAAGGCCTGGCCGACATGGCCGGGGAACGCTGACCCGACGCACAAGCGTTGGCCTGGGGCGTCGTACGACAACACAAGGGGCGAACATGCAGAGCAGTCTTTTCGATCAGCAGAACCTCGAGGTCCAGAGCCAGAACCGGTTCGGACTTCAGAACCCACAGATGCTGCGGGTCTCCCTCGGCCCGGACGTGCTGTCCGTGAAGGGCGCGATGGTCGCCTTCCAGGGCCAGGTCACGTTCAACCACGAGGGCGCCGGCTCGGTCGGCAAGCTCCTCAAGAAGGTCGTGACCAGCGAGGACGTGCCTCTGATGCGGGTCACGGGGCAGGGCGAGGTGTTCTTCGCCTCGGAGGCCGGCTTCGTGTTCCTGGTCGACCTCACCGGCGACGGCATCTCGGTCAACGGCCGCAACCTGCTGGCCTTCGACTCCGCCATCGACTGGGACATCAAGCGGGTCCAGGGCGCCGGCATGATGTCGGGCGGTCTGTTCAACATGGTGCTCAACGGACAGGGCACGGTCGCGCTGCACGCGGTCGGCCAGCCCGTCGTGCTCGACTGCTCGCAGCAGCCGACCTACGTCGACGTGCAGGCTGCGGTCGCCTGGTCGGCCAACCTGGTGCCGCAGGTCGTCAACAGCATGAACATGAAGTCGATGCTGCGCGGTGGCTCGGGTGAGGCTTTCCAGTACGCCTTCCACGGCCCGGGCTTCGTCGTCGTGCAGCCCAGCGAGTGGACCCCCGCTCAGGGTGGTCAGCAGCAGCAGGGTGGCCTCCTCGGCAACCTGATGAGCTGAGTGATTGATGGCCGGTGTCCCGCGGGCGGGCGCGGAGCTCATCTCGCTGCGCGACGCCCTCCGGGACGCCGGCTTCACGCTGGACGGCATCCGCGACTGTCTCGGTGAGCGCGCCAGCCGTGCACTGCACCGCGAGCAGGTGGTGCCCGCAGACCTGGTGACCCGTACGACGACCGCACCGGTTGGCGTACTCGTGCGCCTCTTCGCCCTCGGTCGTTCCGTGCCCGCCGAGGCGCTCGATCCTGTGCTCGCGGGTTGGGACGTCGACCGGCTCGTACGCGCCGGGCTGGTAGCGGTCGAGCGCGGACAGGTTCGGACGCTGTTCGATCTGCGGCCCTACGGCGACGACGAGCGCGAGTGGTGGGTGCTGTCCGACCTCACCGAGTCCATGACCGGACAACCCCTCTCGATCGATCACGTGCTCGGAATCGGTGGCGCCTCAACGACTTTGGCCTCCTGGACCGTACGCGCGCCCGTGGGCCGGGCGCTCGATCTCGGCGCCGGTTGCGGGGTGCAGTCGCTGCACCTCTCTCAGCACGCGTCGACCGTGGTCGCGACCGACGTGTCGGAGCGAGCCTTGGCGATCACCCGCTTCAACGCGGCGCTCAACGGACTGGACTGGGACATCCGGGCCGGCAACATGCTCGAGCCGGTCGCGGGCGAGACCTTCGATCTCGTGGTGAGTAATCCGCCGTTCGTCATCACACCTCGAACCGAGACGATGCCGACCTACGAGTACCGCGACGGCGGCCAGGTCGGGCATGCCGTCGTCGAGGACCTCATCCGGCAGGTCGGATCCCACCTGGCTCCCGGTGGGATCGCGCAGCTGCTCGGCAACTGGGAGGTCCCGGTCGGTGGCGCCTGGCGGGATGTCGTCGACGGTTGGTTGGACGGCACCGGCCTCGACGCGTGGGTGATTCAGCGCGATGTGCAGGACCCCGCTGAGTACGCCGAGCTGTGGGCCGGAGACGGCGGACACCGTTCGGGCACTGAAGGATTCGAGGAGATGTACGCCGGCTGGCTGGCCGACTTCGACCGTCGCGGTGTCGGTGAGATCGGCTTCGGTGTCATCACGCTCCAGCGCCCGGTCGGGGCTCGCGAGCCCTGGCGGAATCTCGTCGAGTCGACCGGATCGGTGGCGGCGCCCATGGGTCCATCGGTCGCGGCCGGTCTGGCCGCTCGCGCGTGGCTGGCCGAGCACGGCGACGCTGGTGTGCTCGCGACCGCGTGGCAGTGTGCGGCCGACGTGACCGAGGAGCGGCACGGTGCGCCCGGTGCGGACGACCCGACCGTGATCGTGGTGCGCCAGGGTGGCGGGCTGGGGCGGGCGTTCCGTGCGGACACCGTGCTGTCGGCGTACCTCTCGGTCTGCGATGGCTCACTCACGGCAGGTCAGGCGTTGGATGCGATCGCCTCACTGGTCGATGCAAGCCCGGAAGCCGTTCGTACGCAAGCACTTCCGCAGATCCGCGACCTGATCGCCGACGGCCTGCTGGTCGCCCCGCCGGTCGAGTAGCGGACCACCGCTGGTCGAGGAGCCGGACCTTCCCAACCGGCTGGTCGAGTAGCCGGACCTTCCCAACCGGCTGGTCGAGTAGCCGGAGCGCTAGCGGAGGCGTATCGAGACCGCCTCCAGAAATCTAGACAGACTGGACAGAAGTCGTCAGACTGGACCGCGAGGTGATCGACATGAGCTGGCAAGTCCAAGAAGCGAAGCAGCGGTTCAGCGAAGTGCTGCGCGCTGCGCACGATGCGCCGCAGGTCGTGACCAAGCACGGCCAGGACGTAGCCGTCGTCCTCGACATCGAGGAGTACCGGCGGCTGCAGCGCGGAGCGCTGACCTTCGCGGAGTTTCTGCGCGCGGAGCCGTTGCTCGATGATGACGATCTAGTGATCGAGCGGTCGCGATCGCTGCCGCGCGAGGTTGATCTGGGGTGACCTTCCTCCTCGACACGAATGTCTTGTCGGAGTTAAGGCGCCGCTACCCGGATGTCGGCGTCGTGCAGTGGTTCGGCGACATCGCCTCAGAAGAGATGTGGATCAGTGTGATCTCGCTCGGCGAGATCCGCGATGGGATCGAGCGTCTGCGCCGCAGGGACGTCGTGCAGGCTGCCCGGCTGGAGCGCTGGTTCAGGGTCCTTCGAACCGAGTATGCCGACAGGGCGATCCCGATCTCGGCGGAAATCGCTGACGAGTGGGGCAGACGGATGAATGCCGTGCAGACCATCCCGGTCGCGGACGGACTCATTGCGGCGACGGCCGTGGTGAGTGGGCTCACGCTGGTCACGAGGAACGCGGCCGACATGGAACACACGGGCGCGCAGGTCTTGAACCCGTTCAGCGGCATGAGTGGCTGACGCGCCGAAGGCAGCCCCGAGTTACCGAGTCAGTGAGCGCGCGACTACGCCTCGTGAGGGAGGACATCCTCCGGGCGGGGTGAGACGTCCTTCCAGATCAGCCACTTGTCGGCGATGGCCTGCTCGACGTCGATGCGGTGATGGTGGGCCAGCAGCAGCACCTGGCTCAGCACGTCTGCGACCTCCTCGCGGAACGCCGCGTCGATCGCCTCCGGCGTGAGCCCTTTCTGCCGCGCCTGACCCTGACGCATCAGATGCGCCTGAGTGAGCTCGCCGACCTCCTCGTGCAGCTTGAGGATCTGCCAGTTGTCGTCCCGCGTGATGTCGAAACGAGAGGCGTACGTCTGCGAGATCTGCTCGACCTGCGCGGTCAGCTCACGGATATCCACGTCGGCACCGTGCCACGACAGTCCGACAACGCCCGGCGAGAGGCAAACCAAACGCTCGAGAGGCGTACCTCAGGGGTTTGCCTCTGAAGCGATCGGTTTGCCTCTCGGCGAGGGCGTGTGAGCGTCAGGCGAGCTGCCAGGAGCGCTTGGACAGGCCGTACCAGAACCCGTCGATCACGCTCGTCGAGGCAGCGCCGCCGGCCGCTCCGAGGGCGACGTAGAGCGGCGCCCAGTGCTCGGTCCGCGGGTGCGCCTCGTGTGCCGCCGGCGCCCGGTGCAGGAAGTCCATCAGTCCATCCACGTCACCCGAGGCCATCGACTCAGCCGCCCAGGCGTCGAACTCCGAGGACGGCGTCGGCGGCGCCGCGTCTGCCGGCGCGCCCGGGTTGAACCAGCGCAGGTTGTGCGTCGTGAAGCCGGACCCGACGATCAGGGTGCCGTCGTCGCGCAGGGGAGCCAGCCGCTGGCCGAGCGCGAAGAGCTCCTGCGGGTCGAGCGTCGGCATGGACATCTGGAGCACCGGGATGTCGGCGTCCGGGTACATCTCCTTGAGCGGGACGTACGCCCCGTGGTCCAGTCCGCGCGTCTCATCGCGCTCGACGGGTACGCCGGGCTGCCGGACCAGTCCCGCGACCTCGTCCGCGAGGTCGCCCGCCGTGGGCGCGTCGTACGTCACCTCGTAGTAGTGCTGCGGGAAGCCCCAGAAGTCATAGAGCAGGGGAGCGCCCGTGGTCGAGGAGAGCGTGACCGGAGCGGCCTCCCAGTGCGCAGACACGATCAGGACGCGCTTCGGCCGAGGCAGATCCTGCCCCCACTGGGCGAGCTCGCCCGTCCAGCGCTCGTCGTCCGCAAGGGGCGGCGCGCCATGGCTGAGGTAGACGACGGGCAGGCGATCGCTCATGAACCGAGCCTAAACCCGCACGATTTAACGTTCAACTAGACGTCAACTAGCGAGCCTCGGCATGGGAACGGCTCAGCCAGGCCTTATGGTCTTAGCGGTCTCACGTCGGAGCAGCGACGAATCCGCTGCACGTGCCAGACCAGAACAGGAGCATCATTCGTGCCTCGCAAACTTGTCATCGTCGAGTCTCCGGCCAAGGCCAAGAAGATCGGCGAGTACCTCGGCTCCGACTACGTCGTGGATGCCAGCGTCGGCCACATCCGAGACCTCCCGACCCCGTCCGAGATGCCCGCGGACATGAAGAAGGGTCCCTACGGCAAGTTCGCGGTCGACGTCGACAACGGCTTTGACGCCTACTACGTCGTGGACGCCGACAAGAAGAAGAAGGTCTCGGAGCTCAAGCGCCTCCTCAAGGACTCCGACGAGCTCTACCTCGCAACGGATGAGGACCGCGAGGGCGAGGCCATCGCGTGGCACCTGCTCGAGGTTCTCAAGCCCAAGGTCCCGGTCAAGCGCATGGTGTTCCACGAGATCACCAAGGAAGCAATTCAGCGCGCTGCCAACAGCACTCGCGACCTGGACGACCGTCTCGTCAATGCCCAGGAGACCCGCCGCATCCTCGATCGCCTCTACGGCTACGAGATCAGCCCGGTCCTGTGGCGCAAGATCCGCCCTCGCCTGTCGGCCGGTCGTGTGCAGTCCGTGGCCACCCGCATGGTGGTCGAGCGCGAGCGTGAGCGCATGGCGTTCGTCGCGGCCTCCTACTGGGACGTCGAGGGTGAGTTCCGTCCCGAGTCGGCCGGACAGGCTTTCGCCGCAAGGCTTTCCGGCGTCGATGGCAAGCGCGTCGCGATCGGTCGCGACTTCGACGACCGCGGTCAGCTCAAGAGCGCCGAGCTCGTCCACCTGGACCAGTCGCGAGCCACCACGCTCGCCGAGTCGGTCGCGCAGTCGCGCGCCACGGTCTCTTCGGTCCAGGAAAAGCCTTACACCCGTAGGCCGTCCGCACCGTTCACGACGTCGACGCTGCAGCAGGAGGCCAGCCGCAAGCTGCGTCTGTCCTCCAAGAACGCCATGCGCGTGGCTCAGCGGCTCTACGAGAACGGCTACATCACCTACATGCGTACCGACTCCACGACGCTGTCGGAGTCGGCTCTCACCGCAGCCCGCCAGCAGGCGCGGGATCTCTACGGCGCCGAGTACGTCCCGGACAGCCCGCGCCGCTACGAGAAGAAGTCCAAGAACGCTCAGGAGGCGCACGAGGCGGTACGCCCGTCCGGCGACCGTTTCCGTACGCCCGCCCAGGTCGCCGGTGAGCTGCGCGGTGACGAGTTCGCGCTCTACGAGCTGATCTGGAAGCGCACCGTCGCCTCCCAGATGGCCGACGCCCGCGGGTCGACGGCGACGGTCAAGCTGAGCGTCCCGGTCGAGTCGAGCGGTTTTGCCAAGACGGCCGAGTTCTCCGCGAGCGGCACGGTCATCACCTTCCGCGGATTCCTGGCCGCCTACGAAGAGGGCCGCGACGCCACCCGCAACAGCGATGACGCCGACCAGGAGCGTCGCCTGCCCAAGATGGCCGAGGGCCTGGGCCTCGAGGTGCTGCGCGCCGAAGCCGACGGCCACACGACCAGCCCGCCCCCGCGCTACACCGAGGCGACCCTCGTGAAAGCCATGGAGGAGAAGGGGATTGGCCGACCGTCGACCTACGCCGCCACGGTCGGCACGATCCAGGACCGCGGCTACGTCGGCACCCGAGGCAACGCTCTCGTCCCGACCTGGCTGGCCTTCGCCGTCACTCGCCTGCTCGAGGAGCACTTCCCGACGCTGGTCGACTACGAGTTCACCGCATCGATGGAGGAGGGCCTCGACGACATCGCGGCCGGCAGCGACGACCGCGTGGCCTGGCTGAGCCGCTTCTACTTCGGCAACGAGGCGACGACGGCCGAGGGTCTGCGTCACCTGGTCGACCACCTGGGCGACATCGATGCCCGCGGGATCTCCACGATCGAGATCGGCGACGGCATCGTCGTACGCGTGGGTCGTTACGGTCCGTACGTCGAGGACACCGTGCCGCAGGGCGTGGACCCGGCCACTGGTGAGGTCACCGACGAGGTCGCGGCCGCCAAGACGACACCGCGTCGCGCGACCATCAACGACGACATCGCGCCCGACGAGATGACGCCGGCCATGGCTCGTGAGCTGCTCGAGGCCGCCGACGACGACGGTCGCGTGCTCGGCCAGGAGCCCGCGACGGGCCGCGACATCGTCGCCAAGGCCGGCCGCTACGGCCCTTACGTGACCGAGGTGCTGCCGGAGGACCCGCCACCACCGGCCCCGGTCGAGGGCGAGAAGCCCAAGCGCGCCAAGAAGGTCGTCAAGGCCAAGCCCCGGACCGCCAGCCTGTTCAAGGACATGGACCTGGCCTCGATCGACCTCGACACCGCGCTCAAGCTGCTGAGCCTGCCGCGCGTCGTCGGCATGAGCACCGAGATCGTCAAGGACGACGAGGGCAACGAGGTCGAGAAGCCGATCGAGATCACGGCGCAGAACGGCCGCTACGGTCCCTACCTCAAGAAGGGCACCGACTCCCGATCGCTGCAGACCGAGCAGCAGCTGTTCGACATCACCCTCGAAGAGGCACTGCAGATCTACTCCCAGCCCAAGCAGCGTGGCCGTGCGGCCACGCCGCCGCTGAAGGAGCTGGGCAACGACCCGGTGTCCGGCAAGCCGGTCGTGGTCAAGGACGGGCGCTTCGGCCCCTACGTCACCGACGGTGAGTCCAACGCCACGCTGCGCAAGGACGACGACCCCGAGTCGATCACGCCCGAGCGCGGCTTCGAGCTGCTCGCTGAGAAGCGGGCCAAGGGTCCGACCACGCGCAAGCGTCCGGTCAAGAAGGCCGCGAAGAAAACCGCCAAGAAGACTGCGAAGAAGACCGCCAAGAAGACGCCGGCCAAGAAGGCCTGAGGACCGAACTCCGGGGGGAGCCAGATGATGTACGTCGTTCGCGCACGTCGTGCAACGGCCGTATCTGCTGCTGTAGCAGGCGTTCTCGCGCTGAGCGCCTGCCAGCAGGAGGCTCCCTCGGCGACGCTTCCGCCTCGCGCAGCGAGCGTCGTCAAGACCTATCCCGTGCCCAGCCGCAATCACACGAGCGGCACGGTGCACTATCCGCAGAGTCCGCCGGTCGGCGGCAACCACAACCCGCTCTGGATCAACTGCGGGATCTACGACAAACCGATCCCCAACGAGAACGCCGTGCACTCCTTGGAGCACGGCGTCGTCTGGATCACCTACAAACCCAATGTCCTGAGCCAAGCCGACCTCGGTGTGCTTCGCACGCTGGCTCGTCAGCCCTACATGCTCATGTCGCCGTACGCCGACCAGGAGACCCCCGTCGTACTCACCGCGTGGGGCAAGCAGCTCGAGGTGCAGGACGTGCGCGACCCCCATGTCGCGGCGTTCGTCAAAGACTTCCTGCAAGGTCCGCAGACGCCGGAGCGCGGTGCGCCATGCTCGGGCGGCTACGATCCGGAAGGCGGTTCGGCCGTCGTATAACTCCGAACTGCGGTTCCCCGCTCGCCGGTGGCTCCCTGAGCCCTGCGGACACATGGAACCCCGCGATGGCGTACGCCGTCGCACACCCGACCCAGCAACGGCTCACCGCATTAGGAGCACCAACTCATGTCCCACCCCACCCGCGCCGCTCGCGCGGCTGTCGTCGCCCTCGCGCTCGCCGGAGCCTTCGGTCTGAGCGCCTGCCAGGACGAGGCGCCCGCCGCCGGCACGACCAACGGCGGATCCACCGCTTCCAGCACCGGAGCCCCCGCTGGCTCCGAGACCGCTGCACCCACCGATGAGTCCACGGGCTCCGACTCGACCGCCACGGACGGCGGCTCTGCCGGCTCCGGCGACGGTCAGGTCGCCACTAAGGGCACCAAGCTGAAGTTCGGCCAGCCCGCCGTGGTCCGTGAGGGCGACGAGTCCTCCGACGACTCCTACAAGCTGACCGCCAAGTCGCTCGAGATCGCACCCGACTCGGTCTACGCCGCGGCCAACCTCAACAAGGCCAACGGCAAGGTTTACTACCTGCGCTACGAGGTCACCAACATCGGCAAGGCGTCGGGCAGCAGCTTCGACGCCAGCGACGTCAACAGCTTCATGTTCACCCCGAAGCTCGCGCCCGGCCAGGAGGGCAAGAAGCTCATCCTCTCCGGTGACGCGGACAAGGCGTGTGAAAACGAGGACAAGGCCCTCGCGGTCGGCCAGACCGGCCAGGGCTGCGAGCCCTACCAGATCACCGGCGACACCATCACCGACGTGGTCTTCGCTCCCGGCGGCACGATCGACGTGACCTGGAGCAAGTAGTCCAGACCAACGCAAAGGCCCGGATCCCGTTGGGATCCGGGCCTTTTCGCTGTCCCGATCAGTGCTGGGGGACGGTGTCGCCGAACGTGAGCGGCTCACGGGTGAAGCGGTACGTCGCCCAGTTCAGCTGGCGTACGGAGCCATCGGAGTGACGGCGTACCTGCAGGAGCTCACCCTTCTCCCGGCCGGCGACCGTGCGGTAGACGTCATCCGCGACGCGTTCGAACACCGACGACGGACGGACGGCGGGCAGGCCGTCGATGCGTGCCTCGAGGTGACCCTCCTTGATGACGAACGTGAATCCCGTGCCCTCGGAGTACCACCGGCCGATCAGCGGCACGAGCTCGGCGGGCTGCGACGTGCCGGGGCTCCAGGTCGTCAGGGGAGCGGGCGCGTGCTCCCGGACGTAGTCGGCGGCGTCGACCGCGACAGCGCGCGGATCGGGGGCGTTGGTGGCGTTCATGAAGGACAGACCGGTCGTGGCCGACGCGCGCTCGGTGAACATGCCGGTGATCGCGCCGGGCAGGCCGCCGGTGTGGCCCACCCACGTACGACCGTTGACCCGGGCGATCTCCAGGCCAAGACCCCAGCCCAGCGTCCAGCCGGTCGTGTCAGCGACGATCTGCGGCTGGCACATCTCCTCGATGGTGTCAGGGCTGAGCACCTGCGAATCCGGTGCGGCGAGGAAGCCGTGCCAGGCCGCCATGTCCGAGGCGGTGCTCCAGATGCCGCCGGCGGGCGCCGTCGCGCCCTTGCCGAGGCGCGGCTCCTCGACCGGTACGTCGGTGAACGGCGGCACGAAGTACGTGCCGGACACCTGGCCGGTCGGCTTGAGCCCGGTGCGTGCGAGGCCGAGAGGGTCGAGGAGCCGGGCCTGCAGGCTGTCGCCCCACTCCCGGCCGTCGAGCCGCGCGATGATCTCGCCGAGGATGGAGTAGCCGAGATTGCTGTAGTGCCAGTGGGTGTGGGGGCGCATGATGCGCTCGGCCTGGTTCCAGCCGTCCACCAGGCCCTCGCGGTCCGGGAAGTCCAGAGTGTCCCAAACGTCCCCCACGGGCTCTCGCTGCATGCCTGTCGTGTGCGCCAGCAGCTGGCGGATGGTGACCTGCGGATGAGTGGTCTCGGAGATGTGCTGGTCGACCGTGTCGTCCAGCGTCAGGCGTCCCTCGTCGCGCAGCTGCATGACCATCACGGCGGTGAAGGTCTTGGTGTTGGACGCGACCTGGAAGTGCGTGTCCACACCGGGAGCAACATCCGGCTGACTGAGTTCTGCTGCGCCAATTCCCTTTGACCACAACAGTTTTCCGTCCCTCGCGACTGCTGACAGGAGGCCGGGCACACGGCCCTCGACCTGGCGCTTCGTCGCGAGTCGCGTGAGCTCGCGGTCGATTTCGGGGCTGATGGCGGGGTTGTCCTGGCTCATGACACCGAACTTACGTGGTCTCGATCCGTGGCAAAGGTCACTCTCAAGACACCGAGAGGTCGCATCACGGCCACATTGGACAGCGAGAGTACGAACAACCACACGTACAGGTATCGGCACAGGAGGGGAATCGGCGATGGCTCTCGCGCCGCCCCATCGTGCCCCGCGGGCATCTGCTCTGCTGCCCGCCCGTGCGTCGGGGGACGTACGCCGGATCAGCCTCACCTGGCAGCAGCCCGGCAGCTTCGATGCTGCCTCCTTCACTGTGCACGGGCAGCGGGTCCACAAGTCACCGGCGCCCAGGCTTCGGCCGTCCGAGGACCATCTGCTCGCCACCGTGCGCGAGCCACTGTTCCTGCACCACGGGCTTGCGCCTCAAGGTGAGCGCTGGGAGTACCTCGTGCAGGCGCTGGACCGGGCCGGCGCCGTTCAGGCCGCGAGCGATGCCGTCGAGGCCACCTCGAGGACGTCGGTCACCGTCACGGGACATCCCGTCGCCACCGTTGGCTCGTTCAACGGGCAGGGCCTTGAGCTCGCGCTGTCCCCGTCGGGATTCGTGCGCTATCAGTCGGTGTTCCCCGCCGATGTCGACTTCACCCACGGCCGCGATCGTGCTGACACGTCCTGGAGCTATCTGCAGCCCGGACCTGACGACGCCTGGGCCGGCCGGCGCGGTCACCGCTTCCGCCTGCGGTTCTGGCTGGACGAGCAGCCCGAAGACGACCTCGACCTCGCCCTCTGGCTCACCGATCGCCACCCGGTTCGCGCGGGCGCGGCCGGTCTGCTGGTCAACGGCAGGCGTCTGGACCCGCTCATCTTCGCCGACGAGGTCGAGCCACCGGAGACCCCGGCGGGTGGGGACGTGCCTGGCCACGGTGCGGGACCGGCGTACATCGAACGTTCTTTGCGCAGAGGCCTTTTCGTGGCTGGCGAAAACATCCTCGAGATCGTGAAGGACCAGGGTTCGTGGATCGCGTACGACGCCCTCGGCATCTTCGCGCGGACCGCGCCCGCATTCTGACGGAGTGGTCCTCACCCGCGTGGCAGCATGAGCCGCATGGTCCTCGGTCAGGCGTCTCCGAGCGTACGGTCGGTCGAGTGGCCGATTCGCACTCCACGGCTGCTCCTCAGGCCGATTGCCGCCGATGACGTCGATGCACTACTGACCTATCGCTCAGATCCGAGCGTGCAGCACTACACGGGTCGTGGCGCGATGAGTCGTGACGATGTCCAGGAGCGGATCGCCAGCAGTCTGAGCCGGATGCAGCCGGACGCCGATCACCCGATGGTCGCACTGGCAGTCGTGGATCGGAGCGACGGAGCCGTCCGCGGTGACGCGATGATCGGGTTCCGGCCGGCCCGGACCGTCGGGGCCGAGACCGCCGAGTGGGAGGGTGTGGTCGGCTACAGCCTGCACCAGGACTTTCACGGCCGAGGTTGGGGCGGCGAGGTCGGAAAAGCGTTGCTGGACATAGCCTTTGGGACCCTCGACCTACGGCGGGTGACGGCCGACGTGTTCGCCGACAACGAGCCCTCACGCCGTCTGCTCGAGCGACTGGGGATGCGCGTGGAGGGGCGGTCGGTGCAGGCCGTGCTCGGCAAGGACGGGCGTTGGTGGGACGACCTCCACCTGGCGATCCTGCGCGACGAGTGGCAGCCGAACGGATGAGCATGACGGACGCTGCGTGGCTGGCGCCCGTCGGTGGAGCCGTGTGGTCGCCGCGCTCGGCGGTCACGGAGCAGGTCTGGCGCGAAGCCATGGGGCCGGAGTATCCCGATGGTCTCGACGTCTACAGCTGGACCAGTCGCACCGAGCTGGAGCAGATACGAGGCGTGCTGCTGCATGAAGGTGTTGGCCGAGTCGCTGACCTCGGTTGCGGGTCAGGCGGTCCCGGCCTGTGGCTCAGCGCGTCTGTGGGCGCCGACCTCGTCGCGGTCGACGCCGACACGACGGCACTGCACCTCGCGAAGGGTCGTGCGGAGACCGCACATCGTCGTACGGCTTGCCTGGCTGGTTCGTTCGAGGCGATTCCCCTGCAGAGCAACTCGGTCGACGCGGTCGTCAGCATCGATGCGCTGCTCTTTGCTCAGGACAAGGCGCTCGCGGCTGCCGAGATCGCGCGGGTCCTGAGGCCGGGTGGTTGTCTCGTCCTCACGTCGTGGGACTACGCCCGCCAACCGGCGGGTCGACCGCCGCAGGTCGAGGACCATCGTCCCGTCCTCGAGAGTGCCGGGCTGACGGTCGAGCGGTACGACGAGACGCCTGACTGGCGTGCGCGGCAGGAGACGACGGCGCGCCTCCTCCTCGAACGAGTGGACGACCTCGCGCTAGAGGGACGCCGCGACGCACAGCGCCTGCGAGAGGACATCACCACCATGGCGCGCTCGTTCGACGATCAGTCGGGGCGGTTCCTCGCCGTCGCACGACGGGCCTCGACGGAAGCCGACCCTCGTCGCTGCTGAGCAAGATCGATCAAGTGGCGCCACCGGCGTACGGACGACGCTGAACCCAACATTCCTTCACTGGAGGTCCAGTCATGTCACTGCCGTACGCCGAACCCCTGACCGTGCGCGAGCCGTGCGAGCTCGTCGTCCCCGAGCCGCCGCGGCGAGGTGAGCCGGGCGGCGACGTCTGCGGCGCGTGCGAGTGGTCGGACCGAGCCCAGACCCTCTGGTCGGACGAGCAGTGGCGCCTGCACAGTCCTGGGCAGACCAGCCTGCGGGGCGCGGTCTGGCTCGCCAGCACGGTGCACGTCGACTCGTTCGCGGACCTACCGCCTGAGCATCAGGCGAGCTTTGGTCCCGTCTGCGCCCGCGTCGATCGAGCGCTGATGAGCCTCGACGGCGTAGCCCGCGTGTACCTCTACCGATGGGGCGACGGCGGCGCCCACTTCCACGTGTGGTTCATGCCGCGACCGATCGGCCGGCTCGACATGATGGGCCACATGCTGCCGGTCTGGGAGGACACGATGCCGCCCCTGTCGCGTGCCGAGATCGACGCTGTCGGAGCCGAGATCAGCTCGACCATGGCCATCTGATGAGCACGACCCTCGCGCGTCGGCTCGGACTCTCCGACGCCGTGGTCATCGGACTCGGCTCGATGATCGGCGCGGGGCTCTTCGCCGCATTCACACCAGCGGCCGAGGCGGCCGGCTCCGGGCTGCTCCTCGGCCTCACGCTCGCCGCCTTCGTGGCGTTCTGCAACGCGACGTCCTCGGGCCAGCTCGCGGCGCAGTACCCCTCGTCCGGTGGCACCTACGTCTACGGGCGTCAACGACTCGGCGACTGGTGGGGCTATCTCGCGGGCTGGTGCTTCGTGATCGGCAAGACGGCCAGCTGTGCTGCGATGGCGATGACCGCTGCGGCGTACGCCGTCCCGTCCGGCTGGCAACGCCCGGTGGCGGCCTGCGTGGTCCTGGTCATCACCGCGGTGAATCTGCGCGGTGTCACGCGGACTGCCTTGGCGACGCGCGCGATCGTGGCCGTCGTGCTCATCCTGCTGGTCGTCCTCGTGGTCGCTTGTGTGGCCGGTGGCCAGGCTGACGTTGATCGAGCCTGGTCGACGGATGGCGTTGGTATCTATGGGATCTGGCAGTCAGGTGGCCTGCTGTTCTTCGCGTTCGCGGGCTATGCCCGGATCGCCACGATGGGTGAGGAGGTGCGCGATCCGACGCGTACGATCCCGCGCGCGATCGTCACCGCCCTGAGTGTCGCTGTGGTGCTCTATGCCGTGGTCGCGGTGAGCGTCCTGTCGGTCCTTGGCCCGGATCGGCTGGCTCACACAGCGGCACCACTGGCGGAGGCTGCTGGAGCTGGCTGGCCATGGGCTGAGCCGGTGGTTCGCGTCGCCGGCACCTTGGCCGCGATCGGTGCGTTGCTCGCCCTCGTCGCCGGCATCGGTCGTACGACGCTTGCGATGGCTCGGGAGGGAGATCTGCCGAGGTGGATGGCTGCCGTGCATCCGACGTACCGGATCCCTCATCACGCCGAGATCGCGGTGGGCGCGGTCGTCTGCGTGCTCGTGCTGGTCGCGGATCTCCGCGGTGCTATTGGGTTTTCGTCGTTCGGCGTGCTGCTCTACTACGCCGTCGCCAACGCTGCGGCGTACAGCCAGGACGGCGCGCACCGTCGGTGGCCCAGGGCGCTCCAGCTCATGGGGCTGGTGGGCTGCGTCAGCCTCGTCGCCACGCTGCCGTGGCGCTCCGTCGTGGTGGGGCTGTTGGTGCTGGCAGTCGGCGTCGGCTACCGGGTGCTCAGGCGATCAGCACCAGTCGCGGAGTAAGGCGGCGACGTCCTCCGGGCTGCGCAGGCCCTGGGCGACGGCGATGACCAAGTCGTAGGCGTCGTCGTGCGGGGCGGTCACGACGATCCCGTTGAGGGCGAGGAAGACCACGGTGCTGGCCCAGCTGAGGCGCTCGTTGCCGTCAGTGAGCGGCTGCCCGCGCACGATCGACTCGAGCAGCACGGCCGCCTTGAGATGGATATCGGGATAAGTGTCGTCGCCGAAAACCGTTGCGGCAGGCCGATGTGCAGCGCCGTCGAGCAAGCCGAGGTCACGGACCTCGACGTCGCTGCCGAGCTCGACAGCGATGTCGAAGAGGTCCTCGGTCGTCAGGTAGCGGGTCACCGTGCGAGGCGGCTGAGGAGGCGGCCGTAGTCCTCGGCGGTCTGCCGTGCGAGGCGACGTACGTCCTCGCGGTGGGCGGATCGGCTGCCTTGTTCGAGGATCGCTCGATTGATTGCTTCGTTCTTGCTGATGCCTTGCTGCTCGGCCATGGCCGACAGCACCGTGTCCGCCTCGGAGGTCAGCCGTACGTTCATCGCCATGAACCCGGATGCTATTGCCCCGGAGCCCGCTCACCTAGCCTGGCCTCGAAGGAAAGTGCGTAGAACCGTCGTGTAACGGGCTTGACCCTGACGTGACGTCAGCCTGGACGGTTGATCACATGACCGAGGGAACGCAGCTGATGCAGATGCTCACAGTGGGACAGGTGGCCGAGACCTTCGGCGTCACGGTCCGCACGCTGCACCACTACGACCAGATCGGACTGCTCGTGCCGAGCGAGCGGTCGTCGGCCGGATACCGCCTCTATACCGAGGAGGACCTGACCCGGCTGCAGCACATCGTGGTCTACCGAAGGCTCGAGATGCCTCTGGACGAGATCGCGACGTTGCTCGAATCCGGTGACGTGGCAACGCATCTGCGTCGTCAGCGTGAAGCGGTCATGGCCAGGCTCGACGAGATGGAAGGTCTCGTCGCAGCCATCGACAACGCACTGGAGAAGACCATGGCAGATCAACCGATGACGACCGATGACATGAAGCAGCTGTTCGGCGACAGCTACGAGGACTACCAGGAGGAGGCGCGGGAGCGCTGGGGTGAGAGCGACGCGTTCAAGGAGTCCAAGCGCCGAACCAAGAGTTACACCAAGGCCGACTGGCTCACCATCAAGGCCGAGGCGGACCAGATCCAGGGACAGCTGGCCCAGTTGTTCAAGGACGGCGTCATTGCGGACAGCGCGGAGGCGATGGACGGAGTCGAGGCGCATCGGCTGCACATCACCCGCTGGTTCTACGACGTGTCACCGCAGTTCCACCGCAACCTCGGCGACATGTACATCGCCGACCCGCGCTATACGGAGGCGTACGACGGCTCGTTCGACGCCCCCGGATTCGCGCTGTGGGTGCGCGACGCGATCTACGCCAACTCTGAGCGGCAGGAGTTGTAGAACCGACGTCGTACGACTGCCCTAGGCTCGGCGGCATGCCCGCCTCTCCCATCCCCGGCTCGGACGAGCTCGGTGTCTTCATCGCGTTCGAGGGTGGTGACGGCGCGGGCAAGACGACTCAGATCGAGCAGCTGCGCGAGTGGGTGCTCACCCAGGACCGCGAGGTCGTCGTGACCCGTGAGCCAGGGGGCACTCCGCTCGGGCAGCAGATCCGCGCACTGGTGCTGCACGGCGACCATGTGGCGCCGCGAGCGGAGGCGCTGCTGTTCGCGGCCGACCGTGCACACCACGTGGCGACGCTCGTGCGGCCCGCGCTCCAGCGTGGCGCGGTCGTCCTGCAGGACCGCTACATGGACTCCTCGATCGCTTATCAGGGTGCGGGCCGCGACCTGGATCCTCAAGAGGTGCAACGTCTTTCGCTGTGGGGCACCGAGGAGCTGCGCCCTCACCTGACGGTGATGCTCGACGTGACGCCGGAGACCGGGCGGGAGCGTCGCGGTGAGGTGCACGACCGCCTTGAGCGCGAGACCGACGACTTCCACGAGCGGGTCCGCCAGCACTTCCTCGCTCTGGCAGCGGCCGAGGCGCATCGCTATCTCGTGGTCGATGCCGCACTGCCCTTGTCCGAGATCGCCGAGATCGTCCGGGATCGCGTCGACGAGGCGCTGGGAAGAGGTCGTCAGTGATCACGGTCCGCCCAGGTGTCTGGGACGACGTCATCGGCCAGGAGCACGCGGTCGAGATGCTGCAGGGCGCTGTGACCGATCCAGCGCAGATGACCCACGCATGGCTGCTCACGGGACCGCCTGGGTCCGGACGATCTACTGCGGCAAGGGCTTTCGCTGCTGCTCTGCTGTGCCCCGATGGCGGTTGCGGGACGTGCCACGAGTGCCGCACCGCGCTGGACGGCACCCACGCGGACGTCACCGTCCTGGCCACCCAAGGGCTGTCCATCCAGGTCAAGGACGCGCGTGAGCTCGCCCAGCTCGCGCAGCACCGTCCGTCCGTCGGCGCCTGGCGGGTCATCCTCGTCGAGGACGCCGACCGGCTGACCGAGCGGGCCGCCGATGCCTTGCTGAAGGCCCTTGAGGAGCCCGTTGCGCGTACGGTCTGGCTGCTGTGCGCACCGTCCGTCGAGGACGTCATCATCACGATCCGCAGCCGGTCGCGTCACGTCCGGCTCCGCACTCCTCCCGTGGCAGCGGTGGCCGACCTGCTGACCCGGCGAGACGGGATCGAGCCGGCCATGGCGTCGTACGCCGCCCGCGCGGCTCAGTCCCACGTCGGTCTGGCGCGCCGGCTGGCCCGTGACGAAGGAGCGCGCACCCGGCGCCGCGACACGGTGCTCCTCGCCGGCCGGATCCGGTCGCTGGGCGACGCCATGGAGGCGGCCGCCGACCTCGCCTCGATCGCCACCCAGGAGCAGTCGTCCAGCTCGGCGGAGCGCGATGGGGCGGAGAAGGCGCGGCTGCTCGAGCAGCTCGGCGCCGACCCCGAGGCACGCACGCAGCCACCGCACATCCGGTCGCAGGTCGCTGCTCTCGAGAAGGAGCAGAAGACGCGCGCCACCCGCTTCGGACGCGATGTCATCGACCGGTCGCTGATTGATCTGCTGTCGATCTACCGCGATGCGCTGATCACCCGGTCGGGCTCTGACGTCGAGCTGGTCAATGCTGACCTGGCTGAGCAGGTCGGCTCGCTGGCTCAGATGCTCAGTGCCGAGCAGCTGCTGGGCGCGATGGACGCGATCGGCACCGCCCGCGAGCGGATCGAGGCCAACGTGCCGCCGCTGCTGGCGCTCGAAGCGATGGCGATCTCGCTGCGCCTCCCTCGCTGACCTCATTCGTCCAGGTGGGTCGGTTAGCGTCTACCGCGGACCTGCACCCCACGGAAGCGAGACGACAGGTGACATCGACGACGACCCGCACGGCCTCGTACGGCCGCGTGGCCGCCATCGGCATGATCGGCCTGGCCACGGTGCTGGCCGGCTGCACCGGCGACGCCGAGGTCAAGGGTGCGCCCTCGAGCAGCTCCGCCGGTGCCACGGGTGGGCCGTCCGCGGCGCCCAACACCCCTCCGAGCCCGGCGCTGGCGCAGTTCTACAACCAAAAGCTGAACTGGCAGGACTGCGAGGGCGACAACAAGTGCGCCGGTCTCAAGGTCCCGATCGACTACACCAAGCCGGCCGGCGGCTCGATCGAGGTCGCGGTCCTGAAGTCCGCGGCGACCGGTGACAAGAAGGGTTCGCTCGTCGTCAACCCTGGTGGCCCGGGCGGGTCCGGCGTCGACTACGCGGCGGCTGCCGACTTCGTGGTCAGCTCCAAGGTGCACAAGTCGTACGACGTCGTCGGCTTCGATCCGCGCGGTGTCCAGCGGTCCGCGCCGATCACCTGCCTCGACGACAAGCAGCTCGACACCTTCCTCGGCTCGGACCCCTCACCGGACGACAAGGCCGAGGAGGGGTCGTTCATGAAGAGCACGAAGGGCTTCGGCGATGCCTGCAAGACCAAGGCCGGCCCGCTGCTGTCGCACGTGTCGACGTCGGACGCCGTCAAGGACATGGACGTGCTCCGGGCGGCGCTCGGTGAGCCCAAGCTCGACTACCTGGGCAAGTCGTACGGCACGTTCCTCGGTTCGACGTACGCCGACCAGTTCCCTTCTCGCGTGGGCAAATTCGTGCTCGATGGTGTGGTGTCGCCCGACCTGACCAACACCGAGATGAACAAGGGTCAGGCAGAGGGTTTCGAGCGCGCGACCAAGTCCTACGTGAAGGACTGCGTCGCCGGCGGTGGGTGCCCGCTCGGGTCGACCCAGCAGGCTGGTGAGCAGAAGATCCGCGACTTCCTCAAGCAGGTCGATGCCAAGCCGATCCCGGTCACCGACGACGAGCAGGTCAAGCAGCTCACCGAGGGCTGGGCGTCGATGGGTATCGCCGCCGCGATGTACGACCAGGGCAGCTGGGGCACGCTGACGCAGGCGTTCAAGAGCGCGTTCGGTGGCGACGGCAACGGGTTGATGAAGCTCGCCAACAGCTACGCCGAGCGCGGCTCCGGTGGTTCGTACTCCGGCAACATCATGCAGGTCATCAATGCGGTGAACTGCCTTGACCGCCAAGGAAATTCGGACCCTGCGAGCTACGAGAAGGATCAGGCGGACTTCTCCAAGACCGCGCCGACCTGGGGACCGATGCTGGCCTGGGGGACGGCGATCTGCGGCACCTGGCCCGTGAAGGCGACGGGCGCCCCCAAGAAGATCACTGCGGCCGGCTCTGGCCCGATCCTGGTGATCGGCACGACGCGCGATCCGGCCACGCCGTACGAGTGGTCCCAGCGGCTGGCCGCGATGCTGCAGAACGGCCGGCTGATCTCCTACGACGGTGACGGCCACACGGCGTACCGCCGCTCCAACTCCTGCGTGGACAACGCCGTCGACGCCTACCTCCTGGACGGCAAGGACCCCGGCAAGTCCCTCAAGTGCTGACCCCACCGCTGGTCGAGTAGGCGGAGCGCCTGCCCGCCCACGCTGGTCGAGTAGGCGGAGCGCCTGCCCGCCCACGCTGGTCGAGTAGGCGGAGCGCCAGCCGCCCACGCTGGTCGAGTAGGCGGAGCGCCAGCGGAGCCGTATCGAGACCCGGCGACCGCGGGCACGGGGTCTCGATACGGCTCGCCCTGGGGCTCGCCTACTCGACCAGCGAGGCGACCTCGGACCGATTTCGGGGTGACCCGCGGCCGTGCGTATACTCGTGCCGCGTTCGCGGGGATCCTGCGGACGCGTGCCGCCTTAGCTCAGTCGGCCAGAGCGATTCACTCGTAATGAATAGGTCATCGGTTCGATTCCGATAGGCGGCTCCACCACACGCCCTCGACTCCGGTCGGGGGCGTTTGTGCTGGTCAGAAGCGTGTGACCACATCCACGCTGCGCTCAGAACACCGCCGGTCATGACCCCATCTCCTCATCCTGTGCGCCCTTGCGCGCACCCCCCGCGCCCCCCGGCCCGTTCAGAAGGTCCAGTGCAGCCCGATCGGCAGACGAGCCCAGGTGCTGGATGTAGAGGTTCGTGACCGCGATCGAAGAGTGCCCCATCCACGCCTGGACGGTCGCCGGATCAACGCCACGAGCCAGCCACAGGCACGCCGCCGTGTGCCGCAGGTCGTACACCCGGTGCCCCAAGCCGGTGTTCTTCCAGTCGGTCGAACGCTTGAACGGCGTGACGTGCAACTGGTGGCCACGCGAGGTCGTGAACAGCAGGTCATCACCCTCCTTGCCCTTGGCGAACTCCTTCACGAGCGGCAGCACCCGATCCGCGATCGGCACACGGCGTACCCGGCCCGACTTGGTGGTCTTGACGTCCACACCCTCAGGGTGAGCCCGGTCGACCAGCAGCAGCGGTAACGGCACCTGGACGAATGCGCGAACCCGGATCGCCCGCAGCTCAGACCACCGCAGACCGGTCCAACCTGCCACCAGCACGATCCGAGCAAGCCTCTCGTCGCGCTTCTCGATAGACGCTGCGACAGCCTCCAGTTCCGACTCAGCGAACGGACGCATCGCGACGCGGGGAGCCGACTGCCTTGGCACCCGTGTAGCAGCAACCGGATTCGTTGCGATCAGACGCTCTCGAACGCACCACGCGAAGAACGACGACAGCGCCGCCCGATACCGCGTGACCGAGGACTGCGCACGCCCAGCCTTGGTGTAGGCGACCAACGCCCGTTGCACCTCCCGATCGGTGACCGAGTTCACGGCCCGAGCAGCCAGCCACGTCGGCAGGGCCTTCAGCAGCCTCTGATCCGTCTTGTACGTCGTATCGGCCACCGATAGCGCCCGCACCTCGAACCACTGCGGCAGGAGCGAGCGAACGGTGGCTTTACCGGCCCGAGGGTCCACGCCACCGGCAATGGCAGCACGCTCCCGGTTGACCCAGGACACGGCCTCGCGCTGTGTGTCGAACGTCTTGCTGGCCACATTGACGCGCCCGATCTTCACGACCCCACGCCACCGACCACTCGGTGTCTTACGCACGCTCATGCCGCAGCCGCCATCAACCAGGCGTCTACGTCGTCCTGGCGGTATCGCGGGCAACTCGGAGTCAGCCACGTCGCCCGAGGTCCGCGCCCAGACTGCCGCCAACGGCACAGCGTCGAGGGCGAGACCTGCAACGCCTGTGCGACCTGTTCTGTCGTCAGCAGACGCGGGAAGCCTGCCACGTTCGATTCGTTACTCATCGCCAATCCCCTTGTCTCTCAGTCGGTTTCATGCGGACTTGTGGTCTGCCTTCCACTGGTCGTACTCGCGTGCACGAGCAGCGGCAGCGTTCGCGAGGGCGGCATCACCGGGTGTTTCCCAGCCGGTTCCGGCGTAGGCCCACTCACCGACCACGAGGGTGGTCTCTTCGTCGTCAGCGGCGAGCAGGCGGGCCTCAAGGTCTGCGGTGTCGATCGGGTCGCCGGTACGGCGGGACTCAGCCGCGATGGCCTGCCAGCGGACGCGAGCACGACGCAGAGCACCGAGGGTGATCGAGTAGCGGCGTGACTTGGTCGAGAAGTGCCCACGGAAGCCGAGCGCGTGAGCCCACTTGCCGAGCAGACGGTAGGGGTCGACGTGGTCGGGATTCGTTGCGCGACAGTACGTTTCGCGGTCGCGGGCGTGTGCGTGCAGGTCCCGGCAGACGTCCTTGATCCGGCGCAGGTGCGGCGTGCTGCGACGGTCGGTGCCAGCGGCAGCGGTGGCGTCTTTGGTGGCGTACTTCGCCAGGTAGCCCGCGACCTGGCCGGGCGTGAGCGGACCATCGGGTGCATCCGTGCGGGACCCAGCGCGGACGGTGCGCGCGTCGACCTGACGACCGAACGTGAGCCGATACGTCGTGTCGTCGTTGTTCCGTGCGGCGGGAGCGGTGTACGCCACTCGTGCGACCGCGTCACGCAGCAGCTGCGCGAGGTCGTTGCCGTCCAGGCTCGCGGGTGCGGGTGAGCCGACACCAGCCGAGGCGGGGCCATCGAGGCGGATCAGCGCGTGGAAGTGGATGACACCGCGTGCCTGATACTCAGCCACCTTGGCGTACTGCACCGAGGCGACGTCGGCCAGGCGGGACTCAGCGACACCGAGCCGGGACGCCAGTGCGCGCCGGACCTCGATGGTCAGGCGTCGCCACAGTTCGGGTGACCACCACTGCCAGATCACGTGGGCGTCGTATCGGTAGCACTCCGAGCACAGCGGAGCACCGACCTCGTCATCGGTGGTCTCGTGGCGGGCGTGGCACCACATCGGGCGGCCGTGGACGCAGCGGGTGCGGTCATCACGACGACGAGGACGGCACGGTCCGCCGTGGACGCGCGCGCCGTGCACGTGCCCGAACGACGGGGCCGTGAGCGTCAGGAACACCAACGGGTTGTCAGCAACATCGGTGGGGACCTGTTTGCCGCCTTGGACGCCAGCGCGGATCAGTTCGAAGGTGTCGCGGGCGTACAGCCGTGAGCACGAGGGGCACACGTGGTCACGGCGGTTGCCGCAACGCCGGTAGAGCGCACCGAGTGGGGCATCCTCACTGCTGAACGAGCCGACGACCTCACCGGTCTTGGTGTCCACCGTGGTCGAGGAGCCCACGAGCCGGATCGGGTTGGAGCAGTAGCCCACGGACGCGGCGGTCTGCTCGAACGCGGCGAACGAGCCGTCAGCGAGCCGCGAAGCGAGCCCAGCCTGGACCTGTGGGGAGTCCAGGCCGGGGACGTGCAGCGGGGCATCCTCGCCGTGACCGTGGAACGTGCTCATCGCTCAGGACGCCACGTCTTCGATGCCAGCACCGCCAGCACGAGCAGCGCGGCGGCGGCGCAGCTCGATCCTGTCCAGCCCACCCCAGATGCCGTACTGGTCCGGTGCGTTGATGGCCCACTCGCGGCACTCATCCAGCACAGGGCAGCCAGCGCAGATCGTCGCGGCGTACTGGACCACCAACTCACGGCGCACACGGCGCACCGGGAACCACAGGTCAGGGTCGCGGGTCTTGCACGAGGCGTTGTCGGCCACGATCTGCGGCAGTTCGGGGAAGTCCGCGATCGTCTCGTCGGTGGTCATGCCGCGTCACCTCCGAATGTCGTTGGGAGAACAGCAAACTGGCGTTCAGGCTCGACGGGCCGGGCGTCTTGTCCTGCCGCCGAAGTGGACGCCGCGGCTTTGGTCCGTGGTCCACGCTTGCGGCCGGGTTTGACTGATTTGCTCTGGCGTCTGGTGAGGTCGAGCGGCAGACAGCCCTGTTCGACACCAGCGGGTGCGTCCTTACGTGGCGGGTCCCAGGTCGGCTCTGGCACCGAGGCGGCGTCAGGGTCGCGATCGGCACCAGCCCACCAACCACCAGTCACACCACGGGCGTACGCGTGAGCAGCGCAGGCCAGGCGGACCGGACACGTCGCGCAGGTCTCTCGGATGGACAGCGCGTCCCAGGGCGAGACGTCGGCAGCGTCGTCGGTCCAGGGCAGGTCCGGGCGCGTCGTGCAGGCAGCGCCGTCCATCCAGCGTTGGCCAGCCGGTGCGGGTGGACTGTCGGCACGGGCACGCCAGGCCGCAGCGATCGAGCCAGGTCGTGTCGTGGCGATGGTCTGCCCGTCGACCTTGGACCGCTGTTGCTCACGTGATGCTGCGACCCGAGCAGCCCAGGTAGCCCGTGCCCGATCCTGCTCAGTCGCGGGAGCCGGGGAGTCGGTGAAGGCTTGGGTCTTGATCTGAGACGAAGGAGGGTTGTTTAGGGCGTCTGCTTGCTCCTGCGTCGCAGCAGCCGCAACCCGTTCGACCGACTGACCTGCCTGCCGGTCCTGGTCAGCATTGGGAAGGCCCAACCAGTGCGCTGAGAGGTCGTCCAGATCATCGAGGCCACCGGAACCGATGCCGTGTGCAGTCATGGCCGCTCACCCCTGTCCCATCGAGTCGTCAGAGCGGCCCCGGTCGACGTCCAGCGCAGCGGTGACCTCGCGGATCACGTCTCGCAGCCGACGGGCAGCCACCTGCCGGGACGTCAGCAGCGACAGCCCAGCCCGAGCACGCACCGCGTTGACCTCAGCGGTGATCAGGTCCCCCAGACCGCCGCACACCGGGCGAGCCTGGGAGTCGACGGCGATGCGTTCGAGGTCCTGCCACACCTGGACCAGCAGCGGGTCAACGCCGATGTAGGAACGCAGGTGCTCGATCAGGGCGGGGTCATCCGCCGCAGCTCGAAGGTCGCCACGGTGGCTGATCAGCAACGCCAGTAGCGGGTTGACGTCGAAGTCCTCCGGGTCCGGGTCGTACTCGGCCAGGATCGCCAGGGCACGCCGGTGCCGTTCCTCATTCGCTGCGACCGTCGCACCGTCAACACCGAGGGCCATCACGTCGGCCGGCGACCAGTTCGCCAACTCCTGGAACGTGGTCATGCCGCACGCTCCTGTTGCTCACGGATGAACGCCGCAGCCTGAGCAGCGGTCATCTTCGACAGATCGGCCTCTGTCGGCTCCTGGCGGGCCTGACTGACCCGAGCAGCCACCGAGACCACCGGAGCGTCCTGCACGGTCTCAGGCGCCGCAGGAGCGTCCTGGACGTCCTGGACGGGCGTGTCCTGGACGTCTGACGGGATGACGTCGCGGCGGAGCCCGACCGTGGCCGCGATGGCCGCGATGAGGGCCTGCTCGTCCACGTGGTCAACGCGCACCCGGTCGAAGCCGAGCACGCCGGGCACACCGGTCACGACGCACGTGCCGACGTGCTTCTCCTTGTCGCGCAACCGGGTTGGGTGGTTGGCCTCGTCCTCACGGATGTGCGAGCCGAGAGCAGCCGAGGCTCCCTCGAGCGTGGCGACCGCGAAGCACACCCCCACTTCGAGGTTGTCGCGCACAGCAGTCGGGATCGCGTCCGCTGTCTGCTTCTGCGTGCCAGCAACCGGGATGACACCGAGCGCGCGACCCTCCTTGGCGACCGTGCGCATCAACCGCTGGTTTGAGTCGATCAGCGCCTTCTCTTCACCACGCAGGCCAGATGAGTCGATGTAGTTGTGGCACTCATCCATCAGCACCAGCACCAACGGGTTGGCCACCGTGGGACCAGCCGTCCAGAACCGGTGTGTCTCGCGCTCAGCCATCAACGCGGCCGGGCGAGTCTTGATCAGCCGGACCAGGTCCCGCAGACGACGGTTGGCCTCCACGGGGTCATCACCGACCACGAACATCGCGCGGTCAGCGACCTGTCCCCAATCGCCGTAGCGGGCGTCAGCGGTCTTGCCATCGAACACCGCGAACTGCACCGCAGGCGAGGTCGCCAGCGTGGCGTACCAGTCGAGCATCAGCATCGACTTGCCGTAGCCGGGCAGCCCAGCGACCTTGATGCCTGACAGGTTCTTGAGCGCGATGTACCGGTCTTGACCCCACGGGTTACGGCCCAGCGGCAGCGACCAGTCCGAGCCGAGATCGAACGTCGCCGGGCGGGACACCGACAACGGCTCACCCATCAACCCGCGCAGCTCGACAGACTTCGGGTTGTCCTGAGTGACCTCCACGGTGCGGCAGCGCCAGGCATCAGCCAGCCACGGGGCAGCCTTCTCATACTCCGCAAGGCCGACCTTCGGCATCGTGCGAGCGACCACCAGCAGCCCGTAGTCCGTGGCGTAGAACCGTGCACGAGGCACCCGGACACGCGGCTTGATCGGCTTGCCGTGGATGTCGGTCTTACCGCGCCGGGACTGGTCCACCAGCGCCAGATTCGTGTTCTGTGCGACCGCGTGCCAACGGGCACGAGCCACGAGAGCCACGCGCTTGGCGCGACGCACCTGGGACGGAGCCTGCACGTACCGGGCCACCGAGATGGCAACCCAGTACGCGAGGAACCCGACCACGATGACCGCTGCGACCAGCAGCATCGCCCGCCAGGGAGGCGGAGTCTCCATGTCGATGCCGAACATCAGGCCGCGTCCTTGTTGTCAGCCGCCTTGCTCGCAGCCGAGCCACGACCACCAGCAGCCGCACCCGGCTCGACCATGCCCTCTGCGCGGTACGACCACGCGATACGCGGACGACTGCCGTTGTCATCCACGTACGGCAGCGCGCTCAGACCGACGAACTCCACTGGAATCCAAGGCAGCCCGGACTTGTTCGACGGCGGGATCGGCTGCTGAGGGGCGAGGAACTTGACCGTGAGAGCGGTGTCCTTCTTGCCCGCCTCAACGTCCAGGTCGATCACCGTGACCTGCCACACCAGCAGACCCGTCTCCTTGTCCACCTGCTGCGCACGAGAGCCATCCGCACGCTTCTCCGCGTTGAAGTCGATCACCGGCGTGACGACCCCATCCTTCGACGGCTTGAGGACGGCATCCATCGGGAAGACGTCCGAGTGCTGAACCGAGATACGACGCTGAATAGCCATGACTTGTCTCCTGGGTTTGGTTGCGGCCACAGACCTTGTGACCTTGCGACCTTGTGTACAAGGTTGCGTCTCGCACGTTACAGCGTCATGGACCCCTTGTCCACAAGGTCATAAGGTTTTCTGCATGAGCCCTCAGCGCACGCCCGTCAGCGGGCCCCGGTACCTCGCGATCGCCGACGATCTCCGCATGCAGATCGAGCGGCATGAACTACGGCCGGGTGACGTACTGCCCTCTCTGGCCGAACTCTGCGAGCAGTACGGCGTGTCGCAGTCGTCAGCCCGAGATGCGATCAGGCTGCTGACCGCACAGGCCCTCATCACCACGCGCAACGGGGCACGGCCAACCGTCCGGGAGCGGCCAACACCGATCACCTACTCAAACGTGACGCTTGACGAGGAGAAGGCCCTCGTGCGTGCGCCGGAGCGGACCCGGCGTGCACGTGGAGCGCTCGAAGCCACGACCGGCGTGAGCATCCGCGACAAGGACACCGATTTCTCAGCCGCCTACACCCGCACACAGGCCGGACCGGACGAGCCCTTTACGGAAGGCACCGAACTACTCCGCCGCGAGTACGAGACCCGACGTCACAGCGACGGGCGACTACTCGCCTGGTCGGTCTCATCGATCCCTGTCGATCTCATTGAGAGCAATCCCGACTTGCTCGACCAGAGCACCGAGCCGTGGCCAGGTGGCACCCAGCACCAACTGAGCACGGTTGGCATCGAGATAGCGCGCTCGGTAGCCACCATCACCGCAAGAGCTGCAACCACAGTCGAACTCAGCGCGTGGGGCATGGCACCAAGTGAGCCGATGCTGGTTGTAGACGGGCAGATGATCGACACCGAAGGACGAACCGTGCTCAGCGGTCAGGTCAACTACCCCGCCGACAGATCACGACTCGAATACGTCACCGACCTCACACCCTGGGAGCACTGACCATGCCTCGCATCTCACTCGTGACCGCCGTCCTCGCGGACATCGACGACTACCTGGCCGACCTCTACGACAGCATCGCGGCCCAGGAGATGCCGGACGGTTGGTCCTGGGAGTGGATCGTCCAGGAGGATGGCGAGACTGGCCGACCGGCCCGACACCTACCGACCGATGACCCACGAGTCACGTTCGGCACCGGACCTCACGCACGAGCCGCAGCAGCCCGGACCCTTGCCATGAGCCGAGTCACCGGGAAGTACACCCGTGCCCTTGACGCAGACGACATGCTGACGCCCGGTGCCCTCGCACGGGACATCAGCGTCTTGGAGACCGAGCCTGTCGGTTGGGTTGTCTCGCCAGCGCTCGACCTCTTCCCTGACGGCAGCGTTGTCGCGGGACCGCGCGACCCCAACACGGGACGACTTCCCGATCGGGTCATGTACGACGGCGAGAAGGCCGGTCTCGTGCCCGTCATCGGCACAACGGTCACGGCTCACACTGCCCTCGTTCGAGCAGTCGGCGGGTGGCCTGCCATGCCGATATCCGAGGACGTCGCCCTACTCATCGCGCTTGAAGCCGTAGCGCCCGGATGGATGCAGCCCGAGGCATCGATCCTCTACCGCAAGTGGCCCAAGCAGACGACCGCCGACAAGGACGTGAACGCCGCGTCAGACGGTGGACCAGCCCGCGACGTGATGCTCGCCCAGGCCGACACTCTGAGAGCGCTCGGATGGCGCTGGACGCCCGCAACAGTGCCGACCGCTGCCGAGGTCTCGTGAGGAGTTTCTCTACTGACTCAAGGCGGCGCCTGCGGCGCCGCGCGGCTTCGCCGCCAAAAGCCAGGGGGCTCGCTGCGCTCACGGTCAACAAGCCGGGGCTCCGCCATTAGAGGACTCGCTGCGCTCGTGTTCCGAACTCGCTGCGCTCGAAGCAAAAACGCCCCGGTCACCTGACCGAGACGTCCTCACCCATCCGAGCCGCCGACCCGACGCCGGATCATCCGCACGACTCCAACCCGCATCAAGGGCAGTGTCGCTACGCGATGGCTACGCCACCCTTGACCCGGGCATCCGTCATGCTCTTATGCTCCGCTATCGGTTCGGTGGCTCTCTCTGCCCACGCTGCCAAAGCGCGCACCCCCCGCGCCCCCCGGATGGTCATGGCCGATCATTCCGTGCAACGAGATCACCACGAATCACCTTGCAGCACAGTCACTTTCGTCACCAGGTGAGCCCTCGTAATGAATAGGTCATCGGTTCGATTCCGATAGGCGGCTCCACCAAGACGCCCCCGACTCCGGTCGGGGGCGTTTCTGTGTGTCAGAGCGCGGGACGCCCAGCGGAGTGTCCGGGTCCGGCTGAGTCAAAACGTATACAGGTATAGTTATCTGCATACGATTTGAGTCAGGAGGAGCTGAGCCTATGAAGATGGGGACGCTGCGCCCGAGGCAGGCGCGGGACCTGGGCATGTCGCGGAGCGGCCTCTACCGCGCGGCTCAGTCCGGGAAGTACGAGCGGATCGCACGCGGCATCTACCGACCCGCCGATGCGTCGGCCGCAGACTGGGACTGGATCGAGGCGGCGACGCGCCGTCCCGATGCGACCATCTGCCTGGCGTCGGCGCTGGCCCACCACGATCTCACCGACGCGATCCCGAACGCCCTCGATATCGCCATCCCGCGCGGGTCCCGCATTCCCGCCACAGAGACCGCAATCAGCTGGCACCTGTTCGCCAAGGAGACGTTCGGCCTCGGTCGCTCCGCCATCTCGATTCCCGGCTCGGAGCTCGATATCGGCATCTACTCGCCCGAACGGTGCATCGCTGACGCGTTCCGACTCCGCGGCGACCTCGGGTACGAGCTCGGTAGGGATGCTCTGCGTGAATGGCTGCGACGCGGTGGCAAGCCAGCCGCACTCATGGCCATCGCCACCCGGCTCCCGAGAGCCAGGGGCCCACTTCTCCAGGCGCTGGAGGTACTCACATGATCGAAGGCGGCGCGATCTTTCGGCAGATCCAGAACAAGGCGCGGTCGGACGGAGCCAGGACCGGTACGCCCACGCCAACCGCCGAGTACCTCACCCGTCATGCCCTCGAGTCGTTCCTCGACCGGCTGAGCCGGACCGAGTACAAGGACGACTTCGTGTTGAAGGGCGGAATCCTTCTCGCTGTCTACGGGGTTCGGCGTCCGACCAAGGACGTGGACGCCGAAGCGATCGGCAGGCCCGTGACCTCGGGCCACATCGTCGAGGTCGTCCGGGACATTGCGGCCCTCGACTTGGGAGATGGCGTCCGATTCGACGTGAACACGATCAGCGTCCACGAGATTCGCGACGACGCCGAGTATGCCGGGATGCGGATGCGGATCAGCTGCTACATCGGGCCCCAGAAGGTCGTCGTGGCTTGGGACGTCTCGGCGGGAGACCCTATTGTCCCGCTGCCGCGACGAGTGAGGGTTCCCCGCGTCCTCGGTGACGACATCGAGATGCTGGGGTACGCGCCCGAGACCAGTGTCGCTGAGAAGGGTGTGACCATCCTGGAGCGAGGGGTCGCCAGCACTAGGTGGCGTGACTACGTCGATATCGTGCAGCTCGCCGAGAAACACGGTGTTGACGAGAACCTTCTCCTCGAATCAGCGACCGCCGTCGCCCGCTACCGCAAGGTCGCACTCCGCCCCATCACGCCAGTCGTTGTCGGGTACGGCGCGATCGGCCAGGTCAAGTGGGCAGCGTGGAGACGCAAGGAACGCGTCGAGGACATCAGCGAACCAGACCTTGACGCCCAGTTGGCCAAGGTCGCTGCTGTGCTCGACCCGGTGTTCGAACAGGGCTGACCCGCGGTCATCGCTCAGCCGGCGTCGGCCCTCGGCTCGAACTTCGCGCGGTGGGCACGCGCCCTCGCGATCAGGGCGTCAAGGTCGTCGCGGGTACGGACCAGGTCGGCGATGTGCTCGGTCATCCGGTCCCGCTCCTGCGTCATCCGGTCGAGGGCGACATCGGAGTTCTCCAGGCTGGGGGTGTCGACGCAGGGCAGCAGCTCGGCGATCGTGCGGCTGGTGAGGCCGGCGGCGTACAGCTTCTTGATGAAGGTGACTCGCTCGACCTCGTGCTCGTCGTAGTGACGTTGGCCACTCGTGCTGCGCTCGCTCGCGAGCAGTCCCTGCTCCTCGTAGTAGCGCAACGAGCGGACACTGGTGCCCGCGCGCGATGCCAGCTCGCCGATCCGCATCCGGTCTCCTTCGGGTCAGGACTTGCCTCTGACGTCAACGTCAGGTTTTAGCGTACGTCGTGTCCACACCTGCTGACGACGAAGGACTGACATGACCACGCTGTTCGACTCCCTGACCCTCGGCGACCTGCAGCTGCCGAACCGCATCGCGATGGCGCCGATGACCCGTGTCCGTGCAGCGGCCGGCGGCCTGGCGACGTCCGCGATGGCGACCTACTACGCGCAGCGGGCGAGCGCCGGTCTGCTGATCAGCGAGGGCGTCCAGCCCAGCCTGCTCGGCCAGTCCAACCCCGGCACGCCCGGCCTGCACACCGACGAGCAGGTCGCCTCGTGGCGCCCGGTGACGCACGCGGTGCACGCCAATGGCGGTCGCATCTTCGCCCAGATCATGCACGGCGGCCGAGTCAGCCACCCGGACACCACGGGCCTGCAGCCGGTCGGGCCGTCGGCGGTCGCCGCGCGCGGCAAGGTGTTCACCCCGAGCGGGCCGCAGTTTGCACCGGTCCCGCGCGCCCTGGAGACCGACGAGGTCCCGGAGCAGGCGAGGTCGTACGCCGATGCCGCCACTCAGGCGGTCGCCGGCGGTTTCGACGGCATCGAGCTGCACGGTGCCAACGGCTACTTGATCTCGCAGTTCCTCTCCTCGAACGCCAACCTGCGCACCGACCGCTACGGCGGCTCGATCCCGAACCGCGTCCGTTTCGCGGTGGAGGCGGTCGAGGCGAGTGTCGACGCCATCGGTGCCGCACGGGTCGGCATCCGCCTGTCGCCGGGCGCGCAGATCTGGGGTGTGCAGGACGAGGACGTGCCTGAGCTGTACGCCGAGCTGCTGGGTTCGCTGGACCGGCTCGGCCTGGCGTACCTCCACGTCGAGGGCACCGCGGACGACGAGGTGCTGCTCGGTCTCCGCCGTGCCTGGTCCGGCGTGTTCATGGCCAATCCGTCGGTGCCGATGGGACCGAAGCGCGTGGACCTCACGGACGCGGAGCGCTGGCTCGACCTCGGTGCGGACGTCGTGAGCTTCGGCCGGGCGTACATCTCCAACCCCGACCTGGTCGAGCGCCTGCGGCTGCGGCTGCCGCTCGCCCCCGACGACGAGGCGACCTGGTACCAGGGCGGCGAAGTCGGCTACCTGACATATCCCGCGTACGAGCACACCGCCTGAGCGGCGCTCAGTCTTCTACAGTGGATGGCGATGTCCTGGGAACTGGATGAGGCCACAGCTGTCGAGCTGATTCGTGAGCGTCTGGACTCGAGCCCGCCACGCGAGGGAGAGACGCTCATCATCAGTGGCGTCGAGCAACGCGACTGGGGCTGGATCGTGTCCTGGGAAGGCGTTCGCGTGCCCGGCCCGCACCGCCGGACGCCGCCCGACCGGGGCGTCTACCTCGTCGATCGCCAGTCGGGTCGCGTCGGCATGGGTGTTCACGCGCTGGGTCTTGACGCGAGCGTCGAGGCGTGGCGGCGGGGCGATCTTGCCGACCTCCCGCCGGTCTGACCGGCTCGCTCTGCAGGACGGCCTGCACGCGATCCGCCGGGCGCAGTCCGAGCCCGGGCCCGAGGGTCGGCCGTTGCTGCCCGGTGCGGTCGCTCTTGCGATCCATGACGGTGAGGTGGTCGCTCGGGAGGCATCCGGGTACGCCGTCGCGTACGCCTCCCGGGACGTCGCTCTCCCCGCGGCCGATCGCGTGCCGATGACCGTCGACACGGTCTTCGACGTCGCCTCGATCACGAAGGTGTTCACCACGCTGGTGCTCGCCCAGCTGGTCGACGAGGGTGAGATCGACCTCGGCCGGTCGGCGACGGCGTACCTCCCGTCGTTCGTGGACAAGCCTGACGTGACTGTCGGGCAGCTCGCCCTGCACACCAGCGGTCTGCCGTGGTGGTTGCCGTTGTGGAGCGACTGGCCGGATCGGGGCGCGCGGCTCGACGCGGTGCTGACGTGTCCGCTCGAGGCGGCCGCAGGCGCGCGCTACACGTACAGCGATCTCAATCTCATCACCCTGCAGCTGCTGCTTGAGCGGGTGAGTGCTTTGGGATTGAAAGAGCTTGTGCAGCAACGGATTACGTTGCCGCTCGGCATGTCGAGCACGGGGTTTGGACCACTCGCCCCGTCGCGCTGCGCAGCCACGGAGGACGAGGTCGACGCGGGTCGCGGCATCGTCCGGGGTGAGGTGCATGACGAGAACGCCTGGTCGCTCGGTGGAGTCAGCGGGCACGCCGGGCTGTTCTCGACGGCGGACGACCTCGCGCTGCTGGCGCGGTGCCTCATCAACGGCGGGTCGTACGACGGGGGCCGGCTTCTCAGCGAACGCGGCTTCGCGCTCGTGACCGATGACCTGCGGGGTGTCGAGGGGGAGGGTCACAGCCTCGTGCTCGAGATCGACCGGCCGGCGTGGATGGGCGGGCTCAGTGGGCCGCGCACGCTGGGCCACACGGGCTTCACGGGCACGTCACTCGTGGTCGACCTCGACCGGCGGGCGGCTGCGATCCTGCTGACCAATCGGGTCCACCCGAGGCGCGACCTCGGCTCGATCCACCCCCTGCGCGCCGCCTGGGCCACCGCCGTCGCCGGCTCTCTCCGGCCGGTCGAGTAGGCGAGCCCGTACCGCTGGTCGAGTAGGCGAGCCCGTACCGCTGGTCGAGTAGGCGAGCCCCCAAGGGCGAGCCGTATCGAGACCAGGTGATCGCGTGCACCTGGTCTCGATACGCCTCCGCTGGCGCTCCGGCTACTCGACCAGCGGGGTGGTGCGCTGCTCCTCGACCAGCGGGGTGGTGCGCTGCTCCTCGACGAGGCGAAGGGTGCCGCCGATCGCGCCGCCCAGGGCACCGAGGGCGATGAACAGGTAGGCCAGACCTTCGCCGTGCGTGAGACCGGAGCCGCCCCAGTCGGTGCGTTCGACGGACACGAGCGTGATCAGTCCGGTCAGCGTGCCCGTGAAAACGACTGCGGTTCCGACAAATCCGAGCGTCAACCACCGTTGCCGCAGCCGCCCGCCCCGGAGCAGGACGGCGTACGCCGCAGCTCCGCCCAGGGCCAGCGCCGCGCCGACGATCAGGAAGACGCGCTGCGCTGTCGACGGGTCGTCGAAGTCGCCGCCGCCGGTGACGGACCAGCGGAGGGCGAGCGCGGCGTGCCCGATCGCGGACGGCAGGAAGACCCATCCGAGCAGGTTCTGCAGGCTGCGAGTGGCGCCGGCGCCGTCGTGCTCGCGGCCGCCACCCAGCGCCACCGGCCACCGGTCCCGTGCGTAGAGCGCGAAGCCGCTGAGCAGCAGGACGGCTTGCGCGGTGAACCCGCCGTACACGGCCAAGAAAACCCAGCCCGACAGCGCCTCGTCGCCGGAGACGGGGCTGCCTCCGCCGGTGAGGACCTGGGTCGCGGTTCCGAGCGTGATGCCGATCGCCAGCGGTGCAAGGAGACCGCTGGCGATCCACAGCGGTCCTCCGACGACGAACGCCGGAATGCGTCGGCCGAGCGGGTGAATCAGCAACACTGCCAACGCAATTCCGCACAGATCCATCGTCCCGGTGACGAGGTTCGCCACCCGTGTCGTCTCGGAGAAGTCGTCGGTGGTCGCGCCGACCTGCCAGCCGAGGATCCACGCGGTCTTGAGGCAGACGTACGGGAGGCAGGCGAGGATCGTCGCCACGCAGAGGCGACGACGCGCCGGGCTGACCGGCGGCCAGGTGGGCGCTATGTCTCGGGCGGCAAAGGTGGTCATACGACGACCGTGCGCGAGCGGCGTACGGCCCAGCCTCCCCTGAGCGAACGGTCCGCCTCGCTCACCCGGGGGACTGTCGGCCCAGATCAGGCGTGGGGGTTGACCAGCAGCAGCTCGGTGTTGTGGTCGACCGCGTGGCCCTCGCGGGCGGCGTCGTAGTGGATGTCGTTGAAGGACAGCTCGCGGTAGAGCGAGGCCAGGGACGCCTGCGTGCCGGAGGTGTAGGACGCCTCGTACGGCGCCGCGGACTCGATCAGCGTCGTGAACATTGACACGGTGCCGTCCACGTTGTCGCAGACGTCGATGATGCGCGCGTGCTGTGGGAAGTCGGTGTGCGAAGCGGTGTTGATCTCCCAGAAGGCCCGGCGGGGATCATCGTGCCCTTGCGGCGTGATCGCGTTGACGTGCGTGTGCCCGTTGACCCAGGCCAGCACGTTGGGGAAGTCGTGCAGCATGCGCAACAGCTCGAAGCCCGCGTGCCGCAGCTCGAGCTTGCCCGGGTCGAGCAGCAGGTTGCCCATCGAGTCGGACGTGTGGTGGCTGAACAGCACGAAGTACTCGTCCGTCACGGCGTGCGTGTGCTTGAAGCCCCAGTCCCAGTAGGTGCTCGATCCTGCGCGCAGCGTGGACTTCAGCCAGTGCCACTGCTCGTCGCCGATCGACCCGTCCGTGAATCCGGCCCGGTTGGTCGAATCCATAGCAATACCAGTCACACCCGGCGCAATCCGGAAGGAGTAGTAGCCACGCCCGGTCGCAGCAGCCTCCGCGTCGAAGCCGTGCCCGAACGGCCCAGGACCGGTGTACGCCTCACGCCGGTGCCGCTCGATGTACTCCTTCGGGGAGAACGGGCGACGGCGTACGTCGGGGGTCACCTTCCACGGTGACGCGCTGGCGCCGCCGTCAGCGGTCTGCAGGCCGCCCTTGCGCAGGCCGTCGACGAGCGCCTTGTTGGCGGCATCGTTGGTGAACCCGGTGAACTTGCAGTCGCCGGTGTAGATCGCGTCCATGCCGAGGAAGTTCGGTGGCAGCGTGCCCTGGATCGAGTCGTCGTGGTTTCCGAACACGGAATACCACGGGGTGGCGAGCCCAACGCTCGTGTGCGCGGCTGTCGCGCGCTTGAAATAGCCTGGCAGTGAAGGGAATCCGACCTTCTTGTACATGTCCTGCACCGAGTGCTCGGGGTTGTAGTAGAGCGTGTCACCGGTCGTCTGTGCACCCTCCCAGCGAGTCAGGTCGCCGGTGTTGGGGACGATCTTGCCGCCGCTCATCACCGACAGGAACCACTCGAGCTCGACGTCCTCGTGGTTGTCCGTGTTATCGCCGGTGGACACCACGCAGTCGAAGGGCCGTCCGCTGAACGGCCCCTTCTTGATGTCGTTCACGCGCTTCACCAGCTGCGCCGCGCCCTGCGTGCCCAGCGCCTCATGGGGCCGGAACGCCGAGCCGGCGACCTGGTGGAGGTACTCGAAGCGCATCGGCGACTGGGCATCGACCACGTGCAGGTCGGTGAACTGCACGATCGAGGCCTTTGCCGTACGCCGGTCGTCGCGGCCCGTCTTGCCCGTCGCCAGGTCCTCGCGCACCGTGAGCGGGTAGCCCGGACCCGCTGTGAGGCGGCGGTAGCCGGACGCGCCGGCAGGGGAGGCGGCCTGCTCGAGCGTCGTGCCGGCACTGCTGACCGCGCGGCCCGCGCCGAGGGTCAGGGCGCGGTCGAGGGCGTACGCCGACGAACCCCGTCCGCAGCTGAGGGCGGCGGCGCCCAGGGCACCGGCCCCGGCGAGCAGGAACGAGCGGCGACTGATCGGCGGCATGGCAATCCTCTGCAGTGGCACGAGCGGGTCACGCCCAGCATGCATTGGTCGAGTGACCAAGAGGTGACTTCGAGCCGACATTTCGCCGCGACAGCGCTGTCTCGCTGGTCGATTTGGCGACCCAGACCCGCCGGTTGAGTAGGCGAGCCCCCAAGGGCGAGCCGTATCGAGACCAGCCGCACGCGGTCACCGGGGTCTCGATACGCCTCCGCTAGCGCTCCGGCTACTCGACCAGCAGGCGGACGACGATCTCGTCGTCCTCGACCTCGCCGGTCGGCGCGAACCCGAGCGCTTCGTAGAGCTTGGCCGCGCCCGTGTTGCGGGGCGAGTAGGACAGCCGGATCTCGCGGCAGTTCGGACGCTCCGACAACAGCTGGATCAACGCGAGCATGGCCTGCCGACCGACGCCCTTGCCCTGCTCGGACGCGTCGATGACCACGCCACCGATCCAGTAGGCCTCGTCATCTTCGTCGTACGCCCACATGACGTGACCGACCACGGTCTCGTCCGCGAGGACGCCGAGCGAGGTCCACACCCCGCCACGCATCGACAGCAGGAGGTAGCGGGCAGCGAGTGCGGCCACGAAGTCGCGCTGGTCGTCGCGCGGCGCGATGTCAGCGATGGCGCGCCAGTTGTCATCATCGACGGCGCGCAACGTGACGCGTCGGCCGCCCCGGTCAGTCAGGGCGGCACTCATCGGATGCGGGCGAGGATGGCTTCGGTGACCTCGGGGGCGTGGGTGTCCGGCAACCAGTGGCCAGCATCCAGCTCGACGAACTCGTAGTCAGCAGAGACGAATTCGGCAGTCTTGTCCGCGGCTGCTCGGCCGAGGGCGAAGTCCTCGCGACCCCAGACGTACGTCGCCGGCACCTGCACGCGATGGTGCGGCGAGCCGCCCTTCGGCCACGCGACTGTCCCGCGGGGGAGCACCGCTCGGCGCATCCCTGGGTCGGCGAGCATCGAGCGGTACCAGCCCATCGGTCCGGTGAGACTCTCCGGAGTGCTGAACCGGTCGGCGTACCGGACAGCGGCCGCGCGTGGCAGGCCGGAGTCGGCGAACGTCTTGCGCAGCGTCCGCGGTGCGAGGTGCTCGGGGACCCAGGGCAGCTGGAAGAAGAGCATGTACCAGCTCTTGAGGCCCTGTGAGCTGTGCGTGAAGGACCAGGCCAGCGCGTCCGGGTGCGGCGTCGAGAGCGAGGTGACCGTGCGGACGCGGGCGGCGTGGTGCTGGGCGAGGTACCAGGCTGCGGCGCCACCCCAGTCGTGACCGACGACATGGAACCGCTCGGCGCCGGCGGCATCCGCGAGCGCGAGTGCATCAGCCGCGACCTCGCGCATTGTGTAGGCGAATCGGCTCTTGGGCCGCGCCCCGGGTGAGTAGCCCCGCTGGTCAGGGGCGAGCGTGCGCAGCCCCGCCTCATTCAGCAGCGGTGCGACCTGGTCCCAGCAGGTGCGGTCCTGCGGGAAGCCGTGGAGCAGGATCACCACCTCGCCGGCGGTCGGGCCGCTGTCGGTGACGTCGAAGGTCAGGCCGTCGCGGGTGAAGGTGTCCATTACGGCACCGTAACCAGCGACTTCCACGATGTGGTCGGCGGAGCGCCCACAATGCTGTTGCATCTATGTTGGATGCAACATGAGTACAGCAGTCACCACCCGCCCGTCGCCCGCTTCCGACCGCGCCTACGACCACGTCAAGCGGGCCATCCTCGTCGGCGAACTCCCCGGGGGCGAGCTCTTCACCGAGGGTCACATCGCCGCCCAGGTCGGCATCAGTCGTACGCCGGTGCGGGAGGCGCTCCTGCGACTCCAGGCCGAGGGACTCGTCGCGCTCTACCCCAAACGCGGCGCGCTCGTCGTACCCGTCACACCGCGTGAGGCGCACGAGGTGCTGGAGGCCCGGCTCGTCATCGAGGAGTGGGCCGCAGGTCGGGCGTGGGCTGCGCGCGCGGAGCTGGTCGGCGACCTCAAGCAGCGGCTCGAGGCGATGCAGGAGGCGAAGGCTGCGGACGACGTGGCCGCGTTCAGCGAGGCCGACCGGGTCTTCCATGCGGTCATCGTCGAGGCCGCCGGCAACACGGTGATGGCTCGTCAGTACGGCATGCTGCGCGACCGCCAGATGTGCATCCTCGCCGATGGCATCCGAGCGAGCGCGTCCCGCATGGCCCACGCAATTACGGCGCACCGCAAGCTGATTCGGCTCCTTGAGCAGGGCACCAAGGCCGAGTTCGTCCGCGAGTCGCGCGCGCATGTCGAGGACGCCATGGATCGGCTCGGAGTCGCCCGATGAGCGACCGTACGCTGCGTTTCCCCCTCGGGGGCTCGCGCGCCTGGATGGTGTGGACCAGCGCCGTCCTCGTCTACATCCTGGCGATCTTCCACCGCACCTCGCTCGGCGTGGCAGGCCTGGTCGCGGCCGACCGCTTCCACATCAGCTCCGCCCAGCTGGCGACGTTCGCGATGGTCCAGCTCGCGGTCTACGCCGCAATGCAGATCCCGGTCGGCGCGCTGCTCGACCGCTACGGCTCGCGCGTGCTCCTGATCGCTGGGGTCACCACGATGTCGCTGGCGCAGCTGGCCTTCGCGTTCGTCGACTCCTACGCGGCGGGCATCCTCGCCAGGGTGTTCGTCGGCATGGGTGACGCCATGGTCTTCGTCTCGGTCCTGCGGCTCGTCGCGCTGTGGTTCCCGTCAGCCCGTACGCCGATGGTCACCCAGGTGACCGGGTTCGCCGGCCAGCTCGGCGCGCTCGCCGCAGCCGGACCGCTCGCGGCCAGCCTCGACGGACTTGGCTGGACCACGTCCTTCCTGATGGCGTCAGGGCTGGGCGTCGTGCTCGGGGTGGTGCTGCTCTTCGTCGTCCGGGACAGCCCGTACGCCGACCGCGAGCGCACCGAGCTCAAGATGCGAGCGGTGGGCCGAGCCGTACGTCACGCCTGGCGTGAGCCCGGCACTCGCCTCGGTCTGTGGTGCCACTTCACGGCCCAGTTCAGCGCCAACGTCTTCGCGATCATGTGGGGTTTCCCGTTCCTGACCGCCGGGCAAGGCCTCAGCACCGGTCAGGCCAGCCAGCTGCTCGCGCTGATGGTCGTCACGACGGTGATCAGCAGCCCGCTCTTCGGGGTGTTCGTGACGCGCTACCCCTACTCGCGCTCGACCCTGATCCTGGGGGTCGTCGCGGCGATCATGACGGTCTGGACCGTGGTGCTGCTGTGGCCCGGGCGGGCGCCGATCTGGCTGCTGATCGTGCTCGTCATGGTGACCGCCGTCGGCGGACCCGGCTCGATGATCGGGTTCGACCTGGCCCGCACCTTCAACCCGCCGACCCGGATCGGCAGCGCGACCGGCATCGTCAACGTGGGCGGCTTCGTGGCCGCGCTCGGGACCGTGGTGCTGATCGGTGCGGTGCTCGACCGGGTCTCGCCGGGCGGACCGTCGACCTACACGGTCGACTCGTTCCGCTGGGCCATGGCGGTGCAGTACCTCGTCTGGTTCACCGGCATCGCGATGATCGTGCGCTACAGGCGACGCACCCGCCGACACATTCATGCGGACGAGACGGGTGCGTACGACCACCTGATCCCCGAAAAACTCCGCATCGCCGCCTGACCCAACCCTCGCTGGTCGAGTAGGCGAGCCCCCTAGGGCGAGCCGTATCGAGACTGTGAGGCTCGTGTCGCGGCCTTGTTGGTGCTGGGCTGTGGTTGGTGGCCGCGGGTGTGACCCGTATCGAGACTGGCTTGGTGCCTTTGCCTGGACTTGTCCGCTCGTGGTTGCCGACCCCGGCCCGGTCGGAGTTGCTGGCCTGATCAGGAGCTTGACCATCGAGCGTTAGCGGCGCGCGATGTGTCCCATCACAGTCCTGCCGACTCTCCGATCCGGACCGGAGCACGTCCCGTTCCGACAAAGGAGAGAACGCATGACCAGTCTGACTGATGTGGTCGATGTCGTCATCGGCGTCGATACTCACGTGGCCACCCACAGCGCGGCTGCTGTTGATGCTCGCACCGGTGGTGTGCGGGGTGAGATCACGGTGGAGGCCACCGCGGCCGGTTACGCCCGCCTGGTGGCGTTCGCCGACGAGCACGCAGTGCTGCGGGCTTGGGCGATCGAGGGCACCAGCAGCCATGGCGCCGGCCTGACGCGGCTGCTGAGCGGCCGGCAGGAGATGGTGGTCGAGCTGGACCGCCCTCAACGCGCCCAGCGCCGAGGCGGTGCCAAGTCCGACCCGCTGGACGCGGTCCGCGCGGCCCGAGAAGCGATGGCCCGACCCCGGCTAGGCACCCCACGAGCCAGCGGCGACCGGCAGGCACTGTCGGTGCTGCTGGCCGCGCGACGCTCCGCGGTCAACGCCTCCACCGACGCCCAACGTCAGCTGTTCGCGCTGGTCATCGCCGCCCCTGAACCCATCCGAGCCCGGTTCCGCGGGCAACGGCTGCCCGCGATGATCGCCACCGCGGCAGCCCTACGCGTGCGCACCGCAGCGGACACCGAGACCACCACCACGATCACCGCACTACGGGCCCTGGCACGCCGCGCCCGCACCCTGGCCGCTGAAGCCGAGCAGCACCAAAAAGCAATCCTGGCGATCGTCACCTCCTGGCGACCAGACCTGCTGACCCAGTCCGGCATCGGACCGATCGTGGCCGCGACCATCCTGTGCGCCTGGTCCCACAACGGACGCATCCACTCCGAGGCAGCCTTCGCGATGATCGCCGGCACTGCGCCGATCCCCGCCAGCAGCGGTCAGATCACCCGGCACCGACTCAACCGATACGGCGACCGCCAGCTCAACCGGGCCTTGCACACCATCGCCCTCACCCGGATCCGCTACGACCAGAACACCCGCGACTACGTCGCCCGCCGCACCAGCGAAGGCAAGACCAGACGCGAGATCACCCGCTGCCTCAAGCGCTACATCGCCCGAGACATCTACCGACTTCTCCAACACCCCGCAACCACTTGACGACCCATAGGAGCGTCCAGGCGCACGCGGTCACCGGGTCTCGATACGCCTCCGCTGGCGCTCCGGCTACTCGACCGGCGGTGTGGGTCAGTGGCCCTCGGGCATCGCCCAGCGGGCGGTCGAGAGGCCCTTGCTCTTGGCGCGCTCGATGGCCTCGCCGACGATCTTCTCGGCCTCGTCGCGACCGACCCAGTGCGAGCCCTCCTCGACCGACTTGCCCGGCTCAAGCGCCTTGTAGGTCTCGAAGAAGTGCTGAATCTCCTTCAGCAGGAACGGCTCGACGTCCTCGAGGTCGTTGGTGCGCTCCGTACGCGGGTCGCCCGCCACGACGCACAGCACCTTGTCGTCGCCACCAGCCTCGTCGGTCATCTTGAAGACCGCGACCGGGCGTGCCTCGACGACGACGCCGGGGTAGACCGACTCCTCGATGAGCAGGATCGCGTCCAGCGGGTCGCCGTCCTCGCCGAGCGTGTGCTCGATGTAGCCGTAGTCGGCGGGGTAGGCCATCGATGTGAAGAGCCGACGGTCGAGCCGGATGCGGCCGGTCTCGTGGTCGATCTCGTACTTGTTCCGGTTGCCCCGGGGGATCTCGATGGTGACGTCGAACTCCATGACCTGGCCATTCCCTCGTGTCGTCTGCGGTGATGGACCGAACGGTGCAAGCCCCGCAGGTCCGCGGGTTAGTGTCTCCCACCGACGGCGAGAATGTGTAAAGGGGCGGCATGCGGACTGCGGGCAAGGTCGCGGCGGGAGCGGGAGCCCTGCTCATCGCACTCGGTGCCTACGCCACCCTCGACGTCTACGACAAGGTCCCCGGCGTGCTCACCCGCGCGGACGCCGTGCGTGCCCCGGTCCCCGTCGCTGGTCGTACGACTCCGCCACCGGTCGCGTCCGCGCGCCCGCCTGTGGCCGGTCGGCCCGCCCTCCTCACAGGGCGCAGCAACGCGCCGGTGCCCGTGCCCGCCAAGGTGGGCGACGTCGTACGGCCCCTACTGAAGAGCAAGAACCTCGGCCCGACGACCGCAGTCACGGTGCGTGACGGGCAGACCGGGCAGCATCTGCTCGACGTCGATGCCGACGGGGCGCACACGCCGGCGTCGATCACCAAGATGCTGTCGGCGTACGCCATCTCCTCGACCCTCGACATGGGCGCGACCCTCGACACCACGGTCACGAGTGGCGCTGGCAGCTCGGTCGTCCTGGTGGCGGGCGGCGACACCGTCCTGGCGCCCGGCAAGGGTGACCCGGCGGCGATCAACGGGCACGCCGGCCTCGAGGACCTGGCCGTGCAGGTCGCGACCCAGCTCAAGGCGAAGGGGCAGACGTCCACGACGGTCGACTACGACCTGTCCTACGCGCCCGGTCCGCTGCAGGCGGCGCACTGGGATCAGGGCAACGTCGACATGGGTTTCACGACGCGGATCGCGATGCTCGGGCTGTCGACGAAGCGGTCCGACCCAGGTCACGCGCCGCCGAAGGATCCTGCGCGGACTGCAGCCGACGCCTTCGCGAAAGCCCTTGCTGCACAAGGCATCTCGGCCACGCTGGGGAAACAGACGACGAAGCCGACCGGCGCTGCACGGCTCGGCGTCGTGCACTCCGCGCCGATCGCCGACGTGCTCGGGCTGGCTCTGCAGGACAGCGACAACGCGATGATCGAGTCGTTGGCGCGGCAGGCGGCGGCCAAGGCCGGGAAGCCCGGTGACACGGCCTCCGTGACCGGCTGGGTGCTGGACACGCTCCGCAAGGACGGCATCGACACCCGCGGGGTCAAGCTCGCGGACGCCTGCGGTCTGTCCGACGGCACCACCATCCCCGCGCGCGTGCTCGGCGACCTCGTCGTGCACGGGACCACGGGTCGGAGCAAGCCGTTCCACGAGGTGCTGACCCGGCTGCCCGTCGCGGCCTGGAACGGCACGCTGCACGACCGGTTCACCGTCGATGGGGCGACCAGTGGTGCCGGAGTGGTGCGCGCGAAGACCGGCAGCCTGCCGTCGGTCAGCAGCCTGACGGGCACGGTGGTCGACGCAGACGGGCGGCTCCTGGCCTTCGCCGTCATCAACAACGGCAAGCAGGCGGGCGGTGCGCTGGAGACACGCGCGTCACTCGACCGGATCGTGGCCGCCCTCGCCACCTGCGGCTGCCGCTGACCGGTCCACCGTCGGGGCCCCCTCCGGCGAAAGTTGGTGCCGGGCACAGGTATGCGTGTGCAGGTGACCAACTTCTGCCGGGAGGGGCGGATGTGAGGATGGGGTCATGACTCAGCCCGAGGACTACGTCGACTGGGAGCTGGCCCGCCGCACCGGACACCGCGTCGTACGCGACGGGCCGTCGGTCACCGAGGGCGAGGCTCACGCCGCCGTCGAGGACCTGCGCGGAGCCGCAGCGCGCGCGCACCAACCGGTCGCCGACACCGCCCGCCTGCACGCTGTGGCCGACGGCAGCCCGGTGCACGTGGTCGACCGCAAGGGCTGGATCAACACCAACGTCGCCTCGATGGCCTCGCTCATCTCTCCGGTCATCGACCAGCTCGCGGCCAAGAAGCCGTCCGGGCCCACCGCCCGCAAGGTCGGCGCCAAGATCACCGGCGCCGAGACGGGCGCCGTCATGGGCTACGTCGCCAGCCGCGTCCTCGGTCAGTACGACCTCGCCCCCGGCGGCACACCGAGCCTCCTGCTCGTCGCACCCAACATCGTGCACGTCGAGCGTGAGCTGAGCGTCGACCCGAGCGACTTCCGGCTCTGGGTGTGCCTGCACGAGGAGACGCATCGCGTGCAGTTCACCGCGGTGCCGTGGCTGCGCGACCACATGATCGAGCGGGCGCGTGGCCTCATGGTCGATCTCGTGCCCGACCCCGAGCAGCTGCAGCAGCGCATCCAGAACGTCGCAGGCCGGCTGCCCGACCTGCTGCGCGAGGGCGGCCAGGGCATCGCTGACCTCGTGGCCACGCCCGAGCAGCGCGCCGAGATGGCCAAGATCACCGCCATCATGTCGCTGCTCGAGGGCCATGCGGATGTCGTGATGGACGATGTCGGTCCGCAGATCGTGCCGTCCGTCGACCAGATCCGCGAGCGGTTCAACCACCGCCGCAAGGGTGCCGGCGGTGTCGACCGGCTGCTGCGACGGCTGCTCGGACTGGAGGCCAAGATGCGCCAGTACCGCGACGGCGCCGTGTTCGTCCGCTCGGTCACCGATCAGGTCGGTGTCGACGGCTTCAACGCCATCTGGACCTCGCCCGAGACGCTGCCGCTGCCGACGGAGATCGAGAAGCCGTCGGACTGGGTCGCCCGGGTCCACGGCTGAGCCATGGCCGGCCCGCCTGCCGCCGTCGCGGTCACCCGACTGGCCGTACGCCGTGCGCTCAGCTCACGTCGTACGCCCCGCTTGCCCCACCCCGCCCCTGCCCCAGCTGCCCCCGCGCAAGAGACTGCGTCTCCTGAATCTGACGCGGTTACGAGTGCGACAGATTCAAGAGACGCAGTTTCTTGGGGCGGCCGGCGGCGACAGCTGGACCGCCCGGCGGACGTGGACATCACCCAGGGCGCAGAGGTGGAGGGCACGCTGCTGCTGGCCGCGGTCAGTGGCGGAGCGGACTCACTTGCGCTCGCGGCAGCGCTCGCGTTCGAGGGGCCGCGGGCCGGATTCGCCGTCGGCGCGCTGGTCGTCGACCACGGCCTCCAGGAAGGCTCGGCACAGGTGGCCGACCGCGCCGCCCAGCAGTGTCGATCCATCGGGCTCGGGCCGGTGGAGGTGCTGCGCGTCGACGTCCCGACGGGCACCGGCGAGGGGCCGGAGGCGCAGGCCCGCGCGGCCCGCTACGAAGCGCTCGAGGCCGCGCGGGTGCGGCTCGGTGCGACCTCGCTCGTCCTCGCCCACACCCGCGACGACCAGGCCGAACAGGTGCTCCTCGGCCTGGCGCGCGGCTCGGGCACGCGCTCGCTCTCAGGGATGCCGCGGCGTACGCCGACCGTCCTGCGGCCCTTCCTCGACGTCACCGCGGCCGAGACGCACCAGGCGTGCCGCGACCAAGACCTGCAGGTGTGGAACGACCCGCACAACGCCGACGAACGCTTCCTGCGCGTACGCGTACGCCGGGTTCTCGATGAGGTCGAGGCCCGCATCGGGCCAGGTGTACGGGCCGGACTGGCTCGGTCGGCGGACCTGCTCCGTGCGGACGGTGACGTGCTCGACGAGCTGGCCGCGGCGGCGTACGAGCATGATGCGGCCGGCCTGGAGGCTGAGGCGCTCGCGAAGCTGCCCACCGGCGTACGGACCCGCGTCATCCGGTTGCTGCTGCTCGACGCAGGCGCCGACTCAGCGGCCCTGTCCTCGGCGCAGATCGGATGGATCGACGACCTCGTCATGCGCTGGAAAGGGCAGGGCCCGGTCGACGTGCCGGGCGGGCTGCAGGCCGTCCGCGAGGACGGCCGCATCATCGTGCGCCAGGCCGGTCCGGTTCAATAGGTCCGACGTAGCCCCCGCACGACCGACCCGCACAAGGGAGTGACCGTGGACGCGAGCCATATGGGCCAGGACCTGGAGAAGGTGCTCTACACCGAGCAGCAGATCCAGGACCGGCTGGCCGAGCTGGGCGAGCAGATCTGGAAGGACTACGAGGGCAAGGACCTGCTCCTCGTCGGCGTGCTCAAGGGCGCGATCCTGGTGATGGCCGACCTCATGCGGACCTTCCCCGGGTCGGTGCCGATGGACTGGATGGCGATCTCGTCTTACGGCTCGGGCACCAAGTCCTCCGGCGTCGTCCGCATCCTGATGGACCTCCGTGAGGACATCACCAACAAGCACGTGCTGATCGTCGAGGACATCATCGACTCGGGTCTGACGCTCAACTGGATCCGCTCCAACCTCCTCAGCCGCGGCCCGGCGTCGCTGGAGATCTGCACGCTGCTACGCAAGCCGGACGCTGCGAAGGTCGAGATCGACTGCAAATACGTCGGATTCGACATCCCCAACGAGTTCGTCGTGGGCTATGGCCTCGACTTCGACGAGAAGTACCGCAACCTGCGCGACGTCGGCACGCTCGCCCCGCACGTCTACAGCTGACCGCCCAAGGGGTCGGCGCGTACGACGCGTGCGGGCGCGTGTGACGCGTGGCGGCCGCGGAGGTTGCACGACCGGGGGGCCTGTCATGGTCTGATCTTTGGCGCCGACCACAGATCAGTCGAAGTCTGATGGCGTGCGCGGAGCGCTCGCGACAGAGTTCTTCATGTCAGGCCGACCGCAGGGGGCGGTCGCCAGCTCAGCGGCCACGTGTCGTTGACAGTCAAGAGGGGAATTGACATGAAGACTCGCACTTCGTACCGACTCATCGGACTCGCACTCGCCGGCACCGCCGCGCTGGGCGGCGGCGTGGCCGCAGCCCAGACCTCGCACGCCGACACCTCGCATGCCCAGGCTGCGACGCCCGCGTACAACGTGCCGAACGTGGCACCGACGAAGATCGCCGGACAGCCCATCCAGTGGGACAGCGGTCAGTACGACCTCATGCCCGCGATGTCCGCGATGACCTGCGACCCGGGCAACCCTGGCGGACTGTCGCCGGTCGCCGGCCGCATGTGGGACTACTACGACGGCTCGAACGACTTGGACCAGAACACCGCCGAGGTTCACGTCACCGGTTGGAAGGACGGTCGCGCCGCGTTGAAGGCACTGTCCAACAACGGAACGGACTGCGTGCTGAATGACGACTGGCGCGAGGTGAACACCGGCAAGGCCGACCACAAGCTCTTCACGAACGGTCATGACTACGAGGCTGTGGTGCGGGTGCGCAACATGCTCGTCGCAACCGAGGTCAGCCTGCCGAACGGCACGGCGGCGCGCGCACGCCAGATCGCGCAGACCCAGGCGCAGGGCGCCGCCGACAAGCTTGCCTCGCACTACCCATCTGCCGCAGGCTGATCGTCGGCTACCTCAGCGGCACGCAGGCCCGGACGGTCGACGGTCACGTCTGAGGTCACGACGCAAGACCAGCCCAGACACGATACGAGTGGCCCACTGCCTGGTGGGCCACTCGTGCTGTGTCTGGGCCGGTCTCATGCGGTCACCGACGAGCAGGTTGGCTCCGACTTGGTCTGATCTTGGTCCTAGGACCATTGGGCCCAAGTCCCGTAGATCGGGACGCCCCTTTCTCAGAGGCTTGTCATAGCGGGCCAGGAGGCCCACACACGGGGTTCACCGGCGACTTTGAGAGCGCCGGACCATGATGAAGGGGAGTCTCATGAAGACACGTTCTGCACGCGGACTGGCCGCTGTTGCACTGGCCGGGGCCACACTGGCTGGCGGCGCACTGGCCGCACAGCCGTCGTACGCCACGGGCCAGTCGGGCGCGAGCACCGCGGCCTTGCCGCCGGCCGGGTCGTACGCCTATGGCTGGTCGGCCGTCGTGCGACACAGCACCGACACTGATGACAACAAGGGCGCCCTGGCGATCGTGTCTCCCACGGGCAGCCTCACCACGATCGGGCCGGTGTCCGATGACGCTGGCCTGCAGGACACGACCCAGGACATGCGCCACGTGCTGACCTCGCGCCATCAGGACGGTCAGTACCGCATCACGGTCTGGGACACCGCGACCAAGAAGCCGACCTACTTCCGCGTGCCGGACCATGGCATCAACGGCTTGTACCTCGCGTTCGGTGGGGACGGCATCCTCGTCCAGGCCGGCACCGGGCCGGTCGAGTCCCGCACGCTGACCGGCGCTCTCGTCCGGACCCTGAGCGCCCCGTCCACCCGGTTCTCCGCTTCGCCGGGCGGCAGCGTCTTCTATCAGACCAAGGGCAAGACGATCGTGACCCGCAATGCCAAGACGGGGGCCGTGCTGCACACCTGGGCCATCCCCGCGAGGTACGCCGGCGAGCTGGGCCAGTGCGACGTGGCCCAGCAGTGGGACGCGACGTCGGTCTCACTCGACTGCAGCCTGGAGCTCGGCGACTACCAGTCCTTCCGGATCGACACGGCAACCGGCAAGACGACGCCGATCACGCCGCAGTCCACGGCCTTCGCCTACCCCACGACTGCCAAGCGTCTGGTCTCCGAGCCCGGCGAAAGCAACATCGTCGGCTACCTCGTCGGCTCGACCGTCCATGACCTGCCCGGCCTGAAGAACGGGTACTACTCGGACTACCAGGTCAGCGGTGCGTATGGCTCGACCGCGTACGTGGACGAGTTCGTCTGGGCCGAAAACAAGCCCCACCCGACCGCGTCGCTGCTGAAGTACGACCTCGCCACCAACGCCATCACGCGGGTGGCCGGCTCCGGTTCGCCTTCGGGCGGCGTGATCTCGTACGCCACGACGATCGACGGCCACCACTGACGGGACCGCACCAGACCGGCCCCCGCCGAGCACGAGTGGCCCACCGCCTGGTGGGCCACTCGTGTGGCGTTCCGGGCCACCTGCCGATGGCCATGGGCAGGGAGACGAGCGAGGTCCGTACGCTGGCGGAACGCATCCGTGACATGGGGCGTTGTCCAGCGAGGATCGGCAACATCCCGCGTCCAAGCGGGTGTGTCGCGCCGTGTAACGTCGTGCGAGTCTGTTGCCGACGGCCGCCTTGCCCTGCGAGGGTACGACGGCCGTTGTGGCCTAGTGAGCAGGAGGATCGGGGCATGCGCCCCGCAGGTACATGAACGTCAAGCGTCTCGCCCGCACACCGGGCCTGTGGATCGTCCTTATCGTGGCGATCGGCTTCCTCTGGTTCACGCTGGGTAATACCGGCGGCTACCAGCGCGTCGACACCTCTCAGGCCATGTCCCTGATCCAGCAGGACAAGGTCGACTCGGCCAAGGTCACGCCCGATCGCATCGACCTGACTCTCAAGCAGAAGCAGGACGTTGGTGACGCCAAGGACACCAAACGGATCCAGTCGTACTACGTCTCTGCTCGCGGCGACAGCATCGTCGACGCGCTCAACGCCCACCCGCCGGCCAAGGGCTTCACCGACGACCCCGAGAAGCAGAACGTCTTCGTCAGCATGCTGCTGACGATCCTGCCGCTGCTGCTGATCCTCGGTCTGTTCTGGTTCTTCATGAGCCAGATGCAGGGCGGTGGCTCCCGGGTCATGCAGTTCGGCAAGTCCAAGGCCAAGCTGGCCAGCAAGGACATGCCCAAGGTCACCTTCTCTGACGTGGCCGGTGCGGACGAGGCAGTCGAGGAGCTCCACGAGATCAAGGAGTTCCTCGCCGAGCCGCGCAAGTTCCTCGACGTGGGCGCCAAGATCCCCAAGGGCGTCCTGCTGTACGGCCCGCCCGGCACCGGTAAGACGCTGCTGGCCCGCGCTGTTGCTGGCGAGGCCGGCGTGCCGTTCTACACGATCTCCGGTTCGGACTTCGTCGAGATGTTCGTCGGTGTCGGTGCCTCCCGTGTGCGCGACCTGTTCGAGCAGGCCAAGGCCAATGCGCCGGCCATCATCTTCGTCGACGAGATCGACGCGGTCGGTCGCCACCGTGGCGCCGGTCTGGGTGGCGGTCACGACGAGCGCGAGCAGACCCTCAACCAGCTACTGGTCGAGATGGACGGCTTCGACGTCAAGACCAACGTCATCCTGATCGCGGCGACCAACCGTCCCGACATCCTCGACCCGGCGCTGCTGCGTCCGGGCCGGTTCGACCGCCAGATCGCGGTCGAGGCGCCGGACATGGTCGGTCGCCACCACATCCTGCAGGTGCACTCCAAGGGCAAGCCGATGGCTCCCGACGTTGACCTGCTCACCGTCGCGCGTCGTACGCCGGGCTTCTCCGGTGCGGACCTGGCCAACGTGCTCAACGAGGCCGCCCTGCTGACCGCGCGCACCAACAAGCGGATCATCGACAACTACGCGCTCGATGAGGCCATCGACCGCGTGATGGCCGGCCCGCAGAAGCGCACCCGCGTGATGAGCGCCAAGGAGCGCAAGATCACGGCGTACCACGAGGGTGGGCACGCGCTGGTCGCATCGGCGATGAACTACACCGACCCCGTCTCCAAGATCACGATCCTGCCGCGCGGTCGCGCCCTCGGTTACACGATGGTGCTGCCGGTCGACGACAAGTACTCCACCACGCGCAACGAGCTGCTCGACCAGCTCGCCTACGCGCTCGGTGGCCGGGTCGCCGAGGAGATCGTCTTCCACGACCCGAGCACCGGAGCCTCCAACGACATCGAGAAGGCCACTGGCCTGGCCCGCAAGATGGTCACCCAGTTCGGCATGAGCGAGCGGATCGGCGCGATCAAGCTCGGCACCGCAAACGCCGAGGTCTTCCTGGGTCGCGACATGGGACACGAGCGCGACTACTCCGAGGACCTGGCCGGTGTCGTCGATGAAGAGGTGCGCCGCCTCATCGATGCCGCACACGACGAGGCGTGGCACGCGCTCAACGACAACCGCGATCTGCTGGACAAGCTCGTGCTCGAGCTCCTCGAGAAGGAGACGCTCAACCACGACGCGCTCGCGGAGATCTTCAAGGACGTCCACAAGCGCCCGGACCGTCCGGTCTGGCTGTCCAGTGACGTGCGCACGGTGAGCGACCGCGGCCCGGTGCTGACGCCGGCCGAGCAGGAGGCCCTCTCTCGCGGCGAGGTGCCGCACGAGGACTTCCAGCAGCCGCAGGAGCACCCGCCGGAGGCGGTCATCGAGGTCCCCGAGGGCGGCTATGTCGACCCCACGACCGATTGATCACGAGCGGGCCGCGGCAGCCGTCCGTGAGCTGCTCATCGCGGTCGGGGAGGACCCCGACCGCGAAGGTCTGAAGGACACCCCGGACCGCGTCGCGCGGGCGTACGCCGAGGCGTTCGCCGGCATGGTGCAGGAGCCGGCCGACGTGCTGGCTCGCACCTTCGATGTCGCGCACGATGAGCTCGTCCTGGTGAAGGACATCGAGGTCTACTCGACCTGCGAGCACCACCTGGTGCCCTTCCACGGGCTCGCTCACGTGGGCTACATCCCTGACGAGCACGGCCGGATCACCGGCTTGTCCAAGCTGGCGCGTCTGGTCGACGTGTTCGCCAAGCGTCCTCAGGTGCAGGAGCGACTCACGACGCAGATCGCGGACGCGCTGACCGAGCACCTCAACGCGCGCGGCGTGATCGTGGTGCTGGAGTGCGAGCACCTGTGCATGTCGATGCGTGGTGTCCGCAAGCCGGGTGCTCGCACGGTGACGTCGGCCGTCCGCGGGCAGCTGCGCAACCCGGCCACCCGCGCCGAGGCCATGAGCCTCGTCATGGGTCGCTAGTGGGCATGAGCCAACGTGCCTGACGCGCTCAGCCTGCCCGAACCCCCGGCGGACCGTCCGGTGCTGATGGCGGTCGTCAACGTCACGCCCGACTCCTTCTCCGACGGCGGTCGCTGGTTCGACGCCGACGCTGCCGTGACGCACGGCCACCAGCTGATTGCCGAGGGCGCCGACATCCTCGACGTCGGCGGCGAGTCGACGCGTCCCGGTGCGGCGCGTCCGGACGAGACCGAAGAGCTGCGCCGGATCCTGCCCGTGGTCACCGAGCTGGCTTCCGCGGGTGCGCGCGTCAGCGTCGACACCATGCGCTCGCGGGTCGCAGCCGCCGCGCTGGAGGCGGGAGCCTCGCTGGTCAACGACGTCAGCGGCGGTCTGGCTGACCCCGACATGGCGCGTGTGGTCGCCGACGCCCGTGCGCCCTATGTCGCCATGCACTGGCGCGGGCACAGCAAGGACATGCAGAGCCGAGCGGTCTACGGCGACGTCGTGGCGGACGTACGCCGCGAGCTCGAGGAGCGCGTCGAGGCTCTTCTCGAGGCGGGCGTACGACGTGAGTCGCTGATCGTCGACCCGGGCTTCGGCTTCGCCAAGACCACCGAGCAGAACTGGGAGATGCTCGCGCGGCTGACCGAGTTCGAGCGCCTCGGACTGCCGTTGCTGGCAGGCACCTCACGCAAGTCGTTCCTGTCACGGGTGGGCAGTCTCGACGGCGAGCCGCTGCCACCGGACCAGCGTGATGAGGCGACCGCGGCGACCAGTGTGCTGCTGGCGCAGGCGGGCGTCTGGGGTGTGCGCGTGCATGAGGTCCGTGCGACGGCAGTCGCGTTCGAGGTGCTGGCCCGGACCCGGGGGACCTCATGACCGACCGCATCACCCTCACCGGCCTGACGGTGACGGCGTGTCACGGTGTGCTCGACTCCGAGAAGGTCGAGCCGCAGCCGTTCATCGCCGACATCGTGCTGGAGACGGACCTGCGTCGTGCAGGTGCGAGTGACGACCTGAACCACACCGTGAGCTATGCCGAGATCGCGCAGGAGGCCGAGCAGATCCTGTCCGGTCCTAGCGTCGACCTGATCGAGACGCTGGCTGAGCGCATCGCCGCCGCGGCGCTCACTCGCCCGACGATCGAGGCTGTCGAGGTGACGATCCACAAGCCGCAGGCGCCGGCCGGTGTGCCGTTCCACGACGCCGAGCTCGGCGGCCCGTCGGTGACCGTACGCCGTGAGCAGGACCGCCAGGTCGTCATCGCCTGCGGCGCCAACCTGGGCGACCGTGGCGCCACGCTGCGTGCCGCGGTGCGTGCCCTGGACGCGACGGCCGGCCTCACTGTCGTACGCATCTCGCCGCTTTTCGAGACCGACCCGGTCGGCGGGCCGGAGCAGCCGGACTACCTCAATGCGGTCGTCCTCGCGCGCTCACGGCTGGCGCCGCACACTCTGCTCGCCCGACTTCACGAGATCGAGTCATGGCACGGTCGAGTCCGCGAAATCCGTTGGGGTGCAAGGACTTTGGACCTTGACCTGATCCAGGTGGGTGACCCGTGGGCGGGCACCGATCTGACGTCGGACACCGACGAGCTGACGCTGCCGCATCCCCGAGCGGGCGAGCGCGCCTTTGTGCTGGTGCCGTGGCTGGAGGTCGATCCGGCCGCGACCCTGCGCGTCGGTCGCGACGCGGAGTCGGTGACTGAGCTCGCCGGAATGGCCGACGAGAGCGGTCTGCGACCCGGCCCGGCGTGGGAGGTGCTGTGAGCGAGGAGGGTCTGAGCTGGAGGCACGCGGTCACGACCGGCGTCGTCGTACTCATCCCGTCGTACGCCGGGCTGCGTCTGTGGTCCGAGGGCGGCCGCGCCATGCCGCAGAACTCATGGTTCGCGGTCGCGATCATCGTGCTGATGGCCGTCGCAATCCTGGTCGCAGCCGGGGAGATTCACCGCTACGTCGAGGGTAAGTCGACCGTCCTACCGACCCCACAGCGTGCCCGCCGCACGGTCGTCGGTGCGCAGGCGACGGTGATCGGCGGAGGAGCTGCGGCCGGTTGGTACCTCGCGCAGGCGCTCGTCCACATCCCCAACGCGGACGTCGACTCGGTACGTTCGTCGCTGACGCTCGCTGCGGTGCTGACGCTGGCGAGCGCCGGTCTGTCAGCAGCGGGTCTGGTCGCGCAGGCGTGGTGCAAGAACCCGCCCGAGGACGACGACCCCGACGACAAGCGCCGCCCGCCCGAGCCCGCCTGACCACGAAGCCGCCCACGGGCGACGGGTAACCGACGTCAGTCGTCCGCACCTCGCCGGCAAAAGTTGGTGGTGTGCACAGGTATGCGTGTGCGGCTCGCCAACTTTCGCCGGAGTGCGGCTGTACGACGAAGGGCGGGACCTGCCGCCCCAGCAGGTCCCGCCCTCGTGCATGTGCCCGTTGAGCTAGGCGTCAGCCCTTCATGCGGCGACGGGCAACGACACCCGCACCGACCACGCCACCGAGGGTGACCAGGCCGGCAATCGCCGCAGTGCTGTTGCCCGAGCCGTCCTGGACGAAGTCGGTCTGCACCGGTGGGCCGGTGACCGTGCCAGTGCCGGTCGGCTCAGCCGTCCCGGTGCCGGTGTCGGTCGGGGAGGACGTCGAGGTGGGCGACTCCGTGGGCGTCGCCGTGGAGGTGGGCGACTGCGTCGGAGCGTCACCGACGGTGATCTTGGCGAGCGTGGCGTCCTGGCCGGCAACCTGGGTGCACACGACGTTGGCGACGAAGCCGGAGTCGGTGGTGAGGGCTGCCTTGAAGTTGCCCACAGTCGCGGTCGCGGTGCCGGCCGTGGCAGCCGCCTTCTCGGCTGCACCGACACCGGACGGCTTGGTCACGATGTTGCCCGTGGCCGGGACATTGGTCAGCGGAATCGTGAGGTTCGCGGTCCGCGTGCCGGGGTTCTCGACCGCACCGCTCACGGTGTACGTAGCGGGGCTGGTGCCCTTGATCGTCTTGACGTTCAGAGCGCGCAGCTGTGCCGCGGCGTCGGCGCCGGTGGTGACGGTCGCGTCGACCTTGGGCGCGGGGAGGGAGGCGCCCGGGTCCACCTGGGTGGGCAGGTCCGCCGCAACAACGACCTTCCACGGGTCAGTGAAATTGATGCCGAGGTCCGGCAGTCCGCACTTGTAGTTGAGCGACTTGGTCGTCGCGGCGTCCGCTGGGGATGCGAGGCCACTAGCCATACTCAGCGCGAGAGCGCCACCAACGGCGGTCGCAGCGCCGATCTTGGTCAACGATCGACGGCGGTGGGCAGGACGAGACTGCTGCGTCATGGTGCTCCTAGCTGAGGAAGGCGGCAGACCCCCGTCTACCTACCTTTGAGTAAGTAACCTCAAAGTAAGCATCGTGTGACCTAGATCGCAGCCGGTTCACAGAACTTGGGCCTGTGAACGGTTCCCGGGTGAACGACTACTTATCGATGTCTCCGACGACGAAGAACATCGATCCGAGGATCGCGACCATGTCAGCCAGCAGGCAGCCCTCGAGGATCTCGCCCAGCACGGCCACGTTGTTGAACGACGCCGACCGCAGCTTGAGCCGCCACGGCGTCTTCTCGCCGCGTGACACGAGGTAGTAGCCGTTGAGCCCCAGCGGGTTCTCGGTGGCGACGTAGTCCTGGCCCTCCGGCACCTTCAGCACCTTGGGCAGCTTCACGTTGACCGGACCTTGCGGGAGCCTACGGAGCGTCTCGACGCAGTGCTCGGCGATGTCGAGGCTGACGTGTACCTGCTCCAGCAGCACCTCCAGCCGCGCCTGACAGTCGCCCTCGGTGCGTGTCACGACCCGGCCAGGTCCCTCGGGACCGAACAGGTCGGCGTACGCCAGGTAGGGCTGGTCGCGCCGCAGGTCGATGTCGAGACCGGAGGCACGCGCGATGGGCCCGGAGACGCCGTACGAGGAGATGGTCGCCTGGTCGAGCACGCCGACTCCGCGGGTGCGGGCCTGGAGGATCTCGTTGCCGACGATGAGGCTCTCGAGATCGGGCAGTCGCTTGCGGACGTCGTCGATGGTCGTCTCGACGCGGCCGAGCCAGCCGGACGGCAGGTCATCGCGCAGACCGCCAACTCTGTTGAACATGTAGTGCATTCGGCCGCCGGAGATCTCCTCCATGACGGCCTGCAGCTCCTCGCGCTCGCGGAACGCGTAGAAGATCGGCGTGATCGCTCCGAGCTCCAGCGGGTAGGACCCGAGGAACATCAGGTGATTGAGCACCCGGTTGAGCTCGGCCATGAGGGTGCGCGTCCAGGTCGCCCGCTCCGGTACGTCCATGCCGAGCATTCGCTCGACCGTCAGCACCAGCCCGATCTCGTTGCTGAACGCTGACAGCCAGTCGTGCCGGTTGGCCAGCACCAGGATCTGGCGGTAGTCGCGGACCTCGAAGAGCTTCTCGGCACCGCGGTGCATGTAGCCGATGATCGGCTCGGCCTTGAGGATGCGTTCGCCGTCGAGGGTGATGCGCAGGCGGAGTACGCCGTGGGTCGCCGGATGCTGCGGCCCGATGTTGAGCACCATGTCGGCCGTCGCGAGTCCGCCCGCGCCGACGCCGACGGTGAGCTCACGAGGCGTCTGGGTCATGCGCGCCAGTCTGCCAGGACCGCTCGCCCGGACCCGACTACCCCGCCGGAACGCGCACTGCCCTCGGTGACATGACGAGTCATTCCACCAGGGCAGTGTCAGGAACGGCGGGGTAGTCGAGGACAGCGTGGTTGGACGTACGTCAGCGGACGCTGGACAGGAATGCCTGGGTGCGCGCGTGCTGGGGCTCGGCGATCGTCGTACGGGCATCGCCGTGCTCGACCACCACACCCTCGTCGAAGAACGACAGCGTGTCGCCGACCTCGCGGGCGAAGCCGATCTCGTGCGTCACCACGACCATCGTCATGCCGTCGCGAGCGAGCGCCTTCATCACCTCGAGCACCTCGTCGACCAGCTCGGGGTCGAGTGCCGACGTGGGTTCGTCGAACAGCATTAGCGCCGGGTCCATGGCCAGCGCCCGTGCGATCGCCACGCGCTGCTGCTGACCGCCGGACAGCTGGTGCGGACGCTTGTGCGCGTGGTCGGCGAGCCCGACGCGGTCCAGCTGCTCGTCCGCCCGCTCGCGCGCCTGGCGCGGGTCGATGCCCTTGACGCGGATGGGCGCGACGGCGACGTTCTCGGTCGCGTCCATGTGGGCGAACAGGTTGAACCGCTGGAACACCATGCCGATGTTGGTGCGGAACTGTGCGAACCGCTTCGGCCCCCACGGGTGCGCCTTGCCGTCGCGCAGGTCGTAGCCGACCTCCTCGCCGAGCACCCGCAGGCTGCCGTCGTGCACCGGCTCCAGCCCGTTGAGGCAGCGCAGGAACGTCGACTTCCCCGAGCCCGACGGCCCGATGATGCAGCTGACCTCCCCTGGGGCGACGTCGAGGTCGACGCCCTTCAGGACCTCCGTCTTGCCGTACGCCATTCGCACCCCCCGAGCGCGTACAACGTTCTCCCCATCGCCGGTCGAGTAGCCCGGAGCGCTAGCGGAGGGCGTATCGAGACCAGGTGCGGGCGTGCCGGTGGTCTCGATACGGCTCGCCCCTGGGGGCTCGCCTACTCGACCAGCGGGGTCAGGCTCGCCTACTCGACCAGCGGGGTTGGGCTCGCCTACTCGACCGGCGTTGTCATCAGTGCTCATGCGCCTGCTCCTTCGCCGACGGGACGGGCCGGAATCGCTTGTCCGCGAAGGCGATCCGTGAGTCCACCGCCTCGCACCAGGCGTACGGCATCTCGGCCGTAACGTCGCTCCAACCGCGACTGCAGCCAGGTCGCGATGGCGGTCATCAGCATGTACCAGGCGCTCGCCACGATGAGCAGCTCCATGATCAGGTTGTTGGTCTTGTAGATCTGGCTGGCGTTGGTCATCAGGTCGTTGCCGGCCACGACGTAGACGAGCGACGTGGTCTTCAGCATGGAGATGAACTCGTTGCCGGTCGGCGGGATGATGATGCGCAGCGCCTGGGGGAGCACGATGTAGCGCATCCGTTGCGCGGGAGTCATGCCCATCGCGTACGCCGCGTCCGTCTGGCCCTCGTCGACCGCCTGGATGCCGGCGCGTACGGTCTCGGCGAAGTAGGCCGCCATGTTGAGCCCCAGCCCGAGCATCGCGGCCGTGAAGCCGGTCATCACCCGGTTGGTGTCCCAGAAGACGCCGACCTCGGTGAACGGGATCTTCAGGATCAGGTGCGGGAACAGGAACGCCAGGTTGTACCAGAAGATCAGCTGCACGATCAGCGGTGTCCCGCGGAAGAACCAGATGTAGAACCACGACAGCGAGCGCAGCACCGGGTTGTGCGCCAGCCGCATGATCGCGAGCAGCACACCGAGCACGAGCCCGACCACGGTCGCGAGGATCGAGATCTGGATCGTCACCCAGACGCCCGACAGGATCTTGCCGTCGAAGAGGAAGTTCCAGACCTCGCCCCAGTCCAGGTGCGGGTTGCGGATGATCAGCCAGGCGAGCCAGCCGACCACGAGCAGCGAGATCGTGCCGGCTGCCCAGCGTCCCCAGTGGAAGACGCGCGTGACCGGCACCTGCGATCCGGTGTCATCGATGAAAGGTGCTGTGCGAGTAGTCATCTCGTCATCTCCGTCACTTGCCGCCGTTGACGACTGCGGACTTCACCGCGAGCTTGTCGAGGTTCCACGCCTTGAGGATCCGTTGGTAGTCACCGCTGGTGATCAGTGACTGCAGAGCCTTGCGCACCGTGTCGATGAACGGCTTCTCGGTGGGGTTCATGGCGATGCCCCACGGTGACTCGGTGCCGATGATCGGGACCGCCTCGCTGCCGGTCTTGGGGTCGCTCGCCCGGAACGCCGCGACGACGTAGTCGGTGATGTTGGCCTGCGCCCGACCGGACGTCATCGCGAGCAGCGCGTCCTGGTCGCCAGGGAACTTCAGGACGTTGATCTTCGGCTTGCTCTTGGCCTTGCACGCCTTGTCGTAGCCCGTCGCCAGCTCCAGCGACGAACCGTTGTCGACGACGGAAACCGTTTTGCCGCAAAGATCTTCGGGCGTCTGGATGCCGGTCGGGTTGCCCTTCTTGACCAGGTACGCCGCGCCGGCCAGCACGTAGTCGACGAACGTGACCTTCTGCTGGCGCTCGGGGTTGTCCGTCATCGACGTCATCACCATGTCGTAGCGCTTGGTGATCAGACCCGGGATCTGCGCGTTGAAGTCCTCGTTGCTGACGGTCATGTGTACGCCGAGCCGCCGGGCGATCGCGCGCGCCAACGACGGGTCGAGGCCCACGATCGTCTTCTGGTCGGCCGCGAACATCTCCATCGGCGGATAGCCCTCAGAGGTCGACATGCGCAGACCCTTCGACCGGATCCGCGACGGCAGCGCAGCGGTGAGAGCCGGGTCGGGCTTGATCGCGTTGATGACCGACGCGGCTTTGTCGGCCGCCGGTGCCGTGTCCGGCCCCTGCTGCTTGCCGCTCTCGCTCTCGTGGAGCTCGCTAAGCGGTCGGGCCCCGCACCCGCTGGTCAGCAGCAGCGCCGCAGCGGCCAGCGCCACTCCGAGTGGTCGTACGTCATGCCGCATGCCGAATCTCCCCTGTTGTCAGCCGGTTGGCGCTTCCCACCGAGTCTGGCCGCCGACCATGGTCAGCAGCACGTTCAGGTCCCGGACGATCGTGGGATCGCGATCGTCGGTCGGGTCAGCATCCACGCAGACCAGGTCGGCGAGCTGACCCGCGACGAGGCGACCCTTGCGGTCGTCCTGCCCGGCGGCGTACGCCGACCCAACCGTGTGCGCAGCCAGCGCCTCCTCGAAGGTCAGCCTCTCCGACGGCTGCCAACCGCCAGGCGGGGTGCCGTCGGGACGCTGACGCGATACGGCTGCGTACAGCGCGTCGATCGGCGCTGGCTCCTCGACCGGAGCATCGGAACCGAACGCGAGCGGGACGCCGGCACGCAGCAAGGTCGCCCACGCGTAGGAGGCGATGTCGTGTCCGTCGAGCAGCTTGTCCGCGAGGTCGATGTCGCTCGTGCAGTGGGTCGGCTGCATCGACGCGACGATGCCGAGCCGAGCCATCCGCTCGATGTCGGTCGGGCGCAGGTGCTGCGCGTGCTCGATCCGCAGACGGAGCGGAATCCCGTTGGGCTGCAACGGAAGTGGGCCTTCAGCAAGGACCTTCTCGTACGCGTCCACCACCTGCGCCGCCGCGGCGTCGCCGATCGCGTGGGTCGCGACGGCGATGCCCGCACGAGTGGCCAGGCGGGTCAGGCGCAGCAGGTCGTCGGGTGACGTCACGCTGATGCCGCGGTCGCCAGGAGAGTCGTTGTACGCATCGGTCAGGTAGGCGGTGTGCGAGCCCAAGGCGCCGTCACCGAAGAGCTTGACCGGGCCGGTGCTGAACCAGTCGTCGCCGTCGCCGGTGCGCCGGCCCTCGTCGATGGCCCGCTCGAGCGCATAGATCGGCACGGCCTTGTGCACGCGGATCGCGAGGTCGCCGGCGTCCTTCATGCGCAGGTAGGACGCGCGGCAGTCCTCGCCGTCGATGTCGTGGATGCTGGTCAGGCCGACCGAGAGCAGCTCGTTCTGGCAGGCCCGCAGCAACGGGTCGAGCGCGTCGGTGGACGGGTCGTCCATGACCGCCCGGAAGGGCTGGTTGGCCGACTCGCGGGTGATGCCGGTCGGCTCGCCGTGCTCGTCGCGGACGATCTGGCCGCCGGCCGGGTCCGGGGTGCCCCGGGTGTAGCCGACCTCCGCGAGCGCGGCGCTGCTCGACCAGATCGAGTGGCCGTCGATACTCGGGAGCGCGATCTTGCGGCCGGGCGCGACTCGGTCGAGGGCGTAGCGGTCAGGTCGACCCGACCCCTGCCACTTGTTGCTGTCCCAGCGCCCGCCGAAGATCCAGGCGTCCTGGGGGAGACCCGCGACGTGCGTACGGAGCAGGTCGAGGGCCTCATCGAGGGAACGGGCGCGGCGCATGTCGACCGACACGAGGTCTCGGGCGAGGTTGGCCGTGTGGATGTGCGCGTCGTACAGGCCGGGCAGGACGGCGGCTCCAGGGAGGTCGACGACCGTGTCAGCGTCGGCGGCCAGCGTCTCGGCGGTGCCGGTCGCGATGATCGTCTCGCCTTCGACGAGCAGACCCGTGACCGGAGCGGACTCGGACCCACCGGTGATGATGCGCCGATGGCGGAACAGAACGCGCGGCACGCAGACCTCCCGTTGGCGGTGTCGTCCGCTCGATCGTAGGACCCCGCCTGTCGGACGCGAAGATCACCGTCTCGCCAAGTGACCGGCAGCGAACGACGTCAGTTAGTCTCGGCGCGGTTGTGCCTCGGTGTGAACTGCTGGGGTGAACCTCGATTCTGACCGCACTGGGGGATGGACGCGTGACTCAAGTCGACAACCGAGCCACCACGGCATCGGCCAACCGCCTACCGGTACGACGGCGCGACAAGCGCCCCGCACTGGCCGCGCTCGCGCTGCTCCTCGTCCTTGCCGGCGCCCTCGGCAGCGCCCTCATCGCTTATCGGAGTGGGCAGCGCACAGACGTCCTCGTGGCGGCACGTGACATCCCGGTGGGCCACAAGGTGACTGCTGCCGACCTCACGACCGCTCGGGTAGCGAGCGATTCAGGCCTGGTCAGCGATGCCAGCAGCAAGCCGGCCTTCGTCGGGACGTACTCCACGACGCGCGTGCCGCGAGGCACGCTCATCAACGGCAAGATGTTCCAGGCACAGGGTGTGACGCCGGACAATGCGGAGCTGGTCGGAGTGGTGCTTCCGGCGACGCAGTCCCTCTCGGGCATCACCTCGGGCTCGGTGGTGGCTGCGTACTACGTGCCCGGCAAGGCCGGCGCCGGCCAGGACACCCCGAGCAGCCGCGCAGGCACCAGGATTCTCGTCTCCGCGCGCGTCGTGTCAGCATCCGGAGCAGGAACGACGTCGGACGGCTCGACCCGGCTCACGCTGCTCGTGCCCACGGCGAAGGTGAGCGAGGTGGTCTCCAACGCGTCGGCGGGGACGCTTGCCGTCACCCAGCTGCCCGAGGGCACCAAGCCCCAGGTCGATCTCATCGGCCAGTAGGGACTCTCATGGCTCTGATCAGCGTGATGTCGGCCAAGGGATCGCCCGGCGCGACGACCTCAGCGATGTTGTTCGCGGCCCTGTGGCCCCGCGAGAGCGTGCTCGTTGACGCCGACCCCATGGGCGGCGACGTCGCCCTTCGTCTGCCGTCCGACGAAGGCACACCTCTGCGTACCGACCGAGGTGTGCTCAGCCTGATGCCGTTGGCTCGACGTGGCCTCGCTGCTGACGTCGTGCTCGAGCACACCCAGATCGCTCAAGGCGGCCAGCGGGTCCTGACCGGCTTGGGCGGTCCCGAGCAGGCGCAGGCGGTCGGCAGTCTCTGGGACGAGATCGGCCGGGCCCTCGGCGAGCTCCCTGGGGCTGACGTCATCGCGGACGTGGGGCAGGCGTACTCCCGGTCGACCCACCTGCCGTTACTCAAGCGTTCTCACACGGTGATCTGTGTCGTACGACCGCAGGTCACCGGCATCGTGCACGCCCGGGAGCGGCTCGGTGCCCTGCGGCAGGCGCTCATCGGTCCGGATGGGCAATCGCCTGCAGTGGGTTTCGTGGTCGTGCACGATGTGCAGGACCAGCGCGAGACCGATTCGACCGCGCGCGCGTTGCTGCACGCGCACGACTGGCTCGTGGACTTCGGGTCGCTGGCGGAAGACCCGCCGGCGGCACGCATGTTCGATGGCCTTCCGGTTCGCCGCCCAGAGCGCACGATGCTCGTCCGTTCCGGGCGCGAGGTGGTCGCCCGTGTGCACTCGACGGTGCCGTCACCACACATCTACCCAGCGGCCACAGACCACCTCCCGCCCTCGGCCGACGTCCCCGCCAAACCTGCGCGCAAGGGGCTGCGACGCCGAGGAAAGGCAGACAGCGGTCCCGCCCCGGAGGGCGTGACCGTACCTCCGTTTGAGAGCCAGAGTGATGCTGCCGTCGATGCGGCCATCGAGGCTGCGATGACCGCTGCGCCCGAGCCGAGCCAGCCGCCGCCTCCCGCGCCCGCGGTCGGTCAGGGTGAGACGAGGCAGTCCCGCCGTACGGCCAGCCGGCTTCCGACGGTCCAAGCCAATCCGGCGCCTGAGCCGACGCACGAGCCCGCGCCACCGCCTGAGTCGGCTACGCCGGCCGATCAACCGCCCGCTCCGCCAAGCGGTTCACGCAGACTGCGAAAGAGCTCGTCGTGACGACGTCCGCCACCCGATCCGCCCTGCCCGACACCGACCTCGTCCGACAGCTGCGAGGGCAGGTCGCCGACCGGCTCAACCGGCAGCGCCGCGCTGATGAAGCGGCCGGCCGGCCGCCGATGACTGCCGAGGACGAGCGTCAGTTCGCCCGCTCGATCATCGTGCAGATCCTTGAGGACCACGCGCGCGGCGAGATCAGCCGAGGAGCGACGCCCCCTGACGCGCTACAGGAGGAGCAGCTGGCGGCGGCCATCCACGCCGCCCTGTTCGGGGTCGGACGGCTGCAGCCACTCCTCGACGACCCCACTGTCGAAAACATCGACATCAACGGGTGCGACAAGGTCTTCGTCGGCTATGCCGACGGTCGTGAGGAGCTCGCTCCTCCCGTCGCCGACAGTGATGACGAGCTCGTCGAGTTGATTCAGGTGCTGGCGGCCAATGTCGGGCTCACCTCGCGCCCGTTCGACTCGGCCAATCCTCAGCTCGACCTGCGACTGCCCGACGGCTCACGGCTCTCCGCCGTCATGGGCGTCTGCCAGCGTCCGTCCTTGTCCATCCGCCGGTCCCGCCTGGGGGCGGTGTCTCTCGAGGACCTGGTCGGCACCGGCACCATGTCGCCGCAGGTCGCTCGGTTCCTCAAGGCGGCAGTGGCCGCCCGCAAGAACGTGATGATCGCGGGATCGACCAACTCAGGCAAGACGACCTTGCTGCGCGCCCTCGCCGGCGAGATCCCGTCGTACGAGCGACTCATCACCGTGGAGCGGGCACTGGAGCTCGGCCTCGACAAGTTCGAGCAGAAGCACCCCAACGTCGTGGCCTTCGAGGAGCGCCTGCCCAACTCGGAGGGTCTCGGCGCGGTCACCATGGCTGAGCTCGTACGACGGTCGTTGCGTATGAACCCGAGTCGAGTGATCGTTGGTGAGGTTCTCGGCGACGAGATCGTCACGATGCTCAACGCGATGAGCCAGGGCAATGACGGTTCGCTGTCGACCATCCACGCGAACTCCTCGCTCGAGGTCTTCAACCGCATCTCGACCTATGCGCTTCAGGCCGATGAGCGACTGCCGGTCGAAGCCACCCACATGCTCATCTCCGGGTCGATCAACTTCGTGGTGTTCCTGCGCAAGAACAACGACTACGAGTCCGGTGGCGCGCTGACCCGCCGCATCGAGAGCATCCGCGAGGTCACGGGCATCGACCAGCGCGTGCTGTCGAGCGAGGTGTTCTCGCTGGACCCCAGTGGCGTGGCCGTGAGTCACGCGCCCATCTCCTGCATCGAGGACCTGGAACGCCACGGCTACACGCCTGAGCTGGGGAGTCGTTGGACATGACCGAGCTCGTCCTCCAGCTGTTGCTCGGTGCGGTCGTGGGGCTGGGACTCTTCGTTGGCGTCCTGGCTGTGGTCGGCTTGCCCGCTCGCGACCGCTCTCGCCCGCAGCTGATTCGCCGCGCCTCGGCTGGTGACACGGCACAGCGGCTCGTACGCGGGGTGGCCGCCGGGCTGGTGGCGCTCGTGCTCACACGTTGGGTGGTCGCCGCCGTCGGGCTCGGCCTCCTCGCCGCGTTCTGGGACAACCTCGCCGGCAACAACCGCGAAGAACGCCTCTCGATCGCTCGGCTGGAGGCGCTCGCGTCCTGGACCGAGTCGCTGCGAGACACGATCGCCGGCGCCAACGGTCTGGAGCAGGCGATCCCGGCGACGGCGGTGAACGCCGGGCCGGCCATTCGTCCTTCGCTCAACCTCCTGGTCGACCGGCTGCGCATCCGGGAGCCGTTGCCGGACGCGTTGATGAAGTTCGCCCACGATCTGCGGGATCCGAGTGGCGACATCATCTGCGCGGCGCTCGTCCTGAACGCCCGGCTGCGCGGCCCCGGTCTGCGTGACGTCCTGACCGCACTCGCACTGTCGACTCGTGAAGAGCTCGACATGCGACGTCGAATCGAGGCGTCCCGCAAGAGCATTCGGCGATCCGTGCGGATCGTGCTGGTGCTCGTGCTGTCCGTCATGCTCGGTCTCGCGATCTTCAACCATCAGTACGTCGACGCGTACGACTCCCCGCTGGGTCAGCTGGTGCTGCTGCTCGTGGCGCTGATCTTCGTCGGCGGCCTGTTGTGGCTGCGTCGCCTGGCGATGCCGGCCAAGATGGAGCGCTTCCTGGTCGAGGGTGCGCAGCCGGTCCTCGACGGCTGACCGGCACCGCGCTCAGTCGAGCTCTGGTGACTCCGCACCTTGGGCGAGGCGCTGACGTGCGTGCGCGTACTTGCGCGTCAGGCGCTCGCGCGTGGCCTCGTCGAGCAGTGCCAGTCTCTCCGGGTCGCTGTTGTCGTCCAGGTCTGCGAGCTTCACCTTGAGCGCCAGCGGATCGCGGGCAACGCGGTCGTAGTAGTCGTCCCCGTCCTCACCCTTTCGTCGGGTGATGGCGTCGACGGCTGCAACCACCTCGGCGGGGAACGTCTCGGCCAGATCGGCGAGCGTGACGGCGGTGTCCTCAACGACGTCGTGCAACCACGCGACCGCCTCAGCACGCTCATCGCCGGCGACCCGCTGTGCGACGCGAGCAGGGTGCGTGATGTACGCGTGCCCCGCCTTGTCGACCTGCTCTGCATGCGCGCGACGCGCAATGTCCTTCGCCTCATCAATCATCAGGGTGACTTCCTTCGCTCTCGCTCAATGTCTCGCCCGATCGGCCGTCTCTTGCCAGGGTGAGGTCGGGCGGGGTGAGGGCCGTGCCGGCCATGCCCTGCCACATGTTGACGATCTCGATGAGGACGTCTGCCCCGGATGAGGGTTCGAGGAGAACCTCATGCTTCGTCCTGAGTAGCCGACCACTCTCTCGGGTGTCTGCGTAGTACAGGACACCGGCGGGGGTATCGATCCAGGCCCGTCCGATGGAGATGTCGGGCCGTGCGACGAGGTTGAGGTAGCAAGCGCGCCAGTGACCTGACCGCAGGTGCTCCGCTGACGCGGGCTGAGCTCCTTGCAGAGCGTCCGCGATGGTCAGCGCCGCAGATGCACGCAGTCCGGGATGTGCGTCGCTGAGCTCGATCGCTGGCTTGAACGGCACGGCCGTCTGCTCGCCCTGCAGCGCGGGTCGCGGACCGAGCTGGGCGTACTGGCAGATGAACGCAGGGACGTGGTCGGAGAATGTGGTCGCTACCTCGACCTCAGAGTCCTCGAGGTCGGCCGGTGGCGACCCAATGACTTGAGCAATCGCGGTTGCCGACCGCCCCGGATAGATGCCGCACGCATGGACGAACTGCGGGCCGGCGACCTCAAGACGCACCCCGGCGTAAGGGTTCGCGATCGCGTCGAAGGTATTGATGAGCAAAGGGTTCGGGATGCCGTCGATAAGGAGCGACCGTTCGTTGAGTGCGGCGCGCGCCGTGGCGTCGACTGATTGCCCGTTCACGAGGTCGGTCATGGCAAGCCAAAGCGGGTACGGGATTCGAAGGGTGTCCTGAGCAGTGAACGCGCTGGACGGCGACCAAGGGCTCATGACACGCCGCCGAACTGAAGGCTGGCGGCCATGTCTTCGGTCTGCGCGGCGCAGGCCGCGTCGTACACCAGTGCGGGCCAGGTGAACGAGAGAGCGATACCAGCAGTCTCGGTGTCCTCACCGGGGACGATGGTGTTGATCTGGTCCAGGACGACCGCGGCACCGCCGGGGGCGACCTGGGTACCGAGGATGCGGAACCCAGGTTGGCCGTCCAGCTCGACGTCGGCGGCTTGCAGCAGGTGGAAGGTCGGGTTCTGCTCCACCAGACCCTCCGAAGCCGATCGCAGCCACTCTTCGAGCGGCGCGGCGGCGCCACGGGTCGCGACCAGTACGCCGCGAGTCCTGCCAGCCAACGATTCGGACAGCTCCGGCGAACGCGCGATCACCACCGCCGGTGGAGGGGGCGCCGACATGGCCTCCCAATCAGCGGGAAGGACGATCGACGCGTCCGCGCCGAGGCTTGTAGGTTCAGCCATCGTGGTGCTTCCCCTTGCCAGGCTCATCGGCCTTGACGATGCGAAGGCGCAAGCTGGTGTCGTGGCCGGCGAGTGATGCGGTGGCCGGGAGGCCGCTGGGTAACACTTCGATGATTGCTGTCTCGCCGGGGCCGACGGGCACCTGTATCGGTCTGCCCGCCTTCGGCGCGATGCGCGCGCAGACAATATGGGTACCTGGCCGCACCGAGTACCTACCGGTCTGACGTGGACGAAGTCGCCCGACGAGCACGCCGTCAATGACGATCTTGAAGGGCCATGCCGCGTGCGGCCACCGCCACGGCCGATGGACCACGATCTCGGCTCCGCTATCAGCCATCGCCGCGGGCGAGCTGTCGGCCTCTGAGTAGGTCACGCTAACCCTTCTAAAGGAATGGCGGCTCGGGTGCGTTCGGATCGCGCTTCACCCCACGTATCTTGAAGCTGAACGGATGCCCGACTTCGTCGTCATACATCCACTTTGGCACCACCCACCGCGGCGTCGGCACGAGCCAGTCAAGCGCGGCGAAAAAGAAGGCAAAAATAGTCGAGGCCAGGGCAACGATAATTACGACTATGAACAAGAGCAACATGAGGAATGCGCCGATTCTTCCCAATGCTGATTCGAGTGCCCAGTTGACGCCAAGCAACGCTGGCACTAGCGAGAACACCAGGCCGCCAGCGGGGACGGCATAGAAGCAGGCCCGCTCCTGAACTACCGTGCGAGGTTTGAATTGTCGCGCCCTCGCGGAATATCCACGGCGCAACCAGATGGTCCACCAAAGGAGTGGTGCGCCGATCGCCACTGAGAGCGCCCAGGCTGCCAGCGTTCCCATCTCCCGACTACTTTCGCTCGTCAAAAGTCATCTTCTTCCACAGTCCGCCACCAAGTTTCCCGGTTTCTCCTCCGAGGCGCTTGAGGGTCGCCTCCCCGATGGTCGACCCCATCCATGCCCCTGTGACACCGCCAGCGAAACTGGTTACGATTGATCCCGGCCCGGACTCGATACCCAGAGCGGCCCCGCCGGCTGCGCCTAGTGAGCCGCCAACCCCGCCGCCAACTCCGGACCCTAGCCCAGAACCCGCAGTTCGGCCTATGCGTTCCCAGAGCCCCATCTTTGGGTCGTGGGAGTCCTCTTTCCAGGTGTCGACTCCGTCGACTACGGCCATCGTTACCATGCCTGCGGGTCCGGCGACGCGGGCGATGCGGCCAGTCCATTTGAACATTCCTTTGCGGAACGCTTTCCAGCCCGGCTTGGCTTGCAGGCCCCGGGAAGGCTCTTCCTTAAAGGTGTCGTTCGGGTTCTTGTACACGGACCCCTTGTTGAAATCTTCTGACGGCTTCGCGTACTTTCCGGTGACGGGGTCTCTGTAGCGGAACTCGGTGATGATGTACCGCGACAGAGTCTCGCGTGTGAGCTGGTTGCTCATGCCGATCAGGCCGACGCTCCAGTTGGAGGCGTTGAGCGGATCAGGTGCCTCGGGGAGGAAGCCGAGCTTCTCCAGGTAGAACATGGCGGGGTTGTCATGATCTTGAGGCGTGATTTCCCAGTCTTGGAGACAGTCCCAGAGCGTAGGCGTCTTGGCACTGGCGTGCTCTGCGTTGGTCTGCTGACCGACCCATGCGGGCCAGTTGACCGCGCCGTCGGTGCGGACGACGTCGTCTGGTGAGTCGGTGCGGGCTTTGGCCAGGGCGCCCCAGGCCTGGTCCTTGGTCGCACCGGTGGCGGGAAGCCCGGTTTGGTGGAACGCGGCCAGGACCTTCTGCGCGACCTGGGCGTCGGTCAGGGTCTCGGTGCCGGGGACCAGGACGGTGGAGATGTCGTGCAGCTTGCCCAACAACGCAGTCTTCGCGGTGTGCACGTCATTGCGGGCGCCATTGGCCATGTTGCGGTTGTGGGTGGCCGCCTGGCTCGCACGGGTGTCCGCTGCCACATCGGGTTTGCCGTGGTCAGTGGCTTGGTCGGCGACATCCGCGGCGTGCTGCGCCGCGGAGGCGTACCGGGCGATGTCCTGCTGCGCGGTCCGCAGCACCGTCGCGTACCGGTGCAACGCCGTACTGGCCCCCGTCAGCGCCGTCGCCAGGGTCTTGAGGTGGATCTGCATGCCCGCACCGGCATCAGCGAAGTCGTTCTTGCGCGGTCCGGTCCACCCCCGGGTCGCGGTCACCATCCCCGACTCCGCACGCTTCAGCTCCGTCGTGCCCAACGACGTACCCAAAGAGCCCAGAGTGCGTGCTGCCCGATCCAACCCGTCCGGGTCACCCGGCGGGATCTCAAAACCCGGATCGCCAGTCACCTCAGTGACCCATCGCATTCCGCAGATCAGCGGCGGTCGATCTGGCCAGCGTGCCCAGCATCCGACTCTCCGTACCGACCGCAGTTGTATATGAGCTCACCAGCGTGCTCAGACCGTGCAACGCGGACCCGAGCTGCCCGTCATGACTGGCACCGCCGGCGTCAGTGCAGGCGTTCTTCGCGCTCTTGGCCACGCTGGTCGTCATGTCGGTGGCCAGTGTGCTCAGCGACCGCGCGCCCTGATCCAGGTCCGTCGGGCTGCCCCCGACCACCGGGCCTCCGTCAGGCTTTACCTCAACCATGATCTGTCCCCCATCGATCCACATCTCCCGGGCGCGATGTTAGGGGAGCGGTACGACGCGTGGTTGCCTGCCGGGTCAACGAACTTCGGAGCGGGCAACGTTTGCCTCAGCTAGCTCGACGAGGTCAGTCGAGCGAAGCCGATCCTCCGTAGGGTGAAGCGCCGCCCGCCCGCATCTGGGCGGATCTCGCGTATCGTGCGGCGCGCTGGTGCCGACGATGCAGGGGGAGATATGACGACGGCCAGACGACCGATGGCGGGTGACCTGAGCCGATGATGGGTCTGTCCTTGCTCTGCGGCGCTCTTGTCGGTGTCGGTGTCTACGCCTTCGTCCGCGTGCTGCTGCGTCCCGAGCCTGGAGTCGCGACCATGCTGGCCCGCATCGAGCACGGCCAGCGCTCGATGCGTACCCACACGCTGACCGAGATGGACAGCAGCTTCGCGGGGATGAGTTCTGGCACTCGCTCCGTCATGGCGCGGCTCGCCGACCGACTCGAGGTGCTCGTTGCCGAGCGCGGCTGGCAGCTCGGCCGAGTCCGAGCCGACCTTGCGCTCATGGGCCGCAGCGTCGGAGCCTTCCTCGCGGTCAAGGTCGTGACCGGTCTCGTGTTCTTCTTCCTGGCACCCGTCGCGTGGGCGGCGTTGTCGATCATCGGCATCTCGCTGTCGTCGGCTGTCCCTGTGGTTCTTGCCCTCACTCTCGGCGTGTTCGGATTCTTCATCCCGGACCTGGCCCTGAAGTCGGAGGCGGGCGTACGACGACGCGAGTTCCGGCGTACGGTCGGCGTCTTCCTCGACCTGGTCGCGATGAACCTCGCGGGTGGCCGCGGTCTCCCGGAGGCCCTTCTCGCGGCGGCCACCATCAGCGAGCACTGGTCGTTGCTGCGGATTCGCCAGAGCCTGGCCAACGCCAGGCTCGTGGGTACGACGCCGTGGGTTGCGCTGGGCGAGCTGGGTGAGGAGATCGACCTCGAGGAGCTGCGTGACCTCGGCGCTGCTCTCGGCCTCGCAGCGGAGGATGGCGCGAAGATCAGGTTGTCACTCGCGGCCCGCGCAGCGACGTTGCGCCGCAAGGAGCTGACCGACGCTGAGGGGGACGAGGGCGAGCGCTCCCAGTCGATGTTGGTCGCGCAGCTGCTGATCTGTACGGCATTCCTGATCTACCTCGCCTATCCGGCGATCACCCGGCTGCTCGCCACCTGAGGGGCGCAGATCGCGCCGACCGCGCATTTGCCCACTCGATCGGGCACGCCTTTACACTGCTGCGGGATCGGGCCGGAACGCTCAGCCCGACGACGTACCACCATCAGAGGGGAATCCGATGCTCCAGCTCGCCTGGTTGCTGATCAACGACGCTCGCCACCGCGCTCACACGGCTCGCGAGGAGGGTGCTTCGGCACTGGAGTGGGCCATCATCGCCGCCATCGTCGTCGTGGCTGCGACCGCAGTGGGGGCTGTGGTCTACAAGGTGGTCACCAACAAGGCCAGTCAGATCGATAACTGTGGCTCGTTGCCCGCCGGGTCCAAGTGCTGAGGTGACCTGCGAGCGGCGTATGCCGCCCCGGTCACGTGAGCGAGGCTCGACCGCGCTGGAGCTGGCGATCATTGCTCCTGTCCTGATCCTCCTGATCTTCGTCACTATTCAGGCTGCGCTGTTCTTCTATGGCCGCTCCGTGGCCCTGTCGGCGGCACGCGAAGGTGTCTCCCAGCTGAGGCTCGCGCAGGATCCGGGCGCGTACCAAGCGATGCGTGGACAGGTGATGGTCTCCACGGAGCGTTACGCCAGCCAGGTCGGCGGCCAGGCCTTGCGACAGCCCTCGGCGAGCTCGACGTACGACGACGGTGCAGGCAAGGTGCACGTCAAGGTGAAGGGCAAGGTGATCTCCCTGGTGCCCTGGGACTGGTCGATCTCGCAAGAGGCGTCCGGCACGGTCGAGCGGTTCAGAACGCCATGACCGTCCGCGCTGCCACTGATTCGAGGGGCGACCGGGGGTCGATCGCACTCGAGTTCGTCTTCTTCGCCGGTGTCGTCTTCGCCCTGCTCGGTCTGATCGTCGCGTACGGCCGGGTCGGCCAGGTGAACGGCTCACTGGAGTCCGGCACCCGGGACGCGGCACGGATGGCGACGGTCTCCCGCTCGTACGACGAGGCGCTCGCCGCCGCGCGCCGCGCTGTGGCTGACTCGGTCACCGTCCCGGGCTGTCGGGACAGTCTTCAGGTCACCGTCTCGCGGCCGTTCGAGCCGGGCGCGGCCATCACGGTGTCCGCGAGCTGCCAGTACTCGCTGGCCGACGCGGGCATGTTCTTCAGCGGCGTCACGGTTCACCCGACCTCGAGCTTCACCTCATCCATGGACCCCAACCGGGGGATCAGCTGATGGCGAGGTGGTTGAGCGGCGGCGTTGAGGACGGGGAGCGGGGCTCGATCGCGCCGGCCATCCCGATCATCGCGATGGTTCTCCTGCTGCTCGGCGGGCTGGTCATCGACGCGTCGCGCCAGCTCAACGAACGCGGGGAAGCCGTCGCCTTCGCCGAGGAGGCAGCCCGGGCCGGCGCTCAGGGTGTCGACCTCAAGAAGGACAAGCTCGGCCTCGACGCACCGATGGCACGTCAGCGAGTCGCTGACTACTGCAGGACGGTCCTGGCGCGAGGCTCCGTCAGCTCCTGCACGCTGATCGGCATCGAGACGGTGAGTGGCAACGACCCTCGGCCGCTCGTCGTCCACACCAAGGTGACCATGCGCATCCCGGCCACTTTGCTCGGCATTGTGGGAGTCCAGCACCTGAGCGCGACCGGCGAGGGCCGGGCGAGACCGTACGAGGGGCTCGACCGTTCCGATGCACACTGACCACTGGATACGCTGATGACTGATCGCCACGACAGGGGAAGTACGACCATGGCACCGAACACCACGGGCTATCAGCCGCGGCGCGGCGCTGACCATCTCCCACGCACCGCGGACAGCGAGAAGCGCAGCGTGCCCAAGGGTTTGCTGGCGCTGGCAGGACTCCTTGTCCTGCTCGTCGGAGTGCCAGTCGGGCTGGTCATGCTCGTCGGCAACCCATTGCCGACCTCGGCACCGGACCGGTCCTGGCTGACCGCGGACGTGACTGCCGACACGGTCATCAAGGTGTTGGCCGTGCTCGTCTGGATCGTGTGGGCGCACTTCGTGGTGTGCACGATCGCCGAGTGGCGTGCCGTACGCGCGGGCCGAGTCCCCGGGGCGATGCCGTTCGGTGGTGGCGCACAGCTCGTCGCGCGTCGCCTCGTTGCCACGGTGCTGCTCTTGTCGGGCACGGCATCGATTGCCCAGACCTTCACCGCCAACAGCGCGCCGTCGTCATTGGCGCCCACGACAGTCGCCACCGCGACCGCACAGTCGGGATTGACCCTCCCGGCCGATCTCGCGCTGAAGCAGTCCAGCCAGACCATGGACGCCGGCTTCGAGGGTGACTACACGCAGGCGACGTCGCCCGCGCCGGCGACCAAGTACTACACGGTCGAGCCTCCGGGCGGACGTCACCACGACACCCTGTGGGACATCGCGGACCGCCATCTCGGAGATCCGTTGCGGTACAAGGAGATCTTCGCTCTCAACGAGCACAAGGTTCAGCCCGACGGACGCCGCGTCGTGGATGCCAACCTGATCCATTCCGGCTGGGAGCTGGTGATGCCAGCCGATGCGACCGGACCCGGTATCCGCACAGTCGAGGCGGCGCCGGTCACTCCGGAGGCGGCAACGGTGAGCAGCGGCAACGTTGTTGCACCGGATCAGGCTCCGACTGCGACACAGACACCCGCACTCGTGCAGGCGTTCCGTGACAGTGCGGCGCAGGACGGTCACGTCGAGCAGGACGGCTCGCTGGGAATCGGCGACTTCGCGGGAGGTGCTGGTTTGGTTCTGGCCGGGATCGCACTCGCGCTTGCCTCTCGTCGCGGCCCGTATGCCGCACCTGACGAAGGTGAGGGTCAGCTCCGACTCGCGGCCAACACCCGACGTGCCGAGTTCTTGGACGGAGCGCTCCGCCTGCTCGCCGAGCAGCGGTTCGCAGTGGGTCTCCCGATGCCGGACGTCTCGGCGGCCTACGTCGATGACAACCAGTTGATCCTCCATGTCGTAGGCGATGCGTTGGCGCCGGAGGCACCGTGGGCCGCTGCTGTTGACGGCAAGTCCTGGATGGTCAGCCGTGGCGATCTCGGAGCTGCGACCTCGTCGGCGCCCGCGCCCTATCCGGCTCTGGTCGCGATCGCTCGCACCCACGGCTACGACCTGCTGGTCGACCTCGAGTACGCCGCCGGCATGGTCAGCGTGAGCGGCGACGACGAGGTCGCTCGCGAAGTCGTCATGTCGTGCGTCGCGGATCTCGCAACTCACCTGTGGTCGGACACTGTCGAGGTCACTCTGGTCGGCTTTGCCGAGGACCTCGGAGACCTGACCCAGGGACGGATCCGGACCACCGACCGCGTGGACGAGGCGTTGGCAGATGTGGAGAGTCGGCTGGGCAAGACCCATCAGCTCCTCGGCCGTCTCGGCGTGGACGGCGTGCTGGCCGGCCGCGCTCGGACGCGCCACGCGGATCTTGGGCCACACGTCCTCGTGCTCTCGGCCGCGCCGACGGCCGAGCAAGCCGTTCGCATTCGAGACCTGCAGCGCGCCGCTCGAAGCGTGCTGACTGTTCTCGTCCTGGGTGACACACCGGCCGCGCGGTGGCGATTCGTGGTCACCCACGAAGGCGCCATCGACCTCGGAGTCCTCGGGGTGTCCGGGCAGGCCGTGCGGTGGACGCGTACGGCTACCGACCGGGTCAGTGAGCTGCTGCGCCGCGCCGGGGAGGAGTCCGAGCGGACTGCCAAGGCCGTGGCAACAGGCACGGGACGCGGTGTCCTGGAGCAACGACCCGACGAACGTGCCGCCTACGCGAGCCGCGGCCTCGCCATGAAGGACGCCGCCGTGCGGGTCCGTCTGCTCGGTCCGGTCGAGGTCACCGCCCCCGGAGCCGTGCCCGCACACCGCGCGTTGCTCACAGAGCTTGTCGTCATGGCGGCCCTGCACCCGCAGGGCCTGCACCATTCGGTGCTGTCCTCGAGCCTCTGGCCCCGCGGCGTGGACGACACAGTGATCGATCAGGTGCTGGCCGAGGCACAAGCCTGGCTCGGCCGCGGGCCCCAGGGTGAGCGCTTGCAGCTGGGCGACGACGGTCTCTGGCACCTGTCGACCGATGTCTACGTCGATCACGCAGCGTTGGTACGCGAGCTCGAACGTCCGGACAGTGAGCCTGGCGTACTCGCCCTCGTCAGCGGCGAGGTCTACTCGGGTGCACCGGCTGGTCGCTACACCTGGTTGGCCTTCCACCGCGGCGCTCGTGATGCGCGCGCGGCGATCACCGTCAGCGCTCGCAATCACGCTTTCGCCCTCGTACGCAGTGGGCGGAGCACTGAGGCGGTGGCCGCCCTCGAGCGTGGTCTACTCGGCGTACCCACGGCCCAGGTGCTGTGGCGGGAGCTGCTCAAGCTCGTCGGAGACGATGGCCATTCTGTGCTGGTCGAGCGCGTCCGCGCCATGCACCTCGCCCTCCGCGGTCAGAGCCTCGAGGCCGAGACCGACAGCCTCGTCCGCCACCTGTTGCCGGACGTACCTGACGATGAGCTCACCGCCCTTGCCTGAGCACAGTCGCGCCGCAGATTGGTCGGTCCTCCGATGAGGATGCTCGTCACCGTCGTCGTTGAAGGGCAGCCGCACGACGTCGCGGTCGATGTGGAGCAGGACGGCGTCGTCGCCGACTTGCAGACCGCGCTCGCCGCGCAGTTCCCTGCCGTCGTCGCAGGCACGCGGCCGTCACTGACCCTCGTCCGAGAGAGCAGCCCGGCGACGGCGCCAACGGGGCCGCCGCCAGATCTGTACCTCGGTCATGAGCTGCTCGATCCCGCAGCGCCGTTGCAGGAGAGCGCTGTTCGGCACGGGGCGATCATCGGATTGCGCGAGCCGATCGGCAATCCGTTGCACGAGCCGGACGGCCTGGTGGAGATCCGCGTGACAGGTGGAGCGGACTCCGGCCAGGTGGTGCGTTGGGACCCCGGTCAGTACACCGTGGGATCCGACCCGGCGAGTGACCTCGTGCTCGACGACCCGTCGTTGCCAGCCGCAGCCGCAGTCGTGACCGTGTCCGCAGATGCCCGCGTGCAGGTCGAGGCGGTCAGCGGGCTGTCCGACAGCCTTCGGCGGACGCCGCAGCGGTTTCGCCCATTGCGCGGACCGGTCGTCCTGCACGACGAGAACATGCCTGCTCCGGTCGTACGACGTCGGCGCTGGTGGCATCGACGTGGCGCCCACGCGTCAGCCGGCCGGGTGCTGCCTGAGGGCACACAGACGGTGGATCCGAACGAGCCCGCTCCGCTGATTCACCTCGAGCGGCGCCCGCTGCGCGGCCTGACGACATGGCACCCTGACGAGACGCTCAGCGTCGGGTCACGGCTGCTCCACCTCGCGCATCGGACGGCTCCGGATGCGTCTTTGTCGCCATCGCCCAGTGGGGCCACGCTCGACTTCAACCGGCCGCCTCGACTGCTCCCGCCGGATCGTCGGACCCACTTCACTCTGCCGCCCGAGCCGCAGCGCAGCGAGAAGGTGCCGTTTCCGCTGCTGATGATGCTCATCCCGGTGGCTATGGGCGGTGGCATGTACATGATGACCAAGAGCCCGTACTCCCTCTTGATCATCGCGCTGTCACCGCTGATGGCGTTGGGTGGCTACTCGACGCAGCGCCGGATGAACAAGACCCGCTACGCCACGGACATGAAGACGTGGACCGAGCGGATGAAGAAGATTCAGAGTCAGGCGCTCGACGGCCTGGTCGAGGAGCGTACGGCGCGGCGGCGCGACTTCGCCGATCCGGGCGAAGTGCTGATGATGGCGACAGGTCCGCGAGCACGACTGTGGGAACGGCGCCCGACCGACCCTGACTGGCTCGCCGCTCGACTCGGCACAGCTGACCAGGTGTCCGACGTCCAGGTCAAGGACCCCGAGCTCGAGGAGCACGAGGGGTCAGTGGAGTGGACCGCACCGGACGTCCCGGTGACCGTTGGACTGCGTGATGCGGGCGTCACCGGCATCGCCGGCCCGCGGGCTGAGCGGATGGCACTGGCACGCTGGGTGGTGGCACAGACCGCGGTCCTCCACTCGCCCACGCAGCTGTCGATGGTGATGCTGACCACCCGCGACGCGGAGGACGAGTGGTCGTGGGTGCGGTGGATGCCGCACCTGCGCTCCGACCCCGGAGACAGCGAGCTCGCGCACATCGGTACGGATGACCAGACCTGGGCTCGCCGTATCGGGGAGCTGTCGCAGCTCATGGCTGCCCGGGCGGCGGCTGCCAAAGGCGGCGGCTTCTCTCAGCAGAGTGCTGGTGGACTCGGACCTCCCGTGCTGGTCGTCCTCGACGGCTCCCGGGCGTTACGCCTCATCCCAGGCATGATCACGTTGCTGCAGGAGGGCCCGCGCCTGGGCATCTTGTTCCTCTGTCTCGATGACGACGCTCGTCTGCTGCCCGAGGAGTGTCAGGCCGTCGTCAACCTCGGCCAGGCTGAGGATGGGCCGGTCGCCACCGTCACGCAGACCGGCAAGCCGGCTGTTGAAGAAGTCCGCCTTGACCTGGTGACGGCGGGGTGGGCTGAGCGAGTCGCGCGATCGCTGGCTCCCGTTCGTGACGTGACGGATGGCGACGAGAGCTCGACACTTCCCGGATCATCACGACTCCTGGACGTCCTCGGTATCGGTGCCCCCGATCCTGAGGTTGTGCTGCAGCGCTGGCAGCAGGTCGGTCGTACGACGGAGGCCGTCATCGGGGAGGCCGCTGAGGGGCCGTTCGCGATCGATATCCGTACGGACGGTCCTCATGGACTGGTCGCCGGTACGACTGGCTCCGGTAAGTCCGAGCTGCTCCAGACGATCATCGCCTCGCTCGCGGTCTACAACCGCCCGGACGAGATGAACTTCGTTCTCGTCGACTACAAGGGCGGCGCGGCGTTCAAGGACTGCAACCGGCTGCCCCACACGGTCGGCATGGTCACCGACCTCGATGGCCACCTGACGACCCGGGCGCTCGAGAGCCTGGGTGCTGAGCTGCGTCGACGCGAGCACCAGCTGGCCGGTGCTGACGCGAAGGACATCGAGGACTACCTCGCGACCAAAGGCCCCGACGATGAGCCGATGCCACGTCTGCTGATCGTCATCGACGAGTTCGCCGCCCTCGTGGCCGAGCTCCCAGACTTCGTCACAGGTCTGGTCGACATCGCCCGCCGTGGTCGTTCCCTGGGCGTCCATCTCATCCTCGCGACGCAGCGCCCGGCCGGTGTCGTCAGCGCGGAGATCAAGTCCAACACCAACCTGCGTATCGCCTTGCGAGTAACGGACCCGACCGACTCCGATGACGTTCTGGAGTCTCCCGTCGCGGCCCAGATCATGAAGTCGACGCCGGGGCGGGCGTACGCGCGTCTGGGCCACTCCAGCCTCACCCCGTTCCAGTCCGCGCGAGTCGGTGGGCGCCCACGCGGCGCCGACACGAAGGCAGGCATCGCCCTGCGTCGGATGGCGTTCGGCGAGCTCGGCACTCCTGTCGACGGCCAGGTGATCGAGGCCGAGGAGGACGCCACCGTCCCGAGCGACTTGGCCTCCCTGGTCGTGGCGATGCGGCAGGCCTCCGAGCAGTCGGGAGTGACGTCGCCCCCGCCTCCGTGGCTCCCAGCGCTGCCCGAGGTGGTCACGCTCGATGAGCTCCTCGACGACTTCTCTGATGCCGTGCCGACATCGGAGTCGTTGAAGATCCCCTTCGGGCTGGCCGACGTACCGCGTGAGCAGCGACGGGACGTGGCGGCGTACGACCTGGCACACGACGGCCACCTCAGCATTGTCGGCGCGAACCGATCGGGACGGTCCTATGTGCTGCGCGCCATCGCCGGTTCGATCGGTCGACTGACAGATCCACGTGACGTACACATCTACGGCGTCGACTGCGGTAACAACGCACTGCTGCCTCTGGTCGGGCTACCGCACACCGGCGCTGTGGTGACGCGTGATCAGGTCGACCGCATGGGCCGTTTGCTCCGCCGGCTCCAGGACACTCTGGCTCACCGCCAGCAGCAGCTGGCGGTGCAGGGCTACGCCGACATCGCGGAGCAGCGCGCCAACGTCGATCCGGACGAACGGCTTCCCTACCTCGTCGTCCTGTTCGACCGGTGGGAGGGCTTCTATCAGGCGTACGAGAGCATCGAGAACGGTCGCATCGTCGACGGATGGATGCAGATCCTCCAAGAGGGCGCTGGTGTCGGGATCAAGATGGTCGTCTCCGGTGATCGTTCGCTGACCGTCGGCAGGGTGAGCACCCTGCTCGAGGACAAGGTGATGCTGCGGATGCTCGATCCGCAGGAGTTCTCTCTCGTGGGTCTGGGTCGGCGTGAGGTGCCCGACACGATGGTTGATGGCCGGGCGTTCCGCGCGCAGAACGGCGCTCAGGAGCTGCAGACGGTCCTTCACGGTCCCGATCCGTCCGGTACGGCACAGGTCGCTGCGCTCCAGCAGATCTCTCGAGAAGCCAAGGCGAGGTACGCCGACGTCGCGCCGCAGCATCGGCCGTTCCGGCTGGACATCCTCCCGCCTCGCGTCACGATCACCGAAGCCCGGGCACTGGGCAACGAGATGGCGGACACGTTGGTCCCGATGGCCGTCGGGGGCGACACCCTCGAGCTGAAGGGTCTGGACGCGCTGAAGCACGGGCCGGGTCTGCTGGTGACGGGTGGCCGAGGCACCGGCCGGTCCACGACGCTGTTGTCCGTTGCGGAGCTGCAGCTCGAATCCGGTTGGGATGTCGTGTTGTTCACGCCGCGCATCAGTCCGCTGCGAGATCTGGTGGGCCGCCCTGGAGTGCACGGATACTTCACCCCGGACAGTGATCGGGACGAGGTTGAAGAGCTGTTGACGACGATGGCGGAGGTGGACCGCCCGAACATCGTGGTCGTGGACGATCTGGAGCTGATCGACATCGACAGCTGGCTCGCGGAAGCCCTGGACAAGCACCTTGAGGCTTTGCGCGACACCGGGTCCGTCCTGCTGGCTGCCGGTTCCCCGGTCGAGCTCAGCAGTCAGTACCGGGGGCTCGCCTCCTCACTGAAGCGTTCGGGGAGCGGCATCATGCTGGCGCCCCAGTCGTCCTCGGACACGGACATGTTCAACATCATGATCCCGCGATCGTCGATCGGACTGACGTTGCCGCCTGGTGGCGGATACCTCGTACGGGCGGGCCAGTACGAGCGCGTGCAGGTGGTCGTACCCGATTGATGCATACGGAACCCGGGCAAAGGATCGGTACGACGGGGGCAGCCCCACGATGGTTTGACGTCGCGTAGGTTTTGACGCGGTATGTGACGACGGATGGGAGGCCGTTCGATGGGTGGTCCTGGTGATGGTGCGTACATCGCAGACCCGCTGATCTTGCTCGAGCAGGCGCGGTCCCTGGGTCGCAGGCGCGGTGACTTCGCGGGCGTCGCTGATGCGCTGCTGCGCAAGGGCAGAGATGCTGGAGCGGCAGCAGGTGACCACGAGGTGGCGGAGGCGGTCGAGCGTGCCTCCAGCGTGCTGGCAGGTGTGGTCAGCTCCGCAGCGGGAGCCTCGGGTGTGCTGCAACGCGGCGCGCAGACTCAAGGCGAGCAGCTCGGCCGAGCAGTAGGGATACAGATCTGATGGTCGACGGACAGCGGCCGCCGGGCGATCCGGAACAGCTGCGCGATGTCGCCCGAGCGATCGGCAATCTGGTTGAGCCGACAGGGCGGCACATGATCGCGATGGGACGGGCGACGAGCACGGCCATTGGCCACCTTCCGACGTCGCGCATCCATGACTTCGCGCTCCTCTCATCAGGCACGACGAGGCGGCTGCGCCGGGCAAGCGGGTCGATCGGCGACATCGCGGGTGCCGTTCGCCGGTACGCCGATGCTCTCGAAGACGCGCAGCTCGCCTTCGACGCCGAGGAGGATCACCACAAGAAGATCGGTGGCCCGGTCCGCATGCCGATCGCCACCGACCGTCACAGTCTCCCGGCCGATGGGCCGCGGATGACCGCCGACCCGATCCACGCCGAGATTGGCGGCAATGATGGTCCACGCATGGTCGCCAACCCACCGAAGGGCGTGGGTCCGATGCGCGAACACCTCTGGGACGACCGCAAGATGATCGCGGACCCACCACACGGCCCGGCGGGCGATCTACGCGCGACCATTCGTCCGGTTGGCGCTGATGGTCAGCCGCTCGACCTGGAGACCGCCTTGTTCAACCTCCGGCAGGCCAAGCACGCCTGCGTCACGACTCTCAACAGGCTGAGTGACGACTGGGTGCCGGGCGCGGACGGTATGTCGCCAGTGCAAGCGTGGAGCGCCGCCCTCCACTCAGCCCAGAGTGGTCAGAGCGCGCCGCGGGCAGACATGCCGATCTATCAACGTACGCCCCCAGAAACCGCACCCGAGGGCCATCGCTCGCCGCACTACGTGATCTGTCCCGAGCCCGCGCGGCGCGCCGAGCTGGACGCTGGCAGCAGCAAGGGGAGCACGTTGGCGCGGATGCCGGGTCTGGAGCCGCACCCGCCGCGCAAGCTCGAGGTCATGGCCGGCGGCGGCCACTCGACCGTCGCCATCGGCGGGCCGTTGGGGTCCGACGGGGTTCGGTCCGTGATCGAAGGCACCATCGCGACGTGACGTCCACACTTGCCCAGCACGACGACGTACCCGACGACGTCCTTGCGCTCGCCACCGATCCTGAAGTCGCCGCCGTGCGCGTCGAGCTCCTCGAGCGTGCCTCCCACGAGGCGCTCGGACTCGGCACGTTCACGGACGAGGAGATGGCCGTTCTGGATGGTGATCCCTCAGCGCTCGGTCTGCCGCATCCCTGGCTGTCGGCGTTGTCTGCCGATGAGCGGACCGCGGTGCTGGCCAGCGTGCAGCGCACGTTGACCGCGCGCGCTCCCCAGGCCGACCGTCCGGACCCCTCGCTGCTCGCTCTCGTCACCCTGCGACGCGGAGCTGAGTCCCTGCGGACGGGTGAGCGACACACTCAGTCGGACGGCGACTGGCTGGTGCTGTTCGAGCAGCCCGGCGGCGTGTGGTTGGCCGAGGAGATCGGTCCGGACGGCATGCACACCTTCACCCTCGCCCCGACCGAGGAGACAGCGCTGCGTCTTGCCGACTGGCTCGTCCCGATCCCCAGCGACCACAGCGGTTCTCTGGATCTCACCTTGACCCGTGCGCAGATCGCGGAGGACGACGAGGTCCTTGTACCCCTCTCTGATGCGGTGGTGGCCTCGTCCATCGGCGGTACGGGTGTGGCGGACCTGGCGGCGTTCGTGTCTGAGCAGCGCGTGGTGGTGTCTGAGGATGCCGACGGAGGTGCAGCGGTGCGATATGTCAGCGTCAGCGATGACGACGTCCTCGACCGCTGTCGCACGATCTTGACCGCCAAGGGAACGCCGAGGACGGCTCGCTCCGTCCGGTGAGGGGTGCGGGCATGCGGCCGCACCATGTGTAGAACCTGAACCAACTCATGTGATGGAGGTAGGTGTGCCGAGCATCGATGCGCTGCGTCAGCGGGTACGGCTGAGCCCGACCCAGCTCGACGTCCTGCGGCGATCGACCACCGGAGAGCTGGTCGATGCCGACAAGCGGGTGCTGACCACCCTGGTCAAGAGCGAGCTCTTCGTCGAAGGCGAGGTTCCGCATCCGCTGGTGCTGGATCTCGCTCGCGTGATGACGCAACCCATGATGCAGATCACGATCGAGACGACGAGCGCCCACGGACCGACGTACTCAACCCTCGCCCTCCACGAGGAAGACATCTGGTTCACCGACCCTTGGCCGGGCACCGATCCGGAGACCGACGAGCTGGTCTATCAGCGCGAGGAGCTGCCGCAGCTGCTGTGGATCCTCAAGGCCCTCACCGGTCTTCGCCGTCGGGAGGTGCCGAGTGTGGCTCGTCCGTTCCAGGTGCCGTTCGGGGCGTTGAGCGACATCTTGCTGCTGATGGGCGGGCAGACGGGGTCGGGCTGGGATGACCTACGTGCCGCCGCCCTCACGGGCCTCGACGAGACCTTTCCGGACATGCCCGACGAGGACCGCGCACTGCTCATCGGTGTGATCGGGTCGATCCAAGCGACCTGGCGAGTGACGTGCGGGTGGGGCGCGGATCCGCTGGCCAAAGGTCACGTTCGCGGTTTCGCGGTCTGGGACTGCGGGGCCGCAGGTTACTGGGTTCGTACGACGCCTGCCGAGCCGTTGAGCGTCGAGGACTTGGGCAAGGACGTTGTGGCGACCTACGAGCCTCGTGACGCGGGACAGCTGTGGGAGGCGTTCGCCGACCTGCTGCCGAGCAGCGATGAGTTGCGCGCCTCCATCACCGTGCCGGAGGGCTCCGATGGTCAAGGTTGACCAGGAAGTCCTGGCTGCTACCGCAGCTGCCCTGGACACAGTCCACAAGCAGCTCCCGGGCATGTTGACGGAGGCCAACGGCCTCGGCGTCGGAGACCTGGTTGGCGGCCTTCGCGGTGCGCCTGCTTGGGCCCAGACCAATGCCACGGATCTGCGCGCCCGAGTCGGCCTCGTACAGCGCCTCACCGAGGGCAAGCTGGACTTCGGAGGCATGAAGCTGCCCGAGGCTCTCGTGCAGCAGATCGCTGCCGCCTCGATGCCGGTCTCCGATCAGATGGCGGCGGTGTCCGTCGCCGATGTCCTGAAGTACAAGAAGGACGGGACGGTCGACACGTCCTGGCAGTGGGATCCGGGCAACGAGAACTTCAGCTCCTATCTTGAGCGGATCACCGCCAAAGCCGGTGCGACTGCTATCGGTTCGCCGGACCGGCAGGCTCAGATCCAGGCGGCGCTCCACGGCATCGGCGAGTTCCGCAACCTGGTGACCTACGGAGCCGCTTCGGTGGCTGCCTTCACCCAGATCATGACCAAGGGCGGCCCCGCGCTGCTCAACTGGATGGCGACGAAGCACCTGATCGACCCCGCGACGAACCGTCTGGTTCAAACGGGACGCGTGGGCGCCGCTAACGCGATGCAGACCGCGCTCGGCGCGGCCAACGACTACTACGTGCGAGGCAAGATCCAGTTCCTCGCTCCTGGATCCTGGAAGTTCAACCTCGCCCAGAAGCTCGGTCTGATGGTGGCGCCCAAGGTGACGGACTTCGAGTCCTGGTACAGCACCGCGGCCGCCAAGACCAAGCCACATGGGCCGCCAGGACAACCCACGGCGTTCGCGAGGATCCTCGAGTCTCGCTATGGCGTGGCCGCCAAGGACTGGATCACGCGGTCGCTCGGCACGTCGGGTGGAAGTCTCCTCGTCAAGGGCGCGAAGGTCACCAACGTGATCTTCGGCAAGCCGTGGACAGGTGTCATCAACGGCACCACGGTGACCTACGGGCGCAATGCCGGCAACCTGATCACGATGGCGCGGGCCGGTGGGTTCACCAAGATGGCCGGCGCAGCCGGCGGTCTCCGTGTGCTCGGGGTTGCCGGAGGAGCCCTTGCGACCGCCGACAGCATTCACGGTCTGGTCACCGACTGGGACAAGATCGACGACAACTGGAACTCCGGGACCCAGGGCAAGGCGAAGGTCATCGGCGATTTCGCCGAGGTCGGCTTCAACGCCTCGATGACCGCAGCGATGGTTGCGCCGAACCCCTACACGCTCGGTGCCGTGGCGATCACCGGCCTCGTGTACGGCGGTGCTCGCCTCGTCGAGCACTGGCCGGAGGTCAAGGAAAAGATGGGTGAGGCCGTGGACTGGGGCAAGAAGAAGCTCGGAGAAGTCGGTGACTGGGGGAAGGACCGGATCGATGACATCAAGAAGTCCAAGGTCAACCCGGCGAACTGGTTCTAGGGGGCCGAGATGAGCTCAGAGACGTTGTACGCGAAGGCTCGAGCCCTTGATGCGCTCGCGAACAAGATCGAGAAGGCGATGGATGCGGCGTCGACCGCTGCCTCCAGCTCGCTCTGGGAGTGTCCCAACGCGACCGACATCCGATCGGCAGTGGCGGGGTATCGCCGGTCGGCGACCAACGCCGCAACCCAGATTCGCCTGGAGGCGGGCACGGTCCGCTCGCAGGCGAAGACAGCGCTCGATCACGAGCTCGACGAGAAGCGCAAGCAGAGCGGCCACAAGCAGCCGACGAAGTAGCGGCTAGGCGTCGGACGCCTCGCGAAGAGCCGCCAGCAGTCCTGCCCGATCATTGGTCGTGACCGCGACGCGCTCGTCGTTCACGATCAGCGAGATGAAGTCGCTCCCGAGCGGTATCGCCCATGCGCCGCCGGCGAGCCGGCCGGCTTCATTCAGGAGCGTTCCATCGGCCCGCTTGATCGCGCCCGCCGAGTCCGCGAGGCGCTCGATCGGCTGTGGGGAGTGCGGGTCGTTGGCCGAGATGCTTTGCGGGTCAATGGAACCCAGCGGTATCCGCTCGCGCCCCACCCGCAGGACGCCGTCAGCGATGGTGATACTCCCGTAACGGTTCTTGCTGTAGAGCAGGTTGGCGACGATCAGGCCGAGCATCCCGATCAGGACGAGGGCAAGGATCAGATCGAGTGGTCTGTGGCCGACGACGAGCACCAGGCCAACGTAGGCGACGACGCAGACAGCACCCAGCACGATCCAGGCGCGACGGCTGACGGCAGACTCGCGATACAGGGTCCCCTTCACGACTCGCGATCGTGCCACAGCGAAGCCTGCATGGGATCATCGCCGCATGGATCAGCACGAGATCGGCTCTCCGGGGCTGGCCGCGGCGGAGAACCTGCTCGAGGGATCGGTGCATGTCCGGCATGAGCAAGTCGGCGGTGTTCCAGCCGGCACGCCGATCCGACGATGGGCCGTTGCCGGACACGATCTGGAGCAGACCGTTGGCGACGAGCAGATGCCAGGGGCCAAGCGCTATATGTGGGATGGCGAACTGGTTGCCGCGACCTCGGGCCTGGAGCCTTGTGAAGGCGCACTGTGGGAGAGCACATCTCTCCCGAAGATCACCGTGCTCGGAGATCGCGTCGAGATTCGAAGGGGGACCGCGACTCTGATCACCCGGAGTCGAATCCCGTTGCGGTCAGGCCGAACTCACGAGCGGCGTTCGGTTGTTGCGCGTTGGCGCGATCGAGAATGGACCGTGCTGCGCGGCCGGCGCGAGGGCGAGCTCACGATCGATCTGTGGCACGAGGGCGACAAGCTCCTCGACGGTGAGGCCCTGGCCGGAGTCAGGTTGCCGAAGGTGATCTCCGCTCTGCGGGACAAGTCCGCGGCAGTGGGACTCAGCTGGAGCACTGCAGCGACGCCCCTGGACGTCACTGTCGCTGCGGTGCTGGGCTCGGCCATCGATAGCAGCCTGTTGGCGAGCACTCCCCGCGAGAAGGCCGGTGCGTACGGTGCGTTCGCCGTTGATCTCCTCGGCGGCTAGGACTGCTCGGCCAGGCGCAGTGGGCAGGCATCCCAAAGTTTCTCGGCCAGTGCACTCCCCACGTGTGAACGGCCTCGGTTAGGGTCGGACGCGTTGCCTGGGGAGCAGGCGAAGTGTGATCGATCAGGAGGGAATCCAAGATGACCAGTGTCGGAGCTGATCTCCAGACCCTGCAGGACCTGCACAGCACGCTCAAGAAGCGTGCGGCGGATGCACCGCAGTTTAAGAAGGACATCGAGACCGTGGTCCACAACGCAAAGTGGGACGGCCCCAACGCCGACAAGTTCCGCAGCGCGTGGGACACGTTCAAGCCGGTCTTCGACAAGCTGCACACCTCGCTGGGGGACGCTGAGCGCGATGTGAAGAACCAGCACAACGACCTTGCCGCGTCGACGGGTTCGCACGAGCGGATCTGACAGACGGGGACGTTCAAGGGCATGCGTCATTGGCGCATGCCCTTGAACGACGCTAGGGGGAGAGCACCGTGCAGAGGTCGATGAGGAGATGGCGTACGCCCGGACTGGTCGTCGCGCTGTCCATCAGCGTCGCCGGGTGCAGCTCGGAGTCCAGCGGCAGCTCGACTCCGGAGGCCGCCCCGACCGAACCGAGCGCGACGTCTACGAGCAACCCGCCCGCCGACAGCACCGGCAGCCCGGTCGCCAGACCCGCTCTGCCGCCGTTGTCACCGCTGGAGTCCGACGCTCGTGTCAAGGCCGTTCGAGCCTTCGCCCTGCAGTACGGCAAGGCGGTCAATGCGAAGCAGGTGCGGTACCAGCCCTGGCTCGACACGATGAGTGCCCAGGGTCAGTCCTTGGCGGCTGAGTTCGTCTCCAACGACATCAAGCTCAAGGAGTCCTATCCGGGGCCGCTACCCTTGACCCCGGTCAAGGTGCACTCACACAAGGGCAAGCTCTGGGTCGATACCTGTGTGTGGGCCCATGGCTGGGGGGTTGACCCGAAGACTCGGGTTCCTGCGGAGCAGAAGACCATCCTGCCGATGTACTTCCAGCTGTCGAAGGTCGACGGGGAGTGGAAGGTCGACACGGCGGGCGAGATGAAGGCTTCCTGTAGCAAGGTGCGCGTGGAGGGACGACCATGGTGAAAAGAAGTCTGATGACGGTGGCGCTCGTTGGTGTGCTGAGCGCGGCGGGTACGACCAGCGCGGCCGCGTTCGACGGCCCGACGCCCGGCCCAGGCGTGGCTCACAAGAGCGCGAAGGACCAGGCGAGGCTCGCCGCGAGCCAGGCAGGCTTGTTCGGTGGGACCGTTCAGCGGTCGATCGGATCGTGCAACGTGATCTCCGGTCCGAGCTATCTCGGTGTCGACTGCGGCTCCGTTTCGGGTGGCGGCACGATCACGATCAAGGGCCTCCTCGGCCCGGATCCGTTGCCGGGCTGCTGGGACACGGAGATGGGTCCGGACGAGCAGGAGGCCATGGGAGTTCAGAGCGTGGCGGGCCCGGGCGGCTACACCTGGTACTGGCACAAGTGCCTGAAGGGCATCGACCCCAAGACGTTGAAGGTCAAGCCCGAAGGCGTGTCGTTCACGTACGGCGTCGTCGTCTTCCCCAACACGCCGAAGAAGGGCGACCCGCGGCCGACCATCCTGACGATCCGCCAGAAGCGTCTGGTCGACAGCCAGGAGAAGCGCGGGGTCATCCCCTCGCCCGTTGCGGGACTGTCTCCGGATGCCACGCCCGTGGTCAACCAGGCGGCGGCGTTCTTCGACGGGACCGACGGCGAGGTCGCCGTCGATGCCGGACCGATCTCGCTCCGCGCTCGAGTCGACAAGATCACTGTTCGCCCACAGGGGACAGCCGAATCGATCAGCTGTCCGGGGACCGGCATCCAGGTCACCGCCGCCGACACTCGCGCGACCAAGCCCAACGCGTGCTGGTACGAGTACGAGAACTCCTCCCACGGCCAGCCGGACAACCGCTACCAGGCGGGCATCACGGCGCACTGGAACGTCGAGTACTCGACCAACGGTGGTTCGACCTGGAGCCCGCTCAACAACTTCACGAAGCAGGCGACCACGACGGTCCAGGTCAACGAGATCCAGTCGCTGGTCGTGCGCTGAGGGGACCGTGATCGGGTTCAGCCGACCAGGAATCCGATCACGGCACCCAGCACCATGAATGGCCCATAGGCGAACCTCGTGCCGCGTCCGCCCCTGCCTGTTGCGATCAGGGTGATCGCGTACGCCGCGGCGCTCAGCACCATCACGTAGACCGCGACGACGGCAGCCGCCCACGACAGCCAGCCCAGCATCAGCCCGAGGGCTGGCGCGAGCTTGACGTCGCCCAGGCCGACGCCCCGGTCGCCGGCGACGAACCACAACGCTCCAAAGGCGATGAGCCAGCCGCCGCCGCAGACGGCCGCACGGGTGAGCGAACTCCAGCGGTCTTCCGATGCCGAGCACGTGGTCAGCGCGCAGACCACAGCGACCACCAGGGGCAGCGTGATGACATCAGGAAGACGTTGAACGTCTGCGTCGATGGCAACGAGCGCGGCCAACGGGATCAGAGTCGACGCGTAGACCCACGTCGCAGCGACGGGCTGATCGGTGTCCATCCGGTGCGCCAGCAGCGCCGCCCCCAACGGAACGGCGACGACTACCCACCAGTGCCGTGGCGGCGGTCTGGTCGCTTCGTCGTCGTCGGTGCGGTAGCGGAGGCGGCGGAGCCACCCGTATAGCACGACGCTTGACAGAGCCATCACGCCAGTCAGTGCCAGCACGCCGCCCCTTCCATGGCTCGGCGACATCCTGCCGTACGCGGCATGGGGGCTGAGATCTGACCCGTCAGTCGCGGATCAGGCGGCGGCGGTGTCGTCGGACGCGCGGACCAGGAGCACGCCGATGATGATCAGCGCGCCGCCGGAGAGCTGGATGGGCAGGGGCAGCTCACCCAGGAACCACCACGCGAACAGCACCGCGAAGAGCACCTCTGACAACGCGAGGAACGACGCGAGCCGCGAGCCGAGCATCCGAGCGGACAGCACGCCCGTGACGTACGCAAAAGCCGCTGCCAGCACAGCGATCCCGAGCAGTGGCACCAGGAAGCTCACCTGGTGGCCGGCGAACGGTACGTCCTCGGTCGAGGCGTCCATCGGCAGCAGTCCGAGTGCCCCGACGGCCAGCAGCGGCAGCACGCCCGCGGCCATGCCTGCCCCGGCCAGAGCGAGCGGCGGGAGCGACTCGTCGTGGGAGTGAGACGCGACGACGAAGTAGGCGGCCGAGCAGAATGCCGCCGCCAGGCCGAACGCCACGCCGATCAGATTGAGCGATACGTCGCCAAAAACGTTGAGTACCAACGCCAGACCTGCCAGCGCACAGCCGGCGCCGGCGATCGTCAGGGGGCTGGGGCGGCGCCGAGTCGTCGCCCACGCGTAGCCCACCAGCAGCACGGGCGAGAGATACTCAAGAAGGAGGGCGACGCCAACGGAGAGATGGTCGACTGCAACGAAGTAGAACAGCTGACATCCCGCGACTCCCGTCATGCCATAGATCAGCACGACACCGAGGTTCTTGCGCAGCAGGTGCCAACGCCCGCGCAGCTCCAACGCGGTCGGGATGGCCAGCACCAACGCGGCGATGCCGATCCTGGCGGTCACTGCAGCGGCGGGGCTCCAGCCACCCTCGAACAACGCCTTCCCGAAGGGACCCGACGTGCCGAACGCGGCCGCCGAGACCAGCGCGAGCGTCAACGCAAGGCGCCCCGGGGACGTACGAGGACTGGTCGCCCCGGCGGGGCCGGTGGGTACGGCGATGGGCTGGGTGTCGGTCATGCGACCACCTCCTCGGACGTTGCTGGACACCAACGAACCTGTAATGGCCATGAGTGCTTTATGCTCATGACGGTACGAGAGGGCACGGTCAGGAGTCAAGATGCTTTTCGCCCATGACACCGAGGTGGCTCTGGCCTACGCGGCTGCCCTGGTGAACACCCAGGCCGACGGCCCGCGCAGTGTCGAGGAGCTGCCCGATGTCGCCGCGCTCGATGCCCTTGTGGATGAGTGGGGCTGGACCGGCGAGCGGCGGCACGACGAGCTCGAGCTGGCGCAGGTTCGCGCGTTGCGACCACGGCTGCGTGAGGTCTGGAGCACGGACGTCCATGGCGTCGTCCGCATCGTCAACGGCCTGCTCGCCGAGGCGCAGGCGCTGCCACAGCTGGTCAAGCACGATGAGTGGGACTACCACCTGCACGCGACGACACCCGACGCACCGCTGGCCACCCGGATGGCCGTCGAGGCGGCCATGGCGCTGGCCGACGTCGTCCGCGCCGACGAGGTCGCGCGACTGCAGGTGTGCGCGGCCGATGACTGCGAGGACGTACTCGTCGACCTGTCCAAGAACCGCTCGCGGCGCTACTGCGATGCCGGCTGCGGCAACCGGGTCAACGTCGCCGCCTACCGCGCCCGTCAGTCCGCGCGCGACTGACCGTCCGTGCTGGCACCAGCGCGGCACGTCCCTTAAGTACGGTAGGCCGCGTGATGAACGAACCGGTGCCACCATCTCGGCGACGCGGACGCGGTCTAATCGCCCTGGTGGCAGCCGTCGTGGCCGTCATGGTCGTGGCCATCGGAGCGTTCGCGCTGCTGCGTGACGACGACGCACCCAGCGCCGCGGAGTCAACGGGAGCGCCCGGCGGATCCAGTACGTCCGCCTCGCCTTCGAGCGCGTCGTCGGCATCGTCCTCGCCCGGCTCCAGCGCGACCCCGGCCGAGGGCCGCTGGCAGACCATTGCCTCCAGTTCGCTGCCCTTCGCCTACCTCGTCCCCGCAGCCCGTGAGGGTTGGACCCGTGGAGGGGCCGAGACGGCGGGTTACGTCGATGCCCACGGCAAGGCGTTGGCCAAGGCGCAAGACCCGGCGTACTTCAAGGTCGGGTCGTGCGCGAGCGGTAAGGGCGTGGCGCGCGCATGGGTGGGCTTCTCGGCATCGCCCACGGGCGTCGTCGAGACGTCGCGAGCCGCCGCTGCGGCGTGGGCCAATGCGGTCTCGCTGCGTGCGGACGGCAAGACCCACGACACCTTCACGCCGTTCGTCAGCCGCACCGTCAAGACCGACTCGGGCGACGCGACGGCCACACAGACCAGCACGGTCGTGTCGGTCAGCGAGCTCAACGCCGAGCTCTGCATCCCGCCGCGGGTCGAAATCACCACGTCGACCGTGAAGCAAGATGGCCTGACGGCGACCCTGGTCATGGTGCGCGACCTTGACGTGGCCGACCAGCTGCCGGACGACATCAAGGACCGAATCCTGCGCTCGCTGCGTCCCACACCTGGTGTCCCGGCGAGTTGACCACAGCCGCGCCTCGTGCGCGACCGACATGTGATGGTGAGTTGAGATGAGCAACAACGACGGCAACGGCTGGCCCCCCTCGCAGGGCGGTGGCCAGAACCAGCCCGGGCAGGGCCAGCCTGGACAGGGTCAGCCTGGACAGGGCCAGCAAGGTCCTCCTCCTCAGCGGCAGGACGGCTACGTCGGTGGCACGGCAGGGCCGACCGACGCGCAGCGGTTCGGTGGTTCGTTCGGTGAGTCGTGGCGCGAGCAGGAGTTCGGGCACGGTCAGGACCGCTACTACGGCGACATCGGCCAGCAAGGCCCCCAGTCGTACGCCGACGCTCCCGTCGAGCACGGCGCGCCGCCCTCAGGTCCGATCGGCTCCGTCGGTGGTGGCGGTCGTCGTACGGCCCTGCTCGCCGCCGCCGCGGTGGCGGCGGTCGCGGTGCTCGGCGGTGGCGGCTACGCCCTCTACCAAGGCAGCAAGGACGACAAGCCCGACCCCGCCGCGCAGACCAGCTCCCAGCCCCCGTCCCCGACTGCCACTGAGTCGAGCCCCACTAGCGCACCCAGCCCGACCTCGGACTCCGGCGGCGGCATCGGCACCAAGAACGTCCCGCCGATCGTGCCGGGCTGGCAGGCCAACTACGCCGACAAGGACGGCGACCTGGTCTTCAACGCGGCATTCGACGTGCCACCCGCGGGCTCGTTCACGCCGACCGGTGGCGTCGGCAAGGCGGCCGAGCCGGAGTGGAAGCTCGGGAAGATCACCACGAGCGAGGGCTTTGGAGAATTGTTCGACAAGTCGGTGCCGACCGCCACCGGCCGCAAGCCGGCCGACTACCGCGACGGGTACTGCACGACCAACGAGGGCTCGTCTCTGGCCACGTTCGTCTTCCAGTTCTCCGGAGACCGCGACCCGGTGGACATTGCTCCCGACGCAACAACGAAATGGGCAAAGGCCATCGCCTACAAGAAGAACAAGACCTACGAGAAGTACACCGAGGGGACTCCCCAGCAGATCAAGGTGAACGGCGGCAAGACCGTGGCCGTGCAGACACGGACCACGATCCCCAACACCGAGCCCGATCCCAAGAAGTGCTCCGCGCCCAAGATGGAGCTCGTCGTCACCTCCTTCACGAGTGGCAATGCGACCGCGACCGTCGTGGGAGTACGCAAGGTTGGGATCGCGAACGCGCTCGACAACGCCACGTGGGAGAAGATCTTGGCCTCCGCACGTCCCGTCGCGCCCTGATGTCCGACCAAGGTCCTCGGCCCGACTCGAGTGGCAACGAGCCGTCCCGAGCCTTCGGCGACTCGTGGCGGGAACGGGAGTTCGGGCACGGTCAGGAGCGCTACTACGGCGACCTCGGGCAGCAAGGCCCGCCGACGCCGCAGGCGCCTGAGACGCCTGCCCACCGCGCACCTGCGCCGCCGACGTCGGGCGGCAGTCGTCGTACGACAATGCTCGCAGCCGCCGGGATCGCGGCTGTGGTGGTGCTCGGCGGAGGCGGCTTCGCGGCGTACCAAGGTCTGAAGAGTGACGGAAAGCCCGCGGCCCAGACCTCGACCGTCGCGCCGAGTCCGTCGACCACGGCGCCGAGCTCGTCGGCGCCGACATCCACCGGCGGCTCCAACCCGCTCGGCGGGCCGCCGCCACTGGTGCCCGGATGGCAGGTCAACTCGATCGACACCTTCGTCAAGGCCGCGGTCGACGTACCGCCTCGCGGGCAGATGAACCCGGGCTCCACCGTCGGCGACGGCGGGGATCCGATCTGGAACACCCTGACCGGTCGGGACCACACGTACGGGATGAACGAGGACGAAGCCCCCGGGCACGTCGTCTCATCCGACAGGACGGCGACCTACCGGCTCGGCTTCTGCTCGACCGAGAGAACCACGCGGCCGGCTTTGTCGGGTTCCAGAACTCCAGCAACCGGGACCTGGCGGACGCGGTGCCGGACTACATCGATCGGTGGGCGAAAGCCTTCTCGCTCCAGAAAGACAAGAAGACTCTCGACAAGTACACCCCGGCGACGGTCAAGCAGATCAAGGTCAACGGCGGCCAGACCGATGCGGTGCAGGCTCGCACCACCATCACCGTGACCAACCGTGATCCGAAGAAGTGCCCTCCGCCGAAGTTCGAGCTGGTCGTCACCTCGTTCACCAGCGGCACGAACACCGCGACGGTGGTGGCCGGGCGCGACGTCGGCACGCCCAACGCCATCCCCGATGACGTCTTCGCCAAGATCATCGCCTCATCGCGCCCGATCCCGTGAACCGTCTCGACCTGAGTGGTGCCGCGCTCGCGGACCCTTATCCGGTCCTGGCCGACCTGCGCGCTGAAGGGCCGCTCGTGCCGTCCGACGGCGTGCTCCTGGCCACGACCCGGGAGTCGTGCGACGCGGTGCTGCGCGACCGTCGCCTCGGCCGGATCTTCGCGCCGCGGCAGCCCGAGGCGGAGTGGGAGACCTTCAACTGGCTGCACGCCGACTCGGTGCTCGACTCCGAGCCGCCCAAGCACACCCGCCTGCGCCGACTGGTCGCTGCCGCCTTCGGGCGGGGCCACGTCGCGCGGCTCGCGCCTCGCATCCAGGCGTTGTGCGACGAGCTCCTCGAGCCCGCCGGCCCGGCGCTCGGCGACGGCACCTGGGACGTGGTGACGTCGTACGCCGAACCCCTGCCGGTTCTCGTCATCGCCGAGCTGCTCGACTGGCCGGTGGCCGACCGCCATCTGCTGCGTCCGTGGTCGCAGGCGATCGTCAAGATGTACGAGCTGGCGCCGACCGAAGAGCAGCAGCAGGAGGCGCGGAAGGCAGCGTCGGAGTTCGCGGAATACGTTGCGGCGCTTGCTGATTCGCGAGTGGGAGGTGACGGCGAAGACCTGCTGAGCGATCTCGTACGCGTCCGCGACGGCAGTGACCGGCTGAGTCGCACCGAGCTGGTGGCGACTGTGGTGCTGCTGCTCAACGCCGGCCATGAGGCTTCGGTCAACGGCTTCGGCAACGGCCTCGCGTCGCTGCTGGCCGCACCCGGTCAGCAAGCGGCTGCACGCGACGCCGTGCAGGATCCCGCGCAAGCGGCACTGCTGGTCGAGGAGATGCTGCGGCACGACCCGCCGCTCCAGTACTTCGAACGCACCGCGACGCAAGACGTCGAGCTCCTCGGTCGTACGGTCCACGAGGGCGAGCGGGTCGCGGCGCTGCTGGGTGCGGCGGCTCATGATCCTGCGGCGTACGACGACCCGGACACCTTCCGCAGCGCGCGAACAGGCCCGCCACACCTGGGTTTTGGTGCAGGCATCCACTTCTGCCTCGGCGCCCCGCTGGCCCGTCTTGAGCTGCAGACCAGCATCAGCACGCTGCTCGGTCGTACGTCCCACCTGGAGGTCGTCAGCCAGGTGCGACGACCGACCTTCGTGCTGCGCGGTTACGAGTCCCTCGTCCTCGCCGACGCCTAGCCAGGTTCGAAGCCCCGCTGGTCGAGTAGCCGGAGCGCTAGCGGAGGCGTATCGAGACCCGGTGACCGCGCTCACCTTGGTCTCGATACGGGCTCGCCTAGCGGCTCGCCCTACTCGACCAGCGTTGGCGTGGCCCCGATCTCGCGGGCGAACCACCAGAAGTCGCCCAGTCCGGGACTCGCGGTCGCTGCCAGCGCAGCGCTCCGCTCGGCGAGGGCCATCAGGTAGGCGACCGGGTCGCTGCTGGCGAGTGCGTGCGCGGGCGGCGCTGCAACGAGGCCGAGCTCGGCGAAGAGCTCGCGTTGCGTGGTCGTCCAGCTCGTCGCCAACGAGTCGACCGCGACGTGCGCGGTGATGTCGCAGCGGCCGTCGGGCACCGGTCGTACCTGCCCGCCATCGCGATACCCGGTCAGCGTGCCGTACGCCGGCCGGTCGCCTTCTCGATGGCCGTAGTCGACCCCGATCACGACGCCTCGTCGGACGCGACTGCAGAGGTCGTCCCAGGCGCCGTCTCTCGTGCGTCCGACCTCCACGCGGCGTCCGATGGTTTCGTCGCCGAGGGTTGGCCAATAGCGTTGGCACCACTGCAGATCCGCGTCCTCGACCAAGGAGCCGAGCGTCTCGTTCCCATCCGCATCGACGTCGACCTCGCGAAGCGAGCCGTTCTCGCCAACCTCGGCGACGACCATCGGTACGACATCGAGCCACTCATGCGCGATGACCAGCACGTCAGTGAGATCGGCGGGCGTGTCTGGGAGAGCGCGGCCGCCCGGCGAGACCGTCCACGCGATGTCGGCCGGGAGCACCGCCGGCCGCTCGACGACATCGAGCCCGTGCAGCTGGAGATCAGGGTCAACGGCGTGCAGTGAGCTGAGCAGCTCGCCCCGTCCGGCGCCGACCTCGACGACGTGCGTGACGTCGTACCGCCGGGCCAGCAGACTCACGGCGCGCGCGAGGAGGCTGCCGACGCCAGGCACTCCTTGAGCGGAGGTGGCGAAGTGCGCCGCCGGCCCCGCGTCCTGCCGGTAGAACCCGTGCGGGCCGTACAACGCGCGCTGCCAGGCGCTCTCCCAGGGCTGGCTCGGCATGACCGTCACTGTAGGTCCCGGGATCGGCGAAGTAGCGTGGCGGCGTGACAGAGCGAGACCGTCCCCCGTCCCTGCGCGTCGGCGTGATCGGATGCGGCCGCGTGGGCGCCACCATGGGCGCCGCGCTGCGAGCCGCCGGCCATGACGTCGTCGCCGTCTCGGCCGTCAGCGAGGCATCTCGGGACCGAGCCGCGACCATGCTGCCGGGCGTCGAGGTGTGCGAGGTGCCCGACGTCGTACGCCGTGCTGAGCTCCTGCTGATCACGGTGCCCGACGACGAGATCGCCTCTGTCGTCGACGGACTCGCGCAGCTCGGCAGCTGGGACGAGCCGCGGATCGCCGTCCATCTCGCGGGCGCGCTGGGTCTCGATGCGCTGCAGCCCGTCGTTGAACGCGGAGGGGTGGCGCTCGCGCTGCACCCGGCGATGACTTTCACGGGTACGGCGAAGGACCTCGACCGACTCGCGGGCTGCCTCTTCGCGGTGACCGCAACAGCAGAGACCGTCCTGCTGGGCGAGGCGCTCGTGCTCGATATCGGTGGCGAGCCGGTGCACGTCGCCGAGGAGGACCGCGTCCGTTACCACGCCGCGCTCGCGCACGGCTCGAACCATCTGGTGACTCTGGTCAGCCAGTCGATGCAGGTGCTGCGTGACTGCGGTTTCGATGACCCATCTCGTGTGCTGCGGCTGCTGCTCGAGGCGTCCCTCGACAACGCCCTCGAGCGCGGCGACCGCGCGCTCACCGGGCCGGTCGCCCGGGGCGACGTGAGCACCGTGGCGGCGCACCTCAATGCGCTGCGCGACGAGACGCCTGACGTCGCTGCGGCATACCGCGCGATGGCCCGGGCGACGGCCGAGCGCGCGATCGCTCGAAAGGCCCTGACGCCCGAGCTCGTCGAGCCTCTCCTGGACGTCCTCGGCAACCCCTGACCTGCGCATACGTCGAGTCCGTTCACCGCGAGAATGGCAGAAAATCGCCGCGTCGTTTTTTTGCCAGAAAGTTCGCACGCCGTGAGTCAGACTCGTCAGCATGTACCTCGACACGGAGGCCTGCGTCCGAGCGGTGAGCTCGCGCGACGCACGCTTCGACGGATGGTTCTACACCGCCGTCCGCACCACCGGCATCTACTGCCGACCGAGCTGTCCGGCCACCACCCCCAGGCCGCGCAACATGGTCTTCTACCCGAGCTCCGCTGCTGCCCAGGCCGGCGGATTCCGCGCCTGCAAGCGCTGCCGTCCGGACACGAGCCCCGGCTCACCGGAGTGGAACTGCCGCGCTGACCTGGTCGCTCGGGCGATGCGGCTCATCGCCGATGGCGTGGTCGATCGCGAGGGAGTGGTCGGCCTGGCTCGCCGACTGGGCTACAGCGTTCGCCAGATCGAGCGGCAGGTGCGCGGCGAGCTCGGGGCAGGACCTCTCGCACTGGCACGCGCGCAACGAGCGCAGACAGCTCGACTGCTGGTCGAGACCTCGGACCTGCCGATGTCCGACGTCGCCTTCGCCGCCGGCTTCGGCAGCATCCGGGCCTTCAACGACACGGTCCGTGAAGTGTTCGCGAGCTCGCCTCGGGACATGCGTGCTCGGGTCCGGCGCGGCGCGCCCGCGGCGGTCGGCGAGCCGTCCGCGACGTGGCATCAGATGCACCTGCGGCTTCCCTTCCGGCGACCGCTGCTGCCGGACAACCTGTTCGGGCACCTCGTCGCGACGGCCGTGCCGGGTGTGGAGGAGTGGCGAGACGGCGCGTACCGGCGGACGCTGCGGTTGCCCCACGGCCCGGCGGTGATCGCCCTCTCGCCGCAGCCGAACTACATCAGCGCCCGGCTGTGGCTGTCCGACCTGCGCGACCTGATGGTGGCGACGAGTCGCTGCCGCTGGCTGCTCGACCTGGACGCCGATCCGGAGGCTGTCGACGCGGCTCTCTCCCTCGACCCGCGACTGGCGCCGCTCGTCGCTGCGGCACCCGGCCGACGCGTACCTCGGTCCGGGGACGCGGACGAGATGGCGATCCGCATCGTCCTCGGCCAGCAGATCTCGACCAAAGCGGCACGGACACATGCAGCGCGACTCGTGCAGGCGTACGGCGATCCGCTCAAGGAGCCGGTGGGCGGTCTGACGCACCTCTTCCCGGAGCCGGCCACGCTCCGTCGTACGACCCCGGAGCACCTGGCGATGCCGGCGTCTCGGCAGCGCACGCTGCTCGCGATGGCCGAGGCGCTTGCCGAGGACGCGATCGACCTCACGGCCGGCGCCGATCGAGAAGTGACAAAGGCTGCCCTGCTTGCCCTCCCCGGAATCGGCCCGTGGTCGGTGGAGTCCATCGCGATGCGTGCCCTCGGAGACCCGGATGCCTTTCCGGTGAGCGACCTCGGCATTAGAGCCGGGATAAAGGAAATAGGCGTGTCGGACAAAATTGCGTCCATCCTCGAGGAGTCCCTCGTCTGGCGTCCGTGGAGGGCATATGCAGCCCAACACCTGTGGGCGACCTCCGACCACGAGATCAATCGCATGCCGAAGGAGCAGTGATGAAGGCCATGAACAAGAGACATCACCTCATCAAGGGCACGCTGATCGGAGATGTCACGATCGTTCTCGAGGGCGACGGACTCGTCGCGGTCTATATGACCGAACATCGCCACGCACCTGATCGGTCGACCTTCGGGCCCGTGGTGGAGGATGACGCCCTCGCCGAGACGGTCGAGATCCAGCTGCGCGCCTACCTCGCCGGCGAGCGCGACGACTTCGATCTGCCCCTTGCGCCGCACGGCACGCCGTTCCAGCAGAAGGTGTGGCAGGCGCTGCTGCAGATCCCCTACGGGGAGACGGTGACGTACGGCGAGCTGGCGGCCCGGATCGGGTCACCGGCGGCGAGCCGCGCGGTCGGTCTCGCCAACGGCCGCAACCCGATCTCAGTGATCGTCCCGTGCCACCGGGTGATCGGGGCGGACGGCAGCCTGACGGGCTACGGCGGCGGTCTGGAGCGCAAGCAGGCCCTGCTCGAGCTTGAACGTGAGCACGCCGCGGCCACGCTGGTCTGACCGCCCGCGAGCCCTTCGGGGCCGCGGGTATCCTGATCCTCGCCCTTCCCGACAGTTCGAGGTGTGCAGTGTCTGACCTGTGGAGCAGTCTCTGGCCTTATGTTGCCGCGCTCCTACCCACCTGCGGACTGCTCTATCTCTTCTATCTGGTGATGAAACACATCATGGAGGGCGACCGGCGCGAGCGAATAGCACACGCGCAGTGGGAAGCAGACCAAGATTCTCTGTCAAATTCCTCAAAGCAATTTGAGCGGAACGAATAAAATGTGCCCATTCGTTCGTTAGTGTGATCAGACACCATCTCTCGGAGGAGATCACACTTATGGCTCAGAAGATTCAGGTTCTGCTCGTCGACGATGTCGACGGTGGGGAAGCGACCGAAACGGTCACGTTTGGCCTGGATGGGGTGAACTACGAGATCGACTTGTCGACAGGCAATTCGGCTCGTCTACGCGACCAGCTCGCCACGTGGATCGGCCACTCGCGCCGCACCGGTGGTCGCCGTTCCACGGGCGGCCGCCCCGCCGCCGGCGCACGTCAGGACCTCAACAAGGTCCGCGAGTGGGGCCGTGACAACGGCTACACCGTGAGCGATCGAGGTCGCGTCTCGCGCGAGCTCCAAGAGGCCTATGACAAGGCGCAGGACTGACCCCACAGCCTGCACCAACGCGCGTGATCATCCAGCGCGCCTGCACGAGAGCCAGCCGCACCAGCGGCTGGCTCTCCGTTGTTGCCGTGGACGGACCGCTGGAGATTCGCTGCAGCACCGTGGTCGAGGAGCAGCGACGCGGCCTCGACCCGACCGGCGCCTGGCGGGACGGCTGTGCGCGAGACCTGCAGCGCCAGTACGGCGCCCGCGTGTCCCCGGCCGTCAGCGCAACGTTCGTGCTCCAGTGGTACGCCGGTGCCGTGGCTTCCGCGATGGCGCACCTCGCCGTGGCGTCGCGCTACCTGCTCGACATGTCGCCTGAACGCCTCTCGCTGGGTCTGAGCGCCCCTGGTGGCTATCCGACCGAGGTCGGTGTCCAGCCCGGGCCGGTGTCGCTCGAGCCGCGGCTGCGCGACCGCGAAGCGATGCTGCGGAGGGCGTACGACCTCCACGTGGGCGAGTTCGCCGAGACCTACGCGGCTGACGTGAAGATGAGCAGTCAGCACCGAGCCGGTTCGGTCGAGGATGCCTGGCAGAGCGCGTGGGCGGCCGCGACTCGAGCTGCTCTTGGCTGGCCGACCACGGATCGGTGGCGCGCGTCGTGCTGCTTCATCTATGCGCTGCCCGGCGCGCACGAGTGCGCGCGCTGCCCTCGTCTGCGTCAGGAGCGCTGAGGCTCGGACTCGACGCCGATGACGAGCTTGCGCAGCAGGTCCGCGAGGGCGACCTTCTCGTCGGCAGTGAGCGCGGACAGCAGATCGGTGTCGTGTCTCTCCTCGCTCCTGGCGTGCTGCTCGAACGCCGCCGACCCGGCCGTCGTGAGCCGCACGCGGACCCGCCGCCGGTCACCGTCACCGTGGGAGCGGGCGATCAACCCAGCGTCCTCGAGCGGCCCGAGCCGGGCGGACAACGCGCCGCGCGTGAGGCCGAGCAGATCGGCCAGCTGGGACGGACTCGCTTCATAGGGCGGCCCGCCGCGGCGCAGCATCAGCAACAGCTTGAACTGGCCGTGACGCAGGCCGTCCTCGTCGAGCACGGTCCGTCGCGAGGCGGTCATCCGCCGGCTGAGGATGCTGATACGCGCTAGGACTGCCTCGTTGACCGGATCGAGCCATGGCAGCTCGCGGGTCCATCGGGCGACATGCTGGTCGACGGAGTCCTCCACGATGCCCTCCTCAAAGTAGTTTCCTTGTAGATAGTTTTGGAGATTACTACCGTCGCAGATATGACGACTACGACGACCGCCACCGAAGTGACCGTCCCGCTCGACACCTGTATCGCGTCGGCTCGCGAGCTGTCCCGAGCAGGACGCTGGACGACCGCACAGACCCAGCTCGACCAGGTCCGTACGACGACGCCCGAGGCTGCCGCAGCTCTTGCGCTCGCCAGCGCTGCCGTCGCTTACGAGCGGGACTACGCCACGGGTAGCGCCACCTTCCAGGACCGCCTTCGCGAGGCTGAGCGTGCGGCCGCAGCCGTTGGCCCAGACGCCGAGTCGCGTTGGGACCTGGACTTTCTCGTCCTTCAGTACGACTACAGCACGCTGATCTTCAACGGCGGCGCCTTCCGCCCGGGTCCGGTGGGCAAGGATCCTGCTGTGCTCGCCGAGCTCAGGTCTCGGGGAGCGAGCCTTCGGGATCGAGCGCCGGACGTCGTACGAACTGGGTGGGGAGAGCAGTACCTCGGCTTCATCGCCGACAACCTGTACGGCGAACGGGACGTGGCACCAACGCATTACGAGCGTGCGCTGGTCGCGGGCGAGAGCGGCGACGACCTGCTGACTCGAGAGGCGCTGCGGCACCTCGGTGACCATGACCACGACGACGGCAGGGACGAGCTTGCCCTCGAGCGATGGGGTCGGGCGACCGCGCTGGGTGCTCGGGCGGGCTACACATCCGGAACCCTGTCGCAGCAGATGCTGCTCGCGGTGCTGGCCCGCGACAAGGGCGATGAGGCGGGCGCCGTCGCGCTGGCGACCGAGATCGAGCGCTGGGCGACCGCGATGGGGGCCCTTCGCGTGGCGGCCCGGGCTCGGGACTTCCTGGCAGGCATCGACCCGACCGCTGCGCCGGACGACGCGGACCGCTAGGCGTTCAGTTGGTCGGCGAAGAGGTCACCGTGCTCGTTGAGGCGCTCGAGCACATCGTCAATGTCCAGCTGGCGCAACGCATCTCGGTCTTCGGCGCCCTCCTCGATCTCGTCCCAGGTGCGCGGAGCTGCGACGGTGGGTCGCTCCTTGCCACGCACTGAGTAGGGAGCAATCGTGGTCTTGGCGGCGACGTTCTGCGACCAGTCGAGCAGCACCTTGCCGGGCCGCAACGACTTGGTCATCTTCCACACCACACTGCCGGGCTGTTCCTTGGTCAGCTCCTGGGCGATGCCCTTGGCCCACTCGCGCACGTCGTCCGACGTTCGCGTGCCGTCGAGGGCGGCGTACAGCTGCATGCCCTTGCTGCCTGAGGTGACTGGAACGGCCGAATAACCTTCTGTCGCAAGGCGATCGCGTACGTCGATGGCCACCTTGGCGCACTCGTGCAGCCCTGCGGGGGAGCCCGGATCGAGATCGATGACGAGCCGGTCAGGGTTGACCGGCTCGCCATCGGCGACGCGCCACTGCGGGACATGCAGCTCGATGGAGTTGAGGTTGATCAAGTAGGTCAGCGAGGCGAGGTCGCTCACCAGCGGGTAGGTCACCTCGCCCCCGCCGCGTGAGCCGTGGCCTTCGATCGTCACCCGGTCGAGCCAGGACGGCGCGCCGGACGGCATGTTCTTCTCGAAGAACATGATGTCCGAAACCCCATGGGGCCAACGGATTCGGGTCAGCGGCCGCTCCTCGATGACCGGGAACAGCACCGGCGCGACCTGGGCGTAGTAGTTCAGCACTTCACCCTTGGTGGTCTCCGTGCCCGGGAACATGATCTTGTCGAGGCTGCTCAGCTTGAGGCGCCGCCCCTCGACCTCGACCGTGACGTGTTGGGTGTCAGGCATCCGTCGTGTCCGTTCGCATGAGTTCCTCGACGGTCAGGTCATGTCGTACGCCGCGCCAGCTCGGCTGCCGTAGCCGACCGGTGTCGGCATGGCCGTGGTGCTCGACGTCGACCACGAGGGTGGGCTCGACCCAGGTGGTGCCGACCTGGTCCTCGCGGGGGACCTCGTCGACGAACGGGTTGCCACCGTCGGGCAGCTCTTGCAGCTGCGGCAAGAGGTTCGCGCCGGTCTTGCCGGCCAGGCCGCTGCCCATCCGGCCCCGGAAGATGACACCGGCCGGAGTCGGCGTGCCGAGCAGCACCGCACCCAACCGGTCGCGGCTCTCCCTCTCGTAGCGCCACCCGCCGATGACGTACGACCCGGTGTGCCGGTTGACGATCTTGAGCCAGTCAGCGGAGCGGCGGCCAGGGGTGTAGGTCGACGTCCATCGCTTGGAGACCACGCCTTCCATGCCCTGCTCGCCAGTCGCCGCCAGCAGGGTCGCGCCGTCGTCGAACGTGGGCGGAACCTGCACCCATGGACTGCCAAGCCCGGCGCCCTCGAGCAGCTGCCGACGCTCGCGCAACGGCCGCGATGTCACCGGCGTACCCATGACGCGCAGCACGTCGAAGACCATCAGTGTCACTGGCGACGTGACAGCGAGCTCGTCCGCGACCCGAGGGTTGGTGACGTTGAAGCGCTCGGCGAGGGGCTTGAACGACGGCAGACCCTCGCGCATGACGACGAGCTCGCCGTCGAGGAGCAGGTCGTCGTACGCGGTGAGCCCCGCAGCCTCGCGGGCGAGCTCTGGGAAGGCGATCGTGACGTCCCGGTCGGTACGCGACGCAACTCGTACGGAGCCGGCCTTGACCTCGACCAGGACGCGGAATCCGTCCCACTTGACCTCGTGGCACCAGCCTTCGCCGGTGGGCACCCTGTCGGATGGGGTGGCGAGCATGGGGCGCATGGGGCCATCCTTGCAACATGCGTGCGATCTGGAAGGGCGCTGTCTCCTTCGGCCTTGTCAACGTGCCGGTGCGGTTGTACTCCGCGACCGAGAACCATGACGTGTCATTCCGTCAGGTGCATCGGGAGGACGGAGGGCGGATCAAGTACAAGCGGACCTGCAGTGTCGATGGCGCGGAAGTCGCGTACGACGACATCGCCAAGGGCTACGAGACGGAGGATGGCCAGATGGTCGTCCTCACCGACGAGGACCTGGCCGACCTGCCGATCAGCACGAGCCGGGAGATCGCGGTCGACAAGTTCGTGCCGATCGACCAGATCGACCCGATGTACTACGACAAGTGCTACTACCTCGAGCCGGACAAGGCCGCGGTCAAGCCGTACGTCCTCCTCCGCGAGGCGTTGACGCAGGCGGATCGCGTTGCGCTAGTTACGGTTTCGCTGCGTACGCGGATGACGGTCGCCGTGCTGCGTGTCCGCGACGACGTCATCACTCTGCAGACGCTGCTGTGGCCCGACGAGGTGCGGCAGCCCGACTTCGGCGTCCTCAAGGAGGCCGGTGACGAGGTCAAGCCCGCCGAGCAGGCGATGGCCCAGATGCTGGTCGACTCGCTTGCCGGTGACTACGAGCCGGATGAGTACGAGGACGACTACGAGGCGGCGGTCAAGGCTCTCGTGAAGGCCAAGGTCGAAGGCGGCGAGGTCAAGGCCGCACCCGAGGAGGCCGACACCGGTGGCGAGGTCGTCGACCTGCTGGCCGCGCTGCAGCAGAGCGTCAACCGCGCCAAGGAGTCGCGCGGCGAGGCCACCGACGACGCCAAGCCCGCCAAGAAGGCGCCTGCCAAGAAGGCTGCCGCCAAGAAGGCACCCGCCAAGAAGACGGCGAAGAAGAAGGCCAGCTAGCCGACGCCTGGCGCGGCCGACACCAGGAGGCCGTACGCCGCCAGCTCGCCGATCGCGTCCTCGATGAGTCGGCGGGCGTCGGGGTGCGATCCGTGGTCAGACACGCACCGGCGTATGAGGTCCTCGATCCCGACCGGCTCGGCCGTGGCCAGCCAGATCGTGGCACCCAGCCCCGAGAGCCGGATGGGCGACGCGCCGATGAGCACCAGCACCTCGCCATCGGCCTCGACCGCGTCGGTGTACGCCCCACGCGTCAGCAGGGCAGTCGGATCGATCCGTACGTCGGTCGGTTGCGCCTCCGCATACGTCTCGTCGAGGGCCTGGCTGGCCGTCGGCGGGTGGGCGGTGCGATCGACTGCCATCGGCTCCGACGTCTGGAGCGTGTCGACGAGCAGCTGGGTGGCGTCCTCGATGTCGCGGTAGTGCAGACGTCGTACGCCGCCGGTCGCCTCTGCGAGCGCGGCCAGCCGTTGCAGGGGGCGAGTCAGGCGGGGCAACGCGGACGTCTGCGGGATGAGCGCGACGAGGGCGTCGAGCAGGCGCACGGGCTCGAGGTGCGGCGGTTCGTTGCGGTCCGGGACGCGTTCGAGGAGGACGAGCAGCGCGACCTCCGGCTGGGTCGGGCAGGGCACGAGGCCGAGCTCGTCGGGTCCGTGCTGGCTCTTGTCGTAGGGATCGCTGGCGTCGATGACCACGGACAACGGCTTGGCGTAGGGCAGCGCGACCAGATCCTCGCTGAGTGCGACGGTCTCGTCGGTGACATAGCCGAGCGTGCGGCACAGCCGTGCCGCGGCGGTGGTCTTACCCGTGCCGGACTCGGCGACCAGCACCATCGTCCGACCAGTCTGCGGGTCGGCGGCGCCGGCGGCGTGCAGCAGGAGCCGATGGCCGGACTGGGCCTCGATCCCGGCCTGCGTGACCCTCGTGGTGACGCGGTACTCCGTCTGGTCGGCTCCGTCTTCGGCGACCAGACGGCCGGTGAGGTCGATGGTCACGGCGGGAACGTCGTACGCCGGCCGGCCTCTCAGGCAGCGCGACCACTGGCGCTGCAGCCTCGATGCCAGCTCGGGCGACGCGAGGACGTCGACCGACACTTCCAGGACTTCCAGCCGTACGACCTCGCTCACGCGGCCCAACCTAGGCGCTGGGCCGTTTGTCCGGGTCTCAGGGGAAGCGGCCCGGCCGCCCGTCTCGTACGGCGAACGCGTCGATTTCGCCCTGGGCTGAACGCCCTGTAGGAACACTGTGATCAGGCGCCGCGTTGGCACGCTCAAGAAGCAAGGACCTGGGGAATGCTCAGCCGCCCAGGCTGCGCAAGTAGCATCGTGGGTGCGACCCCGGTACGCGAGGAGACGACATGTTCGAACGGTTCACCGACCGCGCCCGGCGAGTGGTGGTGCTCGCCCAAGAAGAGGCGCGCATGCTCAACCACAACTACATCGGCACCGAGCACATTCTGCTCGGCCTGATCCACGAGGGCGAAGGCGTTGCTGCAAAGGCTCTGGAGAGCCTCGGCATCTCGCTGGAGTCCGTGCGTGAGCAGGTTCAGGAGATCATCGGCCAGGGTCAGCAGACCCAGTCCGGCCACATTCCCTTCACGCCGCGTGCCAAGAAGGTGCTCGAGCTTTCCCTGCGCGAGGGTCTGCAGCTCGGCCACAGCTACATCGGCACCGAGCACATCTTGCTGGGCCTGATCCGCGAGGGCGAGGGCGTTGCCGCCCAGGTCCTGGTCAAGCTTGGCGCCGACCTGTCCAGCGTGCGGCAGCAGGTCATTCAGCTGCTGTCGGGCTACCAGGGCAAGGAGCCCGCGGGCGCCGGCGTCGGTGGCCAGAGCTCCCAGGAGGGTTCGCCCGCTGGGTCGCTGGTCCTGGACCAGTTCGGCCGCAACCTGACGCAGGCTGCCCGCGAGGGCAAGCTCGATCCGGTCATCATGCGCGAGAAGGAGATCGAGCGCGTGATGCAGGTGCTGAGCCGACGCACCAAGAACAACCCTGTCCTCATCGGCGAGCCCGGCGTCGGTAAGACCGCCGTGGTCGAGGGCCTGGCCGCGGACATCGTGCGCGGCGACGTGCCCGAGACGCTGAAGGACAAGCAGCTCTACACGCTCGACCTCGGCTCGCTGGTCGCTGGCAGCCGCTACCGCGGTGACTTCGAGGAGCGCCTGAAGAAGGTCCTCAAGGAGATCCGCACGCGCGGCGACATCATCCTGTTCATCGACGAGATCCACACCCTTGTGGGTGCGGGTGCCGCCGAGGGTGCCATCGACGCAGCCTCGATCCTCAAGCCGATGCTGGCTCGTGGCGAGCTGCAGACGATCGGTGCGACCACGCTCGATGAGTACCGCAAGCACATCGAGAAGGACGCCGCGCTGGAGCGTCGTTTCCAGCCGATCCAGGTGGCCGAGCCGACGATCAGCCACGCGATCGAGATCCTCAAGGGTCTGCGCGACCGCTACGAGGCGCACCACCGCGTGACGATCACTGACGCTGCGCTGGTGGGCGCGGTCAACATGGCCGACCGCTACATCAACGACCGGCACCTGCCGGACAAGGCGATCGACCTGATCGACGAGGCCGGCGCCCGGTTGCGCATCCGCCGGATGACCGCTCCGCCGGACCTGCGCGAGTTCGACGACAAGATCGCGTCCGTGCGGCGCGAGAAGGAGTCGGCGATCGACGGGCAGGACTTCGAGAAGGCCGCGTCCCTGCGCGACGACGAGAAGAAGCTCATCGACGCCAAGGCGCGCCGTGAGGGCGAGTGGAAGGCCGGCGACATCGATGTCGTGGCCGAGGTCGACGAAGAGCTCATTGCCGAGGTCCTGGCGGCGAGCACCGGCATCCCGGTGTTCAAGCTGACCGAGGAGGAGTCCTCGCGGCTGCTCAACATGGAGGAAGAGCTGCACAAGCGCATCGTCGGCAACGACGACGCGATCAAGGCGCTCTCCCAGGCCATCCGTCGTACCCGCGCTGGTCTGAAGGACCCGCGTCGTCCCGGCGGCTCGTTCATCTTCGCCGGTCCGACCGGTGTCGGTAAGACCGAGTTGGCCAAGACGCTCGCGGAGTTCCTGTTCGGCGACGAGGACAGCCTGATCACCCTCGACATGTCGGAGTTCTCCGAGAAGCACACCGTGTCGCGGCTGTTCGGCTCGCCTCCCGGCTACGTCGGCTACGAGGAGGGCGGGCAGCTCACCGAGAAGGTGCGCCGCAAGCCGTTCTCGGTCGTGCTGTTCGACGAGGTCGAGAAGGCTCACGCCGACATCTTCAACACGCTGCTGCAGATCCTGGAGGACGGTCGCCTGACCGACTCCCAGGGCCGGGTGGTCGACTTCAAGAACACCGTGATCATCATGACGACCAACCTCGGTACGCGTGATATCGCCAAGGGCGTCTCGCTCGGCTTCTCGTCGGGCAACCAGGCCGGCACGGGCTACGAGAAGATGAAGTCCAAGGTCATCGACGAGCTCAAGCAGCACTTCCGGCCTGAGTTCCTCAACCGTGTCGACGACACCATCGTGTTCCCGCAGCTGAGCCAGGACGAGATCGTCCAGATCGTCGACAACATGATCGGGCGCCTCGACGAGCGGCTCAAGGACAAGGACATGGCGATCGAGCTCACCCAGCCGGCGAAGGAGCTGCTGGCCAAGCGGGGTTACGACCCGGCGCTGGGTGCCCGTCCGCTGCGTCGCACGATCCAGCGTGACATCGAGGACGTGCTGTCCGAGAAGATCCTCTACGGCGAGCTCGGTGCCGGCGAGATCGTGCTGGTCGGCGTCAAGGGCGAGGGCAAGACCGCGGAGTTCACCTTCGAGGGCACGCCGCGGGCCACCGCTCCGGACTCGATCCCGGTCGAGACGGTCGAGACCGCTGAGGCGGCCGGAGCCGGTGGCGGCGCCACCGCTGCGCCGAGCGACGTTCAGGACAGCTGAGCAACAACTCGTACGACAGGACACGGGCCGGGTGCACCACGCACCCGGCCCGTGGCCATGCCCAGCGCTTACGGTGTGACCATGTCTCGCGTCGTTTTCCGTACGACCGTCGCAGCCCTCCTGGTGGCGACGACGATGGTCGCGTGCTCGGACTCCGACGACGGCGCCAAGGGCAGTCGTACGCCAACCGCAGGCACTCCCGGCGCGTCCAGCCCCGGTAGCGCCTCGGCCGCTGCCTCGAGCAGCGGCTCGAGCGGTCCGGTGCTGCCGGTGGGCAACGGCACTCTCACACCGCAGGTCATCGCTCGGCTCGGCAAGACGCACCTGACCGACGCGGAGATGGCGGCCGGCGCGAAGGGCACCTGGAAGGGCACCCAGATCGGCACGCTCACTCAGGGTGCGGACGTCTCGCTGACGGTCAAGGATGCGCAGGGCTGGAAGATCGTCGGCGGCTGGTGGCCATCGAAGGGACTGCCCGGTCCCTACCTCGGAGGCAAGCGGCACGTCGTCGCCCTCGGTTCGGACGCCCGACAGGGGCAGGACATCCAGCACAGCCGGGCGGACACCATCCAGGTGATCGGCCTCGACGGACACGGTGGTGGCGGGATCCTCGGGGTGCCGCGCGACTCCTTCGTCCGGCTGCCGAGCGGTCGCAGCGGCAAGATCAACGGCGCGATGTCCGGCGGCGGCCCGACCGCGATGGCGAAGACCGTGTCGTCGACCATAGGCATCCCGCTGCAGGGCTACCTGCTGACCGACTTCGTCGGCTTCGAGCGGGCTGTGTACGCGATCGGCGGCATCCCGGTCACCCTCAAGCGCCCGATCAAGGACGTGCCCGCCGGCACGCACAACCTCACCGGCCCGCAGGCGCTGACCGTGGCTCGCGAGCGCAAGTCGCTGCCCGGCGGCGACTTCGAACGGTCAGCCAACCAGGGGCTCGTCCTGATGAGCGGCTACGCCAAGGTCCGCAGCCAAGGGCCGGCCAAGCTGCCCGCCCTGATGACCGCGATATCTCCGCACCTGTCGACCAACCTCGACACCGCGCAGGTGCTGACGCTGCTCGCGAGTGCCTACCAGGTCAACCCATCGCGGCTCGGCCGCACGGTGGCGGACGGGCAGTCCGGCCCCGGTCCGGGCGGAGCGTCGATCGTCCGTCTCACCAGCAGGGCCCGCGCCGACTTCGCGGCCTTCCGCGACGGCAACCTCTAAGACATGGACGACACCCAGGCGACCACGCGCCCGACCCCAGCCTCCCCGGAGCAGCCGCACATCGTCGTACGCCGGGCGCGCGCCGCCGACGTGCGTCGGATCCGCGAGCTCCTGCAGCCGTACGTCGACCGGCGCGCGATCGTGCCCAAGCCGGCGGTCGCGTACTACGAGTCGCTGCAGGAGTTCCGGCTGGTCGAGCTCGACGGTCGGCTGGCCGGCTGCGGCGCCCTGCACGTGATGTGGGACGACGTCGCCGAGGTACGCACGCTGGCCGTCGCGGAGGAGGCCAAGGGGCACGGTGTCGGCGGCCTGCTCCTGCAGACCTTGCTCGACGAGGCGAGGGAGATCGGCGTACGACGGGTGTTCTGTCTGACCTTCGAGGTCCGATTCTTCGGGCGGCACGGTTTTCACGAGATCGAGGGGCAGGCCGTCGAGCCGACGGTCTACGCCGAGCTGCTGCAGTCGTACGACGAAGGTGTTGCGGAGTTCCTTGACCTGGACCGGGTCAAGCCCAACACCCTCGGCAACACCCGCATGCTGATCGACCTCTGATTTCGGCGCCAGCGCTTACAGTGAGTGAGTTGGTTGATACAGGGGGCAGGGATGAGGACCAGCCCAATTGATGTGAATTCGTTCTGGCACAACGGTTTTCAGGTTCTGCCGCGGATCTACTCGGGGGAGGAGATCGCGCAGCTGCGGCAGGCGGCGTACGACTCGCACGGCTCCGGGGGAGACCTGCTGGTCAATCCTCGGCTGCGCCACGTACTCACCGACGGACGGCTGGCCGAGGTGGCCAGCACGTTGCTCGGCACGAGCGACATCCACTACGGCGGTGACAGCTCGTTCACCATCAACTGCACGCAGCGCGGGTTCCACAAGGACAACGCCGACCGCGACGACCCGGCCGCCCCCGACTGGCGCGGCAGATATACGCAGCTGCGCTTCGGGATCTACTGCCAGGACCACACCCGGCACACCGGCGGGCTCAACCTGCGGGTCGGCTCACACGAGGTCCCCAACACGGTCGACGGGCGCAACCATTACGTCAAGGTGCGCCCCGGCGACCTGGCGGTGTGGAGCATGCGAATCACCCACAGCGGCAACGGGATGCTGCTCAAGCTGCCCTTCGCGCACTACCCGCTGCCGTCGCGTCAGCCGCGCTACCCGAGCTGGTCGGTGGCCCCGGCCGATGGGGACCGGGTCGCGATCTTCGTCCACCTCGGCGCCAACGACGAGCACGCGCAGCGTTACGGCGACTACCTCAAGACCCGCTCCTACATCGTCGACGCCTGGCGCCAACGACCGTACGACGAGGAGTCACGTCACGCAGCGTCGGCGGCTGGCCTGTCGCTGCGGGACATGCCGGATGAGGTCATCGGCGATCCCGCGGCCGGCAAGAACGACGCCTGGGCACCGATCCCGTACTGACGGCACTCACCCGGATGGTCCGGCTGAATCCGTTGGTGCTATGGACTTTTCGTCGTTGATATAAGGAACCTCTCCACTGCTGGCCAAGTCGTAGACCTGGAACACACCAGCGAGGGCGGCGGCAGGGTCGCCCTAGAAGGAGGAGATCCTCGTGGCACATCCGACCGAGGCCAGCACATCAGCACACCGATTCACCCCGAGCCGTCGAACGGTGATGGGGATGGCCGTTGGCGCGGTGGCTGCCGCTGCCGTCGGTGCCTCCCTCACTGATGCGCCTGGTGCGAGCGCTGAGGACGGTCAGCGCATTCGTCCCCGCTCCGACTGGGACTTCGATGGCTGGGCCAAGCAGGTCGACAGCGTCGCGCGCGGTGAGCGCACCCACTTCGTCGTCCACTGGCAGGGCCCCAAGAGCAACTGGTTCAAGGACCTGTTCAAGGAAGACGAGATCAAGAACGGCCCCGGCGCTCCGAAGCAGATGCACAAGCTCGCCAAGGAGGACGACGGCCCGGGTATCGAGTACAGCTTCGTGATCACCCAGCACGGCGAGATCTGGGAGGGCCGCGGATTCGACCTGCTGGCCGGAGCGGTGGAGAAGTTCAACACCCCGTCCATCTCGGTGCAGATCCACATCCGCAAGGGCGAGACGCCCAGCAAGAACGCGATGAAGGCGCTCGAGTGGCTCTACTTCGAGTCCAACCGCGTGCTGAGCCGCTCCAAGGACGGCTCGCAGATCAAGAAGGCTCTGCAGATCACCGGCCACAAGGACCACTTCGGCACCGAGTGCCCCGGACCGGACCTGGAGGACTGGGTCAACAACGACGGACCGCGCCTGGAGGGCGAGGCGCAGGCCGACTTCGCGGCGCCGCCGTTCGAGGGCGGTACGACTGTCGAGCCTTACCCGGGCGAGCAGGCATTCCGGATCGGCAAGTCCGACCCAGCCGTGGTCACCCTCGACAAGGCCCTCATCAAGAAGGGCTACACCAAGCACAACGACGGCAACGGCTATCAGGCCGGCGAGACCTTCACCGAGTCGACCCGACTCAACGTGCGCGACTTCCAGCTCGCGCAGGGCTGGACCGGTAGCGGTGCCGACGGCTACCCGGGCCCGAAGACCTGGGACAAGCTCGTCAACTGACGCACCCCGCTGGTCGAGTAGGCCCGGAGCGCCAGCGGAGGGCCGTATCGAGACCAAGGCTCCTGGTCTCGATACGCCGCTCGGCTAGCGCCTCGCGGCTACTCGACCAGCGGAGGCTCAGCGGGAAGCGGCGTAGACGCGACGGACGACGTCCTCGATGTCCGGCTCCTCGATGGACAGGTCGAGCACCTCGACCCGCTCCGACACGGCCGCCAGGACCTTGGCTGCGGTCGTCTGTTCGGCGTCGAACGCCAGCCGCTGCTGCAGGCCGCGGCTCTCGCTGCCGAGGTGCTGGGTGTCCGGCACGTCGACCAGGTCGGCCGTGGCCTCGGCCAGGTCCACGACCATGACCCGCTGCGCACCCACGGTGCGCGACAGACCGACGAGCGTGCCGTCGTACGCGAGAGACCCGTGATCGACGACGAGGACCCGGTCGCACAGCCGCTCGATATCGCCCATGTCGTGCGTGGTGAGCAGGAGGGTCGTGCCGTGCGTACGCCGCTCCTGGACCAGGAACTCGCGCAGCCGTTGCTTGGACAGCACGTCCAGACCGATGGTCGGCTCGTCCAGGATCACCAGCTGCGGAGAGTGCAGGAGCGCCGCGGCGAGCTCGGCGCGCATCCGCTGGCCGAGCGAGAGCTGACGGACGGGCGTCTCGAGGTACTCGCCCATCTCGAGCTGCTCGATCAGCTCGCTGGTGCGCTCCCGCTCCCGCTCCGGTGAGAGGCGGTGGATGGCGGCGAGGATGGTGAACGACTCCGCCACCGGAAGGTCCCACCACAGCTGCGACCGCTGCCCGAACACCACACCGACGTGACGGGCGAGCCGGCGGCGCTCATCGACCGGGTGCAGTCCACACGTCTTCACCTCGCCGGCTGTCGGGACGAGGATGCCGGTGAGCATCTTGATGGTGGTCGACTTGCCGGCACCATTGGCCCCGATGTAGCCCACGGCCTCGCCGGCGTCGATGCTGAAGGTCAGGTCGTCGACGGCCGTGAGCTTCTTGCGGGTGAGCCCGCTGCGGATGCTGAACTCCCTTGTCAGCCCACGTGTTTCGATGATTGCGGTCATCCTCCACCTCCTCGGTAGTGGCGCACTCCCCAGCGCCAGAAGATCAGGGCCATCGCCCAGGACCAGATCGCTGCGACCGGTGTGCACCAGCCGAGCCAGGACGGCAACCACTCGGGACCGGGCAGGTCAAGCAGCTGCAGGACGGGCAGGTACGCGATGAATGCCATCGGGAAGAAGAACCCGAAGACCACCTTGAGCGGGCGAGTCCAGACCGCGGCCGGCTGGGTCGCGGCGTAGCGGCCGCCGTAGACGAACGCGTTGGTCATCTCGGCGCCATTGATCAGGAAGAACTGCAACCCGGCCGCCCACACGAACATCGCTGAGCACACACCGATTCCGCTCACCACGGACAGTGCGAGCAGCCCGACCTTGGCCACGCTCCAGTCGATGTCGTTGGCGATCAACGCGATGACGATGCAGGTGAGTCCGACCGCGGCCCGGGTGAGGCGCTTGAGACTGATGTCGCTCGCGATCAGCTGCAGCAGCAGCGGCTGTGGTCGCAGGTAGAACACGTCCAGCGTGCCGGCGCGCAAGTAGGTCGGCAGGTTGTCGCAGTGTCCGAACGCCAGATCGGCCAACGAGAAGCAGAAGTCGGCGATCCCGAAGACCAGCAACACCTGGATGAAGGTCACTCCACCGAGGCTGTGCACGTTGTGGAACAGCACCCAGACCTCGGCCAGCTCGATGAACCCGATCAGGATCGAGCTGCCCAGGTCGATCCGGAAGTTGGCGCGATAGCTGCGCTGCGCGCGCATTCGTGAGGCCAGGACGGCGGTGTACGGCGCGAGCCGCCCCCGCGTTGTGCCGCCCGCTTCCCGCGTCAGAAGGTCAACCACCCTGCACCTCCAGCTTCTGGCGACCGGCGGACGTCAGGGAGTGCCCGACGAGACCGGTGAGCGCGAGCCAGAACACTTGGAGCCCGACGAGCTGGAGGCTCTCGAACGTGTCAGCGCGACCCGACAAGACGTCGATCGGGTACATCATCATCGACGGGAACGGGGTGGCTTCGGCGAGCACTCGCAACCACGTCGGGAACAGTGAGATCGGCACGAACAGGCCGGCGAGGAACCCCGACACGATCATGTAGAGCACCTGGACGCCTCGGGTCTCGATCATCCAGAACCCAGCAGTGGCAACGAGATACACCGACGTGCAGCCGATCGTGATGCCGAGGATCACGCTCAGCAGACCCAGGACGTACGGCAGGGGAGTGCTGGGCATCGACATGCCGACGAAGACGACACCCAGCAGCACGCTGGGGATGCCGCGAGGGATCAGCGCAAACAACGCCTTGCCCACCTCCGTCACGACACTGGCCCCTTGCACGTCGAGCGGGCGCAGGAAGTCGATGGCGATCTGACCGTCCTTGATGCGGTCGGCGATATCGCTACGTCCATGCAGGTTGACGGATCCGAGCAGGCCTTGCGAGAGCCAGATGTAGGCACTCATCGAGGCTTGGTCGTAACCGTTCAGCTGGCCACCAGCAGCGCGCACCGTCGCAAAGAGGACGGCGACCTTGAGGAACCCGAAAGTGGCATTGGCAATGAGCCCGCCGAGAGCGGCGAGCCGATAGGTGGACTGTTGGCGGAAGCCGGCGACAAGGAGCCGCCAGTACGTTCTGAGGCCGGCACGCACAAACGCAGGAACTTACCGTCGTACGCCGCCTCCCGCAACCCGAGTCGTACGACGGAGCCGGCCCAGGCGCGGCTCTAGGGTGGGCTGCATGTCTGATGCGTCGCAGCAGCCGCAGTTCATCATCGTCATGGGTGTGTCCGGGTCGGGCAAGACGACCGTCGCCAAGGGCATCGCCGAGCGGATGGGCTGGATCTTCGCCGAGGGCGATGAGTTCCACTCCAAGGCCAACGTCGAGAAGATGAAGAGCGGCCACCCGCTCACCGACGAGGACCGCTGGCCGTGGTTGAAGGCCATCGGCGCGTGGATTGATGAGCACGAGAGCGGCGGCCGGAGCGCGATCATCACCTGCTCGGCGCTGAAGAAGACCTACCGCGACCTGCTGCGTGACGGACGTCCAGGTGTGCGGTTCTGCCACGTCGACGTCGACCGGACGGTGCTCGAGGAGCGGCTGTCCAAGCGCAAGGGCCACTACATGCCGGCGTCTCTGCTCGACAGCCAGCTCGCCGACCTCGAGCCGCTGCAGAAGGCCGAGCCCGGTGTCGTCGTGCACGCCGAGGGCGACGCCGACGAGGTCCTCGAAGAAGCACTCACGGCACTCGGACTGCAGAACGTCGACGCCTGAGGATTTCTCCTGGTCTTGGACAAATCCGAGCGGGTTTGCGGGACGCTGTCGGCATGGGCAACGAAAACGATTTCCCGGACAGGCGAGTAGGCCGACGCGGCCTGCTGGGCGCGGCGGCGGTCGGCGCCGGCGCCCTCTCTCTCGGCACCGCGGCGAGCGCGGCTGCTCAACCCGGTGACAGCAGGCCCGGCGGACGACGCTTCCGGTGCGGCGCCGACGTCGCGGCCGCTGCCTCGTGGCAGGTGTTCGCCGGACAGCGCATCGGCGTCATCACCAACCCGACCGGCGTCGTCCGGGACGGGCTGCGCAGCATCGTCGACGTCATGGTCGAGTCCGGCAAGGTCGAGGTCGGCGGCGTCTTTGGTCCCGAGCACGGCTTCCGCGGCACGGCCCAGGCGGGCGGGTCGGAAGAGACCTACGTCGACGAGCGCACCGGCGTCACGGTCTACGACGCCTACGGCGCGACCATCGACAAGTTCGCCGGCTACTTCGCTACGGCCAAGGTCGACACCATCGTCTTCGACATCCAGGACGTCGGCGCGCGGTTCTACACCTACATCTGGACGCTCTACAACGCGATGGCCGCAGCCGCTAAGACCGGCAAGCGATTCGTCGTACTGGATCGCCCGAATCCTGTTGGGGGACAAGCGAAAGGGCCGGTCCTGAAGGACGGGTTCACCTCCGGCGTCGGGCTCGACAAGATCGCCCAGCAGCACGGCATGACAGCCGGAGAGCTCGCCCGGTTCTACAACGGCGAGTTCATGACGCGAGTGGCCGGCAAGAAGGTCGAGGACCTGTCCGTCGTCCAGGTCGAGGGCTGGTCGCCATCCAGCCTGTACGCCGACACGGGCGGGCCATGGATCCTCCCCTCTCCCAACATGCCGACCCCGGATACCGCTCTGCTCTATCCGGGCACGTGCATGTTCGAGGCGACCAATCTGTCCGAAGGGCGAGGAACGACAAGGCCTTTCGAGCTGATCGGTGCGCCGTACGTCGACTACCGCTGGGCGCAGCTGCTCGCCAAGGCGCGGGTGCCTGGTGTGGAGTTCCGCGAGGCGTACTTCACCCCCACGTTCTCCAAGAACGAGGGCAAGGTCTGCGGAGGCGTGCAGGTGCACATCAAGGACCCGCAGCGCGTGGACGCCATCCTCACGGCGACCACGATGATGACCACACTGCGCGACCTCTACCCAGGCTTCGACTGGCGCGGTGATGCGGGCCGGTGGATCAACCTGCTCACCGGCTCGGACCGGTTCCTGAAGATGTTCACGGCGAAGGCGAGCGCGCGAGACATCGTGGCGGCGTGGCAGCCCGAGCTGCGTGACTTCGACCGGACGCGTCGGCAGTACCTGCTCTACCGCCGCTGAGCAACTCCGGCGAAAGTTGATGGCGGGCACAGGTATGCGTGTGCGGCTCACCAACTTTTGCCGGGTCAGCCGGGCAGCCGAAACCTGTTGTCCTGCAAGGGTTCTACGAGACCGTCGCTGACGAGCCCATCGAGGCAGCGTTCGCGTTGGAGCTCGTCGTCCCAGACCTGTTCCAGCTGCTCGCGCGGCACTGGATCGGCGCTGTCGCGCAGCAGCTGGAGCAGGCGCCCTCGGACCTGACGGTCCGTTCCGGCCCAGGCCTGGCCACGTCGAGGCGGTCCGTCGTACGCCGGCCGCCCGGCCCGCACCCAGGCGCACGTCTCCCGGACCGGGCACTCGTCACAGCGTGGGCCGCGGGCGGTGCAGATGAGGGCGCCGAGCTCCATGACCGCGACGTTCCAGACGCGGGCCGCGTCCGGGTCGGTGGGCAGGAGCTCGGCAGCGAGGTCGCTCTCGGCGCGCGACAGGGACGGGGCGGCGTGCTCGACACCGGTGACGGCCCGGGCATGCACTCGCCTCACGTTGGTGTCGACGACTGGCACCCGGGCTCCGAAGGCGAAGGCCGCGACGGCTGCCGCCGTATAGGTGCCGACGCCCGGAAGTGCCTGCAACTCCTCAAGATTCGACGGCACCTCGCCGTCATGCCGATCGACCATCGCCGTCGCTGCGCCATGCAGACGCAAAGCCCGGCGCGGGTAGCCCAGACGTCCCCACGCGCGTACGGCCTCACCCGACGGCGAAGCCGCGAGGGCGGTGGGCGTCGGCCAGCGCGACATCCACTCGTGCCACACGGGTTCGACGCGCACGACGGGCGTCTGCTGCAGCATCACCTCAGAGACGAAGATGCCCCACGGCGAGCAGTCGGCTCGGCGCCAGGGCAGATCACGCTGCGCACCGGCGTACCAGTCGATGATCGTGCGCTGCAGGTCGACCAAGCTCAGACGTAGCGCTCGAGGATGCTGGACTCGGCCAGTCGTGACAGGCCTTCGCGGACAGCGCGGGCGCGGCTCTCGCCGACACCCTCGACCGCGGTGAGGTCGTCGAAGTTGGCGGCCAGGAGCTTTTGCAGCGTGCCGAAGTGGTCGACGAGCCGGTCGACGATGGCGCCCGGCAGCCGCGGCACCTTGGTCAGCAGGCGGTAACCGTGCGGGCTGATCGAGGCGTCCAGGGCCTCACCCATCACCGGGAAGCCCATCGCGCGTGCGCCGGCGGCTGAGTCGAGCAGGTCGGTCGAGGACAAGGTCGAGAGCCGCTCCATCGCCTGCGCGACGGTCAGGTGCTCGCGGGTGCTCTCGATGTAGTCGCGGATGACCAGCTCGCGGTCGTTGCCGAGGCCGCCGACGAGCTCTTCGAGCTGGAGCGACATCAGCCGTCCGTCGGTGCCGAGCTCCACAACGTATTGGTCGATCTCGGCGCTGATCCGGCGCACCATCTCCAGGCGCTGCAGCACATTGGCGACATCGCGGACGGTGACGAGGTCCTCGATCTCCAGGGCTGACAGCGTCCCGGTGACCTCATCGAGGCGGGACTTGTAGCGCTCGAGCGTCTGCAGCGCCTGCGCCGAACGGGACAGGATCGCGTTGGAGCCCTCGAGCACGTGGCGGGTGTTGCCGACGTAGAGCGCGACGATCTGCATCGACTGGCTCACCGAGACCACGGGGAAGCCGGTCTGCTTGGCGACCCGTTCGGCGGTGCGGTGCCGGGTGCCCGACTCGCGCGTCTCGATGCTGGGATCGGGCACCAGCTGCGTGGCCGCGTGCATGATGCGGGTGATGTCGCGGTCAAGGACGATGGCGCCGTCCATCTTGGCCAGCTCGCGAAGCCGCGTCGCCGAGAACTCGATGTCGATCGGGAAACCGCCGGTGCTGATCCCCTCGACGACCTTGTCGTGACCCAGCACGATGAGGGCTCCCGTACGTCCGCGCAGGATGCGCTCGAGGGCATCGCGCAGCTCGGTGCCTGGGGCTACTGCGGCGAGGGTCTCGCTCAGCAACCGCTCGTCGGATCGCTCCACGCGGGCGAGTCTAACTGCGGACTGCCGGGTAGGGTGCCGCGCCTGCACGCACGGCGTCGATGGATGTGTCACTCTCGTGTACTGGGCCTTCCCGCACAGAGCGGGATGCCGGCCACAGCCGTGCAGCGGGCCACAGGCCACCAGCAGGGAGATGTGCAGTGACGCAGCAGGACGTAAACCTGACCGATCAGACCGCGACCCGCGCAGCCGTACCCCTTGGTGCTGATGCGGTCGACTCGGCTGGTCAGACCGTCACGCGTCATGAGGAGCGGCTCGACGTGCAGACGGCCAAGGTCGCCTCCAGCAGAGTACGCATCGGCAAGCGGGTCGTCACCGAGACTGTCCAGGTGCCGGTGCAGGTCCGCCGCGAGATCCTCGTCTACGAAGAGCTGCCCGCAGAGGACGGCGCCCCCGTCGAGTCGTCGGCGCCGGCCGAAGGCGCCGTGGACGCCGGTGAGCCGACCTCGCGCCGCGCTCGTCGCTCGGCCCTCGGTGCGGATGAGTCGGCCGGGCCGACCGAGGTGGTGCTCCACGAGGAGCGCCCGGTGGTCAGCCTGCAGACCGTCCAGGTCGAGCGGGTCCGCCTGACGACGACGACGACCGACGCGCAGCACACGGTCACCGAGCCGGTGCGCCGCGAGCAGGTCGAGCTCGTGCACCAGACGCCGACCGCTTCCTGACGCCAGACGTACGACGGCCGCCCCTCTCCCCGGAGGTGGGCGGCTTTCGTACGTCCAGATATGGACAAGAAATGGGCGGCGTGGAGGGAACCGAACACCGCGCAAGGGCGGCGCAAGTGGCGTGCAAGAGGGGTTTGCGACGGTCGAGGCCGTGCGATCCACGGGGGGTCGCCACTGTTTCCTGAGGGGGAAATGATGAGGACTCGAACACGCACCCTGTCCGTGTCGATCGCGGCGTTGAGCGCGGCGACTGCCCTGTCTCTCGGCGGTTACCAGATCAGCCACGCATCGGCGGACCAGCGGTCCGGCGGCCATGCTCAGCGCGGCATCACCCCACACATGTACCCGCCCGGCGACGGCCCCGGCCCGAGCGGCGGTCGCTCCAGCGACGGCTACCCGGACTTCCGACTGCCGTTCGCCTGCAACTCCAAGGCACTGCTGCAGACGTACAAGGGCCATAACCCGGACGACAAGAAGATCGACATGACGGTCTACGGCAGCGGCCGTGGCACGCCGATCCTGGCGTCGGCCGCGGGTGTGGTGCACGAGCAGTTCAACCCGGGCGGTGTCGAGATCGATCACGGCAACGGCTGGTTCACGGTCTACCTGCACATGCAGTCCCACGTGCAGCCGGGTACCCGGGTGAAGGCGGGCGACAAGATCGGCGAGATGGGCGACGTCGGCACGCACGCGGTTCACCTGCACTACGAGCAGCTGTACGCCGGTCCGGGCGCCACCGACGGTGACACCGAGGACATGGTGAACCCCAAGCTGCAGGGCCGAGGTCCGATCGTCATGAAGGTGGGCGTGCCCATCGACATGGTGAGCACCAACTGCGGTGGTGGCGGCACCCAGCCGCCTCCTCCCGGCAACCCGAAACCGTCCGGCAAGTACTGGGTGGACACCTTTGCCAACGCGAGTGGCTCCAGCAGTCCCGGCGGCTCCAAGACCGGGACGCTGTACGCCGGCAAGAACTACGTCTTCTGCAAGAAGCAGGGTCCGGCCGTGACCAAGAGCGACGGCACCAACCACTGGTGGCTCAAGACGGACCTGGACGAGGGTCCGGCCGGCCAGTGGGTGTCGGCGTACTACCTGTCGAAGTGGGGCAACAACGAGGCGAAGGACAACAACGGGACGACGATTCCCAACTGCTGATCCGCCGCGCACCGTCGGTCCGCCTGGCTCCTCTCACCGGGCGGACCGAACGGTGACGCCTGATCGGCGTGCACGCCCACGGATGTCGTTAGCGTGCGGGACGTGTTCTTCGGCGCGCTCGGCCCCCTTGAGATCCGGTACGACACCGGTCGCACGGTGCCGCTCGCGCCCGGCAAGCAGACGGTGCTGCTCGCCACACTGCTGGCCGGCAACGGCGCCCGGATCTCGGCCGACCAGGTGATCGACGCGCTCTGGGGCGAGCAGCCTCCGAGGTCGGCCCGTTCGAGCATGCACGTCCACATCCACCGCCTGCGTCTGCTGCTTGGCGAGGATGGCAAGGACCGGGTCGAGCACGCCTCGGACGGCTACCGGCTCGTCCTCGACGAGGACGACTTCGACGTCCGAGAGTTCGAGTGTCTGGTCCAGGACGGACGCCCGAGTGACGCGTTGGCGTTGTGGCGCGGCGAGCCGTACGCCGCCGTCGGGGCAAGCACACCCGTCGAGCGCGAGCGGGTACGACTGAGCGCCCTCCACGTCGAGGTCACCGAGCGATCGGTCGCCTCGCAGCTCGCCGGCGGTCGGTATGAGGACCTCACGCCCGTGCTCGTCCAGCTCGTCACGGATCACCCGTTGCACGAAGGCTTCTGGGCGCATCTGGTGACGTGTCATCGTCTCGCCGGCCGAACCGACGAGGCGCTCGCGGCGTACGCAGAGGCGCGGCGGGTCCTGTCGACCGAGCTGGGTCTTGAGCCGGGTCTCCAGCTGCAGCAAGCACTTTCGGCCGTTCTGTCCACGGAGCGGGCCGAGCCCGCGGAGGACACGCAGACCCTCCACCGACAGGTGCCGGCGGAGCTGCCGCCCGTCGTGACCTTGTTCACCGGCAGGCAGGAGCAGCTGGCGGTCGTCCAGCGCGAGCTGCGGGACCAGAGCGCGTCATCAGTCGGTGTGGTGGCGTTGTACGGCCCTGGCGGCGTCGGCAAGTCGGCCATTGCTGCGCACGCCGCGCGAGCCGTGGCGGCCGACTTCCCGGACGGTCAGATCTACCTCCACCTGCGTGGCGCGACGCCAGGGGCGCATCCGGTGGAGCCGGCCGCCGCGGTAGCCCGCCTCCTGCGCTCGCTCGGCCTCGCCGACGGCGACATCCCCCCGAACCTCGAAGAAGCATCGGCGCGGCTGCGATCGATGACGGCAGACCGCAAGCTGCTACTCGTTCTCGACGACGTCAGCGACGTCGCACAGGTTCGTCCGTTGCTGCCGGGCGGTGGTGGAAGCGCGGTCCTGGTCACCAGCCGCAGCATGCTCGCCTCGCTCGACGGGACGGCCCACCACCAGGTCGGCGTGCTCGACCGCGACGAGGCGATCGAGCTGCTCCTCACGCGTGCCGGTCTCGTGCCCAGTCCGGACGAGCGGGCCGTGGCGGCGGAGGTGGCGCACCTGTGTGATGACCTGCCGCTCGCCATCTGCATCGCGGCCGCCAAGCTGCGCCAACGGCGTTGGGACCTGCGGACGCTCGCGAATCGCTTGCACGATCAAGGGCGGCGGTTGGACGTCCTGGCGCAGGACGATCGCGCGGTACGGATGAGCTTCGCGCTCAGCTATGACGGGATCGACGCCGATGCCGGACGACTGCTGGGCGCGATGTCCCTGCTGGATGGCAGCGACATCGGGTTGAGCGCTGCCGCAGCGGCCGCCGCGCTCGGTGAGCCCGAGACCAGCGATCTGCTGGACACGTTGTGCGACGCCCAGCTGGTGCAGGTCAGCAGGCCGGACCGTTTTGCCATGCACGACCTCGTCCGGTTGTGCGGTCGCGAGCTGGTGACCTCGGAGAGCGCGCGACAGGCAGCCGTGCACCGCGTCGCCGAGCACTATCTCGCTACGGCGGTCGGAGCGTCCGCGGTCGGTGACCGCATCACCTGGCGTACGGACGGGCTCGCCGTCGAGGCTCCGGCTGTGGAGCTGACCTCCGAGGCCGAGGTCAGCGTCTGGCTCTCGAGCGACATGGACAACGTGCTGGTCACCGCTCAGCAGGTGAGCAGCGCCGGCGCGGAGGGTGCGCGGCTGAGCCGCGAGCTCGCCGCCGCGATGTTCGCACCGCTCAACAGCCGCGGGCAGTGGCGCGAGATCGAGAAGCTCAATGACGTTGCGCTGCAGGCGTGTTCGCCGGACGTTAGCGGCTACGACCGAGCGCTGCTCCACAACGACCTGGCCTGGGCGCTCAGCCTGCTGGGCTCGATCGACGCCAGCCTTGAGCACGTCGGTGAGGCGATCCGCCTGTGGGCGGAGGCCGGCAGTATCCGAGGGCGGGCAGTCGCGCTGCGCGTGCGCTCATCGGCCCTGTCGCACCTCGACCGAACGTCCGAGTCGTTGGAGTCCGCGCAGGAGGCGGCGCGCCTCTTTGCCACGCTCGGTGACCGGCACGGCGAGCTGGACAGCATGGTCGCGATCGGCCTGCTGCACTCGCGCAACGGTCGACTCGAACAGGCAGCAGAGATCTATGTCGAGGCCCTCACGCTCACCGAGAGCGGCGACTTCCGGTGGCAGCGAGCGATCGTGCTCGGCAACATCGCCGACCTCCGTCGCCGCCTCGGCAGGACCACCGACGCCGTGATGTCGTTCGAGCGGGCGCTGGAGGCCGACGCGGCAGCCGACCTGATCGGCTCCTACTACGAGGCCGAGCACCGTTGGGGGCTGGCGACATCCATGCACGAGCTCGGTGGGACCGACCGCGCTCGGGTGGAGTGGCGGCAGGCTGCTGAGCAGCTGCACCAGCTCGGCCTCATCGGGGCCGAGGAGCTGCACTCGATCGAGCAGGCAGCGGTCCCGACGACACCGTCGATCATCCTGCGCCAGCTCTGACGACCGGGACGTACGTCGGCCGGTCATCTCCGAGAAGGTGACCGGCCGTCGTACGTCGAGAGTGCTCAGCGGGCGTCGACCCAGGCGTAGATGTTCTTGCGGGGGACGTTGCGCATCGTCACCTTGTTGCTGACGTTGCCGCCGATGACCTTCAGGTGGTCCTTGTAGACGCCCACCACGATGTCGACGTGCGTCGAGGTGCTGGGCGAGGACGGGCCGGAGCCGTAGAGGACGAGGTCGCCGGCGTTGACCTTGCCCAGCGGCTTGCCCTTGACCCAGTGCGAGCGGCCCTTGGACTTGCCCCAGTTGTAGAGGTCGCCGGTGAAGGCGTACCGCGGAATCTTGATCCCGGCCTTGTTCCAGACCCAGGTGGCGAACAACGCGCACCAGGAGACGCACTGGCTGCTGTACTTCGTGCAGTTGTTGCCGGACTCCTTGTAGCCGACCTGGCCCTTCGCGATCGAGACGACCTTGCTGCCGGCTGAGGCCATCGCGATCTTGGCGGTCGGCTCATTCAGCTCGTTCGCGGACGCCGGGGACGGTGCCGCGGCGAGCGTCGAGCACACGATGGCGGCACCGGCGGTGATGCTGAGAAGGGTGCGGGGAGTGGTGGCCTGCATGATGTCGGTCCTCTCCGAGTGACGGACGGCCGCACGATTTCGGCGACCGGTGGCGGTGAGCCACGGCTTCACCATCTCGACCCGGCCCGGGTGCGCACCACGGACAACCCGGACAACGGACCCGCACAACGCCACACGACGTCAGAGGACAGTACGTTGAACAACGCAGGCTGATGCACGGATCTTTGGGGGTGCCGTGAGCAGGGACTTCGCGACAAACCTTCGACGGTTGCGCAAGGCGGCGGGGCTGACGCAGGAAGAGCTCGCCGACCGCTCCGGCCTGAGTGTCGAGGGCATCAGCGCGCTGGAGCGTGGGCAGCGACGCCGTCCGCGCAGTGACACCATCGGGCTTCTCGTGACCGGCCTTGACCTGTCTGCGACCGACGAGGCCGAGCTGGTCGACGCCGCGGCGCAGTCACGATCGGCGCCCCGTACGACCGATGCCAACGTCCCACGTCAGCTCCCGGCCCGGCCGCCGGCCTTGTTCGGTCGCGGCGGCGAGCTCGCCGAGATCGTGCAGCGGCTCGGGGACCCGACCGAACGACGTACGCCACAGGCTCTGGCGATCGTCGGTATGGGCGGTGTCGGCAAGACCGCGCTCGCGCTCGAGGCCGCTGCTGCGCTGGCCGAGCACTACCCGGACGGTCAGCTGTTCGTCGACCTCAAGGGGCACGACCTCGACTCGCCGGTCACCAGCCATCTGGCGCTGACCTTCCTGCTGACCTCGCTCGGGGTCGGCGTCGACGACATCCCGCTCGATCTCGATCATGCGGCGGCGTTCTATCGATCGATCACTTCCGACCTCCGCCTGCTCCTGGTCCTGGACAACGCGGCCGACGTCGCGCAGGTCGAGCCGCTCGTTCCCGGGTCAGCAGGTTGCGCTGTGCTGCTCACGAGTCGGCGCGCTCTCGATGGCCGTCTCGGCATCCAGCACCTGCCGCTCGATGTGCTGTCGGGCGAGGCATCGGTCGAGCTGCTCGGTCAGCTGATCGGGCCCGAGCGCCTGGCCGACGACCTCGATGCCGCCGCTGAGCTGTCCTGCCGCTGCGGTGGCCTGCCCCTGGCGCTGCGGATCATCGGAGCACGGCTCGCGGCGCGGCCGTCGTGGCCACTCGACCACATGGCCGAACGCCTCGGGTCCACCAGCAGCAGGCTGAGCGAGCTGCGCTCCGGTGACCTGGCCGTACGCAGCACCTTGGCCGTCTCGATCGAACAGCTGGAGCACGGCGACGACCCGGCCGATGCCCTCGCCGTACGACTGCTCCTGCTCGCGGGGATTCTGCCGGCGCCGTTCCTGTCGACCGAAGCCATGGTCTGCATGTCGGGCTCGCCTGCGTCGGCCGTCCAGGAGGGCCTGGAGCGTCTGGTCGACGTCAGCCTCCTGGACGTCGCCGGTCCCGGCCGCTATCGCATCCATGACCTCATTCAGGCGGTGGCGAGCGAACGGGCCGCGCAGCAGCTCACGGAGTCCGAGCGACGGGCCACGCTGCTGCGGCTGCTCGAGATGTACGCCGCGGTCGCCTGGCGCACGCGGCCGATCTCGCGGGCCACGCCGCAGGGCATCGACGAGGCCGAGATGGTCGCGGCCTCAGGCAGCCTCGTCGATCAGGCGGAGTGCATCGAGTTCATCGTCGAGGAGGCCGACCAGATTCTCGCGCTCGCCCGAGCCCTCGTGTCGTACGGCCCCGCGGCCGGCGCACTCGTGTCGCGACTCGCGCTGGGCATGATCACCTACTTCGTCACTCTCGCCGAGACGGCCGGCTGGCCCGAGCTGCTCGAGCTCGCACTGGAGCACGTCCCGACGGAGGCCGTGCAAGATCGGGTTTGGCTGCACCAAGACCTGGTGATGGCGTACTCCGCCCGTGCCGAGCACGAACGCGCGCTGATCGAGGCGTATCGCGCGCTGGAGCTGGCCGGCGAGATCTCGGACCCGTCAGCAGAGGCGATCGCCTGCGTCGCGGCCGCCATCCCGCTGGGCCGCATGAGGCGTACCCAGGAGGCCATCGCGATGTGCCGCCGCGGCATCGAGCTCGGCACTGCCGCGGACGACGAGCGCGCCGTCGCCATGGCCTCGCGAGACCTCGGCCTGCTACTCGCCGAGGAGGGCGACCTGGAGACCGGGATCGCAGCGGAGCGGCGGGCGCTGGCGTACTACCGCAGGCTGCACGAACCGCGCGGAGTAGCGATGGCTCTGGTCAACCTGGGGGCGATGCTGCGTGATCACGGCGAGCTGCCGGAGGCGCGACAGCACCTGGAGGACTGCGTCGAGGTCAGTCGCTCGATCAACGACCGCGCGCTGGAGACCGAGGCGCTGGACGAGCTGGGCTACTGGCACGTGCTCGCCGGCAGCCCGCAGGCCGGCCTCACGGTGCTGAACGACGGTCTCGCGCTGGTCGATGAGAGCGGGCCGGGCCAGCAGGAGCCGAGTCTGCGGCGGCGGATCGGTGTGGCGCTCGCCCGGATGGGACGGCGCGATGAGGCGAAGGCCCACTGGATGGCCGCCGTACGCATTCACGAACGCCGCGGCGAGTGGCGCGAGGCGGCCGAGATCCGCGAGCTGTGCGAGGACGATCAGCAGGTGACGATCGGCGGGTCATGACGTACGACGGCCCGGCACGAGATGCTTCCGATTGTCGGAACTAGATGAGTCCCCGTGGCTTGGCCGCTCTCCGACCAAACGGTTGCCTTTGAACTGCACTTCTGGTACGGAACTTTCTCGGGCCGGGATCGCCCAGATCTTTCGAGGAGCGTGACAGAGTCGGAGACGTAACCCAGTCCGACCGGGCTGCGGGTCGCATCGAAAGAGTAGGGGATCTCAAAATGCGAACAATGAGCAAGGCGGCCTTCGCCGTACTTTCCGCCGGCACGATCGTTATCGCCTCTGGCGCCCAGGCATCGGCATTCGAAACTCCGGACCTCATGTCGGATAGTGCGACTGTGGCACTTGCTCAGCACTCAGGGGAATCGTTCCGCACGGGCGAGTACGACATCACGTGCCAGGGGCCCAATGGGCAATTCATGGACTGGCACGACAAGGCTATGTTTGCCTGTCACGGCTTCCTCGACAAGTACATCTCCGGAAATCACGTAGCCCACATTTATCCGGATCTCATCCCTCGCGGTCGAGCGTTGACTAAGAAGGAGTTCGGCTGCAGCGTGGCGGTGGTATCGACCATTGTCGGATTGTGGGGAGGTCCGGCCGGGGCTTCAGCCGGACGGGTCGCGTCCACTGCAACGCTCAGCGCGCTCGGGATCTCCACGAGCTGCTAACAGCGTGTTCCTCCCGACATATATGTCGGCCCGGCACCCCTGCGGGGTGCCGGGCCGTCGTGTCGTGCGGTTGGTTGATCAGCCTCCGGCGTTGACGATCTTCGACAGCGTCGGGTCGTTGGCGTAGGCCTCCTTGGCGTTGGCCTTCGTCACGATCTGCGGCGGGAGCAGGAAGGACGGAACGATCTTCACCTTGTTGTTGTAGCTCTTGGTGTCGTTGACGTCGACCTTCTGGCCGGCCTGCAGCTGGCCGACCATCTTGACGGCCTGCTTCACCAGGTTGCGGGTGTCCTTGTTGATGGTGGAGTACTGCACCCCAGCCATGATCGACTTGATCGACTCGACCTCGGAGTCCTGACCAGTGACGATCGGGTTGGGCTTGCCGGCCGACTTGGTGGACGTCAGGATCGCGCGGGCGAGCGTGTCGTTGGGGGACAGCACACCGTCGATGGTCTTGCTGCCGCCGTAGTTGGCCGACAGCAGGGTGTCCATACGCTTCTGCGCGTTCTCCGGCTTCCAGCCCTGGGTGACGGCCTGGTTGAACGACTTCTGACCGGACACCACGTTGACCGTGCCGTCGGCGATCTTCGGCTGCAGCACCTTCATGGCGCCGTCGAAGAAGACCTTCGCGTTGGCATCGTCGGGCGATCCGGCGAACAGCTCGATGTTGTACGGGCCGTTCGGCTTCTTCGCCTTCATGCCATCGAGCAGGGCCTGGCCCTGCAGCTCGCCGACCTTGAAGTTGTCGTAGGCGACGTAGTAGTCGACGTTGGGCGTGTTCAGTAGCAGGCGGTCGTACGCGATCACGATGGCGCCGGCGTCGTGCGCCTGCTTGATCTGGGTGTTGAGCTGCGAGCCGTCGATCGCGCCGATGACGATGACCTTGGCGCCGTTGGTGACCATCGAGCTGATCTGGTTCTGCTGTTCGCTCACCCCACCGTTGGCGAACTGGACGTTGGGCTTGTAGCCGGCGGCCTTGAGGTCGGTCTTAAAGAGGTTCTCGGCGAGGACCCAGTTCTCGCTGGTCTTCTGCGGCAGCGAGACGCCGATGACCGAGTCCTTGGCGAACCCGCCGGCCGCTGCGGAGCCGGAGCCGGACGCGCCCGGTGCTGGGGCCGATCCGGTCTTGTCGCCGTCGGAGTCGTCGCGACCCCCGCAGGCCGACAGGGAGAGCGCGAGGACGACGGCGCCCGCCGCAGCCGCGCTCAGGTGCTTGTGAGTGCGCATGTATGAGTTTCCTTCTCCTTGAGGCCGATTCGTCGACGACAGACCGGCTGGTTGATGACTAGCCGGTCGGACTGGTGGTGCTGCTGGTGTCCTGGGCGGGTTGTTGCCCAGAACTTCTTTTGGTCAGGAGCCCGATGATCGAGAAGCGGCCCTGGTTCTTGTTCCACACGTCGAGCGCGACCGCGATCAAGAGGACGAGACCCTTGATGATCTGGGTGGCGTCAGCGCCGATTCCCTTCAGCTGAAGGCCGTTGTTCATCGTCGCCATGACCAGGCCGCCGACCATGCTCCCCGTCACCGTCCCGACGCCACCACTGACTGCAGCGCCGCCGATGAAGACCGCAGCGATCGCGTCGAGCTCCCACTGGTTACCGTCGGCAGGTCCGGATGCCGTGGAACGACCGATGAACATGATCGCGGCAACAGCGGCGAGCAGACCCATGTTCATGATGACCAGGAAGTTGACCTTGCGACTCTTCACCCCGGAGAGCTCGGCGGCCTGTCGGTTGCCGCCGATGGCGTACACGTGTCGGCCAAGGACGGTGCGCGACGTGATGAAGGCGTAGATCAGGACGAGGGCCAGCAGGATCAGCCCAGGAATCGGGAACGAGGTGCCTGGTCGGCCGGTGGCGTAGAGGTTGGTCAGGTAGAGGATGACAGCGCAGAGCAGCACCATCTTGGTGATCGTCACCCATAGCGGGTCGACCTCCGACTGCATCCGCACGGCCGTCCGCCGGGCGCGCATCAGGCCCCACACCACGGCGGCACAGCCAGCAAGCCCGAGCAGCACGGTCAGGTTGTTGTAACCGGTGTCCGGGCCGATCTCCTTCATGTATCCGCCGCCGAGCCACTGGATCCGTTCCGGCACGGGAACGCTCTGGGAGTCTCCGACCAGCTGGTTGGCGCCGCGGAAGATCAGCATGCCGGCGAGGGTCACGATGAACGCTGGGATGCCGATGACGGCGACCCAGAAGCCCTGCCACACGCCGACCAGGAGGCCGACCGCGAGGCCGAGCAGGATGGCAGCCCACCATGGCCATGACCAGTCGAACGTTGCCTTCGCGACAATGATGCCGACGAACGCCGCGACGGAGCCGACCGACAGGTCGATGTGACCGGCGATGATCACCATCACCATGCCGATGGCCAGCACCAGGATGTAGCTGTTGCCGTTGAGCAGGTTCATCATGTTGTCGGACGTCAGCATCTTGCTGTGGGTCCACCATTGGAAGAACAGCACGATCACGACGAGCGCACCGAGCATGCCGAACTGGCGCACGTTGTCGCCGAAGAGCTGGTGGAACACCGACCCACCGCGGGTCTCCGGCTCCGGCTCGGGAGGCGGGGTGGCCGCGGGGTTCATGGTGTCTGTGGGAGTGGCCATGGAGGGATTCCTTCGTCTGCGGCCGGTCAGGCGGATTTGGCGGGAGTGGTCATCAGGCGCATCAGGTTTTCCTGGTCGGCCTCGTCGCGCGCGAGCTCGCCGGTGACGGCGCCCTCGAAGATCGTGTAGATGCGGTCGGACAGACCGAGCAGCTCGGGCAGCTCGGAGGAGATGACGATGACGCCCTTGCCTTGGTCGGCGAGGGCCTGGATGATCCCGTAGATCTCGAACTTGGCGCCGACGTCGATACCGCGCGTCGGCTCATCGAGGATCAGGAGGTCGGGGTCGGTGAACATCCACTTGGACAGCACGACCTTCTGCTGGTTGCCGCCCGAGAGATTGGACACGCCCTCATCGACGGTCGGTGCCTTGGTGCGCAGCAACTTGCGGTAGCGCTCGGCGACGGTGTGTTCCTCGCTGCGGTCGACGATGGTGTTGTGCGCGATCTTCTTCAGGCCCGCCGAGACGGTCGTCGCCTTGATGTCGTCGAGGAGGTTGAGGCCCAGGGACTTCCGGTCCTCGGTGACATATCCGAGGCCGGCATCAATGGCTTGGGAGACGCTGCGCGGGTGGATCTCCTTGCCGTCCTTGATGATTCGGCCGGCCTGGTAGACGCCGTATGAGCGCCCGAAGACGGACCGGGCCAGCTCGGTGCGCCCTGCGCCCATGAGGCCGGCGAAGCCGACGATCTCGCCGCGGCGAACGGTGAAGCTGGCGTTCTTGCAGACCAGCCGCTCGGCGATCTGCGGGTGGCGGACCGTCCAGTTCTGGACCTCGAAGAAGACCTCGCCGATCTTGGGGGTGTGGTCGGGGAAGCGGGACTCCAGCGTCCGGCCGACCATGCCCTTGATGATCCGGTCCTCGTCGACGCCGCCAGCGCTGACGTCGAGCGTCTCGATCGTGTGGCCGTCGCGCAGGATGGTGATCGAGTCGGCGATCGCCTCGAGCTCGTTGAGCTTGTGGCTGATCATGATCGAGGTGATGCCCTTGGTCTGCAGGTCCTTGATCAGGCCGAGCAGGTGGGCGGAGTCGGTCTCGTTGAGCGCGGCCGTCGGCTCATCGAGGATCAGCAGCCGGACGTCCTTGCTGAGGGCCTTGGCGATCTCGACCAGCTGCTGCTTGCCGACGCCGATGTTCTTGATCGCGGTGTCGGGGTCCTCGCGCAGGCCGACGCGGGCCAACAGCTCGATCGCGCGCGCCTTGGCGAACCGCCAGTCGATGACGCCGCGCTTGGAGGGCTCGTTGCCGAGGAAGATGTTCTCGGTGATCGACAGCTCGGGGATGAGCGCGAGCTCCTGGTGGATGATCACGATGCCCTCGGCCTCGGACTCCCGGATGTTCTTGAACTCGGCCGGCTGACCCCGAAACGTGATGTGACCGTCGTACGACCCGTGCGGGTAGACGCCGGACAGCACCTTCATCAGCGTTGACTTGCCGGCGCCGTTCTCGCCGCAGATCGCGTGGATCTCACCTTCGGTGACGTCGAGGTTGACGTCGTCGAGCGCCTTGACGCCCGGGAATTCCTTGGTGATCGACTGCATCCGCAAGAGGTACGCCGACGGGTTCGCCTGCGTAGCGTCCAGGGGGTCCGGCATCTCTTGGGTCCTTCGGTCTGCGGCCCCGAGTCGCGCGGCGGCGCGGGGCGACGGTTTGTCACGAGCTATGGGGTAGATCACACGTGGCGAGCAGTTAACCCGTCAACCGCCTTGTCGTCAAGCAATGAACGCAAAGACGAGTTGAGTCCCGCATGCTGGAGGACGAGCGAGGCCGCCCCAAGCGCTTCGGCGCGGTCCCCTAGGGACGAGACGACGATCTGGGTGGTCTCGCCCACGACGGGCACGGCGTGACGGACGAGACCCCGACGAATTGGGTCCAGGAACGCATCTCCGAGGGCGGCGAGCGGTCCGCCGACCACGATGACCTGCGGGTTGACGAAGTTGGCCAGGCTGGCCATGACACGACCGAGCACGAAGCCCGCGTCGTCGATCACGCGCAACGTTGCGGAGTCGCCCTCGAGCCCCCGACGGACGATGTCAGCGGTGCTGACGGGACCGGTCGTGCTGGGCGCGAGGGACTCGATCATGGTCGAGGTGGAAGCCAGTGTCTCGAGGCAGCCGCGGTTGCCACAGCGACAGAATGGACCTTGCGGATCAACGGTCGTATGGCCGATCTCGCCCGCCGTCCCGAGTGCGCCGTAGTGCAGCTTGCCGCCGATCACCAGGCCCGCTCCGATGCCCGTGCCGACCTTGACGAAGATCAGCTCCGTCGCGTCCTGTCGCTCGCCCCAGGCGATCTCGGCCATCGCCCCGAGATTGGCGTCATTGTCGACCAGAACCTCAAGTCCCAGACGTTCGCCGAAGGCCTTCGGCACGTTGGTCCCGATCCAGGCCGGGAGGATCGCGCCGTCCAGCACGGTCCCGCGCTCGCGCTCGATCGGACCGGGCAGTCCGACCCCGGCACCGATGACCGCACGCCGCTCGATACCGGCCTTGTCGACCAGCTTGTCGAGCATCGCGGCGGCCGCGTCCAGACCGTCCTCGGCGCTGTGTCCGATGGGCAGCGCGATGGCGTCCTCGGCCAGCACCTCGTAGCCGACAGTCGCCAGCACAACCCGCAGATGGCGCCGCCCGACATCGAAGCCGGCCGCGACCGCGCGAGTGCCTTGAAGGCGTACGGACAGGGCTCGCCGACCAGAGCTCGTGGTGGGTTCGGTGACCGCCAGACCCTCTTGGGCCAGCTCCTTGACGATGTTGGAGACCGTGGCGTTGGAGAGCCCGGTCTGGCGGGCCAGCTCGGCTTGCGTGGCGGGGCCGTTGGCCAGCAGCGCATGCACGACGGTCTGGCGGTTGCGACGGCGCAGCGCAGTCTGAGAACCGGGGCGGCCGGGTCCTGAAGGCGGTGGCGACGTCACGGGAGGTGAGCCTGCCCTGGGGATGGTCTGTCGTCAAGAAGTGAACGCAAACGATTTCCGTGAACGCCGATTTGCCGTGCTGTGAGCTGCGCGGTTCGCGCAGCGGCGTCCGGGCTCAGACCGAGTGCAGTCCAGGCCCTGGACCCGATGTACGCGTGGGTGCCTGCTCGGCGTACGCCTGCCGGTGAGCGGTCTGGCGCTGCATGTCAGCCAGGAAGGCGTCCAGCTCGGGGCGGCGGTCGTCGCGCGGTGGATCGGTGCGCGGTCGGTCGCCGGCAGGGTGCACGGCGGCGACGGCCGCGGCCAGGTCCGCCACCTCGAGGACGGTCATCGACTCGGGACCGGGCTTGTCGCCGAGTGCTCCCCGGGGAATGACCGCGTGGGTGAATCCGATGCGGGCGGCCTCGGCCAGTCGGCGCGCGACGCCGGCCACGGCTCGCACTTCGCCGGCGAGCCCGACCTCACCGAAGGCGATGGTGCGCGGAGGCAGCGGCTGCTCGATCGCCGAGCTGACCAGGGCGAGCGCGACGGCGAGATCGGCTGCGGGCTCACTGAGTCGGGCGCCGCCGACCGTCGAGACGTAGCAGTCGGACTGGCGGACCGGCACGCCGACGCGGCGGTCGAGGACGGCGAGGATCATCGCGGTGCGCGAGCCGTCCACGCCGCTGGTCGTACGACGAGGCGAGCCTCCGTTGGACGGCACCAGCAGTGCCTGCACCTCGGTCACCAGGGGCCTGCGCCCCTCCAGCGCCACCGTGACGCAGGTGCCGGGCACGGGCTCGTCGCGCTGGCTCAGGAACAGCCCGCTCGGGTCCGGCAGCTCGACGATGCCGACGTCCGACAGGTCGAAGCAACCCACCTCGTCGGTCGGCCCGTAGCGGTTCTTCACCGCGCGGACCAGACGCAGGCGGGAGTGCCGGTCGCCCTCGAACTGGATGACCACGTCGACCAGGTGCTCCAGCACGCGCGGCCCGGCAATGGAGCCGTCCTTGGTGACGTGGCCGACGAGCAGAACTGCGATGTTGCGGGCCTTGGCGTACTGGATGACCGAGGCCGCGACCTCGCGAACCTGCGCGACATTGCCTGCGGCGCCTTCGATCTCGGTCGACGCGATGGTCTGCACGGAGTCGACGACCACGAGGTCCGGCTGGACCTGCTCCATCTGCGCCAGCACGGTGCCGAGGTCGGTCTCGCTCGCGAGGAAGAGCGACGGGGCGAGAGCCTCGATGCGCTCGGCCCGCAGGCGGACCTGCGCTGCGGACTCCTCACCGCTGACATAGAGGACGCTGCGTGACTCCTTCGCGGCACGGGCAGCGACATCGAGCAGCAGCGTCGACTTGCCGATGCCGGGCTCGCCGGCGACCAGGACCACGGCGCCGGGCACCAGCCCACCGCCGAGCACCCGGTCGAACTCGCCGACTCCGGTCGACCGTGCCTGCGCGAGTGTGGCGTCGACCTGGCCGATCGGGACCGCCGGGCGCTCGACGACGGAGGCGGGCGGCGTACGGGCAGGAGCATTGCCTGCCTCGGCCACCGTGCCCCACGCCTGGCACTCACCGCACCGGCCGACCCACTTGACCGTCGACCACCCGCACTCGGCGCAACGGAAGGTCGAACGGGCACGCGCGGTCTTCGAAGCCATGCCGCGCACGCTAGGGGAGGCCACCGACAGCAAGCCCGCAACCCGCCGAGAGGCACACCTTCACATCGACAGGCGTACGCCCGGCGTCTGCCTCTCGGACGAGAGGTATGCCTCTCGGTCAGGACTCGGGAAGATAGCTGCATGCGGACTGAGCTGGACGTGGCTGAGCTGGATCCGGATGTGACCTACCGCCTGCTGACGGCGAGCGTCGTACCTCGTCCGATCGCCTGGGTGTCGACCCGTTCGGCGGCCGGTGTCGACAATCTCGCACCCCACTCGTTCTTCACGATCTCGTGCGTGCGCCCGCCGATCGTCCAGTTCACCTCGGTCGGGCGCAAGGACTCATTGCGCAACGTCGAGGAGACGGGCCAGTTCGTGGTGTCGTTCGCGCCCGAGTGGTTGACGCGCGTGATCAACGAGTCGGCGACCGACTTCCCGCGGGATGAGAGCGAGTTCGACACCGTGGGCATCGAGCGCGAGCCGTCGCGCACGGTCGCGCCCAGCCGGGTCGCCGACTCACCCGTGGCGCTCGAGTGCGTCCTGGAGCGCACCATCGAGCTCGGCGACTCAACGGTTGTGATGGGACGCGTCCAGCACATCGCCCTCGACCCCGCTGTCGTCGATGACAGCGACGGCCATCCGCATCCGCGGATCGATCTGATGCGCCCGATGGCGCGGCTGGGTCGCAATGAGTGGGGCAGCCTGGGCGAGGTGCGGGACATCCCGCGAGAGCCGTACGACGTCCGGCTGCGTCGGCAGGCCCAGCAAGCAGGGCAGTAGCCCTTCATTGCGTCGCCTCCAGCGAGCGCAGCACGCGTCGAGCGGGGAGCAACGTTGCGGCGTAAGCCGATCCGCCGACCCCAGCACAGATCAGCACGACCGCCCAGAACGGCCCCTGGGGCCACGGTTGATGCACGAGTCCGGCGCTGATCATCGTCATCGGGCCGAGGGAGATCAGGGCGCCGGCAGCTGCGGCACCAAAGCAGACAAGACCGACCTCCGCGCGCACCATGCTCAGCACCTGTGCCGGTGTGGCGCCGATCGCCCGCAGGGTCGCCCACTCCGACCGACGGCGGCCCGTGGTGGCGACGAGTCGGTTCGCGACGCCCAGCAGGACGTAGCCGAGCAGGGTGAGCGTGACGAGCAGGCTTGCCCATCGCCCGGGGTCCTCGCCCGAGCCGGACAGTCCTGGTACGCCTGCGCCTGGGTCGACCATCGTGCCCGGGTGGGCGGCGAGTGAGTGTCGTACGGCAGTCGCATCGGCCGGGCGATCGCTCGACCCTGCGACGAGAACCGTGTCGTACGAACGCCTTTCGCCCAGCACGTCGGTCGAGAGGACGACTTTGCCGAACCCGAAGCTGCGCCGATAGGTCGCCACGAGAAGTGGCCGGACCCGTGTCCCGTCCGCCAGGACCAAGGTGACTCGCTCGCCGATGTCGATGCCATGGGACCAGGCGGTGGAGGAGTCCAGCGCGACCGTGTCGCCCCGCAGGTTGTGCAGGTTTCCGTCGCTCACATCGAGGTCGAGGACCTTCTCCGCATCGTGGCCGAGGGCGGTCATCGGGTAGGCCTCGGCCTTCGGACTGCCATCCTCAAGAGATGTCCAGACCACGCTGCTCGACACCAGAGGAACGGCGAATCCGACACCGGGAGAACGGCGTACGTCGGCCAGGGCCTCGGGAGTCACCCCGCCGACCGGCCCTGCCGTGACGGTGAGCGAAGCATGGTTGGCCGCCGCGACATCGCGACTGCTCACGGCCGACAACGTGGTCTGTGTGTAGAGCTGGGTGACGGTGAGAGCGATCGCGAGCGCGAGCACGGACAACGCGCCACCGGTGCGGACGGCGTACGCGGTCGTGTTGCTCAGCGCGAGCCAGCCGCTCGGTGATGCCGACGACCCGAGTCGTCGCCGCAGCCGCGAGCCGGTCCAGGTCACCAGAGCCGGTCCCACTAGAGAGAGGCCGACGATCGCGAGGAGAGTGCCGGAGGCGGCGCTGATGAGTGCGGCCTCACTGTGCGCGATCAGGGGGACCACGGCCGCACCGCCAGAGATAGCCAGCAAGCCCAGTCCGACGCGGGTGCGCCACCGCCCACCGGCCGAGGGCTCGATCTGGGTGTCGCGCACGGCCTCCGTCGCAGGACGCCGTGAGACGCCACGGGACGCCGCGCGCGATGCGACCTGCGTGGTGATGAGCAGCAGGGCGCCGGCTGCCAGGACGGGGAATGGGCTCCACGCGAGGGGCAGCTCGGTGGACATCAGGCCAGAGCTGCCGAGCACGCCCTGCAGTGGGACCGACAGCGCGTAGCCCCCGGCCGCTCCGACCAGCAGAGCACCGATCGCCACCCGGGTCGCCTGACGCGCGACCATGCTCCGAACCTGTCGGGGAGTGGCGCCGACTGCCCGTAGGAGGGCGAGCTCGCGCGAGCGGTTGGTCACCGAGATCGAGACGGCGCCCGCGACCAGGAACGCCACCAGCAGCACCACGACGCCGCCGAGTGACATGGCGAACGTGACCATCTCACCGCGGCCGGCCGCGCCGGCGGGGTTCTCGGCGTCGCCGATCCGGTCGCCGGTGGAGACGGTGAGGTCGCCCCCGAGGGCCTGCCGTACGCGCGTCGCGAGCTGGGCGACATCGGTGCCGGGCGTGGCTCGGAGCGCGATCAGGTCGACGACGCCGGGCCGGGCGAGCCGGTGCGCGATACTCGGCGTGACGTAGGCGTCTCCCCCTGGGGCGGCGACGACAGCGGTGATGGTCAGGGACGTACGACGACCGGCGAGCACCGCGTCGATGCGGTCGCCGGGCCGTACGCCGAGGCGCTCGGCCGTTGACTCGGTCACCGCGACATCGTTGTCACCCTGTGGGGCGTGACCGCGAAAGTGACTGTCCAACAACAGGTTCGGTGACCATGGGTGTCCCTCGCCTAGCGACGAGCGGGCCGATCCAGGTTCTTGACCGGCAGCCATCAACGCCGCCGTGAAGCTCACATCGCCTGTTGCTTCCGCAACGCCGGGCACCGCCCGGACCCGGTCGACCAGTCGCTCATCGACCGGCACCCGGTCCGGCAGCGGCACGTCGAGGTCCTCGTCCTGCGCGACGTGCTGGACGCCGCTCACCACGACATCGGCTCCGGCCAGGCGCGACGCCGGAAGATGAGACCTGAACCCGGTCTCGGCAAGCACCGCGCAGGCCGTGACCAGCGCGGCCCCGACGGCGACGGCGCAGAAGATCGCGACGACCTCCCCGAGCCGTGCTTTCAGAGTGGGAATCATGAGTGGTACCCGCCCAGCACAGCCGCGAGCGTCGCGGCGTCGGGCTCGCGTAGCACCTGGTCGATCCGTCCGTCGGCCATCACGACCGTGTCGTCGGCCCAGGCAGCGGCCATAGGGTCGTGCGTCACCATCACGACCGTCTGCGAAAGGGATGACGTGAGGTCCCGCAGCAACGACAGCACGTCCGTCGCGGTCTGGAGGTCCAGCGCTCCGGTCGGCTCGTCGGCGAAGATCACGTCCGGTCCGGCGGCCAGCGCCCGTGCGATCGCCGCACGTTGCTGCTGCCCACCCGACAGCTCGGACGGCATGCGTTGCAGGTGGTCGCTCAGGCCGACGTGCTCCACGACCGACTCCAGCCAGGCGTGGTCGACCGGGCTGCCCGCGAGACGGAGCGGCAGCGTGATGTTGTGCTCGATCGTGAGCGACGGGACGAGGTTGTAGGACTGGAAGACGAAGCCGACGCGTGCTCGGCGGACCAAGGTGCGCTCGGTCTCGGACAGCCGCGAGACCTCCGTCCCGCCGATCGCGACCGACCCGGAGGTGGGCACGTCGAGGCCGGCCGCGCAGTGCAGCAGCGTGCTCTTGCCCGAGCCCGAACGTCCCATGACAGCAAGGAATTTCGCCCGCGGGACCCGCAACGACACCGAGCTGAGCGCCGCGACGCTACCGCCCCCTGAGCGGTAGGTCTTGGTGACGTCGACGAGCTGTACGGCAGCATCCGGGTCGACCGGACCTGCCGCGCTCTGGCGCTGCGGTCGAAGGCGCGCGAGTGAGAGGCTCACAGCTGCCTCCGACGCTGCAGGTAGCGAACCAGCAGGATGCCGAGGCAGATCACGGCGACGCCGCCGATGCTGGACCCGATGACGTCCTGGCCGGCGATCGAGAAGCCGGCGTTGAGGCCGATGCTGGCGGCAACCAGTGCCCACAGGAGCGTGCTGACCGGGCCACCGCCGGGTGTCCGGCGTTCGGTCTGATCCTGTGTCGGAACAGGGTGAGGCGGTGTGGACTGGTCGATGCGATACGGGTCGTTCACGGTGGGCTCCATCCCCTCGAAGTGCGGTGTCTTCGACGCTATGGAGGCCGTGCTCCCGGGCCCATCCCGCGAGCTACCGCCTCGAGGTACAGCCACCTGTACCTTCCGAGCAGACCTCGCCCCGCGCGTCGCCGCACGCACCGTTCACCGCTTACGGTCGGTCCAGCCGGACACGCGATCAGGAGAGGGGAAGCACGTGGTTCACAACTCGACCGACCTGCCACGTCCCGCGCTCCTCGACGAGGCGCGGCGCGTCGTACGACGGGCGCTCGTCTCCCTGAAGTGGCTCCTCGCCGGCACGGGCACGGCACTCCTGGCCTTCGGCGTGCTGGCCCTTGTCGTTCTGGTTGCTCTGCTGTGCCTGATCGGAGTGGGACTGCTGCTGATCGGGCCCACACTCTCGGTGGTCCGCCCCGTTGCCCAGCTCGAACGACGGCGGCTGCGGGCGATCGGGCACCCGGTCGACATGACGTACGACCGGCTGCCGCGCGGTGCGATGGCGGTCTGGCGGTATGTGCGCACCGACGAGACGACGCGCCGCGACCTGTGGTGGTTGGGAGCGCACGCGACGGTCGGACTGGTGGTCGGCCTCTTCGCGATTCAGCTGCCGTTGAGCGCCGTGCAAGGAATCACCATTCCCGTTTGGTGGCAGGCAGTTTCGGCGGATGACGCGACCGTCCTCAACGGCTTTGTGCACATCTCCAGCTGGCCCGGCGCGTGGATGGCGTTGGTCATCGGTCTGGTCTGGCTCGTGCTGACGGTGGCGCTGCCGCCTGTGCTGCTGCGCGCGCAGACGGCCGCCGGTCGGCGCTGGTTGCCGCCGCACCCGGACCTGGACCTGTCCGAGCGGGTGGCTCAGCTGACGGCGACGCGCGCCGCGGCGCTCGACGCCCATGCGGTCGAGCTGCGGCGGATCGAGCGCGCACTGCACGACGGCGCGCAGAACCGCCTGGTCACCGTCGCGGTGTTGACCGGGGCGGCCCGGCAGGCGATGGCTCGCGACCCTGCAGAGGCGGAGGCGATTCTCGAACGCGCGCAGACCAGTGCCGAGACCGCGCTCGCCGAGCTGCGCTCCGTCGTACGCAGCATCTTGCCTCCGGTGCTCGAGCGCAGCGGGCTACCCGGTGCCGTGTCCGCACTCGCGGCTCAGTGCCCGGTGCCGACGCGCGCCACGGTCGACGTCAGCCAGCGCTGCCCGGCGGCCGTCGAGGCGTCGGCGTACTTCGCTGTCGCTGAAGGGCTCACCAACGTCGCACGGCACAGTAAGGCCGACCGTGCGACCGTGCTCGTGGAGCGCCGTGGCAGTGTGCTCGTGGTGCGGATCGAGGATGACGGAGTGGGAGGCGCTGTGCTGCAACAAGATTCGGGCTTGTCGGGCATCCAGCGGCGTGCCGAGGCGCACGACGGGACGTTGCGCGTGTCGAGCCCGGTGGGCGGTCCAACCGTGGTGGAGGTGAGTCTGCCGTGCGGCTCGTGATCGCCGAGGACGACGCACTACTGCGCGAGGGCCTGGTCCTCCTCCTGCGTGGCGAGGGGATCGACGTTCTCGCGGCCGTCTCAGGTCCGGACGAGCTGCTCCGCGCGGTCGACGAGCATCGTCCCGACATCGCGGTGGTCGACGTACGGATGCCGCCCACCCACACCGACGAGGGCATCAAGGCAGCGGTCGCGGCACGGCGTGCCCACCCCGAGCTCGCTGTGCTGGTGCTGTCGGCGTACGTGGAGCAGAGCTTTGCGACCGAGCTGCTGGCCGACGGGTCGAGCCGCATCGGCTACCTGCTCAAGGAGCGCGTCGGGCGGGTCGCGACCTTCCTGGAGGCGTTGCACCGGGTCGCGGCCGGCGGTACCGCGATCGACCCCGACGTGGTGGCGCAGCTGTTCTCGCGCCAGCGTGCTGACGATCGTCTCGCGCTGCTGAGCACACGTGAGCGCGAGGTGCTGGCCGTGATGGCCGAGGGACTGGGCAACGCGGCCATCGCGCAACGGCTCTTCGTGACGGACAACGCTGTGCACAAGCACATCCGCAATATCTTCGCCAAGCTCGGGCTCGAGCCCGGTGACGACACCGACCGTCGGGTCGCGGCGGTGCTGCGCTACCTCGAGGCCCGCTGAGGCGCCGCACGCAAACTCGGTGACCGCGTCGGTGGCGAGTGGTCTGATGGACAGATGGACCTCTCGACCTTGCTGGCCTTCGGGCTGGCCGCTGCCGTCATCAGCCTCGTGCCGGGGCCGGACATGATGTTCATCATCGCCCACGGTGTCGGACGTGGACGGCGAGCGGGAGTCGTGGCAGCAGTCGGGATGTCGAGTGGCCTGGCCGTGCACACGGTGCTTACGGCGGCCGGTCTCGGGGCCCTGTTGCTCGCTGCTCCAGCGGTGCTGGAGGGATTGCGCATCGCTGGTGCGATCTTCCTGATCTATCTCGCGGTCTCGGCCTGGCGGTCGTCGCGGGCGCAATCCGTTGCCGACGACGACGCGGCGGTCGTGCCGCCTCGATCGCTGCGGAAGACATACGTCATGGCCATGCTGACCAACCTCGCCAACCCCAAGGTGATCTTGTTCTACCTCGCGTTCCTGCCTCAGTTCCTGACCGAGGGCGGCTGGCCGGCGTGGGCGCAGTTCCTCGTGCTCGGAGCGGTGCTCATCTGCGTCGGGCTCTGCGTGGACGGCACGGTCGGGTTCGTGTCGGGTGCTCTCTCAGAGCTCCTGCAACGCCGACCGGCCGTCCAGCGCTGGCTCGACCGGGTGTCCGCCGCGATCTTCGGTGGCCTGGCCGTACGCCTGGTGGCCGACTCCCGCTGAGCGCGCCCCTCAGGAGGCGCGCTCGGTGTCTGCGTCCTGGGAGTCGGAAAGCATTGGCAGTCCAAGGTTCTCGCGCAGCGTCGACCCCGTGTAGTCCTCTCGGAACACGCCCTGCTCCTGCAGCAGAGGCACCACTGCATCGACGAATCCGCCCAGCCCGCCCGGTGTGATGTGTGGGACGAGAATGAAGCCATCGCTGGCGTCGTCCTGCACGTAGCGGTTGATCTCGTCGGCGACCGTGCGCGCCGAGCCGACGAACGACTGCCGCCCCGACACCTCGATCACGAGGTCGCGGATCGACAGGTTCTCCGCCTGGGCGCGCTCCCGCCACTCGTGTGCGGTCTGTACGGGATCGCGGTGTCCGCGCACGCTGGCCCGCCCGCGGGCGATGGTGTGCTCGCCGGTGTCCGGGTCGATGTCGGGCAGGGGTCCTTCGGGGTCATACGCCGAAAGGTCACGGTTCCAGACCTGTTCGAGGAAGTTGATCGCTGTGGCTCCGCTGACCTGCTGCCGGCGTACGACGTGGGCTCGCTCCTGCGCGTCGGCGTCGTTGTCTCCGAGGACGAAGGTGGCGGCGGGCAGGATGAGCAGGTCGTCCCGGGTGCGGCCGAACTTCGGGAGCCGGCCCTTCACATCGGCGTAGAAGGCTCTGCCCGCGTCGTACTCACTGTGTCGCGAGAAGATCGCGTCCGCCTGACGAGCCGCGAAGTCTCGACCTTCGTCGGAGTCGCCGGCCTGGAAGATGACCGGCCGTCCTTGTGGGCTGCGCGGGACATTGAACCTGCCGCGGATGTCGAAATGCGAGTCCTGGTGGGCGAACTCGCCCGCATCGGGTCGTGCGAGGAACTCGCCGGACTCGCGGTCGGCGAGGACATCGCCCTCACGCCACGAGTCGAGCAGCTCGAGTGTCGTCTGCAAGAAGACCTTGGCCCGCTCGTAGCGCTGCTCGGCCGGCAGGAAGCCGCCACGTCGGAAGTTCTCACCGGTGAACGCGTCCCAGCTGGTCACGACGTTCCACGCCGCGCGGCCACCGGAGAGGTGGTCCAAGGACGCGAACTGCCTTGCCACGTCGTACGGTTCGTTGAACGTCGAGTTGATCGTGCCTGCCAGGCCGAGGTGGTCGGTGACAGCGGCCAGCGCGCTGAGGATCGCGAAGGTGTCAGGGCGGCCGACGACGTCCAGGTCGTAGATCTGGCCACGCTGCTCGCGCAGCCGCAGACCTTCGGCCAGGAACAGGAAGTCGAACTTGCCCCGCTCGGCGGTCTGCGCGAACTCGCGGAACGAGTCGAACTCGATGTGGCTGCCGGACTCCGGGTCGCTCCAGACGGTGGTGTTGTTGACCCCCGGGAAGTGCGCGGCCAGGTGAATCTGCTTCTGCGGCATCAGTTTGTCCTCTCCGGGTGGTCAGGCGGCGTAGCGGCTGACGGGGCGGGCTAGGCCGAAGCGCTCACGCAACGTCCGGTCGTCGTACGCCGACCGGAACAGTCCGCGGCGTCGCAGCTCGGGTACGAGGTCGTCCACGATTCGTGGCAGGTCGACGGTGTTGACGGCCGGACGCAGACGAGCCCCGGAAAGGCCTGCGGTTGACCAGGACTCGATGAGATCGGCCAGGCCCTTCACACCACCGACATAGATCAGCGCGTCCGACACCAGGGGGCTGCCGGCCAGATCGTTGAGCCGGCCGAGGCGCTCACCTGCCCGTGCAGCGTCCTCGTCGAGGACGACCAGCACGTCCCCGAGGACGTGGACTGTGTCGCGCCCGGCGTCCTGCTGGGCCTCGCGGATGACGGTCAGCGCCTCGGCCGGGTCGTCCTTCGGTGTGATGAAGCCGAGGTCGGCCGACCTGCCGATCAGCTGCCACGGTCGTACGTCGTGCCCGAGGGCCGCTATCAGCGGCTGACCCTGCGGAGGGCGAGGGGTGATCGACGGACCGCGCACTGAGAAGTGGTCGCCTTCGAAGTCGATGTAGTGCAGCTTGTCTCGGTCGACGAACCGGCCGGTGGCTGAGTCGCGGATCTCGGCGTCGTCCTCCCACGAGTCCCACAGCCGGCGCAGCACCTCGACGTAGTCATCGGTCTCATCGAAGAGTGCGTTGGCCAGGGATCGCTGACCGTCGGCGTCGAGGTCGGTCCAGTCGCCCAGCTCTCGGCGGCCGAAGTGGTCGGCCTCGTCGCGGCGGCCGCCGATCCGCACCTGTACGCCGGCGCGGCCGCCGGTCACGTAGTCGAGCGTCGCGATCGACTTCGAGAGATGGAACGGCTCGGTGTGCGTGGTGATCGCGATGGGTACCAAGCCGATTCGTCGGACGAGCGGGCCGACTCGGTTGGCGACCAGGACCGCGTCGAGGCGTCCACGAAGCCGGTCGGTGCGGTCGTCGTGGTGCAGCGCGTCATCGGCCTGGAGGGCGAGTCCGTCCTCGAGGGTGACCAGGTCGAGGGCGCCGCTCTCCGCCAACCGGACCAGGTCGGCCCAGTAGCGAGCAGTGAACACCTCGTCCGCCCGAGCGGACGGGTCGCGCCAGGAGGCCGGGTGCCAGCCGGTGCCGTCGAGGGCCACGGCCAGATGGATCAGGGGTCTGGGGCTCATCGTGTGCCTCCCGGGCGGCTGGCGCCGCGTCGTCGCGCTTGCCGCACGGGTTCATGCGGCCGGGTCGTCACCTGGGGCACCCCGCCACGAACGGAGGGTTGCCGGACAGCAAGCCAGGGCTTCACGCTGCCACTCAAGACCAGATTCAAGATAACTGAGAGTTATTCATATGCAAATGCCAGCGTCCACGTGGTGAGCGGGGCGGCCCGACTCGCTCGGCGGTGAGCCGGAGCGGTCTGCTGGCGCACTAGCACGCACCACCGACAACGTCAGAATCGTCGAAAGGCTTTACACAGCAATCAAATTCATCGATCGCGGACTTGCGGCGAAGTTCGTACGTACGTACGATGGTGGCATGGCAAGCGCACCCGAGATGACCACGCTGCGCCGCGAGACGGACACCGCTGCGCGGCGCAGCTGGTCATCGCTCGGGAGGCGTTGGAGTCGGCGTACGCGCTCATCCGCAACGACACCGAGGACGTCGTGTCGGCACCGGTGGTGCTCGAGCAGGTCAGCGTCACCCAGCACCTGGTCGACCTGGCCCACGCTGTGCAGGCGCATCGGTTGGCGCAACATGCGGGCTCGGTGGCGCACTACGACCCGTCAGGTGATGCCGGCCATCGACTTGGTCGCGGCGCGGTCGGTGATGTTCGGGACACCGCGGTCGCGGACATCAGCGCCGCCCTGTGCTGGGGGCCGCGCACCGCGGCGCGGCGGGTGCGCGAGTCGGTCGCAGCGGTGTGCCACACCCCACTACTGATCGACGCCCTCGCCGACGGAGCGATCGACCGGGAACGCCTCGCCGCGGTCGTTGACGCGTTGGAGGACGTCCCCGAGGGCACCCGAGCTGTGGTCGCGCCACACGTGGAAGCGGCGATGCTGTCCGGACCCCGTGGTGGCATCAGCTCGTGGACCGCGACCGCCACCCGTAAGCGCGCCCGAGCCGCAGTGGCCAACCAGGACGCCGAGTCACCGGTGCGGCACCGGCGACGGAGCGTGCGTGAGGCCCTCGGAGTCTGGTTCGAACCCGGCCGCATTCGCGGTACCAGCACCATGACCGCAACCCTGCCGACTGAGCAGGCGGCAGCGATGCAGTCCGCGATCCAGGACCTCGCCGGGCGCTACCGCAACGCACCGGACGACAAGGCCGCTACGGGACAGGCTGAGACCGGGGCCGCCGAGCTGCCGGCATCGGCTGGTGATGCACGGCGCGCACCGTTGATGGGTGAGTGCCGGGCACAGGCGTTGGTGGACCTGCTGACCTCCTCCGCGGATGCGTCGGCGTCGTGCACGTTCCTGGTTCCCGTCCAGGAAGGCGCCGCACGAGCCGCCGCGGTCGCCACCGACGGGCTCGCGGACCTGCTCGACCAGACCAACCTGCGCATGGGTTTCGTCGCTGGCGGCGAGACCGGCCCGGGAGAACCTCTCGACCTGTCCGCATGGGGACTGCACCCTGCGAAGGGCGGTCGCGTGCCGGACGTGCCCGACCCATGGACCACCACAGACCTGCCGCCGTGGCACCCACCCGGCACCAAGCGGGCAGCACCCGCCGCGACGAGTGGGAGTGATCCGGTCGCGGAGGCAGTGGAAGAGCTGATCGAACGGCTGACCACGATCGCCAACCAGCGCACGGACTCCGAACCGCCAGCCGCACTGGGCGATGTGGTCGTCGACGGTGTCGGCGTCATCTCGGCCGAGACCGTCACCGGACTGGTCCATGCCCTCGGTGACACGATCGGTCGTGCCCTGGTCAGCCCGACCACCGGTGCCCTGCGCGAGCACACCAGCACCGCCTACCGGCCACCGACCCGGATGCGTCAGTTCGTCCAGCTCCGCGATCAGGTCTGCCGCTTCCCCGGCTGCACCCGACCAGCACAGATGACCGACACCGACCACGTCATCCCGCACGGTCGTGGCGGCAGAACCGAACCCGCAGGGCTGCTGTCCCTGTGTCGGGCCCACCACCGTGCCAAGCACTCCGGCGCCTGGACCGTCACCATCACTCCAGACGGAACCGCCACCTGGACCAGCGCATCCAGCCGGATTTACATCACCTACCCCGCCCACGAACCGCCGCCCTTCTAGCCGGGCTAATGACTCAACGACGCGAGTGAGCGGGCGGGTCTGCTCCCCTGATCCAGACCCGCCCGCCCGCCGTGTTGTGTCGACCGGCGCGGACTACGGCGTCGTCGGCAGCGGCGGGTACACCTGGGGCTCAGGGATCACCAGGGCCGCGTCGGTCGCGAGCCGCTGCAGCTGTGCGGCGCTGTAGCGGAACTTGTGACGCGCCTCGGCCAGCGAACCGGCCTTGACCTTCTCCGCGACCGAAACGCCTCGGTCGTGCGCCCGGATATGCCCGACGACCAGGTTGTACACGCCCCGGACTGCGAACTCGTTGACGGTGACGTGTGAGCCGTCCGGCAGCACCTTGACCTCGCACCGGAACGGCACCTCACCAGGCGGCAGCGGCTGCTCAGGGCACTGCGCGCGTGACTGCTCCGGTGTCGGGTTGGTGCCCTTGGGCGCGATGAACACCGCCGTCCAGATCACGTGCGTCCGGTCGCCTGGCAGGGTGAACTTGCCGTGCCAGTCCGTCGCGTTCTGCACCTGATCCACGGGCAGCGGCGTGTTGCGGTTCCAGTCGCTCGCATAGATCGTCTCCTTCACCAGACCGTGACCGCCCGGAAGGTCGGCACGGACTCGCTTCTCGATGAGCCGCGCGACCGGACTGGCCGTCTTCGCCGAGTCGACCTTGGTGACTCGAGTGCCAGCTGGGTCGACCAAGGTGCCCTTCCCCTGGGCGCTGGCCGACGAGGTGAGGCCGGCGACACCGGCGCCCCCCGCGAGGGCGAGGCTCAGGACTGCTGTCGGTACCACGTACCGCGTGCGCATCTTCATGACATCTCCTTGTGTGGTGGGGACATCCACTGCCTCAAGTGGGCAGGGCTCGATATCGGATCGACGGCGTCGATCCGATCTGGGGGAGTGGGTCAGGGTCCGGTCGGTGGAGGTGGCTCGACCGCTGGGCGCGGGATGACGAGGTCCGGCGCGGTGACGACGGGTTCGAGCTCGGCGGGCGTGTACTTCCACCCGTTGCGCGCTTCGGCCTGAGTACCGGCCTTGACCCACTCCGTGACGGTCACACTCATCTGACCGGGCCGAGCGCTGAAGACCGAGCGAGCCCACCCGTCCTTCGATCCGCGTTCATTCACCTCGAACGTGCTTCGGTCGGGGCGTACGGTGCACGACTGTCCCGAGGACAGCTCGGCGGGGCAGGACGGAGCCGATGTGTTCGAAGGCAGGCTCACGACTGTCACCCGCAGCGTGTGCCGAGGATCTGATCTGAAGGTGTAGACGGCTTGCCAATCCGTAGCGTTGTCAGCCTGATTCGGCGGAAGCGCGGTGTCACGATTCCAGTCGCTCGGATAGATCGTCGACTTCTCCCACAGCGATGCTCGAGGCAGCCGTTGCTCGATCACACGCTCGAGCGACGCTTCCGTCTGCGCTGCGCGTCCGGTGTAGATGCTGGTCGTCTTGGCCGGCGCGGGCTCTTCCACGGCGGCGCGATGGCTCACGAAGCCGACCGTGCCGACGGCGATGGCTGCGGCAGCAACGGCGGCACCGACCGACGCCACGACGCGACGCCGCGTGCGGGCCCGGCGACCGGCGTACACGACCGTCTCGGCCGTCAGCTGCATCGGCGGCTCGGACGCGAGGTCATTGGCGAAGGTCTTGGACACCCAGTCCTCCTCGTTCATCACGCACCTCCTGTGTCGTACGAGTCGGCGAGCGCTACTCGCATGGTCTGCAGCGCGCGTGCGCTGTGGCTCTTGACGGTGCCCTCGGCGAGGCCGAGCACATCCGCGACGCCGGCGATCGGCATGTCATCGATGAAGCGGAGGGCGACGATCGCTCGCTGCCTGGCGGTCAGTCCCGTCATCGCCGACGCGAGGGCCAGACGGTCGTCCGTCCGCGGCGGTGGGGCAACCTGTTCCGGGACCCTGTCGGTGATGCGCTCGCGGACTGCGGTCCGCCGGCCGTTGAGGAACAGGTTGGTGAGGATGCGTCGGGCGTAGGCGTCGATCGTCTCCTGGCGCACCTTGTGCCAGTGGACGTACAGGCGCACGAAGGTGGTCTGGACCAGGTCCTCGGCCGCCTGCCAGTCGCCGCACATCGCGTACGCCGTCCGCCGCAGGGCAGGTGCCCGCGCGGTGAAGTACTCGATGTACTCCTGCTCCCATGCTGGGTGTCCCATGGCCCCCCTCTCACCCGCTGTCTACAAGTGAATACCCGCGAGCGGCGCGAAAGGTTTACGTCAGTAGTGGCGCCAGCGCAGCGCGACGGCGTAGTCGACCTCGGTCCCGTCGTGCGAGGCCAGGATCTTGTCGGACAGCTCCGGCGTGAACTCGATGCGGACGACCGCCTCGAAGTCCTCGCGGGTGTCGAACTTCCACCGCATCATGACCGGCTTGGTCGTGAAGCCCTGACGGTTCCAGAACCGTTGCACTGCAATGGGATCCGCATCCGGCCAGGCGTCCCTGAACCACCGCCCGAACGTCGAGCGCGTCGCGTCGTTGTCGATCAGGAACGCCACGCCACCTGGTGCCATGACCCTCGCCAGCTCCCGCAGTCCCGGCTCGCAGCCCGGACCGAAGAAGTACGCCCAACGGTTGTGTACGACGTCGATCGAGTGGTCTTCGACCGGCAGTCGCTGGGCCAGCCCGTGACGTACCTCGGCGTTGGCGATGCCCGAGATCCGTTGCACCGCACGGTTGTAGAGGGGCACGTGCGGCTCGACGCCGATGACTTGCTCGGCGGTCTCGGCGAGCAGAGGCAGGTGGAAGCCCGTCCCGCACCCGATGTCCAGCACTCGGCGGTCCGCCCAGCTGCGGATGGTGCGCATGGCCGACCAGATCGCGCCGTCGGGGTCGACGCCGTTGTTCTCGATCTCGTACGTCTCCTGGTCGCCCCAGATGTTGGGCGACGGAATCGGTTGATCCTCACCTGATCCTTTTGGACGTGACTCCTCCTCCGCCCGAGGTCGCAGGCTCCCTCGGTCCGGCATCGTCGTCCCGTCGGTGTCCATCAACCTTGCTCGGCAGCCAGCGTCGCCGGGTGCACGAGGAGTGGCAGCAGCTTGCGGCCGCCCGGACCCTTGCGCGCAGCCCGGACGAGCGCGAGGTGAGCCTCGCACCGGAGGACGAGCTCGTCGTACGCCGCATCGCCCATCAGGTGACGCAGCTCGCCGGCGTTGGAGATGTAGACCGGGTCCTTGCCGACGTGCGCCTCGGGATTGCTCGAGCAGTACCAGTCGAGGTCGTGGCCCCCGGGGCCCCAGCCGCGACGGTCGTACTCGGCGATCGAGATCTCGAGGTAGGACGTGTCGTCGGGCAGCTCGACGGTGCGATAGGTACGCCGGATCGGCAGCTGCCAGCACACGTCGGGCTTCATGGTGTGCGGCTCGGCGCCGACGAGCATCGCGTGCTGGTGCAGTGCGCAGCCGGAGCCGGCGGGGAAACCGGGCCGGTTGTGGAAGATGCAGGCGCCGTCGACCACGCGGGTCTTGGTGTCGCCGTCCTCTTTCTCGCGCCAGCCCTTCTTGGAGTGGCCTTCGTCGTAGAACTGCCACTCGTCCGGCCCGAGCTGCTCGACGACGCGCTTGACGTTCTTGATGTCGTCCTTGTCGGAGAAGTGCGCGCCGAGCGTGCAGCAGCCGGTGTCGGGTGCGTCCTCGTAGATCCCCTGGCAGCCGTTGCCGAAGATGCACGTCCAGGACGACGTGAGCCAGGTCAGGTCGCAGCGGAAGCGCTCGTTCGCGATGGCGGGGTTGTCGAACTCCACCCAGGTGCGGGCGATCTCCAGTGGTGTCTCGGGCACAGGCCGACTCTAGGCGTCCCGGCGCCGAGGAGCGGACGTCCCACCATGCGCGGCGAAGGACGTGGGTAGCCTGGCCGCATGCGGCTCGGGGTGATCGACGTGGGCTCCAACACGGTCCACCTGCTTGTTGTCGACGCTCACCGCGGCGCGCAGCCGCTCCCGGCGTACTCCCACAAGATCGAGCTGCGGCTCTCGGAGCACACAACCGCGGACGGTGAGATCAAGGAAGCCGGCGTCGAACAGCTGTCGACCTTCGTGGCCGAGTGCCTCACCATTGCTGAGGACCAGGGCATCGAGGACCTGCTGGCCTTCGCGACGAGCGCGATCCGTGAGGCGCCCAACGGCGAGACGGTGCTGCAGCAGGTTCGCGAGCAGACCGGCGCCGATCTTGAGGTTCTCTCGGGTGCCGACGAGGCCCGGCTGACGTTCCTGGCCGTACGCCGGTGGTTCGGCTGGTCGAGCGGGCGTCTGTTGTGCGTCGACATCGGTGGGGGATCGCTCGAGCTCGCCGTGGGTCTCGACGAGGAGCCCGACGCCGCCCTGAGCCTGCCGCTCGGTGCGGGCCGGCTCACCCGCGACCTGACCGGTGATCCGCCGAGCCCCGAGGACGTCCGTGCGCTGCGCAAGCGAATCCGCTCCGACATCGGCCGCGTGGTGCGCGACCTCAGCCGGTTCGGCGCGCCCGACCGGGTGGTCGGGACCAGCAAGACGGTCCGCTCGCTGGCCCGGGTGACGGGAGCCGCGCCCAGCGGCGACGGCCCCTACGTCTCCAGGACTCTCAAACGGTCCGAGCTCCAGGCGCTGGTTCAGCGGCTGGCCCCGATGACGGCGGACGAGCGCGCGGCCCTGCCCGGTGTGTCGGCCAGTCGTGCCGCTCAGCTCCTGGCCGGCGCACTCGTCGTCGAGGGGGCGATGGACCTGCTCGGCGTCGAGCGCCTCGATGTCTGCCCGTGGGCGCTGCGCGAGGGTGTGATCCTGCGCCGGCTGGACTGGCTCGAACCATGAGCCGCGACGACGACGAGACCGGCGCGAAGAAGGACGAGACCGTCGTGCAGAAGGTCGCCAAGGCGGCACGTACGCCTGTACGCCGGACCCGCAAGCGCGCGGCCACCCGACCGACCGCCCCGGTCCCCCTGGCGGGCGAGGACTTTGGGCGGCGTACGACTCCCGCACCCACCGGTGGCGCGGCGCGGATCCCCGACGGTCGGATCGGGCTGTCCACGGCGTCGGTCTACCCGCGCGGAGCCACGGCGGCGTTCGACATCGCAGCTCGGCTCGGGTACGACGCGGTCGAGGTCATGGTCTGGACCGAGACGATCAGCCAGGAGGCCGGTGCGCTGGTGCAGCTGTCCGAGCACTACGGCGTGCCGGTGTGCTCGATCCACGCGCCGACGTTGCTGCTCACGCAGCGGGTGTGGGGGACTGATCCGTGGGTCAAGGTCGACAAGTCCATCGAGCTGGCCGAGGAGGTCGGTGCCGGCACGGTCGTGCTGCACCCGCCGTTCCGGTGGCAGCGTGAGTACGCCGCGGAGTTCGTCGAGGGCATCGCCGAGCGCGGTGCACGGACGGAGGTCCGGCTGGCCGTCGAGAACATGTTCCCGTGGCGGGCCCGGGCTCGCGAGATGCAGGCGTACCTGCCGGACTGGGACCCCACGGACGTCGACTACGACCACGTGACGCTCGACCTGTCGCACACCGCCACAGCCGGGTCCGACGCGATGGCGATGGCAGCACAGCTGGGCGACCGGCTCTCCCACATCCATCTGGCTGACGGCACGGGCTCCTACAAGGATGAGCACCTCGTGCCCGGACGCGGCAGCCAACCGTGCGCTGAACTGCTCGAATCGCTTGCAGGACAAGGATTTTCGGGCGATGTCGTCGTCGAGGTCGGCACGCGTCGGCTCGACGACGAGCAGCGCGAGCTCGACCTGGCGGAGGCGCTCGCGTTCTCCCGGCTCTACTTCGCCGCCCCTGCCTAGCCCACCGCTCGTTGAGCCGGGCTTTCGCCGGGCCGCGTTGAAATCCCTTGCCCCGTAGCCACGTCGGTGACTCTCGAATGCGATAGGAAAGGTTCCTATCAATCAAATCTCGGGAGGCTGCAATGCGTATCCGAAGGTCAATGGGAATCTTGCTCGGTCTGATCGCGGCGCTGGCGATGGTGGTGGTGCCGTCGTCCGCGTCGGGTGCCGGCTCCGGCCTGGACGACCCGGTCAAGAAGGACATCGCCATGCAGCTGGTGTCCAGCGCGGAGAACTCGTCGCTGGACTGGAAGGCGCAGTACGGCTACATCGAGGACATCGGCGACGGTCGCGGCTACACCGCGGGCATCATCGGGTTCTGCTCCGGGACCGGCGACATGCTCGACCTCGTCGAGCTGTACACGCAACGCGATCCGGACAACGTGCTCGCCAAGTACCTGCCGGCGCTGCGCAACGTGGACGGCTCCGACTCGCACGAGGGCCTCGACCCCGGCTTCCAGGACGACTGGCGTCAAGCGGCGCAGGACCCGGCGTTCCAGCAGGCCCAGAACGACGAGCGGGACCGGGTCTACTTCAACCCCGCCGTCAGCCGCGGCAAGTCCGACGGCCTGGGCACGCTGGGCCAGTTCATCTACTACGACGCCATCGTCATGCACGGCGACGGTGACGACGCGACCAGCTTCAGCGCGATCCGCGATCGTGCGCGAGCCAACGCGAAGACCCCGGCCGAGGGCGGCGGCGAGACCGCGTACCTGAACGCCTTCCTCGACGCCCGGGTCTGGGCGATGAAGCAGGAGGAGGCGCACGGCGACACCAGCCGGGTGGACACCGAGCAGCGGGTCTTCCTCAACAACGGCAACCTGAACCTGGACCCGCCGCTGGACTGGAAGGTCTACGGCGACAGCTATCACATCGACTAGCTCCCGAGCCGGTCGAGTAGGCGAGCCCCCTAGGGCGAGCCGTGTCGAGACCAGGTGCGCGCGTGCACCTGGTCTCGACACGCCTCCGCTGGCGCTCCGGCTACTCGACCGGCGATGGGTCGCGGCCGATGAAGCCCAACAGCCTGGTCTGAACGTCCGCGTCCTCGGGCACCTCGACCCGCGGCCCGAACTGACCGCTGGACCGCATGGCGCCCTCGTGCTCGGGCATGCCTTCGAGCATCGCCGCGCACATCGTCGGGTCCAACGTCTCGTCCTGACCGGTCGCCCGCGACAGATCCCAGGTGTGCAGGAAGACATCGCTCGTGTAGAACTGGTCGACCGCCTTGTCGAGCGGGATCGTCCCAATATGCTTGTTCTCCAACGACTTTCCCGCGGTGGCGGGATCGTCGAGCAGCTCCTGGACGGCGGCACTGTGGATCTGCCATGCGGCCACCGGGTCGTCATCGACCGAGGGCCCCTTCGCCAGTCGTACGTCCGAGCCGCTCTCCAGGAACGACGGGAACCACTCGACCAAGTGGCGTACGACATCGCGCGCCAGCCAGCCCTCCGGCGGGGCCGGGGCGTCCCAGTCCTGGGTGCCCCGGACCCGCTCGGTGAACGTCGCCGCGATGCGGCGGTGCTCGTCGGCCGGTGAGGTCACGACAGTCCTACGAGCAGCTCGTCGAGCTTCTCGTAGCCCTCGTTGATGCCGACCTCCATGCCGCTGGCCATCATCCCGGCCTGCGCCTGCATGGACTCCACGACCGAGACCGCGACGATCCGGCAGCGGCCACCCTCGAGCGCCTCGAAGGTCATCGTCTCGAGGCTGACGGCGTCGGGCATGCCCTCATAGGTGAAGGTCTGCACGATGCGCTCGCCCGGGCGTACGTCATGGAAGGACCCGAAGAAGCCGGCGAACTCCTCGCCGCCCCTGACCGCGGCGTACCGGTAGCTCCCGCCTGTCTGGCAGTCCCACTGCTTGATGTCCATGTCGAGCGACTTCGGGCCCAGCCACTGCTTGACCAGCTCGGGCTCGGCCCAGGCGCGGAAGACCTTCTCCGGCGGCGCGTCGAACTCGCGGGTGATCGTGATGGTGGGCACGTCCGGGTCGGCCACGATGGTGGCTTCCTTCTTGGTTGCGGTGCTCATGATGCGCCTCTCTCCTGCTGCTCTGGTTGCTGCACATTGCCGTTGTCGTCCATGCGTGCCAGGAGGTCGTCGAGGCGGCTGAACCGCTCCTCGGCCTCCTTCTGGTACCGCTCGATCCACGAGGTCATGAGGTCGAACACCTCCGCTTCCAGGTGGCACGGTCGGCGCTGCGCGTCGCGGCTACGGCTGACCAGGCCCGCGCCCTCCAGCACCTTCAGGTGCTTGGAGACCGCCTGGACCGAGACGTCGTACGGCTCCGCCAGGTCTCCCACGGTCGCGTCGTTCACGGCGAGCCGCGCCACGATGTCGCGGCGAGTGGGGTCTGCGAGAGCTGCGAAGACCTTGGACAGCTGGTCCTCCACCGCACCCACCTCCTCAACTGATTGGTTGAATACGAGGAACGTACGCCGCGGCGGGCGGGTTGTCAACCATCCGGTTGAGCAAACCGGCAAAAGTTGATCGGCCGCACAGGAATGCGTGTGCGGCCGATCAACTTTTGCCGAGAGGAGTGGGGCAGACGCGATCAGGAGCGGACGGCGTACTGCATGACGACGTTGGAGGAGCCCTCGAACTGGCGGGTGCCGATTAGCTCCAGCGTCCCGGGGGACGCCGCGGTGAACGCCGGCGTGCCGCCTCCGGTTGCCACCGGTCCGATCATCAGATGCAGCTCGTCGACGAGGCCGGCCTCGAGCAGGTCGTTCCACAGCACATGGCTGCCGAACACGATGATGTCGTCGCCGGGCTGCTCCTTCAGCGCTCGCACGGCCTCACGCGCGTCGCCGCGGCGGACGATCTGCGTCGTGGAGCCGTACGTCCCGCTCGGGTCGGCCTGCAGGCTGTCGGACACCACGACCTTCTCGATGTCGTCGTTGCGCCGCGAGATCTCGCGCAGGACTTCTTGGCCGGCCTCGTCGTCGGGACGCAGCATGCTGAGCATCTCCTCGTTCGCGGCGAGGCCCGGCCAGAAGCCGCGGAAGCCCTCGTACGACGTCCGTCCGACGAGCAAGGTCGATGCGGTCCGGATGCGCTCGAGGTTGTAGGCGTCGAACGAGGCGTCCGCCGGCATGACCATGAAGTTGCCGCCGGGCCCCTCGAAGAAGCCGTCGAGAGTGACCAGGTTGGTGACGATGAGCTTGCGCATGACTGCGTTCCTCTCGGGTGATGTTGTGCGGTCACCCGTATAGAGACGGCCCGGTCACGGAACTCATCGGTCAGCCGGGAAAAACCTTCGGAAGGCCCAGCGCCGGGTAGAGCGCAGGGTCGACGAAGCCGTTGATCGCGCGGATCTGCCCGTCGCGCACGCTGAGCACATTGACCGCGCCCAGCCGGAAGTCCGGGCCCTGGTAGCAGGCGAACGCGAGCTGCCCGTTGAGCCGTAGCGGCCGCAGCCGCCACGGCGTCGCGAACAGCCGCTCGCGCATGAATCCGGCCACCGCGTCCCGCCCGTCGAACCACGCCGGCAGCGGAGGCATCGTGAACCGTGCGTCCTCGGTCAGCAAATCGAGGAGGGCGGGGATGTCGGCCTGTTCCCACGCGGCGACGAACGAGGTCACGAGGGCCCGCTCGCGCTCGCTGCCCAGCGCCTCACGCTCGGCCTGCTGACTGCGCTCGGGCACCCGCTCGGCGACCGCCGCCCGCGCACGCTGGAGCGCGCTGTTGACCGAGGCGACGGAGCTGTCAAGCATCGACGCCACCTCGGCGGCCGGCAGCTGGAGCACCTCGCGCAGGATCAGCACCGCCCGCTGGGTGCCGGGCAGATGCTGCAGTGCGGCGACGTACGCCAGCTCGACGCCTTCACGCTCGACGTACGTCGTCTCCGGGTCGGCCACGTCGCCGGCCAGGTCGTCCGGCCAGGGCTCAAGCCAGATGGGTTCGGTGACCGGGGCGCCGAGGTCATCGCTCGCCTGCCGGGACGGGCAGTAGTCCGGGGTCAGGATCCGGCGCGGTCGCCGCTCGACCAGACGCAGGCAGACACGGGTCGCGATCCGGTACAGCCAGGTCCGCAACGAGCTGCGCTGCTGGAAGCCGGTCAGCGCCTTCCACGCCGCGAGCAGCGTCTCCTGCAGCGCGTCCTCGGCGTCGTGCAATGAGCCGAGCATCCGGTAGCAGTGCGCCTGCAGCTCGCGTCGGTGCGGGGTCACGAGCTGTTCGTACGCCGTCTCGTCGCCGCCCTGAGCGCGGGCCAGCACGGCAGGGTCGAGGACTGCGTCCATGACTGCAGTGTCCTTGATGCGGCACGGCAACCCGACGGAAACACGCGGCCACTAGGTTGCCAGGGTGACAGGACACTTCGAGGGCTACACCCCGCGCCCGGCGACCTATGACGAGATGTTCGACGGCTCCGACGTGAGACGCAGCTACACCACCGTGCGGACCCAGATCGAGGCGCTGTCACCCGAGGATCTGAGGGCCCGGTCGGACTATCTCTCGAGCAGCTATCTCGACCAGGGCGTCACCTTCGACATCGGTGGCGAGGAGCGGCCGTTCCCGCTCGACATCGTCCCGCGGCTGATCGACTCGACTTCCTGGCAGGCGGTCGAGCTGGGTGTCGCGCAGCGGGTGAAAGCGCTGGAGGCGTTCCTCGCCGACATCTACGGCGAGGGTCAGGTCTTCCGCGACGGCGTCATCCCGCGCCGCGTTGTCACCAGCTCGCCCCACTTCCTGCGGCCGGCGATGGGTATCCGACCTCCGGGCGGCGTCCGCGTCCACGTGGCCGGTATCGACCTCGTCCGGGACGAGCAGGGCGCCTTCCGGGTGCTCGAGGACAACGTTCGCATCCCGTCCGGTGTCTCCTACGTGATGACCAACCGCCGCGCGATGTCGGCGGCGCTGCCGGAGGTCTTCACCCACCACCGCATCCGGCCGGTCGCGCACTACCCCAACCGGCTGCTCGCCGCGCTGCGTGCCTGCGCGCCCACCGGCGTCGCGGACCCGACCGTCGTCGTACTCACCCCGGGCGTCTACAACCCGGCCTACTTCGAGCACGCGCTGCTCGCCCGGCTCATGGGCGTACGTCTGGTCGAGGGCGGCGACCTCGTCGCCCAGGCGGGCCACGTCTATGTCCGTACGACTCACGGGCTCCACCCCGTGCACGTGATCTACCGGCGGGTGGACGACGACTTCCTCGACCCGGTGCACTTCCGGCGCGACTCGGTCCTCGGCGTACCCGGCCTGCTCAACGCCGCGCGCGTCGGCAACGTGACGATCGCCAACGCGGTCGGCAACGGGGTGGCCGACGACAAGCTCGTCTACACCTACGTGCCCGACCTGATCCGCTACTACCTCGCCCAGGAGCCGGTGCTGCGCAACATCGACACCTGGCGGATGGAGGACCCCACGCACCGCGAGGAGGTCCTCGACCGGTTGCACGAGCTGGTGCTCAAGCCGGTCGACGGCGCCGGTGGCAAGGGCATCGTCATCGGGCCCCGCGCGACCAAGGAGCAGATCGAGGAGCTGCGCACCCGGCTGCTGGCGGACCCGCGCGGCTGGATCGCTCAGCCCGTGGTGCAGCTGTCGACCGTGCCGACGTTCATCGGCGGCACGATGGCCCCGCGCCACGTCGACCTGCGCCCGTTCGCGGTGCACGACGGCGAGCGCGTCTCGGTGCTGCCGGGCGGTCTGACCCGCGTGGCGCTGCCCGAGGGTGAGCTGATCGTCAACTCCAGCCAGGGCGGCGGGTCCAAGGACACCTGGGTGCTTTCGGCCGACAACCCGATGCCGGAGGTCGAGCCGGAGCCGGCCGAGGACGGGCCGTTCCACCCCGCGATCAAACCGGCCGTACCTCCCCAGCAAGAACCTGCGCCGCCCACCTCCCACGCGCAGCAAGAACAGCAGCAGCTGTCCCGTTCGCCTCAGCCGCAGGGGGACCCCTCATGCTGAGCCGCATCGCCGAGGCGTTGTTCTGGATCGGCCGCTACATCGAGCGTGCTGAGTGCACCTCGCGCATCCTCGACGTCCACCTACAGGTCCTCATCGAGGACCCGACCATCGACCGCGAGGCCACCTGCCGGTCGCTGCTCGCGGCAATGGGCGTGCGCTATGACGGTGAGTTCGACCAGGCCGCGGTGCTTCGGCTGCTGCTGCACGACCGGTCGTCGACGGCCTCGGTCGTGTCGGCCATCGAGGCCGCTCGCGAGAGCGCCCGCCGGTCGCGTGAGGTCGTCTCCACCGAGATGTGGGAGGCCATCAACACCACGTTCAACCAGCTCAGCTCGGGCCAGCTGACCCGGATGCGTCCCGCGGACGCGTTCCGGCTGGTGCGCGAGCGGTCCAGCATGATCGCTTCCATGGCGGACGGGACGCTGAGCCACGACACCGGCTGGCAGTTCCTCGTGCTCGGTCGCTCGATCGAGCGGGTGGACATGACGGCACGCCTGGTGCTGTCGACGACGTACAGCCCGGGCAGTGCCTCGAGCTGGCAGACGACGCTGCGGGCCTGCGGTGCGCACCATGCATTCACCCGCACCTACCGCGCCATCGAGTCGCCGCGGGCCGCGGCCGAGTTCCTGCTGCTGGACCGGCTGTTCCCGCGGTCGATCGTGTTCGGGCTGACCCAGGCCGCCGCGTGTCTCGAGGTCCTCGACCCGCGTCAGCGTCGGCTGGGCTTCGGCGGCGACGCCGCACGCATCATCGGCCAGGCACGCGCCTCGCTGGACGTGCGCTCGCTGAGCGACCTGATGTCGGAGCTGCCGCGCGAGATGGAGGCCCTGCAGCTCGTGTGTGTCGAGGCGACCGACGCGGTCTCCAAGAGGTACTTCGAGGGCGCTGTGGCGCCGGAGTGGTTGGGAGGCACCCAGTGACGATGACCCTGCGTCTGCATCACCAGACGGGCTACACCTACAAGGGCGGCGCGAGCGCGTCCTACAACGAGGCCCGCATGCAGCCTCAGACCAACACCGACCAGACCGTGCTGCACACCAAGGTCGACGTCAGCCCCAACCCCTGGACGATGTCCTGGACTGACTACTGGGGCACGCTCGTCACCTCGTTCGAGGTCCACGAGCGGCACCCTGAGCTGCTGGTCCAGGCGACCAGCACGGTGACCGTCGACCGGCGTCCCACGGAGAGCGCCGGGCTGAGCTGGGACGAGATCACCGGGTCCGACGTGACCGACCGCTGGCTCGAGGTCCTCGTCGTCACGCCGCGCGTGGCGCCCGGACGAGAGCTCGGCTCCGTCGTACGCCAGATCCGTGAATCATCAGCGACGCCAAAGGAATTCGTCGAGTCTGTTGTCGCTCGGCTGCGCGAGGAGGTCGAATACATCCAGGGCCGTACGACGGTGCACACCCGGGCGGCCGACGCCTGGGCCGCGCGGGCCGGGGTCTGCCAGGACATGGCGCACCTGACGATCGGGGCGCTGCGCTCGCAGGGCATCCCGGCGCGTTACGTGTCGGGCTACATGCTCCCCGATGCCGAGCCCGAGATCGGCCAGCCTTATGTGGGGGAGTCGCACGCCTGGATCCAGTGGTGGGACGACGCGTGGGTGCCGTTCGACCCGACCAACGGCACACCGCCCGACGACAACTACGTCGAGGTCGGCGTCGGCCGCGACTACAAGGACGTCGTGCCCCTGTCGGGCATCTTCACCGGCTCGCCGGGCTCCACGATGTTCGTCAGCGTTGAGATCACCCGCCTGTCCTGACCTGCCGAGAGGCATACCGATCGCTCGAGAGGCGTACCCGCGGGGTGTGCCCCTCGGTGCATGGGTATGCCTCTCGGCGGACGGCCAGGGGCCGCGGTTAGCCTGAGGCCGATCACCGCCGTACAGACCCAAGGAGCCTCGATGTTCGACCCCAGTGCCGTGCTGCGCCAAGGACTCCTCGGACTGAGTCGGAGCAGCCAGGTACGCGGCGTTCTCGAGAAGGCCCCGGTGAGCCGCGATGTCGTACGTCGGTTCGTCGCCGGCGAGACCACTGAGGACGCCGTCCGCGCGGCCGCCGACCTGACCGACAGCGGCCGGCTGGTCACCATCGACTTCCTCGGCGAGGACACGCTCGACATCGCTCAGGCTCAGACGACCCGGGACGCCTACCTCGAGCTGTTGCACGCGCTGGCCGAGCAGGAGCTGTCGACCGCCGGCGCGGTCGAGGTCAGCGTCAAGCTCAGCGCCGTCGGTCAGGCGCTGCCCGGCGACGGCGAGAAGATCGCGCTCGAGCACGCTCGCGAGATCTGCCAGGCCGCCCGCAACGCCGGCACCACGGTGACCCTCGACATGGAGGACCACACCACGACCGACTCGACCCTGTCGGTGCTGCGCGACCTGCGCCAGGACTTTCCTTGGGTGGGCGCAGTGCTCCAGTCCTACCTGCGCCGTACGGAGGGTGACTGCCGCGATCTTGCGACCGCTGGCAGCCGGGTCCGGTTGTGCAAGGGCGCCTACAAGGAGCCGGAGTCGGTCGCGTTCCAGGACGGCGCGGACGTGTCGGCGTCCTATGTCCGGTGCGCCAAGGTGCTGCTCGAGGGCCAGGGCTACCCGATGCTGGCCAGCCACGACCCGCAGCTGATCGACATCATCGGCGCGCTCGCGGCCAAGGAGCTGCGACCGGCCGACTCCTACGAGTTCCAGATGCTCTACGGCATCCGGCCGCACGAGCAGCAGCGGATCGCTGCCGAGGGGCACCAGATGCGGGTCTACGTGCCCTACGGCCAGGAGTGGTACGGCTACCTCATGCGCCGCATGGCCGAGCGCCCGGCCAACACGATGTTCTTCCTGCGAGCACTGGCGACGAAGGGCTGAGCGATGTCAGAGACGGCGGAGCGTTCCCACGAGGTGTCCGGCCGCAAGGTCGCCATCATCGGTGCGGGAGTGATGGGCGAGACACTGGTGTCCGGGCTCTTGCGCGCGGGCCGTACGACTGAGCAGCTCATCGTCAGCGACCGCAGTCCCGAGCGGCTTGCCGTCATCAAGGACACCTACGGCGTCGAGGTCGCCTCGGCCGCTGACGCGGCAGCGAGTGTCAGCACCGTCGTGCTCGCGGTGAAGCCGCAGGACATGGGCAAGGTCCTCGACACCATCCGCGACCACCTGGCGCCGGGCACGCTGGTGGTGTCGATCGCGGCCGGCATCACGACGGCCTACCTCGAGAACCACCTCCCGGAGGGCACTCCGGTCGCCCGCGTCATGCCCAACACCCCTGCCCTGGTCGATGAGGGCATGGCCGCGGTCAGCCCTGGCGAGCACTGCGACGCCCACCACCTGTGGGAGGCGCAGGACCTCATGCGGTCGTGCGGCAAGGTGCTGTCGATCCCCGAGGAGTACCAGGACGCGGTGACCGCGATCAGCGGCAGCGGACCGGCGTACATCTTCTTCGTCGTCGAGGCGATGATCGAGGCGGGCGTGCTCCTCGGGCTGCCGCGTGCGACCGCGACCGAGCTCGTCGTCCAGACGCTCTACGGCGCCGCCACCATGCTCAAGGAGACCGGCGAGCACCCGACCGTGCTGCGCGAGCGGGTCTCGAGCCCGGGCGGCACCACGATGGCGGCCCTGCGCGAGCTGGAGGACCACAAGGTGCGTGCAGCCTTCCTGTCCGCGATGGAAGCGGCCGCCAAGCGGTCGGCCGAGCTGGCCTCCGGACACAACTGACCACCACTCCCGGCAAAAGTTGGTGCCCGGCACACGCATGCCTGTGCGGCCGATCAACTTCTGCCGGTAGACCGAGACTCCCCGGCGAAAGTTGGCGAGGGGCACACGCATACCTGTGCCGGCTATCAACTTCTGCCGGGCGGGGAAGGGTGTGAGGCGCCTGTGGAGGTGCTGAGGATTTGCCGAGGGTGCCACCCGAAGGCGCTGGATCGCGTGCGAGAGTGGACCACATGACAGCAATCTCGGTGCGTGCCCTCGGGGATGAGGACTGGCAGGTCTACCGCGACATCAGGCTGGCAGCGCTGAAGGAATCTCCGTCGGCGTTCGCCGCCTCCATCGATCAGGAGCAGAAGTTCGACGAAGAGTTCTGGCGGACCCGCATGGCGCGGTCCCGGCGGCTGGTGGCCGAGCAGGAAGGCGAACCCGTCGGCGTGGTCTCGGTCGGTGACGTCGTCGACGAGGACGACATCGACAAGGACGGCGACACCAGCGAGATCGTGGCCGAGCTGTTCGGGCTCTGGGTTGCGCCGGAGCTGCGCGGCAAGGGCGTGGCCTGGAAGCTCGTGCAGGCCGGCGTCGACGAGGCCCGCGAGGAGAAGCGCTCGTTCGCGGTCTACTGGGTCGGCACGGACAACGGCCGGGCGGTGGCGTTCGCCAGCAGCTTCGGTTTCCGGCCGACCGACTCCCGTCGCTCGATGCGACCGCAGGACGCCTCCGACGACGAGGACGACGACAACCTCGAGATGGCGATGATCTACCCCCTCGGCAGCGACCCCGGGGCGGTCCCGAGCTCGGTGCTGTCGTGACGGGACGACGATGCCGGACCGAGGGAGCCTGCGACCTCGGCCGGAGGAGAAGTCCCGTCCACAAGAACAGGTGACGTCCATGCCGGCGGGCGCAGATCAGCCCCTCCGCACGCGGGTCGTGTGGGACCCCAGCCTGACGGCGTACAACTTCGGGCCCGAGCACCCGATGAACCCGCTCCGTCTCGACCTCACCGCCCGTCTGGCGCGGGAGCTCGGCGTGCTCGATGCGCCCGGCGTGGAGGTCGTACCCCCCGCGCTGCCGCCTGAGGGCGACGCGTTCCTGGAGCAGGTCCACGACCGCGACTACATCGATGCCGTACGCCGTGCCTCGGCTGATCCTGCGAGCGCGGACCCGGCGTACGGCCTGGGCACCGAGGACGACCCGGCGTTCGCCGGGATGCACGAGTCGTCCGCACTGATCGCCGCCGGGACGGTCGACCTGTGCAGGGCGGTCTGGGAGGGCGAGATCGACCACGGGGTCAACTTCTGTGGCGGCCTGCACCACGCGATGCCGGGCTCGGCGTCCGGCTTCTGCATCTACAACGACGCGGCCCTGGGCATCCAGTGGATGCTGGACCACGGTGCCGAACGTGTCGTCTACGTCGATGTCGACGTCCACCACGGTGACGGCGTCGAACGCGTCTTCTGGGACGACCCGCGGGTGCTGACCATCTCCCTCCACGAGAGCGGCCGGGTGCTGTTCCCGGGCACCGGCTTCCCGGGTGAGATCGGTGGTGCTCGTGCGATGGGCGGGGCGGTCAACGTGGCCCTACCGCCCGGCACCGGCGACGCTCCCTGGCTGCGCGCGCTGCATGCGGTGGTCCCGCCGCTCGTACGCGCCTTCGACCCCCAGGTCATGGTGACCCAGCAGGGTTGCGACTCCCACTACTCCGACCCGCTCGCGCACCTGGCGCTGTCCGTGGATGCCCAGCAGACGTCGTACGCCCTGCTGCACCGCCTCGCGCACGAGGTCGCGGGCGGGCGGTGGATCGCGCTGGGTGGCGGTGGCTACGAGATCATCGACGTCGTACCGCGATCCTGGACCCACCTGACCGCGATCGCCGCGCACCGTCCGATCGACCTGCGTACGCCCGTGCCTGCGGCCTGGCGCGACCACGTGACCCGGCTCGTCGGCCGCCCCGGACCGCCCCGGATGGGCGACGGCGTCGCCGAGGACGGCATGGTCTGGTTCCGGTCCTGGGAGACCGGCTTCGACCCGGACGACCGGGTCGACCAGAGCGTGATGGCGACCCGTGAGGCGGTCTTCCCCCTCCATGGACTGGACATCTGGCTCGACTGATTTTGTCGAGCGTTTTCGGCGTGTCGACTGGACGAGTCACCGTCAGGACTATCGCGGAGGGGCCTTTCGGCTCTATCGTGCTACCTCAAGAGCTGCCTGTGACCCAGTAGTCACACCCGTCACGGCAGTCCATGTCGCATCGGACCAGTGGAGAGGTCGGGGTGGATCCCAATGACTGAGGACCGCCAGGTCGGTGAGGTGCAGTTCATGACGGTCGCCGAGGTCGCCGCGCTGATGCGGGTGTCCAAGATGACCGTCTACCGGCTCGTCCACAACGGGGAGCTGCCTGCCGTCCGCGTCGGCCGCTCCTTCCGGGTGCCCGAGCAGGCCGTGCACGAGTACCTGCGGACCTCTTACATCGAGACCGCGTAGTCGCTCCTCACGTCCGCTGCTCCCGGATTGGGCCAGATCGGGCTCGGGGGATACCCTGGGGCGGATTGGCTGTGCGTGCTTGGCGCGACGCCATCGCACGTAAAACCATTCCTCGAGCATCGAAGGACGTTGACCTATGGGTTCCGTCATCAAGAAGCGCCGCAAGCGCATGGCGAAGAAGAAGCACCGCAAGTTGCTTCGCAAGACGCGTCACCAGCGCCGCAACAAGAAGTAGCGGCTGACCGGTCCCTGACCGGTTCAACGTCAAGGCCCCCGGGTCCCGTACGACGGGCGGGGGCCTTCGTCGTGCCCGAAGGTGATCGGTCTCACGTCTCATGCGCTGGTCCCGGATCTGCGGAGGCACCCGAGTGCCCAGTCGTGGCGCCTAAGATCGGCGCATGGCTGACGTTGTTCTGGTGACCGGTGTGTCCCGACTCGTCGGCGGCCGGACCGCGCAGCAGCTCAGCCTCAGCGGTCAGGTCAAACGAGTGATCGCGGTCGATGCGGTGCCGCCCAGCCACGATCTGGGTGAGGCGCAGTTCGTCCGCGCGGACATCCGCAACCCGATCATCGGCAAGATCATCCGGCAGGAGCAGGTCGACACGGTCGTCCACCTCGGCGTCATCACGACGCCCCGGCAGGCCGGCGGGCGGGCCTCCCAGAAGGAGATCAACGTCATCGGCACCATGCAGCTGCTCGCTGCGTGCCAGAAGGCCGACAGCCTCACCCGACTCGTGGTCAAGTCCTCCAGCTCGGTCTACGGCTCCTCGCCGCGTGACCCCGCGATGTTTACCGAGGACATGACGGCACGCAAGGTGCCGACGACCGGTTTCGCCAAGGACTCGGTCGAGGTGGAGACCTACGTACGCGGGTTCGCACGTCGACGCCCCGACGTCGCGGTCTGCATGCTGCGGATGGCCAACGTCGTGGGCGCGGGTCTGCGGACGCCGCTGACCGACTACCTCAGCATGCGCGCCCTGCCGGTGCCGTTCGGATTCGACGGCCGCGTCCAGGTGCTGCACCTGGACGATGCGGTCCGGGCGACGGTGGCCGCGGTCACCGGCGAGGCAAGCGGCATCATCAACGTGGCCGGCGAGGGCGTGGTCACGGTCAAGCAGGCCGCCCGGCTGATCAAGCGGCCCATGGTGCCGGTGCTGCCCTTCGCTGCGGGCGCGGTGTCGCTCGCCAGCAGCCGTGGCGGCCTCGGCACCTTCGACGCCCAGCAGATGGACTGGCTCTGCTACGGCCGCGGCATGGACACCACGCGGATGCGCGAGCTGCTGAAGTTCGAGCCGGAGCACACGACTCGCGAGGCCATCGTCGAGGTGTTCGGCGATCACCACAGCTGGCCCCCGTCACCGGGTGCCGTACTCGCGTCGATGATCGGAGGGGGATCGTGACCAAAGGGGAGCCCGGCAAGGGCGCTGCCAAGAAGACCACTGCCAAGAAGATCGCCTCCGCGCCCAAGAGTGCCTCGATCACCACGCAGCCCGCCGAGATCGCGGCGGCCGCAAAAGCTCGAAAGCGTCCGGCGCGCAAGGATATTCGTGCGGCCGCCGCACACCCGAGCATGCGCAAGCGGACGACTGCGGCGACGACCGACGACGCGACCGAGCGTCCGCTGCGGGCGGTGCCCGACCTGCCCGAGCTGGGCGACGCGCAGGCGACGCCGACGCCGACCGGTGGGTCGTCGTACCCCCTGCCAGGTCTGGAGACGGCCGTCTCCACGTTGGTGAGCGCGCTGCGGGTGGCCGGGTCGGCCGCGGGACTGCAGGGCGAAGACCTCGAGGCGCGGATCGCCCAGGCCCTCGCCTACCTCCGGCGGCGCGTCACCGGCGACTACGACATCGACGAGTTCGGCTTCGATCCCGAGTTCACCGAGGAGGTCTGGCTGCCGTTGCTGCGGCCGATCTACAAGCGGTGGTTCCGCGTCGAGGTGCGCGGGATCGAGAACGTCCCGGCCGACGGTTCGGCACTCGTGGTCGCCAATCACTCCGGCACGGTGCCCGTCGACGGCCTCATGCTGCAGGTCGCCCTGCACGACCAGCACCCCGCGCACCGGCACGTACGGATGCTCGGCGCCGACCTCGTGTTCCAGTCGCCGCTCGTGGGCGAGCTGGCGCGCAAGGCCGGTACGACCCTGGCGGCCAACGCGGACGCCGAGCGGCTGCTCGGCACCGGACAGCTGACTGCGGTGTTCCCGGAGGGGTTCAAGGGCGTCGGCAAGCCGTTCAGCGAGCGTTACCGGTTGCAGCGCTTCGGGCGGGGCGGGTTCGTCTCGGCCGCGCTGCACACCGGCGCACCGATCATCCCGTGCTCGATCGTGGGCGCCGAGGAGATCTACCCGATGATCGGCAACGCCAAGAGTCTCGCGCGCATGCTCGGCTTCCCCTACTTCCCGCTCACAGCGACGTTCCCGTGGCTCGGCCCGCTGGGGGCCATTCCGCTGCCGTCGAAGTGGATCATCGAGTTCGGTGCGCCGGTCGACACCGCGAGTCTTGGCCCGGAGGCCGCTGACGACCCGATGCTCGTCTTCGACCTCACCGATCAGGTGCGCGAGACGATCCAGCAGACGCTCTACTCCCTGCTGCTGCAGCGGCGCTCAGTCTTTTGGTGATCGGTCGCCGCGCCAAGCCGCACACCGTGACGTTGGTCGGCAAACCCGGCTGTCACCTGTGTGATGACGCCCGCACGGTCATCGAGCGGGTGTGCGCCGATCTCGGCGTGACGTGGGACGAGCGATCGATCCTGGACGACGACCAGCTGCGCCAGCAGTACGCCGAGCAGATCCCGGTCACGCTCGTCGACGGGCGCCAGCACGACTACTTCCACGTGGACGAGAAGCGGCTGCGCCGCGCGCTGCGCTGACCACGCACGGAATATCGCGCCGTCCGCGGCGTTGCGCCTAGCACACGCCTCTACTAGCACGTGGAGCGGTCTTACGCGACTTTGTGCCTGCCTTCACAAGCGCTTAAGGTGAGGGGGTCCCAAAACCTCTGGTGTTGGCGTTTGATATACGCCTGCCCGCAAGAGAGGAGCGAAGGCGCTCGTGACAGCCGCCCCAGCAGCACGCCGGGGGATTCCCGGTGCGACAGTGGCGCGGCTGCCGGTGTACCTCCGAGCCCTCGCCGGACTAGCCGCGAAGGGCGTCGACACCGTCTCGTCCGAAGAGCTGGCCGAGTCCGCGGGAGTCCGCTCCGCCAAGCTGCGCAAGGACCTCTCCTACCTCGGTTCCTATGGCGTCCGCGGTGTCGGTTACGACGTCGTACGCCTGCGCGAGGAGATCGCCCGCGAGCTGGGTCTGCAGCACGACTGGTCCGTCGCGATCATCGGGATGGGCAACCTGGGTCACGCGCTCGCGGCTTACTCCGGCTTCGCCACCCGTGGCTTCCGAGTCACCTGGCTGGTCGATGAGGACCCGGCCATCGTCGGCCAGACCATCGCCGGCCTCACCGTCATCAGCTTCGACGAGCTCGCTGCTGAGCCCCCCGGGGGCCTGATCGGAGTCATCGCGACCCCGCCGACCGCGGCGCAGGCCGTGGCGGACCGGCTCGTGACGATGGGCGTCCACTCGATCCTCAACTTCGCACCCTGCGTGCTCAACGTCCCGGAGGGCGTCGAGATCCGCAAGGTCGACCTGGCGACAGAGCTGCAGATCCTCGCCTTCCACGAGCAGCACGCTCGGGAGGACGCCGACCCGATCGACGGCGGACTACAGGAGGCGACGTCGTGAGCGTCATCGTGATCGGGCTGTCGCACAAGACTGCCTCGATCGACACCCTGGAGCAGGCCGCTCTCGACCAGGAGCGTCGGGAGACCTTGCTGGCCAGCCTGGATGCCGGGGAGCACGTCGGCGAGGCGCTGCTGATCGATACCTGCAACCGTGTCGAGGTCTACGCGGACGCACACACCTTCCACGGTGCCGTCACCGAGATCGGCGAGAGCCTCGCCAAGGCCACCGAGCTGCCGCTGCGTCAGCTGCGCGAGCACCTCTACGTCCACTACGAGGACCGAGCCGTCGCGCACCTGTTCTCAGTCGCCGCCGGGCTGGACTCGATGGCCGTGGGCGAGAGTCAGATCCTGGGTCAGCTGCGCGAGTCGTTGCGGACGGGCCGCGAGACCGGCCGCATCGGCTCCGTCCTCGACGGTCTCGTGCAGCAGGCCCTGCGGGTCGGCAAGCGCGCACACTCCGAGACCGACATCGACAGCGTGAGCCGGTCCCTGGTCGAGCGCGGCATCCAGCAGGCCGAGGTCCACCTCGGACCGCTCAGCAGCCAGCGCGTTCTCGTCGTCGGCGCCGGAGCGATGAGCAGCCTTGCGGCACATACGGTTTCGCGGACCGGCGTGGCCTCGCTGACCATCATCAACCGGACCTACGAGACCGCCCGCCGGCTTGCTGACGCCACCGGCGGGCAGGCCCTGCCCTTCGACGCGCTCGCCGCAGCCATCGCCCAGGCGGACCTCGTCATCTCCTGCACGGGCTCGGTCGGGCATGTCATCGACGCACACCACCTGCCAGGGCCGCAGGTCCAGCACCGGCAGGCGTACGTCGATCTCGCCCTGCCACGCGACGTCGCTCCCGAGGTGGCCGAGCGAGTCGCCGTCGAGGTGATGTCGCTGGCCCACCTCGGCAGCTCCGTCGAGGGCTCGGCAGTCGACCAGGTGCGTGCGGTCCAGGACCTGGTGACCGGTGAGGTCGCCGACTTCCTGATCGCTCGCCGGGCTGCATCCGTCGCGCCGACCGTCGCCCTGCTGCGCTCGCGCGCCGCGGATGTCGTCGCCGCCGAGCTGAGCCGCCTGCAGCAGCGCGTGCCCGGTCTGACCGAAGCCGACCAGGCGCAGGTGCAGCTCACGGTGCACCGCGTCGTCGAAAAGCTGCTGCACACACCGACCGTCCGGGTGAAGCAGCTCGCTGGGGAGGGCCAGGACTACACCACGGCTCTGCGCGAGCTGTTCGACCTCGACCCCCGCGACACGGCCACCGTGTCGACGCCGCCCGCGCCGAAGGGTCTTCAGACATGACCACGACCACCACGACGACTCTGCGCCTCGGGACCCGACGCAGCGAGCTGGCGACCACTCAGTCCACGTGGGTGGCCGATCGCCTTCGCGCGCTCGGCCACGAGGTCGAGCTCGTCGAGATCGTCACCGAGGGCGACACCAACCGAGCGCCCCTGGCGACCATCGGTGGCACCGGAGTCTTCGCGGCCGCGATCCGACAGGCCCTGCTGTCCGGCGAGGTCGACATCGCGGTGCACTCGCTCAAGGACCTTCCGGTGGCTCCCGAGCCGGGCCTGGTCATCGCCGCCATCCCGCAGCGTGAGGACCCCCGTGACGTGCTGATCGCGCGCGACGGCCTCACGCTCGGCGAGATCCCCGAGGGCGGCATCATCGGCACGGGTTCACCGCGACGAGCAGCGCAGATCGCGGCCCTCGGGCTCGGCGTTGAGGTCCGTGCGATCCGCGGCAACGTCGGCACCCGCATCGGTCTCGTCCGGCCTGGTGAGTGCGACGCCGTCGTGCTCGCGCGCGCTGGCCTGGCCCGTCTCGGCAGGCTCGACGACGCGACCGAGGTACTCGACCCGCTGCAGATGCTGCCCGCCCCCGGACAGGGTGCGCTCGCGGTCGAGTGCCGGGAGACCGACACTGCACTGGTCGAGGCCCTGGCCGCGATCGATGACCCCGAGACCCGCGCGGCAGTCACCGCCGAACGCGTCCTGCTCCAGGCCCTTGAGGCCGGCTGCTCGGCTCCCGTCGGTGCTTTGGCCGAGGTCGCCGAGGAGGAGGACGGCTCGCTCGTCATCTCGTTGCGCGGCTTCGTCGGGACGACGGACGGCTCCTTCGAGCTGCGCCGGTCCCAGGTCGGTCCGCTCAGCGCGCCCGAAGACATCGGCCGGCAGCTGGCCCGCACCATGCTCGAGGACGGCGCCGCCGATGCCATCCGAAAACCGGACGGCCAGGTGGCCGTCCCGCTGGAGCGACTACCGGCCGCACCCGCCCAGCCCCCGTCGCCCGATGCGCCCAGCACGGCGACCACAGACCTCAGTACAGATAGTCACAAGGCCACGGAGCGTGAGAAGTGAGCACCAGCATCAAGACCGCAGCCAAGTCCAAGGCTCCGGCGCGTGTCGCGTTCGTCGGCGCCGGCCCCGGCGACCCGGGTCTCCTGACGATGCGCGCCGCCGAGCTGCTGCAGGCCGCCGATGTCGTCGTCATCGACCAGGTGGCTCGCGAGGAGTTCCTCGCCGGACACGTCCGTGAGGACGTCCAGGTGGTCGACGCCGGCCACGGCGAGACCGGGCAGCCGCTGACGACCGCCTCGCGCGCGAAGCTCGTCGTCCGTACCGCCAAGGCCGCCGCCGACGACACGGGCGAGGCCCTCGTCGTACGCCTCATGGACGGTGACCCGGCGACCTTCAACGGTCTGGCCGAGGAGGCCCTGGCCTGCCACAAGGCGGGGATCTCCTTCGAGATCGTCCCCGGCGTGAGCGCCGTGGCCGCGGTCCCCGCGTACGCCGGTGTGCCGCTGACCAGCGCCTCGTCCCGGGCCGTGCACGTCATCCCGGCGCGCGAGTCGAAGGTCGACTGGAGCCGCTCGGTCGACGCTGACATCACCGTTGTCATCCTTGGTGCGCCCGACACGCTCGCACCCGCGCTGGCCAACCTGCTCGACGCGGGCCGCCACCCGGAGACGCCCGTCGCGCTGACCGCGCAGGGCACCACCATCCGCCAGTCGACCCGCACCACCACGCTCGCCGAGGCGAGCGCCACGCTGCGCAAGGCGACGGTGCCGTTCCCGACGCTGGCCATCGTGGGCAGCACGGTCGAGCTGCGCGAGCAGCTGTCCTGGTGGGAGACCAAGCCGCTCTACGGCTGGAACATCCTCGTCCCGCGCACCAAGGACCAGGCCGGCTCGATGACCCGGCGTCTGGGTTCCTACGGCGCCTCGAGCGACGTCGTACCGACCATCAGCGTCGAGCCGCCGCGCACGCCGCAGCAGATGGAGCGTGCGGTCAAGGGTCTGGTCACCGGCCGCTACGAGTGGATCGGCTTCACCTCCGCCAACGCGGTGCGTGCGGTCCGCGAGAAGTTCGTCGAGTACGGCCTCGACGTCCGCGCGTTCGCCGGTCTGAAGATCGCTGCCGTCGGCGGCGTGACGGCCGACTCGCTGCGCGACTGGGGCCTGGAGCCGGATCTGGTGCCGAGCGGTGAGCAGTCCGCTCGCGGGCTGCTGGAGGACTGGCCCGACTTCGATGAGCTGGTCGACCCGATCAACCGCGTCTTCCTGCCGCGCGCCGACATCGCGACCGACACCCTGGTCGCCGGTCTGCAGGAGATGGGCTGGGAGGTCGACGACGTGACCGCCTACCGGACCGTACGCGCGGCCCCGCCGGCGCCGGAGGTGCGTGAGGCCATCAAGTCCGGCAAGTTCGACGCGGTCTGCTTCACCTCCTCCTCGACGGTGCGCAACCTGGTCGGCATCGCCGGCAAACCGCACGCCTCGACCGTGGTGGCCTGCATCGGCCCGGCGACCGCCAAGACAGCTGAGGAGCACGGCCTGCGGGTCGACGTCCTGGCCAGCGAGGCATCCGCCGAGTCGCTCGTGGACGCTCTCGCCGACTTCGGCCGCGGCCTGATGATGGCTGCCGCCGAGAGTGGTGAGCCCGTCCGTCGCCCGAGCGAGAAGAAGAAGTCCACCTCGCGCCGCAAGGTCAAGGCGTGAGCACCGTGGCCGGGCCTCGCCACAGCGCTGGTCGGCCGGAACGGGTGCTGACGCAGCGGCCCCGTCGCCTTCGGCAGTCCGCGTCGATGCGGCGGCTGGTCGGCGAGACGCGGCTGCACCCGGCCGAGCTGGTGCTGCCGATGTTCGTCAAGGAAGGCATTGACGAGCCGGTGGCGCTGCAGTCGATGCCGGGCGTCGTCCAGCACACGCTGCACTCGCTCGAGGTCGCTGCCAAGGAGGCTGTCGAAGCCGGTGTCGGCGGCATCATGCTGTTCGGTGTGCCGACTCAGAAGGACGAGATCGGTTCTGGCGCAACGGATCCCGATGGGATCCTCAACGTCGCGCTCCGTCGCGTGCGTGATGCGGTCGGCGACTCGGTCGTGATCATGGCCGACCTGTGCCTGGACGAGTTCACCTCGCACGGTCACTGCGGCGTCCTGGACAGCGAGGGCCGGGTCGACAACGACGCGACCCTCGACCGTTATGCCGAGATGGCCGTGGTCCAGGCCGGCGCCGGCGCGCACGTCGTCGGGCTGTCCGGGATGATGGACGGTCAGGTCGCCGCGTGCCGCGAGGCGCTCGACGCGGCCGGCCACACGGACACGGTGATCCTGGCCTATGCGGTGAAGTACTCCTCAGCTCTGTACGGCCCCTTCCGCGAGGCGGTCGAGTCCACCCTCGAGGGTGACCGGTCGACCTACCAGCAGGATCCGGCCAACGCCGTGGAGGCGCTGCGCGAGCTGCGTCTGGACGTGGCCGAGGGCGCCGACATCGTCATGGTCAAGCCCGCGCTGCCCTACCTCGACATCGTCTCCGCCGTGGCGGCGGAGTCCGAGGTGCCGGTGGCGGCGTACCAGATCTCGGGCGAGATGGCGATGATCGAGGCGGCTGCTGCCAACGGCTGGATCGACCGCGAGCGGATGATCATGGAGGCCCTGACCTCGATCAGGCGGGCAGGTGCGCAGATCGTGCTCACCTACTACGCCGTCGAGGTCGCGCGCCGCCTGCAGGACTGACCTCGCGGGCGGGAACGCCCAGCCCGTACGCCTCGTCGCACCGGGCGTTGACCTGGAGTTCGCCGCGCCCATGCCGTTGCGGGGTGGGTGGATTCGGGTCGGGCCGTTAACGTGGTCAGTGAGAAGCAGAGCTGCGCACCGACCGGGACCCCAAGGAGAGTCATGCCGACCGCCATGCCGTTCTACCGACGCCCTCTGGCGCGGATCACGACCGGTGCACTGCTGGCTGCCGCCGCGAGCGTCAGCCTCGTGCCCAGCCAGGCCGACGCCGGTGAGCGGTGGCTGCAGGCCCGGTCGATGCCGGTCGCAGCCAACAAGGTGATGGTCGCCGTCACCGTCCAGCACGCAAAGCTGCCCTCGCGCATGGTCTACGTCAGCAACCTGCAGGGCAAGATCATCGCCCAGGGTGTCCTGACGCGCGGCGGTAAGGCACTGGTCCCCGTGTCCGTACGCCCTGGCACCGCGACTCAGGTCTACGTCACCTTCCGACACACCAGGGCTCGGCTGACCGTGCCGGTCTCGACGACGGCCCGCTACATGGCGACCTCGTCCTGGCGAATCATCAACAAGGTCAACGGAGTCAACAACGCCTACACGCCACGCGTCCTGACCCAGATGGCGGGCGTACCGATCGACAAGCGCGCCGGGGCACCGCTCCAGCGCCTCCTCAAGGACGCGGCTCGCGACGGCGTCAAGATCTACGGCTCCAACGGCTACCGATCGTGGGGCTGGCAGCGCAGCCTCTATCAGTCGTACGTCAACCGTGACGGTCGGGCGGCCGCGGACACCTTCTCCGCGCGACCGGGTTACAGCGAGCATCAGACCGGGTTTGCCTTTGATGCCAAGGCAGCTGACGGCCGGTGCTCACTCGAGTCCTGCTTCGCCGGCACCAAGTCGGGCCAGTGGCTGGCCAAGCACGCGGCGGCGTACGGCTTCGTCGTGCGCTACACGCCGCAGAACTCCAAGGTCACCGGTTACGAGCCGGAGCCCTGGCACCTGCGTTACGTCGGCACCTGGCTGACCGGCTACCTCAACGAGACCAAGCTGCCGTCGCTGGAGCAGGCCTTCAAGATGCCGGCCGCGCCCAGCTACTAAAGCGTCCTCGCCGAAAGGCCCAGACAACGCCGAGAGGCCCATCTGTTCGCGATGAACAGATGGGCCTCTCGGCGTTTAGTGGGCCTCTCGGCGAGAGCGGGTCAGGCCTTCACGAGCTCGATCTCGACCACAATGGTGATCTTGTCGCTGACGACCGCGCCGCCGCCCTCGACCGGGGCGTTGAACTTGACGTTGAAGTCCTTGCGGTTGATGACCGTGGTGGCCTCGAAGCCCGCGCGCGTCCCCATCGTCGGGTCGCTGATCACGCCACCGAACTCAAGGTCGAAGGTCACCGGCTTGGTGACGTCCTTGATGGTGAGGTCGCCCTCGATGGAGTCCTCGGTGATCTTGGTAGAGCTGAACGTCATCGTCGGGTAGTTCTCGACGTCGAAGAAGTCGTTGGTGCGCAGGTGGCCGTCGCGCTGCTCCTGGAGCGTGTCGACCGAGACCATCTGCACGGTGGCGCTGATCGAGGAGGACTCGAGGTCCTCACCCACCTTGACGTCGGCATCGAAGTCGTTGAACTTGCCTCGCACCTTGGAAACCATGAGGTGCCGGGCCACGAAGCCGAACTGGCTGTGCGCAGCGTCGACCGTCCAGGTCCCGGGGGTGAGGTCCTTGAATGTGGTCATCGGTGGTAACTCCTTCGAGAGGGTTTGCGTCCGGTGTGACGATAGGCCGTCGTTGGTTGAACATTCAACAGCAGAGAGTCATTCCCGATCGCTATGCTCAACCTTGATGACTACCCAGCCCGAGCCCGACTGGCTCAGCCCGCAGGAACAACTGGCTTGGCGGGCGTATTTGCGCGCCAGCCGCCAGCTCGAGGTGGCCCTCGACCGCGACCTGCAGGTGCACGGACTCTCCCTCGCAGAGTACGAGATCATTTCGATGGTGTCCGAGGCTCCGGAGCGTCGACTTCGGATGAGTGCGCTGGCCGACATGGTCGTGCAGTCGCGCAGCCGGATGACGCACACGGCCAAGCGCCTCGAGGCGCGCGGCTGGGTGGAGCGGGTGCCGGTGCTCGATGACCGTCGCGGGGTGGATCTGGTGCTCACCGACGAGGGTTGGGAGGCGCTCGACAAGGCTTCCCGTGTGCACATCGAAGGCGTCCGTGAGCACCTCGTGTCTGCCCTGTCGCCCGAGGAGTTCATGGCGCTCGGTGAGGCGATGAGGCGTGTGAGCGAAGGTCTCGGCACACCGCCCGGCGGGCCGAAGGCCGGCCTGTGGGCCCCGGCCTGACGAGCACGCACCCCTTCTTGAGACAATGGAAGGCATGGCGTCCTCCTCCACTACGTCTCGTAGTACTTCTGCTGGGTCGAGCTCATCGACCGCCCGCTCTGCCGCACTGATCGAGCGGGCGCGCAGCGTCACTCCTGGGGGCGTCAACAGCCCCGTCCGTGCCTTCCGCGCCGTGGGCGGCACCCCGCGATTCATCGCCTCCGCCGAAGGCCCGTGGCTGACCGATGTGGACGGCAACCGTTACGTCGATCTCATCTGCTCCTGGGGCCCGATGATCCTCGGCCACCGCCATCCGTCGGTCCTCTCCGCAGTCACAGAGGCGGCCGGCAAGGGCTTCTCGTTCGGGACGCCGAGTGAGAACGAGGTCGCGCTGGCCTCCGAGATCGTCGACCGCGTCGAGCCGCTCGAGCAGGTGCGCCTGGTCAGCAGCGGGACCGAGGCGACGATGAGCGCCCTGCGTCTGGCTCGCGGGGCGACCGGACGGTCCAAGGTCGTGAAGTTCGCCGGTTGCTACCACGGTCACGTCGACGCGCTGCTCGCCAGCGCGGGCAGCGGCCTGGCGACGTTCGCCCTGCCGGACTCGGCCGGCGTACCCGACTCCAGCGCCGGGGAGACGATCGTGCTCCCGTACAACGACGTCGCCGCGGTGGAAGCCGCGTTTGCCGAGCACGGTGACGAGATCGCGTGCGTGATCACCGAGGCCTCGCCCGGCAACATGGGCGTCGTCCCGCCGGAGCCAGGTCTCACCGAGGCGCTGCGTCGCATCACCCGCGCGCACGGTGCGCTGCTGATCAGCGACGAGGTCATGACGGGCTTCCGCTGCTCGGCCTCGGGCTGGTACGGCCTCGAGGGTCCGTACGACGGTGGGGCACCTGACCTCTTCACCTTCGGCAAGGTCATGGGCGGCGGCTTCCCGGCCGCCGCGTTCGGCGGACGTGCGGACCTGATGGGCCACCTCGCGCCGGACGGCCCGGTCTACCAGGCCGGCACGCTGTCCGGGAACCCCGTCGCCACGGCCGCCGGACTGGCCACGCTCAAGGGCTGCACCCCCGAGGTCTACGCCCGCCTCGACACCGTCGCTCACAGCATCGCCGACGCCGCGCACACCGAGCTGAGCGCGGCCGGCGTACCCCACACGATCCAGTGGGCCGGCTCGATGTTCAGCGTGTTCTTCCGCGAGGGCGCGGTGCGGACGTACGACGACGCCAAGTCCCAGGACACCGCCGCCTTCTCGCGGTTCTTCAACGCGATGCTGGACCAGGGTGTGCACCTGCCGCCGAGCGCGTACGAGGCGTGGTTCGTGAGCGCGTCACACAACGATGATGCAGTCGAGGCGGTCCTGCAGGCGCTCCCCGCTGCTGCCAGGGCGGCCTCAGAAACGCATGGGAGTCTCTGACAATGCCCGACCGCACGACCGTCCATCTTGTCCGTCACGGCGAGGTCGACAACCCCGACAAGGTCCTCTACGGCCGCATGCCCGACTTCCACCTGTCGCCGCTGGGCCGCGAGATGGCGCAGCTGACCGCAGCCTCCCTGCGTGAGCGCGACATCACCCATCTGGTGTCCTCGCCGCTCGAGCGCGCGCAGGAGACCATGGCGCCGTTGGCCGAGGCGCTCGGCCAGGGCGTCACGCTCGACGAGCGGGTCATCGAGGCCGGCAACGACTTCGAGGGTCTGACCGTGGGGTCCAACCCCAAGCAGCTCCTCCACCCGCGCTTCTGGCCCAAGCTGCTCAACCCGGCCAAGCCGTCGTGGGGCGAGCCGTATGCCGAGATCGTCACTCGGATGACCGCTGCCGTCGAGGACGCGCGGGCCGCGGCTCTCGGCCACGAAGCCGTCATCGTGTCCCACCAGCTGCCGGTCTGGACGGCCCGCCGCCACTACGAGGGCATGCGGTTGTGGCACGACCCGCGTCGTCGCGAGTGCACGCTCGCCTCGGTCACCTCACTCACCTTTGTCGGCGACGAGCTCCTCTTCCTGTCGTACGCCGAGCCGGCCGCCTCCCTGCTGCCCCAGGCCGCAAAGGTCGGCGGCGCATGATGCGACGAACCGCTGATCGAGTAGCCCGGAGCCCCCGTGGTGCTGGTCGAGTAGCCCGGAGCGCTAGCGGAGGGCGTATCGAGACCTGGCGTATCGAGATCAAGGTGGCGATGCTCGCGGTCGTTCTTGTCGGCGGCCTGGCGGCGTGCAGCGACGACCCGAACTCCATCTCGGGCCAGGCCAAGGACGGCGACAACAAGGGCTACGTCGCCGGTGACGGCCAGATCGAGACCCTCAACGCGAGCCATCGCAAGAAGCCGGTGCGGCTGACGGGTACGACCCTCGCAGGCAAGCCGTGGTCGCTCGCCGACGCCAAGGGCAAGGTCATCGTGCTCAACGTGTGGGGTTCGTGGTGCGCGCCGTGCCAGCAGGAGCTGCCGCACCTGCAGGACGCGTGGGCATCGTACGAATCCGCAAAGAAGCCAGTGCAGTTCGTCGGGGTGCTGCAGCGCGACTCCACGGTGTCCGCGCAGGCGACGCTGTCGAAGTTCAAGGTCACCTACCCCTCGCTGCAGGACGACGGCGGGAAGTCGCTGCTCGGGCTGCAGGGCAAGGTCGTGACGACGCCGACCACGCTGGTCATCGATCAGGAGGGCCGGATCGCGGCGCGGGTGTCGGGCCAGACGACGGCCACGACCGTTCGCAACCTGGTCGACGACGTCCTCGGCGAGAAGAGCTGACCCATGACGACCGACGCGGCCGAGGTGGTCGCCACTGGCAGCCTGCCACTGGCGATCCTGCTGGCCGTGCTCGCGGGCGTCGTGTCGTTCGCCTCACCGTGCGTACTCCCTTTGGTGCCAGGCTTTCTCGGCTACGTGACCGGGCTGACCGACGAAAAACGTCGGACCCGGCTGGTGAGCGGCGCGCTGCTCTTCGTCCTTGGCTTCTCGGTCGTGTTCGTCGGGATCGCTGCGGCCTTCGACTGGGCGACCTCCCTCACCCAGGAGCACCGTGGCGCGATGCTGCGCGTCGGCGGTGTCGTGGTGATCCTGCTGGCCATGGTCTACCTCGGCTTCATCGGCCAGCGCGGTGTCGGCATCCGGTGGCGTCCGGCCGCCGGCCTCGCGGGTGCACCGTTGCTCGGCGTCGCGTTCGGGATCGGGATGAGCCCGTGCATCGGACCGGTCTACGGCAGCATCCTGGCGCTGGCCTCACCGCTCAGCGACAGCAGCGACACCGTGCCGAGGGGCGTCGCGCTCGCGGCGTGCTACTCGCTCGGCATGGGAATCCCGTTCGTACTCATCGCTGCTGGCTGGTCGCGGGCCGAGAAAGCATCACGATGGTTGCGCAACCATCACCGCCCCATCCAGCTGATCGGCGGTTGCCTGATGCTCGCCGTCGGCGTCCTCATGGTCAGCGGTGTGTGGGAGCACTTCATCTCTTGGATTCAGACGTCCCTCGTGGGCGTCGATGGCTTCAAGCCGGCGATCTGATGCAGGAAGGACCCGGCCTTGGCGCCCGATGACCTGACGAGTGCGTACGCCTCCACGGAGGACGTCGACGAGTCTCCGGCCAGCAGCAAGCCCACCCTGCCCAAGCTCGGGCTCGTCGGTGGACTGCGGTGGTTCTGGCGGCAGCTGACAAGCATGCGCACTGCGCTGTTCCTGTTGCTGCTGCTCGCAATCGGCGCGGTGCCCGGGTCGATCTGGCCGCAGCGTGGCATCGACGCCGTGCGGGTCTCGGACTATCTCGCGCAGCACCAGACAATCGGGCCGTGGCTGGACCGGTTCGGGTTCTTCGACGTCTACTCCTCGCCGTGGTTCTCCGCGATCTACCTGCTGCTGGTCGTGTCGCTGCTCGGCTGCATCCTGCCGCGTACCAAGGTGCACTGGCAGGCCATGCGTACGCCGCCGCCCAAGGCTCCGAAGCGCCTGGAACGTCTCCCCGCGCACACTGAGCGTGTCGTCGATGCGGCGCCCGAGGACGTACTCATTGCTGCGCGAGAAGCGTTGCGCAGCAAGCGTTTCCGGCTACGTGACGATCAAGGCGACGCCGTGTCCGGTGAGATTGGTGCGCTCCGTGAGACCGGCAACCTGCTGTTCCACGTGTCGCTCGTGGTCGTCATCGTCGCGGTCGCGGCCGGCCACGTGCTCGGCTGGCGTGGTGATGTGATCGTGCCCGAGGGGAGCACCTTCGCGAGTACGGCTTCGCGCTACGACACGATCGATCCCGGCCCTTGGGTCGACGTCGAGCACTTCTCGCCGTGGAGCCTCGACCTCAACAAGCTCAACGTGTCCTTCGAGGACCAGGTCCCGACCGACAGCCCGCAGTACGGCCAGCCGCGCAGCTTCACCGCCGACGTCACCACGGGTGACGAGGACGGCAAGACCAAGAAGCAGCACATCGCGGTCAACCACCCGATCCGCATGGGTGGCGCCTCGGTCTACCTGCTCGGCAACGGCTACGCGCCCGTCATCACGGTGCGCGACAAGGCCGGCAAGGTGATCTATCGCCAGGCCACGCCGTTCCTGCCGCAGGACAACACCTACAAGTCGGTCGGCGCGGTCAAGGTCACTGGTGCGAGCCCGAAGCAGCTCGGCTTCGCAGGCTTCTTCATCCCGAGTCTCGACTTCGACGACAAGATGGGCCCGATCTCCACGTTCCCGGGGCTGCGTCAGCCGGCGCTGGTGCTGACGGCGTTCGAGGGTGATCTGTTCCCGACCGCTCGACCGCAGTCGGTCTACACGCTCGACACCGCCAAGATGACCCAGCTCAAAGACGCCAAGGGCCAGCCACTGCGTCTGCTCGTCACACCGGGGCAGACCGTGACTCTCCCCGGCGGTCAGGGCTCCATCACGCTCGAGTCGATCCCGCGCTGGGCCGGTCTCTCGGTGCGCACCGACCCGGGCAAGATGCCTGCCCTGGCCGGCGCCGTCGCGGGTCTGATCGGACTCGTCATGTCACTGACGCTGCGTCGTCGCCGCGTCTTCGTCCGCGTCACCCCAGCACCGGAGGAGGAATCTCGTCCAGAAGGCCCAGGTCACGGTCAGCCGTCGGGCGCTGCGGACGGTGCCGGGCGACGTACCCTGGTCAGCGTCGGAGGCCTCGCCAAGGGCGAGGACCCCCGGCTCGCCGCCGCTCTCGAGGAGCTCCTCGAGTCCATCGTCACAAGGACAGGCAAACCCGCATGATCACCCAGCTGCTCGCTCGCGAGACCAACACCGGCCTTGCCGACGCCTCGACCAACAGCCTGTACGCCTCGGCCGTCGTGCTGACCCTGGCGATGCTGGCCTTCGGGTTCGATCTGGCGCAGGCGCCGGGGCGCGAGGCGCGCGCGGCAGCCCGTCGTACGTCCGCCGCCGAGTCCGAGGGCGAGGTCACCGGTGAGGGTGCGACCGCCGTACTGACCCGCGCCGAGCCGGACGACGAGGCGCCGGAGAAGCGTCAGTGGGCCGGCATCGGGATGTCGCTGTCCTGGCTGGGCACGCTGCTGCTGATCGCCTGCGTGGCGCTGCGCGGTGGCGCGGTGCACCGTCCGCCGCTGGGCAACATGTACGAGTTCGCCACGGTGGGTGCGTCCTTCACGATGGTCGCCTACCTGATCTGGAGCCTGCGGCGCGACGTGCGCTGGCTCGGGGTCTTCATCACCGGGCCGGTGCTGCTGGTCGAGATGCTGGCCGCGATCGTGTTCTACACCGACGCGACCCAGCTGCTGCCGTCGCTGAAGAGCTACTGGTTGTCCATCCACGTCACCGTCGCGACGCTGTCGATCGGCCTGTTCACCATCGGGTTCAGCCTCACGATCCTGCACCTGATCCAGCAGCGCCTCGAGGAGAAGCCGTCCGACCACCGCGCGGTCCAGTTCATGAAGGCGCTGCCGTCGTCGCAGCGGCTGGACCGACTGGGCTACTCGGTGCACATCATCGCGTTCCCGCTGTGGACCTTCACGCTGATCGCCGGCGCGATCTGGGCGCAGGAGGCCTGGGGCCACTACTGGAACTGGGACCCCAAGGAGGTGTGGACCTTCGTCATCTGGGTGGTCTACGCCGCCTACCTGCACGCGCGCGTCACCGCGGGCTGGAACAGCCGCCGGGCGTCGTACATCGCCCTCGTCGGCTTCGCCTGCATCATCGTCAACTACTGCGTGGTCAACGTGTTCTTCGTCGGCCAGCACTCGTACTCAGGAATGTGATGGTTCGGTACTCCCTGCTGCGCATCTTCATCTTCTTCGGGATCCTGCTGATCCTCGCGATGTTCGGGATGCGTGGTCCGCTCCTGCTCGTCGTGTCCGCGGTCGTGTCGGCGGTCATCTCGCTCATCGCGCTGCAAGGACCGCGGGAGCGGTTCGCCACGCAGATCGACACCAAGGTCAGGGAGCGTCAGGCGCGCGCCGAGGCACACCGCACCGCCGAGGACGACGACGAGGACCAGTAGTCGGGCGACCCCGCGGAGCCTGCGGGTCCGGCTTCCCGTCCGCAAAGTGACTCTCTACTTCGAACGTGGCTCCCATAGAGGAGAGGCACCTTCGAAGTAGAGAGTCACTTTGCGTGTGCGAAGGGCGAGTCGGCGGCCCGGTGAGGCGAGGGCCCGGCGTCTGCGAGGCGGCGCTCAGCCGACGCGGTGGGCGAGGTAGAGACCCAAGCCGAGCAGTACGCCGTACGCCAGCAGGAACAGGCCGGTGCCGGCCAGCGCCGGGATGAGGTCGCGGCCCTTGCGACCGCTCAGCACCGTGCGCAGCGGCGGGACCGCGAGGACGCCTGAGACGAGTCCGAGCAGCGCCCACGTGTGACTGAGGCTCGCCACGATTACGCACGCCAACGCGGCCACGATCAGGACGGCGTACAGCGTGCGCGTCGCTGGGTCGCCGATGCGGACGGCCAGTGTGCGCTTGCCCGACTCGGTGTCGCCGGGTATGTCGCGCAGGTTGTTGACGACCAGCACTGCACAGGCGACGGCGCCGACACCACAGGCACCCGCCCACGCGGCGGCGTCGAGCTCCTTGGCCTGGGTGAACGTCGTGCCGAGCACGGCGACGAGGCCGAAGAAGATGAAGACGAAGAGCTCGCCGAGGCCGAGGTAGCCGTACGGCTTCTTGCCGCCGGTGTACTTCCACGCGGCCACGATCGCGAGCGCGCCGATGAGCAGGAACCAGGGCGTGTTGGCCAGCGTGATGAGGGTCAGGCCGGTCAGGGCAGCGACGCCGAAGGCGATGAACGCCGCCATCTTGACGTTGCTGGGCTGGGCCAGTCGTTGCCCCACGAGCCGCACCGGCCCGACCCGGACGTCGTCGGTGCCGCGGATCCCGTCGGAGTAGTCGTTGGCGTAGTTGACGCCGACCTGCAGGGCGACCGAGACGAGGAGGGCCAGCAGGGCGTAGCCGGGGTTGGCCTCCTCCAGGGCGTACGCGGCGCCGGTGCCCACGAGGACGGGCGCGACGGCGGCGGGCAGGGTGCGGGGACGAGCCCCTTGCACCCATTCCTGCAGGGTGGCCATAGGTGTACTCCGGTTTCGTTCAGGGTGAGTCAGGTGGGTCGGGCCTCAGAGGCCGCGCAGGAAGTCCGGGTCGTCGTCCGGCCCGCGCGGGCCGAGGGTGCGCGGGCGCTGGCTGGGACGCCGTCGGCGACCGATCGCGATCCACGCGATGGCGCCGAAGGGCGGGGCCAGGACGATGAGCGCGATCCAGACCAGCTTGGGCAGGTGCTGCAGCTCGCCCTCGTCGGTCTGGATGCAGTCGACGAGGGCATAGACGACGACGCCGAAGATCATCAGGGGGAGGATCACGCGGATCATCACTCACCTCTCGTCTTTGCCGACCGTGTCGGCCAAGTCTCCCATCCCGGCAGCGCGGCGATCGCAGCCCGGTCGGGCTTGCCGGGACCGCGCGCCGGGATCGCCTCGAGCGCGAGCAGGCGACGGGGCAGGGCGTACGCCGGGAGCGCGTCACGCAGCAGATCTCGCACCTCCGCGAGGGCCGGGGCCGGGCCGGGTCGTACGACGACCGCGAGGCTCACGAGCTGCCCCCACTCCTCGTCGGGTGTGCCGACGGCGACGGCTTCGGAGACGCCTGGAAGGTGGGCCGCCGCTTCCTCGACGACGCGCGGTGCGACCTTGACCCCACCGCTACTGATCAGGTCGTCGCGCCGGCCGAGGACCTGCAGCACGCCGTCCTCGATGGCACCGATGTCGTCGGTCCAGAACCGCCGTTGCCCGTCCGCTGCGGTGTCGAACGCCGCCCCGGTTCGTGCCGGATCGGCGAGATAACCGGCCGCGACGGTCGGGCCGCTCAGCCCGAGCCGCCCCTCGTCGCCGACCGTGACGGTGGTGCCGTCCAGCGGAAGCCCGGCGTAGACGCAGCCACCGGCGGTCTCGCTCATGCCGTAGGTCGGCAGGACCGTCAGCCCGGCCTCGGCCGCACGGTCGAGCAGCGCTGGCGGCGACGCGGCACCACCGAGCAGGATCGCGTCGAACGTGGCGAGCGCGGCAGGACCGTCCGGATGGTCGAGCAGCCGGGTCAGCTGGGTCGGGACGAGCGCGGTGTAGCGCCGGCTCGGCGACATCCACGCGGTGGCATCGACGAAATCGGTTGGTACAAAACCACTTTCGAGGTTGAGCAGGATCGGGATGGTCCCGCCGACCAGGGATCGGACCAGGACCTGAGTGCCTGCGATGTGGTGTGCCGGCATCGTCAGTAACCATTGTCCGCGCCCGCCGAGTCGCGCATGGGTGGCGGTCGCGCTGGCCTCGAGGTTGCCTCGCGTGAGCAGGGCTCGCTTGGGCGGACCAGTGGACCCGGAGGTGCTGGCCACGAGGGCGAGATCGTCTGGCAGGGCTGCGTCGTCGTACGCCAGCTCGGGCCTGGGAGTGCCTGCGGCGTACGGCAGGAGGGCCGGGCCGGTGCCGTCGAACACCTTCGTGAGCGCCTCGACGTACGCCGGCAGACGGGCCGGGTCGACGGCGAACGGTTCGAGGGCTGGCACGGCTCTCACAGTACGAGCCGTGCGCCGGCCGCTCGACGCCCAGGTGTTGAATGGCCGCCATGACGCGACCTGTGGCAGTGGTGACCGGGGCGAGCAGCGGGATCGGCCGGGCCAGCGCACGCCGTCTGGCGGCCGAGGGTTTCGAGGTGATCTGCGCGGCGCGGCGGACGGACCGGATCGAGGCGCTCGCTGCGGAGATCGAGGGGCGAGCGGTGACCTGCGACGTGACATCGGCCGACGACATCGCCGCGCTCGCGACCGAGGTCGGCCCGCGGCTCGACGTCCTCGTGGCCAACGCCGGCGGAGCAATCGGCACCGAGCCGGTCGTTGACGCCAACCTGGACGAATGGCGAACGATGTTCGAGACCAACGTGATTGGCGTCGTCCGCTCAGTGCAGGCGTTGATGCCTGCCCTGATCGCTGCTGAGGGCGAGGTCATCGTGATGGGGTCGGTGGCGGCGCACGTGTCGTACGAAGGTGGTGGCGGCTACGTCGCGGCCAAGCACGCGGTGCGGGCGGCGATCGGCTCGCTACGCCTGGAGGCGTACGACCAGCCGGTCCGGATCTGTGAGATCGACCCCGGCATGGTCGAGTCCGACGAATTCGCGCTGGTGCGTTTTCACGGCGACGCGGAGAAGGCGGCCGCGGTCTACGCCGGGGTGGTCGATCCGCTGCAGCAGGAGGACATCGCCGACTGTGTGGCGTTCGTCGCGACTCGTCCCAAGCACGTCAACATCGACTCACTGGTCGTCCGGCCACGAGCGCAGGCCGCCCAGCACAAGGTCCATCGCCGCTGAGCCGGCGGGAGTTCGGATGCCTGGATGCTTCGGCCCACGGCAAAGGCCCACCTGCATGACCGGGACTGATGTCCTCGGCCAGCGGGTGGGCCTTCGTGGACGCGACAAACGCGTCACCCGTGGCGCCTCCCCAGTGTGACCCTCGCCTAGGTTCCGCCACGGAACGGCCGCAGGCAACGTTTCGGGTATAGCCGAATGGAGCAGATTCCGGCAGTCTGTGAACGTGATCGAGATCGAGCTGGACGGCGTCGACCTCGGAAGGGCGCGCTTCGCCGCGGATCCGCTGTGGGAGGCGATCGCCAGCCTCTCGGTCATGCAGCGCCCGCGGGCGGAGGCGGTGCACGGTCGGCTGCGTGAGCACTTCGGGCTGATCGACCGCTCGTCGATGTGGTTGCTGAACGAGCTGTGCGGTGACCCTCGGTGGTTCCCCGACTTCCTGGGGCCCGAGCCGATCAGTGGGCGCCGGGACCCCGAAGCCCGGGTCGCCCAGGTGGCCGACGCCGATCTCGAGATCGTGCGGGGCGACCTAGACGTCGTACGCCGCTATCTCCCGCAGTCACCACTCCTCGACCTCTCACCGCAGGAGCTGAGGAGGGCTGCGGCGGCCGCGATGCACGTCTACTGGACCGCGGTCATGGCGCCGCTGTGGGGCCGCCTCGAGGCACTCGCCGACGCGGATATCGCCTACCGCTCATCTCAGCTGGCAACGGAGGGTCTGGCCGCGACCGTTGGTGGCCTGCATGAGCGAATCAAGTTGGAGCACAACACGATTCGCGTGCAAGCTCCGACCGAGCGTCGGGTGCGGAGCCGAGGTGGGCTCTGGCTGGTGCCCTCGGTGTTCCAATGGCCGACCGTCGCTGTGCAGTACTCCAGCGAGATGCCCGTGCTGTGCTACCCCGCGCGAGGTTCGGGCCTGCTGTGGGAGCACCCCCGTCGTCCGACGGCTCGACTCGACCGGCTCCTTGGCCGGACGCGCGCGGAGGTCCTGCGGCGTACGGACCTCCCGATGAGCACGACGGCGCTGGCGGACGCGGTCGGTCTGTCCAAGCCGACGGTCAACGGACACCTGCGAGTGCTGGCTGACGGTGGGTTGGTGCGCGCTCGGCGGCAGGGCAAGCAGGTGCTGTACGAGCGCACCAACCTGGGCGATGACGTCCTTCGCTCCTCGATCTGACCGGACCGCCTATTGGCTCGCGGGTGCCGGTGGCGGGCCGACGCTCTCCCGCCGAACGAGGGTCGGTGCGATGAGGGTGGGGGCGCGGTCGTCGCTCGAGTCCATCAGCTCGACCAGTCGGCGCACCGCGCGCGCCCCGACGTCGGCAAAAGGCTGGCGCACGGTGGTCAGCGGAGGATGGGCGTACGCCGCGAGTGGGACGTCGTCGACGCCGACGACCGAGATGTCGTCCGGGACCCGTCGACCTGCTCTGACGAACGCATGCAGCACCCCGAACGCCATCTCGTCGGACGCGACGAACACTGCGGTGACGCGCGGATTGTCTGCGAGGACTCGCCCGGCGTGATGGCCGGACTCCGGGGACCAGTCCCCGATCAGAATCGGCGGCTCGTCGCGTCCGGCTGCCTTGAGGGCCGAGCGCCATCCTTCTGTACGTCCCACCGTGTCGACCCAGGTGGTCGGACCTGAGACGTAGTGGACGGTCTGGTGGCCGAGGGAGAGGAGGTGCTCGGTGGCGATGCGGCCCACGGCGATCTGGTCGACCGCGACGATCTCGGTCGAGGACGTGCGTGAGCCGTCGATCGCCACGGTTGGCGTCTCGGCCGTGAGCCGTTCGATCGTGGCGTCAGGGTCGATCAGCGGCGCGGCGAGCACGATCCCGTCCACGTTCTGGCGGCGGAGCTGGGTGAGCGCCTGGGCCACGGCGGTTGCCGTCGGGGTCCGGACGCCGACATCGCTGACCCGGTAGCCGGCCGTGCGGGCCGCGCCCTCCACCGCCTTGGTCACCATTCCTCTGGTCACGGTGTCGCCCTCGATCGTGACCAGTCCGATGACGCGGGTACGACCTGAGGCGAGGGCGCGGGCCGCGGCGTTGGGTTCGTACCCGAGCTGTTCGGCGGCCCACAGGACCCTGGACCGTGTCTCGGCGTTGACGTGGGGTCGACCCGACAGAACGCGAGAGACGGTCTGACTCGATACACCGGCCTTGGCTGCGACATCGGCCATCGACAGCCGGCCGGCACCGGCACGCGTGCGGGACATGACATCTCCCTCGTTCAACTCTTGAGAGACGCTAACAGGTCGTTGCCTGTCCAACTCGGCCGCCTCTTCATCTGCCATTCCGGGCAATCGAGGAGAAGATTTGGCAAAGCCCTGTTAGCGCTAACACAAACGGGCTAGCATCCCCCGACATGCGGACTCTCCAGCTTGTGGGCGCGACGGCGCTGGCCCTGTCCTTGCTCGCCACATCTGGCGCGGCTGCGTCGCCGGCGCGTGCCGCCAGTCCGCCCGTGGGGCCGGTGGCCACGGCCTCCAGCATTCCGACCACGACGTCGGGAGCCCCGCAGTCGATCCCGGCCCTGGCCACCTGGACGCCGGCCTCGGGACGCTTCACCTTCGAGACCAGGACCCGCCTGGTCGGCCCGCGATCGCTGCGCCCGCTGCTCAAGCAGACGAGCAATGACCTGTCCGGCATCGTGGGTCACTCGGTGCCCGTGAGCGAGGGCGCTGCACGTGCGCACGATGTGGCGCTGGCCCTGGACCCGCAGCGGCGTGACCTGGGTGACGAGGGCTACGCCGTCACGGTCGGAGACACGATCACTCTCACCGCCGCGACCGAGAACGGACTCTTCCTCGGGACCCGCACGGTCCTGCAGTGGGCGACGCTGGCGGCTGCCCCGGGTAGCGCACCCTCGGCGCTGGCATCCGTTCCGGCCGGCTCCAGTGTCGACCGGCCGACGTACCCAGAACGCGGTGCGGGCGTCTGCGCCTGCCAGATCCAGGTCTCGGTGGAGGCCGTCAAACGGCTGATCACCGAGGCGTCGTACTACAAGCTGAACCAGCTGTGGATCGAGACCAAGCTGGCGTCGAAGGCCTACCCCATGGCGAACTTCTGGGCGTACTTCACACCTGCGCAGGCGACCGAGCTGCGCGACTTCGCGAGGCTGCACCATGTCGACCTCGTCGTCGAGGTGAACTCGCCGGGTCACATGGGCACCTGGCTGTACAAGTACCCCGAGCTACAGCTCACGAGCTCCGCCGGTGAGAAGCAGCCGGACCGGCTCGACATCACGCGTCCCGAAGCCTTGACCTTCGTCAAGCGGCTGATCGATGAGAACCTCGCCGCGTTCGGCACCACGACCTGGCACATGGGCGCGGACGAGTACATGCTCGGCTCGGACTACGACCAGTACCCGCAGATCCTCGCAGCGGCGCGGGCGAAGTTCGGCCCGGACGCGACTCCGAGCGACGCGTTCATCGACTTCATCAACCAGGTCAACACCTACGTCCGGTCCAAGGGCAAGACCCTGCGTGTGTGGAACGACGGCATCCCTACGACGCCCGGCAAGGCGAAGCTCGACCCGAGCATCGTCGTCGAGCACTGGTACGGGAAGGGCCGGACACCGTCCAATCTCCTGGCCGACGGCCATGACGTGCTGAACGCGTCCCAGTCGCTGTACTTCGTCCGCGGCTCGTACTCTCCGAACGTCCCGAAGCTATGGGCGGACAACTGGACGCCGCTGGACTTCGACGGCTCGAAGGTTTCGCCGACAGCGGGGCCGGGCAAGGTGCTGGGCGCCAAGCTGACCGCGTGGCCCGACAACGGCGCCGGCGACACCGAGAACCGCATGGAGCAGAAGATGCACCCGACTCTGCGGTTCGTCGCGCAGGCCACCTGGGGCAGCCCGCGCCCGGTGAGTGCGTACGCCGACTTCGCATCGCTCGGCACCACCCTCGGCAACGGCCCCCACTGGCAAAACGTCGACTACAGCCCCCTTCCCGAGGGCTCGTTCTCGATCACGCAAGGACGAGCGTCGATGACTGCGGGCGCGACCGTTGAGGCCCCGGTCACGATGAGCACCGGCGGGACGCCGCAGCAGTGGAGGTTGACCCCGACGGCGGACGGCTACTACACGATCGACAACCGTGCAGGACGTTGCCTGGATGTCGTCGGCGCCGGCACCAAGCTCTGGCTGGGTGTACCGACCGAGTCGGGGATCGCACCGCAGGCCACTCCGTGCGATGCGTCGCGCAACCTCCAGAAGTGGTGGATCCGTCCAGCAGCGGGTGGCGGCTTCACGCTGCAGAACGCGATTGTCCTGCAGCCGTTGGCGATCGGGGCGCGCGGTGCCGCGACCGTCACGCAGGAGGCGCCGGATCAGCATTCGCCGGCCGTGCTGCGGATCGAGTCCGGCGCTCCGACGGTCTCCGTCAAGGCCGCGACGCTGGTCAGCGGTCAGGCGACGACAGCCACCGTCTCCGTCGTCAACACCACCGGATCGAGGCTGACGTCGGTCGCGGTCCGGGTGACGGGTCCGAAGGGTTGGTCGGTGACGCCGTCCTTGCTCCAGGTGGGCTCACTCGCCCCGGGTGCGACTTGGTCAGGCAAGGTCACGGTCACCGCTTCGACCTCCGGCGCCGGCTCGGCTGACCTCACGGCGACCACGAGCTACCGCTCGCAGGGGACGACGAAGAGCAGTACGACGACCACGCCGGTGCGCTTCAGCTGCGCCGCCGCACCCAGCAAGCCGGCGAGCGTCGTACGAGTGGACAGCGCCGAGATGACCGAGGAGCGCACGCCGGGCACCAACGCGATCGACGGTGACCCAGCGACGTTCTGGGGCACGCAGTGGTCGCCTAGTGACGCGCCGTTGCCGCACGAGATCGTGGTCGACCTGGGGTCCTCCCGCTCGGTCTGCAGTGTGGGAGTGCTTCCTCGTCAGGACTCCCCGAACGGCCGGATCGCTGACTACGCCGTCTATGCCACGGACGACCCGGCAGTTGCGGCGGGTACGGACCTGGCGGCCTGGGGCGAGCCTGTCGCCAAGGGGCGGTTCTCGGCCGGCAGCCTGGTCCAGGCCGTCGACTTGAAGGCCGCCGTGCCCGGGCGATACGTCATGCTGCGAGCGCTCTCGGAGCAGAGCGGCAAACCGTGGACCTCAGTCGCGGAGCTGACTGTCGACGCGCACTCCTAGAAGTACCAGGGGAAGGCGGACCAGTCCGGGTCGCGCTTCTCCAGGAACTGGTCGCGGCCCTCGACGGCCTCGTCGGTCATGTACGCCAGCCGGGTCGCCTCTCCCGCGAAGACCTGCTGACCCATCAGCCCGTCGTCCGTGAGGTTGAACGCGAACTTCAGCATCCGCTGGGCCTGTGGCGACTTGCCCATGATCTCGCGCGCGGCCTGCAGCGCCTCGGCCTCGAGTTCGGCGTGGTCGGCCACGATGTTGACAGCGCCCATCCGGTGCATGTCCTCGGCGGAGTAGGTGCGGCCGAGGAAGAAGATCTCCCGGGCGAACTTCTGGCCGACCTGCTTGGCGAGGTAGGCCGACCCGTAGCCGCCGTCGAAGGAGCCCACGTCGGCGTCGGTCTGCTTGAACCGGGCGTGCTCACGCGAGGCGATGGTCAGGTCGCAGACGACGTGCAGCGAGTGCCCGCCGCCGGCCGCCCAGCCGTTGACCACAGCAATGACGACCTTGGGCATCGTCCGGATCAGTCGCTGCACCTCGAGGATGTGCAGGCGCCCGCCCGCAGCCTTGACCCGCGCCTGGTCCACGGTGTCCGCGGTCTCGCCGTCGGCGTACTGGTAGCCGCTGCGCCCACGGATGCGCTGGTCGCCACCTGAGCAGAACGCCCACTTGCCCGCGCTGCCGGTGCCCTCGGGCCCGGGGCCGTTGCCCGTCAGCAGGACGCAGCCGACGTCCGGGGTCATCCGCGCGTGGTCCAGCACGCGGTAGAGCTCGTCCACCGTGTGCGGGCGGAAGGCGTTGAGCACCTCGGGACGGTTGAACGCGATGCGGACGCAGCCGACGTCCTTGGCGCGGTGATAGGTCAGATCGGTGAGCTCGAAGCCGGGCACCTCCTCCCAGGCGGAGGGGTCGAACGGGTTCGCGGTGGTTGCTGCGTCAGTCACGCAGCCGACTGTATGACGACGGGTCGTACGACAACGGCCGGGCTCGGGCCGAAGGTTCAGATCGTGGCGCTCGTCTTGATCGCGTCGAGGAACCATCGATCGTGAGTCCACGAAAGCGTGAACCGGTAGTGACGACGAGAGTCCGGTCCGACAAGCACCGTTCGCCCTCGCTTGTCCGCGATTCTTGCTGGGAGTTCATGGCCGATGCCTTGAACGACAACAGACGAATCTCCGGTCTGGGTGACCTTCAACTCGCTGAGGTCCAGGAAGTCACTCTTCCCGTGCCACTTGTTCTGAAGTAGCACCTCAATCTTGCCGCCGTGGCTGTAGCAGGCTGCGCACCGCCCTGAGCCATAACCGATCAGCTGCGCCTTGTTCGGGTTCTTGATCGCTTCGTTGTATGCGGCGAAGTAGCTGAGAACGAAAGAGCGCGCAGCCGCTTGAGACTTCTGGCGAGCCGCTGCCGGCAATCTCGCCGGTCGGCCGGGCATCGATGTGTCCATGGGGAACGGTGGAGGCGTCGATGGGACCACGTACGAAGATGGAGCACTCGCTGTCGGAATGCGGTCGGCCGAAACTGAGGCGCCTCCGTCAGGCACTTCGGCGGTGTGACCTGAGGTGCTCGCCGAGTCGCAGGCCGACAAGCCGATGGCGAGGAGTCCCGATAGAGCCCAGCCGCTCAACCTGAAAACGTTCATGTGCTCAGTCCTCCTCTGCCGCGCGACGCGAGCCTCTCGAGGCGCGCCGAGTGCAGCACGCACACGATCGTCGCCACATTGATAGTGCTGAACACGAGATAGGCCGGGAGAAGGTCGGGGACGCGAAATAATGCGGACCCCCACGAAGCAAAATATGCGGCCCAGACAAGAACAACGAGCGTAGGTATCTGTGCTGCTCCGACCAGTAGGGCGAGAGATAACCCAAGCTTGCACGACGCCACTAGCGCAGACATGACGAGGATCAAGACCGTTGCTCCGGCATACGTCGCGAAGACGGACCAATAGGCGACGTTGACAACCTCTGAGACCGAACGATCTCGCGATGGGAAGTCGCGTTGGATCATCGCGGTCCAAAGCTCGGCGAACCCGATGACATACAGGAACCCAAAGGCGCGGCCAAGAGTCCGGACAGGTCTGTCGGAAGCGGAGCGCTCGGCCATGGCTCCAGCCTCCGACGATCCGCGGACCAGCGGATGCGTAGTCCTACGCGCCATCCCTGCGGACTTGCACGAGCGGGTGACGACCGGCCCGTAGGGTCGGGGCATGTCTCGACCGCGGTACATCGCCGACTTGCGCGAGCACATCGGCACCCGACTGCTGTGGCTGCCCGGCGCGACGGCGTACGTCCTGCGCGAGCACGAGGGCGAGACCGAGCTGCTCCTTGTGCGGCGCGCCGACAACGGTCGCTGGACGCCGATCTGTGGCATGACCGACCCCGGCGAGGAGCCCGACGTGACCGCGGTGCGCGAGGCGCTCGAGGAATCCAAGGTGCACATCGAGGTCGAACGGCTGGTCAGCGTGCAGGCGCTCGCCATCACGACCTATCCCAACGGTGACCAGGTGCAGTATCTCGACCACGCGTTCCGGTGCCGCTACGTCAGTGGTGACGCCGGCGTCGGTGACGAGGAGTCGACGGACGTCGGATGGTTCGCGCTCGACCGGCTGCCGGACCTGCAGGATCGGTTCCTGAGCCATCTGAAGCTCGTCCTCGACCCCGGACCTGGAGTCCTGTTCGGCCGTGAAGGGCGTCAGGCGTGACCCGCCCGGCGCTCGATGACCTGCTCGACGGTCTCCGGGTTGTCCAGCTGCCGCTCAACACCCGCTTTCGGGGGGTCCTCGAGCGCGAGATCGCTTATGTACGAGGCCCATTGGGCTACGGCGAGTTCGCGCCGTTCCTGGAGTACGACGCCGCGGAGGCCTCCCGTTGGCTCGCCTCCGCGATCGAGGCGGCGTGGGTGGGCTGGCCGGCCGCGGTGCGGTCGAGCGTGCCGGTCAACGCGACGGTTCCCGCTGTGCCGGCTGACCAGGTGGCAGACGTCCTCGGTCGGTACGACGGCTGCCGGACGGCCAAGGTCAAGGTCGCCGCACCGGGGCAGAGCCTTCAGGACGACCTCGACCGGGTGGCCGCGGTCCGCGACGTGATGGGGCCGGACGCGGCGATCCGCGTCGACGCCAACGGCGGCTGGGACGTCGAGCAGGCGAGGGATGCGCTGAGCCGGCTGTCGTCGTACGGGCTGGAGTATGCCGAGCAGCCGTGCGAGACGGTCGAGGAACTGCGTGACCTGCGAGTTGCGTTGGCGCATCAAGGGATTGACGTGCTCGTGGCTGCCGACGAGTCGATCCGCAAGGCCGACGATCCGTTGAGGGTGGTGGAGCTCGAGGCCGCTGACGTGGCGGTGATCAAGGTGGCTCCCCTTGGAGGCGTTGCTGCTGCTCTGGAGGTCGCGTCCGCGTGTGGCATCCCTGTGGTGGTGTCGAGTGCGCTCGACAGCTCAGTCGGGATGGCTGCAGGAGTGGCTCTGGCCGCTGCGCTTCCGGAGCTGCCCTATGCGTGCGGGCTCGGCACGCTTGAGCTCTTCAGCGCTGACGTCACCGCGAAAAGCCTTGTGCCCCAACGGGGTTCGGTCGATGTGCGCGATGTCGACGTGGAGACTGCGCTGCTCCACCGGTGGGAGGCGCCGGTCGAACGCCGCCAGCACTGGGCTCGACGTGTGGCGGAGTGCTACACGCACTTGAGCTAGGCGGAGCCGCTCAGCCGACGAGGGCCTGGACCGTGTCGAAGACGTCCTTGCTGGCGGCGACCAGCAGCGCACCCTCCACATCCGTCGGGAGGTAGGGCGTGCCGTCCGTGCGGGCGACGTAGCCGCCGACCTCGCGCACCAGCAGCGCACCGGGTACGTGGTCCCAGGGCTTGGTGCGTCCGTAGAGGATGTAGTCCGTGCCGCCGGTGCACAGCTGGGGGTAGTCCACGCCGCAGCAGACCCACGAAAGGTCAAGTGGCGCAAGGGAACCCAGCGATGTGCCGACCATCGAACGGCGCGAGGTCACGCCACGCAGGGCGGCCAGGTCCGGGGTGAGGTCGGGGAGACGGTTGCCGTTGTCGTACGCGCCGGCACCGTGCTCGGCAACGAAGGCGTGCTGCAGCTCGGGCTGCCAGATCCAGGCGCGGACGATGTCCTGTCCCTGGATCTCGCTGACCATGACGGCGTGGTCGGGTGAGCCGTGCACGAAGTTCTTGGTCCCGTCGACCGGGTCGACCGTGAACCAGTGATCGACCGTGGTCAGGCTGTCGAACAGCTGCGGGTGGGCCGACGCCGCCTCCTCGCCGAAGATCAGGGCGTCCGGGTAGGCGGCCTGCAGGCGTCGGGTGATGATTTCCTCCGCCTCGTGGTCGGCCACCGTGACGAAGTCGCCCGGGTTCTTCTCCATCACTTCGCCGTCAGCCAGCGCCCGGAAGCGAGGGGTGATGACTTCGGCAGCAACTTCTTGGAGCATCGCCAAGACGGCATCGGAGTCCACGCGGCAAGTGTGCCGGACGACCGGTCCTCCCAGCCCGGCGCCCTGACGATCAGGTGTGAAGGACGACGGCGAGTCCTTGTCCGACGCCGATGCACAGGGTCGCCAGGCCCCACCCGCCGCCGCGACGGCGCAGCTCGTGAGCGAGCGAGCCGACGATGCGGGCGCCGGAGCAGCCGAGCGGATGCCCGATCGCGATGGCGCCGCCGTTGACGTTGACGATCTCGGGGTCGAGGTCCGGCCAGGACCGCAGGCAGGCGAGTGACTGGGCGGCGAAGGCCTCGTTGAGCTCGACCACGGCCAGGTCGGACCACGCGATGCCAGCACGCGCGAGCGCCTTGTTGGCCGCCTCGACCGGGCCGATCCCGAAGACGCGTGGGTCGACCGCGTGGACGGCGCGGGACACCACGCGTGCCAAGGGCTCGGGACCGCCGAGCGCGGCGAGTCCGTCGTCGTCCGCCAGGAACATCGCTGCCGCGCCGTCGTTGAGTGACGAGCTGTTGCCCGCGGTGACGGTGCCGTCCTTGCGGAAGGCCGGCTTGAGCCGTCCCAACGCCTCGACCGAGGTGTCCGGGCGGATGCCCTCGTCCCGCACGAGGTCGGTGCCGTCGACGGAGGCGACCTGACCGTCGTACAGCCCGTTGTCCCAGGCCTTCGCCGCGAGCTGGTGGGAGCGGACGGCGAACTCGTCCTGCTCCTCGCGACTGATCGACATCTGGTCGGCCAGCAGCTCGGCGCTCTCGCCGAGAGCGATGGTGTGCTCGTCCGGCATCTCCGGGTTGACCATCCGCCAGCCCAGGGTCGTGGAGTGCAGCGTCTCGTGGCCGCGGGCGTAGGGGCGGTCCGGCTTGAGTATTACCCAGGGCGCGCGCGACATCGACTCGACGCCGCCGGCCAGGACGAGTGAGGCGTCGCCGGACGCGATCGCGCGGGAGCCGTTGATCACGGCCTCCATGCCCGAGCCGCAGAGGCGGTTGAGGGTCGCGCCGGGCACCGAGGTCGGCAGGCCCGCGAGCAGTGTGGCCATCCGGGCCACGTTGCGGTTGTCCTCGCCGGCGGCGTTGGCATCGCCGAGGAGTACGTCATCGATGCGGGCCGGGTCGAGGTCGGAGTGGCGGGCGACCAAGGAGCCGATCGCGCTCGCCGCGAGGTCATCCGGGCGTACGCCGGCGAGTGCCCCGCCGTAGCGACCGATCGGCGTACGGACAGCGTCGACGACCCACACATCACCCATGCGGGTCAGTATCGCTGGCGACCTCTCAGCGGCGGTCGTCGGCGTCGTCGAGGGCCTTGGTCAGCAGGTGCGCGAGGGTGCCGCGCTCGGCAGTGGTGAGGGCGCCGAACAGGTCACCCGTCCCCTCGACGCGCGCCTGGTCCATCGACTTGCGCACCTGGCGCCCCTTGTCGGTCAGAGTGAGGCTGATGGCGCGACGGTCGCTGGGACTGGGGGAGCGGCGTACGAGACCGAGCTCCTCGAGGCGGTCCACCACCTCAGTGGTGGATCGAGGTGCGATGCGCAGGCGCTCGGCGAGTCCGGAGAGCCGCAGCTCGTCCGTGTCGTCGTGCTCGGCCCGGTCGTGGTGCGCAATCACGCGGAAGGCGCGGCCCTGGGCGGGGGAGAGGCCGAAGGGTTCGAGGGCGGTGAGGGAGCGGCGCCGGATGAGCTTGGTGAGCTCGACCATCAGCGAACCGAGGTCGCGCTCAGGCCCGCTCGTCGTCATGGGAATGATCTTAACGATTCGGAGGTTGAGTAATAATGAGGTAACCTCAGCAATGACCTTCACGAAAGGAAGGGATGTGTATGACCAGCCCCATGAACGAGGGAATGCGCGGCCGCCGAGGCGACGGGACCGGCGCACGCAAGGATCCCCAGGACCTGCAGCAGCTGCAGGAGCACCCCGTCAGCATGCGCCGCATCGGCGCACTCTTTCGCCCCTACAAGGGCCGCCTGACCGTCGTCACCGGTCTCATCGTCGCGACGTCGCTCGTCGGCCTCGCGAGCCCCTTCATCACCAAGCACCTCATCGACGACGCGATCCCGCACCAGGACGTCGGCCTCCTGCTGACCCTGGTCGGCCTCATGCTCGGCATCGCCGTGCTGACCGCCGCGCTCGGCGTCGTCCAGACCTGGCTCGCGACCGTCGTCGGGCAGCAGATCATGCACCGGCTGCGCACTGACGTGTTCGCACACCTGCAGCGCATGCCGCTCGCGTTCTTCACGCGGACCCGTGGTGGCGAGCTCCAGTCCCGCCTCACCAACGACATCAACGGCATGCAGTCCGTGGTCACCAGCTCGGCCACCTCGATCGCCTCCAACGTCACCACGGCTGTCGGTACGGCTGTGGCCATGGCCGCGCTCTCCTGGCGCCTGTCGCTGCTGAGCCTCATCGTGCTCCCGCCGGCGATCTATCTGACTCGCCGCGTCGCTCGGCTGCGCCGCACCATCACGGCTCGAGCGCAGCGCGCGCTCGCCGACATGCAGACCCAGATCGAGGAGTCGCTGTCGATCAGCGGCGTCCAGCTGAGCAAGACGCTCGCGTCGGGTCCGCAGCTCTCCCAACGGTTTACGGACACGTCCGTCCAGCTGACCGAGCTCGAGGTGCAGTCCCAGCTCGCCGGCCGCTGGCGGATGGCGTCGATGTCGATCATCTTCGCCGCGATCCCGGCACTCATCTATCTCGCGGCCGGTATGCCCGCCACCAGCGGTGGCATGACCATCGGCACCCTGGTCGCCTTCACGGGCCTGCAGGCTGCGCTGTTCCGCCCGCTCATGGGCGTGCTCAACGTCGGCGTCCAGATCACCAGCTCGATGGCGCTGTTCAGCCGGATCTTCGAGTACCTCGACATGCGTATTGAGATCGACGACCCGACGACGCCAATTGCGTTGGATCGCAAGGACGCTCGTGGTCACGTCACGCTGCGGGACGTGTCGTTCCGGTACGCCGACTCCGACCGTGACGCCATATCCCACGTCTCCCTCGACATCCCCGCGGGCAGCCACGTGGCGCTGGTCGGGGCGACGGGCTCGGGCAAGTCGACCCTGGCGGGCCTGGTGTCACGCCTGATGGACCCGACCGGCGGGCACGTCCGCCTGGACGACATCGACCTGCGCGACATGGCCCTGGCCAACGTCGCCGAGCTGGTCGGTGTGGTGAGCCAGGAGACCTACCTGCTGCACACCACCATCCGCGAGAACCTGCGCTACGCCCGTCCGGACGCCACCGACGACGAGATCGTCACTGCAGCCAAGGCTGCCCAGGTGCACGAGCTGATCCAGGATCTGCCGGACGGCTACGACACTGTGGTGGGCGCGCGCGGCTACCGGTTCTCCGGTGGCGAGAAGCAGCGAATTGCGTTGGCGCGCACCATCCTTCGTGATCCCAAGGTCCTCGTCCTCGACGAGGCGACCAGCGCTCTGGACAACCGCACCGAGCGTGCGGTCCAGGATGCCGTGGACGCCCTGAGCGTCGGCCGCACGACGCTGACGATCGCCCACCGCCTCTCGACGGTGCGCGACGCAGACCTGATCGTGGTCCTCGACCACGGGCAGGCGGTCGAGGTCGGCAACCACGCAGACCTGATGGAGCGCGACGGTCGCTACGCCGCGCTCGTCCACGCCCAGTCGGCGAGCGCGCAGGTGACGTCGTCCGCGAAGGATGCGGTCGGCGTACTCAGCTGACGCAGAACTCGTTGCCCTCGGGGTCGGTCATCACGTGCCAGCTGAACGGGCCCTGGCTGTGGGAGGCGACGTACGCCGCGCCTCGGCTCTCGAGCCGAGCGCGCACCTCGTCGATGTCCTCGCCGGTCCGGACGTCCCAGTGCACGCGGTTCTTGCCAGCCTTCGGCTCGGGCACGTCCTGGAACAGCATCCGCGGCCGGTCGGGGACGTCCGCCTGATCGGTCGGCGAGATCGCGGCCGCGCCGCGCCACACGAGCCGGCCCTGGTGGCGGACCGTCTGGTCCTCCGTGGCCCGGCCCTGCTCGACCATCGACCGGACGAAGTCCTCGTCGGGCGTCTCGACCCGCCAGCCGAGGGTCTCGGCCCACCAGTCCGCCTGGGTCAGGGCGTCCGCGCTGTCGATGGTGGTCTGAATGAAGTAGCTCATGCGGACAGCATCCGCCCTGATGCGGACAGAATCCGTCCGCTGAACGAACAGGTTCAGTCCAGGAGGCCTAGGGACATCGCGGTGGTGACCGCCGACGTACGGTCCGAGACCTCGAGCTTGGCGAACGCCCGCAGCAGATGGGTTTTCACGGTCGCCTCGCTCACGTGCAGATCCCGCCCGATCTCGGCGTTGGTCCGGCCGCGCGCGACGCGCTCGAGCACCTCGATCTCGCGGGCGGACAGGCCGGCACGGGTTGGCCGACGGACCTGATGGACCAGTCGCCCAGCGACCGAAGGAGCGAGCACGGTCTCGCCCCGCGCGGCTCCGCGTACGGCCTCGGCGAGCTCGGTCCGTGAGGCGTCCTTCAGCAGATAGCCAGCGGCGCCCGCCTCCACCGCGCGCAGGATGTCCGCGTCCGTTTCGTAGGTCGTGACCACCACGACCGCGACGTCCCGGTCCACCGCGAGGATGCGGCGGGTCGCCTCGACGCCGTCGATGCCGGGCATGCGCAGGTCCATCAAGATCACGTCGGGCGTGAGCGTGGCTGCGAGCGTCACGGCTTCCTCGCCCGAGTCCGCCAGACCCACCACCGTGAGGTCCGGCTCGGCGTCGAGCATGCCGCGCAGACCTTCCCTCACGACCGGGTGGTCGTCGACGAGCAGCACCTCGATCATGTGGGGACCTCGATCCGTACGACGGTGCCGCCGCCCTCCCTGGGCCCCACCGTGACAGCGCCACCCACCTGCTCGGCTCGGTCGCGCATACCGCGCAGCCCGAAGCCGGCCTTCTCGCTCACCAAACCAACTCCGTTGTCGGACACCGAGATTCGAGCCGCGCCATCGGTGACATCGATGTCGAGCGATGCGTTGCTGGCCCGGGCATGCTGGCGAATGTTGGAGAACGCTTCCTGCGTCGCGCGCAGGAGGACGACGTCCTTCGCCGTACCGAGTGGCGGCAGCGTGGGACTTCCGGTCACGGTCATGACGATGCCGGTCTCGGCGGCGAGCCGTTCGCTCTCTCGATGCAGCGCCGCCACCAGGTCGCCGTCTCCCAGCGACGTCGGAGTCAGCTCGGACACCATGGCGCGTGCCTCGGCGAGGTTCTCCTTCGCGGTCGTCCCGATCAAGGTCAGGTGGCGTCGCGCCGCGTCCTCGTCGGTGTCGAGTTCGGACTCGACCGCCTGTACGAGCGTCACCACACTCGTGAAGCCCTGCGCGAGGGTGTCGTGGATCTCGCGGGCGAGCCGCGCCCGCTCGGCGGCGATCCCCGCCTCGTGCGCGTGCTGGGCCGACTCGGCGCGACTGGCTGCCAGATCCTGGAGCAGCGACGCGCGTTCTTCGCTCAGGAGGGCCGTCCGCGTGATCACGACGCCGATGACCGGGCTCACCACGAAGGTCATCAGGCACACGGCCACGGAGTAGCCGAGGTCGGGCGAGTCAGATCCTTGGCTGAGCAGCACGATCAGCGGCGGCAGGACGTTGGCCACAAGTGTGGCGACGACCGCCCACCGCAGCGGCAGCGACATGAATGCCAGGGGAAAGATCACAGGAAGCAACGACGTCGCAGGCGCCGAGAACCAGAGCGCGAACGCCAGTATCGCGAGCACGCCCCCTGCGAAAAGTGTTGACTGCCAACCGAACTGGCGCGAGTAGAGCAATCGCCGACCGAACGTGAACGTCCAGATCAGGAGCACCACGATCGCGGCGACGGCGACCAGCGCCCGGCCGAGCTTGTCGTGATCCATGACGAGGACGACGGCGACGGCGGCCACACACCCGACGACGACGTACAGCTCCCACAGCGGGCCCCACCCGGCCTGCGAACGATGCGGCACTGCGGTCGTACGGTCCACGTGAGCGACCCTAGCCCGCCTCGGTCGGTACCCAGTTGCCATGGAAGCCATGAGGTACGCGTGCCGGCACGTGGACGGTCGCGATCGTCTCCAGCGTTGCCGCGTCGAGGAGCGCGAGGTCGCTGCGGTCGGTGGAGCGGTGATAGACGAATCCCATGAGCACGCCGTCGTCCTCCGCGGCATCGGGAGACGACGGATGGAAGACGAACTCGCCCGGCTCGGTGTCCGGTCCGAAGGACACGGCCTCCACAGACCCCTTCGCGATGTCGTGCTTCAGCACTGCATCAGGGACCGCGAGTCCGTACTCGTCGAGGGTGTGGCTGACGCTGTAGCCGAAGCGGTGCTGACGGCTGACGAGGCGCTCGTCGACGCGCGGGAACTCCTGCGGTCGGTCGTCCAGCACGACCTGCTGCACCGAGCCGGTGACGAGATCGATGGTCCAGCGCTCCAGGGTCGGCAGCCCGGAGACCGGATCGCTGCCGTCCTCGAAAGCCTTGGGATAGCGCACCAGCTCGAGCACGATCTGGTTGCCGTCGTCGTACGCGTTGAGCGTGTGATAAACGAACGCCTCCGGGATGTCGAACCAGCGCACATGGTTCGATCCACCCACGCGAGGCAGGATTCCGATCCGCGCCTGGTGGCGGTCATTCCACCGGTAAGGGAGTCCGAGGTCCGGTGTCGCAGAGCGCTGTGAGCCACGCATCAGCTGGTTCTCCAGGAACCCCGGCATCGGGTGCTGGCGAGCCCATCGCGTGAACATCGACGCGACGACCTGAGCCGGGCGCGACCTCGGTGCGGCGCCGAGGTCGAGCACGACCGGCAGGTCGTAGATGACGACGTAGTCCTGGGTCAGCGAGAAGTCGTGGATCATCACGTTCGCCTGCATGGGGATGTCCACGCTGCGCCGCACGCGACCGTCAGTGCCCGTCACCGTGTACGTCACCCGGTTGCCGTGCAGGGGGCTGTACGACACCGCGTGCAGCTCTCCGGTCAACGGGTCGCGGTGCGGGTGCGCGCTGTAGCCGTTGCGCAGCGTCCCGCAGAAGTCCGACGGGCCGACGGTGTCGAGCACGTCGTCCAGCTCGTACGGCGTCGGTCCCGACTCGGTGATCGCGAGGGTACGGCCGTCGTGACCGATGACATTGGTGTTGGCCGCGAAGTCGAAGCCTCCGCCGTGCGGGCCGCCCTTCCACTCCTCGCCGAGGCGCTGGGAGACGTCCACGGAACGTACCCAGCGGTTGCGGTACCAGTCGGCCTTGCCGTCCCGGATGCGCAGTCCGTGCACCATCCCGGCGCCCGAGAACCATTCGTAGCGTTGGTGATCCGCCTCGCCGATCGGGTTGGGTCCGATGCGCAGGTAGCGGCCGTCGAGGTAGTCGGGGATGGTGCCGGTGACGTCGAGGTCGAGAGCGGTGGTCTCTACCGGCACCGGCGCGTAGTTGCCGCGCAGCATCGGATGGTCGGTCTGCGGATCGAACGTGCGGGTGTCGGTGCTCATACATCGAGACTGGCGTCTGCCGGTCGTCCGCCGCGACGCCCGATCGGCTGAACCTGCGTGTCCACCGATCGGTGGACACGCAGGTCGGGCGGCTCAGGTGGCGGGTTCGGGCTGCACCTGGGCGACGGCTGGCACGGCGCGGGGACGGGTGGCCACGATCGCGAGTGCTGCAGCGAGCGCGATCACCACGCCTTCCACGATCTGGGTGAGACCGAACGCCTGCGCCGACGCGTGCACCACGTGCTCCTCCAGATGTGTCAGGAAGAGCGTGCCGAACGTCGCGACACCGATCACGTTGCCCAGCTGGACGGAGGTCGTCATGAAGCCGCTGGCATCCGCGGCCTCGGCCAGCGGCACCTTGCTCAGCGCGGTCGTCATCAACGGACTCATCGCGAAGCCGTAGCCGAACCCGTTGAGGGTGAACACTGCGATCTCGACCGGGCCGAAGTCGCGCCCGTCGCGCAGCAGCAGGCCCATGGCGATGAGGGTCGCGGCGGCGAGGAGCAGCCCGAGTCGGATCATCCCCGGGTGATGGCGCACGGGGATCTTGCCCCAGTTCATGCTCGCGATTGCGAAGGCGACCGCCATCGGCACGAACAACAGCCCTGTGTGCAACGCCGAGTAGCCGAGCGCACCCTGCATGTGGATCGCCGTGGAGAACAGTGTCCCGGCGAACGTCGCCATGACCAGCGTGTTGCACGCGACCGCCGGCACCAGACCGGGTGCCTTCATCAGCCGGCCGGGGAACAGCGGCGCCGCGACGGACCGCTCTACGACGACGAATCCGGCGAGCACGACGACGCTGGCGGCCAGCGCGACCCACGTCCACGCCGGCCAGTCCTGGTCATGCCCGAGGACGAGCGGCAGCACGATCAGCAGCACCGCGGGGGACAGCAGCAGGAGTCCCTTCACATCGAGGCGATGTCCGGGCCGAGCACTGCCACCGGGAATGACTCGAGGCGCAATCATCAACGCTGCCAACCCGATTGGCACGTTGACGAGGAACACGCCGCGCCATCCGGTATCGAGGATGTCCGCCGTGACGATCAACCCTCCGAGCACCTGACCGACGACGGCACCGCCCGAGATGACGGCGGCGTACCGCGCGAGCGCCTTGCCCCGTGCCGCGCCGGTGAAGGTGACCTGGATGAGGGTCATCACCTGCGGGACCATGGCCGCCGCGCCGGCGCCCTGCAGGAACCGGAACGCGATGAGCGAGCTGGTCGACCACGCGAGTCCGCAGGCCAGCGAGGTCGCGGTGAACACGATCAGGCCGGTGGTGAACATGGTCCGTTGCCCGACGCGGTCGCCGAGCCGCGCGCCGGTGACCAGCAAGACGGCGTACGAGATGACGTAGCCGGACAGGACGAGCTGCAGTCCCGAGCCGGTGGCGCCGAGGTCGGACTGGATCGAGGGGATCGCGACGTTGACGATGGCCAGGTCCAGGCCGACCATGAACTGGGCGGTCAGCAGGACGGCGAGCAGCAGGCCAGGTCGTACGGCGGAGGCTGGGTTGGGCGGCGCCGATCGGGCGGGCGCAGTGGTCGTCTGGGTCATGCCGACGAGAGTGCGCGCGTTCTGACACCGGTAACAGGAGCCCGCTTATACGGGTACTGACAGCACCTGGTTGTTGTCGGTGTCCTGAGTCAGGATGGTTGCATGACGATCTCTGAGCTGGACGGCATTCGCGTCGTCAAGGAGGTACGCCGCGCTGAGCTGGCCGCCTTCTTGAAGTCGCGACGGGCGCGGGTCACCCCGGAGTCCGTCGGCCTGCCGGCCGGCTCTCGGCGTCGTACGCCGGGCTTGCGTCGCGAGGAGGTCGCCCAGCTCTCCGGGATCGGGATTACTTGGTACACCTGGATGGAGCAGGGACGGCCGATCAACGTCAGCGTGCAGGTGCTGGACGCCGTGGCCCGGACCCTGTCGCTCGATGAGACCGAGAAGGCGCACCTCTATCGGATGGCCGGCGTGCCGAGCGTCCCCAGCGCATCCGTCGACGGCACGCTGCCCGAGGAGCTGCAGACGATCCTGGACCACCTCGGAGTGCTGCCGGCCAGCGTGGTCAGCGCGAAGTACGACCTGCTGGCCTGCAACGAGGCCTACGAGCGGCTGTTCCCGCGGTGCACCAAGACCGCCTCTGACGGTCGGCCGCGCAATCTCCTGTGGGAGATCTTCACGCTGGCCGACTGCTGCAACCCGTTCGTCACCCGCGCCGACGAGGTGGGGCGGATGGTCGCCTACCTGCGTTCGGCGTACGGCAAATACGTCGATGACCCGGAGTGGCGGGCGTACATCGAGCGGATGTGCGGCGCGAGCACGGACTTCGCGCGGATGTGGGAGCGCAATGACGTGGCGGCGCCCCCGCTGCGCGTCCGGACCGTGCGGCATCCGGCGGTCGGCGACGTCGAGGTCAAGATGACCGGGATGACCCTGCCGGCGCCGGCCGGTGCATGGGTGCAGATCGTCACCCCGAGCACCGATCACGCGCGTGAGCAGCTGGAGCGGATCTCCACCATGTCGGAGGAGGAGCTGATGGCGCCCGTGCGGGCCCACGTCGAGGTCCACCGACAGATCGCGCGGTCCGCCGCGGGGTAGTCGCCGTCGGTGCGCACGCCTAGCCTCCAAGGGTGACCGTCCACGAGCTCTCGCGCGCTGATGCTCGGCGACTGGCTGTGCGTGCCCAGCTGCTGGACCGGCAGCGACCCACTGACCTGATGGACGTGGTGCGTCACCTGACCTTGCTGCAGGTCGACGCGGTCAAGGCGGTCGCGCCGAGTGCAGACCTGGTGGCCTGGAGCCGGCTCGGTCCGGCGTACGACCCGGAGCAGCTCGCGAGAGCGGTGCGTGACCAGACTCTGGTCGAGTTCCGCACGATGCTGCGGCCCCGTGAGGACCTCGCGCTCTACCGCGCCGACATGGCGCAGTGGCCCGGCGTCCACGACCTGCAGCCGTGGGAGGCGTACGCCGGTGAGTGGGTGCGGACCAACGAAGCCTGCCGTCGAGAGATCCTGGTCCGGCTCGAGACGGACGGGCCGCTCACGTCCCGCGAGCTGCCCGACATCTGTGAGGTGCCGTGGCAGTCGACGGGCTGGAACAACAACCGCAACGTCGGCCGGATGCTCGACTGCCTGATGCAGCGCGGCGACGTCGCAGTGGTCGGACGCCGTGGCCGAGATCGGTTGTGGGACTTGGCTTCTCGGGTCTACGCCGACGACCCGGTCGTGCCGGCGGACGAGGCGCTGCGGGTTCGCAACGAGCGGCGGCTGCGCTCACTCGGCATCGCCCGCGCGACCGGGCCGGACTGCCCTGAGGAGCCGCTCGACGTCGGTGATGTCGGTGAGCAGGCGGTGGTCGAGGACGTCCGGGGCACGTGGCGCGTCGACCCGACGCTGCTCGGCCAGCCCTTCGCCGGGCGTACGGCCCTGCTGTCGCCGCTCGACCGCCTCATCTACGACCGCAAGCGCATGGTCGACCTGTTCGAGTTCGACTACCAGCTGGAGATGTTCAAGCCGGCGGCCAAGCGTCGCTGGGGCTACTACGCCCTCCCCGTCCTGCACGGCGACCGCCTCGTGGGCAAGGTCGACGCGACCGCGGACCATGCAAAGGGAGTGCTGCGGGTCAACGCGATCCACGAGGACGTGACGTTCTCGAAGGCTCTCGGAGCCGCCGTACGACGTGAGATCAAGGACCTCGCTGGGTGTCTCGGACTCGAGGTCTCGCTGCCGTCCTCGGCGGCCCGGCCCACGCGCCCGGACCGCCTCATAGGGTGAGTGCGTGCGTACACCCACCAGGCTCCTCGTCGCCCGCCACGGCGATGCCGAGTACGCCGTCCACGGAGTCTTGTCCGACGACGGCGGCTGGCTGACCGACAAGGGACGTTCGCAGGCCGCCGAGCTCGCCACGACTCTGCGGGACCGAGGCGTGACGGCGGTTTACACCAGCCGCATGGACCGCGCGGTGCAGACCGGACAGGTCGCGGCTGGGGTCCTCGGTGTGGGCGAGCGGGTCATCGCCGGTCTGCAGGAGTACGCCGTGGGTGACCTGGCCGGCGTGCCCTACAACGATCCGCGGGCCCAGCGGGTCTTCAACGCCTGGCTGGCCGATGACCTGGACGTCGGCATCCCTGGCGGGGAGACCGGGCACGAGGTGGTGGACCGCGTCAGGGACGCACTGGACGACATCGCCGATGCGCATCCCGGTGAGACCGTCCTCGTGGTGAGCCACGGCGGCGTGATGTCACTGGTGATCCCGCGCCTGTCGGACAACGTCCGCAACGATCTGGCCGCCAAGCGTTTCCTGCCCAACTGCGTGCCCGCCGAGGTGGACGTGGCGCGCGACCGCTGGCAGGTCATCTCGTGGCCGGGCAGCACTGACAAGTCCGCAGTCTGACGAGGGGGAGACATGCCGACAAAGCGCGAAGGCGTCAAGCGGATGGTGGTCGGGGCGCTGCTGTTCTTCCTGCTCGCGCCCGCGATCTTCGTGGGGGCGCTGTGGTTCGGGATCAGCCGGACCGTGGACACGATCGACGACGCCCAACGGCTGAAGCCTGGGGAGTCGGTCCAGCTCGACGCCGGCGAGCAGGTCAAGCTGTTCATCTTTGACGGCATCACGACGGGCGGCGACGGAGCGACCGCCGGCTCCGATCAGACGCCGTCACCGGTCCAGTGCACCGCAACCGGGCCGGACGGCCAGCCGGTCGATCTGCGTACGTCCTCGGGCAAGTCGGTCTCCAACGACGGGCAGCGCTGGCAGGAGAGCTATGAGCTCACCGCTGGTCCCGCTGGTGCTTACCGCGTCACCTGCGGCACGTCCGAGGTGCTCGTCCTGGACAGCGACTTCGTCAAGAACCTCGCCACCAAGGTCGGCGGCACGCTGCTGCTGGCCATCGTGCTGCCCTTCCTGGTCGGTATGACCGGACTCGGGCTCTTCATCTGGGGCATCGTGAAATACACCTCCAACAAGCCGCCGCCCGTGCAGCCGGGCTATGCCACGGGCGGCTACCCGCCGCCGTCCGGCTACTACCCGCCCCAGCAGCCGACGCAGCCGCCGATCGAGCACCGAGAAGGACCTCACGATGACTGACACCGCGGAGCTGGTCGTCGGCTTCGACCTGGACATGACGCTCGTCGACTCGCGCGCCGGCATCGTCGCGTGCATGCACCACGCACTCGGCAAGCACGGCGGCAGCGCCACCGACGAGGAGCTGTGGCCCCTGATCGGCGCACCGCTCTACGACAACCTGGCGCTCTTCCTGCCGGAGGAGAAGGTCGAGGCCGCAGCGCAGGACTACCGCGCCGCCTACCTGATCGACGCCGTCGACATGACCACCGCGATGCCGGGCTCGCACGACCTGCTCGCCGCCATCCACGAGCGTGGCGGCCGAGTCGTGGTCGTGAGCGCCAAGGTCCAGACCGCCATCACCGCCGTGCTCGACCACGTCGGCCTGTCACCCGACGAGGTCGTCGGTGACCTGTTCGCCGAGGCGAAGGCGCGCGGCCTGCAGGAGCACGGAGCGACGGCGTACGTCGGTGATCACGCGGGCGACATGCGCGCCGCGCGCACCGCTCAGGTCCCCGGCATCGGCGTCACGACCGGTCCGCACGACGCGGCGACGTTGCGCGAGGCCGGCGCGACGTACGTTGTCGACGGCCTGGCCGACGTGCTCGCCCTGGTCTAGCTCGCGCTGATCTAGCTCGCGGCGGGATCGGCGTAGGGGAGCTCGACCACGAGGCAGGGCCCGCCGTCGTACAGGCCGCCGTCGATCCCGAGAACCCGGTCGCCGGCGTACGGCATCGGTCCGGTGATGGCCTTGGGATCCACGCCCAGCCACTCGGCGATGATGCTGTGGCCGTGCACGATCTGCTCGCCGCCGAGCACCCCGAGCATCCGCTCGGCCTCGGCCTGGCCGTGGTTGTCGCGGAAGGCGTGGCGGGCGGTCATGGTGCGCCAGACCGTGAACCACTGATCGAGGTCGTCGCCCGTCAGCTGGCCGGCCACGGTCGCGTTGATCTCATCGATCGTGGCGCCCCAGTCGAGATAGCCGGTGGTGTCGGCATGCATCAGCAGGTGCTCGCCCTGCCGCGTGACGGCCGGCCGGGTGCGCAGCCACTCGATGTGCTCGTCGGTGAGGCCCGCCTGGTCCGACTCCTGGCCGCCGTTGCGCAGCCAGCTCAGCCCGAAGCTGTGCAGCCCGGTGGCATCAGAGGTGTCGCCGAAGCGGTGGTAGCCCAGCATCAGGACCTCGTGGTTGCCCAGTACGGAGTCCACGGTCCCGGCGGACTCGCGCGCCTGCTCCGCAAGCCGCATCACGAGGTCGATCACACCGATCCCGTCCGGGCCGCGGTCCACGAAGTCACCCATGAACCACAGGTCGACGTCCTGACCCGTCCAGTCGCCGGCGTCGTCGACGAGACCGGTCTCGCGCAGGGCCGCCACGAGCTCGTCGCGGTGGCCATGGATGTCTCCGACGGCGTACAAGGGCCGATCCTGTCGTTCACGCACCCGATGACCTTAGGCGTGCCGCCGGGGCGCCTACCTGCGGTTATGGATTTCAGAGGTAGCGCTCCAGCGGATAACCTTGAGAGGCTGCCGTGCTGCCGCCACCGCTGACGATCGCGAATTGCTTCGTTGAAGTCATGGTGCGACTGGCCGGGCAGCACCCGACAACGATCAAGTAGGTGGACAGTGCCATCCGGCAAGGTGAAGTTCTTCGATGCCGACAAGGGTTTCGGTTTCGTTTCCGGCGATGACGGTCAGGACGTGTTCCTGCACGTGAACGCGCTCCCGGCCGGCGTGGAGACCCTCAAGGGCGGGACCCGTGTGGAGTACAGCGTGGCCGACGGCCGTCGCGGTGCCCAGGCGCTCAGCGTCAAGGTGCTCGACCCGGCTCCATCGCTCTCTGAGCGGCACCGCAAGCCCGCCGACGACATGAGCGTGATTGTCGAAGACGTCATCAAGCTGCTCGATGGCGTGTCATCCTCCCTGCACAAGGGGCGCTACCCCGACAAGGCGCAAGCCGCCAAGGTGGCAGCGGTGCTGCGCGCCGTTGCCGACGACATCGAGGCGTGATCTTCTGATGGCTCCCAAGAACGGCACCGTCAAGCAGGACAAGGTCCTGGCTGCTGCCGTGGACCTGGCACGCGAGGCGGCCGAGAGCATCGCCACGCCCGGCACCGTCGGCGAGCACGTCCGCGTCACCATGGACGGGGAGCGCGTCGCGACGCACTACTTCGAGTGCACCAGCCGCGCCTATCCGGGCTGGCTCTGGGCCGTCACCGTCGCGCGGGTGCCCCGCCAGAAGTTCGCGACGGTCAGCGAGACCAACCTCGTCCCGGGCGACGCCGCGATGCTGTCGCCCGAGTGGCTCCCGTACGCCGATCGCCTGGCTCCCGGCGACATCGGCCCTGGCGACATCACCGCCTTCGTCGAGGCCGACCCGCTGCTCGAGGCAGGTTTCGAGGCCACGGGCGAGGAGGACGTCGACGAGATGGCGTTCTTCGAGCTGGGCCTCGGCCGCCCGCGCGTGCTGTCGGGCGAGGGTCGCGACGACGCCGCGCAGCGCTGGTACGACGGTGACCACGGTCCGCACACCGAGCTGGCCGAGCAGGCCCCGGCTCCGTGCTCCACGTGTGGCTACTTCGTGCCGATGTCCGGTGTGCTCCGTCAGGTGTTCGGCGTCTGCGCCAGCGCCTGGTCACCATCCGATGGCACCGTCGTCTCGCTCGATCACGGGTGCGGTGCGCACTCCGAGGCCGACGCGGCACCGCCGAAGCCCGAGCACATCGACCCACCGGTGCTCGACGAGTTCGCCATAGACCTGGTGCAGTAATGGGCGGCGGGATCGGCATGCTCGTCTTCGGATCCATCCTGACCTTCGCGGTCAGGTGGGAGCCTAAGGGCTTCGACATCCAGACGACCGGCGTGATCCTGATGCTCGCAGGCAGTGCCGTGATCGCGGTCAACTACTACGGCCGCCACCGCCGTCGTACCACCGTGACCGAGACGTACGACGAGGACGACGAAGGCCACGAGATCCACCGGACGGTCTACGACGAGTCCGACGAAGACTCGACCACCTGACGATCAGGACGCCACGCCGAGGTCCCAGTCATGGCCTGTTGGAACGAGCCGTTGGTGTGCCCAGTTGGGTCGCCAAAGTGGAAGGATTGACTGATATAGACGGTTAAGCGACTATTTCAGTTATGGAGATCACGCTGGATGATGCGGCAACCCGACTTGGCGTGAATCAGCGCCAGGCGCAGCGGCTTGCCCAGACCGGCCGGCTGCAGGTCGTACGGCGGGTCGGGCGGTCAGTGCTGGTGGACGACGAAAGCGTCACGTCCATCCTTCGAGGGCAGCACAGCCGCGGCCGGCGATGGACCGCGAACACAGCCTGGGCCGCGATCGAGCTGCTCCAGCAGGGGGAGACCACACGGCTGGTCGGAAGTGCCCGATCTCGTCTGAAGCGGCGACTGGGCGAAGTCTCGGTCGAGGAGCTCGTGCGGCTGGCGAGTGACCGGGCGCTCACGCGGCGGTACACCCAGACACGTCGCACTCGAGCGGCGCTGGCCACCGAGCTCGCGCTGAGCGGTGTGTCGAGGCTGGGGGAGGACGAGCTCGGGGTGGACCTGGACCTGACCAGAGCAGAGGGGGATCGGGTCGAGGGGTACACGCTGGCCGTGAACGAGCTCGAGCAGCGGTTCGGGCTGATCGGCGACGCCGAGGGTGACGTACTCGTACACGCCACGGAGGTGCCCTTCGTCATCGGATCGGTGACCACCGCACTGGACCTGATCGAGCGCGGGTTGACGCGTGAGAAGGCAGCCGCGACGAGGTACCTCGAGTCAGTGCTGTGACCAGCGCCCGGACCCAGTGGGAGGTCCAGCCGCCACCCGGCGGGTTCGGGCGACCTTGGCCCCAGGCATTCGAGCTGGCTCGAGCAATGCCGGCAACGTCCTGGACGCTCATCGGCGGACTCGGGCACCCGGCGGGACCAGCGCACTGCGCAAGACCGTCGACTGCACCATCACCGCCGACCCACCGGTCACGATCAGCGTGCCGAACGTCCTAGGCGCGATGACGCTGAAAGGCGGTGCGTACCTTCAAGACTCGCGCGACAAGGACCGCCATCTCGAGGACGCTGCGATGCTGGCAGCCACCGTCGAGGACGCCGATGCGATCAGAGACGACGACGCACAGTGGACAGGTTCGGACACCAGCAGGATCGCGGCACTGTCGCGCAACCTGCCAGACTCCCACGCGGCCTGGGGCGCGATCCCCTCGAACCTACGGCCGCGTGCAGAGATCTCGCTACGGATCCTGGCCGGCACACACGAGCCCTGAGCCGACCCGACTGGCACGATCGTGCGACCAAGACAGGTCTCATTTCTGGCGCTGCAGGCGGCTGTTGACACCGGCGAGGTAGACGAGCTCTCGGGCCAGCCTCTTCTGACGGTGCGCAATCAGGCTTCGGCGGCGTTGCCGCGGCCGCGGCGCAGGTAGACCCAGCCGAGCGCGCCCAAGGCCATGCCGGCGACAGGCACCCAGGGCCACCAGTCGCGGTCACCTTCGTGCAGTGCGGGGATGGCCAGCGCGGCCACCAGAGCGATCGCCCACAGCGCGATCCCGATCTCGACCACCCGCAGGGTGTCGAAGGGCAGCGCGGTCGGGTGCTCCGAGTCGTAGTGCGGAGGCGTTGCCGGATTGGTCACAAGGCCAAGCGTAAGGCCGCATCGCACCCACCGATCCCCCTAGTCTGCGCGCATGAGTACGACAACGCCGCAGGTGAGCAACGGCCTGGACAAGTACTTCCGCATCAGCGAGCGCGGCTCGACGCTGACCCGAGAGGTCCGTGGCGGCTTCGTCACGTTCTTCACGATGGCCTACATCGTGGTGCTCAACCCGCTCATCATCGGCACCGTCAAGGACGGGACCGGCCACTACCTCGGCGGCGGTACGTCGCCCAATCTCGCTCTCGTTGCTGCGTGTACGGCGTTGGTCGCCGGCGTGATGACGATCCTGATGGGGGCGTACGCCAACTACCCGTTGGCGCTCGCGACCGGCCTCGGCCTCAATGCTTTCGTCGCGTTCAGCATCGCCGCGCAGCCCAAGGTGTCGTGGCAGGACGCGATGGGTCTGGTGGTGCTCGAGGGCATCATCATCCTGGTCCTGGTGCTGACCGGTTTCCGGAAAGCCGTCTTCTACGCCATCCCGGCGTCGCTCAAGACGGCGATCACCATCGGTATCGGGATGTTCTTGACGCTGATCGCGTTCGTGGACGCGGGATTCGTCCGCAAGCCGGCTGCGGGCGTACCGCTGGAGCTCGGTGTGGGCGGCAACCTGCGCGGCTGGCCGACCCTGGTCTTCTGCCTCGGGCTGATCGCGATGGTCGTACTGCTGGTCAAGAAGGTGAAGGGCGCGATCCTCTACGGGATCGTCGGCGCCACCGTGCTCGCGATCATTGTCGAGGCGATCGCCGACATCGGCAGCCAGACGGATGCCACCGGCAAGGTCGTCAATCCCAGCGCGTGGGGCCTCAACGTCCCGAAGCTGCCCGACGAGGTCGTGGCCACGCCGCATTTCGATCTGCTGGGTGACTTCTCACTGCTCGGGTCGTTCTCGTCGCTCGGTGCGGTCGCGGCGCTGCTGACGATCTTCACGCTGCTGCTGGCTGACTTCTTCGACACGATGGGCACGATGGTCGCGGTCGGCGCCGAGGGCAAACTCCTTGATACTGAAGGCAATCCGCCCAACGCGCAGAAGATCCTGGTCGTCGACTCGGTCGCCGCGGCGGCCGGTGGCGCGGCCTCGGTCAGCAGCAACACGTCGTACATCGAGTCGGCCGCAGGTGTCGGCGACGGCGCGCGCACCGGCCTCGCCTCGATCGTGACCGGCGTCCTGTTCCTGCTCGCGACGTTCCTCGCACCACTGGTCGACATCGTGCCGTACGAGGCCGCCACGCCTGCCCTGGTCATCGTCGGGTTCCTGATGATGCAGCAGGCGAAGGACATCGACTGGGCCGACATCGAGATCGCGCTGCCGGCGTTCCTGACGATCGTGCTGATGCCGTTCTCGTACTCCATCACCGCGGGCATCGGCGCCGGCTTCATCGCATACGTCCTGATCAAGGTCGTGCGCGGCAAGACGTCGCAGGTGCACCCGCTGATGTGGTTGATCGCAGTGCTGTTCGTCCTCTACTTCGCTATCGACCCGTTGAAGCAGATCTTCGGCGTCGACTGATTCGCCGAGAAGCGTGCCTCGGCCCTGAGGCAGGGTGCAGGCAGATGGGCGGGCCGGTGGACTGACTTTTCGCGTCCTCGCGGAGTCGGTTCGCCTAGCATCGGCCTTCTAGCGCCCCGGAATAGGAGCCGTCGATGATGCGTGCGGGTGTTCGATGCAGGCACGGCGGCGGTGGCGACGATGGCTGACCCGTTTGTGCTTGCAGCGTTCGGCACACTCACGGGTGGATTGGTCTCCTTCGCAGTCGCACGTAGCGCCATCAAGTCGAACGAGAAGCACGACCGTGCTAAGGACTTGAGCGCTGCTGTGACCGTGCTTGAGGACTTGCTCTGGCCGCCCATCATGCGCGCATACCAGGGTGAAGATGTGCCTGCCTATCTGGGCGACAAGGCAGACGTCATGTCGGCATTGACCCGGGTGCGCGCTTTGTCGGCGCGCGACGAACCAGCGCTGGCACGTGTCGTCCAGCATCTCGTCCGCACGATCGAAGAACGTACGGACGGCACGTGGTTGGTAGATCACTATGCCTGGCTACTGACCGAGATTCGCGACTGGCGGGAGGACCCAAGGAACTTTGAAAAGCGATGGCGCAACGGCACGTGGGACAGCTCCTCGAGCTGGAATGTTGGCAAGCATGGTCGAGTGCAGGCGCTACTTGGTTACACGGTGTACCCGCATCACAGTGATAACCGTGGACCTTTGTGGCTCGGCCGCAATCCGCGGTGGTCCACGGACGGCCATCCGGACAGGATCGGCGGCGACCCTTTGACCGATCCAGAGTGGTTTCCGCAGCGAGCGCGCATCTGGATTCCGGCCCGGTTCAAACGTGCGTGGTGGTACAACGTCACCCGGCGTCGCAAGATGCGTCTCAATCGCGCCTCGTCGGGCGGAAGGACTCCGGGCCGGTAAGCAGGGTGAGAATCTGGCGAATTGCGAACATCGTTGTTCGCAATTCGTTTTCGCATGAGTCCGCCTAGCGCGGGACTGTTCGTCAGATGTGGGGCCGCGATCCGCGGCCGCTCGGTAAGCGATTCGCCATGTCGACCGCCTGCTCGCTGGCCCCGACCATTCGGTGGTGAAGGAGCAGGAGCCCGGCGACGGTGTCAGCGCCTCGAATCTCTCCTGCTGCGATCATCTCGGGGACCTTGACGAGCGGAATCCATTCACGGCGCGCGGACTCGAAGTCATCCTCAGGTTCGCCGACATGCTCGACCTGGTCCGTCCAGTACAGGTGGTAAGTCGCATCCGAGATGCCGTTGGCGGGCTCCACACTGAGGAGGTGTTTCAGGGTGCCGGTCGCCTTCCAGCCCGTCTCTTCCAACAGCTCTCGCGCAGCGGCCTCGTCGAGGCTCTCGCCGTCGTCAACACCTCCACCCGGCACCTCCCAGCCCCAGGTGTCGGGAATGAATCGGTGGCGGTACAGCATCAGGACTTCGCGACGTTCGTTGAGGGCAGCACAGAGAGCGACCGGCTTCTCGCGGAGAACCGTGTGGCTCAGGTGGCGGCCGTCAGGGAGCTCGACGTCGGCCATGTTGACGGTCAGCCACGGGTTCTCGTAGACCGTTGTCTCACCGTGGTTGATCCACTGCATGGTCGGGTCTCCATCCGCTACGCCCCCAGATCTGCGGGCCACGCTACAGGGACGGCTAGAGAGGGACGGCGAGGAACTGCTCGATCCGCTGTACTGCGCCTTCGACTGCGGGAGAGTCGACACGTGAGAGCCGGTCTCGCAACTCGGCGAATCTCTTCTTGAGCTGGTGGGACTCCATGCCGGTCGCCGCATCGACCATCGTGTGGGCAAGGGCCGAAGCGCTGTCCGCGTCGCCCTCGCTCAACTCAACCCTGGCGAGAGTGGCGAGGCGTTGAACGCGTCCACGGGGGTGAGCTGGCATCCGCGCTGCTTGCTCAGCAAATCGGCGTGCTGGCTTCAAGTCATTGAGGTGGGTAAGAGCCTCGGCTAGCTGGAGTTCGACCAAGCCGGGCTGGATATAACTGGTCTCGGGAGGCTCATTCTCGGGACGAATGTTTGAGGCAGCACGCTCGGCGGCGGTCATCTGTTGATGAGAGTCCGTCGCGGCACCCAAGCGTGCGTACGCCTTCGCCAGCGTGAGCGAGAGGTCTGCTCGTAGCGCCTGCGAGATCTGCGGTCCAGTCGCGCGCAGCCCCGCTCCGGCGAACGCCAGGCTCTGCGGGTAGTCGCCAAGAAGAAACGACTGGTTTGCGAGCAGAGCAATGACGTAGCAACCGAGGCCGCGATCTCCGCCAGTGCGGGCGAGCCCAAGGGCATCGTGCAAGTAGCGCCGCGCCAGATCGTGGTCGGCGGCATCGAAGGCGCAGATTCCAGCCACGGCAGCAAGACTCGCCGCGGCTTGATGCAGCCCGCGCCCCGTCTTATCGGTGAAGGTGCCATGCAGTAGTGGGGTCGCGTGCTGATCGAGGAAGCTAGAGACGCGGCCGATAGTGGCTACGCCGCCGACCTGCCGGTACATGTTCTCGTAGCGTGTGCGGGCCGATCGAAGCATCTCAACGTCTGCCGCGCCGATGCGTCGGCCACGGCTTCGGCTCGCGTCGGGGTTCTCGGGGAGGAACTCCCACTCCCAGACAGAGGCGATGACCTGCAGGTCGCTGACCGGTGGCGCACCAGAGGCGAGTTCTCCGATTGGACTCGAAGACGTCGCGCATGCCACTAGCCGCCCTTCTGCGGCGAGGGCTTCATCTAGCCGAGCGGCCAGCTCGAATGTTGCCCGTTTCCGGCCGTGCTCAACGTCGTGCAAATAGCCGTACGAGTAGTGCGTTCGAGCGCCCAGCGCGCGCAAGGACAAGCCGCGTTCCTCACGCAGCCGGCGCAACTCACGTCCGAAGTCCACAGACCCGATCCATTCGCTCGACGCTGTCAGCCAACGTTGTCAGCCAACGCGTACCTACTCCACAACGTAGACGACCGGCGCGACTCTGAAGCGAAAGGACTTCAAGGCAGCGAACTCCGGGAGGGACGGCGGCGTGAGCACGTTTGAGCAGGTTGCGGACTGGTCACCGAGCGACATGATCGGCCTTGGTGTCGAGGGGACGTCGTTGGGTGCGAACAGAGAGCGGTACCGACGGGCGAGGGCGATCATCGAGGAGTACGAGCCGTGGGCTCACGAGTTCGATGAGCCCGTTCTCCTGCGTCTGCTGATCGCTCATCGGGGAGACATGGTCGCCGTGGCCGACGACCCCGCGCTGGTCGAGCAGGTGCGGACCTACCTCTGCCTGGATGCGTTCCAGGTCCAGGTCTGGCAAGACCTCGAACGGACTACCCCACATCCATCGGGAAGCCACTCCCCGTTGGGACTGCGACTGACCGAGGCCGTCAATGACGTGCGAGAGCGAGTCGGACTGCGCAGGCTGAGTATGCGGCAGGTCGCCGGTCGACGTCTGACGGACGTGATCCGCCAGGTCACTTCCGATCTCGCTCTAGCCGAAGCGCGATGAGCACGCTCTGCGAGGTTGGCTCGGGTGGCTTGGAAGACCTCAGCGATCTGTCTGCGCATTGGTTGGGCTCAAGAGGGGCAGTGATGGGTGACCGCGTTGGGTCCGTCGCAATGACATTGGAGCGCAGGGGAACTGGCGTGGTGGAGGACGACAGCAGGACGCATGTCTTGCTGGTGGACGACGACCCGTCGGTCGCGGAGCCGCTGTCGCGAGCGCTGCGCCGGGAGGGCCTTGTTGTTCGGGTCGCTGATACGGGCATCGCCGCGATGGAGGCGGTCGATGAAGGCCCGCACATGGTCATCCTCGACCTGAAGCTTCCCGATGCTGATGGACTGGACCTCTGTCGACAGCTGCGCCGTGCGGGCCATCGGATGCCGATCCTGATCCTGTCCGCTCGGTCGGGCCGCATGGACGTCGTCGTCGGGCTCGATGCTGGAGCCGACGACTACGTGACCAAGCCGTTCCGGCTTCCCGAGCTCATGGCTCGGGTGCGGGCGCTGTTGCGTCGCTGCAAGCACGTTCATCACGACTGAGTCTGAGAGCACCGCAAGATCGATCAAGTGGGGTGTCGGACCCGCGTTCTAACGTCGGGTCATGGCCAGCTGGAACGATGTCGACGCGCTGTGCAGGCGACTGCCCGACGCGGTCCTGGGACAGGCGCACGAGGGCTCACCCGCCTGGTACGCCGGTCGCCACCAGTTCGCGCGGCTGCGGTGGGACGAGCAGGATCGCGAGCTGGTGCAGCTCTGGACCGGTGAGATGGACACGGCGCAGGTGCTGTCCGGACGGCGTGACACGTTCCCGGTCGTGCACACGTTTCGCTTTCGGGTGTCGCTGTGGGCAGTCCTCGGCGAGCTGGACAGCCGCGAGCTGACCGAGTTGATCCTGGAGTCCTACGGATGTCGAGGCGGCGCGCGCCGCCTGGCCGCGGTCGATACGGAGGCGTTGCTGTCATGACGAAGGTCCAATACTTCACGGCGTGCACGCTCGACGGCTTCATCGCCGACGAAAACAACTCTCTCGACTGGCTTTTCGAGGTCCCGCACGACGTCGACGACGGCTACTGGGACGTCTTCATCGCCGACGTCGGGCCGCTCGTGATGGGTGCGACGACGTACGAGTGGATGCTCGACCGGCACGACATGGTGGCCAATCCGGCGCAGTGGCACGAGTTCTACGACGACCGCCCTGCGTGGGTCTTCACCCATCGCGAGCTGCCGGCAATCCCAGGTGTCGACGTGACGTTCGTCGAGGGAGACGTGCGGGAGGCGTACGACCAGATCGCGGCGGCGGCCGGTGACAAGAACATCTGGGTGCTCGGCGGTGGAGACCTCGTCGGTCAGCTCGACGACGCGGGCCTGCTCGACGAGATCATCCTGGGCATGACACCGGTGACGCTGGGTGCGGGAGCGCCCCTGCTGCCGCGGCGAATCACGTCCTCGCGCATGCGGTTTCGTCAGGCAGAGCAGATCGGGCAGCGGATCCGCATCGTGCTCGAGGTCGACCACGCGCGATGAGCACTGTCGGGCTAACCCGACAGCGACGTGGCCTGCTCGCGGGATAGGTTCGCTGTGGACCGATGCCTAGCGTCATGAACATGTCCACGACACCCGCCATGCAGCAGACTCTCCCGCCGTCAGCCGTGCCCGAGCCCTCCCGTCGGACGCCCGGGCGATCAGTCGTACGCCGGACTCTGTCCTCGAGCGCGTACCTCCTGTTCTCGTGGCCCACCCACCTGATCGGTTTCGTGCTGGTCGTGATCGGCGTGGCCCTCGGGGTGTCGCTGCTGATCCTCGTGGGCGGCCTGTTCGTGCTCGTCGGCGTGCTGGCGCTCGCTCGCGGCCTTGCGCACACCGAGCGACGCACGCTGCGGCACTGGATGGGCGTGGAAGCGCCGCTGCCGCGCCCGATCGAGCGGCGCGAGGGCGAGTCCGGTCTGCGGCGGGCGATCTCGGCGCTGCGCGACCCCCAGGGCTGGCTCAACGTGGTGTGGGCGGTGGTCATCTTCCCGGTGTCGACCGCGACCTTCGCGATCACACTCGGCTGGTGGGCGCTGGTCCTCGGCGGGCTCAGCTATCCGGTGTGGGGTCACTACCTCTACGACATCCCCAACAACAAAGACTTCCCCGAGATCATCGGGATCGAGTCCTACTCCGGCGCCGTGACCCTCTATCTCATCATCGGCGTACTCGCGCTCCTGCTGCTGCCGCTCGTGACCGCCCTGCTGAGCCAGCTGCAGGCCGGGATCTCGCAGTCGCTGCTGTCCGGCCGCGCCTACCTCGAGCGGGAGATCGACGAGCTCGAGCAGGGGCGTACGGCCGGGCGGAGCGCGGAGGCGCAGCAGCTGGGCCGGCTCGAGCGCGACATCCACGACGGCCCGCAGCAGCGGCTCGTACGCCTCAAGATGGACCTGGCCCGTATGGAGCGCCGCATCGCGAAGACCGACGGCGGGTCGGAGGAGGCCGCCCAGCTGCGGATCGCCGTCGAGCAGACGCAGGAGGCGCTCAACGAGCTGCGCTCGCTGTCCCGTGGCATCGCGCCACCGATCCTGGTGGACCGCGGGCTCGTCGCGGCCGTACGCGAGTCGGCCGCCCGGGGACTGGTGCCGGTGACCGTGGGGGCGGGTATCCCGGAGCGGGCGAGTGTCTACGAGCCGCACATCGAGCAGGCGGCCTACTACGTCATCAGCGAGGCCCTCGCCAACGTCGCGAAGCACAGCGGGGCGACCAGCGCGTCGGTCGAGCTGACCGAGCGGGACGGCGACCTGATGATCCTGGTGACCGACGACGGCACCGGCGGCGCTCACCTCGCGAAGGGGCACGGTCTCATCGGCCTGGAGCAGCGGCTGCGCTCGGTCGATGGCACGTTGACGCTCGACTCCCCGGACGGTGGTCCCACCGTGCTCGGGGCTACGATCCCGGCGAGCCCTGGAGCAGCCGCCTCGGGGTGATCGCCGGCCGCAGTGGGGAGACACGAGGGCGATGCGCGTGGTGGTCGCCGATGACTCGCTCCTCCTGCGTGAAGGCCTTCAGCTGATCCTGGGCGATGCCGGTCACGAGGTCGTGGCCGGCGTCGCTGACGGTCCGTCGCTGGTCGAGGCCGCGCTGCGTGAGCGGCCGGACATCGTCATCGCGGACGTGCGGATGCCGCCGTCGCAGACCGACGAGGGGCTCCGCGCTTGTGTGGAGATCCGCAAGGCGTGGCCGGAGGCACCGATCCTGGTGCTGTCGCAGTACGTCGTGGAGTCCTACGCCGATGAGCTCCTGGCCAGCGGCAACGGTGGCGTCGGCTACCTCCTCAAGGACCGCGTCGCTGAGATCGACGCCTTCCTCGCCAATGTCGAGTCCGTCGCATCCGGCGGGACCGTGCTCGACCCTCAGGTCGTGGCGCAGCTGATGACCCGTCGCCGCAGCCCTGACCCCGTGGCGACGCTGACGCCGCGCGAGCGAGAGGTCATGGAGCTGATGGCGCAGGGGCTGACCAACCAGGCCGTGGCGGCGCAGCTGGTGGTCACCGAGGGCGCCGTCGAGAAGCACACGCAGCGGATCTTCGCCAAGCTCGGCCTCGGCGGCGACAGCAGCCAGCACCGCCGCGTGGTCGCCGTGCTGGCGTTCCTGCGCGGCTGAGCCCTCGCTGATCAGAGCGCGAGGTGGAGGCGCAACGCCTCGTCCACCTGCCACAGCGCTGTGGGGCTGAGCCGTCCGAGCCGACTGCCGAGTCGCCCGACGTCGATCGAGCGAACCTGCTCGGCCTGCGCCTTGGACTCGCGCCGTAGACCCGAGTCCGGCGGTGTCAGCGCGACCTGAAAGGGCAGGACGCGGGCCACGTTGGAGGTCACTGGTACGACCGTGACAACCCCGGTCTCAAGACGGCTCGCGGCGGCATTCGCGCCGTCGTTGCTCACGATCACGACGGGGCGCTGCTTGGCTGCGTCAGATCCTCGGTGTGGATCCAGATCCGCGAGCCAGACCTCACCGCGCAGGATCATCCAGGCCGTCCTCCGTCGCTGCGGCCCACAGCTCGCGCTCACCCGAGTCGTGCCACTCGCCGAACGCCTCTTCGTACGCCCCCTCGAGCTCGCGGGCGCGCAGGAGGCGCACGGCCTGGAGTAGCGCGGCAGAGCGAGTCTCAGCGCGTTCTCGCGCGAACGCGTCGAGGAACTCGACGTCAGGGTCCGGGAGGCTCACGCTCAGCTTCATACCGTCATGCTACCGGCGGTGCTACCACTTTCCTACCGCTGTCCCGACGGCGCCACGCAGGGCTCCGGCTCAGGCGGGGGTGGCGAGCACGGCGTCGAGCAGGCCCGGGAACCGGGCGTTGAGGTCGTCACGGCGCAGCGTCAGCATTCGCTGAGAGCCATGAATCCGCGCATGCAGAATGCCTGCTTCGCGCAACACCTTCTGGTGGTGAGAGAAAGTCGACCGGCTCATGTCGAGGCCGGCATCGGCCTGGAGCCTGGTGCAGTCGGACTCTCCGAGCCGCGCCAGGGCTTGCACAGTCGTCAAACGTCCTTGGTCGCCGAGTGCCGCCAGCACCCTCGCCAGCTGCAGCTCGCTCACGTCGGGATGGAGCCCATCCGTCATCACTGTCACGGATCGATCGTAGATCGAGTCTTCCGCCATGTCGAACTTTCTTGTATTGTTCGATGATCTTCGACATGTCGAAGATCATCGAACTACTTCAGGAGAGATCCATGTCGCCCTCGGAAACCCGCCATCGGCTGCTGCTGCCGGTCGTCCTCGCTGCGATGTTCATGTACGGCTTCGATCTCAACGTGGTCAATGTCGCCATCCCGTCGCTGCAGCACGACCTGCGAGCCGGACAGGTGGCGCTGGAGCTGGTTGTCGGTGGATATGCGTTCGCCTATGCCGCTGGCCTGGTCACCGGGGGACGTCTGGGCGACCTGTTCAGCCACCGCCGGATGTTCCTGCTCGGCATGACGGCCTTCACGGCCGCCTCGGTCTTGTGCGGCATTGCGCAGACTCCGAGTGAGCTGGTCGCCGCACGGCTCGTTCAAGGGCTGGCTGCGGCGATGATGGTGCCGCAGATCTTGGCTCTCATCATGAGCAGCTTCACGGCGGCGGAGCGACCCAAGGCGTTGGCCTGGTTCGGGGTCACGGCCGCAGTCAGTGGCGTGTTCGGGCAAGTCCTCGGTGGGCTGTTGCTGGACGCTGATGTGCTCGGCCTGGGCTGGCGGGTGATCTTCCTGCTCAACCTCCCGGTCGGGCTTGCGGTCCTGTCCTTGGCCGCACGGGTGCTACCGCCGGCGGCGATCGTCCGGGACGCCACCTTGGACCCTGTCGGTGTCGTGGGTGTCTCGGGCTCGCTGGCGCTCGCCCTGGTACCGCTCGTGCTCGGCCGTGGGGAAGGCTGGCCGACCTGGTGCTGGATCATGCTGGTGGCCTCAGTCCCTGCGGCCCTGCTCACGTTGTCGTACGAGCGCCGGTTGCTCGCGCGTGGTGGTGCGCCGCTGCTGGACCTCTCGCTGTTCGGGGTCCGTACGTTCAGCGCGGGCCTGGCCATCAGCGTCGCCTTCATGGCGTACTTCACCAGCAGCATCTTCGTGGTCAGTCTGCTGCTCCAGAACGGACTCGGGCTCACGCCGCTGCGGGCTGGGCTGACGTTTGCGCCGATGGCGCTCGCGGGAGTCGTGGCACCACTCGTCGGAAAGCGTCTGATCGTCTCCTACGGCGCGACGAGGGTCATTCTGCTCGGTTGCGCCGTCGATCTCGTCGCGACCGTTCTGCTGGCTGCGATGCTCCAGGTGCAGGGCGGAGACATCGGCGTCCCGTGGCTTGCTGCGGCACTTGCGCTCATGGGGCTGGGCAACACCCTGATCCTTCCGGCGCTCATCGGCGCGACTCTTTCAGGTGTGCAGCCCCGACAGGCCGGGATCGCCTCCGGGACGCTGAACACCACTCAGCAGTTCGCCGGCTCAGCGGGACTGGCTGTCGTCGGATCCGTGTTCTTCAGCGTGCTCGGCGACCATCCGTCGGGCGCCACCGACTACGCGTCGGCCGCCGAGATCGCAGCCTGGATCAGCGTCGCCCTTGTGATCGCGATGGCTGCACTCACGGGCGTACTGGCTCGTGGTTCCCACCCGAGCGCTCCGGCTGCGGCTAGAGAGACCGCCCTTTCGACGAGGCGATGAACGTTCAGGCGAGCGTCGGGAGATCGTCCGCGTCGACGATGCGGTACGCGTAACCCTGCTCGGCGAGGAAGCGCTGCCGGTGCGCGGCGAAGTCCGCATCGACGGTGTCGCGCGCGACGACGGTGTAGAAGTGCGCGGTCCGTCCGTCGCCCTTGGGCCGCAGCACCCGACCGAGACGCTGAGCCTCTTCCTGGCGTGAGCCGAACGTGCCGGACACCTGGATCGCGACCGACGCCTCGGGCAGGTCGATCGAGAAGTTCGCGACCTTGGACACCACGAGCGTGGAGATCTCGCCCTCGCGGAACTGCTGGTACAGCTTCTGTCGCACGGTCACGGATGTCTCGCCCGTGATGATGTCGGCGTCAAGGCGGTTGGCCAACGTCTCCAGCTGATCGAGGTACTGACCGATGACGAGCGTCGGCTCACCGCGGTGCTTGGCGACGAGCTGCTCGACGACCGGATCCTTGACCGTCGCGCAGGACGCGAAGCGGTAGCGCTCCTCGGGTTCCGTTGTGGCATAAGCCATTCGGTCAGTCTCGTTGAGAGTCACGCGCACCTCGACACAGTCGGCGGGCGCGATGTAACCCTGCGCCTCGATGTCCTTCCACGGCGCGTCGAACCGCTTCGGCCCGATGAGGCTGAAGACGTCCGACTCCCGGCCGTCCTCGCGGACCAGCGTCGCGGTGAGACCCAGGCGACGCCGCGCCTGGAGGTCGGCCGTCATGCGAAAGATTGGCGCGGGGAGCAGGTGCACCTCGTCGTACACGACCAGACCCCAGTCGCGCGCATCGAGCAGGTCGAGGTGCGGATAGATGCCTTTCCGCTTCACGGTGAGCACCTGGTAGGTCGCGATCGTGACCGGGCGGATCTCCTTGCGGGCACCGCTGTACTCGCCGATCTCCTCCTCCGTCAGGCTCGTCCGCGCCAGGAGCTCGTCGCGCCACTGCCGGGCGCTGACCGTGTTGGTGACGAGGATGAGCGTGGTGGCGCTCGCCTTGGCCATCGCGGCCGCGCCAACGAGTGTCTTGCCCGCGCCGCAGGGGAGGACGACGACGCCCGAGCCGCCGTGCCAGAAGCCGTCGACGGCCTGCTGCTGGTAGGGCCGCAGCGACCAGTTGTCCTGGGCGAGCTCGATCTCGTGCGCCTCGCCGTCGACGTATCCGGCCATGTCCTCGGCCGGCCAGCCGACCTTGATGAGCTGCTGCTTGATGGCGCCGCGCTCGGAGTTGTGCACGACGACCGTGTAGTCGTCCAGGCGGTCGCCGACGAGGGGCTGGATCTTCTTGTGCCGCAGGATCTCCTCGAGCACCGGCTTATCGGTGGTCACGAGGGTGAGTCGGTCGCCGTCCTTCTCCAGGCGCAGTCGGCCGTAGCGGTCCATCGTCTCGGCCACGTCGACCAGCAGCGCATGCGGCACCGGGTAGCGGGAGTAGCGGATCAGCGCGTCGACACACTGCTCGGCGTCATGGCCGGCGGCGCGGGCGTTCCACAGGCCCAGGGGAGTGACGCGGTAGGTGTGCACGTGCTCGGGCGCACGCTCCAGCTCGGCGAACGGCGCGATCGCGCGACGGGCTTCCTCAGCCTGCGGGTGATCGACCTCCAGCAGCACCGTCTTGTCGCTCTGGACGATCAGTGGTCCGTCCGGCATGCACGCTCCCTGTGGTCTCGACGCCAAGGAGCGTAACCGCCAGCGCCCTCCTTCTCTTCCCGCACGGCCCTCGCCTACTCGACCAGCGGCATCGGCCCGAGGGCACGGTGCGACGATGGGCGGCATGAGCTTGCCGACAACGGTGTCGATGGATGGTCTGCCCGAACGCATCACGATCTACGAGGTCGGTGCGCGCGACGGCCTGCAGAACGAGAAGGCGGTGGTGCCCACTGAGGTCAAGGCCGAGTTCGTACGCCGGCTCCTCGCCTCTGGTCTGGAGACCGTCGAGACCACCTCCTTCGTCCCACCGTCCTGGATCCCGCAGCTGGCCGACGCGCCCGCCCTGCTGGAGCAGCTGGGAGAGGCGGGCACCGGCGTACGCCGCCCGGTTCTGGTGCCCAACGAGCGCGGGCTGGACAACGCCTTGGCTGCAGGGGTCGGTGCCATCGCGATCTTCGGCTCCGCGACGGAGACGTTCGCGCGCAAGAACCTCAACCGGTCCGTCGAGGAGTCCATCGCGATGTTCACGCCGGTGGTCGAGCGTGCGCGCGAGGCCGGAATGTGGGTGCGGGCGTACGTGTCGATGTGCTTCGGTGACCCCTGGGAGGGGGAAGTCCCGGTGGAGCAGGTGGTGGACGTGAGCAAGCGGCTGATGGACCTGGGTTGTGACCAGCTCAGCATCGGCGACACGATCGGTGTCGGCACAGCCGGCCACGTCGTGCGCCTGCTGGATGCGTTGCAGGACAAGGGAATTGGTGTGGAGTCGACTGCCGTCCACTTCCATGACACCTACGGTCAAGCCCTCTCTAACACGATCGCCGCGCTCCAGCAGGGCATCACCGTCGTCGACGCCTCGACGGGTGGCCTCGGCGGCTGCCCCTATGCCAAGAGCGCAACGGGGAACCTCGCGACCGAGGACCTCGTATGGGCTTGTGAAGGACTAGGCATCGAGACAGGTGTCAACCTGAGCACACTCGTGGAGACGAGCACCTGGATGGCCACCCAGCTCGGGCGACCATCGCCATCACGCGTCGTACGTGCGCTGGCACAGACAGATTCCAAGGAGAACGCATGAAGTCCGGACTCGCACTCGAGAACTTCGACCGCTCGGTGCGGCCGCAGGACAACCTGTTCGGGTTCGTCAACGGCACGTGGCGTGAGCAGACCGAGATCCCTTCTGACCGTGCACGATTCGGCTCGTTCGACCGACTCCGCGAGGCCTCCGAGGCCGCCATGCGCGAGATCATCCAGGACGCTGCCCAGTCCGACGCCGAGGCGGGGACGCCCCGCCGCAAGGTCGGTGACCTCTACACCTCCTTCATGGACGAGGCGCGCGCCGAGGAGCTGGGTGTCCAGCCGCTGGCCGACGACCTCGCCAAGGTCGAGGCCGCGCAGTCGTCGAGCGACGTGCTCCGGCTGATCGGGCAGTGGCAGCGCACCGGGGTGTCCGGCTTCGTCGGGTTCTACTCGATCGCTGACGCCAAGGACCCGCAGCGCAACGTCCTCTACGTCGTGCAGGACGGCATCGGCCTGCCCGACGAGTCCTACTACCGCGAGGACGCCCACGCCGAGGTGCGTGAGCAGTACGTCGCGCACATCGGTCGGCTGCTCGGGCTCGCGGGTCTGGACGCCGGCCTCGCAGACACCGTGATGGCACTCGAGACCCGGCTCGCGAAGTCGCACTGGGACCGGGTGAAGTCCCGGGACGCGGTGAAGACGTACAACAAGCTGTCGCGCGCCGAGATCGAGGCGCTCACCCCGGGTGTCGACTGGGACGCTTGGCTCGACGGCATCGGTGCGGACGCCACAGTGCTGGACCCCGCCAACGTCGAGCAGCCCTCGTACCTCACGGGTTTCGCCGAGGCGCTGCGCGACGAGCCGATCGAGACCTGGCGCGCGTGGCTGACCTGGCGCCTGGTCTCGGACCGTGCGTCCTACCTGACGAAGGCGATGGTCGAGGAGCAGTTCGACTTCGCCGGCCGCACCCTGTCCGGCATCCCCGAGCTCAAGGAGCGGTGGAAGCGCGGCGTCGAGCTCGTCGAGTCGCTCATTGGCGAGGCGGCCGGCCAGCTCTACGTCGAGAAGCACTTCCCGCCACACGCCAAGGAGCGGATGGTGACGCTGGTCGCCAACCTGCTCGAGGCGTTCCGACGCGACTTCGAGGGCGGGCTGCCCTGGATGGGCGAGCAGACCCAGGCGAAGGCGCTGGACAAGCTGTCGAAGTTCACGCCCAAGATCGGCTACCCCGATGAGTGGAAGGACTACTCCGCCATCGAGATTCGCGCCGACGACCTGGTCGGCAACGTTGCTCGCGCGGCCGCCTGGGAGGTCGACCGGATGCTCAACCGTGTCGGCGAGGAGGTCGACTCTCAGGAGTGGTTCATGACGCCGCAGACGGTCAACGCGTACTACATGCCCGTCATGAACGAGATCGTCTTCCCGGCCGCGATCCTGCAGCCGCCGTTCTTCGACGTCGACGCCGACGACGCGGTCAACTACGGCGGGATCGGCGCGGTCATCGGCCACGAGGTGGGCCACGGGTTCGACGACCAGGGCTCGCGCTACGACGGCGACGGCAGCCTGACGGACTGGTGGACCGAAGACGACCGCTCCGCCTTCGACGCGCTCGCCCAGAAGCTCATCGAGCAGTTCAACGAGCTGGAGCCGCTGGACGCGCCGGGCAACAAGGTCAACGGCGAGCTGACCGTCGGCGAGAACATCGGCGACCTCGGCGGCCTGACGATCGGCTACAAGGCGTTCCAGATCGCCCAGGAGCAGACGCCGTCGCCCGAGCTGGACGGCTTCACCGGCAACCAGCGGTTCTTCATGGGCTGGGCGCAGGTGTGGTGCGGCAAGGCGCGCGAGGCCGAGGCCAAGCGGCTGCTGACGATCGACCCGCACAGCCCGACCGACCAGCGCGCCAACGTCGCCCGCAACCTGACCGAGTTCCACGAGACGTTCGATGTGCAGCCCGGCGACGCGATGCACCTCGCCGAGGCCGACCAGGTCCGCATCTTCTAGCCGGCCCTTTGTCGCCGCGCTCGTCGAGACATGCGCCTCATCACGTGGGGCGGAGCTCGACGAGGGCCCCTATTCGCGCACTGTGCACTGCCCCACCTGACGGGGCAGTGCACAGTGCGCGAAAGCCCTCTTCTGATCGACGGGCCCCACTGGGTGGGGCGATCGCCGGCCCAGTGTCCGTCCTTCCTGCCAGGGTGAGCGCATGGACTTCGACTGGACGATGCTGCAGCGGCCGACTGCGATGGCCATGGTGCGCAGTCAGCTCGGCTTCTCGTGGCTGGTGCTGAGCGGCGCCCTGGACGACCTGTCCGACGAGGAATGGGCCTGGGAGCCGGCGCCCGGGGCCTGGAGCGTGCGCCGGCGTGACGGGGCCCAGCCCGCTGACCATCTGGTCGGAGCGGGCGAGTGGGTCATGGAGTGGCCGCCGGACGACGGCTCGGACGGTCGTACGCGCACCATCGCTTGGCTCATCGCGCACCTGACCGAGGCGTTCTTCGAGCGCTACGAGCACACCTTCGGTGGCCACGAGAAGCGTCGCGACAGCGTCGACTTCGCCAGCAACGCGCAGGACGCGGTCGCCGCGCTGACCCGACAGATCGACGCGTGGCAGCAGGCGATCGCGGACCTCGACGAGGAGCAGGTGTTCACGGTCGGGCTGTCGCAGGCGACCGAGATCGACCAGGCCGCGCCGTTCGGCCACCTGGTGCTGCACATGAACCGCGAGCTGATCGCCCACGGCGCGGAGATCAGCGTGCTGCGCGACCTCTACCGCGCACGCAGCTGACGCGGAGTCGATGAGGTCAGACGGCCGGCGCGACGCCGGTGATGCGGTGGACCACGAAGGTCCGCCGCGCCGGTGAGCCGTCGATCGTGCCCACGGCGCGTCCGCCGTCGACCCGCTCGGGCCGGAACAGCGCGCGCCGCGTCGCACCCGTCTCGTCGACGTAGCCGATCCAGACGGCGACGTGCTCGGCCGAGGCGTCCTGCAGCATCGTCACGGTCGAGGTCGGATCGGTCTCGGGAATGCGCGGCCCTTGCTGGGTGAGGGTCCGCTCCGCCTCACTGGCCTCCCGTCGTCGCAGGGCCGCGATCAAGGTCTCGGCCGCCTGCTCGTCCACCTGCTCGACGGCGACGGGCCGGGCATTCGTACGCCGGGCGGGCGCCCTGCGCGCCTCGCGTGCGGTGAGCACCAGTCCGCCGTCGGACGTCTCGGCGACGGGGGTGTGCTCGTGATCGCGCAACAGGTCCAGCACCGTGCCGGCCGGCACGGGCGAGACGAGCACCGTCGGGGCGATCCGTCGCAGCTGAAGCGGAGCGAGCTCACGGTCGGCCAGCATCGCGCCCAGCGCGGTCTCGTCGTCGCTGCGGACGTAGGACCCGACTGACCCGACGCGCGCCTGGCCGTGACGGCGAGCGACGTCACCGACGAGATAGTCCAGCGGCTGAGGCACCGGCGTACGACTGGCAGCGGTGATGTGCGCGATCACGTCCGCGGCCGACAACCCGGTGTCGAGCGCGCGCCGCACACTCGACGGGGTGAAGCGGAAAACCGTTGCGCCACCACGTGACTCGACGTCTGCGGCGACTCGCATGAAGCGTCCGAGGTCGTCCTCGAGCGGTCCGGGAGCGATGGCCGTCAGGTCGGCCTGGAGCAGGATGTGGTCAACCGGAGTCGGCAGGTGCTTGGCCATCACTGCGGCGACCTCGTCACCGGCGATGAGGGCGTGACCGGCCGAGGAGAGCGCCCCGCGACCAGTGACACCGAGCCACGCGGCCTCCTGGAGCACCACGTCCGCGCGCGTCGGTGCGCCCTCCGGGAGCCGCAGCGGGCGACGCCAGTGCAGGTAGGCGTCCACGTCGTGCAGCTCGGGGGCCGAGCCCTCGGGCAGGTCAGCGAGGACCCGCAGGACGTCGTGTCGGCGACCTCGCATGAGCGGCCAGGTGACGATGTCGCTCAGCACGTTGACCGGCCCGCCTGCGCTGCCCTGCGTGATCACCGACGGAGCGCGCGTGGTCTGCCACCACGTCTGGGCGAGCAGAGCCCAACGGCGCGATGCCTCGCGAAGGGACCACTCGTCGTACGCCGACGTCGGTGCCCAGGCGGGTTCGAGTCCGTTGTCCTGCGCGAAAAGCCCTGCAGCGCAAGCCATTTCGATGATGAACGCGGACTGCTCGAGCGTGGTCTCCATGACCTGGGACGCAGTCTTGTGGTCGCGTACGGACAGGCCGCCGGCGCGGAGCACCCGCGGTGGGTTGATTTCCCAGGCGCGGGCGAGCTCCTCGACGCGCCAGAGCAGCTCGAGCACTTCAGCGCCCGCAGCGGCGTCGACGTCCGGCATCGGACGCGTGGCGACCGAGCCGGTCGGGGCCTGAAGGCCATGCTCGTAGAGCCGCCCGTCCCGCAGCGCGAGCTGTACCTCGCGGGGGAGTACGCCATCGGTGTCGTCCACCTGAACCATCAGGCCGGCTGCCACCAGCTCGTCGCGCGCGGCCGTCAGGGCCGGACCTTCGAAGGTGGCTCGCGGCGCGCTCCAGCGCAGGCGGTCCAGGACCTTGGTCGCGGGCTCACCGAGAGTGCGTACGACCGCCGTCACGTCGGCAGGAGGCCGCACCCCGAGCTCCGCGGCCGGTGGGCCGAGATGCGCCGGGTGAGTGAGGATCTCGCCGATGGCGCGTGCGGGGCGCATGCCTTCGGCCGACTGCCACAGGATGCCGAGGCGCCACAGCTCATGGAGTGGCTCGGCGAGCGCGGACTCGTCGACGGACAGGAGTGCGGCTGCGGCCGGACCGGAGTGGCCGGCCACCAGGACGGCCTCGATGACGTGCAGCAGATCCGCGTCGATCTGCTCGAGCGCGCGCTGGGTGCTGGGACGAGTCGCCGCCCGGGCGGCCAGGGCGGTCAGGTCGACGGGAGCCGGACGAGCCAGGTCAGGGCGCCGACGGACCAGCTCTTGCAGCTGGTGGTCAGCGCGGCCGCGGAGGTCATCCGCGTAGCTGCGTACAGGCTCAGGCACCGGATCAGCCTAGACGTTGTCGGGCCACTCGAATTATGAGAGAGTCCTCTCGATACAGTTCTCTCACGTTTGGACATCTGATGGCGAATCCGTACGGCGACATCGAGCTGGACGCTCAGGGCATGCGGGCGCTCGCCCATCCGGTGCGCCTCGCGATCCTGACCCGTCTGCAACGGCACGGCCCCAACACCGCGACCGGCCTGTCCGAGGAGGTCGGGGCTTCCCCATCGGTGACCAGCTGGCACCTCCGGCACCTCGCCAAGCACGGCCTGGTCCGCGACTCCCAGAGAGAGGGGACCGGCCGAGAGCGCTGGTGGGAGGCGGCTTCGCGTGGCCTCCGGTTCGTGGCGACCGATGAGGAAGGCCGGGAGGCCCACCGGGCGCTGTCGGCCGTGATGCGGCAGGTCGAGGGCGACATGGTCGGCGACTGGACGCGGGACGTCGAGCCGCTGCTCGAGCCCGACTGGGGCGCCGTCGCCGGGCGAGCCAACACGACCGTTCTCGTCACCCTCGAAGAGCTCAAGGGCATCGAGTCGGCCATCGAGCAGCTGCTGACGCCGTACGTCCTGCGCAAGGACGCCGAGGCCAGCGCGGTCCCGGAGGGCGCGCGCATCGTACGGCTCATCCGGCACGTCCTTCCCACGGCTCCGGAGGAGTCCGAGTCCGATCCCGAAGGAACAACGCCATGACTGACACCACAGCCGCGAAGCCCAAGGTCGCGCTCTGGCGCAACCGTCAGTTCGCGACCTACTGGGGCGGGCAGACCATCTCCGAGGTGGGCGACCGCGTCACCGAGCTGGCGCTCCCGCTGATCGCCGTGACGATGCTGCACGCCGGCCCGACCGCGGTCGGCCTCCTGACTGCGGCGGTTTGGTTGCCCAACCTGATGTCGCTGTTCGTCGGGGCCTGGGTCGACAGTCAGGCGCGCAAGCAGCGCGTCATGGTGTGGGCCGATGCCCTCCAGGGTCTGACCATGCTCAGCCTGCCCATCGCCCACTACGTGGGAGCGATCACGCTCGGGCAGCTGTTCGCGGTGGCTCTGATTGCGGGCGCGGCGAGTGTCTTCTACCAGACGTCGTACTCCTCGTTCTTCGTCTCCCTGGTGCGGCGTGACCAGTACCTCGAGGCGAATTCCCTTGTCAGTACGACGCGTTCGGGTTCCTTCATCGTTGGACCGGCACTCGCCGGTGGGCTGATCCAACTACTGACCGCACCGATCGCGATCCTCGTGGACGCCGTGTCGTTCTTCGTCGCGGCCTTCCTGACGCGACGCGTCAAGGTCGACGAGAGCATGCGCGAGCGCGAGACCTCGGATGAGAGCTTGCTGCACAAGTCGCGCGAAGGGATGCGGTTCGTCCTCAGGCACCCCTACCTCAAGGCCTCCCTGCGCTGCTCGACCACGATCAACTTCTTCAGCTTCGTCGCGAGCGCGCTGATCATCCTGTTCGCCAGCCGGAACCTGCACCTGTCAGCCGGCGTGATCGGCCTGGCGTTCGGAATCGGCGCCACCGGTGGTCTGCTGGGCGCCCTGCTCGCGGCTCGTGTGGCGCGGCGGCTCGGCGTCGGTCCGACGATCGCGCTCGGTGCGGTGCTCTTCTGTGCGCCGTTCGCGCTCGTGCCGATCGCGGGCGGACCGGTGTGGGCCAGGGCCGGCACGCTGGCCCTTGTCGAGTTCATCAGCGCGGGCGGCGTGATGCTCTACGACATCAACAACAACGCGCTCCAGGCTGCAGTCACGCCGGACTTCATGCGCAGCCGGGTGTCCGGCGCGTACTCCACGGTCAACTACGGGATCCGGCCACTCGGCGCGGTCGTCGGCGGCCTCGGCGGCGAGCTGCTCGGCATCGGCCCGACCATGATCGCGGCAGGGATCGGCGGCTCGCTGTCGTTCCTGTGGCTCCTCGGCTCACCCAACATCAGCACCCGGACGATCGACGACCTGGAGCCGGTCGGCGCCTGACGCATGTTGCCGAACCCGCAAGCGGGCGTGCGTTCGGTGGTCGCCTCGAGTCAGGGTCAGCACATGACCCGACCAACGACCTCCACTCGACGACGCGACCAGCCTCCGCCGAGGACGGGGAGCTCCGAGCAGGACGTGCTGCTCGGGTTCCTCGACTACCTCCGCGCCTCGGTGGCGGCGAAGGTCGACGGCGTGCCGGAGCCGCAGGTGCGTCGGGCCGGCGTCCCGTCAGGGACCAACCTGCTCGGGCTGGTCAACCACCTCACCCACGTCGAACGGTCCCTGTTCCTGGGCGAGCACGTCCGCAGCTGGCCGGCGACCTTTCGGGCCGTCGACGCCGATTCCGTCGACGTCGTGGTCGCCGGCTATCGCGAGGCGGTCGAGGAGGCCAACGCGGTGATCGCCGCTGCGACCGATCTCGGCGGCACGTCCTGGCGGCCGAAGGCGAGCGACAAGGCCCCGACGCTGCGGTGGGCGTTGACCCACATGATCGAGGAGACCGGCCGCCACGCCGGGCACGCCGACATCCTTCGCGAGCTGATCGACGGGCAAACCGGACGATGACGGCTCGGTACCAAGACGGCTTCGATGCGCTGTGAGGGCCTGTGTCCTGACGCGTTGCCCCACAGACTGCTGCCATGGACAGCGGGAGCCGATGGATGCTGCTGGCGCATCCGGTGCTCACCGGTGCGGTCGCGCTGCTCGCAGTCAACGATCAAGTCCTCAAACCGGCGTACGGCACCTGGTGGACCGGAAAGCTGAGCGATGTCGCCGGTGTCGTACTGGTCACCTGGGTGCTCGCCGTCGTCACGGGGTACGCCGGTCGCTCGGCTTTGATGGTCGCCCTTGCCTTCGTGGCTCTCAAAGTCGTGCCGGGAGTGGCCGAGGCGGCAGCGCCGATCCTCGGCGGCGTGACCCTTCGCGACCCGACCGACCTGGTGGCGCTCGTCGCGCTGGGACCTGTTGTCGTATATCTGCAGCGGGTCTCGATACGCCCTCCGCGAGCGCTCCGGGCTACTCGACCGGCGGTGCGGGCGTCTCGGTCGCGGGTCGCGCGAGTCGTCGTCGCTGGTGTGACGTGTGGGCTGGCCGCGCTCGCTGTGGGAGCCACCAGCTGCGCTGAGCAGCAGGAGGTCAGCAACGTGCGCGTCGACGGGGGATCGGTATGGGCGCAGGTGGGCAGCACTGATGGCGACCTTGATCACCAGGTGTCCTCTGCAGTGCACAACTCGACGGCCGGCTCGGCGAGCTCGACGCTCGCGGTCCGTCCCAGATGGGCGCGAAGCATCGACGGGGGACGGACCTGGACGTCCGCCAACGGTGAGCCCTCTACGAGTTCCGACGCGGGGCGGTCAGCCTGCTCAGACGCGCTCGGCTGCTTCCGACTCGTGGGACGCGACCGAGTCGAGCACCGCGATCCGACCAGCTCGGCGTGGTCTACGGCGTTCGCCTTCACCCGCGAGCAGAAGCGTCGGCTCAAGGCTCGGGACCACGGAGTGTGCAGTGGCCAGTCGGTCCAGATCGACCTAAGGACGCTGCTCATCGTGCCGAGACCCGATGGCGAGCACGTCGTCGTCGCGGCGGGGTCGGAGGGCGCCCTTGAGCGCACCCCGTCCGGGGAGTGGCACAGGCGAGCGGTCCTGGGTTGCCGGCCGACATCGCTGACCGGGCCGAGCCAACTGATCTACCTGCAGGCAGCCCCATTCGCGCTCGCTGTGCTCTCACTGGTGCCGCTCGTCATCGGGATCATGCGCCGGCAGCCGTGGCGTGGCGCCGGTGGGCTCGCGATCGCGCTCGGCGGGGCGTTCACGACGGGGATCCTCCTGGCGATCTTCACTTTCCTGCAGATCGACTACCTGGGCAGCGGCCCAGCGCTGGCCGTCATCTGCGCGGTGATCTTCCTGATCTCGTTGTGGGTCGCACGCGGTCCGAAGAGTCCTAGGGGTCCTGAGTTCCGCGACGCTTAGTCTGACCATGGACGCAACGCAGCGCTCTCGCAGGAGGTCCCGATGAACCAGCCCAGCCAGCCGTCGTACGCCTCGGGTGTCTCGGACAAGCCTCTTCTCGGCGACACCATCGGCGCCAACCTCGCGCGCACGGTCGAGCGGTACGCCGACCGTGAAGCCCTCGTTGACGTACCGACCGGCCGGCGCTGGACGTACGCCGAGCTGCTGGCTGACGTGGACACGCTCGCCAAAGGCCTTGTAGCGCAAGGGATCTCGAAGGGTGATCGCGTCGGCATCTGGTCACCCAACTGCGCGGAGTGGTCGCTGCTGCAGTACGCCACGGCGCGCGTCGGTGCGGTGCTGGTCTGCGTCAACCCCGCGTACCGGTCGCACGAGCTGTCCTACGTCGTGAAGCAGTCGGGGATGCGGCTGCTGGTGAGCGCGGTCGAGCACAAGGGCTCCGACTACCGCGCGATGGTCGAGGAAGTGCGCGGCGACTGCCCCGATCTGCGCGACGTCGTCTACATCGGCGAGCGCTCGTGGGACGACCTGGTCGCGGCCGGAGGACGCACGTCCGACGACGAGCTCAGTCGGCGTACAACCGAGCTGGCACCCGATGAGCCGATCAACATCCAGTACACCTCGGGCACCACGGGTTTCCCCAAGGGCGCGACGCTCAGCCACCACAACATCCTCAACAACGGCTACTTCGTGGGCGAGCTCGTTGACTACACGGAGCGGGACCGGATCTGCATCCCGGTGCCGTTCTACCACTGCTTCGGCATGGTGATGGGCAACCTCGCGGCCACCTCGCACGGTGCCTGCATGGTGATTCCGGCACCGTCGTTCGATCCGGTGGCGACACTGAAAACCGTTGCAGCAGAACGCTGTACGTCTCTCTACGGTGTCCCGACGATGTTCATCGCCGAGCTCGGTCTCGACGACTTCAAGGCGTACGACCTCGGCAGCCTCCGGACGGGGATCATGGCCGGCTCCCCGTGCCCGGTCGAGGTGATGAAGCGGGTCGTTGCGGAGATGAACATGACCGAGGTGGCGATCTGCTACGGCATGACCGAGACCTCGCCCGTGTCCACAATGACGCGCGTCGATGACGACCTCGCGCGGCGTACGGAGACGACCGGCCGCGCGATGCCGCACATCGAGATCAAGGTGGTCGACCCGGTCAGCGGGCTGCCCGTCGGCCGCGGCGAGACCGGTGAGCTGTGCACCCGCGGCTACAGCGTGATGCTCGGTTACTGGGAGCAGCCGGACAAGACGGCCGAGGCGATCGACCGGGCGCGTTGGATGCACACCGGCGACCTGGCCACGATGGACGACGACGGCTACCTCAACGTCGTCGGCCGCATCAAGGATCTCGTGATCCGCGGCGGCGAGAACGTCTACCCGCGCGAGGTCGAGGAGTTCCTCTACACGCACCCGGCGATCGCGGACGTCCAGGTGATCGGGGTGCCGGACGAGAAGTACGGCGAGGAGCTGATGGCCTGGGTCGTCATGAAGCCCGAGGCCGAGCCACTCACCGCGGAGGCGGTCCGCGAGTTCGCCTCGGGTCGCCTGGCGCACTACAAGATCCCGCGCTACGTGCACGTCACCGACACCTTCCCGATGACCGTCACCGGCAAGGTCCGCAAGGTCGAGATGCGCGAACGTGCCGCAGAGATCCTCGCCGGCCCGCCGGCCGAGTAGGCGGCGTCGTAGCGTTGCCCCGTGACCCTTCCCAGTGGTGAGCAGTGGACGATCCGGCATGGCGACCACGAGGCCGTGATCGTGCAGGTCGGCGGTGGCATCCGCTGCTACACCGTCTCCGGGCGGCCGGTGCTGCGCGGTTATGCCGAGGACGCCAAGGCCGACGGTGGCCGGGGCCAGCTGCTGATGCCGTGGCCCAACCGGGTCCGTGACGGCAAGTTCACCTTCGACGGCCGGGACGAGCAGCTCGCGCTCTCTGAGCCGGCCCGGTCCAACGCGTCGCACGGCCTGGTCCGATGGGCGCTCTGGTCGTTGGCCGAGCAGTCCGAGAGCTCACTCACGGTCTCGTACTCCCTTCTGCCCCAACAGGGTTGGGACTGGCCACTCGAGCTACGGGTGACGTACGCCCTCGCGGACGACGGCCTCACCGTCACCCCTTCGGCCACCAATGTCGGTACGACCGTCGCCCCCTTCGGCTTCGGCGCGCACCCTTACGTCACGACGGGTGAGGAGCACGTGGACGACCTCACGCTGACCCTGCCGGCCGCGACCGTGCTGGACGTGGACGACCACCTGATCCCGACGGGGACGTCGCCGGTCCCGGAGGCTCTCGACTTCCGCCAGCCGCGGCAGGTGGGCGCGACGCAGCTGGACCACGCGTTCACGGATCTCGCCTCGGTCTCGATACGGTCCTCCGCTAGCGCTCCGGACCTACTCGACCAGCGGGGTGACGGGCTCGACCAGCGGGGTGACGGGCTCGACCAGCGGGGTGACGGGCTCGACCAGCGGGATGTGTGGCGGATCTCGGTGAGCCAGGGAGGGGCGACGACGACCTTGTGGGCCGACGCGGAGGCGTACCCCTTTGTCCAGGTCTTCACCGGCGACTCGTTGCCGGACGCAAGCGCCCGGCGTACCGGCGTCGCCGTGGAGCCGATGACCTGCCCGGCCAACGCGCTCGCGACCGGCGAGTCGCTCGTACGCCTTGACCCGGGACACACCTGGAGCGCGTCGTGGGGCGTGAGTCCGGCGACGGCTTCCTAGACTCACCGCATGGCCGCGACCGAGATCCGCCTGATGGTGCTGGGCGCGGTATCCCTTTTCGAGCCGGTCAACGGCTACCAGATCCGCCGCGAGCTGTTGTCCTGGCGGGTCGAGGACTGGGCGAACATCAAGCCAGGCTCGATCTACTCGGCGCTGTCGACCCTGACCGGACAGCACCGGCTGGAGCGTCACGATCTGGTCGACAACGGCCGCGACGTCGCGGTCTACACGATCACCGACGACGGCCGGGCCGAGCTGCAACGTCTGTTCGTCGTGGCGGTCGAGACAGTGGTCCCGGGCTCGCGGCTCGGCTTCTACACCGCGATGAGTCTGATGCCGCTGATGCCACGTGAGGCAGTGCTCGACAGTCTCATGGCCCGGACCAAGATGCTCGAGGACCAGATCCAGGACGGCGAGCAGACCCTCGCGGCGCGAGACACCGCGCCGCCGCACGTGGGCGAGCTGGTCGAGCTCTGGCAGGTCATGGCGGAGGGCGAGCTGGCCTGGATCGGCCGACTCATCACTCGGGCCCGTGACGGAGAGCTGGGTCTGCAGGGTGACCCACCGACGTCGTGGGCGCCGCCGGCCGACGACCCGGGCTGGCAGATGGACGCTGACCGCAAGCGCTATCGCGGCCTGCTCGGTCGCTGACCGGGCGTCGGTACCCCATGGTGTGCTGTTCCGAGAATGGGCTTGACCAGAGTATTCAAATTTGAATACTCTGCGACGACAACGAGCCAAGGGAGAGCCCGATGATTCACGCACGCGGCCTGGTGCAGACGTTCCAGACCGGACGGGGCAAGGACAAGAAGGAGGTCCGCGCGGTTGACGGCGTCGACCTCGACATCGCGGAGGGCGAGGTCGTGGGCTTCCTCGGCCCCAACGGAGCCGGCAAGACCACGACCCTGCGGATGCTGACGACGCTGCTGAAGCCCACCGCGGGCACGGCCACCGTCGCTGGGTACGACGTCGTCAAGGAGTCCGAGCAGGTGCGCCGCAGCATCGGCTACGTCTCCCAGGCTGGTGGCACCTTCAGCGGTGCGCGCGCCGGGGAGGAGGTCATGGACCACGGGATGCTCTACGGCCGATCCAAGGCCGAGGTGCAGAAGCGTGGCCATGAGCTGTTCGACCAGCTCCAGCTCGATGGCCTGTGGGAGCGGATGCCCAAGAACATGTCGGGCGGGCAGAAGCGTCGCCTCGACATCGTGATGGGCCTCATCCACGAGCCGACGCTGGTCTTCCTCGACGAGCCGACGACCGGGCTGGACCCGCAGGCGCGAGCCAACCTGTGGGAGCACATCGCCGACCTGCGCACCCGACGCGGCGCGACGGTCTTCCTCACCACCCACTACCTGGACGAGGCGGACGCGCTCAGCGACCGGATCCTCATCATCGACCAGGGGCGCATCGTCGCGGCGGACACCGCCGACAACCTCAAAGCGCAGGTCTCCGGTGACCTGGTCGACCTGGAGGTGTCCGACCCGGCTGACCTGCAGCGCGCGGCTGAGCACCTCGCGAGCATCGCGGGTTCAGGTTCTCGGGACGCCGTCCAGGTCGAGGGCAATCACGTCCGCGGTCGGGTGCAGCGAGCCGGACGAGCGGTGCCGGGGCTGCTGCGCAGTCTCGACGGATCGTCAATCACGTTGGAGTCCATCGAAGTTCACCGGCCCACGCTCGATGATGTGTTCCTCACCCTCACCGGCCGGTCGCTTCGAGATGCGGACGCATCCGGGGCACCACCCGAGGGGGAGGACGCCGCTGAGGAAGCCGGTCGTCCCACGGAAGGAGCGCGGGCATGAGGTTCTTGCGCGAGAGCTACATCGTCTTCTGGCGACAGCTGCGGATGAACCTGCGCAACCCGGCGTGGGTCATCATCGGGCTGCTCCAACCGATCCTCTACCTGCTGCTGTTCGGTCCGCTGCTCAAGCCGCTGGCCAAGCAGTTCGGCTACGACAACGAGTTCACGTTCTTGGTGCCAGGCCTGCTCGTCCAGCTCGGTGTCTTCGGTGCATTCTTCGCCGGATTCAGCCTGATCGGTGAGTGGCGTGAGGGCGTCATCGAGGCTGAGCGGGTCACGCCGGCCAGCCGTACCGCCCTGCTGATGGGCCGCCTGTGGAGGGATCTGCTGCAGCTGTTCGTGCAGGCGCTGATCCTGGTGGTGCTCGGCTACTTCATGGGGATGCGTGCGCCGTTCGGTGGCATCGTCGTCGGGCTGCTGCTGACGTTGCTGATCGGTGGCGCGTGCGCGGCGGCGTCCAACGCGCTGGCCATGGCGACCAAGAGCGAGGACGTCATGGCGCCGGTCATCAACATGGTGATGATGCCGGTGCTCTTGCTCTCGGGGATCCTGCTGCCGATGACGCTCGGCCCGAAGTGGCTGCTCCACGCCAGTGACTTCATGCCGATCAGGCACATCGTCGATGCGGTGCGCGGCTCCTTCGTCGGAGACGTCGCGGGCTCGACACTGCTGGCGGGCACCTTCTGGTCGGTACTGCTGTGCGGCCTCGCGGTCTGGTGGGGCACGTCCACGTTCCGCAAGGAAGACGCCTGACCCTGACCCGTCAGCCCTTGGCTGCGTCGCCCTCGGTCAGATCCGGCCGGATCTGACCGAGGACGGCGAGCGCAACCAGGAGGCTGTCGACATGTTCGGGCAACAGATCAGCGCACAGGATCTCGAGCACGTCCTCGAGGGCCTTCGAGGCCGATTCGTGCAGGGCACGTCCGTCGCGTGTCAGGCAGATGAGCGCGACTCGCGCATCGTGGTAGCTGGCGTTCTTCATCACGATGCCGCGGTCTGCCAGATCTGACACACGTCGCGCTGCCGCCTGATGAGAGAGGCGCAGATGTTCGGCGACCGCGGCCACTGGCATGGAGCCTGCGCTGAGGCAGCGAACGAGCTCAATGTCTCCCTTGGAGACATCCTCCTCACCTCGGAGCCGGACAAAGTTCACGACAGCCTCTTCGAGTGTCGTCAGTGCGCGCCTGAGGAGGAGCACGAGGTTGGTCGACGGGGGAACCTCATGAAGGTCGAGGAAGTATCGACGCATCGGATCGAGGTGGCGAAGTGCTTCGGGCAGTTCGTATTGCGGCACCGGCCGCAGCGACTCAGGGACTGACATGGCACGACCGTGCTCGACCCTGGCTCATGGCTACAGCCAAATGGTGTGGCGTGTGTATCTGGGCCGTCATCCACGTGGGGCTGTGGAGGGCCAGGGGCTGCGTGTCGGGCGTGTCGGGCTCGGCTGGCAGGAGGGGTTCGTAGAGAAGCTCAACTTGGTTGTACAGATGTACAACCAAGTTGAGCTTCTCTACGAACCCCCATCGCCCCTCCGCGGCGACACGCCGAGCGGCATCGTGACAGCTCGCGAGGCTCAGTCCGCGGGCGTGGGCACGGGCGCGGCAGCGAGGTCGTCGCTCAGCTGGAGCAGATCGGCGGGCTGGCCGATGGCGATCGACCCGCGGCCCGTGAGGCCGACTGCGGCGGCCGGGTGCGAGGTGGCGGCAGCGACGGCGAGGGGGAGCGGCACGTCGGCGGCGACGGCGCGGCGTACGGCGTCGTCCATGGTGAGCGTGCTCCCAGCGAGCGAGCCGCCCTCGGTCAGCCGTGCCGCGCCGTCCTTCACGGTGACGGCGAGCCCACCGAGCCGGTGCTCGCCGTCGGGCAGACCGGCAGCAGCGATGGCGTCGGTGATCAGCACGGCACGCTCCGGCCGGGCTTCCAGCACGACGCGCAGTGTCGCGGGGTGCAGGTGGATGCCGTCGTTGATCAGCTCGACCCAGGCGCCCGCATCGAGGCTGGCGCCGATGGGTCCCGGCTCGCGGTGGTGCAGCGGACGCATCCCGTTGAAGAGGTGCGTTGCGACCGAGGCGCCGGCGGCGAAGGCAGCCGAGCACTCGTCGTACGTGCCGTCGGTGTGGCCCACGGCGACGGTGACGCCGGCCGCCTGCGCCGCGTCGATCAGGGCTGCTGCACCCTGGCGCTCCGGCGCGACGGTGATCATCCGCAGCGTGCCGCGAGCGGCGTCGACCATGCGGGCGAAGTCGCCGACGTCGGGGTCGGACAGGTAGGCCGGGTTCTGGGCGCCACAGCGGGCCGCCGACAGGTACGGGCCCTCGAGGTGCGCGCCGCGGATCACCGTGTCGCCCGCCTCGATCACGTCGGCGATCGCGGAGAGCTGGCGACACAGGTCGTCGATCGGTCCGGTGACCAGTGATGCCAGCAGAGAGCCGGTGCCGTGCTCGGCGTGGAACGCCGCCGCCGCGCGGATCGAGTCGGTGTCGGCCGAGGTGAAGTCACCGCCCCCGCCGCCGTGGCAGTGGATGTCGACGTACGCCGGCGCCAGCCAGCCGTCGATCTCGAGATCGGGAGTGGCTGGGGGAGCGCCTGGGCCGAGATCGGCGACCACGCCAGCCTCAACGAGGACCCACCCGTCTGCCGGATCGGCCGGGGTCGCGAGCCCCGTCAGGACACGACGCGCATGGATGAGGGTCGACGCATTGCCAGGAGCCACGCGCTGATCCTCTCGCATGCTGGTGCAGGATGCCTAAGGTGAACCCCTCTCTCGCGCTGGCCACCGTGATCGTCGACGAGCTGATCCGGCACGGCGTGACCGATGTGGTCCTGTGCCCAGGTTCACGGTCGGCTCCCTTCGCGTACGCCGTGCATGCCGCCGACCAGGAGGGCCGACTCCGGCTGCACGTCCGGGTCGATGAGCGGTCGGCCGCCTTCACCGCGCTGGGCCTGGCCAAGGCCAGCCGCGTGCCCGTGCCGGTGATCACGACGAGCGGTACAGCGGTGGCCAACCTCTACCCGGCGGTGCTGGAGGCCAGCCAGGCGAGTGTGCCGATGATCGTCATTTCCGCGGATCGCCCGGCTGAGCTGCGAGGGACGGGCGCCAACCAGACCACGGACCAGGTCAAGCTCTTCGGCCGCACCACGCGGTGGTTCCACGAGACCGCCACTCCGGAGCGGCGCGAGGACCAGAACGGCACCTGGCGCAGCGTCGTCGGTCGTGCCATCGCCGAGAGCCGCGGTCTGCCGAGCGGCGACCCGGGCCCGGTCCACCTCAACATCCCGCTGCGCGAGCCGCTCGTCCCGACGGACGACTCCGAGCCGTGGCCGGAGTCGCTCGAGGGCCGGGAGATGGGTCAGCCGTGGCTGAGTCTGCGCGCACCGCACAGCCACCCGCCGGCCGTCACCGGTCCGGGGATCGCGCCGGTGCCGCGCACGCTCGTGGTGCTGGGCGACCTGCCCGACCCCAACCAGGCGTCCGAGCTGTCCGAGCTCGCTGCCGCCGCCGGTTGGCCGCTGATCGCCGAGCCGTTCGGGCGCTACCACCGCAGTCGGGTGAGCCCGCACGGCCCGCTGCTGCTGAGCGCCGCTGACTGGTTGGACGCCAACCGCCCCGAGCGCGTCCTGATCGGTGGCCGTGTGACGCTCTCCCGCGACATCGGCCGGCTGATACGCCATCCGGACGTCTCAGTCGAGGTCGTCACGCCCTTGACTACCTGGGCCGATGCCGCCCATGTCGTACGTCGGGTGCACGACTGGGCGGACATCGAGCGCAGCCATTCGGCCGTCGCAGGCTGTGTCGACCGCGCGTGGGCTGCCGCATGGCGCAAGGCCGGTGCTGCTGTCGGTCCGGAGGCGGACAAGGTCATCGACGGCTCGTGGCCGTCGGGACTGGCCGTCGCCGCAACCGTCGCCCATCACCTGCCCGCGTCCGGTGGACTCTATGTCGGCTCGTCCAACTCCGTCCGTGACCTAGACCTGGGCCGAGACCCGCAGCGGTTCGCGAAAGACGTTGTCCTGGTTGCCAATCGGGGACTCGCCGGGATTGACGGGACCGTCAGCTCGGCGATCGGTCTGGCGCTGTCACGGCCCGGTCTGACCACCGCCGCACTGATGGGCGACCTGACTTTCCTGCACGACTCCAACGGACTGCTGATCGGACCGGACGAGCCCGTCCCTGACCTGACGATCGTGGTCGTCAACGACGACGGTGGCGGCATCTTCGGCACGCTCGAGCAGGGTCGCCCCGAGCTCGCAGCATCGCTGGAGCGCGTCTTCTCGACGCCGACCCGGACGCGCATCGCCGACCTGTGTGCTGCGCACGGCATCGAGCACGAGCTGGTCACCGACCGTGAGCGCCTGGCCGAGCGAGTTGCGCACCCGAGCAAGGGAATTCACGTCGTTGAGGTCCCGATCGCGCGCGACGGACAGCGCGGCCTGCGCGAGCAGCTCTACGCGGCGGCTGCCAAGGCGCTCGCCTAGAACCCGACTGCACCCACCGCTGGCATGCTCATCTGCATCGACGCGTCGAGCTCGGCGACCGCGCCGGCACGTGCCTCGGTCAGCAGCCCCGAACGATGTTGTGTGACAAGGCTTCTCGCGCCGAGATAGGCAGACGCCAGCATCTGAGTGGTCAGCGTCAGGTCGGCATCCGCATCGGTGCGTTCGACGGTCGCCTGGCCGTCGTTGTCCACGCGCAGGCGCCACCGGCCGTCGTTCCACGCGCAGCGGGTGTCCTCGACCTGCAGTACGACATCGCAGGCCGTCGCGTAGCCGCGTGCCGTCAACGCCTTGGGCAGGTCGACCAGCCGCACCCACAGGCTGTCGTGCGCCGGGCCCTGCACGGAGCGCGGGCTGCCGACCCAGTCGATGAGCGGGTCGTCGGTCGAGCGACAGCTGAACGTGATCTTCGAGATGAGGTCCATGTCGACCAGCCGCCGGGCGAGCGCGAGCTCAGCGGCGGGCGACCCTGTCATCTCCATGACGCTGAGGGTGCCCTTGGGCTCGCCGTCCTCCCAGCCAGGAGTCCGACGGATCCAGGCGTAGCCGACGTCCTTGCCGTCCTGCTGCGCGAACAGCACGCGCTGAGGCTCACGGTCTCGTACGGTCTGCGGGGTGTCGTGGCTGAAGCGGGCGTAGAGCGCAGCCTCGCGCACGATCGCGCCGAGCTGATGGACGCCGGCCTCGAGCGCGATGGCCCGGATCCGCTCGGCGACATCGGCGTCCGTCGTGCTCGTCATGCTCGTGCGGATTGCGCCGGCCGCCTCGTCGAGGCCGGGAGAGGTCAGCTTGGCGCCGCGTCCGAGCGTGATCGTCTCCTCCCAGGAGGCCGTGCCATAGCCATGCCGCCCGTAGATCGCGGGCTCACTGGCGTGCAGCACGGACAAACCCGACCAGTCGCCCTCGCGCGTGCGCTCGAAGTGGTCGCCCAGCATCGCGGTCAGGACGCCTCGCCGTCGCTGGTCGGGATGTACGCCGACGAAGGTCAGCCCTGCGACCGGCAGCTGGCGAAGGCTCTGGTGCGGCCCGGGCACCGTGAGGGTCAGCGGGTAGACGCCGTAAACGCCCGCATACCAACGGGAGTCGCTGCCTTCGACCTCCGCACCGAAGCGCAGGTCCTCGGGCATGCCGGACAGCACATGCTCGGCGGACTCCTGGGGTGGCTCGTCGAACCACACCAGGAGATCCGTCTGCAAGAACCGCTCGGCGTCCTGCGCCGGCACCACGCGTACGTCTGCCATGCCTCCAACCAACCCCAGCACGAGGCGGCCGGCAAGGCACTTTCGATAGACCTCAGCCGGACAACCAGCTCGGGTCAGCTCTCCATGAGCACAGCAGCGAGCGTGCCACCCAGCTCGACGAAGGGGTCCAGGTCCTCGACCTGTCGCAGCACCTCGACCGGCTCGGCCACCAGTCGCCACTCCAGTCCCGTGGTGATCGACTCCACGGCCCGTCGTGCTCCGGTCGTGTCGGAGCGCCCATGGATCCAGAACGAGAACGGGCGCCCGCCCACCCGGCCGCGCACGTCGTCGTACGTCGAGTCGAAGGCGTGCTTGAGCGCACCGGACATGTAGCCGAAGTTGGCAGGCGTACCGAGCAGGTAGCCGTCGGCAGTCAGGAAGTCCTCGATCGTGACATCCAGCGCGGCCACCACTCGGACGGCGACGCCTTCGATCGCGTCGTCCCGGGCACCGTCGAGCACGGCGTCGAGGAGTCGTCGCAGCAGTGGCGTCGGCGAGTGGTGCAGGACCAGCAGCGTCGACATCGGGGGTGCCCGGTCAGGAGCCGAGCGCGTGCCTCATCGGCAGCAGCTTGGCCTCGGACTCCGCCAGCTCGGCCTGCGGATCGGAGCCGGCGACGATGCCGCATCCAGCGAATATCCTCATGCGCGAAGGGTTTTCGTTGTCCAGCTGTCCGCAACGGAGCGCGATGCCCCACTCGCCGTCGCCCTTGCTGTCCATCCAGCCGACCGGGCCGGCGTAGCGAGCGCGGTCCATCTGCTCCAGCTCGACGATGAGCTCGGCAGCCTCCGCGGTCGGAGTGCCGCACACCGCGGCCGACGGGTGCAGCGACTGCGCGAGCGTCAACGAGGAGGCCTCGTCACCGAGTACCCCGGCGACGTCGGTCGCGAGGTGCATCACGTTGGGCAGGTGCAGGACGAACGGTGCCTCGGGCACGTTCATCGACTGGCAGTGCGGGCTCAGCGCCTCGGCGACCGAGCGCACGGCGTACTCGTGCTCCTCGAGATCCTTGGACGAGCGCGCCAGGCCGGCGGCGAGCGCCAGGTCGTGCTCGTCGTCGCCCGTGCGACGGATGGTGCCCGCCAGGATGCGCGAGTGCACCAGACCCTTCTCCCGGCGTACGAGCAGCTCCGGCGTGGCGCCGACGAGACCGTCGACGCTGAAGGTCCACGTGTTGGCATAGCTCGACGCGAGTCGCTCCAGCAGCCACCGGACGTCGACCGGCTGGTCAGCGACGACCTCGATGTCGCGGGCCAGCACGACCTTGTCGACCCGGCCACGCTGGATCTGTCCGACCGCGTCGTGCACCGCGTCGGCCCACTGCGCACCGGTGAGAGCGCCCTCGGTGAGGACGGGGTTGAGCGGTGCTTCTGGCGCCAACGCCGGAGCCAGATCGGGCGGCTGGGGCAGGTTGTCGCCCGTGCTGACCGTCGTCATCCAGGTGACGCCGTCGCGGCGGCCGACGATGACGGACGGTACGACGAGGGTCGCGCCGGCCTCCGACGCACCGCGGAAGGAGAACGAGCCGAAGGCGACAGGGCCGGTGCCGGGCCGGCGTACGCCATCGCGCACCACGGCGCGCGACGCGACCTCACGCCACCAGGCCGAGGCTTCCTCGAACCGGTCCGGGCCCTTGGTCTCGATGGAGGCGGCGCGTCCCCAGCCGACCAGACCATCTCCCTCGCGCAGCCAGGACATCAGGTCGCCAGCAGGCAGATGGTCGGGCAGCAGCTGGGTGAGCCGGCCCGGGTCGGGCACCGGTGAGGTGCGCGCGACCAGCACCGGAACAGTTGACGGAGGGCCCGCCGGTTCAGAGGTCACGAGGGCACAGACTAAAGGACTCAGCCGGATGCGCCCTCCCTCGAAGGTGTGGTCCTCGGTGTGGCGCTCGTCGCAGCAAGGTGGTTCATGGGTAGCGCACAGGCGACACATAAGGGCATGCGTCAGGATGACCGCATGAACCGCGCCAGCCTCGACAAGCGCCCTCAGGACGTCGCTCGGATGTTCGACGACGTGGCCGCTCGCTATGACCTGACCAACGATGTGCTGTCGATGGGGCAGGACCGTCGGTGGCGCCGCCTCGTGCTCGAGGCCGTCGATGCGTCGGCCGGCGACACCGTGCTCGACATCGCCGCAGGCACCGGCACGAGCAGCGAGCCGTTCGCGCTGCAGGGCGTCAACGTCGTCCCCGCGGACTTCTCGCTCGGCATGCTGCGGCAGGGCAAGAAGCAGTACCCGCACCTGGCGTTCGCCGCGGCTGACGCGATGCGGCTGCCGTTCGCCGACGCGTCGTTCGAGGCCGTCACGATGTCGTTCGGGCTGCGCAACGTCGTCGACCCGGTGGCCGCGCTCGCGGAGTTCGCGCGGGTGACCAAGCCCGGCGGCCGCGTGGTGATCTGCGAGTTCTCCACGCCCACCAACCCGGCGTTCCGCAAGGTCTACAGCGAGTACCTCATGCGCTCCCTGCCGCGGATCGCGAGCAAGGTCGGGTCCAACGCCGAGTCGTACGTCTACCTCGCCGAGTCGATCCAGACCTGGCCCGATCAGCAGGGGCTCGCGGACCGTATGGTCCAGGCCGGCTGGTCGGCCCCGGAGTGGCGCAACCTGAGCGGCGGCGTCGTCGCCTTGCACCGCGGGACGAAGCCCTAGCCCGCACGGCGCCTGGTTGCTGGCAGCGGGCGCCGAGAGGTTAGGTATCCCTCACTAGGTCGGGCTCTGCGAGCAGTCCTACAGTGGGGGAGTTCGTGAAGAGAATCACAAGCGCAAGGACGCGGACGTGAGCCAGCACAACCTTTCCTCGAGCCCCGCAGCATCGGAGTCCGCCGACGTCATCGTCGTCGGTGCCGGTCCCGGGGGATCGGCTACCGCGGCGTACCTGGCGATGGCCGGCCTCGATGTCCTCCTGCTGGAGAAGACGTCCTTCCCGCGCGAGAAGGTCTGCGGCGACGGCCTCACTCCCCGCGCGGTGCGCGAGCTCATCACGCTCGGCATCCCGACGCCCGAGGACGAGGGCTGGATCAAGAACAAGGGCCTGCGCATCATCGGCGGCGGCATGCGGCTGCAGCTGGACTGGCCCGACCTGTCGAGCTTCCCGCCCTACGGCCTCGTTCGCACCCGCCAGGACTTCGACGACATCCTGGCCAAGCACGCGGTCAAGCACGGCGCCCGTCTGCACGAGCGGGTCAACGTCACCGGCGCAGTGCGCAGCGACGCGACCGGGCACATCATCGGTGTCACCGCCAAGGAGATGGACGAGTCCGGCCGGGCGACCGGCAAGCAGCTCCGCTTCGACGCGCCGCTGGTCATCGCGGCCGATGGCAACTCCTCGCGGCTCTCGTTGGCGATGGACCGGCAGAAGCGCGAGGACCGCCCGATGGGTGTGGCCGTGCGGACCTACTACACGAGCCCCCGCCACGACGACGACTACCTGGAGTCCTGGCTGGAGCTGTGGTCCAAGGATGACGAGGGCAAGGACGTACTCCTGCCCGGCTACGGCTGGATCTTCGGTGTCGGCGACGGCACCAGCAACATCGGCCTCGGCATCCTCAACACCTCCAGCGCCTTCGGCAAGACGGACTACAAGGACGTCATGAAGCGGTGGGTCGCCACCATGCCGCAGGAGTGGACCTACAACGACGAGACGATGGTCGGCGACATCCGTGGCGCCGCCCTGCCGATGGGCTTCAACCGGCAGCCGCACTACGCCGACGGCCTGCTGCTGGTCGGTGACGCGGGCGGCATGGTCAACCCGTTCAACGGTGAGGGCATCGCCTACGCGATGGAGTCGGGACGGCTGGCGGCCGAGGTCGTGGCGCAGGCGTTCGCGCGCACCGACGACGCGGGTCGCGAGCGCGTCCTGCAGTCCTACCCGGGCGTCATGAAAGATGCCCTGGGTGGCTACTACACACTCGGCCGTGGCTTCGCCAAGATGATCGGGCACCCCGAGATCATGAAGCTTGCCGTGAAGTACGGACTACCGCGCGAAACGATGATGAAGTACCTCCTGAAGGTCATGGCCAACCTGTCCGAGCCACACGGTGGTTCAGCCGGGGACCGCCTGCTCAACGCGCTGTCCCGTATCGCACCCGCTGCCTGAGCGTTTGTGATGGACAACGTCAATACGATGAGGACGCGCCGCCCCCAGGGCGCACGGAAGGAGCCTGCGAAGTGAACGGGTCCTACTCCTACGCCCCGTTGCTGTTCTTCGCAGCGATCGGCGCCGGTTTTGCGGTGTTCTCGGTCGTCGCCGGAGCACTCGCCGGGCCCAAGCGCTACAACCGGGCCAAGGTCGAGGCGTACGAATGCGGCATCCAGCCGAGCCCGCACGCCGACGGCGGCGGTCGCGTGCCGATCAAGTACTACCTGACGGCGATGCTCTTCATCATCTTCGACATCGAGTCGGTCTTCCTCTACCCGTTCGCCGTCGCGTTCGACCAGATGGGTCTGTTCGCGCTGGTCGAGATGGTCCTGTTCATCATCACGGTCTTCGTCGCGTACGCCTATGTGTGGCGCAGGGGTGGGCTCGAGTGGGACTGACGAACTCCGCTGGTCGAGTAGGGCGAGGCGCTGGCCGAGCCCGTATCGAGACCACGCGACCGCTCTCACCTGGTCTCGATACGCCCTCCGCTAGCGCTCCGGGCTACTCGACCGGCCACGTCGGAAGGAACTGAAGTGGGTATCGAAGAGAAGCTCCCCGCGGGCTTCCTGCTGACCACGGTCGAGCAGCTGGCCGGCTACATGCGCAAGAGCTCGGTCTGGCCGGCGACGTTCGGTCTGGCCTGCTGTGCGATCGAGATGATGGCCGTCGGCACGCCCGACTACGACATCGCCCGCTTCGGTATGGAGCGCTTCAGCGCGACGCCGCGCCAGGCTGACCTGATGATCGTGGCCGGCCGGGTGAGCCAGAAGATGGCGCCGGTCGTCCGCCAGGTCTACGACCAGATGCCGGAGCCCAAGTGGGTCATCTCGATGGGTGTCTGCGCCAGCTCGGGCGGCATGTTCAACAACTACGCGATCGTCCAGGGCGTCGACCACATCATCCCGGTCGACGTCTACCTGCCCGGCTGTCCGCCGCGACCGCAGATGCTGCTCAACGCGATCCTGGAGCTGCACGAGCAGATCCAGGGCGGCAAGCTCGGCGTCAACCGGGTCGAGGCGGCGCGCGCTGCTGAGAAGGCCGCGCTCGAGGCGACACCCACGCACGCCATGAAGGGACTCCTCGCCTGATGGCTGAGAACGACAAGCCGACCGCAGGGGATCCGGTCACGGGTCCGGTGAAGGATCCGGCAGACGCTCCGGAGAAGGCCCTCACGGAGGCCGCCCAAGAAGGTGCCGTGATCCCGCAGGAGCAGGCGCCCGAGGACGGCCAGCCGGTTCAGGTCGGCGAGCGCAAGGGCATGTTCGGCTCCTCGCTCGGCAACGACACCAGCGGTTACGGCGGCCTCAAGCGGCCGATCCTGTTCCCGGGTGCGACGGCCAAGCCCTACGGCGGCTACTTCGACCAGATGACCGACGACATCGGCGGCGCGCTGCAGCGCACCGGGGCGACGTCGTACGACGACGCGGTCGAGCGCGTGGTCGTGGACCGGGGAGAGCTGACCGTCTTCGTACGCCGTGAGCACCTGCCGGTGATCGCGCAGGCGCTGCGTGACGAGCCGAGCCTGCGCTTCGAGATGTGCCTCGGTGTCTCCGGTGTGCACTACCCGCAGGAGACCGGCGCGGAGCTGCACGCGGTCTACCACTTCGTGTCGATCACCAATGGCAGCAAGCGAATTCGGCTTGAGGTGACGTGCCCGGACGATGACCGGCACATCCCCTCGATCGTCTCGGTCTATCCCGGCATTGACTGGCACGAGCGGGAGACCTGGGACATGTTCGGGATCGAGTTCGACGGGCATCCCGCTCTGACTCGCATCCTCATGCCCGACGACTGGCCGGGTCACCCGCAGCGCAAGGACTACCCCCTCGGCGGTATTCCGGTGGAGTACAAGGGCGCCACCATCCCGCCCGCGGACGAGCGGAGGTCGTACACCTGATGAGCACTCAAGCAGAAGATGTGTACTCGACGGCAGAAGCCCGTCACGCCGACGGTGTCGACGACGCCCCGGTGCTCAACGCGTTCGGCGGCGACTGGGACGACGTCGTCAGCGAAGCGGCGGCGCTCAACGAAGAACGCATCGTCGTCAACATGGGCCCGCAGCACCCGTCGACGCACGGCGTGCTCCGCCTCATCCTCGAGCTGGACGGCGAGACGGTCACCGAGGCCCGCGCGGGTATCGGCTACCTGCACACCGGCATCGAGAAGAACATGGAGTTCCGCACCTGGACCCAGGGCGTGACCTTCTGCACCCGCATGGACTACGTCATGCCGCTCTTCAACGAGGCGTCGTTCTGCCTCGCGGTCGAGAAGGCCCTCGGGATCACCGACCAGATCCCGGAGCGTGCGTCGACCATCCGCGTGATGATGATGGAGCTCAACCGCATCACCTCCCACCTCGTCGCCCTCGCGACCGGTGGCATGGAGATGGGCGCGACGACTGTCATGACGATCGGCTTCCGCGAGCGCGAGCGGATCCTGTCGATCTTCGAGATGGTCACCGGCCTGCGCATGAACAACGCCTACATCCGCCCCGGCGGTGTGGCGCAGGACCTGCCCGACGGTTGCATCGACAAGGTCCGCGAGACGATTCCGTTGCTGCGCAAGGGGATTCACGAGCTCGAGGCACTGCTGCTCGAGAACCCGATCCTCAAGGGCCGCACCGTCGATGTCGGCTACCTCGACCTGACGGGCTGCATCGCGCTCGGCATGACCGGCCCCGTGCTGCGGTCGACCGGGTTGCCGCACGACCTGCGCAAGTCCGACCCCTACTGCGGCTACGAGAACTACGAGTTCGATGTCCCGGTCGAGGACACGTGCGACGCCTACGGCCGACTGCGCATCCGGATCAACGAGATGCACGAGTCGCTCAAGATCGTCGAGCAGACGCTGGACCGCCTGGATGCGAACCCGGGCCCGGTCATGGTCGAGGACAAGAAGATCGCCTGGCCGGCGCAGCTCTCGGTCGGTTCGGACGGTCAGGGCAACAGCCTCGATCACATCCGCAAGATCATGGGTGAGTCGATGGAGTCGCTCATCCATCACTTCAAGCTGGTGACCGAGGGCTTCCGGGTTCCGGCGGGCCAGGCGTACGTCGGCATCGAGAGCCCCAAGGGCGAGCTCGGCTGTCACGTCGTGTCCGACGGCGGGACGCGCCCTTATCGCGCACACTTCCGCGACCCGAGCTTCAACAACCTGCAGGCCACCGCCGCGATGTCCGAGGGCGGTGCCGTCGCTGACGTCATCGTCGCGGTCGCGAGCATCGACCCCGTGATGGGAGGCGTGGACCGATGACCGAGCTCCATGACGGCCCGCTCCACGAGCTGACGCCGCTGTACGCCAGCGAAGAGCCCTACGACGACGAGACGCTGGCGTCCCTGGCGCACGACGCCGAGGCGGTCATCGCGCGCTATCCGCAGAAGCGGTCGGCCCTGCTCCCGCTGCTGCACCTCATCCAGAGCGTCGACGGTTTCGTGACGGGCCGCGGCGTGACCTTCTGCGCCGAGCAGCTCGACCTTTCCGAGGCCGAGGTCAGCGGAGTCGCGACGTTCTACACCCAGTACAAACGCCACCCCAACGGCGAGTACACCGTCGGCGTCTGCACCAACACGCTCTGCGCGATCATGGGCGGCGACCAGATCTGGGACGAGGTCTCCGAGCACCTCGGCATCGGTCACGACGAGACCACTGAGGACGGCAAGGTCACCCTCGAGCGCGTCGAGTGCAACGCGGCGTGTGACTTCGCGCCCGTGGTGATGACCAACTGGGAGTTCTTCGACAACCAGACGCCCGAGTCGACCAAGCAGCTCGTGGACGACCTGCGGGCCGGCAAGGCGGTGCACCCGACGCGCGGCGCGGACAACGTCTGCACCTTCAAGGAGATGTCGCGAGTGCTGGCCGGCTTCAACGACGGTCGCGCCGACCAGGGCGTCGGTGCCGGACCGGCTTCGCTGGAGGGGCTGCGCATCGCCTCGGGCAAGCAGCAGTTCACCCGGACGCCGGCTCCCGAGCCTGCCGCCGAGGAGCCGAAGGAGCAGCAGTCGTGACCGATCTGACGCCGATCCTCACCAAGTTCTGGGACGACCCGCAGAGCTGGACGCTGGCGACGTACGAACGCAACGAGGGCTACCAGGCGCTCAAGAAGTCCCTGGCGATGAAGCCCGAGGACCTCGTCCAGCTGTCCAAGGACTCGGGCTTGCGCGGTCGTGGCGGCGCAGGCTTCCCGACCGGTATGAAGTGGGGCTTCCTGCCTGCTCCGGACGGCGGCCCCCGCTACCTGGTGGTCAACGCGGACGAGTCCGAGCCGGGCACCTGCAAGGACATCCCGCTGATGATGGCGGCGCCGCAGTTCCTCATCGAGGGTGTCGCGATCACGTCGTACGCCATCGGCTGCAACCACGCATTCATCTACCTGCGTGGTGAGACCGTGCACGTCTACCGTCGGCTGCTGCGCGCGGTCGAGGAGGCGTACGCCGCCGGTCACCTCGGCACGAACATCCACGGCTCCGGCTTCGACCTGGAGGTCACCGTCCACGCCGGCGCAGGCGCCTACATCTGCGGTGAGGAGACGGCACTGCTGGACTCCCTCGAGGGACGCCGCGGGCAGCCGCGCCTCAAGCCACCGTTCCCCGCCGTCGCCGGTCTGTACGCCCGGCCGACTGTGGTCAACAACGTTGAGTCGATCGCCTCGATCCCGCCGATCGTCCTGCACGGCGCCGACTGGTTCGGCGACATGGGCACCGAGAAGTCCAAGGGCTTCGGCATCTTCAGCCTGTCCGGTCACGTCACGCGGCCGGGCCAGTACGAAGCGCCGCTCGGCATCACGCTGCGCGAGCTCGTCGACATGGCCGGCGGCATCAGGAACGGTCACCAGCTGAAGTTCTGGACGCCGGGTGGCTCCTCGACGCCAATCTTCACCGACGCGCACTGGGACGTGCCGTTGGACTTCGAGTCCGTCGCCGCGGCCGGCTCCATGCTCGGCACCCGAGCACTGCAGATCTTCGACGAGACCGTCTCGGTCGTCCGCGCGGTCTCGCGCTGGACCGACTTCTACGCGCACGAGTCCTGCGGCAAGTGCACGCCCTGCCGTGAGGGCACGTTCTGGTTGAAGCAGATCATGACCCGGCTCGAGCACGGCCAGGGCACCCAGGACGACATCGACAAGCTGGTCGACGTCTGCGACAACATCCTCGGCCGGTCGTTCTGCGCCCTCGGCGACGGCGCGACCTCGCCCATCACGTCAGCGGTGCAGTACTTCCGCCCCGAGTTCGAGGCCGGCATGAGCCAGCCCTGGTGGGAGCTGTTCCCGCCGGAGAAGTCGGTGCTGTTCCCGCAGTCCGCTAAGGAGACCGTGCACGCATGACTGTCACCTCGGAGCAGAAGACCGATCAGGTCTCGCTCACTGTCGACGGCGTCGAGGTCAGCGTCCCCAAGGGCACGCTGATCATTCGCGCGGCCGAGCAGGTCGGCATCCAGATCCCGCGCTTCTGCGACCACCCGCTGCTGGAGCCGGTCGGCGCCTGCCGTCAGTGCCTGGTCGAGGTCTCGACCAAGGGACCGGACGGCTCGCTGCGGCCGATGCCCAAGCCCCAGGCCTCCTGCACCATGGAGGTCGGCGACGGTATGGAGGTCAAGACCCAGCAGACCTCCAAGGTCGCCGACAAGGCGCAGCACGGCGTCATGGAGCTGTTGCTCATCAACCACCCGCTGGACTGCCCGGTCTGCGACAAGGGCGGCGAGTGCCCCCTGCAGAACCAGGCGATGTCCAACGGGCGTGAGGTGTCGCGCTTCGAGGACATCAAGCGCACCTTCCCCAAGCCGATCAACATCTCCTCGCAGGTCCTGCTGGACCGCGAGCGCTGCGTGCTGTGTGCACGCTGCACCCGCTTCTCCGATCAGATCGCCGGCGACCCGTTCATCGCGCTCATCGAGCGTGGTGCGCTGCAGCAGGTCGGCATCTACGAGGAGAAGCCGTTCGACTCCTACTTCTCCGGCAACACCGTGCAGATCTGCCCGGTGGGTGCACTGACCGGTGCGGCCTACCGCTTCCGGTCGCGCCCGTTCGACCTGGTGTCCACGCCGAGCGTGTGTGAGCACTGCGCCGGTGGCTGCTCGCTGCGCGTGGACCACCGTCGTGGTGTCGTGCTGCGCCGCATGGCGCTGGACAACCCGGACGTCAACGAGGAGTGGAACTGCGACAAGGGCCGCTGGGCGTTCACTTACGCCACGGCCAAGGACCGCTTGGACACCCCGCTCGTGCGCGACGCCGACGGCAAGCTGCAGGTCTCGGGCTGGCCCGAGGCTCTGGCCGCTGCCGCCGAGGGCCTGGCGAAGGCTCGCGCCAAGGGCGTCGGCGTGCTGACGGGTGGTCGCATCAGCGCTGAGGACGCGTACGCGTACAGCAAGTTCGCGCGCCTCGTGCTCGGCACCAACGACATCGACTTCCGCGCCCGCCCGCACTCCACCGAGGAGGCGGAGTTCCTCGCGCATGCGGTCGTCGCCACCGGCCCCGAGGGCGGGTCGGTGACGTACGCCGATGTTGAGAAGTCCGCGGCGACCCTGCTCGTCGGGCTGGAGCCCGAGGACGAGGCCGCGATCTTGTTCCTGCGGCTGCGCAAGGCATGGCGCACGAACAAGTCCAAGATCTTCTCGCTCTCTCCGTACGCCACTCGTGGCCTGGAGAAGATGGGCGGCACGCTCATCCCGACGGCTCCGGGCACCGAGGCCGAGGTGCTGGCCGCCCTGGATGACGGTCAGGGCCAGCTGGCCGAGGCCGGCAAGGCCATCGGCAAGGACAGCCTGATCCTCGTCGGCAGCCGCCTGGCCACCGTGCCCGGCGGCCTGTCCGCCGTGCTCGCACTGGCCGAGAGCAAGGGCGCTCGCGTGGCCTGGGTCCCGCGTCGCGCCGGTGAGCGTGGTGCGCTCGAGGTCGGCGCGCTGCCCAACCTCCTGCCCGGCGGTCGTCCGGTCGCGGACGCCGCGGCACGTACCGAGGTGGGCACCGTCTGGGGCGCCTCGGACCTGCCCGCCGACGTCGGTCGCGACACCGCCGCCATCCTGGAGGCCGCCAGCACGGGCGAGCTCGACGCGCTCGTCATCGGTGGTGTCGACCCGGACGACCTGGTCGACCAGAAGGTCGCGACCGCAGCGCTGGAGCGGGCGTTCATCGTCTCCCTCGAGATCCGCAAGGGTCTCGTGCCGGCGTACGCCGATGTCGTCCTTCCCGTGGCTCCGCACCAGGAGAAGGCGGGCATGTTCGTGGACTGGGAGGGTCGCGTACGGCCCTTCGACAAGGCGCTGGAGTCCAACGCGATGTCCGACTTCCGGGTGCTGGATCTGCTGGCCGGCGAGATGGGCGAGTTCCTCGGGACGCGTTCGCTGGACCAGATCCACACCGAGATGGACGAGCTGGGTCCCTGGACGGGCGACCGCGCTCCCAAGCCGCGCGCCAAGAGCAACGGTGTGCCGCGACCGCTGGTCGGCGAAGCCGTCCTCGCGACCTGGCCGCTGATGCTCGACAAGGGACGGCTGCAGGACAACGAGCCGTTCCTGGCCGGCACCGCGCGCGCCGCGGTGGCGCGGGTCTCGGCCGCGACCGCGGAGGGTGCCGGTGTGACCGACGGCGGCGCGATCTCCGTGTCGACCCGCACGGGCACCATCACCGTGCCGGTCGAGGTGACTGAGATGCCCGACCACGTGGTCTGGCTGCCGACCAACTCCGAAGGCTCTACGGTGCGTACGACACTCAGCGCTGACGCCGGATCCATCGTCCAGCTGGCGTCCGCGTCACCTGGTCTCGATACGGACTCCGCTAGCGCTCCGCCCTACTCGACCGGCGGAGGTGCCGCATGAGCACGCTGACCCAGCTGGCGGCGTACTCCACCGCCCTGCCGCAGCCTGCCGACAACCCGACGGCCGACTTCAGCGACACCCCGTGGTGGCTGTCGCTGATCAAGGCGCTGCTCGTCTTCGTCGTGCTCCTGGTCAACACGCTGATCGTGATCTGGTTCGAGCGGCGGGTGATCGGCCGCATGCAGCAGCGTCCCGGCCCCAACCGGACGGGTCCGTTCGGTCTGCTGCAGACGCTCGCCGACGGTGTGAAGCTGGCGCTCAAGGAGGACATCGTCCCCAAAGCCGCCGACAAGATCATGTTCTGGGTGGCCCCGGCGCTCGCCGGCGCGATGGCGTTCGTGTCGTTCGCGATCATCCCGATGGGCGGCACCGTCTGGATGTTCGGCCACAAGACGCCGCTGCAGCTGACCGACACCCCGGTCGCCACGTTGCTGGTGCTCGCGGTCGCCGGCGTCGGTGTCTACGGCATCGTGCTGGCCGGCTGGTCCTCGGGCTCGACCTACCCGCTGCTCGGTGGGCTGCGCAGCTCGGCTCAGGTGATCTCGTACGAGATCGCGATGGGTCTCGCGCTCGTCGCCGTCTTCCTCTACGCCGGCTCGATGTCGACCTCGCAGATCGTGCTCGCGCAGAACGACCTCTGGTACATCATCCCGGCGTTCTTCTCATTCGTCGTCTACGTCATCACGATGGTCGGCGAGACCAACCGTCTGCCGTTCGACCTTGCCGAGGGCGAGGGCGAGCTGACCGGTGGCTTCCACACCGAGTACTCCTCGCTGAAGTTCGCGATGTTCTTCCTCGGTGAGTACGTCAACATGTTCACCGTCTCGGCGCTCGCCACGACGCTGTTCCTCGGCGGACCCGCGGCACCTCCCGGCATCGCGGCCATCGGTGACGGCATGCTCAACGGCGGCTGGTGGGGCCTGCTGTGGTTCTTCATCAAGCTGTGGCTGTTCATGTTCTTCTTCGTGTGGCTGCGCGGCTCGCTGCCTCGTGTCCGCTACGACCAGTTCATGCGGCTGGGCTGGAAGGTCCTCATCCCGACCACGCTGGTCTGGGTCGTCATGGTGGCGTTCATCCGCGCGGCCGAGCTGGGCTTCCTCGGTGACAGCCGGGTCAGTGTGCTGGGGCGCGACTTCCCACGGGCGACGCTCTTCGTGATCGCCTGCATCGCCTTGCTGGTCCTCGCCGCGGCGTGGATCTACGACAACCAGCAGGTCAAGAAGCAGGCTTTGAAGGAAGCCGATCGTCCGCCCGAGGAGATCGACCCGTTCGCCGGCGGCCACCCTGTGCCGCCGCTGCCCGGCCAGCGACTGGTCGAGCCGGTGCCGGCCCTGGCCGCCGCACACACCACCGACCCTGTTTCGGAGGACAACCGTGGCTGACCACAAGGCCAAGAAGGCTAAAGAGCCGGGGCTCGGCGCCAAGGTCGCCGGCTTCGGCGTGACCTTCGCGACGATGTTCCGCAAGATCGAGACCGAGCAGTACCCCGAGGACAAGCGGCCGACCCAGCTGCGCTTCCACGGTCGCCACCAGCTCAACCGGCACCCGGACGGCCTCGAGAAGTGCGTCGGCTGCGAGCTGTGCGCCTGGGCCTGCCCGGCCGACGCGATCCTCGTCGAGGGTGCGGACAACAACGACGCCGACGGCGAGCGTTTCTCCCCGGGTGAGCGCTACGGCCGCGTCTACCAGATCAACTATCTGCGCTGCATCTTCTGCGGACTGTGCATCGAGGCCTGCCCGACGCGCGCGCTGACGATGACCAACGAGTACGAGCTCGCGGACGACAACCGCGCCGACCTCATCTTCACCAAGGACCAGCTGTTGGCTCCGGTGCAGAGCGGCATGCTGCCCGCGCCGCACCCGATGGTCGAGGGCATGGAGGAGCGCGACTACTACCAGGGCAAGGTGTCGGGCGCGACGCCTGAGCAGGAGCGCTGGGTCCAGGCGAAGGAGCAGTCCGAGGCCGCGATGGCGGCCGCCGAGAAAGGCGAGGGCGTATGACCGTCGGCGGTGCGGAGTCCGCACTCTTCTGGATCGCGGCTCCGCTCGCGGTCGCCGGTGCCTTGGCGCTGCTGTTCGCTCGCAAGGCGGTGCACGCGGCGGTCGGCATGGCCTCGACCATGATCATCCTGGGTGTCTTCTACATCACCCAGCAGGCCGAATTCCTTGGCGTCATCCAGATCTTCGTCTACTCCGGCGCCGTGATGATGCTGTTCCTGTTCGTCATCATGCTCGTCGGCGTCGACTCCTCCGACTCCCTGGTCGAGACGATCCGAGGACAGCGCTGGGCGGGCCTGCTGCTCGCGGCGGCCCTGGCCGCGCTCGCCCTCGGCGCGATCGGCAAGGCCACCTTCGGAGCCCCGCGCGGGCTCGATGAGGCCAACCAGGACGGCAACGTCAGTGGTGCCGCGCGACTGATCTTCGGCGACTACGTCTGGGCTTTCGAGGCGACCAGCGCGCTGCTCATCACCGCGGCCATCGGCGCCATGCTGCTCGCGCACCGCGAGCGGCTCACCAGCAAGCCGAGCCAGGCCGACTGGTCCCGTCACCGCATCCGCAGTGGCGAGAACGTCGCCGGTCTGCCAGCCCCCGGTGTCTACGCCCGGCACAACGCGGTCGACACCCCGGCTCTGCTGCCGGATGGTTCGCCGGCCGAGCTGTCCATCTCGCGTGTGCTGCGAGCGCGTGGCCAGATCGGCGGCTCGACGCCCTACACCGAGGCGACGGCCGAGATCGAGCGCGAGACCGGTGACGTGATCACCGAGCACACGAGCGAGGAGAAGGGGGAGGACGCATGAGTCTGACCAACTACGTCTATCTGTCGGCGATCCTCTTCTCGATCGGCGCGGCGACGGTGCTGCTGCGCCGCAACGCGATCATCGTCTTCATGGGCGTGGAGCTGATGCTCAACGCCGCCAACCTGGCCTTCGTCACCTTCTCCCGTATGCACGGGCAGCTCGACGGCCAGGTCATCGCACTCTTCGTGATGGTCGTTGCTGCGGCTGAGGTCGTTGTCGGCCTGGCCATCATCATGGCCATCTTCCGTGCGCGTCGGTCGGCCTCGGTCGATGACGCCAACCTGTTGAAGCTGTAAAGGAGCCGGCGTGTCTCACCTGAGTACCGCTGCTTCGCTGGTGGCTGAGTCCACCGGCGGAGCGCATGACGCCACCGGGATGGCGTCGTACGCCTGGCTGCTGGTGGCCCTGCCACTCGCCGGTGCCGCGATCCTGCTGCTCGGCGGGAAGGCCCTCGACAAGATCGGACCGCCGCTGGCGACCGGCCTGGCCTGGGCCAGCTTCGGCGTCGGCGTCGCCACGATCGTGGAAATGCTGGGCCGCGACACGGAGGAGCGTGCCCAGCACCTGCACCTCTACTCGTGGATCCCCGCGGGCGGCTTCAACCTCGACGCCGGCCTGCAGATCGACCAGCTGGCGCTGACGTTCGTCATGCTGATCACCTTCGTCGGCTCGCTGATCCACGTCTACTCCCTGGGCTACATGGAGCACGACCCGGACAAGCGCCGGTTCTTCGCCTACCTCAACCTGTTCATCGCAGCGATGCTGCTGCTGGTTCTGGCCGACTCCTACCTCCTGCTGTTCGTCGGCTGGGAGGGCGTCGGTCTGGCGTCGTACCTGCTCATCGGCTTCTGGAACCACAACCCGGCGTACGCCACCGCGGCCAACAAGGCGTTCGTCGTCAACCGTGTCGGTGACGCCGGGATGCTGCTGGCGATCTTCGCGATGTTCGCCACCTTCGGTCGGGTCGACTTCGCGGGCGTCAACGCCGCGGTCGGCGGCGCCTCCGAGGGAGCGCTCACGGTCATCGGCCTGCTGCTGCTCGTCGGTGCCTGCGGCAAGTCGGCGCAGTTCCCGCTGCAGAGCTGGCTCGGTGACGCCATGGCCGGCCCGACTCCGGTGTCCGCCCTGATCCACGCGGCGACGATGGTCACCGCCGGTGTCTACCTGATCGTGCGCAGCAGCGCGATCTTCGACGGAGCGCCCGATGCGCGACTGGTCGTCACCATCGTCGGTGCGATCACCTTGCTCTTCGGTGCCATCGTCGGTTGCGCCAAGGACGATATGAAGAAGGCGCTGGCCGCCTCGACGATGTCGCAGATCGGCTACATGGTGCTGGCCGCTGGGCTCGGTCCGGTCGGTTACGCGTTCGCGATCTTCCACCTGCTCACGCACGGCTTCTTCAAGGCCGGCATGTTCCTCGGCGCCGGTTCTGTCATGCACGGCATGAACGACCAGGTCAACATGCGCCGCTTCGGTGGGCTGTCCGCGGTGATGAAGATTACGTGGATCACCTTCGGCCTCGGCTGGCTGGCGATCATCGGCTTCCCGGGTCTGTCGGGCTTCTGGTCCAAGGACAAGATCATCGAGTCGGCGTTCGTCGGCGACGGCTGGCGGCCGTGGGTCTTCGGCCTGGCCGCGCTCTTCGGCGCCGGCATCACGGCGTTCTACATGTCGCGGCTGTTCTTCATGACCTTCCACGGCAAGCGCCGCTGGACTGACGACGTGCACCCGCACGAGTCGCCGCTGACGATGACCATCCCGATGATGATCCTGGCGATCGGCTCGGCGTTCCTCGGTCTCGCGCTCGGCCCGACCGGTGTCATCACCGACTGGCTCGAACCCATCGTCGGCCATCACGAGGAGCACGATCCGGTGATGTCGGTGCCGCTGATCACCGGCCTCACGTTCGTGCTCATCGTCCTCGGCGCCGCGCTCGCCTGGTTGCGCTACTGGCGCGACGAGGTGCCGGTGACCCCGCCGGTCGGCTCCGTGGCCACCCGGTCCGCACGCCGTGACCTGTTCCAGGACGACATCAACGAGGCCGTCTTCCAGCGGCCCGGTCTGCACCTCACCCGCGCGCTCGTGTTCGCCGACAACAAGGGCGTCGACGGCGCCGTGGGTGGCACCGCAGCGCTCATCGGCGGCACCTCAGCCCGCCTCAAGAAGGTGCAGAACGGCTACGTCCGGTCCTACGCCCTGACGATGCTCGTGGGCGTCGTCGCAATCCTCGGTGCCGTCTGGGTGGTGCAGTGATGTCCGACTTTCCCTGGCTGACGACGCTGGGTGTCATCCCGCTGCTCGGTGCTCTCGTGGTGGCGCTGCTGCCCTCGGGCTCCGCGCGGCTGGCCCGTCCGATCGCGCTCGGGTTCTCCCTGGTGACGCTCGTCGTCGGCCTGCTCGCGGCGTTCCAGTTCGACTGGGACGGTGGCGGCCAGCAGTTCCAGCTGACCGAGACCCACTCGTGGATCAAGCAGTTCGGCGTCTCGTACGCCCTCGGTGTCGATGGCATCGCGCTCAGCCTGATCCTGATGAGCCTCGTGCTCGTGCCCATCTGCCTGGTCGCTGCCTGGGACGACGTGCCGGAGGTGGGTCGGCGCCAGCAGACCTACTACGCGCTCATGCTGGTCCTGCTGACCTTCATGATCGGCGTCTTCTCCGCCACCGACGTCTTCTTGTTCTACGTCTTCTTCGAGGCGATGCTGATCCCGATCTACTTCCTGATCGGCTCGTTCGGTGGTGCCAACCGGCAGTACGCCGCGGTGAAGTTCCTGCTGTTCTCCCTCCTGGGCGGACTGGTCATGCTGGTCGCGGTCATCGCGCTCTACATCCAGGGCCCCGGTGGCGACGACGGCTTCCTGATCAGCAAGCTGACCGGGCTGGACATCTCCACCAACACCGAGCGGCTGCTGTTCCTCGGCTTCTTCTTCGCGTTCGCGGTCAAGGCGCCGATGTGGCCGGTGCACACCTGGCTGCCCGATGCCGCGACCGAGGCCCGGCCGGCGACGGCCGTCCTCCTGGTCGGTGTGCTCGACAAGGTCGGCACCTTCGGGATGATCCGCTTCTGCCTACAGATGTTCCCCGAGGCCAGCAAGTGGGCGACACCGGCGGTCATCGTGCTGGCGGTGATCTCGATCCTGTACGCCGCGCTGGTCGCCATCGGCCAGACCGACATGATGCGACTGATCGCCTACACCTCGATCAGCCACTTCGGCTTCATCGTGCTGGGCATCTTCGCGATGACCAGCACCTCTCACCTGGGCTCGACGCTCTACATGGTCAACCACGGGTTCACCACCGCAGCGCTGTTCTTGTTCGCCGGGATGCTGATCGCACGTCGGGGGAGCAAGAACATCTCCGACTTCGGCGGCTGGCAGCGGGTCACGCCGGCACTGGCTGGGGTCTTCCTCATCGCCGGTCTGTCTGCGCTGTCGCTGCCCGGTCTGAACTCCTTCATCTCCGAGTTCCTTGTGATGGCAGGCTCGTTCGACAAGTACAAGGTCGCCACAGTCATCGCGGTGACCGGCGTGATCCTCGCCGCGCTCTACGTCCTGCTCATGTACAAGAACGTCATGACCGGGCCCAAGCCGGAGGACCGTGGCGACGTCAAGGACCTCAGCGTCCGCGAGAAGCTCGTCGCCGCACCGTTGATCGGGATCTTCCTGTTCCTCGGGTTCTTCCCGAAGCCCGCCCTGGACCTGCTGCGTCCCGCGGTCACGACCACGTTGCAGCACGTCGGGGTCACCGACCCCAAGCCTGACGTCGCACCCGCCGATGCAGCACCGATCGGCTCCGCTGAAGGGATTGCCAAGTGACCGCCGCGCTGAGCAGCGTGCCCGCCGCTGAGTTCGTCCAGGCCAAGGTCGAGTACGCCGCGGTCCTGCCGATCTTCATCATCTTCGGTGCGGCCCTCGTGGGCGTGCTCATCGAGGCGTTCGCGCCTCGGCGCAGCCGCTACGTCATCCAGCTGGGCTTCACGCTGGCCGCCATCATTGCGGCGTTCCTGGTCCTGGTGCTCTACTCCCGCGACCACCAGGCCAAGACCGCGGCCGGTGCCATCGTGATCGACGGCCCGGCGCTGTTCCTGCAGGGCACCGTCCTGGCGCTCGGCGCGATCGGCCTGCTGGCCATGGCCGAGCGGCTCGACACCTCACAGGCAGACACGTTCACCCAGTCCGGCTCCGCGGTGCCGGGCTCGCCCCAGGAAGCCACTGCCGTACGCCTGGGAGCGACCACCACGGAGTTCTTCCCGCTGACGCTCTTCGCCCTGAGCGGCATGATGATGTTCCCGGCCGCGGGCGACCTGCTGACGATGTTCATCGCCCTCGAGGTTCTCTCCCTGCCGCTCTACATCCTGACGGGCCTGGCTCGCCGGCGCCGCCTGCTGTCGCAGGAGGCCTCGCTGAAGTACTTCCTGCTGGGCGCGTTCTCCTCGGCGTTCTTCCTGTTCGGCTCGGCCCTGATCTACGGCTTCGCCGGTTCGGTCAACTTCACCAAGATCGCGGCCGCCGTCCCAGCCACCAACGGCATGGACAGCATCGCCGTGCCGGGTGTCCTCCTCATCGCGGTCGGCCTCCTGTTCAAGGTCGGCGCGGTGCCGTTCCACTCCTGGACCCCGGACGTCTACCAGGGCGCGCCGACCCCGGTCACCGGCTTCATGGCCGCGTGCACCAAGGTCGCCGCCTTCGGGGCGCTGCTGCGCGTGCTGTACGTCGCATTCGAGGGTCTGCGCTGGAACTGGCAGCCCGTCATCGCGGTCGTCGCCGTGCTCACCATGATCGTCGGCGCCGTCCTGTCCGTCACGCAGACCGACATCAAGCGGCTGCTCGCGTACTCCTCGATCACTCACGCCGGCTTCGTGCTGGTGGGTGTGCTCGCGATGGACCGCGCCGGCGTCTCGGCCACGATGTTCTACCTCGTCGCGTACGGCTTCAGCACCATCGCGGCGTTCGCCCTGATCGCGCTGGTCCGGTCATCGGGCTCCGAGGCGACGCACCTGTCGCAGTGGGCCGGGCTGGGCAAGACCAGTCCGGTGGTCGCGGGCTCGTTCACGTTCTTGATGCTCGCCTTCGCCGGTATCCCGCTCACCTCCGGTTTCACGGCGAAGTTCGCGGTGTTCGGCGCTGCGGTCGGTCACGACGGCACCTGGCTGGCCGTGATCGGCGTACTCGCCTCTGCCATCACGGCATTCGTCTACGTCCGGGTCATCGTGCTCATGTACTTCTCCGAGCCGACCGGCGACACGATCGTCCTCGCGCCGTCGATCTTGACCGCTGCGGCTGTGACGGTGGGTCTCGCCGTGACCCTGCTGCTCGGCGTCGTGCCGTCACCGCTGCTCGACCTGGCCAACGACTCGTCGCTGTTCATCCCATGACCGCAGCTGCTCTGACGGCCCTGCCGGGCGCCTCGGCCGAGCTGACCTCGCGTCTGCAGGAGGGGCTTTCGGCGGTCGAGGTACGACTGCGTCAGGTCGTCGACCACGACGACCCGTTCATCGCGCGTGCCTCGAGCCACCTGATCGAGGGTGGCAAGCGATTCCGGCCGATGCTGACGTTGCTGGCTGCCGAGCTCGGCGAGGGTCGCAGTGACGACGTCGTCGATGCCGCGACCGGGGTCGAGCTCACGCACATGGCCTCGCTCTACCACGACGACGTGATGGACGAGGCCGACGTACGCCACGGCATACCCAGCGCCAACGCCACCTACGACAACTCGACCGCGATCCTCGTCGGCGACCTGTTGTTCGGGAAGGCCTCGGAGATCGTCGCCGGCCTCGGCTCGGAGGCGGTGCTGATCCAGGCACAGACGTTCGTACGCCTGTGCGCGGGTCAGATCCAGGACGACCGGCAGGCGCCGGCCGGCGCCGACCCGATGCAGCACTACCTGCAGGTGCTGGCCGACAAGACCGGTGTGCTGATCGCCACGGCGGCACGTTATGGCGCGAAGTTCGGACGCTGCCCGGAGTCCACGGTCGACCTCATGCGCGAGTACGGCGAGCTGGTCGGCATGGTCTTCCAGCTGTCCGACGACATCCTCGACATCACCTCCGACCAGGAGCAGTCGGGCAAGACCCCCGGCACTGACCTGCGCGAGGGCGTCGCAACGCTGCCGGTGCTCTACGCCCGCGCCTCGCAGGACCCCGCGGACGCACGGCTGCAGGAGCTGTTGGCCGGCGAGCTCACCGACGACGCGCTGCATGCCGAGACTCTGGGGCTGCTACGCCAGCACGAGGCGATCGACCAGGCGCGCGAGCACACCATCGGTCTGGCCCAGCGCGCGGCCGACCTCATCGGCACGCTCGGTGCCGGCGACGCCCAGGACGCACTCCGCGGCCTCCCGCTCGCCGTCGCCCACCGCACCACCTAGCCAGACCGACTACCCCGCCGTCCCGGCCACTTCCCCGGGTGAGATGACTCGTCATTTCACCCGAGGAGTGGCGAGAACGGCGGGGTAGTCGGGTGGGGCGGCCGTCAGTGCTTGGTCGCGAAGACCTGGATGACCGAAGGTCGCGGCTGGCCCGTGCCGTCGTACGGGAACTGGCTGACCGGCGCATCGGGTGATGCGCCCTCGACCTCGCCCGGGTGCTGGACCGAGCACAGCACTGTGGTGTCGTCGACGATCAGCGGCCCCGCCGACTCCGCACCGTGCGGCATCGTCTGGAACTGCTGCAGGTGACCCTGGTACGGACCGCTCAGCGGCATCATGAAGAACGCGTCCGCGTTGCCAAGAGCGTTGCCATCAGTGGAGATCCACAGGTTGCCCTTGGAGTCGAAGGCCACGTTGTCGGGGCAGGAGATCGGGCTGACCTGGGTGCGGTCGTACCCGTTGAAGTAGGTCGCCGGGTCGTTGGGGTCACCGCAGATGAGGACGAGCTTCCAGGTGAAGGTCGTCTTCGTGTGATCGTTCTTGGGCGCGGTGATCTCGATGACCTGGCCGTGCTTGTTGGTGGCGCGCGGGTTGGCCTCGTCGATCTGGCTCGGCACCCGCTTGTCGTTGTTGGTCAGCGCGGCATAGACCCGCTTGTTGACCGGGTTGATGTCGACGTCCTCAGGACGGTCCATCTTGGTCGGGCCGACCTTGTCGGCGGCCAGGCGCGTGTGGACCAGGACCTGCGCGACGGTGAAGCCGGGGACCTTGGACTTCCCGTCGAGGACGAGCGGCAGCCACTCGCCGGTGCCGTCGCTGACGCCGTCCTGCGCGCCGTCGCCGGTGAACTTCGCGACGTACAGGTCGCCCTCCGTGAGCAGCGACATGTTGTGCCGCTTGTTGCCCTCGACGTACTTCCCGGACGAGACAAACTTGTACATGTAGTCGAACTTCTCGTCATCACCCATGACCGCCACCGCGCGGCCGTCCGGAGCGATCGTGACGTTGGCGCCCTCGTGCTTCAGACGACCCATGGCGGTGTGCTTGCGCGGTGTGGAGCGCGGGTCGGATGGGTCGACCTCGATGACGTAGCCGAACCGGTTGGACTCGTTGGGGTCCTGCGCAGCGTCGAAGCGCGGGTCGACCTTCTCCCACGAGCGACCCTTGGAGCCGGTGAGGCCGTAGCGCTTGAACGCGTCCTCCTGGCCGGCCGGAGCGGCGTCGACCTTGAAGTAGCCGTTGAAGTTCTCTTCGCCCGAAAGCACTGTGCCCCAAGGGGTTACGCCGCCCGAGCAGTTGCCGAACGTCCCGAGCACCCGGCGGCCGGTCGGGTCGGCCTTGGTCTGCAGCAGCTCCGAACCCGCCGCCGGACCGTCGAAGGCGAACGGCGTCGTGGTCGTGATGCGGCGGTTCTGGCGGGCTCCGAGGCGGGCCTTCCACTCACGGCCCTTCTTGCTGACCTCGACGACGGACATGCCGTGCGCGGCCATCGTGATCTTGATCTGCTCCGGGGTGAGAGCGGCCGCACCGGTGTAGCCGCGGAACATCAGCTCGTCGTTGGTGTACTCGTTGTTGACGACGAGCAGACCCTTGTCGTGGCAGCCCCGCGCGCGGACCAGTCCGACGTAGTCGCAGTTGTAGCCGAACTGCTTCGCCTGCGCGGCGGCCGTCTGCTTGTCGAAGTCGAACTTCGGTGCGCCCTTGACGATCGGGTCGCCCCACTTGACCAGCGGCTTCCAGGTGAAGCCCTTGGGCGTGATGACCTTGTCGGTCTCGAACGGCTGCGGCGCGGTGCCCTCGAAGTCGTACACGTACGAGCTGCGCCCGCCCCGACCGGCGGTTGCGGCGGCCGCGGGCTGGGTGCCGGCGACGGCGTACAGACCGGCTGCGGCGGCGGTGACGCCGGTGGCCTTCAGGGCCGTACGACGGCTGATGCCGGCCGTGAAGATGTCACCGAAGTAGGCGCTGCCTGAGGTGTTGGGGACCGGCTTGGAGCAGGCGTCGTCGCAGCGGTAGTGGCAGGTCATGGGGCTGCGGCCGCCGGGATGGGTGACGGTGGCCAGAGGGAGCATCGTGCGGCCTTCGCCGGTGGTGTCGGCGCGGAGTTCGGAGGTCACGGGGTCGTCCTTCGAGAGAGGTGACGGGCCTCTTTGCACGCTACGGAAGGCGTTGTCGCGGCATCGGCGATTCAGGCGAAGGCTGGGGGAAGCCTCGGTGACCGGGAGGCGACGTAGGTAGCCCTCACCTGGTGCCGAATTGCCTCAGCGCCTTGCGCTCATCGCCCTGATGGCTACACTCGCATTCATGGACTTGGACAAGCGACCAACTTCGCCCGCGCCGACGGGTGTCGGCCGCATCGCGCTCGATGGGGTCGCCGCACCGACCGCGGTCATCGACCTCGCGGCCTTCACGGCCAACATCGGCGAGATGCGCGAGCGAGCGGCGGGCGTACCCATCCGTGTCGCCTCGAAGTCGATCCGCGTGCGTGGCCTGATCGAGCGCCTGCTGCGCGAGGAGGGTTACGCCGGCGTCCTGGCCTACTCCGCGGCCGAGGCCTTGTGGTTGGTCGAGCACGGTGCGCGTGACGTGCTCGTCGCCTATCCGACCGTCGACCGTGACACGCTGGCCAAGGTCAGCGCGGATGACGTCGCCGCGGCCGAGATCGCCTTCATGGTCGACCTCCCCGAGCACCTGGCCATACTGGACGAGTCTGCGGGTGCGCACCCCCTCAGGGCCGCAATCGATGTCGATTGCTCGATGCGGGTGGGGCCGGTGACCATCGGCGCACACCGGTCCAGTGTGCACTCCGCCAAGGACGCGGAAAGGCTTGTGCTGCAAGCGCGCTCGCTGTCCGGCGTACGGATCGCTGGGCTGATGTTCTATGACGCACAGATCGCCGGTGTCGCCGATACGAGCTCTGCGATCCGGCTGATGAAGAAGGCTTCACTCCGGGAGCTGCGCCGCCGTCGCCAACAGGTGATCGCCACGGTCACCCGTCACGTGACGCTCGACTTCGTCAACGCGGGCGGCACGGGGAGCTTGCACCTGATGCACGACGACCCCGCGATCACCGACCTCGCCGCCGGATCGGGGCTCTTCACCCCGCGGCTGTTCGACCACTACGACAACACCGCACTGCGGCCGGCGGCCTACTTCGTCTCGCCGGTGGTTCGCAAGCCCACCGACGATGTGGTGGTCGCCTTCTCGGGTGGCTACATCGCCAGTGGGCCGGCAGGCGCGGCGCGGGTGCCGGAGGTAGCGTTCCCCGAGGGCCTCGAGCCCTTCGCGCAGGAAGGCTACGGTGAGGTGCAGACTCCGCTGCGCGGCGACGCCGCCCATGGCATGAAGGTTGGTGACCTGGTCTGGTTCCGGCATGCCAAGGCCGGTGAGATGTGTGAGCGGTTCGACCAGGTCTTGCTGGTCGAGGACGGGCAGGTCGTCGAGCGACTGCCCACCTATCGAGGCGAGGGCAAGAACTTTGGCTGACCCACAATCCGTCCGCGCGGCAGGCGAGCGCGGAGCGGGCACTCCCTGGACCAACTGGGCCCAGACCGTCCGCACCGGGCCGGTCGACGTGTACGCGCCGCGCGACACCGCGGACGTCGCCAGTGCTGTCGCGCTCGCCGCGCGGACCGGCCGCAAGGTCAAGCCGATCGGGTCCGGCCACTCCTTCACCGCGATCGGTGAGCCGGTCGATCTCCAGCTGCAGCTGCATGGCCTCAGCGGGATCGTGAGCCACGATGCCGCGACCGGTCGGGTCCGCGTACGCGCCGGCACGCCTCTGCACGTCCTCAACCCTGCGCTTGAGGCGCTTGGCCTCGCGATGCCGAACCTGGGCGACATCGACCGGCAGACCATCTCCGGTGCCCTATCGACCGGCACCCATGGCACCGGGCTGAGGTTCACCGGATTGTCGGGATTTGTGACCGGCGTCGAGATGGTGCTCGCCGACGGCTCGATCGTGCGGTACGACGATGGTCACCGACCGGACCTCGTCCCGGCCGCAGCCCCTGGGTTGGGTGCGCTCGGCGTGATCACCGAGTACGAGCTGCAATGCGTCCCTGCATTCCTGCTCCGGGCGCACGAGGCGCCGTCGACGCTCGACCGGCTGCTGGGCGCCCTGGACGAAACCGTAGATAGCGCAGACCATTTCGAGTTCTACTGGTTCCCGCACACAGATCGCGTGCTGACCAAGATCAATACGCGACTGGATGACCCAGCTCTGAGGGACCCGCTGCCGCGGTGGCGCGAGGTCCTCGATGACCGCATCCTGTCGAACAATCTGTTCGAGGTCGTCAATCGGCTGACCACCGCTGTCCCGCAAGCGATTCCGAGGATCAACCAGCTGTCCAGCCGCGTGCTGTCGGAGCGCACCTACACCGACTCTTCCTACAAGATCTTCGCCACCCAGCGCACCGTACGTTTCAAGGAGTCCGAGTTCGCCGTGCCCCGCGCCGAGGTGCCGGGACTGCTCGCCGAGCTGAAGGCGTACTGCGACCGCAAGGACGAGGTGGTGGCCTTCCCCGTCGAGGTGCGGTTCACCGCGGCGGACGACCGCTGGATGTCGACGGCCTACGGGCGCGAGACCGGCTATGTCGCGATCCATCAGTACCACCGGCGCGACCACACAGCGTACTTCGACGCGTTCTGGTCGCTGCTGCGATCGATCCCGGAGGCCCGACCGCACTGGGGCAAGATGCACGACCTGGACGCCGGTGACCTGCGCAAGGTCTACCCGAAGTTCGACGACTTCGTCGCGCTGCGCGACGAGCTGGATCCCAACAGGGTCTTCGAAAACCCTTATCTGGCAAAGGTTCTCGGCTAGCGCACGCTGGCTGCTCCCGCGATCAGAGCGCGAGCGGCCCAGGCGAAGTCGCCTCCTTCCGGCGGGGCGTCATGGAGGTGCCCGACCGCGTGGGCGTTGAGCGCCTCACCGAGGAGCAGGTGCCAAAGGGACCGGTAGCAGCGCAGCGCTCGCGTGCGGCTCAGTCCGGTGGCCTCGAGCAGCTCGACACAGTGGTCGGCTACGGCGCGGGCATCCTCGAGGTGGAAGCCGCCGCTGGCGATGAGGGTGGCGGACCACGGGTGCTCGGCGACGTAGCGGCGCATGGCGACCCACTGGCGTACGGCAGCCTCCTGGGGTGAGCGGCGTCCGGCCGGCACGAGGGGATAGCCCTCGATGAAGTCGGCCGCCAGCAGGGTGAGCAGGTCGGCGCGGTTGTCGATGTGGCGGTAGAGCGAGGCGGCACCGGTCCCGAGCTCGTCTGCCAGACGTCGCAACGTGACGGCCTCGAGACCATCCTCATCGGCGACCGTGCGCGCGGTGTCGACGATCCTTCGGGCGGTGAGTCCCGGACGGGCCATGACCACTCCTCTCGGTTGCGAACAATGTTCGCACGAGTTAGGTTCGCCTAATGCGAACGCCGTTCGCGTCGAGGGGAGAAGTGATGGAACGTCGGGTGCTGGCAGCCATCTCAGCTGTCGTGCTGTCGTACGGACTGCTGCAGACGATGCTGGTCCCTGCCGCGAACCATGTGCAGGCCGACCTGCACACATCGTCGCAAGGTGCGACCTGGGCAGTGCTGTCCGCGATGCTGCTCAGCAGCGCCGCGGTCACGCCGGTGCTCGGTCGCCTCGCGGACCGGTTCGGGCAGCGGACGATCCTGCTGGCGTGCCTGTGGATCTACCTTGCTGGTGCGCTCGTGGCCGCGGTCGCGCCGAGCATCGAGGTGCTGATCGCGGCACGGGTCCTGCAAGGTGTCGGACTCACCCTCGTCCCGCTGAGCTTTGCTCTCGTCAAGAGCAGCCTGACCGGCCCTGCCGTCGGTCGTGGGCTCGCTCTTGCGGCCACGCTGGTCACGGGAAGTGCCGGCGCGGGTCTGCTGGCGGGCGGCCTGATCGCCGACCACTTCAGCTGGCGGTGGCTGTTCGTGATCGGGGCGGCGGTCATCGTCGTCGCTCTGGTGCTGACCTCTCGCGACCTGCCTGCTGACGAAGCCCGCGACGCGAGCCCGATCGACTGGTCGGGAGCCGCCTTGCTGGCGGTGGCGTTGACCACCCTGCTGCTCGCGGTGACTCAAGGCCGGGCCTGGGGCTGGACCTCGTGGCAGGTCCTCGGTCTGGTCGGACTGGCGCTGCTCTCGGCCGCCCTGCTCGTCGTCGTCGAGGAGCGGGTCGCCGCGCCACTCATCGACCTGAACCTGATGCGGGGCGGGCTGCTCGCTGCGCATCTCGGTGCGCTCATGCTCGGCGTCAACCAGTTCATGCTCTACACGCTGCTGCCCCATCTCGCGCAGGCACCCGGGAGCGGCGCCTCCGGCCTCGGCCTGAGCGCGACGGCGGCGGCCGCTCTCCTGGTGCCGGGCGCTCTGCTCACCATCCCCGCAGGTCGGTGGCGGCCGGCCCGGGTCGATGAGCCGCGGAGCCTGCTGGCTGTTGGCCTCGCGGTGTCGAGTGTGGGTGCAGGCGTACTGCTCGTTGCGCGTGGAGGTCCACTGGTCGTGACGGCGGTCTACGTGCTCGTCAGCCTGGGCTACGGCATCGCGATGGCCGCCCTGCCTCGCCTGGTGGCACGCGAGTGCCCACCGCTACGGCTGGGCTCGGTCAACGCGGTCAACACGGTCGCTCGTACGGTCGGTGGCGCGTTCGGCTCGCAGCTCGCGGCCCTCGTCCTGAGCGGGCAGTCACGACCGGGACGGTCGGCGTACGACCTGGGCTTTGCCGTCGCGGCTGCGGCGGCGGTCATCGGGGTACCGCTCGTCCTTGCTGCGGGGGTCCGTCAGTCGCGTGTCGCGGTGTAGCCGAGCAGCTTGCCGGCGAGGTCGGTGAGGATCTCGGTGGTGCCGCCGCCGATGCCGAGGATGCGCATGTCGCGGTACTGCCGCTCGACCTCGCTCTCGCGCATGTAGCCCATGCCGCCGAACAGCTGGACCGCCTGGTGCGCCACCCACTCGCCGGTCTCGACCGCGGTGTTCTTGGCGAAGCAGACGTCCGTGACGAGGTCCTGCTCGCCCGCGGCATACCGCTCCACGACGGACCGCGTGTAGACGCGAGCCACGTCGGTGCGGCGCGTCATCTCGGTCAGGGTGTGCTGCACGCTCTGACGGCTGATCAACGGTCGCCCGAACGTCGTCCGATCGCGGCACCAGGCCACGCTGAGGTCGAGGCAGCGCTGAGCGGAGGCGTACGCCTGGGTCGCCAACGCGGCTCGCTCGGTCACGAAAGCCGCTGCGATCTGGGCGAATCCGGAGTTCTCGGGGCCAACCAGGTTGCCGACCGGGACGCGCGCATCGACGAACGACAGCTCGGCCGTGTCCGAGGCCAGCCAGCCCATCTTGTCGAGCTTGCGCGAGACCTCGAAGCCTGGTGTGCCGCGCTCGACGACCAGCAGTGAGACGCCACCGGCGCCCGGTCCACCCGTGCGCACGGCAGTCACGACGAAGTCGGCCCGGCACCCCGAGGTGATGTACGTCTTCGCCCCGTTGACGACGTAGTGGTTGCCGTCGCGACGGGCCGTCGTGGTCAGGTGGCCGACGTCAGAGCCGCCACCCGGCTCGGTGATCGCCAACGAACCGATCAGCTCGCCGGCCAGGGTGGGCCGGACCCAGCGGTCGATCTGCGTCGGGTCGCCGGCCGCGATGACGTGGGGGAGGGCGATGCCAGAGGTGAACAGTGAGGCGAAGAGGCCACCGGATCCGCCCGCGTAGTGCATCTCCTCGCAGATGATCGAGGCGTCGATGACATCGCCACCGCCGCCACCGACGGCTTCCGGCGCCGCGACGCCGAGGAGACCGAGCGCGCCGGCCCGCTGATGCAGCGATCGCGGCAGCTCGCCATCGCGCTCCCACTGCTCGAGGTCGGGGAGCACGTCGGTCTCGGTGAAGCGGCGGACCGTCTCGCGCAGCGCCCGTCGCTCATCGGTCTCCCAGGGGCTTGTCATGGATCGACTCTAACCAAAAGCAAGCACGCCTGCTTGTTTTACGTCGTGGTCAGGCGCAGGGGGCGGCGTCCACCGCCGCGGCAGCCGCCGTGAGTGCGCGCGCACGGCGGCTGCGCGTTGCAGATCGCAGGGTGTCGATCGTGAGCAGTACCAACGCAATCCAGACGATTCCGAAGCCGATCCAGCGGCTGGCGGGCATCTGCTCGTCGAGCAGCAGCACGGCGCACAGCAGCTGGAGGACGGGCGCGACGAACTGCAGCAGCCCGATCGTCACGAGCGGCACGCGTCGTGCAGCGGCCGCGAAGAGCAGCAACGGACCTGCGGTGACGACGCCGGCGAGCACGAGCAGCGCGGTGTGCCAGGCGCCCTCGGTGGTGAACGTGGTGTCACCCCGCACCGTGAGCACGACCAGCAGGACGGCCGCTGCGGGAGCGAGGACGAGGGTCTCGGCGGTCAGGCTCTCGACCGCTGTCATCGAGCCGCCGAGGCGATTCTTGAGCAGGCCGTACGTCGCGAATGACAAGGCGAGGCCGATCGAGATCCACGGCGGCTGTCCGTAGTCGATGGCGAGGTAGACGCAGGCAAGAGCGCCGACAGCAACGGCCACCCACTGCAACGGACGCAGCCGCTCGCGGAGCACGAGGACGCCGAGTGCCACGGTGACGAGCGGGTTGAGGAAGTATCCGAGGGCCGCCTCGGTCGCGTGGCCCGAGACCACCGCGGCCACATAGATCGTCCAGTTGGTGGCGATCAGCACACTGGCCAGCGCGACCGTGGCCAGCCGTCGCGGCCGTGCGATGAGCTCGCGGAGGTAGCCGAGTCGACGCCAGACGGCGAGCCCGGCACCGCACAGCAGCACGGTCCACAGCACCCGGTGAGTCAGGATCTCCCAGGCACCGGCCGGTTTCAGTGCATCGAAGTAGAGGGGCATCGCGCCCCAGAGGAAGTAGGCGAGGAAGCCGTACGCCGCGCCCCGGTTGGTCTCGGATGTGCCGCTAACCGTCACTGGCCCACGATAGGCGCGTACGCCGGGCGGACCCCCCGAGGGCCCGCCCGGCGTACGTGACTAGCTCAGTGGCCGGAGCGCAGCTCGGCCTGCTGAACCGCCTTGATCTTGGCCAGCGACGCGGGTGCAGCGGCCTTGACCTTGGCAGCCGGGAGACCATCCAGGCCGTTCTCAGCGGTTTTGGCCGGCTTGGACGCCGTGTACAGCCAGTTGCGGAAGAAGCCGCCCAGGTCCTCCCCGGACGTCTTCTCGGCCAGTGCCACGAACTCGGCGATGGCGCCGTTGCCGTAGCGGTGCTTGGGCACCCAGGTGCGCATGACCTGGAAGAACGCCGGGTCACCGATCCGGTTGCGCAGCGCCTGGAGCGTCATCGCACCACGGTCGTAGACCTGGCCGGAGAACTCCTTGCCCGCACCCGGGTCGCCGATGGGCAGCTTCCACAGCGCGCTGCTGTCCGGATTGGCGTAGTAGGACGCGAGAATCTCCTGGCCGCTGCCCTCGCCGTGCATCTCCGACCAGTACCACTCGGCGAACGACGCGAAGCCCTCGTTGAGCCAGATGTCCTTCCAGTCGTGCACGCTGACCGCATCGCCGAACCACTGGTGCGCCTGCTCGTGCACGATCACGTAGATGTTGGGGCCGTTGCGCCAGAAGCCACGCGTGTAGACCGGCCGCGTCTGGTTCTCCAGCGCGAAGCCGAAGTCCGCGGCAGGGGCGACGCCACCGGTGATCTCGAACGGGTACTTGCCCCAGGCGCGGCTGTGGAAGTCGATGACCTCCGACGTACGCGCGAGGTCCTTCTTGGCGTACTCACCCTCCTGGCCACCGTTGGAGGCGACCGCGTTGATCCAGGGCAGACCGCTGGCGCCGACGCCCTGGGTGATGTCGAAGTGGCCCATGGCCAGGAACGTCAGGTACGTCGCCTGCGGCTTGGCGGAGTGCCACACCCAGGTGTCGCCATCGCGGCCGTACTGGGTCTTCTTCAGCGTGCCGTTGCTCAGCGCCTGCAGACCCTTGGGCACGGTGGCCTTGACGTCGAACGTCGCCTTGTCGCGCGGGTGGTCGTTGCTCGGGTACCACCAGGCGGCGATCTCCGGCTCACCGACGGCCACCGCACCGTCGTCCGTCTTGACCCACGGCGAGAACCCGTTGACCTTGGTCGTCGACGGCACGCCGGCGTACGTCACGGTGATCTTGAGGGGACCGCCGGTGACGACGGGGACCTTGGGGACGACGGCCAGCTCGTGCGACGTCGGCTTGCTGAACTTCGCCGGCACCCCGTTGACCGTGACGGCAGTGGCCTTGAGCGCGAGGTCGAGGTCGAACTTGCGCAGGTTCTGCGTCGCGGTGGCCGTGATGGTCGTGGTGCCGGTGATGAGGTCGGTGGCCGGGTCGTAGTCGACGTCGATGGCGTAGTGCCCGACGTCGTACCCGCCGTTGCCGTAGTCCTTGTAGTACGGGTCACCTATGCCGGGCGAGCCGACATCCGAGGGTGCGGCACTGGCGGTGCCGGTGGTGGCCAGGCCGAGGACGGCGGCGAGGGCCAGGCTGGTGCGCGCGAGGTGCGCGGCGCGGTTGTGTGACATGAAGATGCCTCCCTGAGTACTGACGTCGGCGACGACCGACGACTCTTAGTACCCCGATCGCATAGGGAGGGCATCAGTACTGCGAGGTCAGCACGAAATCCTGACCGTCAGTTGACCAACCAGGTGTCCTTGCCGTGGAGCAGCTGCTCCAGGTCGCGCTCGCCGGCCGGGCCACCGGCCTGCTCGACGGCCGCGCCGACCTGCCCGCGGACGCCGTCGTCGTAGGTCGCCCGGGGTGCATTGCGGAAGATGCCCATCGGCACCTGGGCGAACGACGGGTCGTCCAGGCGACTCAGCGCGAATGCCTGGCTCGGGTCGGGGTCGTCGGCGCGATGGAGTACGACGCGGGCCGGGTCGGCCTCCGCCTCGGGGACGACGAGCAGCCGGCCCTCGTCGTCGCGTACGACCACGCGGGTGTGGTCGTCGGCGCCGGCTCGGATGGGCTCGCCGTCGACAAGCTGCAGGATGCGGGCGGTCGCCTCGTCGCGGTCCTTGAGCATCTGGAACGCGCCGTCGTTGAAGATCGGGCAGTTCTGGTAGATCTCGACGAGGGCAGCGCCGCGGTGCTCCGCCGCCGCGCGCAGGGTCGCGGTCAGGTGCTTGCGGTCGGAGTCCATGGTGCGGGCCACGAACGATGCCTCCGCACCGAGCGCCAGTGACACCGGGTTGAACGGTTGGTCGATCGAGCCGGCCGGCGTGGACTTGGTGACCGTGCCGATGTCGGACGTGGGGGAGTACTGGCCCTTGGTCAGCCCGTAGATCTTGTTGTTGAACAGCAGGATCGTCATGTTGACGTTGCGCCGCATCGCGTGGATCAGGTGGTTGCCACCGATCGACAACGCGTCGCCGTCGCCGGTCACGACCCAGACGGACAGGTCGGGACGTGAGGTGGCCAGGCCCGTCGCGATGGCCGGTGCGCGCCCGTGGATCGAATGCATGCCGTAGGTGTCGAGGTAATAGGGGAATCGGCTGGAGCAGCCGATGCCCGACACGAAGACGATGTTCTCGCGCTTGAGCCCGAGGTCGGGCAGGAAGCCCTGTACTGCGGCCAGGATCGCGTAGTCACCACAGCCGGGACACCAGCGGACCTCCTGGTCGGAGGTGAACTCCTTGCGAGTCGCCTTGTCCTCCGTCGTGGGTACGCCCTCAAGGCCGGAGCGGAAGGCCGGCAGGCCGAGATCAATGCTCATGAGGTCGCCTCCTGGGAGATGACATCCGCGAGTTCCGATGTCATGAAAGGAAGTCCGCGGACTGAGGTGTGGCTGCGCACGTCGACGAGATACTTCGCACGGAGCAGCAGGGCGAGCTGGCCGAGGTTCATCTCGGGGACGATCACCCGGTCGTACGCGCGCAGCACCTCGCCGAGGTTGGACGGGAACGGGTTGAGATGGCGCAGGTGGGCCTGGGCGACCTTGGCGCCGGTGCCGCGGACCAGTCGAGTGGCCGCCTTGATCGGGCCGTACGTCGATCCCCAGCCGAGCACGAGGACGCGCGCCTCCCCGGACGGGTCGTCGACCTCGAGCTCGGGGATCGAGTCGGCGACCAGGTCGATCTTGCGCTGCCGTAGCCGAACCATGTGGTCGTGGTTGTCCGGGTCGTAGCTGATGTTGCCGGTGACGTCGGCCTTCTCGATGCCGCCGACGCGGTGCTCGAGCCCGGGTGTGCCCGGGACGGCCCACGGTCGAGCCAGCGTCTTGTCGTCATGGAGATAGGGGTGGAAGACCGGATTGCCTTCGTCATCAACGCCATTCGGCTCCGTCGCCAGCTCGACCTTCATGTCGGGCAGGTCGTCGATGGTCGGGATGCGCCACGGCTCAGACCCGTTCGCGAGGTATCCGTCGGAGAGGAGAATCACCGGTGTGCGGTAGGTCGTCGCGATCCGTACGGCCTCCATCGCCGCGTCGAAGCAGTCGGTCGGGCTGCACGGCGCGACCAGCGCGACCGGTGACTCGCCGTTGCGTCCGAACATCGCCTGCAGCAGGTCGGCCTGCTCGGTCTTGGTGGGCAGTCCGGTCGAGGGGCCGCCACGCTGCACGTCGACGATCACCAGCGGCAGCTCGAGCGAGACGGCCAGCCCGATGGTCTCGGACTTCAGCGCCAGCCCGGGGCCGGAGGTCGTGGTCAGGCCCAGGGCGCCGCCATAGGACGCACCCAGTGCCGCACCGACCCCGGCGATCTCGTCCTCGGCCTGAATCGTGGTGACACCAAAGCGTTTCAACGTCGACAGCGTGTGCAGGACGTCGGACGCCGGGGTGATCGGATAGCTGCCGAGCACGAGCGGCAGGCCGGTGCGCTGCGAGGCGGCGACGAAGCCGTACGCGAGCGCGAGGTTGCCGGTGATGTTGCGGTAGGTGCCGGCGGCCATGGGCGCCGGGGACACGGCGTACGACACCGCGAAGGACTCGGTGGTCTCGCCGTAGGCATGACCCGCGTGCAGGGCGGCGAGGTTGGCGCCGAGGATCTCGGGCATGGCCGCGAACTTGGTCTTGAGGAAGCTCTCGGTGCCGTCGGTCGGACGGTTGTACATCCACGACAGGAGGCCGAGCGCGAACATGTTCTTGGCGCGCTCCTTGTCCTTGCGCGTCAGGTCGAAGGACTCCAGCGCGTCGACCGTGATCGAGGTCAGCGGCACGCTGTGGACCTGCCAGGACTCGAGGGAGTCGTCATCGAGGGGGTTGGCGGTGTAGCCGACCTTGGCGAGGTTGCGCTTGCCGAACTCGTCGGCGTTGACGATGAGCGTCGCGCCGCGGGGCAGGTCGCCGAGGTTGGCGCGCAGGGCAGCAGGGTTCATCGCGACGAGCACGTCGGGGGCATCACCCGGCGTCAGCACGTCGTGGTCGGCGAACTGCACCTGGAAGCTGCTGACTCCGGGCAGGGTGCCCTGGGGCGCGCGGATCTCGGCGGGGAAGTTGGGCAGCGTGGACAGGTCGTTGCCCAGGCTCGCGGTCTCGGCGGTGAATCGGTCACCCGTCAGCTGCATTCCGTCGCCGGAATCCCCCGCAAATCGGATGATGACACGGCCGAGGCGCTCTGTGGACTTGGAACTCATGGTTCTGGCTCACCAGGCTTATGTGTGCTGCGGTTAGGCGTCCCTTACAGCCTATGCCTGGTCTATGACAACCGCAGGCCGGTCCGCGGAGTGTCGTCAGATGCTGGTTCCACCGCCGAAGTTGCCTGGCGTGTGGCGGCTGTGGCTCTGCGCGCCCGGGCGTGCTGCCTCGCCCGCGTTGTCGCCGTGTGCCATGCCGTCCTTCACCGTGGGCTCGCCTCCGCTCGCGCCGCCGCGGCGGCCGATGAGCACGACCATGCCGACGAACGCGGCAAGGCAGAGCAGGACGATGATCAGTACACCCATGTCGTTTCCCCTTGTCCGGGTGGTGCTCGTGTCATCCCACTATCCGTGTGAACGGGCTCCGGGAACGCGTCCGAGGTCGTCCGTCTCTGAATCGTGATCTCACGCCCAGGTGTGCCAGAGCGCGGTCAGCCGCGACTGGTGGGCATCCGTGACGAGCTCGCGCGCCAGGACGCCTGGCTCGGCCAGGTGCAGGGTTGCCGGCCCGTCGGGTACGTCGGCCGGCCGCCAGCCGATCGCGGTCACCGTGTCGATGACCCGGCTGCCGCCGAGCAGGCCGGGCAGGGCGACGGTCTCCGGACTGAGGGTGAGGTCCTCCGCGAGGGCCGGCCGGCCGTCGTACGTCATGCGGGTGCGGCAGGTGAGGGCTCCGGGAGGCTCGCCGGACCTGCCGAGGGCGACCGTGTCCCGGAGCAGCAGCCGACCGCCGGCCGCGATGTCGACATGGAGTGACCGGTGCACTGACGCTCCGGCGGAGACCACGAGTGGTTCGCCGTGCCACGTGAGCGCCGCGTCCGAGGCGATCCGGATCGCCATGTCCCACCGGGCTTCGCCGCCTCGGCCGTCGTACGCGACCGTGCCTGCGACGTCACGCAGCTCGAGCCGCACGCCCGGCCCGACGTCGACCTCGAGCCGCACGTGGTCACCCGCGAGGAGGGTTGCCGTTGTGGCGACCAGAGCGACTGACGCCTGATCAGGACCGCTCGACAAGAGCCGTGGCGCGAGCAGTCCCGACCGCAGGTCGACCCGCGCCCGGCCGTTCGGCTGGGCGGTCACGCCGACGCGGGTGGTCCGGGTCGTCAATGCGCGTGCACCGTGCCGTCCGCGTGACTGTGGGGGGCCATCGGACCAGGGTCCTGCGGATGATGCACGCCGGAGCGATAGGCGGCGAGCATCGTACGGACCCAATCGCACAGTGCTGCAACGGAATTCGCGTCCGACCGGGAGAGCGCGATCACCGGTCGGCCGTCGCGCGCCTCACGCCCCTGCCGCTCCATGAGCGCTGCGTCGACGCCGACGTGCGGGGCGAGGTCGGTCTTGTTGACGACGAGGAGATCGGCGCGAGCGATGCCCGGTCCACCCTTGCGGACGACGTCTCCGCCACCGGCGACGTCGAGCACGAACAGCTGCGCGTCGACCAGCGCGGGGGAGAAGGTCGCGGTCAGGTTGTCGCCGCCGGACTCCACCAGCACGAGGTCGAGGGGCGCGAAGTCGGCCTCGAGATCCTCGATCGCCAGGTCGTTGGCCGTGATGTCGTCGCGGATGGCCGTGTGCGGGCAGGCGCCGGTCTCGACGGCCCGAATCCGTTGCGGGTCAAGGACTCCCGCGGCTCGCAGCATCTGTGCGTCTTCGTCGGTGTAGATGTCGTTGGTGATGACGCCGATCTGCAGCTCTGCGGACAGCTCGCGGCACAGCGTCCCGATCAAGGACGACTTGCCGGTGCCGACCGGGCCGGCGACGCCGACTCGGAAGGCGCGCGTGGGGACGGGGTTCTCAGGCACGGAACAGCCTCCGGGGTGCGTGGGCATGAGCGTGCTGCCAGAGCTCCAGGGCAGGAGCGGCAGCGGCGGGGATCTCGTCGGGACTGGTCAGGTGCACGACCCGGCGTACGACGGACTCGACCTCGGGGGCGACGTCCAGGGCCCAGGTGACCGTCTCTGCGGGATCGAGCGGAGCGAGCTTGAGGGCGGCGGCGCAGACGGACTGCACGTCGTCGTGACAGACGAGCCGGGCCAGGTCGGCCGGCCCGATCTCGAGGTGCAGTGCGAGCAGAGCCAGGGCGATGGGCCGGGGGAGCCGCCCGTGCGTCGCGTCGCCACCGAGCCGGGTGAGGAGACGTTGGTAGCCGCGCCCGACCTCGATCGAGGCGGCACGGACGACATCGTTGGGCGTACGCGCTGCCCACGCTCGGGTGACCGCGTCCAGCTCTCCGTCGGCGCCCGTACCGTGCAGTGCGACGACCGCGGTCGCGGCGTCGACAAGGGTGGTCGTGCGCAGCCGGGTGACGAGATAGGTCGGCACGTCGGCCTCCGCCATCCCCGCCAGCAGGGCGGGCTCGAGTCCCGCAGACTGGGTGTGACCGCCCGTCGGCAGGCGTGCGTCGGCGAGGAGCAGGACGCCGAGTTCCGTTGTGGTGGAGGACATCTCAGAACATCGAGTACAGCTGGGCGAGGGGCAGCTCGCTGACGGGTTGCGGCTCGACCGTCTCACCATCGATCGTGATGGCGAACGTCTCCGGGTCGATGTCGATCTGTGGGAGAGCGTCGTTGTTGACCATGTCGGCCTTGGTGATGTCGCGGGTCGGCCTCACCGCCGCGAGCGAGCGGCGCAGCCCGAGCTGGTCGGCCAGCCCGGCGTCGAGAGCGGCGGGCGAGACGAAGGCGTACGACAGGTCGGCACCCGCGGCGGTGACAAGCGCCGGGCGCATCAGCACGGGCTGCGGAGTCGGGATGGAGGCGTTGGCGTCGCCGAGAGCGGCCCAGGCGATCGCGCCACCCTTGACGACGACCGACGGTCGGAACCCGAACAGCTTGGGCTCCCACAGCACCAGGTCGGCGAGCTTGCCGGCCTCGACCGAGCCGACCTCGTGATCGATGCCGTGTGCGATGGCGGGGTTGATCGTGTACTTCGCGACGTAGCGGCGGGCGCGCTCGTTGTCGGCGGGCAGGCTCTCGCCGAGCGAGCCGAGCCGCGCCTTCATGACGTGCGCGACCTGCCAGGTGCGGGTGATGACCTCGCCGATCCGACCCATCGCCTGCGCGTCCGAGGACGTCATGGACAGCGCGCCCATGTCGTGCAGCAGGTCCTCGGCCGCGATGGTGGTCGACCGGATGCGGGACTCGGCGAACGCGAGGTCCTCTGGTACCGCCGGGTTGAGGTGGTGGCAGACGATGAGCATGTCGAGATGCTCGGCGAGTGTGTTGACGGTGTGCGGAAGCGTCGGATTCGTCGAGCCTGGAAGGACATTCGGCTGTCCGGCGATCGACAAGATGTCCGGAGCGTGTCCGCCGCCGGCGCCCTCGGTGTGGAAGGCGTGGATGCTGCGGCCACCGATCGCGCGCAGCGTCGAGTCGACGTAGCCGGCCTCGTTGAGGCTGTCGCTGTGCAGCGTGACCTGCAGGCCGTGGTCGTCGGCCGCGCGCAGGGCTGCGTCGATCGCCGCCGGGGTGCTGCCCCAGTCCTCGTGCACCTTGTACGCCGCCGCCCCGCCGAGCGCCTGTTCGCGCAGGCCCGCGGCGCTCACCGTGTTGCCCTTGCCCATCAGCAGCACGTTGACCGGCAGCGGGTCGAGCCCGCGCAGGACTGACCGGAGGTGCCACGGTCCAGGAGTGACCGTGGTGGCCTTCGAACCCTCGGACGGGCCGGTGCCGCCACCACCGATGGTGGTGATGCCGGTCGCGAGAGCCTCCTCGATCTGGCTCGTCGACAGCAGGTGCACGTGCATGTCGATGCCGCCCGCGGTGAGGATCTTGCCCTCGCCGGCGATGACATCGGTGCCCGGCCCGATCTCGAGCTCTGGGTGTACGCCGTCAGCGATGTCCGGGTTGCCGGAGCGGCCAAGCGCGACAATGCGTCCGCCGCGGATGCCGACGTCGGCGCGCACGACACCCCAGTGGTCGAGCACGATCGCGTTGGTGATGACCGTGTCGAGGGCACCGTCGGCGCTGCTCCGTAGCCCCTGAGCCATCGACTCGCGGATCGTCTTGCCGCCGCCGAACACCGCTTCGTCACCGCCGGCGGTGAGGTCCTGCTCGACCTCGATCCACAGGTCGGTGTCGCCGAGCCGCACCTGGTCTCCAGCGGTCGGCCCGTAGAGCGCGGCGTACGCCTCGCGGTCCAGCTCAACCACGGTCGTCTCCCTTGCCGATCTGGATGCCGGGGACGCGCCGTCGGCCGCCGAGCGCGACCGCGCTCACCTCGCGCGAGACGCCCGGCTCGAATCGGACCGAGGTGCCGGCCGGGATGTCGAGACGGAAGCCGTACGCCGCCCGCCGGTCGAGGTCCAACGCTGAGTTCGCGTCCGGGAGATGCAGGTGCGAGCCGATCTGAATGGGGCGGTCACCGGTGTTCTCGATGACGAGGGTGATGCGGTCACGGCCCTCGTTCAGCGTGATCGTGCCCGGTCGGACGCGGATCGCGCCGGGCCCAGAGGCGTTGGTATCACTCATGACTCAGCGTCCTAAGCGATCGGGTGGTGGAGGGTGACGAGCTTGCGACCGTCGGGGAAAGTCGCCTCGACCTGGACATCGGTGATCATCTCGGCGACACCGTCCATGACCTGGTCGCGCGCGAGGACGGCGCGACCCTGCTCCATGAGATCGACGACGAGCGCTCCCTCACGGGCGCGCTCGATGACCCAGGTCGACAGCAGCGCGACGGCTTCGGGGTAGTTGAGGCGGACGCCGCGACCCAGCCGTTCGCGGGCCACCATGCCGGCGACCGACAGGAGCAGCTTCTCGGTGTCGGCGGGTGTGAGGTGCACGCTCGTCAGTACAGCAACGGCATGTGTCCCCGGTGTTTCACGGACGTAGGCAGCGCGTTGCCATGCGCCGGTACCATTTTGAATCCCATAGGGGTACCGTTGAGGTATGAGTACTCAGATCGCCGTGCGTCTTCCCGACGACCAGGTGGCGTTCATCGATGAGATGGTCCAACGTGGAGACGCGAGTAGTCGCGCCGATGTCGTGAAGCGCGCCCTCGACCGTGAGCGACGTCGGCAGCAGACTCTGCGCGATGTGGAGATCCTGCGAGCGGCGGGTGGCAATCCCTACCCGGACCTCGACGGCTGGCTGACCGAAGCCGCGGGCACACCGATGGACGACCTGGACTGATGCGTCCGATCCACATCGGGCGCACGGACAAGAGTCGACCTGTGCTCGTGCTCACCCGTGAGCTCGCGCGACCCCTGCTGCACTGGGTCACGGTCGCTCCGATCACCAGCACCATCCGAGGCATCTCCACGGAGGTGAGGGTCGGCCCGGCCAACGGACTCGATCATGACTGCGTCGTCAGCTGCGACAACATCAGCACCATTCGGGCCACGGACCTCGGCCGCGAGGTCGGATATCTACTTCGAGAGCAGGAAGCCGAGCTGAACGCCGCGATCGCAGCAGCCTTCGATCTGGAGCTCTGACTCGCTCAGGTGATGAGACCGCGGACGTACGCGGCCTGACCGACGTGCTGGGCGGTGTCGTCGATTACCGACACCAGGCGTACGGCGCGGGTCACCGGCGGATCCCAGCGGCGGTCGATGACCTCGCTGAGGTCTTGGTCGGACAGACCCTTGAGCACGGTGAGCGTCAGCTCGTGGGCGGCCGCGTGGTAGTCCGCGAGCAGGCTCGGGTCGCTGAGACGAAAGGTGCCGACGTCGGCGCTGGACTGGCCGTAGCCGGTCGCGCTGTCGGCGTAAGGGAGGCTGAACCTGGCCGCGAATCCCTCACTGTCCCAAACCTGTTCGCCGCCCACGAGTTCCGACAGGTGAGAGTCCTGGACACGGCTCAAGTGCCAGACCAACCAGGCGATGGAGTTGGCGTCGGGACCGGGACGGGTCAGCAGCTGCTCGGCGCTGAGACCGTCCAACACGCTCACGACGTTCTCGCGCACCCGCTCGAAGCCGTCCGTCAGGATCTTGGTTGCCACGCTCACGCCAAACCTCCTGGGAGTCGAGACCCCCACGCTAACCCTGCAGGTCAGGCGGCGGTCCAGCCACCGTCCATGGCGTACGACGCCCCGTTGACCATGGCGGCGTCGTCCCCTGCCAGCCAGGTCACCAGAGCGGCGACCTCTCGTGCCTCGACGAACCGCTTGATGCTCGAGCGCGCGAGCAGATCGTCGACCACGACATCCTCGCCGACCTCGCGCTCTGCAGCCAGCCGGGCGATGACGTCATCGAGCTCGGCGGTGCGGATCTGGGCGGGGCTGACGCAGTTGCTGGTGACGCCCCGAGGGCCGGCCTCCAGGGCGGTGACCTTGGACAGACCCTCGAGGGCGTGCGCGGCCGAGACCGCAGCGGCCTGCTCGCGGGCGCCGGCCCGGCCGTAGGCGGAAGTGATGTTGATGATCCGACCCCAGCCACGGTCGTACATGTGGGGAAGGGCCGCGCGGATCAGCAGGTAGGGCGCCTCGACCAGGACGCGGTGCACGCGACCGAAGTCCTGCGGCGTGAGCTCGTGCAGCGGCGCGACAGCGGTGGCGCCCGCGGCGTTGACCAGGATGTCGGCGTCGAGGGTGAGGCTCGCGAGCGCGGCCGTGTCCTGCAGGTTGATCGGCCAGACCTGCCCGCCGATCGCGCTGGCGATCAGACCCGCCCGGTGCTCGTCCTGGTCGGCCACGACGACGCGCGCTCCAGAGGCGGCCAGGGCGCGAGCGCACGCCGCTCCGATCTCGGTGGACCCACCGGTGATCAGGGCCATGCGTCCGTTCGCGTCGGCGTTCACCCACCCATACTGCCTGAGGGTCAGCGGCGCACGACAACGCGGTGTCGACGGGGATAGGAGCCCGAACTTCAACTTCAAGGACAATTTGAAGTTCGCTAGGAGTTCGGGGCCTGGATACAAGACATGGCGGGCGAGGATAGGAGTACGACGTGGGACAGGTTCTGGTAGCGGTCGCGAAGGGACTCCTGATGGGTGCCGTGGTGACGGCGGCGCTCACGGTGCCGTTTGCGGTTGCAGACAGCTACGAGATCGGTGACTACACGGTCTTCGTCGCAGTCTTCGCCATTCCATCCTGTGTGCTGTTCTGCGTCGCGCGTGCTGGTCTCCGAAAGACCTAGCGGCGCATGACGCGGCGGGCCAACCAGTTGCCGGTGAACTGGGCCAGCTGCACCAGGACCACCATGGTCAGCACCGCCACCCAGGTGACCGTCCAGTCGAACCGTTGGTAGCCGTACGTCACCGCGAACTGCCCGAGGCCGCCACCGTTGATCGCGACCGCCGCCGCGGACATGTCCACGACCGCGACGAAGATGAACGTGTAGCCCAGGATCAGCGGGCCGAGCGCCTCCGGGACGAGGACCGTGCGGATGATCCGCCAGGGGGATGCGCCCATCGACTGGGCTGCCTCGATGACGCCGGGGTCGACGCTCACCAGGTTCTGCTCGACGATCCGGGACACCCCGAACGTTGCCGCGATGATCAGCGCAAAGGTCGCCGCCTTGATGCCGATCGTGGTGCCCATCGCGCGCAGCGTGAGCGGCCCGATCGCGGTGATGAAGATGATGAACGGGATCGGACGGACGAGGTTCACCAGCAGGTTGAGCCCGGTGTAGACCGGCACGTTCTCCAGGAGTCCACCGCGACGGGTGCCGTGCAGCAGCACGCCGAGCCCGAGGCCGAGCAAACCGCCGATCAGCAGGGTGAGTAGCACCATGGTGAGGGTCTGCTGGATGGAGTCGAAGTACAGCGGACGCAGCTGGTCCCAGTCGGTGTTCACGCCGCCACCTCCACGGTCGCCGCGCCGGACAGCGCCTCGACGGCGCGCTCCACAGCAGTCGAATCCCCTTGCAGTGCAATGGTGAACGTGCCGATCGACTCATCCTTGATAGTCGTGTAGCCGCCGTGCACGATCTCGAAGCTCACGTCGTGATCGCGGACCACGTCGGTCAGCAGGCCGCCGATCGTGTGCTGGTCCGGCACGGCGACGGTGACGAGCACGCCGTCGTACGTCTCACGCAGGCGGGCGAGCTCGCCGTCGCCTGGGCGGGTGCGCAGGGTGGCGTCGAGGAAGCGGCGCGTGGTCGCGGCCTTCGGTTGCGCCAGGATCTCTCGGACCGGTCCGCTCTCGACAAGACGGCCGTCGTCGAGGACAGCCACGTGGTCGGCGAGGGAGCGTACGACGTCCATCTCGTGCGTGATGACGACGATGGTGACGCCGAGCTCCTCGTTGACCCGGCGGAGCAGGCGCAGGACGTCCTGCGTGGTGTCCGGGTCGAGCGCGCTGGTGGCCTCGTCGGCCAGCAGGATCGGCGGGTTGGTCGCGAGCGCTCGGGCGATGCCGATGCGCTGCTTCTGGCCGCCGGACAGCTCCTCGGGGTAGGCCCACGCCTTGTCGGTCAGGCCGACGAAGGTCAGCAGCTCGGCCACTCGCTTCTGCTGCTGCTCCTTGGACCAGCCGGCGAGCTGGAGGGGATATGCGATGTTGGCGAAGACCGTGCGCGACCCGAACAGGTTGAACTGCTGGAAGACCATGCCGATGCGGGACCGCACCTGGCGAATCTCCTTGGCACTCAACGAGGTCAGATCCTTGCCCTCGACGAGCACCGCGCCAGAGGTGGGCTGCTCGAGACCGTTGATCAGGCGTACGAGCGTGCTCTTGCCGGCACCGGAGTAGCCGATGACGGCGTACACCTGGCCCTGCGCGACATCGAGGTCGATGTCGCGCAGGGCTGTGACGCTGGTGCTGCCCCGGGTGAAGGACTTGCCAACGCCGCGGAGCGAGATGAGTGCCTCGCTCACTTCTTTGCGTCCGCCTTCAGCCCGTCCAGGATCTTCACGAGGTCGGCCTGGGGCTTGTCGACGATGACGGCGGTGTTCTTGGAGTACGCCTTGACCTGCGCGAGGACCGACGGGTCGTGGTAGAGCTTGGCGATCTTGAGGTAGGTCGGGTTGTCCTTGTCCTCGGCGCGCGCGACGAAGGCGTTGATGTAGGGCAGCGCCTCCGGGCGTTTCGGGTCGTCGTTGAACAGCGTCTTGGACGGGTCGAGCTTGGCGTCCAGGGCGAAGTTGTTGTTGATGACCGAGGCGTCGACGGACGGCAGCGAGGCGACCGTCTGAGCGGCGTCGACCGGCGCGACCGTGACCTTGGACGCCGAGGCGTCGACGTCAGCCGGAGTGGACAGCGTGTTGCCGCCACCCTTGAGCTTCAGCAGTCCGGCTTGCTGCAGCACCAGCAGTGCTCGTGCCTGGTTGGTCGGGTCGTTCGGGATGGCGACCTTGCCGCCCTTGGGGATCTGGGTGAGGGCGGTGTGCTTCTTGGAGTACAGGCCGAGCGGCACCACGACGGTCGAGCCGATCGGGGTGAGGTCCTGGCTCGCGCTCACGTCGTAGGTCGCCAGGAACTGCAGGTGCTGGAACAGGTTCAGGTCGGTCTGCTTCTGCGCCAGGGCCGGGTTGGCCTGGGTGTAGTCGCCGAAGTTGACCACCTTGATGGTGATGTCCTGCTTGGCGGCGAGGTCCTGGAGCGGCTTCCAGTACGGCGCGCTCGCCTCGGTGGTGCCGATGCTGACGGTCGTGGTCTTCTTCTCGTCGTCGCCGGACGCTACGGCCTTCACGACGAAGCCGGCGGCCACAAGGACGACGACGCCGGCAGCGACGGCGCCGATCAGCTTGCCGCGGCCTCCGCCCGGGCGCTCGGGCAGCGCGATGATCGAGTCATCTTTGTTCTCAGGGGTATTGGTGTCATCAGACATGGTGATGCCTTTCTGAAGTCATTGAGGAGGAGTCCGCCGCGGTCACGGGGTCTCGATACGCCTCCGCTGGCGCTCCGGCTACTCGACCAGCGGTGGGTTGCGGTTAGCGACAGCTGGGACAGCAGCACCGACGAATCGGCCTGGGAGGAGTCACGTGAGTGTGGTGTGCGCGCTGCATGAGTCGTCCTTGAATCAGCCACTGCGGGAGTGGAGTGCTTGCGCGAGGGGTGGTCGCGCCCGGTCGTCACCTGGAGCACCCCGCCACATCCGTGAGGGTTGCCGCCCAGCAAGCCAGGGCTTGTCGCTGGAACTCTTGACCGCGTCCAAAGTAAGAACTTCGTCATCATCAAGTCAAATCAGTAAGCCAATTCAGTGTTATGGCACGCGTCACACCGTCAGGTCTCGATCCGGACTTGCGACGAGCTGGGCTGAGGCCGCGATCCATCCTGTGACGAACTGAGGAACTCTCGCTCGATCGGGCGAATTCATCTGTCCGCCAGTCGTTCTCGAACCATACGCTGACGATGGTCGAGCTCTGGAGGACAAGATGCGAGTCGTAGTGACCGGCGGTGCAGGATTCATCGGGCAGCACGTCGTGGCCGAGACGCTGCGGCGCGGGCACGACGTGCTGGTCCTGGACTCGCTGCGAGAGGACGTCCATGGTCAGCACGGGTGCCCGCCGAGCGGCGCCCGGCTGCACCTGGGAGACGTGCGGCAGACGTATGACCTCGACGCGGCCCTCCCTGGCGCCGATGTCGTCGTGCATCTCGCTGCCAAGGTCGGGCTCGGCGTGGACGTCTCGGACCTGCCCGACTACGCGTCGAACAACGACCTCGGCACCGCCGAGCTGCTCGCCGCGATGGCACGCCATCGCCTCAACCGGTTGGTGCTGGCGAGCTCGATGGTGGTCTACGGGGAAGGCCTCGGTCGGTGTGCGGAGCACGGGCCCGTCCGCGGACGGCCGAGATCCGAATATGACCTGGCTCAAGGCCAGTTCGAGCCTGAGTGCGTCCGCTGTGGCGCACAGCTGAGCCCATCGCTCGTCGATGAGGAAGCACCGTCCGACCCGCGCAACGCCTATGCCGCATCCAAGCTCGCGCAGGAGCACTACGCCACCAGCTGGGCCCGCGAGACCGGTGGCAGCGCGGCGCTGTTGAGGTATCACAACGTCTACGGTCCCGGCATGCCCCAAGGGACGCCGTACGCCGGTGTCGCCTCGATCTTCACCTCCGCCTTGCGCGACGGGAAGGCTCCGCGCGTCTTCGAGGACGGCGGGCAGCGTCGAGACTTCGTGCACGTGCGGGACATCGCCGCCGCGACCGTGACGGCGGCCGAGCGCCACACGGGTGGAGCGCGCGCGTTCAACGTGGGCACCGGCGTACCTCGCACGGTCGGAGAGATGGCGGCCAGCCTCGCTCACGCGCTCCATGGACCAACGCCCGTCGTCACCGGCGACTACCGACTCGGCGACGTCCGCCACATCACGGCCAACTCTGCGCGGATCCTGGACGAGCTGGGCTGGATGGCGCGCGAGGACTTCGACAAGGGGATGGCCGAGCTCGCGGGTCTCGGGCAGACGGTCAGCGCGCCAGCGGTAGCAGCACGCTGAAGGTGCAGCCCGGCCCGCTGTTGGCGACCTCGACCTCGCCGTCGTGCGCGGTCACGATCTCCTGAGTGATCGCGAGTCCGAGCCCCGCACCCGAGCCGAGACCCGGGTGGGGAGAGCGGGCGGACTGCCCGCGATAGCCGACCTCGAACAAGCGCGGCACCTCCGACTCCGGGATGCCACCGCACTCGTCGGTGACGGTGAGCAGCGCGTACGCCGGGTCTGAGCCGGCCGTCACGCCGAGCGCGACCGTCCCCTGGGGCGCGGTGTGCCGAATCGCGTTGTACACCAGGTTGGTCAGCGCCCGGTTGAGCTGCGCGCTGTCCCCCTCGACCTCGGCCATCGCCCGGGACGAGCCCACGAGTCGTACGCCTTGCAGGGCGGCCAAGGGCTCGAGGCCGGCGAGTGCGTCAGAGACCAGGTCGGCGAGGTCCACGCGTTCGCGACGGGTGACGACGGCACCGGCATGCAGCCGACTCAGGTGGAACAGGTCATCGACCATCTCGGTCAGCCGGTCCACCTCGACCCGCATCTGGTGGTGGTAGCGACCGGGGTCGGCGGCTACGCCGTCCTCGAGGGACTCGGCCATCGCGCGGAGCCCGGCGAGCGGCGTACGCAGGTCGTGCGAGATCCAGGTGACCAGGTCGCGGCGGGAGCGCTCGAGAGCTTGCTCGCGCTCACGGGTCTCGGCGAGGGTGCGTGCGGTGCGGTGCAGGTCGTCGCGCAGGGTGCGCAGCTCACCGGAGACCGCGCGCTGGTCGGGCGCCGGGACGCGGCCCTCACCGATGGCGCTGACAGCCAGCCGGAGCGAGGCGCTGTCCCGACGGAAGGTGCGCGCAGCGGCCGCGGCCGCGACGGAGGCGAGCAATCCTGAGACGAGGGCAGCGATGATCGTGACGTACTCGTCGTCCATCGTGATGAACATCGCGCGGTTGCTGCCCACGACGGCCGCGACCGCGGAAACCGTTGCTACTGCTGCGATCGAGACGAGTACGCCGGCGTGCCACAGTCGACGGGCGGGCCACGTGACCAGCCACGCGACGACCGCGCCGGCCGCACCCCACCCGAGCGCGGTGAGCAGGATGCTGAGCGTGTGGTTCATGCGTCGCGCTGCATCCGGTAGCCGACGCCCCACACGGTCTGGAGCAGCTGCGGGTCGGCCGGGTCGACCTCGATCTTCTGCCGGATGCGTCGCACGTGCACGGTCACGGTCGACTGGTCGCCGAACGTCCAGCCCCAGACGCGTTCCATGAGCTGCTCGCGGGTGAAGGCCTCGCCCGGATGACGCATCAAGTGGATGAGGACGTCCATCTCGCGCACGGTGAGGGCCAGCTCGCGCGGCTCCCCGGCGGCGTCGTCCAGCGTTGCTCGTCGAGCGGCCACGTCGACCGTGAGCGGTCCGATGGTCAGGATCTCGGGTCCCGCAGGCACGGACTGCTTGGCCCGCCGCAGCACCGACTCGACCCGCAGGATCAGTTCCCGCGGCGAGAACGGCTTGGTCACGTAGTCGTCGGCGCCGCGCTCCAGACCGGCGATCCGGTCCTCCTCCTCGCTCAGCGCGGTCAGCATGATGACCGGCAGGTCGGGCAGGGTGCTGCGCACCTGCGCGCACAGCTCCAGACCGTGTACACCGGGTAGGAGGAGGTCCAGGATCACGAGGTCCAGCTCGGCGGCCTCGGGTCCCTTGAGGTACGCCGCCGCTTGCGTCCCATCGGCGAGCCAGGTCGCCTGATGCCCGGCGCGCGTCAGGTAGGCCTCGACGACCTCGGCAACGGTCGGGTCGTCCTCGACGACAAGCACACTGGACACGTCTCCAGAGTAGGTCCGGTGTCGGCGAGTTCGTCGCGCTGACAGGGCTGTTCCGCACTCTGTAAGGGCCAGAGCCCTTCTCTGCGTGACCCGGGATGGCCAGCCTGGAGACATGATCGATGTGATCCTCCCGTGCCTCGACGAGTCGGCGGCCATCCCGCGTGTCCTGGCGGGCCTCCCGCCAGGCGCTCGCGCACTGGTCGTCGACAACGGCAGCACCGACGGCAGCGCTCTCGTTGCGGAGCAGCTCGGCGCGAGCGTGATCCATTGCGGCGCAAAGGGTTACGGCGCCGCGTGCCATGCCGGTCTGCTTGCCGCGACCAGCGACGTGGTGGCCTTCTGTGACTGCGACGACTCGATCGACCTGACCGGATTGATGACGCTGGCAGCGCCGGTGGTGGCCGGCCGCGCCGACCTGGCCGTCGGGAGACGGGTGCCGACCACGCGAGGTGCGTGGCCGTCGTACGCCCGCCTCGCCAATGCGGCGCTCGCCTGGCGGCTGCGTCGGATCGGACTCCCGGTGCGCGACGTCAGCCCGCTGCGGATCGCCCGCCGCGCCGACCTCCTCGCACTCGACCAGCAGGACCGACGCAGCGGCTATCCACTGGAGACGCTCGTACTCGCCGGCCGCGCGGGCTGGCGGGTCGTCGAGCGCGACATCGCCTATCGCCCGCGCATCGGGACCTCGAAGGTCACGGGGACGGTCCGCGGCACCGCCCAGGCGATGCGCGACATGTCCGGGGTGCTGGGCCGGTGCTGACGACGATGGTGGTGATCGCCAAGGAGCCCGTCCCGGGTCGGGTCAAGACGCGGCTGACCAGCCGCGTCTCCCCGGACGCCGCCGCGCGCGTCGCGATGGCCAGCCTGCTGGACACGCTCGACGAGGCCGCTCGGGTTCCGGCGGAGCGCCACGTGCTGCTGCTCGCCGGCCGACCTGGGCTGTGGCTGCCGTCGGGTTGGGATGTCGTGCCGCAGACCGACGGAGGGCTCGACCACCGCATCGCCACCGGACTCGCCAAGCTGCCGACGGGGTCGGCGCTGCTCGTCGGGATGGACACGCCCCAGCTGACCGCAGGGCTCCTCGCCAACGGGATGCCGTCGTACGACGCGTGCCTGGGCCGGGCGACGGACGGCGGCTTCTGGGCGCTCGGGCTGAGCGACTCCAGCCTGGCGCCTGAGCTGGTGGAGGGCGTCCCGATGTCGACCGATCGCACCGGCGCGGCTCAGCTGGAGCGACTGAACGACGCGGGTCTGCGGGTCCAGCACCTGTCTGAGATCCGCGACGTCGACACCCCTGCGGACGCGGACGCTGTAGCGGCACTGGCCCCGACGACGCGGTTCGCGCGGGCGTGGCGCGAGGCGACCGCATGATCGCCGGTGCCCTCGGGCCCTATGAAGGTGCGCTGCGGGATCGGCGGTCGCTGAGCCTGACGACTGCTGACGGCCGGGTGCTCCCGCTGGACATCGCGCGCTACCTCGCTGAGGCGGACGACGCTGATCGCACGGTGCTGGGCAGGTGCGTGGGACCGGTTCTCGACGTCGGGTGCGGGCCGGGACGGATCGTGAGTGCCCTTGCCGCGCAAGGGATTGCGGCGCTCGGGGTCGACATCGCCGACGTTGCGGTTGAGCTGACCGTCCGCCGCGGCGCGCTGGCGCTGCCTCGTGACATCTTCGATCGGGTGCCCGGTGAAGGACGGTGGCGCACGGTCGTCGTGCTCGACGGCAACTCCGGCATCGGAGGCGACCTGAGCGGACTGCTGACGCGGCTGCGCTCTCTGATCTCGAGCACCGGCCGGATCGTGGTGGAGGCGGGGTCTCACGTGCCGGGGACGCACGAGGTGCTGACGGCTCGGTTCGCATCCGACAGCGCGGAGGGCCCTACGTTCCGGTGGGCCGTGGCTTCCGTGGATGTGCTCGCCGAGCAGGCACTCGAGTGCGGCTTGACCGTCGAGGAGCAGTGGTCGAGCGAGGGTCGCGACTTCCTGTCGCTCAGCCGCGCCGCCGCGTGATGCGACCGCGGAGGCGGCCGCCGGCGTACGACGCGGCCGACACGAGTACGACCAGGCCCAGTAGCACCGCGAGGTTGCGCGCGTAGTCCTGCTGGAGGAGTGTCAGCGCCGGGTCGTGTGCGCTCTGTGCGCGGCAGGCGATGACGAGACCGACGCTGCCGATCAGGCCGACCGCAACAGCCGCCGCCTGAATGTGACCGCGTGCCAACGGCACTCGTGCGATCAGCCGTCCGACGCCCTCGATCGTCGGAGCGATGACGAAGTCGTGGACCACGACGGCTCCAGCGAGCCAGACGACGAACAGCAGCGGCTTGGTGCGGGCCGCATGGTCGAGGAGAAGCCATGCGCCGTATGCCGCAACGCCGATCCCCAACGCTCCCAATGAAATTCGGGTCCTCATGCTTGAACCTCGATCCTGGTGACCCACTTGGTCTGCTGCTCGCCCGGGCGATCTGGTGCGATGAGGCGTGCCGGGTAGCCGTGGTCGAGGCTGAGTCGCTCGCCGTGCAGATGGGTGGCCAGCAGCGCCTCGCGCAGCTGACCGGCGCGGATCTCCGACCGCGCGTACGCGCCGTCCTCGAGCGAGACGAGCGTGACGACGCTGTCGGTGTCGCCGCCCACCGAGCGGACGAGGTCGAGGAGGCTCGGACCTTCCCACTCCGCCTGCCGACTCCAGCCCTCAACGCAGGCGATCGGCAGCGAACGTCGTTGTCGTGGAAGCGATTCCAGCTGTTCCAGGGACAGGGTGCGCTGCGTCTCGCCGACGAGGCTGAGCTCGTACGACGGTGCTCGGGCAGCCGTCTCGACCCCGGCTGCCGCTGCTGTCTTGTTCACGGGCAGGTCCTGGTCGGGCGCCTGGTCGGGCCGCCGTGGCGCGAGGACCGCGATCGGAGCGAGGGGTCCGATGACCTGTCCGGCTGTGGTGGCGGCGACCGTCCCGACAGACAGCGTCACGGTGGTGAGGATCCCGCGGCGCGTGAGCTCGTCGTACGCCACCCGTGCGGTCGGCAGCGGCGTCGCCAGACCTGCGCGGATCGTCGGCAGCTGGATCGCGATGTGCAGGATGAGCGCGCCGATGAGCAACCAGGCGGTGGCGTAGTGGACGACGATGAAATCCCATGGCCACGGGTAGAACTGGAGGATGTTGAGGAAGCCAGTGGTCAGCTCCAGCAGCGCCGCAGAGACGAGCAGACCTACGGACGCGCGCTCGACTGCGTGAGCGACAGATCGTGCGGGCGGCCACTGACGCAGCTTGTGCTGCACGGACCAGAGCTTGGCCAGCAGCAGTGGGATCGTGGCGATTCCGGTCAGGACGTGCAGCCCCTGCGTGAGCCGATAGCCCCACGCAGGGGTGGCGGGCGGAGGCAGCCAGGCCCAGGCGTTCGCGTGGTAGTGGCTGATCAGACCGGTCACGAAGCAGGTCGTGAACGCGATGCCGACGGCTCGTCCGAGACGCGCGGTCAGCGACGGGTTGCGCTGACCGGCCTCGGCGGACGGCCACCACCGCGGTGGCGACTCGGAGAGCTTGGTCAAGGGATCGAACACGTGACCATCGTCATGCCGGAACCCCCGATCCGACCCTTACAGACTGCGGAACAGGTTGCCGGGCAGGCGAATTCGCTGCCTGGACACGGCACTCTGGCATGGTGACCCGACGTCTGCTGCCCGTGCTGGTGCTGCTGGTCGTGCAAGTGGCGCTGGTGCTGCTGTTCGTCCGGTCCAGCGACGACCCGTCGCGCCAGGTGTGGGCGCAGCTGGCCGGGTTCGCAGTGTCGTTGGCGATGCTCGCGGCGCTGCGGAAGGTGACGCTGTCGCGGAAGGTGCTCACCGGCGTACTGCTCGGCGGCTGCGCGGTCCTCCAGATCGCGGCGCTCGCGTCCGGCCCGTCCAGCAGTGACGACGACTACCGCTACGTGTGGGACGCGCACGTCCAGCTCAGCGGCACCGATCCGTACCGCTACGCGCCGGCCGACCCCGAGGTCGCCCACCTGCGGACCGACTTCACGTTCCCGACCGAGCGACCGTGCCCGGCGCACCAGGTCGGCGAGATCTGCACCGAGATCAACCGTTCGAGCGTGCACACCATCTACCCGCCGGTCGCGCAGGCGGCCTTCGTAGGGATGCGTCTCCTCGGATCCGGGCACGACGGTCACCTGCCGTTGCAGATCGCGGCGGCGGTCGGCGTACTCGGCTCGACGCTCCTGCTGCTCCGTCTGAGGCGAGGGCGGACGCTGTGGCCGGTAGCGGTGTGGGCGCTGAGCCCGATCGTCGCGGTCGAGGCGACCAACAACGCGCACATCGACTGGCTATCCGTGCTGATGTGCCTCGCTGCCGTCGGCGCTGCGAGGTCTCGCCGGCCGTACGCCGCCGGTCTCGCCATCGGGGCTGCGGCAGCGACGAAGCTGTTCCCCGGGCTACTCCTCGTGATGGCCGGGCGGCGGCCGTGGCGGATGGTGCTGGGCGCGGTCACCGTGCTGGCGCTTGGTTACCTGCCGCACGTGCTCGCGGTCGGGCCGGAGGTGCTCGGCTACCTGCCCGGCTATCTGCGGGAGGAGGAGTACGCCGATGGCGGCCGGTACCTCGTCGTCGGGCTGTTCGTCGGCTCGGATATCGCGACGATCCTCACTCCGGTCCTGCTGGCGGCCGGTCTGGTGCTGCTGTGGTGGCGTGCGGACCCGGACCGCCCGGATCTGACAGCGGTGGCTGCGGTGGGGCTCTATCTGGCGCTGACGACCCCGAACTACTCCTGGTACCCGCTGCTGCTCGTCGCCTTGGTGGCGCTCACGGGGCGGCTGCGGTGGCTGTGGCTGTGCGTGGCACCGACCCTGACCTACTTCGCCGCCGCACTGCCGTGGGACTGGACGGTCACGCGGCTGGTCAGCTACGTCGGGGCGGTGTGCTTCGTCCTCGGGTGTCTGCTCGTTAGGCTGCCCAGGTGCAAGCAGACGTGGCGGGCTATCTCGTCGTAGCAGCGGTGGGCATCGCCGGGATCGTGCTGTTCCTGGCCGCGATGCTCATGCGGCGCATGCTCTCGCCCGTCTCGGCCAACCCCGTGCGCCTCACGACCTACGAGTCGGGCGTCGATCCGGTGGGTCTGCACTGGGGCCAGGTCCAGGTCCGCTATCTGGGCTTCGCCTTCCTCTACGTCATCTTCGCGGTCGACGCGGTCTACCTGTTTCCGTGGGCGCTGGTCCTGCGCAAGGCCGACCTCGGCGCGGCCAGCCTGGCTGAGATGGGCATCTTCATCGCCGTCCTGCTGGTTGGACTCGTGCACGCCGCGCGGCGCGGCCTGCTGAGGTGGCTGCCATGACCGTCGATCTGCCGACCCCCCAAGGTCGGGCCGCTGCAGAACGCCGCGCCCAAGCCGATGCGGCTCGTCCTCAACTGGGGGCGCCGCTACTCGCTCTGGGTCTTCAACTTCGGCCTCGCCTGCTGCGCGATCGAGTTCATCGCGGCGTCCATGGCTCGGCACGACTTCATCCGGCTCGGTGTGATCCCGTTCGCGCCGGGACCGCGCCAGGCCGATCTGATGGTCGTGTCCGGCACCGTCACCGACAAGATGGCACCGGCCATCCGTCGCCTGTACGACCAGATGCCCGAGCCCAAGTACGTCATCTCGTTCGGCGCGTGCTCCAACTCCGGCGGCCCGTACTGGGACTCCTACTCCGTGACCAAGGGCGTCGACCAGCTCATCCCCGTCGACGTCTACGTCCCCGGCTGCCCGCCGCGGCCCGAGGCGCTGCTGCAGGGCATCCTGCGGCTGCAGGACAAGATCGCCGCCGAGGAGCTCACGACCCGGTCGTACGCCAGCCGCCGCACCTTCCGCGGCGCGGTGACCCGCGACCTCGTGGAGCCGCCGGAATGAGCGCCGAAACCCCTTGCCACGACTGCGAGCTCGGCGACTGGATCGAGACCATCCAGGTGCAGCGCGGCGAAGGATTCGACTACTTCGACTGGCTCAGCGCCGTCGACGAGACCGACCGTGAGGAGTCGCCCGGCTTCGACGTCGTGATCCACCTCTACGACATGACGCCCGGTGCGGTGCGCAGCGTTCTCGTCCGCACTCGCGTGCCGGACGGCTCGCCCGTTCCCAGTGTCACGGGCATGTGGCGCGGTGCGGCGTGGCACGAGCGTGAGACCCACGAGATGTTCGGGCTGGAGTTCACCGACTTCGACGACGGGACCGGGCTGGGCATGCGGCCGTTGCTGCTGCCGGACGGGTTCGTCGGCACGCCCCTGCGCAAGTCGTTCGTGCTGGCCGCACGTGCCTCCAAGCCGTGGCCGGGCGCGAAAGACCCTGGTGAGTCAGGGGATTCGCCCCGCAAGGCGCCGGGTCGTCGCAAGACGCTGCCGCCCGGCGTACCCGATCCTTCATGGGGGCCGCGCTGATGTCGGGCTCGTCGATGCTGATGACCGACCTCTGGTGGTTCGAGATCGTGCTGCGCGCGGTGATCGTGCTGATCGGGTTCCTGACGTTGCCGTTGCTTGTGGGTCAGACCGAGCACAAGGTCATGGCGCACATGCAGGGTCGCCTCGGCCCGATGTACGCCGGTGGTTTCCACGGGTGGGCCCAGCTCATCGCCGATGGAGTGAAGTTCACTCAGAAGGAGGACATCGTCCCGGCGGCAGCCGACCGTGGCGCCTTCCGGTGGGCGCCCGCGGTGGCGCTGGTGTCGTACCTCCTGGCGCTCGCCGCGGTGCCGCTCTCGCCCGACATGGTCGGCGCGGACGTGCCGGCCTCGCTGCTGCTGGTGCTGGCCGTCTCCGGCATCGGGACCGTCGGCACGCTGATGGCCGGGTGGTCGTCGGGCAACAAGTACGCCCTCATCGGTGCGATGCGCTCGGCGGCCCAGCTGGTGTCGTACGAGCTGCCGTTGATCCTGTCCTGCGCGTCCTTCGCGCTCGCGGCCGGTTCGCTCTCGCTCGTCGGCATCGCGCACGCGTGGACGCCGCTGTGGCTGATCTGGCAGCTGCCCGGTGCGCTGGTCTTCCTGGTCGCGGCGACCGCCGAGCTGCAGCGGCCCCCGTTCGACATGCCCGTGGCCGACTCCGAGGTCGTGATGGGGCCCTACACCGAGTACACCGGGCTGCGGTTCGCGTTCTTCCTGCTCGCCGAGTACGCCGGCATCGTGGTCATGTCGCTGCTGTTCGCGGTGCTCTACCTCGGTGGCTGGACCGGTCCGTTCGACGGTGCGCTGGGCTGGCTGTGGACGCTGCTCAAGGGCTTCCTGATCGCGGTCCTGATCATCTGGATGCGCGTCTCGTGGCCGCGACTGCGCGAGGACCAGCTGCAGCGGCTCGCCTGGCTCGGCCTGGTGCCGATCGCGTTGCTTCAGCTCGCGATCACCGCGGTCGGCGTCGTCCTCACCGCCTGAGTCCAGCGAAGGTCAGGGCGGGCCCGGTCCGTCGGGGTGGGTGAGGTCGTACGCGCGCGCCACCTTCTGTGGCACCACCATCCGCCAGGCGTCGACCACCAGCTCACGGGCTTCGGTCGGGTCGAGCGCCGACAGGTCGGAGCGGATCCAGTGGAACCGCAGGTCCGACGGCGCCGGGAGCTGAAACTTGTGCGGCTCACCGCCGATCAGCGCTTCGCGCTCCTCTTTCGGGAACGCGAACTCCATCTCGAACTCGTCCAGTGAGAAGGCGACATAGACGATCTGCTTGACGCGAAACTTCAGCCGGCCATGGACTGACACCGGATACGAGCGCTCGAGCTCGGTTCCGAGCGGCAGGACGTCATCAATGGTGGCCATCAGCTCACCTCGTCTCGGGTCGATGGTAGACCGAGACGTGCGAGCGGGACTCGGCCGTGAACTCGCCGCGTGACCAGTCGGCGTACCGCGCCTCGAGCTCCAACCCGGCCAGCTGTGCCATCAGGTCCATCTCCGCAGGCATGACGTAGCGGTGCGGTGACCGGTAGACCTTCGCGTCCTCGCCGTCACCGAAGTGGAAGTGGTGCGAGACCAGGCGCTGGTTGACCGGGTCGAAGATGTCGACGCCCATGTAGCCCGACTCCGCATGGAAGACCGCGCCCTGCTGGCCCGGCGGAAGTTCACGCAGGTCGTGCACGCTGAGCTCGATCACGAAGCGGCCGCCGGGGGAGAGGTGGCGGGCTGCGTTGCGGAAGCACTCGACCTGTTCGGCCTGGGTCAGCAGGTTGGAGATGGTGTTGAAGACGAGGTACGCGAGGGTGAAGTCGCCAGGTACCTGCGTCGTGGCCATGTCGCCGACAACCACGGGAATCGTTGCCGCGTCGACCTTTTCGCGGAGACGGTCCACCATGGGTTGCGATAGCTCAATGCCAGTGACGGGTACGCCGCGCTCCCGCAGTGGGATGGCCACCCTGCCTGTGCCGATGGCCAGCTCCAGAGCGGCGCCGTTACCTGCCAGCTCGGCCAGCAGGTCCACGGTCGGCCCGAGCACCTCCGGTGCGAACATGCCCGTGCCAGGGGAGTCGTACCGCTGTGCCGCGCCGCCGTCCCAGATCTTGTCCTGTGGCTTGTCCCAGACGTCGTCCACGCTCATGACTGCGATCGTCGCGCGGGCATGCGGTGCCAGTCGACCGAATATCCGCTGAGCAGGCGCGCTTCCCGCAGCGCTCTCGGGCGACCGGGTCAGCTGTCGGGCGGCCGCTGGAGGAGCTGCGGGGTCGATGCGAAGCCGAGTCGTTCGTACACCGGCACTGCCTTGCGGCCCGAGTGGACCGTCACGCGTGCGGCCCCGGCCTGTGTCGCGTACGCGGCGGCTGCATCGACGAGCGCCGACCCGATGCCTTGGCCGCGGTACTGCGGCATGACGAAGACGGTCTGGATGTCGGCCGCGAGTCGACGCGTCGCCCCGGGTCGTGGAGTGCGGGGTAGGAGCGCGGCCCACGCCATGCCCACGACTTCGTGATCGTCGACGTCCGCGACGAACGCGTGGTGTGAGTCCTGGTGGTTGGCCCACCAGTGCGCGAGATCGGCCGTGAATGCCTCGAGTGGCAGCTGATCGAGCTGTTCGTCGGGTGCGTCCAGCCACAGCAGCCTGGCCAGGCCGTCGATGTCGTCCGCGGTCCCGCGCCGAATCTTCCGCGCGGGTAGGCGCCTCAGGACGGCCATGAGCTCCGGGGCCATCCAAGGGAGTTGAGCTTCCGCTGTTCCCTGACATCGGCCGCCACAGCGCCCATCATGGCGGCGGACATGAAAGCCGTGCCTGACGCGTTGTCCCAGTCATGTGACCACAGTGTGTGCAGGAAGAACGCGGCGAAGACGATCGCAGCGGCAAGGAAGACCCCGCGCACCACGCGTCGTTCGGTACGTCGCTCGAGCCTCATGTTCGGACACTACGGCCGTTCGAAAGCGACGTCCGTCGAATAGGCGACGAACCTGGGTTGGTCGCCCAGGGACCACTCGGCGACGCGAGATACGAGATGCGACGACACGCTCGGACGATGGGGCCCCTCGTCCGGGATGTCGAACGTCCGATGCGCATCCTGGGCCAAGATCACCTCGAAGCCGACGGCCAGCGCTGTTCGCGCCGTCGCTGCGACGCACATCTCGGACAACAGCCCGCAGATGGAGACCGTCGTGACGCCGTTGGCGCGAAGAACCCGCTCGAGGCCCGTGCCCGCGAATCCGTCATCCGAACTCTTGCGAAAGACGGGCTCTCCGTTTCGCACGGGTACCTCCAGCGCCCACCCGGGAGCGTGCGGCTCATCAGGGCTGCCCGACGCCCCGTCGTTCTGGAGGTGGACAACCAGCGAGCCGGTCGTACGAGCGGCATGCAGCTGGGTGCCGACAGCTGCCATCAGTAGGGCGGCATCGCGTACGGGGCTCACGCCGGTGAGAAAGGCGTGCTGCATGTCGATCGTGATCAGAGCCTGGGCGGGCGAGCGGTCCATCACCACGACAACGTATGTCGGCTGAGCCTCATCTCGGGCGGATGGTACGCACATGTCCGGTCAGCCCGCGTGCAGATGCGCGGTGTCGTTGGCGCGGATCAGCCGCCAGGTGCCGTCGGCCGCGACGTGGTCCCACTCGGTGATTGATGTGAAGTCAGGATCAAAGCGAGTACCCGTCCCGGGTCGCGGGACGTCGAAGAGTTCAAGGAACGTCCGTACGACGAAGCCCGCGTGGGTGACGGCCGCGACTGTCTCGCCGGGGTGTCGTTCGGCGAGCGCCGCCAGGGTTGCTCGAACTCGCGCATTGAAGGTGTTCCACGAATCACTGCCGGGGGAGAGCGGACGATCCGGAACCGCGATCGGGTCGAACGAGCCGTACTTCTGGATGAATTCATCGCGACGCATTCCGTCGCCGTCGCCGACGTGCATCTCGCACAGGTCGCAATCGATTCGGGGAGCTCCGGCACTCAGCGCCGGCGCCAGAATCTCCGCGGTCTGCTGTGCGCGCGGGACCGTGCTGGAGAGCAGCAGGTCGTAGTGGCGGGCCTCCTCGCGGAGCCGATCTCGCAGTCTCGGGGCTTGCGCGCGTCCAAGCTCTGTCAGTCCGGGGCATCCGTTGTCGCCTGCGACCAGTCGCCGGATCGAGTGCTCGGACTCGCCGTGTCTGATCAGTAGCAGTCGCATCTCTCACCTTCTTGTCCATCGAGTCATCTCAGGCGGTCAGGGCGCGAAGCCGTGCCAGCCACTGCTCGCCGGTGCTGTCGAACGGGGGGACGCGACCGACAATGTCGAGCAGGAGCGCCTCTGCAGTTTGCTCTACCGATCGGCTCTCTTGAGCGGTGATGAGGCCAGAGGCGAGGAGCTCTGCGAGCTCGTCGTGATCGATGACCGCGCTTGTTCCATCCGCCGCTCGGAACAGATCGAGCTCCAGGTCGAGGAAGGTCACCTCGTCCTTGCTGACCCGGGGGCGCCCGCAGATGTCGATCGTGAGGTCTGTCGCGTCGGTGAAGCAGAAGTGTGTGAGCCACCTGGCATCAGCAACCAGCCATACTGCATCGGCCCTCTGCTGCTCGGTCGTGACGCCGTCCGGCTGAGTCACCAGGTTGCCGGCCATCGCGCCGAACCAGAGGCCGTGTCGATCCGCTCCGAGGTGGGTCATTGGCCAGGCGAAGGCGGGGTAGGTGCATCCACGCGAGATCGACCACTTCTCCTTCACCATTCGACGTGTACCGCGCATGGGGCCAAGTCTGGTGCCCTCAGAACGGCGGTGGGTCGAACGCCTCGGCCGCGGGCGCTTTGGTCTGGGCGAGCCCAGATCTCAGCGCAGCCATCTGCGGTGATAGCGCGGCTGGGTCGGTGTGTGGTTCGAGGAGGGCGGCCAACTCCCGTTCGAGTGTGGAGATGTCGGGCGGGGCGTGCTCGGCCGGGTCGTGGTGGTCGGCAGGATGGGTGGTTATGCGTCGGCCGGTCAGCGTGGTCCAGTGGACCTGGCCGCTGGTGCCTGGTCGGCATTGCCACCACCCGCGGGTCTTCGGCTCATGGTGACCGCGGTGCAGAGCATGCAGGTTGTCCGGGTGCGTCGCGCCCTGGGCAGGAGTGTCGGCCAGGGCGGACCAGGCCACGATGTGGTCGAGGTCGCACTCGGTGGCCGGGTGCTCACACCCGGGTGCGCGGCAGCGTTGGTCGCGTGCTTGGACCTGTCGGCGCATCGTGGCTGGTGGCCGGTAGCTGGTGGCTGCGTCGATCACCGCGCCGGTGATCGGGTCGGTGACCAGTCGACGCCATACCGATCCTTCGGCGAACGCGAGGTCGCGGACCTGCTCGGCGGTCAGGAACCCGTGCCCGGGGACCTCGGCCACGCCATGACCCGCCCGTGGCGAGTAGCCGCTCGGGTGCGGTGCGGTCCCGCTCGACGAGCAGTCACTGATGAGTCGTCTGCGCGCTGACCGGCGGCCACCGCGGCGCATCGGGTCTGCATCTGAGCACGCGCCCGTGGCCCCGGGCAGCAGGGTGGACAGGTGCACGATGACCTGCAGCTGCGCCGCGGGTGCGTCCGCCAGGAGTGCGTCGCCTGCGACCTGGCCGCGGATCAGCAGGTCGGTGGCGATGTCCGAGCGCAGCTGAGCCAACGTGCGCCCATCACCGGCAGCCCGCGCCCGCCGAGCTAGCGCGGTCACCCGTTGCTGAGCGGCGAAGGCTCGCTCACGAGAGGCGGTGATCGTGGTGTGCGCAACCCCGTGGCTGCCGGCGACAGTGTCGACATCCCGCCGGGCGACTGCGTCCTGGGTGGCGCGCGCTGCGGCCTCGGAGGCGGTCCCGGCCAGCACCAGCTGACGAGCCAGGCGGCGCCGGAACGTGGCCTGCGACAACGGAACCGACCCCAGCACCGCAGCCAGCTCCGCCCCCTGCGCGGCCGGGTCCACATCACTGCCCAGCGGGGCCGCGCCGACCGGCGCGAGGACCCGTTTCGCGACCAGGTCCGCGGTGAGTGGGTCCAGGTGCGCGGTCTCCTTCAACAGGGTGCGCGCCCGCCAGGCGGACACGGTGCCCTGCCGCAACCGCGCCCGCAGATAACCGGCCCGATCAGGTGTCGCGGTCGCGAACGCGACCCGCTCGCGGCACTGCGTGACCGGCAACCCGCTCAACAGCTGCACCTCGACCGTCGCAGCCGTCCGCGCCAGCCCCTGCCGGGTCCGGCGGGTCGAACGCGCCTCGTGCTGGCCAAGATTCAGCCCCGGATCATCCTCGATCGCGGTGACCAGCCGGCCCATCGCTTCGGACTCGATCGACTCCGCCCACGCCTGCACCCCCTGCGCGGCCGTGATCAGCACACCCGCCGCCGCACGCGCCACCACGTGCGCATCGTGCTCATCGACGGCCCCGCCCAGCAAGGGCGACACCGGTGCGGGCGAGCCCGGTGCACGACCGGTCGCCGCGCCGACGACATCAACGAGCCAGGACGCCAGATGCGCGGGCAACCCAGCCAGCGACAACGACTCGGGAGTCTTGTCCGTGGGCGTCGGCTGGTCGGACATCGGGCCTCCTCTCGCGTGGTCGTCGGGCAGCACCAGACTTCGAATATACGTTCGACTCTAGTCGACCAGTTCAACGCCGCGCAAGGCTGAATCATCAATGGGGACAACTAATTTCGGCTGTCGGTGGTCCCTGCTAGGCCGCCTGAGCCCGCCGGTCAAGAGCCGCTGGCCAGCCGAGAGTCAGTCGCGGATCCGCGTCGCCTGGGACCACACAGCGACCCACTGCTCGTCGCGCTTCTCGTAGTGATCGGTGTGCCAGGCCCTGAACTCGACCTCATCAGCGACGGCGATGCGGGCGACGTATCGCAGCACGATGAGGTCGGCGCTCCCGCGCACCGCGATCGGAGTCACGGGTTCGAAGACGACGTAGTCCAGCCGCTTCGACGCGACGTCCTCCAGATACGCGCTCCTCGATCGAACGATCCCGCCCGGATTGATGAGCTCGTAGTCGGCGGCATGGATCTCATCCGCCGCGGTCATGTCGCGCTCCACGAGCGCACGAAGCCGTCGCTCTTCGAGCTGAAGGACCGTGGCAATGGCGTCTGTCATGGACGCGTGTCTAGCACTGGGATCACGGGTTGGGGTCAGAGATCTGCGTTGCCTGAGACCACACGACAACCCATTCGCCGTCGCGCTTCTCGTAGTGGTCGGTGTGCCACGCCCGGAACTCGACCTCGTCCGCGACGCCGATACTGAGACGGATCCGAGCGGCGTACCGCAGCACGATGAGCCCGGCACTTTCCCGCACCGCGATCGGCGTCGTCGGCTCGAAGACGAGATACTCCAGCCGCTTCGATGCGACGTCCGCCAGATATGCGTCCTTGGTGTGGGTCCTGCCGCCAGGGCTGATGAGCTCGTAGTCAGCTGCATGGATCCGGTCGGCGACCGACATGTCGCGCTCGACGAGCGCACGGAGCCGGCGCTTCTCGAGCTGAAGCACCTCGGCCACGTCGTCAGTCACGTACGCGTGTCTAGCAGGCCGGTGACCTGCGCCTCACGCAGATCACCGGCCCAACAGCCAACCGTCAGCTCACGCTGACAGCCCGTCAGCCGGCGCTGACTGAGGGCGCATCAACCGCCCAGTACCAGTCGTTGTCGCCGTTGGTGAGCGACCAGGTGAAGCGGACGGTCGTCGCGCCGGCCGGGATCGGCACCGACACCTGCTCGTTCTTCGCCACAACGTCGCCGGAGTACCGCAGGACCTCCTTGGGGGCGCCCCCGTTGAACGACACCGAGACGGCCGCGACCTCGTTGCCCTCCTTGCGGTAGTGCGAGCCGAACCGCAGAGTGGCCGTCGCCTTGCCGCTGATCCCGGTGTACGCCGGGGTGCTCATCTTCGTGTTGTACGTGCCGGTGTGCGTCTTGTCCGACCACTCGTCGGAGTCCGCCACGGCGAAGACACCTCGAGCTCGGACGTTGGCCTCACGCGACTGCCCGGGCTCGGCACGGGTCCAGAAGTCGTCCGTGGTCAGGCTCCAACCCGACCACTCAGCCACGCCACCCGTGCCCAGGCCGGTGTTGTCGACGCTCCACCCGCTCGGGAACGACTTCGTCCAGCCCAGCACCGACGTCGGGATCCCGGTCTCGTCCTGCCGTGCCTTGAGCGAGGAGACCTGCTTGTCGAACGGGTCGCTGCTCGCCGTTGCATAGGGCCGGCCGTCGAGGACCGACGGGCGCGGTGCACCGAAGATCGAGAGCACCTCCGCGGCAGTGTCGACGTTCTTGGGCGCGATCGCCGGTACGCCGGGCGTTCCGTGGGCGCCGCTCTCGATGACGAACGAGGAGCGTTCCGGCGGGGTGTTGCCACCGTGCCCGCCGGCGTCGGTGTGCCCGTGGTCGGCCGTCACGATGAAGGTCCACTTCTCAGTCGGGTACGTCGCGCGCGCCTTGACCGCCGCCACGACCTGGCCGATGCGTACGTCTGTGTCCTCGATGGCCTTCTGGTAGCACGCACCGGCCGCACCGCACGTGTGACCCGCGTGGTCGACGTCGTCGAAGTGCAGGAACGTGGCGTTCGGCCCCTGGCCCCGAAGCCGGGAGACCGCGTTGGCGGCCGTATCGGCATCGCCCGTCGAGACGTAGCGCGTGTCGACCGCAGACGTGATGGGTGCCGGCCCGGCCGACCCGTCGAGCAGGGGCGCCCAGGTGACGGCGGCGTACGTCGACAGGGAGGAGTTGAACTGCTCGAGACGGGTGAGGAAGTCGGGATACTGCGCGAGATTGCTCGAGGGCCAGGTGTTGTCGAGGACCTTGTGCTTGTCGGGCCACACGCCGGTGAGGTTGGTGGCCCACCCGGGCCCGGACAGGGTGGGAGACAGGGGGGGTGCGTACAGCGTCGTCTTGCTGCGGTAGCCCGTCGCGATCAGCGCGTCGAGGTTGGGCGCCGCGGCCGGCGCGATCTTGTCGAAGAGGAGGCCGTCGATGCCGAGCACGACCACGTGCTCGGTCGTGGCACTCACCTGCGGTGAGCCAGGGGACGGGGCGGGTCTGGCCTGCGCGCCTGGCGTGATGACCAGGGCAGTCGTACAGATCGAGGCAGTGGCGAGGAGGGCCGTGCGTGCGGCCCTCCCACGTCGGACAGTGGACGTGATGCTCATGCGGAGCTCCTTGGAAGCAGGGCGAGTTGCTGCGACGCAAGTCATCGTCGGGGCCTTCACCCCGGAACGGGAGAGGACCTTTCCCCCTTCTCGCTTATGGCTCCGATAGCCCAGGTGTGGGGACTGCCCGGCTACGGGAGCGCCTCGCCCAGGAAGCCCTCGATCCGGCGCCAGGACTCGGCCACGGCAGCGGCGTCGTACGCCGGGGTCTCGGGCCAGAAGAACGCGTGACCGACGCCCGGGAGCACCACGACCTCATGCGGTACGCCGGACGAGGCGAGCGCCGCGTCGATCGTGGCCGCCTCCTCCGGGCCGACGAGCGTGTCAGCGCCTCCCACAATCATCAGCAGCTCGCCGGTGATCCCGGGAGTCAGGTCGAGCGTCGGTTCGGGACGGCTGAGCGGGATGTCCGTCCCTGCCAGCCACCCGGCGTACAGCACGACGGTCTTGGCGAACGGGAGAGCGGTCGCAGCCAGGTAGGCGATATGACCACCCATGCTGAAGCCGGCGATGGACGGTGCGCCGGCGACGTCGGTCCGCTGGGCGAGATGGTCGAGCGTGGCCTGCAGGTCGGCGATGACGTTCGTACGCGTCAGCGCGTTCAGCTGGTCGAAGCCGGCCTTCCGGCCCGCGTCGTCCCGCTCCAGCCACTGGCCGGCCTCGAGGCCGCGGTGATAGATCTCGGGCGCCACGGCAACGAAGCCACGCGACGCGAAGTCTGCGAGGACGCCCTCGATGTCCGGGTTCACACCGAACAGCTCGTGGATCACGACGACGGCTGGGAACGGGCCCGCCCCGCTGGGCGCCACGGAGAGCAGCCGCATGGCTGGTGCGTCAGGAACGGTCAGGTCGGTGGTCTCGCGACGTAGGTCACTCACGGCGTGAGCATGCCGCATCGTGCCGCCGCGGCGCGCTGCTGGGGCGTCCACGCCTGGGGCGGTACTAGGTCTGACCCGCCCCGCCCGGTAGCGTGCGCGGAGCAGAGCAGGCCTCCACGGATGGAAAGTGATGACAGGGGCGAAGAAGCGCAGTCGCAGCCTGGTTCCGGGCCTGGTGAAGGGCATGGCCACCACCGCCCGGACGATGACTCGGCCTGCCCACACGCATCAGTACCCCGACGTGAAGCCCGATCTGCCGCCCCGATCGCGTGGTGTGATCGCCCTCCTCGCCGAGAACTGCACGTCCTGCATGCTGTGCGCCCGCGAGTGCCCGGACTGGTGCATCTACATCGACTCCCACAAGGAGACGATCCCGGCCGGGCCGGAAGGTGGCCGCGACCGCCAGCAGAACTCCCTCGATCGCTTCGCGATCGACTTCAGCCTCTGCATGTACTGCGGGATCTGCATCGAGATGTGCCCGTTCGACGCGCTGTTCTGGAGCCCCGAGTTCGAGTACGCCGAGACCGACATCCGCGACCTGCTCCACGAGAAGGAGCGGCTCGGCGAGTGGATGCCCACCGTCCCGCCGCCGCCCGCGCTGGATGCCGGGGCGCCGGAGCCCGGTGAGATCGCCGCCGCCAGCAAACCTGCTCGTACGCCTCGTCCCCGGCCCGCCGCGGCGGGCACCGACCAACCTGCCGCTGGCGACGGGGCGGACTCGTGACGACGCACGACGTCCTGTTCGTGCTCGTCGGGCTCATCACCGCTGCCAGCGCGGTCCTCTCGGTCACGACCAAGCACCTGGTGCACGCCGCTCTGTGGCTCGTGGTCGCGCTCGGTTCGCTCAGCGGCTGTTACCTCGTCCTCGGTGCCGAGCTGGTCGCTCTGGTGCAGCTGCTCGTCTACGTCGGCGCGGTCGTCGTGCTCGTGCTGTTCGCCCTGATGCTCACTCATGCGCCCATCGGTCGCTCCACCGCGCACGACACGAGCGTCACGCAACGAGTCGCCGCGCTGGTCGCCGGGGGAGCGACGGCCGCGCTGCTGTCCGCGACCCTCATCGGCGCGTTCGGTGGCAAGACGGACGTCCGCGGCGGTTCGAACCAGACGCTGGCCAACCAGCTGTTCGGCACCTGGGTGTGGCCCTTCGAGCTGCTGTCGCTGCTGCTGCTCATCGCGCTGGTCGCGGCCCTTGCACTGGCCAGGCTGACCATCACCAAGCCGGCGGCTGCGGAGCCGGTGAAGACCGAAGAGACCCCCGCGGAGGTCTCGTGATCCACCTCGAGCTGCCCCTGCTGCTGGTCGGCATCCTCGCGGGCACCGGCGTCTATGGCATCCTCGCGCGACGCAACGCGGTGCTCGTGCTCATCGGCGTCGAGCTGATCCTCGCCTCCGCCGGTCTGCTGATGGTCACGATGGGCTCGACGCTGCAAGACACCTTGCGCGCCGGCCATGTGCTGACGATCTTCGTGATCACCATCGCCGCGGCCGAGATCGCCGTCGCACTCGCACTGGTCATCGCCGTCTTCCGCGCTCGCGGCAACATCGACGTCTCGCGCGCCGGCGAGGACGACTCATGAATCTGGTGATCGACGGCCCGGTCCAGCCGAGCCACGTCGCGATCGCCCTGCCTGCGCTGGGCGCGGTCCTCACTCTCTTGCTCGTACGCCGGAGCGGGCGCCTGACCTCGGTCATCGCCCACGTGGCCGGTCTGGTCGGTCTCCTTGCTGCGCTGCTGCTCCTCGCGCAGCAGATCGAGGGCGACGCCGACACCGCGCCCGACACGATCGGCTCACTCCCGGTCGGCGGCGGCATCAGCATCCCGATGCACCTGATGATCGACCGCTGGTCGGTGCTCGTCTGTGCCGCCGTCGCGTTCGTGTCCTTCGTGGTGCAGGCCTTCGGCCGCTGGTACCTCTGGTCCGACCCCCGATACCGCCAATTCGCAGCAACCGTAGGCCTGTTCACCGCGGCGATGCAGCTCGTCGTGCTGTCCGGCGACCTCGTGCTGACGCTGGTCGGCTGGGAGCTGATGGGCTGGTGCTCCTACCTGCTGATCGGCCACGAGTCCGAGCGCGAGAAGGCGCGGCGGGCGGCGTACAAGGCCTTCATCGTCACCCGCCTGGCGGATGCGCCACTGCTCGTCGGCATCGCGGCCCTGGCCATCGGCGCGCACAGCACCAACATCGGGACGGTCCTGCAGTTCTGGCAGCAGGAGCCGCGCGTGCACGGCGCGACGCTGTCCGTGGCGATGCTCGGCATCATCTGCGGTGTGCTCGGCAAGTCCGCGCAGATCCCGTTCCAGGACTGGTTGCCGGACGCGATGGAGGGCCCGACGCCGGCGTCCGCGCTCATCCACGCCGCGACCATGGTGGCCGCCGGCACCGTCGTGCTTGGCCGGCTGCTCCCGCTCGTCCAGGTCGCCGAGCACGCGCGCGTGGTCCTGGTCGTGCTGGCCGGACTGACGACCGTCGTTGCGGCGCTTCTGGCGTTCCTGCAGCACGACCTCAAGAAGCTCCTCGCGTGGTCGACCGTCAGCCAGGTCGGCATCATGCTGACCGCGCTCGCGGTGCTCCCCGCCGGCACGCCGCCCGACACCGCGATCGTGCACCTGCTCGGCCACGCGATGTTCAAGGCGCTGCTGTTCCTGATGATCGGCTGGACCACGGTCCTCGTCGGCGGCACGGTCGCCTCACGGCTCTCCGGTGTCATCCGCCGTTACCCCAGCACCCGCCGCATGATGGCGGTCGGCTTCCTCGCGCTCGCTGGGGTCCCGCCGCTGGTCGGCTTTGTCAGCAAGGACCTGGTCATCGACACCGCCGCGCACGCGGCCGGCGACGGCGACGGTCCCGCGCTGCTCGGCCTCGTCTTCCTCGGCACCGTCACGGTGCTCACTGCGGCGTACGCGATGCGCGCCTGGCTGGTGCTGCAGCACACCACGGTCATCGAGCGGCTGACCGAGGTGGAGACGTTCGAGGACAGCTACCAGGTGCGCGACGTCGGCATCGTGGAGCTGCTGCGCGACTCACCCCAGGTCGATGAGTACGGCCACGAGCTGCCCGACCAGGACCCCGCCCTCGGCTACGCCGAGGAGGACAAGGACCTCGCTCCGGAGCCTGGCTCGATCGCCATGGCGGGCCTGACGGGCCTGGCCTTCCTCAGCGTCATCGGCGGTGCCGTCGTCGCCAGTCCGCTGCTGCACATCGACTGGCAGAGCCCGGACTGGCTGCTCGTCGCGGCTGCACTCCTGCTGATGGCGGCGGCTGCGCTCCTGGTGCGGATGGCCTCCCTGCGCACGACCTACGGTGACGCGTCCGACCGGCTGCCTGCGTCGTGGCGCTCGCTCGCTGCGCGCGGGCTCGGCGCTGACACCGTCTACGTCAACGTCGTGGCGCGTCCTGTTCTCGCCCTCGCGCAGCTTGTCGCCGGAGCCGACCGCCGGCTCGAGCAGGGAGTCGAAGCCGCACCTGCGCTCATCCGCTCGCTCGGCGACCACACCGATCGGGTTCACACCCGCCGGCCGACCAGCGGCCTGCTGGCGGTGGTCGGCGGCGTGCTCGTCGTCGCACTCCTGGGGGTGACGCTGTGGTAGCCGTGCTGCTGTGCTCGGTCGTCATCCCTCTGGTGACGGGAGTCGCCCTCCTGGCCGGTGACCGCTTCTCGCCACCGGTCGGCCGTCGTACGTCTTATCTCGTCGCCCTGGCGGGTGCCGTCGCGACGGCGGTCTGCGTCGGCCTGTCCGTGTGGCGCCGCCCCGAGCTGGACCACGAGTGGGTCCCGGCCATCGGCATGCGTCTGCACCTGGCGATCGACGGCATCAGCGCACCACTGCTCGTCCTCACCGCCGTCCTCGGTGTCCTGGTCGTCCTGCACGGTCACATCGAGCCGCCGAGCCGCGTCGGGCAGGGCACGTTCTTCGGCTGCCTGCTGCTCGTCACCGGTGGCGCGATCGCGACGTTCCTGGCCCGCGACGCGGTGCTGTTCTTCCTGGCGTTCGAGGTCGTCCTCATCCCGATGTGGTGGCTGATCAAGGGATTCGGCGATCCGGCACACCGCGCGGGAGCTGCCGCGAAGTTCGTCCTCTACACCGTGCTCGGCTCGACCTTGATGCTCGTCGGCATCCTCGGCATGGTCTACCTCGCGGGCACGTCCGACATCGATCAGCTCGTCGGCGGAGCGGGCATGAGCACCAGCGAGCAAACCGTCCTCGCGGCGATCCTGCTGGTGGGCCTCGGCATCAAGGTGCCGATCTGGCCGCTGCACTCCTGGCTGCCAGCGGCTCACACCGCCGCCCCGACGACCGGCTCGGTCCTGCTCGCCGCGGTGCTGCTCAAGATGGGCACCTACGGCGTCGCACGTCTGGTCGTACCCACCCTCCCCGACGGCGTCGACAACGTCGCGCCCTACGTCGCGGTGCTCGCGGCCATCGGCATCATCTGGGGCGGGCTGGTCTGCCTGGTCGAGCGCTCGCTGAAGCGGTTGATCGCCTGGTCGTCCATCGCGCACATGGGTTTCGTGATGCTCGGCCTGATGAGCGGTACGCGTCTCGGACTGCAGGCCGCGCTCTTCGCCAACATCGCGCACGGCGTCGTCTCGGCGCTGCTGTTCGTGGTGGTCGGTGGCCTCAAGCACCGCTGGGACGGTGACGACCTCACGGTCGCCCGCGCCTCGTTGCGCGACACCGCACCGCGGCTGGGCTTCGCACTGGTCATCGGCATGGCCGCCTCGCTCGGCCTGCCAGGTCTGGCCGGGTTCTGGGGTGAACTCCTCGCGATCACCTCGACCTGGTCACCGGACTCCGACCGTCCGCTCACGCTGTTCCGAGTCCTCGCGGCCGTCGCTGCGCTCGGCACAGTCCTGGCGGCGGCCTACGCCCTGCGGGTGCTGCGCGTGGTGTGGGCCGAGGGCTCGCCGGCCGAGTTCGCACCGCCTGAGCCCGCCGAGGAGTCCGAGGACGAGAGCGCCGAGGAGCCCACGACCGACCCGAGACTGCCGATCGTCGTACCCGACGCTCGTGGCATCGAGTGGCTCGTCGTCGGTGTCCTCGTGCTCGGCACCGTCGGCCTCGGCGTGTTGCCCACGATCCTGCTGCGGACCACCGAACCCGACGTCCTGCAGCTGCTGGGGGTGACCGGCCGATGAACGTCAGCCTCGACTACGGCGTACTCGCGCCGGTCCTGATCCCGGCGCTGGGTGCCGTGCTCATCCTCCTGATCGACGCCGTGGTGCCGCGCCTCGGCCAGTGGCACTGGGCGATCACCGCGGGCATCCTGCTCGTGGGTGCGGCGGCCTGCGTGCCCGGTTTCGTCTCGGACAATGACGCGCGAACGACGTTGTGTCTCAAGGGTTCTCAGTGCCTCTACGTCGCCGATCGCGTCGCCACCACACTTCAGGTCGCGACGCTGGTCACCGCTGCGGTCGTGGCGCTGCTCGTGCTCCCGGTCCCGTCGCCGCGTGAGCGTACGCCGGTCGCAGCCAGCCTCGTCCTCACCGCAGCGGCCGGTGGGGCCGGCGTCGCCGCGGCCCGCGATCTCGGGTCCTGGCTGGTCCTCATCGAGCTCGCGACCGTCCCGACCGTGGCACTGGTGGCGTTCGGGGCGCGGCGTTCGGCGGTCGACGGTGCGCTGTCGCTGCTGACGACGTCGCTGGTGTCCTTCGCCATCCTCGCTCTCGGCGCGGCGATGTGGTTCGCAGCCACGGGGTCGGCCCTGCTCGACGGCGACGCGGTGCTGACCGCTGCCGCGGACCCCGACACCAAGCGCGTACTCGTGCTGAGCGTTGTCCTCATCGTCGCCGGTCTCGGCTTCAAGCTCTCGCTCGTGCCCTTCCACGCCTGGACACCAGAGGCCTACGCCGGTGCCTCGATCCCGATCGGCGCTTTCCTGGCGGTCACCTCCAAGCTCGCCGCCCTGGGTGCCCTGCTGGTCGTCCTACGCGGCATCACCGTGCTCGGCGCCCCTGCTCTCACCGCGATCGGCATCGTCGCCGCGATCTCGATGACGCTCGGCAACGTCATGGCCCTGCGTGAGAACTCCACCTTGCGACTGCTCGCCTGGTCGACCGTGGCACAGGCCGGCTGGGTGATCCTGCCGCTCGCCACCGTGGCCAGCGACGCCGTCCGGGCCGCGGCCGGCTACCTCGTCGTCTATGGCCTCGCCACCCTCGTCGCCTTCGCCGTCGTCACCCAGGTCGCCCACGCGGAGGGCCGCGATCACGCGACCCGGCTGTCGTCGTACGCCGGCCTGTTCCGTCGACGTCCGCTCTCCGCCGTCGCGCTCGCGCTCTCCCTGCTGACGCTGGCCGGCCTGCCGCCCGGCGTGCTCGGGCTGGTCGCCAAGGTGCTGGCCCTGCGGCCGGTCGCCGCCGACGGGCTCTGGTGGCTGGCCGTCGTTGCCGCGATCAACGCGATGCTGGGTGTCGCGGTCTACCTGCGCTGGCTGCTGTCGCTGCTCGGCCACTCGCCTCGCGAGGGCGTCGTCGAACGGCCGCACCCGGTCCACAGCACGCTCGTCATCCTCGGGCTGGTCGCCCTCGCGGTCACCAGCCTGGCCCCGCAGCTGCTGCTCGGCCTCGCCGGCCGCTGACCCGGTCGCTGAGCGCCCGTTCGAGCTCGGCTCCTGAGCGCGGAACAGTCCGACCACCCTGTACGTTTCCTGGGCATGCACAGCCATTTCAACGGTCTCAAGACCGCTGCCCTCTTCGGGGGCATCTGGGCCCTCCTCCTCGGTATCGGCGCACTCGTCGGTGGGGGCAAGTTCATCTGGATCTTCGCTCTCATCGGCGTCGCAACCACCATCTACGGCTACTGGAACAGCGACAAGCTCGCCATCCGGGCCATGCGTGCCTATCCGGTCAGCGAGGCCCAGGCGCCTGCGATGTACCGGATCGTCGCCGAGCTCTCGACCAAGGCCGGCAAGCCGATGCCCCGCCTCTTCATCTCGCCGACCCAGGCGCCCAACGCCTTCGCCACCGGCCGCAACCCGCAGCACGCCGCGGTCTGCTGCACCGAGGGCATCCTGGAGCTGCTCGATGAGCGCGAGCTGCGCGGCGTCCTCGGCCACGAGCTGATGCACGTCTACAACCGCGACATCCTGACCTCGTCGGTCGCCGCCGCGATCGCCGGCATCATCACGTCCGTCGCCCAGATGCTGATGTTCATGAACATCTTCGGTGGTGGCGACGACGAGGACCGTCCCAACCCGCTGGCCCTGATGGCCATGGCGATCCTGGCGCCGATGGCGGCCATGCTGATCCAGATGGCGATCAGCCGCACCCGCGAGTACGACGCAGACGAGGACGGTGCCAAGCTCACCGGCGACCCGCTCGCCCTGGCATCCGCACTGCACAAGCTCGAGACCGGCGTCGCCCGCGCGCCCCTGGCTCCCGAGCCCAAGGTCGTCAACGCCTCGCACATGATGATCGCCAACCCGTTCCGCGCCCAGGACGTCTCCAGGCTGTTCTCGACGCACCCGCCGACCGCTGAGCGGATCGCCCGTCTGGAAGGCATGTCCCGCAGCCAGATCGGCTGATGTGAACGCGTTGCCCGACGGCTGCGCAGCACGGCGCCCGGCCTAGATGACAGAGTGGGAAGATGCCTTCGCTCACCCTCCACGAAGCACAGGAACGCGCGGCGCTGCTCAGCGTCGACGCGTACCGAGTCCAGCTGAACCTCGATCAGGGCGCTGTGACCTTCGGATCCACCACCACCATCACGTTCACCTGCGCCGAGCCCGGCCGAGCGACGTTCCTGGACCTTCAGGCCGACTCGATCGCCTCGATCACGCTCAACGGCACGCCGGTCGAGCCCTCGTCCGCGTCCGACGGGCGGGTGCCGCTGACCGGCCTCCAGGAGCACAACGAGGTCGTCGTCGAGGCCACGATGCGCTACAGCCGCGACGGATCCGGCCTGCACCGCGCCGTAGACCCGGCCGACGGCAAGGTCTACCTCCAGGCCCTGAGCGCGCCGTCCGAGGCGTCCCGCTGGTTCGGCTGCTTCGACCAGCCCGACCTCAAGGCGCCCTTCGACATCGAGGCGACGCTGCCGCAGGACTGGGTGCTGTTCGGCAACGGCGCGCCTGAGCAGCTGAGCCCGACCCGGCGCCGGCTGGCGACCACGCCGCCGCTCGCCCCCTACTTCGTGACGATCATCGCCGGTCACTACATCACCGCGACCGATGAGTACGACGGCATCCCGCTGGCCGTGCACACCCGAGCCTCCCTGGCTGAGCAGCTCGACGCGCAGGTCAGCGACATCTTCGAGATCACCAAGCAGTGCATGGGGTACTACCAGGAGGCCTACCAGTCGGCGTACCCCTACGCGCAGTACCACCAGGCCTTCGTCCCCGAGCTGCCTCCCGGCGTCGGAGCGATGGAGAATCCCGGCTGCGTGACCTTCCGCGACCAGTACCTCTTCGTCGGCTCGATCAGCGAGGGCCAGCTGCTGGAGCGCGCCAACGTCATCGCCCACGAGATGGCGCACATGTGGTTCGGCGACATGGTGACCATGAAGTGGTGGGACGACCTGTGGCTCAACGAGTCCTTCGCCGAGTACATGGCCTACCGCGCGATGACCGAGGCCACTCGGTTCGAGGACGCGTGGGTCAACTTCGGTGCCGCGCGCAAGAGCACCGGCTACGTCATGGACCGCTCGCCGGGCACCCACCCGATCGCCGGAATGCCCGCGCCCGACGTCAGCTCGGCGCTGCAGAACTGCGACATGATCTCCTACGCCAAGGGCGCCAGCGCACTGCGCCAGCTCGCGGCCTACCTCGGCGACGACGCGTTCTTGTCCGGCGTCCGCTGCTACCTGCGCGACCACGCCTGGGGCAACGCCAACCTGGCCGACTTCCTCAAGGCGATGGCCTCGATGAGCGGGCGCGACCTGAGCGCCTGGTCCCGGGCCTGGTTGCAGACCGCCGGCACCGACTCGTTGGCGATCGAGCTCGAGACCGAGGCGGGGCTGATCACGCGAGCCGTGGCGCGGCGTACGACGCCCGAGGAGTTCCCGGCGGAGCGGCCGCACGTCCTGGACATCAGCGGGTTCAGCAACGGCCTGCAGGACGTGTCGCTGGACGTCGAGATCGGGCAGGCCATGCAGGAGCTGCCGGATCTGGTCGGCCAGCCCGTCCCCAAGGTGCTGATCCCCAACGCGTCAGACCTGACGTTCGCGGCGGTCACCTACGACGACCAGACCACGGCTGCGCTGCCTGAGCAGCTCGCCCAGATCCCGGACCCGCTGGCCCGCACCGCCGTGTGGTCCTCCCTCGAGAACGCCGTCGCGCGCGCTCAGGTCGACCCGCGTACCGCCCTCGCGATCGCCGAGCGGGCCCTCCCGCTGGAGCAGAACGACTCGATCCTGGAGCTGGTCTCCAAGTGGGCGCACGACGTCTACTGCCGCCTGTTCCTGCCCGCGCAGGAGCAGCAGCGCTGGGCATCCGCACTGGCCGCGGTCGGTACGACGATTCTCACCTCCGCCGAGCCCGGCAGCTCCCGAGCACTCACCGCGGCGCGTCTCGTGGCTCAGTGCTCGGCCGACACCACGCTGCTGCGCAGCTGGCTGTCCGGCACCGGCCGGCCCGAGTGCCTTGCGGGGGACACCGAGTTCGGCTGGGTGGTCGCGACCAACCTGGCTCGCCAGGGCGAGCTCGAAGAGCACGAGATCGACGGGCTGCTCGAGGACGACAACACTGCTGCTGGTCGGCTGAGTGCCTTGGCTGCCAAGGCGATTCGCCCCACCGAGGACGCCAAGCGATGGGCTTGGACGCAGATGATGACGCCGACCGACCTGTCGTCCGAGGAGCGCGCGGCGCTCGCCTCGACGTTCTGGGTCGCACCCGATGCGGCCCTCGTCCGTCCCTATGTCCCGCGCTACTTCCAGGACACGGTCGCGATGTCGAGCCACACGGCCGGCTTCGCGCTCATGTCGCTCGCCTACAGCGCCTACCCGGTGATTGTCGCGGAGCCCGAGTCGGTCGCGCTCGCCGACCGCGCGATCGCCGACGAGACCATCGACCCGGTGCTGCGCAAGGCCTTCACCGACCAGAGCGGTCGGCAGCGCGAGGTGCTGCGTTCCCGCGAGGCGTTCCCGGCGGCTGAGCCGGCCACAGCGGGCTGACCGGATGCCGTCCCTCCTGCGCGCCGAAGCCGAGGCGCGAGCCGCGCTCATCGACGTCACTCACTACGACGTCCAGCTCGACCTCGACACCGGCGACGAGACATTCGAGTCCACCAGCACGGTCACCTTCGGCTGTCGTGAGCCGGGCGCTGAGACGTTCCTCGACGTCCAGGCGTCCGCCGTGCACTCGATCACGTTGAACGGCAACGAGATCCAGCCGTCCGCGGTGCTGGACGGTCGGGTCACGCTGGCCGATCTGCGGGCCGACAACGAGGTCGTCGTGCGCGCCACGATGGCCTACAGCCGCGACGGCCAAGGGCTGCACCGCGCGATCGACCACGCTGATGGCAAGCACTACGTCTACGGCCACCTGTTCCTGGACGCGGCGCCCAAGGTCTTCGCGTGCTTCGACCAGCCCGATCTCAAGGCGCCCTACGACGTCGCCGTCCGCGCGCCTGAGGACTGGATCGTGCTCGGCAACGGCGACCCGTCGCGCACGGCACCTGGGCAGTGGCGACTGTCGACGACCCGCCCTCTCGCGACGTACTTCGTGACGGTGTGCGCCGGGCCCTACGTGTCGGCGTACGACGAGCACCGAGGCGTGCCGCTGGGAGTGCACGCGCGCGCGTCGTTGGAGCCCGAGCTGCGCGCCCAGGTGGGCCAGATCTTCGAGATCACCAAGCAGTCGTACGACTACTACGACAAGCTGTTCGGCGTTCCCTACGAGTACGGGGAGTACCACCAGGTGTTCGTGCCCGAGTTCAACGCCGGGGCGATGGAAAATCCTGGCTGCGTGACGTTCCGCGACCAGTACCTCTTCCGTGGCGCGTTCACCCGCAACGACGTGATGACCCGCAGCAACACCATCGCGCACGAGCTGGCGCACATGTGGTTCGGCGACATGGTGACGCTGCAGTGGTGGGACGACCTGTGGCTCAACGAGTCGTTCGCCGAATACATGTCCTTCCGAACCCTCTCTGCTGCAACGGAGTTCGACGAGATCTGGGTCGACTTCGGTGTGAGTCGCAAGGTGTGGGGCTACGGCGTCGACCACAGCCCGTCGACCCATCCGATCGCCGGGGGAGAGGCGGTTGACGCAGCATCCGCCCTGATGAACTTCGACGGCATCTCCTACGCCAAGGGCGCATCAGCGCTGCGTCAGCTGATCGCGTTCATCGGGGACGAAGCGTTCCTCGCCGGCATCGGCGCCTACCTGGCCGAGCACCGTTGGGGCAACGCGACATTCGCGGACTTCCTCGCGGCGATGGAGAAGGCGTCCGGACGAGATCTCCAGTCGTGGGCGGAGGCTTGGCTGCGCACAGCAGGCGCGGACACCTTCAAGGTTCAGCTTGAGGCCGCCGACGGTGTCGTGCGCGGAGCCGGCATCTCGCGGCGTACGCCGGAGGCTCACCCTGCGGACCGGCCGCACCGTCTCGACGTGGCGGGTTATCGGGCCGGCGAGCGAGTGCTCGCAGCGCAGCTCACCGTCGAGGGGGCGCATGCCGATCTCGCTGACCTGGTCGGTGGTGATGTCCCGGACCTCGTGATCCCCAACGCCGGCGATCTGACCTGGGCGACCGTCGAGCTCGATGACGCGACGCTGGCGGCGCTGCCCGACCAGCTGGCGTCGGTGCCTGATGAGCAGGCTCGCGCCGTGACCTGGTCGGCTCTCATGTACGGCGTTCGTAGCGCCACGGTCGACCCGCGTCACGCGCACCGAATCATGATGCAGGCGTGGCCGAGCGAGACGTCGCTGCCGATCTTCGAGCGAGTCCCTCTGATCCTGGGCGCCCTGATCGACCGGGCGCTGCGGCCGGACGAGCGACCGAGCGCGCTCCGTGACCGCGAGTCGGCCGCGCGCCAGGCGGCCGACTCGTTCGAGCCGGGCTCGCCCCACTCGGTCGTGGCGGCGCGGCTGATCGCGCAGACGACCGAGGACGAGGACCTGTTGCGGGCGTGGACCCGTGGCGAGCGTCTGCCCCAAGGTCTGGAGTCCGACGACGAGTTCCGCTGGTCAGCGGTGACTCGCCTGGTCGTCCTGGGAGCAGCCGGCGAGGCCGAGATCGACGCCGTGCACGTCCAGGACCGCACGATGGCAGGCGACCAGAATGCGTTGCGCGCCAAGGCAGCCCAGCCGACGGCCGCGGCGAAGTCGTGGGCATGGACCCAGCTCACCACGCGCTCGGGCCGATCCAACTACGAGCTCAACTCCCTGAGCGAAGGCTTCTGGCCGCTGAGCCAGATCGAGCTGCTGACGCCTTACGTCGACCGCTACTTCGAGGACGTCCCGCCGATGGCCGACTGGGTCGGACAGAACGCGTTGCAGCAGGTCGCCACGCTGTCGTTCCCGTGGCCGGTCGTCACGCCTGAGACGCGGGCGGCTGCGGACACCGCACTGCAGCGCGAAGACCTGACCCCCGCCGTACGCCGGGCCATCGTCGACCAGCGGTCGACGCTCGACAACGCGCTGCGCTCTCTCGAGAAGTACGCACGATGAGCCAGACCGCTGGTCGAGTAGACCGGAGCGCTAGCGGAGGTCGTATCGAGACCAAGGTGACGTGGAGCATCCACATCGAGCCGCTCGACGGGAGCGGCGAGGTCTGGGCACGTGAGGCTCCCGACGAGGTGCTGCGCACAGCGTCGGTCGGCAAGCTCATCCTGCTGGCCCTCGTCGCCGAGCGCATCGCGTCCGGCGAGCAAGATCCTGCGGAGCGAATCCGTTGGGAGCAGGACGAATTCGTGCAGGACTCCGGTCTCTGGCATGCCCTCGGCCAGCGTGACCTCTCGGTCGTCGACGCGTGCCGGCTCGTCGGAGCGGTCAGCGACAACCTCGCGACCAACGTCCTCCTGCGGCACGTCGGACTGGACGCAGTGCACACTTACGCTGATCGGCACCAGCTGGCGCCGATGGTCCTGCTCGACCGCATCCGCAACGGGCGCGACCCGTCGCAGGCAGGCGTCGCCGACACGTTGTCGCGCGCATCGGCGGCGTCGGTCGTGCGCTACCTCAAGCTGCTGCACGACGGCACCATCGACCCTATGGTCAAGGACTGGCTGGTTCTCGGCAGCGACCTGTCGATGGTCGCTTCAGCCTTCGGTCTCGACCCATTGGCACACGCCGAGGAGGACCGCGGGGTGCTGCTGGTCAACAAGACCGGCACCGACAGCAGCGTGCGTGCCGACGTCGGTCTCGTGAGCAGCGGCACCCGCACGATCGCGTACGCCGTTCTCGCCAACTGGGACAGAACGCAAGGCGATTCACGCGACGAGGTGCTCTCCCGCATGCGCGAGATCGGCGACGACATCCGCACCGGCCTGACCGCCGGTCGAGTAGCAACGGAGCGCTAGCGGGGTGCGTATCGAGACCAATGCTGACGACGTGGACTGGCGAGCTGATCGCATTGGCGCCGCGCATCGTGGTGACAACCCGACCGTCATCGGGCGTCTTCCGGAGGCGTTCGCCGTGATGGGTGACGTGCAGTGGCTGCCCGGCTACTGCGTACTGCTGACAGACGATTCGGCCGTCGGTCGGCTCACCGATCTGCCGCGTGCGCGTCGGCTGTCCTATCTCGAGAGTGTCGAGCGATTGTCAACTGCGGTCGAAGAAGCCTGTGCCGCAAGCGATCCCGGGTTTCGCCGGGTCAATATTGAGATCCTCGGCAACACCGACCCGTACCTCCACACGCACATCTTTCCGCGGTACGAGTGGGAGCCGGCCGATCTCATCGGCGGTCCTGTGTGGTGGTACTCGCGTGATCGCTGGAGCGACCCGTCCACGGCGCTCGGTCCGCAGCACGACCAGCTGCGTGCGGCGATCGGCGACCGTCTCGTCTGACACAGCAAGATCCTGGGTGGCGCGCGGTGGAGCGCGCGCTGCCCAGGACCTTGCGGCTCAAGCGGCTACGGGACAATCAGGAAGAGGTTCTCCGCGACGCACGCCGGCTTGTCGGCGCCCTCGAGCTCGACCGTGACCTTGATCGTGGCCTGGTAGCCCAGCGACGCCTGGTCGATCGACTGCAGCTCAACGCCCGCGCGGACCTTCGAGCCGACCGGCACCGGGGTGGGGAAGCGCACCTTGTTGGCGCCGTAGTTGACGCCCATCGAGACACCTTCGACGGTGTAGACCTGTCCGACCAGCATCGGGATCAGTGACAGCGTCAGGTAGCCGTGCGCGATCGGACCACCGAACGGCCCGGACTTGGCCTTCTCGACATCGACGTGGATCCACTGGTGGTCACCCGTCGCCTCGGCGAACTGGTTGACCGCCTCCTGCGTGACCTGGTGCCACTCGCTGTAGCCGAGGTGCTCACCCACAGCAGCTTTGGCTTCCTCAATTCCGTTGAAGATCCTCATCATTCAGCCTCTCAGTCCTCGGGTCCACCGGCGACGTAGACGACCTGACCGGACACGAAGCCGGCCTCGTCGCTGGCGAAGAACGACGCCATCGCGGCGATGTCGTCGGGAGTGCCGACTCGCTGTACCGGAATGGCCTGTGCAGCCGCAGCCTTGAACGCCTCGAACTCCATGCCCACCCGCTCGGCCGTCGCAGCGGTCATGTCGGTGGCGATGAACCCGGGTGCGATCGCGTTGGCGGTCACACCGAACTTGCCGAGCTCGATGGCCAGCGTCTTGGTGAAGCCCTGCATGCCGGCCTTGGCCGCCGAGTAGTTCACCTGACCGCGGTTGCCCTGCGCCGAGGTGGACGACAGGTTGATGATGCGGCCGAACTTCGCCTTCGTCATGTACGCCTGTGCGGCGCGCGTCATCAGGAAGGCACCACGAAGGTGCACGTTGAGCACGGCATCCCAGTCGTCGGCCGACATCTTGAAGATGAGGTTGTCGCGCAGGATGCCGGCGTTGTTGACCAGGACGGTCGGCGCACCGAGCTCGTTCGCCACGCGCTCGACGGCGGTCGCGACAGCCTCCTCGTTGCTGACGTCGCAGCCAACGCCGATGGCCTTGCCGCCGTCGGCGTTGATCTCGTCGGCGACCTTTTGCGAGGCAGCCTCGTCCAGGTCGAGCACGGCGACCTGCAGGCCGTCCTTGGCCAGACGCTTGGCAACGGCCGCGCCGATGCCGCGGGCGGCTCCGGTGACGACGGCGGTACGGGTGTCAGACATTCAGTGCGCTCCTTGTTCGGGGTTCTTGATCGTGGCAGATGCGTCGTCGACGCGAGCCTGGAGCGTCTGCATCCCGGCGAGCCACTTGTCGGTCTGGTTGGCGCGGAAGGCGAAGTAGCCCCCGACCTCTTCATGTGGCAGCACCAAGAACTGTTCTGCCGCAACGGCATTCACGAGCGCATCCGCGACATCATCCGGCGACAGCGCCCCGTCGTGCCCGACGATGTCGGCCAGCACCGTGCTGCCCGGCTGGTCGTACATATCGGTGCGTACGCCCTGGGGACAGATCGCGTGCACCTTGACACCGCGGTGGCCGTACGTCGCCGCCAACCACTCCGCGAACGACTCGGTCGCGTGCTTGGTCACGCTGTACGCCGGTGCGCCCAGCATCGTGAGCAGGCCGGCTGCCGACGCGGTCACCACATAGCGGCCCTCCCCACGCTCCAGCCAGTCGGGCAGGAGCAGGCGAGCGGCGCGGACGTGAGCCATGACGTTGACGTCCCATGACAGCGCCCAGTCGGCCTCGTCCGTGCCGTCGAGGTCAAGACCGCGCAGCACGCCGGCGTTGCCGACCCACACGTCGATCGTTCCGAGCTCAGCACGGGCTGCGTCGACCAGACGCGCCGCACCGGCCTCGGATGCGCAATCACCAGCAACGGCAACGGCATTCAGCGACGCAGCGGTCTCGGCGAGCGGCTCCTCGAGGACGTCGGCCAGCACCAGCCGCGCACCCTCAGCGTGCAACCGCGTCGCGATCGCACGTCCGATGCCGCGAGCCGCACCCGTGACGACGACGCCCTTGTCGTCCCAAAGCGCCATGTCAGACTCCTCCGCGCAGCGTGATGCCGCCGTCGAGCACCAGCGTCTGTCCGGTCACCCAGGACGAGTCGTCGGAAGCGAGGAAGGCGACGGCCGAGCCGATGTCCTCCGGGACGCCGAGCCGCTTCAACGGATACTCCGCGGACACCTGCTCCTCGCGGCCCTCGTACAACGCAGTCGCGAACTTCGTCTTCACGACAGCCGGTGCGACGGCGTTGACGCGGATGTCCGGGCCGAGCTCCATCGCGAGCTCTTCGGTGAGGTGGATCAGCGCGGCCTTGGTCACGCCGTACATCCCGATGCCCGGCGCCGGCCGGATCCCGGCGATCGAGGCGACGTTGACGACCGAGCCGCCGTGCGCCTTCATCCACGCCTGGTGAACCTGCTGGGTCCACGCGAGCGCCGACAGCACGTTGACCTCGAACATCTTGCGCGCAGCGCCCGGGTCGAGCTCCAGCAGCGGGCCGTAGGCCGGGTTGATGCCGGTGTTGTTGACCAGCACGTCCACGCTGCCGAAGGCCTCGAGCGTGCGGGCGATCGCGTCCGCCTGGTGCTCTCCATCGTCCGCACGACCGGCGACCGCGATGGCGACCGACGGGCCGCCGAGCGCAGCCGCGGCCTCGTCGAGAGCCTCCTGCTTGCGCGCGGTGATGCACACCTTGGCGCCCTCGGCCACGAGCCGCTCGGCGGCGGCGTACCCGATGCCTCGGCTCGCGCCCGTGACGATCGCGACCTTGCCGGCGAGCCGGGTCACAGGCCGAGGTCCCGGCCGATGAGCTCCTTCATGATCTCGTTCGAGCCCGCCCAGATCTTGGTGACGCGGGCGTCACGCCAGGCGCGGGCCACGCGGTACTCGTTCATGAATCCGTAGCCGCCGTAGAGCTGCACGCACTCATCGAGCACGTCGTTCTGGACCTGGGCGGAGAACCACTTCGCCTTGGCCGCGTCCACGGGGGAGAGCCCGCCCTCGGCGTGCGCGGTGATGCAGTCGTCGACGTACGCCTGAGTCACCTCGATCTTCGTCACCAGCTCGGCGATCTTGAACTTGTTGTGCTGGAAGGAACCGATCGCCTGGCCGAACGCCTTGCGCTCCTTGGTGTAGTCGATCGTCTCCTCGAGGATCTTCGCGGCGTGCGCGACGTTGGAGACAGCCGCACCGACGCGCTCCTGCGGCAGGCGCTGCATCATCGCGATGAAGCCCTGGCCCTCGGGGCCGAGCCGGTTGGCGTCCGGGACGCGCACGTTGTCGAAGAACAGCTCGGAGGTGTCGGACTCGACCTGGCCGACCTTGTCCAGCTTGTTGCCCTTGGAGTAGCCGTCGGTGCCGGTCTCCAGCACGAACAGCGTGATGCCCTTGGCGCCCTTGCTCGGGTCGGTGCGGGTGGCGACGATCGCGAGGTCGCACTGATGGCCGTTGGTGATGAAGGTCTTGGAGCCGTTGATGATCCAGTCGTCGCCGTCGCGTACGGCTGTGGTCTTGAGGGCTGCGAGGTCAGAGCCGCCGGAGGGCTCGGTCATACCGATCGAGCAGATCAGCTCACCAGAGGCGATGCCCGGCAGCCAGCGCTGCTTCTGCTCGTCCGTGCCGAGGTCGACGATGTAGGGCGGGCAGACGTCGGCGTGGATGCCGAAACAGCTCGACACAGCCGCGGTGAACCCGCCGACCTCCTCGGCGAAGACCGCGTTGAAGCGGTAGTCCTCCGCGCCGGCGCCGCCATACTCCTCCGGGATGTCCAGGCCGAGGAAGCCTTGCTTGCCGGCTTCCTGCCAGATGTCACGCGGGATGACGTGCTCGCGGATCATCTCCTCGGCTCGCGGAGCCAGGGTCCGGTCGACGAACTCGCGCACGGATGCGCGGAACGCCTCGTGGTCCTCGGAGTAGATATTGCGGGGCATACGTCGGTCTCCTTCGTGGCAGGTAAGCAAGCGCTCAGCGCTAAGCGCTTGCTTAGCGTCCCTCACCAGGGCACCCTCGTCAACGAGCAGTGCAGAATTGCCCGATGGTCGTCATGCGGCGGCCGCGGTTCATCAAGGTGTCGGAGGGTCGTCGTGGCGCAGGTCGCACGGACAGGTGCTGGTCGTCGTACGCCCTCTGGTGAGCCTCGGGCGGCCGGTGCCGGACTGGTCGAGGCAGCCCGAAACGCCTTTGCCGAAAAGGGTTTTCACGGTACGACGACGCGAGACATCGCGTCCGCCGCAGGTATGAGCCCTGCCGCGGTCTACGTCCATCACCCGACCAAGGAGTCGCTGCTCTTCCAGATCTCCGAGCACGGTCACCGCGCGATCCTCGACTCGATCCGCGCGGCTGTCGATGAGCACGAGACGCCGACCGACCAGCTGCGCGCACTGGTCTGGACGTTCGCGCAGCGACACGCCGCGCACCACACATCGGCCCGGATCGTCTATTACGAAGCGGCCGCGCTCACCCCGGAGCACCGTGCCCAGACCGACGCGCTGGCGACCGAGATCTCCGAGGTCGTGCTCGGCGTGCTGCGAGCCGGCATTGCGGCGGGGGAGTTCAGCTGCGACGACGTGGCTCTCGCCGGCCGTTCGATCGCTGGCATGGGCGTCGATGTCGCCCGCTGGTACGACGACACCGGCTCGTGGACACCCGAGCAGATCGCCGACCATCAGGCCCAGACCGCCCTCCGCATGGTCGGTGCGGGCTAGCCCTCGAGGCAGAACTCGTTGCCTTCGGGATCGGCCATGACAACCCACCCGCCAGGGTCGGCTTGCCGGCGGTCGTCGACGATGCGGGCGCCCAACGACTCGAACCGGGCAACTTCCTGATCCTGAGACGCGCCGTCCGGCAGCAGATCGAAGTGGACCCGGTTCTTGCTGCGCTTGGACTCCGGCACCTCGACGAAGACGAGGTGCGGTGGAGCGTCATCGTCGGGAGCGACCACCCAGAACGGGTTACCCGGCATCTCCACCTTGGCGCACGGCCAACCCGTGACCGCGCTCCAGAAGCGCGCCATCGACGCGGAGTCCGCGCAGTCGAACGTCACGTTCAAGATCGAGGACCGGCTCACGCAGCGCAGACTCGCAGCGGCAGCCGCGGCGCAGCAAGCGCTTTTCAACGATGCCGGCGCCGACGCTTATCGTGGTTCGGTGATCATCGACGCCTGGAGCGACCTCGTCTGCCCGTTCTGCCACGTGGGGCGACGCCACCTGGAGCTCGCGCTCGAGCAGTTCGAGCACGCCGACGAGGTCGAGGTGACGTGGCACAGCTACGAGCTCGACCCGCAGGCGCCGGCCGTCCTCGACGAGCCGGTGATCGAAGTCGTGGGACGCAAGTACGGCGTCGGTCTCGACGAGATCAGGGCGCAGCACCGCACGATGGCCGAGCAGGCGGCCGAGGTCGGCCTGGACTTCCAGTGGGAGCGACTGCGCGGCGGCAGCTCGCACGACGCGCACCGCGTCATCCACTACGCGCGCAGCCTCGACCTCGAGCGGCCGGTGACCGAGCGGATCATGCGTGGCTGGTACTCCGAGGGCAGGGCCATCGGTGACCGCGAGACGCTGGCCGACCTCGCAGCAGACGGCGGCCTCGACCGCGACAAGGTCCTCGCGATGCTCGACTCGGATGACTTCGGCATCGACGTCCGCACCGACGAGGCGACCGCGCGGCAGATCGGCATCCAGGCCGTGCCGGCGTTCGTGCTCGACCGCAAGTACCTCGTCTCCGGTGCGCAGCCCGTCGAGACGTTCCTCGCCGGCCTGCAGCAGGCGTACGACGACCGCGGCACCGCGCCGACCCCACGTGAGTCGGGCTGTGCCTGCGGTGGTGGCGGCTGCGGCGGCGGAGGCGGCAGCGCCGACGTCTGCGGCCGAGACGCCGGCTGACCATGGACGACGATCTCGACGCAGCACTCGCTGCCGCGGGACCCCGCCTGCGCGCGCTCCGCAAGCAGCGCGAGACCACGCTGGCCGACCTCTCCACGGAGACCGGGATCTCGGTCAGCACTCTCTCAAGGCTCGAATCCGGTTCTCGCAGACCAACATTGGAGCTGTTGCTGCCGCTGGCTCGCGCGCACGGAGTCACCCTCGATGAGCTCGTCGGTGCACCGCCGACCGGCGACCCTCGGGTGCACCTTCAGCCGGTCTCTGCCAACGGCATGACCATGCTGCCGCTCACCCGACGCGCAGGCGGGATCCAGGCGTACAAGCTCATCATCCCGGCGGGCGCGCGGCAGGAGCCGGACCCGCAGACGCACGAGGGTTACGAGTGGCTGTACGTCCTCAACGGCCGGCTGCGTCTCGTCCTCGGCGAGCACGACCTGGTGCTCGAGCCGGGCGAGGCCGCCGAGTTCGACACCCGGGTGCCGCACTGGTTCAGCCCGGCCGACGGCCGCTCGGCGGAGCTGCTCAGCCTGTTCGGGCGGCAGGGAGAGCGCGCGCACCTGCGCGCCCGCCCCAAGGCGAAGAGCTGAGCGACCTCAGTCCTCGATCGTCAGGCCCTCTCGCTCGTCGTCCCAGGCGGCCGCGCTGATTCGCCACCCCTCGGGTGTCCGGATCAGCTGCATCGACTTCATTCCCCGCCCGCCGGCGTCAGCCCCGTTGTGCGTACCTGCCTTGCCGTAGCTGCCGAACCAGTGCGCGATGTCACCGAAGACGTCAGTACGCCCGGCTTCCTTCCACTCCGTGAAGTCCTCGAGTGCACCACTGGTGAGCAGCTCGGCTCGCGGCGCGATGAACCCGTCGACGTCGTAGACCCTGGGCGGCTGACCACAGGTCGCCACGATCACGGCCTCGGGGATGAAGAGGCTGCGCAGGGCATCGAGCCGGGCGGTGGACTCCGGGCCGCTGACGAAGGCGGCGAAGAAGGTGTCGACGATCTGCTCGATCTGAGCGACGTCGGCTGCTGGTCGTGGCGTCATGCCACAGGACCCTAACCAGCGGCAGATGGTCGGTGCAGCAGCCCGTGGACCCGCGCCATGAGCTCGGAGAACCGGAACGGCTTGGTCACGTACTCGTCGGCCCCGGCATCCAGTCCGACAATGATGTCCATGGCCGCAGACCGGGCGGACAGGATCAGCACCGGCATGTGATGTCCGCCCCGGCGCAGCTGTCGGCAGATGTCCAGGCCATCCATGTCCGGCAGCCCGAGATCCAGGATCACGAGGTGAGGTCGAGAGCCGAGCGCCTCCAGCGCCTCGGCGCCGGTGCCCGCCGCGTCGACCGTGAATCCCTCACGTCGCAACGCCCGAGACAGTGGCTCGGCGATCGTCAGGTCGTCATCGACCAGGAGGATCCGGGACGGCTCGCTCATCGCTGTCCCTTCTTGAGGGCTGGCACGGAGGTCCTCTCTTGTCCCCCTGGACAAGAGTGAACCTCCGCGTCAGCGGCTCGTGGCTCGGCTGTGGCCATCGGCAGCTGGCCAGGGCGTGGAAGAGGGGGCCTGCAGGTGTGCCATGAGTCCCTTCCCGGAGAGCGCAAAATGTGTGCGGCCAGGGTCAGGGGCGGCGTGTCTCACCGGTCTCTGACCGGCCCGTGCAGGTGCCGTGTTCTGGACACGATCAACTTTTTATAGCACCTCACTGTGACGGGCGGAAGTCCTCCATACACAGTCGGTGTTCCGGGGTCGATTCACCGGTTTGACCCCGGCTGCCCGGGCCTATGCTGAAGGCCTTCACAGGTAGGGGTGTCCGCGCATGGTCGACAGCGAGGCACCGATCCAGACGATGATCGCGCTGCGCGATGCAGTGAAAGCGGCCGCGATCGCCGGCTCCGCGGCCGCAGAGGCACCGCTGGCCGTGCTCTGTGGCGGTTGTCCTTCGCTGCTGCAGGTGAGCGGCGCTGCGATCTCCGTCTCCACCCCGACCGGCGCTCGCGACACGCTCTGCGCCAGCGACGCCACGATCGCCCACATCGAGCACACCGAGTTCACCCTGGGCGAGGGGCCGGGCCATCAGGCCTACAGCACCGGGAGGCCGGTGCTGATACCGGACCTGGCCGCGCACCCCGCGGTGAACTGGCCCTTCCTGGCAGCTCAGCTGGCGGATGAACCCATCTCGGCGATCTTCGCCTTCCCTCTGCAGTACGGCCAGCTGCGTACGGGCACGCTGACTCTCTATCGCACGACCTCCGGTGGGCTCACCCCTGACCAGCTGAGGATGGCCCTCCAGATCGTGGACCTGGCGACGGCGCTGCTCATCGGGCCGCCCGACGGACAGGACGGGTACGGGCCTGACGACTGGTGGTCCCTGCCGCAGGCGCGGACGCGAGTCCACCAGGCGACGGGGATGGTGATGGCCGAGTTCGCGATCCCGGCCGACCAGGCGCTGGCGCGCCTTCGTGGCCATGCCTTCGCCACCGGCCGTTTGGTGGACCAGGTCGCCGCCGACCTGGTCGAACGGCGCCTCTATCCTCGGGAGCTCGCCCGATGACGAGCCGACCGAACACCCTGCCTCGATATCCTGAACACACGTCCAGAGAGAGGTCTACCGATGGATGACTCTTCCTCGGCGTCCACGCGTGAGTCCGCCCTCATCGATGCGTTCGCCGATCTCGCAGACACCCTCGTCGACGACTACGACATGGTCGAGCTGTTGCATCGCCTGGTCGAACGCTGCGTCGACCTGCTCGGGTTGGCTGCTGCAGGTCTGATGCTGGCGGACCAGCGGGGCGGTATTCAGGTCGTGGCCGCTTCGTCGGAGCACGTCCGGGTCCTGGAGCTCATCGAGCTGCAGGCCGACCAGGGTCCCTGCCTGGACGCGTTCCACACCGGAGAGCCGGTCCTGGTCGATGACCTGACCGCGCAGACGGAGCGATGGCCGCTCTTCGCGCCCCAAGCGACTCAAGCCGGTTTTGCGTCGGTCCACGCCATACCCATGCGACTGCGCCATGAGGTCATCGGCGCGCTCAACATGTTCGGCGAGCAGCCGGGCGTACTGCCCGCACCCGATCTCAAAGTCGCCCAGTCACTGGCGCACACCGCCACGATCGGGATCCTGCACGAACGCACCGTCCGCAACCACGAGGTCCTCACCGAGCAGCTGCAGACCGCGCTCAACAACCGCGTCACGATCGAGCAGGCCAAGGGCATGATCGCCCATGCGGGCCACCTGCCGATGGACCAGGCCTTCACCGTGCTGCGCACCTACAGCCGCTACCACCAGCTGCGGCTCTCCGAGGTGGCCGCCCGCCTGACCACCAGTGACCTGAGGGTCAGCACGGTCCTGGCCCACCGCCCGTATCGCGGCCGTACGCCCTGAGACGAGCTCCCGCTCTAGCGGCGGTTGGTGAACTGGAGCGCCACGTCGAGGTCCGCACCTTTGAGCAGCGCCTGGACGGCCTGCAGGTCATCGCGTGACTTGGAGCTCACTCGCAGCTCGTCGCCCTCGATGCGCGCCTTGACCGACTTGGGCCCCTCGTCGCGGATCAGCTTGGAGATCTTCTTGGCGTCCTCCTGAGCGATGCCGTCCTTCAGCGTGGCCTCCAGGCGGTACTCCTTGCCGGACAGCTGTGGCTCGCCGTCGTCGGAGTACTCGAGTGACTTCAGCGAGACGCCCCGCTTGACCAGCTTGGTCTGGAAGACGTCCAGCACGGCGAGCACCCGCTCAGGCGCATTGGCCTTCATCAGGATCTTCTCGCCGGACCACTCCAGCGACGCACCCACGCCGCGGAAGTCGAAGCGGGTCGAGATCTCCTTGGCCGCCTGGTTCAGCGCGTTGCTGACCTCTTGCTTGTCCGTCTTGCTGACGACGTCGAACGATGAGTCGGCCATGGCTTCTCCTGCGGGTTGCGTGTGGTGCGGTCCGACGTCCGAGTATGCCGGGCCGCCGGTACGACGGGCGCGCGCGACTCGGATTGGAGCGCACCGGTTCTCGTTGCTATCCTCCTCATGCACTCGCGCCAGGTTGCCCGAGCGGCCAATGGGAGTGGACTGTAAATCCATCGCGAAAGCTACGAAGGTTCGAATCCTTCACCTGGCACGTGCCGAGGGCCCCGAGACATCGTCTCGGGGCCCTCACTCATGCCCGCTCCTCGTAGAAGGGCACCGTGCTGGTTCTGTCGGCTAACGTCCCGACCATGACCGGACGTTCCCTTCTTGCTGTCGGCGCTGTCGCCGCCGCGGCGGTCAGTCTCGCCGCGCCCGCGCCGCCATCCCATGCCACGGAGCCGACCACCGTGAAGGCGGGCGGCACCACGCACGACCAGAACGACCGCGTGCCCGAGGGCGCTGCATGGACGGAGTCCTACTTCCCCTCCAGCGGCGGGGTCACCCTGCACGCCGACGTGCTTCGCCCGGCCAACCTGCCCGCCGGGACCCGTACGCCGGTCATCCTGTCGGCGGGGCCCTACTTCAGCCACCGTGGACAGACCGGCGACGACGGCTTCACCCACACCGGGCCGTCCGAACGGTTCAACGACTTCGTCGACGGCGCGAAGCTCATGGCGCGCGGCTACACCGTCGTCATGGTGGATCTGCGCGGCTTCGGCGGATCCACGGGTTGCCTCGACTGGGTCGGTCCGGGCGAGCAGGCCGACGTCGCAGCGGCAGTGACGTGGGCGCGTACTCAGCCCTGGTCGACCGGCAAGGTCGGCATGTACGGCAAGTCGTACGACGCCTCCACCGGGCTGGTCGGTGCGACGCTCAAGAAGCGTGGGCCGGATGCAGTGGTTGCCCAGGAGCCGGTCTGGGACATGTACAACTACCTCTTCAACAACGGCGTCCCGCGGTTCAACCACCTCGGCACGCCCGAGGCCTACAACGAGATCGCGACCATCTCGGGCATGTCGGACGACAGCGCGCAGTACAAGAAGGCCGCCGACTACGAGACCCAGAACCCGAAGTGTCTGAAGGACAACCTCACGGACACCCAGAACCCCAGCCCGCGGTCGTCGTACTGGCGCGCCCGTGACCTGGCGGCCAAGGTGACCGGTTCCCACACGCCCCTCTTCGTCACCCAGGGCACCATCGAGGACAACACCAAGGCCGAGGACGTACAGCAGTTCCTCGCGAATCACCATGGGCCGCAACGCGGTTGGGTCGGTCCGTGGCCGCACGTCCGCGGCAACGACGCCGTCGACGGCACCCTGCTGATGGGCCGGGCCGGATGGTTCGACGAGGTCATGCGGTTCTACGACCGCTACCTCAAGGGCGACAAGCCCACAGTCAAGGACCCGACCTTCGCCGTGCAGGACAACAGTGGCACCTGGCGCGGCCAGAAGACCTGGCCGCTGACGAGCCGGCACACAAATGTCGGGCTCGCCACGGGCACGTACGTCGACACCGGCGCCGCTGGTGGGTTCAACCCGGAGAAGCGAGCTCAGGCGTCCGGTCAGTACGACATGGAGCACCTGGGCAGCGTCGCGCCGCGGCCCTCGGTGCGCTCGTTCGCGAAGACGGCAGCGGGCTCGCTGACGACGTACTCGACGCCCGTGACGGCGAAGGTCCGCCTCACCGGTACGCCCTCGGTCGATCTCATCACCAAGGGTCGAGGCAACCTGGTCGCCGAGCTGTGGGACGTCGCCGCGGACGGGTCGGCGGTGCAGCTGAACGACATGATCACGGTCGTGCCGGCCGTGGGAGTCACGCACCTCAACCTGCGAGGGATGGACTGGACCCTGCAGCCCGGACACCGGCTGGCCGTCCGGGTCGGCACCAATCATGCTGACGGCTACTGGGAGCCGAGCTCGAGCAAGGCCGCGGTGAAGGTGTGGACCGCGCGCCTCACCCTTCCGCTGCAGAACCCGACTACGGATGTCGCGACGCAGGGCGACCGAGCGCCGTACCTCGATGAGTACCTCGACTCGTACGCCTCCACGTCGCCGGTGACACCCGGCCCGGGCACGTTCACGCTGCGGCCCTGACATGACACGGCCGCAGTGGCGCGGGATCGCGTACGCCACCGCGGCCGGTGAGGGTCAGCGGCGCCCCATGCGCAGCCGCTCCATGCTGGTCGACATCAGCGCCAGCGTGCACAGCACGCACAACGCACCGGCGATCACGGTCCACACGATCGCCTTGTTGTCCGGTGTCGGGCCGTCCACGGCCCAGGGGGAGACGATCGCCCACAGCCCGAGCACCCCGGTCACCCACGCGAGTCCGTGGAAGTGTCCGTAGGCGACCGAGAAGCCGACACCCAGGAGGGCGACAGCGAGCCCGGTGATCAGACAGCTGGCGGTCATGCTGGCCTGACCGGAGAAACCGATCACCCAGGGAGACATGGCCAGGAAGATCCCGGCCAGGAACATCACTCCGTCGGCCCACTGTGCGATGGGCTTCTCGGAGATCTCGTCGTACCGATGACGCATCTCAAGAACGTCAGGGTGCTTGTCGATGTCGTGTGCCGAAGCGGCCATGGCATCCACCTCTCATCGTGCTCAGAAGTGCGATCCCGTCTGCTTCCATCATGCGCCCCGGTTGACCGGAAGAACAGGCCCAGCGTCAGGTCCACGCGATCAGCGTGATCCCTGCGATCACCACGATCGAGCCGGCCACCTTGCGCACCGGTCCGGGCTCGCGGAACAACCACCACGCGAGCAGCGAACCGACGATGATGCTCGACTCCCGCGCAGGTGCAACCAGGGAGACCGGGGTGGTCTGCATGACCTCCAGCACGAGGATGTACGCGACCGGCGAGAGCACGGCGATGGCCAGGCTCGGCCGCCACGACCGTCGTACGGTCGATCGGAACGCGGCGCGTCTGGTGACCAGAGCGGGAGCGAGCAGCACGGCCTGCCACATCACGGTGAGGGCGAAGTACGGCAACGGGTTCAGTGAGAGCTCGCCGACGGCGTGACTGTCCCAGAGGGTGTAGCCGGCGATCCAGAAACCAGTAGCCGCGCCGTACGCCAGCCCCTCTCGCGACAGCCCGCGGCTGTCGGCGACGCGGTGAGTGGCTACGACCGCCACTCCGGCGATGACGACCAGGCCGCCGATGACCGCGTGCCAACCGGGTCGTTCCTGCAGCACCAAGATGCCGACGATCATGCTCAGCAGCGGACCGGTGCCGCGGGCGACGGGATAGACGACACCGAGCGCCGCGCGGTCGTACCCCGTCTGCAGCGTGAGGCTGTAGGCAATGTGCAGCACGGCCGAGACCAGCGGTCCGACCAGGAGTCCCCAGGACATCGGCCAGCCCTCACGCGCCAGGACGACAAGGCCGACCGGCAGCCAGAGCACGGTGGACAAGAACTCGTACGACCACACGAAGACGAAGCGGTCGCCGTCGACGTACTTGGCGGCGATGTTCCACAGGGCATGGCACAGCGCGGCGACAAGAACGAGGATCAACGCATGGCCACTCACTGGTCCTATCCAACCAAGGCGCGGAATGCTCCCGCCGCAGGCCCCGTTACGGCAGGGTGAGCAACGTGGAGGTCTCAGCGGGACTGCGGATGAACGAGCGGCAGGGTCGCCTCCTGCTGCTGACGACCATTCTCGGGTCGGGGATGGCGTTCCTGGACGGCACGATCGTCAACGTCGCGCTGCCGCGTATCGGCCGCGACCTGGACACCGATCTCGCCGGTCTGCAGTGGGTCGTCAACGGCTACACGCTGACGCTCGCCGCGCTGATCCTGGTCGGTGGCTCACTCGGTGACCGACTGGGTCGCAAACGCGTATATGGCTGGGGCATAGCGGGATTCGCGGTTGCATCCGTGCTGTGCGCGGTGAGCCCGACCATCGAGATCCTGGTCGGTGCACGGCTGCTGCAAGGGGTCGCCGCCGCCCTGCTGACGCCCGGCAGCCTGGCGATGCTGCAGGCCAGCTTTCACCCGGACGACCGCATGCGAGCCATCGGCGCCTGGACCGGCATGCTCGGCATCGCGACGGCCGGCGGCCCGGTGCTCGGCGGCTGGCTCGTCGGCATCGACTGGCGGCTCGCGTTCTGGATCAACGTCCCGATCGCCGTCGCGATCCTGTTCCTGCTGCGGTACGCGCCCGAGACCCTCGACCCGCACGCCGAGCACCACGTCGACATACCTGCCCTGCTGCTCGCACCCCTCGCGCTCGCCGGCATTACCTGGGCGCTGACCGCCTGGCCCGACACCGGGCTGTCCGGTACGACGTTGCTGAGCCTGGTCATCGGCGTGCTCGCGGCCGTGGCGTTCGTCGTCGCGGAGCGGCGTGAGCACGCGCCGATGGTGCCGCTCGGCCTCTTCGCCAACCGCACGTTCAGCGTCATCAACCTGGTCACGCTGGCGGTCTACGCGGCGCTGTCGGGCAGCTTTTTCCTGCTCGCGGTCTATCTCCAGGTCAGCGCCGGGTGGTCGCCGCTCGCGGCCGGTGCGGCCACCGTGCCGGTGAGTGTCGTCATGCTGTTCCTCGCCTCCCGCTTCGGTGGTGTCGCGACGCGGTACGGCGCCCGGTTGCCGATGCTGTCGGGCTCGCTCGTCCTCGGGCTCGGACTCGCACTCCTCGCGATGGCGCCGGACCGGCCGTCGTACGTCACCCAGATCCTGCCGGGCATCACGCTGATGGGCTTCGGACTCTCCATGCTGGTCGCCCCGCTCACCGGCACGGTGCTGGCCGCGGCTCCCGAGGAGCGCTCCGGGATCGCCAGCGGCATCAACAACGCCGTCTCTCGCACCGCCGGCCTGATCGCGATTGCCGGCCTGCCCTTGGTGGTGGGGCTGTCCGGTCGGGAGTACGAGCAGCCGGCGGCAGTGGCTGATGCCTTCCGGGCCTCGATGTGGTGGTGCGTCGGTCTCGTGGCCGTCGGCGCACTGCTCACCGCGGTCGGTCTGCAGCGCCACTGCAACCGGCCAGAAGTGGCCGCTGGAGCATCTGCAGCCACCTCTGACGCCACGTGATGTCATCAAAGTGTTGACGTGACGTCAAAGTGATGTCATTGTGGTGCACATGGACATCACGCCCTACGTCGAACTCCTTCGCCGAGACCTGCAGAACGCTGCAGAGGTCGGCGAGGCCAGCGGCCGAGCCACCGCCGAGCGGCTGCTGATCGCGCTCGACCCGTCGGCCCGGCTCGCCCTGATGGAAGCCATCTCACAGGCGGCGGCCGAGATCACCTCCGAGATGCCGGCCGGCTCGGTCGATGTGCGACTCAACGGACGCGAGCTGGACTTCGTCGTCGAGGCGCCCGCGGCCGTACCCGCCCCGCCGACTCCTCCGCTCCCGCCGGCGCCGCCGACAGCTCCCGAGGACGGCGACGACACCAACCTGGCCCGCGTGACACTGCGGCTGCCTGAGCCGGTCAAGAAGCGGGCCGAGGAGCTCGCTGCCCAGGCGGGACAGTCGCTCAACACCTGGCTGGTGAGCACCGTCCGCGCCGCGACGAGCGGCGAGGGACCCGGTTCACAGCCGTTCAGCAATGACCCCTTCGCCGGACGTCGCGGCAATCGCCGGATGAGCGGCTGGCTCTAGACCCACATCTGATTCAACTCACCAGGGATGTCGACCGACGTCCCGCGATCCCACACACCCTCGACCAGGAAGCAGGAAGTCATGCAGGAGTACACGTTCGAGACACCCGAGCCCGTCGAGCTGTTCGCCGAGATCGGCAGCGGCGAGATCGCCGTCACGGCCGACGAGGTGGCCACCACGCAGGTCCGGATCGAAGGATCTGACGCCGATGACGTCATGGTGACGCAGAAGGGCCGGACCATCAGCATTGTCGGCCCCAAGCAGCGCGGCGTCTTCGGTCGCAGCCACAGCATCACCGCCACCGTCACGGTGCCGACCGGCAGTGACCTGGCCACCAAGACCGGCTCCGCCGACATATCGGCCGAGGGGCGGTTCGGTCAGGCGCAGATCCAGTCCGGGTCCGGCCAGGTCGAGGGCGGCACCTTCACCGGTGATGTCGTCGTGAACACCGGTTCCGGCGAGGTCACGCTCAAGGAAGTCCTCGGAGACCTCCGCATCAAGAGCGGCTCCGGAGACGTCGAGGTCGACCGGGTCGCCGCGTCATGCAGCATCTCGACCGGCTCGGGTGACATCGAGCTCGGCTCGGTCGGCGAGGCTGCCTCGCTCAAGACCGGGTCCGGCGACACCACGATCAAGGAAGCCGGCGCCGACACCTCGCTCACGACCGGCAGCGGCGACCTGGATGTCCAGGCCCTGCGCGCCGGCGCCCTGAAGGTCAAGGCCGCCTCGGGCGACGTGGAGGTCGCGATCCCGAGCGGCACGCCCGTCTGGACCGAGGTCAGCACGCTCAGCGGCGATGTCGACAACGACTTGCCCAGCGCAGGACAGCCCGCCGAGGGCGAGCCCTTCGTCGAGCTCCGCGTCACCACCGTCAGCGGTGACATCCACCTCCGTCAGCTCTGAATCCCACTGCATCACCCACGTGAAAGGAACACGTCATGTCACACCTCCAGGAGCAGCTCGCCACCCAGATCTGTGCCGAGCGCAACGCCAAGGTCCTACGGCCGACCTACGACGAGGTCGACAAGCCGAGTCGTCAACAGCACGAAGCCCATTCGCCCCGGCTGATCATCGGCTGGCTCATGCACCCGGGGACGCCGCGATCGGCGCGGTGATCAAACCGTCCGGGATGCCCAGCGCGTCGACCAGGGTCAGCACATGTGGCCGCAGGTCGGCGCACAGCTGGTTGACCTGCGCGGTCACCGCGCGAGAGCGCGTCGTCGTCAGCCGCCCGTGCTCCAGGAACCACGCCTTGTCCTCCTCGATGGAGGCCAGCGCGTACAGGCTGCAGACCCGGTCCATCAGGGCCTTGGCCGGCCCGTCCTCCATGGCATCAACGGCCTCGGCGAAGGCCTCCATGACGATCCGGTCGATGTGTGTCCGGGCCGCGAGCAGCACATGGTCCTGCGCACCGTTGAACAACTGAAAAGCATTGTCCTTGGTGGCTTTTCGTAGCCGCTTGGCCACCGTCTCAAGAGTGTGGTCAGCCCGCTGCTCGAACATCGAGAGCTGCCAGCCTCGGTCGTCCAGCGCAGAGTCGTCATCACGACCCTTGGCCAGGTCGAGCATCTTCTGCAGGCGGGCGCGGCCCGTCGTCCGCTCCACTGCACCTTCGGCGATCTGCTTGCTGACCATGCCAACCATCGCGGCCGGGTCGAGATCGCCCCACAACTCCTTGTACTCGGTCAGCAGGCCCTTGGCGACCAGCTGCAGCAGCACCGTGTTGTCGCCCTCGAACGTCGTGAAGACGTCGACGTCGGCCCGCATCTGACCCAGCTGGTTCTCGGCCATGTAACCCGCTCCACCACACGCTTCACGGCAGACCTGAATCGTCTCCAGGGCATGCCAGGTGGTGACGGCCTTCAGCCCGGCGACGCGCGTCTCGAGCTCGCGCTGGGCCTCCTGATCCTTCTCGCCACCGGCCGCGCCGGCGCCGTGCAGCTCCTCGAGGCGCTCGGTCACGATGTTCTGGGCGAGGGACAGGGCGTACGACTTCGCCAGCCGGGGGAGCAGCTTGCGCTGGTGGGCGAGGTAGTCCAGGACGACGACCTCCTGCTCGTCGCCCGGCGCCTCGAACTGGCGGCGGTGGTCGCCGTAGCGGATCGCGATGGCGAGAGCCTTCTTGGCGGACGAGCCGGACCCGCCGCCGACACATACCCGACCGCGTACGAGGGTGCCGAGCATCGTGAAGAAGCGGCGGTTCTCGTTGTCGATGTCGGAGACGTACGTGCCGCTGTCGTCGATGTCGCCAAAGGCGTTGAGCAGGTTGGCTTTTGGCACTCGCACCTGGTCGAACGCGAACGTCCCGTTGTCGACGCCGGGCAGCCCCGCCTTCACGCCGTTGTCGCCGATGGTGACGCCGGGCAACGCGTTGCCCGCCTCATCGCGCACGGGCACGAGCAGCGCGTGGACACCGTGCCCGCCCTCGTTGGTGATCAACTGCGCGAAAACGACTGCCATCTGGGCGTCTTGGGCGGCGTTGCCGATGTAGGTCTTGACGGCCGACGCCGTCGGGGTGTGGATGACGATCTCACTGGTGGCAGGGTCGTACGTCGCGGTGGTCTCGAGGCGTTGCACGTTGCTCCCGTGCCCGACCTCGGTCATGCCGAAGGAGCCGAGGAGCTTGCCGCTCATGATGTCCGCGAGGTAGGCCGAGTGGTGCCGCTCGGTGCCGAGTCGCGTGACGGCGCCGCCGAACAGACCGAACTGCACGCCGAGCTTGACGAGCAACGAGAGGTCGCCGTACGCCTGCATCTCGAACGCGACGCACGAGGCGCCGTAGTCGAGCTCGCCGCCGTACTGAGCCGGGAAGCCGATACGGCCATAGCCGGCGTCGGCCAGCGCGAGCAGCTGTCGGGTCACCCGTGCGCGCTGCTCGGCGACGCTCTGCCCGGGCTCGCCGAGGATCTGCTCCGGCTTGAGCTCGTGCCGTACGCGCTGTCGTAGGTCTCCCCAAGCGCCGTCGAGTACAACCCGGATCTCATCGCTGACAGCTGTCATGGCGACAGCCTCGCGGCCCGGCGCAGCGAGGTCAACGAGGTGGGGCCGTGGCTAATGATCAGTAGTGATTGCTTTGACGTTTAAGGTCATAGGTACCGATCAAGCGCAGTAATGTCGGGCCACCGTGCTGTACCCGCTCGCCGATCGGAGTTCGCCGTGACACGTCCTCGTCTGCTGCTGGCCATGGTGATCGCAGCGCTCGTCACGCTCGGGCTCGGGCTGAACACCGTCTCGGCGCGTGCTGCGACACCGGGTAAAGGCACGTTGTCGGTGTCCGGCAGCACGTCCGTCACCTGGGAGAGCCCGGTCTATCCCAAGGGCAACGAAGGCGGTCTCAAGGACTGCCCCAAGGCTGATGCCGACCCCGAGAACAAGGTGTGCGACCACTTCTTCCTGACGGTCGATGCGCCGGACGGCTACTGGGCGGACAACCCCGAGGGCGGCGTACCCGTCTCGATCGGCTGGGTCGGCAACGACAACGACTTCGACATGTTCATCCTGGACGCCAGCGGCAAGCAGGTCGCCTCGTCGGCCGGCACGGCCAACCCCGAGCAGACAGTCATCCCCGACGCGGACGGCACCTACGAGATCGTCGTCGTGCCGTACGCCGTCACGAACGTCAGCTACACCGGCACCGCCTACCTGCCGGAACCCACGGATGTCGGTGCCCTCACACACTTCTCGGCCAAGGACGGTGTCGCGTCGTTCGCCGCCGGGACGGCCCAGGGGAAGGCTGCGTTCACCGCGCAGGACCAGCTCCGTCTGCAGTTCGCGCCCGACGGGAAGTTCACCGAACCCACGGGCACCAAGATCGTGCGTACGACACCGCAGCCGTTGAAGGCCACCCGCAGCTGGGACGCCGGCACCTACTACGCGCTCGCCAGCAAGCAAGCCGTGCTGCGAATCTATAAGTCCCCGTTGCGTTTTGGCCTCTACAAGGCGGACAACCGGACGGTCATCTGGGAAGAGTCCAAGGGTCTGCGCTGGACCCAGGGCGGGCTGCGGCAGAGCCTGAAGCGCGGCGCGACCGAGCAGTTCTTCGGTGGCGGCGAGCAGAACGGTTCGTTCAGCCACCGCGACAAGAAGATCAACGTCGCCAACAGCTTCGACTGGAACGAGGGCGGCTACAACAACTCCCAGCCCTTCTACCTCTCGACCGCGGGCTACGGCGCCTTCCGCAACACCTTCGCCCCGGGCCTCTACAACTTCGGCGACCCCGTGCGTACCGGCGCTCGCGAGAAGCGGCTGGACGCGTACTACTTCATCGGCGACGCCAAGAAGGTGATCGGCGACTACACCGCCCTGGTCGGCAAGCCGTTCATGCCACCGATCTACGGTCTGGAGTCCGGTGACTCCGACTGCTACCTGCACAACGCCAACCGGGGCGAGCGGCACACCCTGGACGCACTCAAGGTCGCCGAGAACTTCAACACCCACCAGATGCCGAACGGCTGGATGCTCGTCAACGACGGCTACGGCTGCGGCTACGAGAACCTCCCGCAGACGGGCACGGGCCTGCTGAAGACCAACATGCAGCTCGGCCTGTGGACCCAGAACGGGCTGCCCAACCAAGCCGATGAGGTCAAGGCCGGCGTCCGGGTCCGCAAGCTGGACGTGGCCTGGGTCGGCAACGGCTACGACTTCGCCCTGGACGCCTGCCAGCAGGCCAAGTCCGGGATCGAGGACAACAGTGATGCGCGCGGCTTCGTCTGGTTGCCCAACTCGTGGGCCGGGATCCAGCGGTGCGGCGTGCTGTGGAGTGGCGACCAGAAGCTGAGCTGGGACTACGTGCGCTGGCAGATCCCGACGTACGCCGGCTCGACGATGTCCGGTATCGCGTACAACACCGGCGACGTCGGCGCGATCTTCGGCAGCGACCCCAAGATGCACACCCGCGACCTGCAGTGGAAGTCGATGACGCCGACCATCATGACGATGGACGGGTGGGCCAGCGACGCGGCCGGCAAGCCGATCGACAAGCAGCCGTGGGTCTTCGGTGAGCCCTACACCTCGATCAACCGCAAGTACCTGCAGCTGAAGGAACGGCTGATCCCGTTCATGTACAGCCTGTCGGCGCAGGCGGCGCGCACCGGGGTCGGCGCGATCCGGCCGCTGGCGCTGGAGTACCCGAACGATCCGGTCACCGCGACCGATGCGGTCAAGCAGGAGTTCCTGGTGGGCCAGGACTTCCTGGTGGCGCCGGTCTCCTCCGACACCTCGGTCCGCGACGGCATCTACCTGCCGAAGGGCACGTGGGTGGACTACTGGAGCGGCAAGACCTTCCAGGGGCCGACGACGATCAACGGCTACAAGGCGCCGCTCGACACGCTGCCGATGTTCGTCCGGGCGGGTGCGGTCGTACCCATGTGGCCGCAGGGCACCCTGTCGTACAAGACCCGCGACACGTCCACGCTCGACTACGACATCTACGCCCGCGGGCGCTCCTCCTTCACGGTGTACGAGGACGACGGCGTGACGCGGCAGTTCGCCGCCGGCAAGTCGGCGACCCAGCAGGTCGAGGTGACCGCGGCCGGTCAGGGTGCCGGTGCGACGGTCATCAAGGTCGGCGCGAGCACGGGCACGTACGCCGGCAAGCCGGTCTCCCGGTCCTACGGCCTGACCGTGCACGTGGGGGCCAAGCCGAAGGTCGTGGTGGTCGACGGCAGGCCTCTGGCGGCGGGCGCCTGGACCTACGACGCAGCCAAGAAGGTCGTACGCCTGAGCACACCGAAGGTGTCGACGGCCAAGGCGTTCACGGTCGTGCTCGCAGGGGCGGGCGGGATCACCTGAGGGCTCAGGAGTCCTTGGCCAGGACGCCGGTCAAGCCGTACGCCGCGAAGTCGGCGAGCTGATGGACGACGGCTTCGCGAGGCAGCCGGTCGGGGTCGACGAGCCAGCGGTCGGCTGACTCGCGGACGAACCCCACCAAGCCGTGCGCCCACGTCAGCGCGGCCGTGGCGTCGTGCCCGGACTCGGCCACCGGTCCCTCGAACAGCGCGGCGAGCGTCGTGGCAATGGTGTCGGACAGCCCCGTGACCGGGTCCTGCTCAACGGGCACGTCGAGCAGAGGGCGACGGGTGACGAACCGGTAGAGCTCCGGATCGCGCTCGACGAGGCTCAGATAGCTGTCGATGACGGCGACCAGCGCCTCTCGCGGGTCGCGTCGTAGGGCATCGAGGGAGTCGCGGTCGACCGACGACTCGAGGGCCTTGCTGAAGTCCTTGATAATCAGGCTGTCGACGGCCTCGCACACCGCGAGATAGAGCCCGAGCCGGTCGCCCAGGTGGCGGTAGATCACCGTCTTGCTGGTGCCGGCCTCGGCCGCGATCTCATCCATCCCGATGGTCGCGCCGTGGTGTCGGATCGCCTTGATCGCGGCCTCGACAAGCTCACGTCGGCGGGCCAGACGGTGCTGCTCCCAACGGCTGTGTCGGCCGTCGGGCCGGGCCGCACCGGTCCGTGGGGATGAAGTCATAGGGGCGACAGTACCCGCTACGGCTCGTACCTGCTACTCTCCGTATCGGTAAGTTAGTTGATGGTGCGCTCGACACGGGCGGCCGTCCTCCCTCGCACACGCAGGAGCACGCATGACCACTCGCGACGTCGTCATCGTCGGGGGCAACCGCATCCCCTTCGCCCGTTCCGGCGGCAAGTACCTCAAGGCCTCCAACCAGGACATGCTCACGGCCGCGATCGACGGTCTGGTCTCGCGCTTCGGCCTGCAGGGCGAGCGCCTGGGCGAGGTCGCCGCAGGTGCTGTCATCAAGCACGCGCGTGACTTCAACCTGACCCGTGAGGCCGTTCTCGGCTCGCACCTGGCGCCGACCACTCCGGCCTATGACGTGCAGCAGGCCTGCGGCACCGGTCTGGAGACGGCCATCCTGGTCGCCAACAAGATCGCGCTCGGCCAGATCGACTCCGGTATCGCCGCCGGCTCGGACACCACCAGCGACGCGCCCCTCGCGCTCAACGACAACCTGCGCAAGACGCTGATGGAGGTCAACTACGCCAAGACCCCGCAGCAGCGGCTCAAGGCGCTGACCAAGATCCGCCCCACCCAGCTGGCGCCGGAGCAGCCGGAGAACTCCGAGCCGCGTACCGGCCTGTCGATGGGTGAGCACCAGGCCCTGACCGCCGCCGAGTGGGGCATCACGCGTGAGGCGCAGGACGAGCTCACCCTGCGCAGCCACCAGAACCTCTCCGCGGCGTACGACCGTGGCTTCTTCGATGACCTGGTCACGCCTTACCTCGGCCTGACCAAGGACCAGAACATGCGGGGCGACACCTCGCTCGAGAAGCTCGCCAAGCTCAAGCCGGTCTACGGCAAGAGCGGCGACAACCCGACGATGACCGCCGGCAACTCCACTCCGCTGACCGACGGCGCCGCCGCCGTGCTGCTCAGCACCAAGGAGTGGGCGACCGAGCGCAACCTGCCGATCCTGGCGCGCTTCGTGGACGCCGAGACGGCCGCCGTCGACTACGTCAACGGCGACGAGGGCCTGCTGATGGCTCCGGCGTACGCCGTGCCGCGCCTGCTCGCCCGCAACAACCTGACCCTGCAGGACTTCGACTTCTACGAGATCCACGAGGCCTTCGCCTCCACGGTGCTCGCCACGCTCGCCGCGTGGGAGAGCGAGGAGTTCTGCAAGGGCAAGCTCGGCCTGGACGCCCCGCTGGGCTCCATCGACCGCGCCAAGCTCAACGTCAACGGCTCGTCCCTCGCGGCCGGCCACCCGTTCGCGGCCACTGGTGGCCGCATCGTCGCCTCCCTGGCCAAGCAGCTGCACGAGAAGGGCTCGGGCCGTGGCCTGATCTCGATCTGTGCTGCTGGCGGCCAGGGTGTCGTCGCCATCCTGGAGGCAACCAAGTGACCGACGCCCTGACCAAGTTCGCCAACGAGGGCATCGGCAAGACCCTCACCACCAAGCTCGGTCTGCCCCGTCCGGCGCTGCTGCGTCGCTACAAGGACGGCCAGGACCTCATCGAGGGCCAGGCCGCCGTCGGCGCGATCGGTTCGGGCATGGTCGCCAAGTCGGCGACCGCCATCATCAAGGCCTCGGGCGCGGATGTCGTTGCAGCACAGGCTGATTCGACGTACGCCGACAAGCTGGCTGCCGTCGTCTTCGACGCCTCGGCTGCCCGCGGCCTCGACGACCTCGAGCAGCTGCGCGGCGCGCTCGGCCCGGCGCTGAAGGCACTCGGCAAGAACGGTCGCCTCGTCGTCATCGGCACCCCGCCGGCCGAGCTCACCGACCCTGAGGCCGCTGCGACGCAGCAGGCGCTCGAGGGCATCACTCGCTCGCTCGGCAAGGAGATGCGTGCCGGTGGCACGGCCAACCTCCTGTGGGTGGCGCTGGAGGCTCAGGGTGACTCGGCCGTGCTCGCAGCCCCGCTGCGGTTCTTCCTGTCCAGCCGGTCGGCCTACGTCTCCGGCCAGCCGGTGCTGGTCCGCGAGGGCGAGGTCCCGGACGTCGACGACTGGCACAAGCCACTGCTCGGCGAGACGGCTGTCATCACCGGTGCTGCCCGCGGCATCGGAGCCGAGATCGCCAAGGTGTTCGCTCGCGCGGGCGCCAAGGTCATCGCGGTCGACATCCCGGCTGCCGGCGACTCGCTGAGCAAGGTCGCCAACAACATCGGTGCCACCGCGCTGCAGCTGGACGTCACGGCTGCGGATGCCGGCGAGCGCATCGCCGCCGCGGTCGCGCAGCAGGGCGGCGGGCTCGACATCATCGTGCACAACGCCGGCATCACCCGCGACAAGCTCTTCGTCAACACCGACGAGGCGCGGTGGGGCAGCGTGCTCAACGTCAACCTGCAGTCGCAGTTCCGCATCAACAAGGTGCTGCTGGACCCGAAGGTCAAGGGCGGGCTCAAGGACGGCGGCCGGATCATCGGTGTCGCCTCCATCAGCGGTATCGGTGGCAACCGCGGCCAGTCCAACTACGCCGCGTCCAAGGCCGGTGTCATCGGCATGGTGCGCTCGCTGTCCCAGGAGCTCGCCGCGCGACGCATCACGGTCAACGCGGTGGCGCCCGGGTTCATCGAGACCGAGATGACCGCCAAGATCCCCGTGGCGACCCGTGAGGTCGGCCGCCGGTTGAACTCCCTGCTGCAGGGTGGTCAGCCGATCGACGTCGGCGAGGCCATCGCGTTCTTCGCCGAGCCCGGCAGCGCCGGCGTCACCGGCCAGGTCCTGCGGGTCTGCGGGCAGAGCCAGCTGGGGGCCTGATGACCAGGACGATCGAGGTCACGTCCAACCCGAACCTCGCGCCGGTCTTCGCCAAGGCCGTCGCCACGTCCCGGCTGAAGTCGGGCAAGGCGCTGCCGGTGCTCGACGTCGTCCGGCGCGACATCCAGGTGGATCCGAGTCACCTTGCGGCGTACAACCAGGTCAGCGGCTTTCCGTTGCGCAACGAGGTGCCGTCTACCTACCTGCACAACCTGTCGTTCCCCCTGCAGGTGACGTTGTTCGCCGACCGGTCCTACCCGTACCCGCTCACCGGCAGCGTGCACCTGAGCAACCGGATCACCCAGCACCGCCCGGTGCTCCTGGGGGAGCCGGTCACGATCACCGTGAGCACGGCCAACGCCCGCCCGCATCGTCGCGGCGCGATGGTGGACGTGCTCGGTGAGGCGCGGGTCGGCGAGGAGCTCGTCTGGGAAGGTGTCAGCACCTACCTCTACCGGGGCCAGAAGGCTCCCGGCGAGGTGGAGGAGCCGGCTGAGGAGTCGGACGCCGTCGATGGCACGGGTTCGATCTGGCGACTGTCAGGTGACCTCGGTCGCCGGTTCGCCGGCGTGAGCGGCGACGTCAACCCGATCCACATGAACCCGTTCGCGGCCAAGGCGTTGGGCTTCCCGACGACGATCGCGCACGGGGCGTGGAGCATGGCGCGCATGCTGGCGGCGCTGGAGAACCGGCTGCCGTCGGCGTACACCTACGAGGTGTCCTTCCGTAAGCCGGTGCTCATCCCTTCCACGGTGCGTTTCGTGGCTCGTCAGGACGCCTCCAGCGGCGACTGGGAGCTCGCGCTGCGCAACAACAAGAAGGGCACGGAGCACGCCCGTGGCCGCATCACCGCGGGGTCGGGCGGCTAGGTCCGTCTCGATTTCGTGTTCGGCGAGGACTACGTGTAATCTCGTCGCTGCGCTGCTGCGAGGCGCGACCATTGAGTCGCGCTCCCTCTCAGCTGGTCGCAGGCCCCTATAGCTCAGTCGGTAGAGCGTCTCCATGGTAAGGAGAAGGTCAACGGTTCGATTCCGTTTGGGGGCTCAGGTTGTCCGCCGGCAGCACGGTGACTCAAGGTCGAGGCACTGTGCAGCCGGCTCTCAGCCCCAAGGCGGGGTAGCTCAGCTGGTTAGAGCGCACGACTCATAATCGTGAGGTCGCGGGATCGAGCCCCGCTCCCGCTACCAAGTCAGATACCAGAGCAGGACCGGTCCGCAGCAGCCGAGCAGGACCGCACACGTACTTCCGAGAGCAGGTTGCCCCGATGGCCAGCAAGAGCGCAGACGTCCGCCCCAAGATCACGATGGCGTGCACGGAGTGCAAGGAGCGCAACTACATCACCAAGAAGAACCGCCGCAACGACCCTGACCGGTTGGAGCTGGCGAAGTTCTGCCCGCGCTGCGGCAAGCACACCGAGCACCGCGAGACTCGCTGAGCCGAGTCGGCCTCAGCCGACCGCTCTGTGCCTCGGCCGCCCAGGTCTTCGGATCCGGGCGGCCGTTCGCATGCCCGGGCCTCTAGTGTTCTGCGCATGCCCGTGAATGCTGAGGTGGAGGGCCGCGCCTACCCGCCGACCCCTCCCTACGTCGTCTCCCGCGCCAAGATCCGAGAGTTCGCCGATGCGGTCGGCGCCCAGGATCCCGTGCACCGCGATGTCGACGCGGCCCGTGCCAAGGGCTACGCCGATGTCGTCGCCCCGCCGACGTTCCTGGTCAGCGTGGCGCAGCAGGGCGAGGGCGCCGCGATCATCGACCCTGAGGCCGGTATCGACTTCAGCCGGCTCGTGCACGGCGAGCAGAAGTTCATCCACCACCGTCCAGCCGTCGCCGGTGACGAGATCACCGCCGCAACCACGATCGACCGGATCCGCCAGGCCGGCGGTCACTCGATGGTGACGTTGACGACCAGCATCACCGACGCGCACGGCGAGGCGATCTGCACAGCCACCTCGCTCATGGTCATCCGAGGAGAGGACTGATGGTGTCGCAGGACCAGGTCGAGGTCGGCCAGCAGCTGCCGGGCCGCACGGTGCACGTCGACCGCGCCACCCTCGTGCGCTACGCCGGAGCCAGCGGCGACTTCAACCCCATCCACTGGGACGAGCGCTTCGCCACCTCCGTCGGTCTGCCGGACGTCATCGCGCACGGCATGTTCACGATGGGCGCCGCCGTCCAGGTCGTCGTCGACTGGGCGGGCGACGCCGGCAAGGTGCTGGACTACTCCGTCCGGTTCAGTGCTCCGGTCCCGGTCCCTTACGAGGGAGGCTCCGACATCGAGGTCTCGGGCGTGGTGAAGTCCGTCGACGCCGACACCCAGCGAGCGGTGGTCGAGCTGACCGCGACGTACGACGGGTCGAAGGTCCTGACGCGCGCCCTGGCCACCGTCGCCCTCGACTGACCATGAAGGAGTCCACCGAAGCGGCCCTGGCGCCGCTCACGACGATGCGGGTCGGCGGCCCGGCCGAGCGCCTGGTCGAGGTCGAGACGACGGATGAGCTGGTCGACGCCGTACGAGAGGTCGACGACGCCGACGAGCCGCTGCTGATCCTCTCCGGCGGGTCCAACGTGGTGATCAGCGACCAAGGCTTCGCGGGCTCGGTCGTCCGGGTCGCGACCAGCGGCATCAGCGTGGAGTCCGCGGACGACTGCTCGGGCGTCTCGGTGCGCGTCGCGGCCGGTGAGGACTGGGACGGGTTCGTGGCACGTACGGTCCTCGAGGGCTGGTCCGGAGTGGAGTGCCTCTCGGGCATCCCCGGTCTGGCCGGCGCGACCCCCGTGCAGAACGTCGGCGCGTACGGCCAGGAGGTCGCGCAGACCATCGCGTCGGTGCGGGTGTACGACCGCACCGACCAGCAGGTGCACACGCTGTCGGCCGATGAGTGCCGGTTCACCTACCGCCACTCACTCTTCAAGGGCGCCGACCGCTACGTCGTGCTCGACGTGCTCTTCCAGCTGCACCTGTCCGACCGCTCCCAGCCCATCGCGTACGCCGACCTGGCCCGGCAGCTCGGCGTCGAGGCCGGCGCCCGGGTCCCGTTGGAAGCGGCGCGTGAGGGCGTCCTCGCGCAACGTCGCAAGCGCGGGATGGTGCTCGACTCGACCGACCACGACACCTGGTCGTGCGGCTCGTTCTTCCAGAACCCGATCATGACCGTGGCCGACCTCGCGGTGCTGCGCCAGACCGCCGTCGAGCGGCTGGGCGCCGACGGGCCGACGCCGCCGGAGTTCCCTGGCGGAGCGGCGAGCCTGGTCAAGACCAGCGCGGCCTGGCTGATCGACAAGGCCGGCTTCACCAAGGGTTACGGCTTGCCCGGACCGGCGGCCCTGTCCACCAAGCACACGCTCGCGGTGACCAACCGCGGTTCGGCGACCGCAGCCGACGTGGCCGCGCTGGCGCGCGAGGTGCGAGACGGCGTGGAGGCCGCCTTCGGCGTACGGCTGGTCAACGAGCCGATCTTCGTCGGCCACGACCTCTGAGCCGCCGCTGACGTCTGGGAGATGCCTCGGGTTGCCTTTGTTCTCAACCTGATCGACCTCGGAAAGACCCCTATCGGTACGACCACGGTGCTGCCTAGCATGAGCGCGCCGGCGCGGACTGTGCAGTGGGGAGCTGCCACCCGGGCCGCTCATCGCAAGGGGGAACCATCATGATTCGTCGTGCTTACGCGAGCCTGGCCGCAGTCGGTATCGGAGGAGCGCTCCTGGCCACCGGGATACCGAGTGCCAGCGCGGGCGTCATCGGGACCTGCAAGATGCACATGACCGACCAGGTCCGCGTCGTGCAGCCCACGCAGAACATCTACACCACCTTCGACGGCGGCTGCGTGATCGTCGCCAACTCGTTCGCGACGTGGCATCTGCGGACGTCGAGCCAGGCGATCGTGAACCACATGTACTACGGGGACGACCCGACCTCCAGCTGGTCGATCACCGACAGTGTGCGGCTCGGCGAGTTCACCTGGTCGGCGGGCGGCGCCCAGTCCGGAGACGGCAACAGCACATTCACGCAGAACGAGTTCCCGATCGCGGTGCGCGTCGGATCGTGGGCGGGGATCTACCCGAGCCGCTCCGGTTCGACGGTCACGCTGACGGCGCAGGCGGTCCGCTACGCGACCTCGCTGAACCGCAACATCGCGTGGGAAGGCGCCACCGGGTGGATCCAGTACCGCAACTCCGACGGGACCTGGGCCAACCTGAGGAGCGTCACGCTCAACAGCGCGGGCCAGGCCAGCTGGTCCTACACCCGGTCCACGTCGCGGACCTATCGCGTCGTGATCGACGGACAGCCGACGATCTGGGCGGCCACCAGCCCGAGCGCGGTCAAGTAGGACCATCGACGACTGGGCGTCAGGACGCCCAGTCGTCGATGTCGGCGAGCGTCCGCTTCTTGACGTCTGACGGCGCCCGCGAGGCTCGGATCGAGGATCGTGCCAGGTCGGCGAGCTGCCGGTCGGACAGCCCGTGATCGTCGCGCGCGGAGTCGTACTGGGCGACCAGGCGGGACCCGAACAGCAAGGGGTCGTCGGCGCCGAGCGCGATCTGGGCGCCCGCGTCGAGCAGACGCTCCAGCGGCACTTCGTCGGGCTCGCGGTAGACGCCGAGCGCAACGTTGCTGCCAGGGCAGACCTCAAGGGCGACGCCGGAGTCGACGACGCGCTGCAGTACGACGTCCGACTCGACACTGCGGACGCCGTGACCGATCCGGTCGGGCGCCAAGGAGTCCAGCGTGCCGCTCACAGCCGCCGGGCCGAGCAGCTCACCCGCGTGCGGCACCGAGGCGAGTCCGCCATGCCGCGCGATGTCGAACGCCTTGCCGAACTCCTCGGTGATCCCTCGGCGTTCGTCATTGCTGAGACCGAAGCCGACGACCGAGCCAGGGGCCTCGCCGGCGTGCTTGACCGCGAGCCGGGCCAGCACGCGGGCGTCGAGCGGGTGGCGCAGCCGCGACGCGGCGACCACGACCCCGACTCCCGTGCCGGTGTCCTTGCTGGCCTGCTCCGCCTCGTCGAGCACGATCTCCAAGGTGGGCGTGAGCCCGCCCAGGTGCGGTGCGTACGACGTCGGGTCGACCTGGATCTCCAGCCACCGCGAGCCCTCAGCCGCGTCGTCCTCGGCGGCTTCCCGGACGATGCGACGCATGTCGTCCTCGTCGCGCACGCAGGCGCGGGCGGCGTCGTACAGCCGCTGGAACCTGAACCACCCGCGCTCGTCCATGCCCGACAGGTGAGGTGGCCAGGCGGCGAGCAGCGCCTCAGGCAGCCGCAGCCCGTGCTTGTCGGCCAGGTCGCGCAGCGTGCTGATGCGCATGGAGCCGGTGAAGTGAAGGTGCAGGTGCGCCTTGGGGAGAGTCGTGGTCGAGCGAGGCTCGTCGGGGCCGCTCACTCCTGATCAGGGACGACGTGAACGGCGGCTTCCTCGGCGGACGCGCCCGCGCCGTCGATCCCGGCGTCGCTGGCGATCAGGTCCTTCTCGGTGTCCTCGTGGGCGCCTTCATCGCTCGCGACCAGTCGGCCGGCGCGCTGGTCGCCGACCTCCGGATCACCCAGGAAGTCGCTGTCGGCATCAATGGAGTCCGGGTCGTCGCCGCCGATGCGGGGCTCGTCGAGCCCGCTCTCGTTGTCCGGGGCGCCGTACGCCGAGCTCGGGTCAGACTCTTCCTGGCCGATCCGCTGCTCGATGGTCTCGCCCTGAGCCTGCTCGGCGGCGGTGTTGCCGTAGCTCGGGCTGGGACGGTCGGCCGCGGCGTAGCCCTCGTCGAGCGCGTCCTCGACACCCCGGTAGACCAAGGTGTCCTCGGACTGCAGCTGATCCTCGTCGTTCTGTTCTTGTGGACGAGACTCCTCTTCCGTCCAGTCTCGCAGGCTCGACTGGTCCGGCATCGTCGTTTCGTCGGTGCTGTACGTCGTCTGCTCCGACTCGGATGACGTGTTCTCGTAGTCCGTCATGCGCCGACGTTACTGCCTCGGCGTACGACGGCCGGCGGGGGACGCGCACTGACCGAGTTGGCCTCGGCGCACGAGGGTCGCGTACACTCGCTCGTCGGGTGGTTGACGACAACCATGATGCGCGCTGTCTGTGCGTCGTGGCGGTCCAGATCGCCTGGTTCCCGGCGCAATCCGGGGACGTAGGGCACTAGCTCAATTGGCAGAGCACCGGTCTCCAAAACCGGGGGTTGGGGGTTCAAGTCCCTCGTGCCCTGCAGGTGAGTGGCAAAGAGAAGTGACATCGGGCAAAACCGATGGACGCCGAGACGAAAGAAGTGGCCGTGACCGAGACGAGCACCGCGGAGGACCGTGGCGCAGGTCGGAGCGCACGCGGATCCCGACAGGGCAACCCGCTGGCCCGCTTCTTCAACAAGATCATTCTCTTCGTCCGCCAGGTCATCGACGAGATGCGCAAGGTCGTCTGGCCGACGCGTCAGGAGCTGATCAGCTACACCGCAGTCGTTCTGGTCTTCATCGCCGTGATCATGGCTTACGTCGTGGGGCTGGACAAGGTGTTCCAATGGCTGGTCCAGTGGCTCTTCGGGTCCAACTGACCCGCCTAGAGTGGTTCCGGGGCGCCGGCGGCGAGCATCGACTCGTCCGACCGGCGTTCGCGGTGTAAGGCGCCGATCCTGATCGGTGTGGCGAAGTCCAGGTGACAAGCAGTGAAGGAAGCAGGTCAATGACCGAGCAGTGGAGTCCAGAGTCCGAGGCGCCCGAGACCGACCAGGTCCAGGAGGGCACGTCGGCGGACGAGGCGACCCCGCTGACCGAGCCGATCGGCGACACCGTCGACATCGTGCTCGACGAGCCGCAGTCCGAGCAGAGTGCCGACGCCGACGAGCAGCAGGACCTCGAGCACGACGCGCGCGCCGTCGCCGACGGTGAGGGCGACGAGCTCGACATCCCCGCCGAGGACGAGTCCGAGGCCACTCCGGTCGCCTCCGAGGAGACTGAGGCCGAGGTCGCGATCGCAGAGGACGAGGCGGCCGGTGAGCCCGAGGGTGACCCGCGCGAGGCGTTCATCGCCGACCTCAAGGCCCAGTTCGGTGAGTGGTACGTCATCCACTCCTACGCCGGCTACGAGAAGCGCGTGAAGACCAACCTCGAGACGCGTATCACCAGCCTCAACATGGAGGACTTCATCTTCGGCGTCGAGGTGCCGATGGAGGAGTTCACCGAGATCAAGAACGGTCAGCGCAAGACCGGCACCCGCGTGCGGATGCCCGGATACGTGCTGGTCCGCATGGACCTCACCGACGAGAGCTGGGGCGCCGTGCGGCACACCCCCGGTGTGACGGGCTTCGTGGGCAACGCTCACCAGCCGTCGCCGCTGTCGATCGACGAGGTCGTCACGATGCTCAACCCGACCTTCGAGTCGTCCGACGAGCAGGCTGCGACTCAGGAGGCCGGCGCTGCCGCGTCCACCGGAACTCGTTCGTCCTCCGCCGAGGTGGACTTCGAGGTCGGCGAGTCCGTCACCGTCATGGAGGGTCCGTTCGAGACCCTGCCCGCGACGATCTCGGAGATCAACACCGACACCCAGAAGCTCAAGGTGCTCGTCTCGATCTTCGGCCGGGAGACTCCGGTCGAGCTGGCGTTCAACCAGGTCGCCAAGATCTGATCCTGAACGCCTCCCGTCCTGCGGCAACCCGCAGGGCACTGCAACCGGGTCATCGCCCACGGCGTGGGCCCATCACCAGAAAAGGAACACCGCATGCCCCCCAAGTCCAAGAAGGCCTCCGGCTTCATCAAGCTGCAGATCCAGGCCGGCCAGGCCACTCCGGCTCCGCCCGTCGGCCCGGCGCTCGGTCAGCACGGCGTCAACATCATGGAGTTCGTCAAGGCGTACAACGCCGCGACGGAAAGCCAGCGCGGCAACGTGATCCCGGTGGAGATCACGGTCTACGAAGACCGTTCCTTCACCTTCATCACCAAGACCCCGCCGGCCGCTGAGCTGATCAAGAAGGCCGCTGGTGTGGCCAAGGGCTCCGGCGAGCCGCACAAGGACAAGGTCGGCAAGCTCACCAAGGACCAGGTCCGTGAGATCGCCGAGATGAAGATGGCCGACCTGAACGCCAACGACATCGAGATGGCGTCGCGCATCATCGCCGGCACCGCTCGCTCGATGGGCATCCAGACCGACTGATTGCCGCATCACGTACGACGGCCGGTGACCGGCCATCGTACGCACCGTGGTTGGGCCAGCGCTGGTCCGCACAACCACAACTCCGCATCACGCGCAACAACACAGGAGCAGACATGAAGCGCAGCAAGTCCTACCGCTCTGCGGTGGAAAAGATCGACGCCGACAAGCAGTACGCCCCGCTCGACGCGGTGCGTCTGGCCAAGGACACGTCGGCCACCAAGTACGACTCGACCGTCGAGGTCTCCTTCCGCCTCGGCATCGACCCGCGCAAGTCCGACCAGATGGTCCGTGGCACGGTCAACCTGCCGCACGGCACGGGCAAGACCGCCAAGGTCCTCGTCTTCGCCAACGGTGACAAGGCTGCCGCTGCTGAGGCCGCGGGCGCCGACTTCGTCGGTTCGGACGAGCTGCTCGACAAGGTCGCCGGTGGCTGGACCGACTTCGACGCGGTCGTCGCCACCCCGGACCTCATGGGCAAGGTCGGTCGTCTCGGTAAGGTCCTCGGCCCGCGTGGTCTGATGCCGAACCCGAAGACCGGCACCGTCACCATGGACGTCGCCAAGGCTGTCAACGACATCAAGGGCGGCAAGATCGAGTTCCGCGCCGACAAGCACGCCAACCTGAACTTCATCATCGGCAAGGTGAGCTTCGACGAGACCAAGCTGGTCGAGAACTACGCGGCGGCGCTCGAGGAGATCCTGCGTCTGAAGCCGTCGTCCTCCAAGGGTCGCTACATCACCAAGGCGACCATGAGCACGACGATGGGCCCGGGCATTCCGCTCGACTCGACCCGGACGCGCAACCTGACGTCCGAGGACGGGACCGAGGAGGCCTGACCCTCCCCGTTCGTACGCACCAACGGCCGTCATCCCTCGCGGGGTGGCGGCCGTTGGTCTTGCTCAGGCTCGACGCTGCACAGGACTTTTGTTACGCCAATCGTGCGAAAGGACTAACCGCGCTCTTCGGGAGAGGCCTGGCGGACGACCAGCCGAGTCCACGTGCCGACGTAGATCCTGTCGTCGCGGCCGAGCTCACGCCGCTGCCCCGGGGGCAGCGGGTCTTCGGGGAGCGGGCCCGAGGCCGGTCCGACGTAGGTGCCGTTGGAGGACTGTAGGTCCTCCACCCACCACCGCTGCCCGTCCGTGCTCAGCTGCGCCTGCCGCCGACTGACGCCGGTGTCGTCCGCGCAGTCGACCTGCGGCGTGATGCTTCGGCTCTTGGACGGACGGCCGACCAGGACGCTGGCCTCGCGCAGAGGTACGACGACCGGCGGGCCGGGAGAGGGGCAAGGCCCGTCACCGTCCTGGACGGCGTACCAGTCGGGGTCGACCCAGCGTTCGACGACCCACTCAGCGGTGCCGGCCTGGGGTGCAGGTGGCGCGGGCGGCGCGACGTCGGGAGCGGCGGCACCCGCATCGGGAGCCGGCCGCGGCATGGTGCCGGTGGTGAAGTCGTAGCCACAGGATTCGCAGAACAGCGCGTCCGGGACGTTGGGCTCCCCACAGCTCGGGCAGGACTGCATCGCGGCCTGAGCCGGCGCGGGTGCGGGCGGCGGAGGCGGGGGAGGTGTCGGGGCCGCGCCGATGGGCAGACCACAGACGTCGCAGTAGTCCGTGGACTCCGACGTGTGCCCGGACGGACAGGTGGCGCTCACTTGCGGATCCTGGTCGTCTTGGTGGACGCCGTGTCCAGCGCCATCTCATCGAGCTTGTCGACCGAACGCTTGAGCCGCACGGTGCCCGCGTCCGGATCGTCGATGTCCACGACCTTGCGCAGCTTGGTCGTCGCCTCGTCGTTGCCGGTCTGCGCCGCGAGCTGTACGGCCCGCCCAAGCTTGGTCGTCGCGGTCACCGTGTCACCGGCAGCCTTGGCGGCCAGACCGTCCTGGATCGCCTCGGCCAGCTCGGTCTGGCCGGTGTAGTGGGCGACCTCCGGGCTGATCCGGGTGGTGAGGGTGTCGTCGTTGGACCACTGCGCCTTGACCAGGCCCTGCGCGACGACCTGCTCGCCGAGCGCGAGCTGTACGCGTGCTGCGAGCTGCTCCTGGCCGACCGCCTTGGCTGCCAGGCGTACGGCCACGTGGTAGTCCCGAGACTCATCACCCCACGAGCCGGTCGGGTAGGCGCCGGTGAGCGGGTTGACCTCAAAGCGGCGGTCGGTCAGGTCATCGACCGTGGGCGCGACCTGACGGACGAAGAGGACCTGCGCGCCCTGCGGCGCCCAGACCCGCATCTGCGCATCGGCGATGCCGCGGCCCATGGCGGCCTGGATCAGCGCGGAGAACTGTGCGGCCATCTGGTCGGCGGACGGGATGATGTCGACCGACCCGAGGAGCGCAGTGGCGATCCGTCGGACCTCGTCGACCTGCCAGGCGGCGCCCACCCCGCGGCAGTCGCACTGGAACTGGCCAGTGACGCTGGAGATGGCGTCGGTGAGCTGGTCGGGTGTCTCGTGCTGGTTGGCGCCGTCGGTCAGCAGGATCGCGTGCCGCTGAGCGAGCGACGGCACGGTCGAGAACACCGATGCGGCCAGCCGCAGCCAGGTGCCCATCGCGGTGCCGCCGTTGGCGCGGAACGTGGTCACCGCCGACTTCGCGGCCGCGCGGGCCGACGGGTCCATCCGCACCATCCCGGGCTCGGCGCCCGCGGGGTAGGCCAGGACCGCCTGGTGGTTGCCCGAGATGAGCGCGAACCACACGCCGTCGTGGATCTGGTCGATGGCGGCGACGGCGGCACTCTGCGCCGCGCGGATGTTGTCGACGCCCATCGAGCCGGACGTGTCCACGATGACGATCTCGCCCGCGTCACCACCGCCGGTCTGCCCGGCCGATCCGGCGCCGGATGCGGTCACCGTGACGATCGCGTGCACGTCCGTCCCGCCGTCGGGCAGGAACTCGTTCTGGTAGACGGAGGCAGTGAACTGCGCCATGGTCAGATCCTTCCATCGATCGGGATACGGGCAAGAGCCACGGTGATGTTGTCCTGCCCGCCTTGGGCGTTGGCCCAGTCGACAAGCGCCGCCGACGTGGCGAGCGGGTCGTCGTGCTGGGCCGAAGCCGTACGACGTACGAGGTCGGCCAGGTCGGCCGCCGCGGAGCAGTAGTTCCAGAGCCCGTCGGAGCAGACGAGCAGCCAGCCTGGGGCGTCGACGTCGACCGTCATCGTGCCGGGCTTGTGATCGTGGGAGTCGACGCCGAGCCACCGCGTGATGGCGTGCGCCTGCGGACTCGACTCGGCGATCTGGCGCGGCGTGCCCTGAGCGATCAGCTCGGCCGCCATCGAGTCGTCCACACTCAGGTGGATCGCCTCGCCGCTGTCGGGGAACCAGTAGGCGCGGCTGTCGCCGACGCTTCCGGCCACGATCGTCCCGTCGTCGACGACGGCCGCAACGAACGTGCACGACGCCGGGCTGCCGCTCTCGGGCGCCGTCGTCGCCACGACGGCGTCGTTGGCCGCCGTGGCCGCAGCCTCGAGGCGAGCGACGATCGCGCTGACCCTGGACGACGGAGTGCCCATGCCCTGCGCGCGGCCGACTGCCAAGACGTCGCGCGCGGCGGATGCTGCCGCGAGGCTCGCGACATCAGAATCCGTGGAGGAGCTGACGCCGTCGCAGACGACGAGGACGGCCCGGCTGCCCGGCTCGGGATCGGCCGACAGTGCGCCGGCGTCCTCGTTGCGGTGGTGCCGGACGCCGCGGTCGCAGGTCATCGCGACCCAAGGCGCCGGCTGCTCCTGGAAGTGGTCGCGTGGCTTGGGCGCCTTGGTGCCGCACGTCTCGCAGTAGCCGTCCTCACCGACGACCCCACCGCACGAGAGGCAGGCGCCATCGGAGATGGGTGCCGTCGGTCCTGCCAGGGGAGCGGCTACCGGTTCGGAAACCGTTGGGGCAGAAGCAAGCTCAGCCCCACACGCCTCGCAGAAGAGGTCACCCTCGGTCGTGTCGTGACCGCAGGCCGGGCACCGCACGGTGGTGCCCGCGCTCACCGAGCCGGCATCGTCTCCGCTCATCGAAGCGTCCATCGTCGTACGTCATTGGCCTTGTCGATCATCGCGACCCGGCCCTGCTTGGTCGGCTCATGACCGGCCAGCTCGCGGTACGCCGCCTCGAGTCCGTCCCGCAGGTCCGGCTCCAGAGCCGGGCGCCCGGCGATGGTGAGATCACCGCGCGGGCCCTTGGTGCGTACCTCCTCCAGCGCGGTGCGGAACACGCTCGCCGACAGGTTGGCCCGGTCGACCGGATCGATCGTCAGGTGGTCGACGCTGACCATCGCCTCGGACAGAGCGGGGAGGCCGCGGCCGGAGTCGGCGAGCGTGTGAGCGCGCTGCTGCCGCGCGCGAATGTAGGCGCCACTGGTCGGGGGCACCAGGTCGAGGGCCGCGACGGCCCCGTCGAGATCACCTCGGCGAGAGCGAATTGTGGCCAGTCCCAACGCTGCTGGGGCGATGTAGGTCGCATCGGTGCGCGCGCAGGTGAGGTAAAGACCCTCCGCCACGTCGTCCTCACCGCTGAGCTGGCACGACATCGCGAGAGCGAGCTTGGGCGCGAGCTCGCCAGGCACCTGCCCGTAGACGGCGTTGAACGCCGACTGGGCTCCCGCAGCGTCGTCACGGGCCAGCGCGGACAGACCGGACACCCATACCGCGCGCCACTCCCATGGGTCGTCGGCCAGCAGGGCCGCGACCGCGGAGTCGACCTCGAGGTACTCGCCGGCCGCCAACGCGGCTAGGCCCGTCTGCAGCAGCACCTCGGGGGAGCGCTCCGGCGCGGCCAGCAACGCCTTGAGCCGCTCGCGGGGCTCGGTCACGCTGACCGTTGAGAGCCAGCTCGCCTGCGGGTCGCGGTCATCCTCGTGCAGGGGAGGCAGCCGGCGCCACGCCGGCACGGACTCCTCCTCACCGCTCGGGCTGCCGAACAGCAGCGAGGACGTCGAGTGCGCCGCCGCCCCACGTCCGGACCGCTCGGCGACGACCTCGCGAAGCACGCCGAGGAGCTGCACGCGCAGCTCGTCCGCCGAGACGAATCGGTCGGCCGGGTCGGGAGCGCACGCCTTGGACAGCAGCCGGTAGAACGAGTCGTTCTGCTGGAACAGTGGGATGTCCGAGACCGGCGGCAGCGAGTCGATGAAAGTCGTCTGGTAGCCGCGGAACTCCATCGCCAGCACGGTCAGCGTCCGCCCGAGCGTGTAGATGTCCGACGCGACGGACGTGCCGACCTCAGCGACCTCAGGAGCCTGGTAGCCGACCGTGCCGTAGATCGCCGAGTCCTGGTCATCGATACGTCGTACGCCGCCGAGGTCGATCAGCTTGATGGCGTCGCCGACCTGGATCATGTTGTCCGGCTTGAAGTCGCAGTAGACCAGGCCCAGGTCGTGCAGGTAGGAGAAGGCCGGCAGCACCTCGATGACGTACGCGATCGCCTGGTCCAGCGGGAGCGCGTTGTACTGCCCGTTGTTGGCTTCCATGCGCTGCTTGAGCAACGTCTTGAGCGAGGTGCCGCCGACGTACTCCATCACGATGTAGCCGGCACCGTCATGGGTGACGAAGTTGTAAATCTCGACGATCAGCGGATGCTCCACCCGCGCCAGGAACTGCTGCTCGGCGATGGCCGCGGCAACCGCGTCGGGGTCGTCGGAGTTCAGCAGGCCCTTGAGGACGACCCACCGGTTGGAGACGTTCTGGTCGCGTGCGAGGTAGAGCCAGCCGAAGCCACCGTGCGCGAAGGCACCGGCGACGGCGTACTGACCTCCGACGAGGTCACCGGCCTTGAGCTTGGGCGCGAACGAGAACGGGTTGCGGCAGTTGGGGCAGAAGCCTTCGGTACGCCCGGGCTGGTCTCCCCGCGACCGGCCGACCGGGTTGCCACAGCTGGGGCAGGTACGCCGGTTCTCGGGGACGACCGGGTTGTCGAGGATCGCCTTGCTGGCATCCAGCGGCGGGATCGTCGGGATCGTGGTGATGCCGGCGCCGAGGCGAGCTCCGCGCAGCCGTGAGGAGGACGTACCGAGCTTGCGGGTCAGCTTGGACCCGGCAGCGGTCGCGCGGGCTGAGCCCAGGGGAGCGGAGGCGAGGCGGTTGGAGGCGCGCGAGACGCTCGAGGGCGAGGACGAAGCCCCGGCGGGGCCGGACGTCGGACCAGAAACCGGCGAAGCGGCCGGCGCGGACGAGGCGGCCGGCGCGGACGAGGCGGCCGGCGCTACGGGCGCAGCTCCGGGAGGCGAGCCGCAGACATCGCAGTAGCCGTCGACGATGGAGCCGGTGCAGCCGGGCTGGGTGCAGGCGGGGTTCGTCATGACACTCCTTCGGGGGCGCGTCGAGGCTGCGGGTGAGCAGCGAGGATCGTCTCGAGGTAGGCCTGGTAGGCCGACGTCAGCGCGCCGAGCCGGACCAGGTCGACCGGTGGTTGTGCCAGCAGGGTCTGTGCGCGTTGGTAGAGCTCGGCCAGGTCGGGAGAGAGTTCGGGGCCGGCCTTGACGCGGTAGGCGTCGAGCCGACCGGAGAGCTCGTCGCGACGTTGGAGGGCGGTGCCGTACGCCGCGTGCGCCTGGCTAAGCGCACGGCGTACGGCATCCAGACGCGAGAGGTACGTCGTCAGCTCGGCTGCCGTGTTGGGCACCGGTCCGAGGGCGGTGACGTCGGGGACGGCGAGACGTGGGGCCGGCGTGACCCCGGCGATGCACTGCGCCGCGACGGCCTGCACGGCCACGCCCTCGGCCTCGAGCTGGGTCCGCAGCGTGCGTGCCTGCGCGACGTCGGCCGCCTGCTCACGCCGGGTCGAGCTCGCGACGATGAGGTCGCGCTCGGTGCGTGCCGCGTCGATCTCGAGCGGCCCGAGCAACCCACCGACATCGGCGCCGCGACCGGCCCGCTCGGTGATCTCGGTGACGCGCCGGCTCAGGTCCTGCAGCGTCTGCTCGGCTGCCGCCCGGGCGGTGGCTGGCTCGCGGTCGACCAGGTCACGGACGCGTTCGACCTGGGCGCGCAGGTCGCGCTGCCGGTCGGCGAGATCCGCCTGGTCCGGGTCGATGGCCAACCGTGCTCGCAACGACCCGGCCAACGCGTCGGAGAGGGCGCACGCCTCGGGAAGCGAGACGGCTAGAGCGCCCGCCGCACCGGACCCGGTGTCGAGTCCGCCCCAGATCAAGGTGCTGAGTCGCTCGGACTCCGCCTGACCGACGCGGCCGGAGTCCCAGGTCACGAGCAGCAGCTCGTAGCGGTCGGACACCGACTTCCAGACCGCCATCGACAGCACCAGGTCGGCGCTGAACGTGTCTTCGTCGGGGGACTGCAGCGCGGCCCGGTCGAGGTTGTCGAGCTCTTCGCGCCGGGCATCCCGCCAGGCCCCGAGCGCAGTGAGATAGCCGAGCATCTCCTGCGCGGGTACGGGTGCCCCGATCCGGCCCGGGGGCCGCGGAACGGTCGCGACGGGTGGCCTCATCTGCCGTAGACCGCCTTGGGCGGAGCGGGTGCCGGGCCGAGCTCCTTGAACCAGCGGTTGTACGACGCGGTCAGCCGGCCGTCCGCGCGCATCGTGTCGAGCACCTGGTTGACGAACCGCACCAGATCGGTCTGGTCCTTGGGCATGGCCAGGCCGTAGGGCTCATTGCTGATCGCCTTCATCCGGAGCACCTTGGCGTAGGGGTCCTGCGCGGCGAGCCCGGCGAGCACGGTGTCGTCGGCCACGATCGCGTTGGCCTTGCCCTGCTGGAACAGCACCAGACATCCGGTGCCCGTCCCGGCTGGCACGAGCGTGAGGTCGCGATGCTGCTTCACCGTGTCGATGGCGGTTGACCCGGTCTGCGCACACACCTGCCGCTGGCCCGCGGGCAGAGTCTGGGCCAGGTCGTCCAGCCCGGTCGCCTTGTTGCCGAGGGGCACGAGCAGCTTCTGGCCCGCGTGGTAGTACTCGGTCGAGAACGCGACCTTGTCCCAGCGATCGCAGTTCATCGTCACTGCGCGGGCCACGATGTCCACACTGTGCGACTGCAGCACGGTGAAGCGGTCGGCCGTCGAGATCACCCGGAACTCGATCTTGTTCGGGTCGCCGAAGATCGCCTGCGACACCGCGTGCAGCATGTCGATGTCGAAACCCTCGATGCTGCCAGTGATCGGGTTGCGCGCGCCGAGCTGAAGCGAGTCGGCCGAGACACCGGCGATCAGTCGACCGCGAGCGCGGATCTTGGCCATCGTCGAGCCTGCCGGCAGCGCGGTCGGGGCAGGCAGCGACCCGGACGGTTGGTAGGACTGCACGGGGTTGCCACAGTCGGGCGCTTTGGTCGCCGCCGGTGCCGGCGCCGCCTTCGTCGTGGTCTTGGACGGGATCGGCGTGTCGGAGTACTCGCCGCTGCTGCAGCCCGCCACGGCGAGGCTGATGCAGACTGCGATCGAGGCACGCAGTGTGGTCAGGCGCTTCATCGGTACTCCTCCAGCCGCTGCGACAGACCCCACCAGGCGAGCAAGGCGACCACCAGTCCGATTGGTATGCCGAGCCAGCCCATCAGCGACAGTCCGCCGCCGGCGTCCCGTAACCCGCTCTGCGCAGCCTCGCTTGTCTTGTCGAGGCTGGTGCCGGAGGCCCGAGCGAAGGCGTCGAACGAGGTGAAGGCCTGGCCCTTGGGGCCGAGGGCCTGGTCGACAGCGCCGTCCCAGTTGCCGGAGTTGTCCAGGTCCCGGACCCGCTTGTGGGCCGTCTCGTAGGCGTTCCACTGGCTCGACGCGCCGACCCCGAGACGGTCGGCTTCGGCGAGGTAGCCACGGGTGTCCTCCGCGTCCTTTTTCCAGCTCGTCTCGAAACCGGCGCCGGAGCCGCGCGCAATGAGCGTCAGGTTCTCGTTGGACTGCGCGTCGTAGCCGCCGATCCGGGCACTGGCCAGGGCCAGCGTGCCGGCGTACGAGGAGCTTTTGACGTCGTCCGCGCGGCTCTTGGCCAGCGACAGCAAGCCGACGCCGACGACCGTCGTGAGCAGGACGAGGATCGCGGCGACGGCGAGCGGAACGTTGATGTAGCGGTGGCTGTGCTGCGCCAGCCAGAGCATCACGACGATGAGTGCGAGCAACGCGACCAGACCGGCGGCCAGAACCCAGATCCGGCCGTTGCCGGTGTTGGAGAACTCGTCGTCCACGCGCTGCTTGTTGGCCGCGACGAGAGCGTTGAGTACGGGCAGCGCGTCGGTCTCGATGAGGCTGTTGGCGTCCTTGAGGTACTGCGCGCCGACGGGCAACCCCTGGCGGTTGTTGGACCTGGCCTGCTCGATCAGGCCGCGGTACGACACCAGCGTCGTGTTGAGGGCACCGAGCGCGGTCGCGTCAGCCGGCTGCGCCTTCGAAGCCTCGGTGATGAGCTTGGCTGCCTTGTCCAGCGACGTGACGAATTCTTGCCGCTGCTCGGTCGGCTCGAGCCCACCCTTGAGGAACGCCTTGGTCGCGACAGCGTTGGCGCTTACCAGGTTGGTGTGGATCGTCTGGACGCGGACGAGCTGCGCGGTGTTGTCCTGAGCCCGTCCGAGCGAGCTGTCGGCGTTGCGGAACGTCTGCGCGACGCCGGCGCCGAACAGCACCGACAGCGCCAGAGCGATCAGCAGCAGCACCCGCATGCGGCCGGGCGTCCCGGCGAACCAGGCTGCCGCGCCATGACGGAGGCGGGCAGCCAGCGACTGGCGGGCGGCCGTAGGGCCGGCCGGGCCCCCGCCGGGTCTGGATGTCGCCGGGGCAGGTGCGGTGGACACACTCACGTCGGATCTCCCTCGCTCAGGTCAGATGCTGTGAGCTGCCGAAGCTGCTCAGTGGTCGGCGCGTCGACGTCGCGCAGCCGCCATGCATGGCGGCCGATGGCGGCCTCCAGGGTGTTGCGGGCGTACCGACCGTTGCCGAACGACTCGCCGCGCGGTGTGGTCTCGAGCTGCTCGCGGAAGGCGTCGAGCGCCTTGGGTGCGAGCTCGTAGTCGGCTTGGTCGGCCAGATCGGTCAGGATGTCAGCGAGCTCGTCGTCGGCGTAGTCGTCGAACGTGATCGTCGTCCTGAACCTGCTGGCCAGGCCGGGATTGGCGGCGATGAAGGTCTCCATCGGGTCGGGATAGCCGGCGACGATGACGACCAGATCGTCTCGCTGGTCCTCCATCTCCTTGACCAGGGTGTCGACGGCCTCGCGGCCGTACTGGTCGCCGCCCTCGGTCCCGGTGAGGCTGTAGGCCTCGTCGATGAACAGCACGCCACCGACGGCGGTCGCCACGACCTCAGCGGTCTTCACCGCGGTCTGGCCGAGATAGCCGGCGACCAGCTCGGACCGGTCCACCTCGACCAGCTGTCCCTTGGACAGCAGCCCGAGCGCGGCATAGATCCCGCTCACCAACCGTGCCACGGTCGTCTTGCCGGTGCCCGGGTTGCCGACGAACACCAGGTGCCGCGTGATCGTGGGCGCGCGCAGCCCGGCCTCGGCGCGCAGCTTCTCGATCCGCAGCACGGCGACCTGGCGGTGCACCTCTTGCTTGACGCGGTCGAGACCGGTCAGGCCGTCCAGCTCGGCGAGCAGGTCCTCGAGGCTGCGCGCCGGCTCAGGCTCAGGCTCCGGTACGGCCTCCTCGGCTTTCGCCGCGGGCTCCTCGGCGCGGACGAGCGTCGGTACGCCCGCCGCTCCGACCGAGGTCGGCGTCGCCTCGGGGCGTGCTCCGACGGCATGCAGCTGGGCGGCCGCCGCGACGGAGGCGTTGCCGATCACGCGCATGGTCGGCTCACCCAAGGAGCAGGCGGCGGAGGCCAGCGCGGCGAGCGCCTCGGCGTACGGCACGGCTTGTGGTGACCGGCTCGCGACGAGCTCGGTCAGGGTGGCGGTGGGCGCGCCCCGCCAACGTCGTCCGCGGACCGCCGCATCGAAGAAGTCCTGGGCGCTCGCGCCCGGTGAGGCAAGGACCCAGTCAGCGGGCGCACCGCTGGCCGACTCGGCGAGCGCGGCTGCCAGTGCCAGACCCTCGGATCGTGCCTGGTCGGGTCGTACGCCGGCCTGCTCGGCGACGCGCGCGAGCTCGGCAAGGGCGTGGCCCAGGTCGGTGTCGCTCAAGACTGTCTCCCCGATGGCGGCTGCAACCGACCGGCGTCGCCAGTCGGAAGACCCAACGCACCACCGGTCGAACCGGTGCCGAACTTCTCGGCGAGGAATCGTCCGTGGGCCACGAGCGCGGTGGCGTCGGCCCGGTTCACCGCGTCGAAGACCTGCTCCATTGTGGAGCCCAGCAGGTCCAGCTGGTCGACGAGCACCATCAGCGAGGTCTTGCCCCGGTCGACCGGGCGGCTGTCGGCCCACTGACGAGGCAGGCGGAGGTATCCGCTGACCGCCTCGGGGAGGTAGTCGGTCGCTGTCGCCATGACCGAGTACGCCTGCGGGCTGCCCGCTCCGAGGTTGCTCAGCCGAGGGATGGTCTCGCGCACGATGCGGGACACGCGCATCACCCGCGAGCTGACCACCGCAGGCACCGCACCGTTGGCGACGAGCTGCTCGACCCGGTCCACGGCCGCCAGCAGATCCTGCGTGGTCGGCGGGCGTGGCACAGCGGCAGGCTCGGGCTCGCGGTCACGTCCGGTGATCCGCCCGAGGAACCCACCGAGGGTCATCGCGCTGCTCCGCTGCGAGCCGACGTCAGCGGCCCAGGCCGAGGTCGAGCGAGCCGCTGGCCACTTGCTGGTTCTGCGTGGACACCCGGTCGAGGTAGCCGCGGGACTTGGTGACTTCGTTCTCGAGCGTGCCGATCGTCGCCGACATGTTGTCCAGCGCCTCGACCTTGAACGTGTCGATCGCGTCCATCGTCGCGTAGATGTTGGCGAACGCGGCCTGCAGCTGTGGCAGCCCGATCGTGGCGGAGCCGGCCTGCTGCTGGATCGCGACCGAGTTGTCCTTCAACAGCTGAGAGGTGCGCTCGATCATGTCGCTGGTCGTGGTGTTGAGCGCGGTGATCTGGTCGAGCACGAGCTTCTGGTTGCCGAGCGCCTGGGCCACGATGACGGCCGTACGCAGGGCCGAGACCGTGGTGGTCGAGGCGCGGTCGACGCCCTTGATCAGCTCAATGTTGTTCTTGATGACGACGTCGATGGCCAGGTAGTTCTGGATCGACACGGCGAGCTGGGTGAGCAGGTCCTGGTGCTTCTGCCGGACGTAGAACAGCACGTCGTCACGCAAGGACTTGGCCTTGTCGGGGTCGGTGGTCTCGAGCTGGGCGATGGTGGCCGACAGCTTGGCGTCGAGGCGCTCGGCGACGTAGACGTACTGGTTGAGCCGGCCCATGGTGTCCCAGAGCTGCTGCTTCTCCAGGTTGAGCGCGGCGTTGTCCTTGCCGAGCTCGTCCTGGCCGTTGCGCAGCGCGTGCAAGATGCCGTCGAGGTGTCCCTGGGCGCTCTGGTACTTGCGGAAGTAGTTCTCCAGCTTGTCCCCGAACGGGATCATGCCGAGCAGCTTCTTGGTGCCGGTGGCTTCCTTGGGGTCCAGGTCCTCGACCGTCCGGCGCAGCTCCAGCAGCGACTTGCCGACCGTCGACTTCTCGGACAGGCCACCGGACTGCAGCGCCTTGACCGGCGAGGCGAGGAGCCGGTTGGAGCTCTCGGCCGCCTGCCGGATGTCCGCGTCGCCCATGCTGCGTACGTCGCCGGCCTTGGCCTCGAACTCCGGTGACCGCGGCTGCGCGGAGACCAGGGACTCCAGGAATCCCTCGACCTTGGCGTCCAGCCCGGGCAGCGCGGCTGGGTCAACAGCCGGCGCCATGCTCGGGGCAGCCGTGGCCGCCACCGGCTGGGTCGGGGCAGGGGCAGTCAACGTGACAGCCTCGACCGGCTCAGGCGGTTGAAGCGGACTGGCCGCCTGGGCTCCGTCGCTCTCGGACATGCTGTCTCCCCTCGCTGTGCGGAGTGACCGCATGGCGGGCCAGCAGGCCCGTCATGGGAGCACCCCGAACTCCCGTAGCCACGACATCGTGACGAGGCCCACAATCTACGCTGCTCCGGCGACCGTCCGGAGGTGCGGGCACGACAACGGCCGTCATCCGATCGGATGACGGCCGTCGAACAATGCGCTCGCGAGGGTCTAGAGGTTGGCCACCGTCTCGGCGGCGCCCGTGATCGCGACAGCGCGGGACTCGGCGGCGGTGTGGTGGCCCGCCCAGATGCTGGCCGAGACGAGGTAGTTCCCCTTGACGACGACGGCGGCGTACTGCTTGCCGTTCTTGAGCATCAGGTGCGTGCTCTTGGACGTGCCTGCCCACGGGACCTCGTGCCAGCCGGGCATGAGCGTGCATCGTCCGCCGTCGGTACGCATGGCCCGCAACGCCTGCCGACCGTTGGCCCACCCGGTGACGGTCAGGTCCGCGGACATCTTCGTGAGGTTGTCGCCGTCGCTCGCGTCGAAGTACGCCCAGTTACGACCGGCGGTCGGTGCGAGCCCGTCCGGATTGACTGGGTCACATCGCTGAGCTCTCATGATGGGAGCGATGTTCGGTGTCTGGCCGAGGTCCCACGCGATCGGCCAGCCGGCCATCTGGCTCGGTGCCACATCCGGGATGGTCGTGATCGCTCGCTGCACCGTGGCGGCTGCCCCTGCAGCCGGTGCCGGTGAGGCTTCTGCAGCGGCGACGCCCGCGCCTGACATCGCCAGGACAGCAATTGCGGTGGTGGCGACAGAACGACGAATCAGCTTGGAAGTCATACGGATCCCCTTCGGTGTAGCGGCCCCCGTTGGCCCGCTACAGCACATGACGCTCCGGACAGCGCGATCCGTTGCCCCGGAAGGCGCCGGCCGGTGCTCGGCCGGTGCTCGGCCGGCGCGACCTCCGAGGGTCAGGCTCCACGCATCAGGTCTGCGCACCGTTCGGCCATCGTCATGACGGTGATGTTGGGGTTGACCGCGGGCAGCTTGGGCATCGCAGATGCGTCCACCACGCGCAGCCCGGATACGCCCTTCACCCGCAGCTGCGGGTCGAGGACGGCCATGGGGTTGTCCGCTGCGCCCATCCGCGCCGTGCCCGCCGGGTGATAGACGGTGTTGTGCGTCTTGTGGATGTAGTCGAGCAGCTCGTCGTCGGTGCTGGCATCGGGTCCGGGCGCCAGCTCGCGCGCGACCCAGCCCCGCAGTGGCTCCTGCTCAGCGATCCGGCGAGCCAGGCGTACGCCGGCGAGCATCACCCGCTCGTCGTGCCCGTCGGCGTCGGTGAAGTAGCGCGGATCGACTCTCGCGCGGTCGCGGAAGTCACGGGACCTCAGTCGTACGGTGCCGCGTGAGAGTCCCTGCGTGACGTTGGGCGTGAGGCAGAAGCCGTTGTCCGTGGTCGGGTAGCCCCAGCGCAGGGTGTTCATGTCGAACGGCACGCTGCCGTAATGCATCATCAGGTCGGGCACGGCCAGGCCGTCGACGGTCGTCGCGAACAGCCCGATCTCCCACCACTGCGTCGAGGTCGTGACCATCGGTCGTGATGCTTCGAAGAACACCAGGCCCTCGACGTGGTCGTCGAGGTTCTCGCCGACACCGGGGGAGTCCACTCGGACGGTGATGCCGTGCTCGCGCAGGTGGTCCGCAGGCCCAATTCCTGACAGCATCAACAGTTTTGGCGTGTCGATGGCCCCCGCGGTGACCACGACCTCTCGACGCGCCGACACTGTGTCGTACCCCGTCAGGTCCGGGCGTTGGTAGCGAACTCCGGTGGCGGCCAGCGTGTCGTCGATGACGATCTCGCTCACCCAGCAGCCGGTGCGGACCTCGAGGTTGCTGCGCGAGTCCAGGATCGGATGCAGGTACGCATGGGACGTGGACATCCGCGTCCCGTCCTCGCCCGCGTTGATCTGGAACCAGCCCGCGCCGTTGAGAACCGTTGTGCCCCGGTTGAATTCAACGGTCGGGAGGCCGACCTTCGCGGCAGCATCGAGGAGAGCGAGCCCGCACGGGTCAAGCGGTGGTACGTCCCGCAGCCGCACCGGACCGTCGAGCCCGTGCTGGTCGCCGGGGGCGTCGTTGTTCTCGACGCGGGCGACGTACGGCAGCACATCGCGAGCACCCCAACCCGTGGCACCCATCGCCTCCCAGTCGTCCAGTGCCTCTGCCGGAGGCCAGAACGCGATGCACGAGTTGTGCGATGAGCAGCCGCCGAGCACCTTGGCCCGGGCATGCCGCATGAAGCTGTTGCCCTTAGCCTGCGGCTCGATCGGGTAGTCCCAGTCGTAGCCGGAGTCCAGCAGGTGCATCCACTCCGATAGCTGGAGCACGTTGGGGTCACCGACATCGGACGGTCCGGCCTCCACAAGGCAGACGGTGACGTCCGGGTCCTCACTCAGCCGGGCCGCGAGCACACATCCGGCAGTGCCGCCGCCAGCAATGACATAGTCAAAAGTGCTGTCCGACAAAGGAATTCAGTCCTTCGTCTCGCTCGCGTGGGACGCGAGGGTGCCGATGTGGTTGCGGCCCTTGACGGCGTACCAGAGCAGTCCGAGGCCGAGGATCAGGCCGATGTAGACGAAGGCGCCCCACGTGTTGTACCAGGGGTCGCCGTAGACGGCGGTTCGCGGCCACGCGAGGTTGATGGCCATCCCGGCACCCCAGACGACCGCGAGAATGTTCACTGGGAGACCCCAGCGACCCATCGTGAAGTAGCCGCCGGCCTTGAGATCCGCGGGCGGCCACTGGCCCTGGAGCCGCTTCTTGAGCAATGGTCCGGTGACCATCAGGTAGGCCAGATAGATCATGATGATCGCGATCGATGTCAGGACTGTGAAGATCTGCGACTGCCCGATGTTGACGACGAGGATGGCGACGGCCAGCAGACCGATGATCACGGCCGGGACGATCGGCGTCTGGTGCTTCGGGTGCACGCGAGCGAGCTTCTCGCCAAAGGGAAGCGCGTTGTCTCGGGCCATCGCGAAGGTCAGCCGGATGGCGGCCGTGTGCACCGCGAGTGAGCACACCGTGACCGCGACCATGATGCAGATCAGGAAGATCGTGCCGACAGGACCCCACATGACGTCCTGGACGATGGACTGCAGGCCGCCGGCGGAGCTGAGCTGGGGGTCCTTGAGGTTGGGCGCGGCCATGATGGCGAAGACGAGGATCGCGCCGCCGATGACGAACGAGGCGAGGATGGCGCGCAGGATCGCCTTCGGCGCCGTACGACGTGGCTCGACCGTCTCTTCGCCCAGCGAGCTGGCCGTGTCGAAGCCGTACATCACATACCCGGATGCGAGCGACGCGATCAAGAAGGCGCCGAGGTAGCCGCCGCTCTCGCCGGCGCCGTACCCGTTGCTGGAGAAGAAGACGTGCGGGCCGCGTTCGATGTTGAAGGCGAGGATGATCGCGATCAGCACGGCGGCGATCAGCTCGATGAACACACCGGCACTGTTGATCATCGACATGAGCTTGACGCTCCAGGCGTTGACCGCCGTGGTGAAGATGATCCAGATCGTGCCGAGGAGTACGGCATTGGCGGCAGCGTCGTTCGCGCCCGTCCCGTCGCCGATGATCTGGAAGCCACTCCACAGCCGGGGGAGGTTGGACTGCAGCGCGAGCACGACGGCGGACAGCGTGACGATCGACGCGGTGAGCATCAGCCACCCGGAGGTCCACCCGACGACCCTGCTGCCGAGGAGCTTGGACCAGTTGTAGACGGAGCCGGCCACGGGATACTTCGCCGCGAGCTCCATGAAGCAGAGCGCGACCGCCAGCTGGCCTACGAAGACCAGCGGCCAGGACCAGAGATAGGCCGGACCCGCCGTGCCGAAGCCGAAGTAGAAGAGCTGGAACGTGCCGGTCAGGATCGAGATGTAGCTGACCCCGGCGGCAAAGCTGGCGAACTTGCCGATGCTGCGGTCGAGGGACTGGCGATAGCCGAGTTCCTCCATGCCGGTGTCGGTAGCGGATTCGTGCTCTGCCTGAGCTGTCATCGTGCGCGTGCCTCTCGGGAAGGTTCGCCGCAGCCGGACTGTCCGGGGCGGTGCCGACAAACGGTCAGTCGCCCTTGAACCACCCCGCCGGCTTGGGTGCGGTGTTGCGCCAGATGTGCTTCAGCTCCTGGTACTCCGCCAGTCCCGCGGGCCCGAGCTCGCGCCCGTTGCCCGATTTCTTGAAGCCACCCCACTCGGCTGCCGCGGTGTAGTAGCCGAAGTCGTTGAGCCAGACCGTGCCGTGGCGGAGCGCTCTCGCGACTCGCTCTCCCCGCCCCGGGTCCGACGTTCGTACGCCGGCGGCGAGGCCGTACTCGGTGTCGTTGCCGAGCCGGATCGCCTCCTCCTCGGTGGTGAAGCGCTCGACCGTGAGGATGGGTCCGAACGTCTCCTCCTGGACGATGCGCATCGTTCGGTCGCACCTGTCCAAGATCGTGGGCAGGTAGAAGCTGCCCTTCGCGAGCGAAGGATCGGTCGGACGGGAGCCGCCCGTCACGAGCGTGGCGCCTTCGGAGATGCCGAGCGCGACGTACGCCTCGACCTTGGCCAGGTGGTCCTGAGAGACCAACGGGCCGGTCTCGCTGGCGGGATCCAGCCCGTCGCCCATCCGGATGGTCGCGGCCCGCGCGGCGAGTGCGGCCACGAAGTCGTCGGCGATCGACTCCTCGATGATCAGTCGTGTGCCGGCCGAGCAGACCTGCCCGGAGTGCAGGAACACGCCGGTCAGTACCTGGTCGACCGAGCTCTCCCACTCGGTGTCGGCGAAGACGATGTGCGGGTTCTTGCCGCCGAGCTCGACCGCGCATCGGGTCACCTGCTGGGCCGCGGCCTTCGCCACGATGCGTCCCGTCGCGAGGCCACCGGTGAAGGAGATGAGGTCGACATCGGGAGTCTCGGTCAGAGCCGCTCCTAACGTCGCGCCGCTGCCCTGCACCAGGTTGACCACCCCGGCCGGCGCGCCCGCCTCCTCGATCAACCTGACGAAGGCGATGGTGCTGAGCGGTGTCACCTCGCTCGGCTTGGCCACCATGGTGCAGCCGGCGGCCAGCGCGGGAGCGACCTTCCAGGACATCTGCAGCAGCGGGTAGTTCCAGGGCGCGATCAGGACGCAGACGCCGATCGGCTCCCGGACGACGGTGCTCATGACGTCGGGATCTCCGACATCGACGAGCCGGTCCGACTCGATGCCGACGAGCCGGCTGTAGTAGCGGAACACCGAGACGACGTCGTCGATGTCGATGCGGCTCTCGACCAGGGTCTTTCCGGTGTCCTCGGTCTCGATGCGCGCCAGCGCTTCCTTGTCCCGCTCGAGCAGGTCGGCGATCCGATCGAGGAGGGCAGCGCGCTCGTTGACCGGAGTGGCGGGCCAGTCGCCTTGGTCGAAAGCTGACCTCGCTGCTGCCACCGCACGCGTCGCATCAGCCGGTGTGGCCTCGTCGACGACGGCGAAGACCTCGCCGTTCGCGGGATTGGTCAGCTCTCGAGTGCCGCCGTCGGATGAGTGCACCCAGTCGCCGGCGATATAGAGATCCGGCGTGCGGTCAGTCATCCGACGTCACTCCCTCGTGTCTGGCATCGTCACGATGAGCCAAGCACAGTTCGAGACGTCGGAGCGCTGTGCGGGACGGGCGTTGTCAGCCGGCCGACGCTGGCAACGGCGCCTGCGCCGAGTCCGTACGCTGGCACGCTCGCACGGACCCGAGCTCCTCTCGAAGGCTGGCGAGGGCGCGTGACGCGTTGGAACGGACGGTGCCCTCACGACAGGACAGTGTCTGGGCGATCTGTGCGTCGGAGAGATCTTCGTAGAAGCGCAGCACCAGCACCGTGCGCTGGACTCTGGGCAGACGCCAGAGCAGCTCCATCATCTCGTCGCGCGACTCGATATCCACGAGTGGTTCAGAGGCGCGGTCCCTGGTCACCGCATCGTGGGAGACGATCTCCGAGGCCGAGCGAAGCCGCTTCTTCGACACATAGCGGTTGACCAGCACGCGTCGAACATAAGCATCCTGGTTGGTCGCGGCACGGACCTTGTGCCACTTGATGAGCACGGTGGCCATGGTGTCCTGGACGAGATCCTGTGCATCGTGACGATTGCCCGTCAGGGCGCCGGCCAGGTTCATCAGTCGGGGATAGGCCGCAGTGACATATGTGGCGGCTTCCGGATCGGTCGCGGATCGCATCTCAACCCCCCTGCCCGGCACGGGGATCGATCGCGATCCCGTCCTCCGGGGAACGTGTCGGCGGATGCGTTTGCCGACTGCCGGCGACAGGCTGGCTGTGCGCCGGCCCGTAGCTCGAGAGGCGCAGCTCCGACTCCGTCGCGAGCACCATCGACGTCGCTGCTGCGATGGCCGCGGACTGGTCGGGGTCGTAACTGACGCCGTAGACCACGAGGTCCCCGACACGGGCGGCCGCGAGCACGGCAGCGGGCGATCCGTCGGGAGGGGGCGCCCCGGACATCGTTCCGGTGCGCAGCGAGGCGACGGGGTCAGCGGGTATCAGCGCGAGCAGATGATTCGCGTCGTCGTGACCTGCCCAGAGGAAGGCCGTCGGCCGCTGACCGGACGGCCAGCGGCAGGCAGACGTGTTAGCGGCGACAGCAGGCAGGACTCTGAAGCCGGTGCTGGTCTGATAACCGGCGATGGTCCCGATCAGCACGCGGGACGTGTCGCGTCGGACCTGCTGGATGGACGAGAGCTGGTCAGCGCTGCGTTGATCGGAGCAGTTCATTCCAGGAGACGGAAAACCGAGGTTGTACGCCGTGCCCTGCTGAGCGCCGTCCCTCTCCCAATGGTGGCCCCCGAACGTGCCTGCGGCGAAGGTCGATTCCATGCGGTAGGCGTACCTGCCGGGATCGGACTGACCCGAGGGTGTGGCTCCGCTTGTGGTGCGGTCCGGCAGCGGGACGGGAATGGGCAGGGAGCCATCGGTGATCGATGCGACGGACGTCAGTGGCCCCAGGCCATGTTTCACCGCCGCCGCACCGACCATGAGCGCGACGCACATCAGGACAGACGTGGTCAGGACGACTGTGTTGCGAAGCCGTGCCTTCCGGGAGGCCGTTCGACGCGCCCGGTCCACTACTGGACCGGCGTCCCCAGGCTCGATGGACCATCTGCTGAGCCGTGCTTGTAGCAAGGTCTCGGCGTCAGTCTCGTCAGCTCCGCGCATCAGACCCTCCCCCCGAGTGATGGTAGTGATCGGTCGGTCCGCTCGACTGATGACGCGCGAGACCCACCGATCCGCTGCATCAGGTGAACAGGTCGTTCATCTCGCCCCAGTTCAGCGCCTCGCCCATCTCGGTGTAGGTGCCCTTCTCCAGCATCTCGTGTGCGGCCCGGGAGACGTGCCCGAAGACCGAACTCGCCAGTGAGGACCCGGCCGACACCCGTCGTACGCCGGCGTCCTTCAGCTCGGGGACCGAGGGAGACCCAGGCCCGACGAGGACGTTGACGGGCGCCTTGATCTCTGACGTCAGCCGGCTGATCAGCTCCAGGTCACCGGTGCCCGGGACGAAGATGCCGCTGGCACCGGCGTCGAGATACGCGGCCGCTCGGGCGAGGGTGTCGTCGACATCGTTGGTGCCCGCGAGGTAGGAGTCGGTGCGGGCGTTGATGAAGAGGTCGACGCCGGCCTGCTCGGCCGCCTTGCGCACGACGCCGACGCGATGGGCGGCGTCTTCCAAGGACCGGAAGCCACCGTCGTACGTGTCCTCGAGGTTGACCCCGACGGCACCCGCGTCGATCACCAGTCGCGTGGTCTCCGCGAGCGCCGCGTCGCCCTCGCCGAAGCCGCCCTCGATGTCGCTCGTCACCGGCACGGAGACGGCCGCGGTGATCCGTCGCAGGTTTTGCAGCATGAGGTCGCGGTCCAGGCGGTTGCCGTCCGGCTGTCCGAGCGCCCAGGCCACCGCCGCGCTGGTCGTGGCGAGCGCGGGAGCCCCAGCAGCCTCGATCACGCGCGCGGTGGCCGCGTCCCAGCAGTTGGGCAGGACGAGGACGTCCTGGTGGAGGGCATGGAAGCGCGAGGCGAGATCTGTCGTCATACGCCGAACGCTAGGTGCAGCCACCGACACCAGCCGGCGAGGGCAATTCCTGACGAGTCGCCGTCGAAGTCACAGGAATTCGCCGGCATCGGCGGACTGCGCGTCGCGCGCCCTACCGTGTGCTCACCACGCGCCGAAGGGGTTCGCGTCGCGTGCTGGCAGACGACCGGCCTCACCCGGTCGTCCCGTGAAGTGGGGGTCCACCAATGAGTCGATCTGTCGTACGCCGAGTGGCCGCTCCAGCGCTCGCACTCACCGTCGTCACAGCGCTCGCCGCCTGCGGTGACGTGTCTGCACCGGGTGCGGGGCCGAGCCGTACGACGAAGGCGTCGCCAACCGCGACGGCCACCGCTGTCCGGGCGACGCCGCCGGCACCGCCCACCGCCGGCCAGAAGGTCGACTCGACCGCGCTCTTCACTCGAGTGAACGCGGCCATGGCCAAGGCGAAGTACGTCCGGGTCGTCATGGACGCCCCGGCCGGCGACGAGGACATGCGGCTGGATCAGCTCATCGTCAGCCCCACGCGCAACGACCTGCGGATGGACATGGGGCGCGGCGACGAGATGCGAGTCATCGACGGCGTCATCTTCATGAAGAGCCCGGAGATCAGCAAGAAGTGGATCCGCATCGACGCCTCGTCCAAGAACCCGTTCGCCCAGATCGGCTTCGCCTCCCTGCAGGGAGCAGCCGGCCAAGGTCCGGGCGCGCAGCTGGAGCTGATGCGCCACACCCAGTCGACGTCGGAAGGCCCGGAGCTGGTCGGCGGAGTCCGCACGACGCGGTACGCCGCCAAGGTGCCGTTCTCGCTCGTGCTGGAGCAGCAGCTCTCGGCGGTGAAGTTGCTGGGAGGCGCTAACGACCCCGAGATGAAGCGCGAGCTGGCGACCGTACGCAAGAAGACGGCGGGCAAGCACGTTGGCTACCGCTTCTGGCTCGACCAGCAGGACCGACTGGTCAAGGTCACGGTCGACTTCGGCTCTGTCGCAGACGTCCTCAAGGCGGTTGGCGATGAGTCAGCAGAGGACAAGGACATGCCTGACTCCATGACGATCAGCTACACCCGGTGGGGAGTGCCGTTCTCGATCATCCAGCCGCCCGCGAGCCAGGTCGAATCTGCCGACAAGGCCTTCGCTCGCATGCCTGGTCCGGACTCGGAGACCGGCAGCGGATCGTATGACCCGGATGCGGTGCCCACGTGTGAGGCGACCTGTCCATGACCCCGGCCGTCGCACGCCGAGTGGTGACCCCAGCTGTCAGGCGCCCCGGACCTGCGGCTGGGTGACGCCTGGCTGCGATCGAGCGCGTTCGCGCAGAGAGGTCAGGGCCTTGTGGCAGCTGCTGCGCACGGCGGCCTCGGAGATCTCCATGATCTGCGCGACTTCCTTGACCGACTGGTCCTCGTAGTAGCGCAGCGCCACGATCACCCGCTGCTGGCGAGGCAGCGTGGTCACCATGGAGCGCAGCAGATCGCGATCGACCAGCCGCTCCTGTGGGTCGGGCACCGCTCGAAGTCCTCCGGACACCGCGTCGTCGGAGACGACCTCATGACTGGCGAACCTGCGCCGCTGCGAGATGTAGGTGTTGGCGAGCATGCGTCGTACGTAGGCGCCCGGGTTGGTGCTCGCGTCCACCTGGTCCCACTTGTCGATGACCTTCGCGAGCGTCTCCTGGACCAGGTCCTCCGCGTCGTACCGGTTGCCGGTCATGGACATCGCCAGTCCGAAGAGGCGAGTCAGGTCCCGGTCGAGCAGCTCCGTGAGCGCAGTCTCGTTGGGCGTACGGCGAGCGAACAGTCCCATGGTCACTTCACCAACCCCTGAGCCCTGAGGTTTGTCGCCATGACGTTGGTGGCCTCAAGAGCTTTGAGGCGAAGTGTCCGTGTCGGTGTGGAACCCGAGAGGTTGTTCGTGAACACCGAGCTGACGATGTATCCCTCGACGCGACGGACCACGGTGACGGACCGTCCACGGAACTGGGTGACGGTGAAGGAATCAGTCGAAGGAGCCTCCGGCACGATTCCGATGGTCACGTCACTGATCACGCCGGCGTTGTCCTTAGCACTCCAGGAACATGGGGAGGCTTTTCGCTTGGCCTCATCAAACGCGATGGGCGCGTCCGCCCACGCGTACCGCGCGATGGCGTTCATGGCGAAGTACATCGCTGGACTCGAGCTCGTCCAATCGTTGATCGAGCTGATCGGCACGGGATGACCCGTATTCCGGCCGCCACATATCTGGCCGGCGACCTTGGGCTCGCGGCCGGCTCTCACCTGTGACGTGTCCGTATTGCGTGCTCCGGGCGCCGTGGTCGCGTGGTACTGCATCCCCTCCAACTGGCTGGCGTGAGGCAGCAGCGTGGCGGCGTCCAGGGGAGCTGACCGTGTCTCGGTGACTGAACTGATTCGCGAGCCGGGCCGGATCGAGGTGCTGTCCCGTGAGAGCTGGCCGGCGAATACGGAAGCGGCGGTGATCGCGGCCACTCCACCGACGGCGACCGCGCCGGTGGCTATCGTCCGCCTTCGGCGCAGTGCGCCGGCCCGCTCACGGGCTCGCCCTACGAGCGCCGCACGGTCGGGCTCCGCTGGTGACCACGCGTCGTACTCGGAGCGCAGCCGGTCCTCGAGCTCGTGCAGATCTGAGTCGCTCATCGGTTCCTCCCCGGTCAGTAGTGTCTCTGGGGAGTAGGACGCTGCGGACGTCACTTGACGTGACCCACGTCGTACGACCGGCTCGATTTGGTCTCAGCCCGCGCCCACCCGTACCCTGAGGCCTACCAATGACCGCCGGTTGTCGAGGTCCGCAAGGACCGCGATCGAAGGCCTCGCCAGGAGCGAGCGACCAGCACAGGTGAGCTAGGCAGCACGGCGAGTGATCGCCTGCGACGTCAGGCGGGTTTCCCGCTGACTGAGCCCCGCGCATCTGCGCCGGGGCTCTCTTCATGTCTGGGCCCGGATCGACCGGCACTCACCCGGAAGGAGGCCCGCATGGCGAAGTCCGACAAGAATGTGGCGATCGCTGAGCTCACGGACAAGTTTCGTGACTCGAGCGCGGCCGTGCTGACGGAGTACCGCGGCTTGTCCGTGGCCCAGCTCACTGAGCTGCGCAACTCCATCCGTGAGCACGCGACTTACTCCGTGGTGAAGAACACGCTGACCAAGCGTGCTGCCGAGGCAGCGGGAGTCACCGCTTTCGACGGCCAGCTCGAGGGTCCGTCCGCGATCGTCTTCGTCACCGGTGACCCGGTGGAGACGGCCAAGGGCCTGCGTGACTTCGCCAAGGACAACCCCAACCTCGTCATCAAGAGCGGCGTGCTGGACGGCAACCCGCTCTCTGCTGAGGAGATCACCAAGCTCGCGAGCCTCGAGTCTCGCGAGACCCTGCTCGCCAAGCTGGCAGGCGCCATGAACGCCTCGCTCAGCCAGGCGGTCTACCTCTTCGCGGCCCCGCTGTCGCAGACGGCCCGCGTGGTCGATGCGCTGCGCGTCAAGGTCGAGGCCGAGGGACCCGCCACCACCGCAGAGGCTCCGGCCGCTGCGGAGGAGGCACCGGCTGCCGACGAGGCAGCCACCACCGACGTCGCCGAGGGTGGCGACGACAGCTGATCTCGGCTCACGCCGAATCAGCAGCAAACACAACGCCACTCACGGCATGAATGGAAAGGACGCCACCATGGCGAAGCTCAGCACCGACGAGCTCCTTGAGGCCTTCAAGGACATGACCCTCATCGAGCTCTCCGAGTTCGTGAAGCAGTTCGAGGACACCTTCAACGTCACCGCCGCGGCCCCCGTTGCCGTTGCGGGCGCGGCCGGTCCGGCCGCCGGCGCCGGCGAGGCCGCCGCCGAGCAGGACGAGTTCGACGTCATCCTCACGGGTGCCGGCGACAAGAAGATCCAGGTCATCAAGGAGGTCCGCGCGCTGACCTCCCTCGGCCTGAAGGAGGCCAAGGACCTCGTGGACGGCGCCCCCAAGCCCGTCCTGGAGAAGGTCGACAAGGCTGCGGCGGAGAAGGCCAAGGAGGCCCTCGAGGGCGCCGGCGCCTCCGTCGAGCTCAAGTAAGACTGACTTCTAGAAGAGACGACGATGCCGGACCGAGGGAGCTTGCGACCTCGGCCGGAGGAGGAGTCTCATCAAGAGTGATCAGTTAGATCATCTCTGCGAAGCGGGACCGACCACTGGTCGGTCCCGCTTCTGCGTTGTCTGTACGCCGCCCGCCGGGTCAGGCGACCACGTCGAGCCGGTGCTCCTGGCCGTTGACCGTGAACGTGTCGCCAGCGCTGAGGCCCTTGATGGCCTCGAAGACGGGGGAGTCGGCAGAGATTCCTTCGTAGGTCACACCGTCGACCTCGATCGCGTCAGCCGCGACGCCCACCACGTAGTGGTCACCGCCGAAGGCGACGACCGCACCCGGGACCACCGTCGTCTGAAGGCCGAAGTCGAGCGCATCGAGGATCTTCAGGACGCCCTTCTCGCGCTCCTCGGCCCCTCCGTAGAGGCCGGACAGGTCACCCGCCTCGTCCGACTGGGAGAGATCATCGACGGCGTACGACGAGTCCTGGTCCAGGTCCGCGGCGGCGTGCTCGTCCGCGACAGCCTCACGCGAGGAGCTGACCTCACGTTCGGCGCGAGCCCTGAGTGCCGCGTTGATCCGTTGCTTGGCCTCGCCGTCCAGTGCTGTGGGCTCACTCATCGTCTGTCCTTCCGCAGGGCGTCTCTGATCGAGGCACCCATCGTCCCTGATCGATCCGGAGTGACCCTCGATCCCCGCAAAGGCGCTGGTCGTTCGGTGGACGTTCGCTGTGAACTGTTACCGATCACCCTGTCCTCCCGGGCAGCGCTGGGTCAGTGATCAGTCAAGTCGTTCTGGGCTTGCCATAACCCATCGTTTTCCCATGGAGTTCTCGATAGTCCTGGTGCGCGGTCGCAGGTCATCCCTCGGCCGTCCTTGACGTCCCGACAACCAAAGGATCAGCACCATGAGCAGGACTCTTCGCGCCATCGTCGGCACCGCCGGCGCACTGGCGCTCTCCGCGGCCGGCGTGACGGCCGCGCACGCCGCGCCCACCGGCGACGACGGCCCCAGGACGTCGAACATCGTGGGTGGCAGCAAAGCCGACTCGCCCTACATCGTGCAGCTCGTCTTCAAGCAGGACGGTGGCACGTACGGCTGCACGGGCGAGGCCATCTCGGCCGGCTGGGTGCTGACCGCCAAGCACTGCGTCGACGGCACCACCTCGATGAACGTCTACTACAGCAACGACACCGCCAACCGCGGTGAGGCCGTCGTGGCCAGCGATTTCCAGGCGTCGTCCTCGGGGGACGTCGGACTGGTCAAGCTGGGCACGGACAAGGAGCTCAACGAGTACGCCCCCCTTGCCGACTCGTACTCCCCGTCGGGCGGCACGGGTGAGATCTGGGGCTACGGTCTCCGTGCCGACAAGCAGGACCCGGACTGGCTGTACAAGGCGACGGTCAACATCGACGGTGCGAGCACCGATGCGTACGACGGCAAGGCTGTGCACGTCCTCGGTGAGGACGGTGCGTCCAACCACGGCGACTCGGGCGGCCCGCTGTTCGTCGACGGCAAGATCGTCGGTGTCTGCTCCACCGGCGACACGGCCGACCCGGGCTCGGACATCCACGCCGGGTCCAACTACGCCAACCTGACCGACAGTCGCAGCTGGATCAAGTCCACCTCCGGCGTCTGACGTCGGCGGCCCCTCCGGTTTCGACCGGAGGGGCCGCTGCATTGCTCGGGGGTCGCCCGGCCGGTGGAAATTGGGAGGCGCCCTGTCTGCGCCCACGCATAGCGTGAGCAAACGATGACCACCACCGATCGTCGGACCGCGACAACCCCTCACCCGCCTCGACCTGCCGTGGACGATCCGTCCCGGGAGGTGAGCTGGCGACGCCTGCGTACGCCAGCAGCAGCTTTCGCGCTCACGGCGCTCGCCTTCGGTGTGGCCGGGCAGGCGCTCGGCACCGTGGTCGCCGGCCGGCTGACGACCGACCCGACCGGCTCGCTGGTCGTCCTTCTCGCGGTCGCCGTCGTCGGTGGAGCGGTGCTCGCGACGATCGGGCAGGTGGCGTGGGCGGCGGTCGTCGATCGTGCTGAGGGCGCGCTCCGTGGTGACCTGCTGAGCGCTGCCCTACGTCAGCCACTGGGGGCGCTGTCAGAGCAGGCGGTCGGCGAGGTCCTGGACCGCGTCGACGACGACACCCACGAGGTCGGCACCCTGACGCGGCAACAGGTGTGGGGCCTCCTGCGTGCTGGGTTCGGCGTGATCCCGATGTGGATCATCGCGGGCCTGACGTGGTGGCCGGCTTGGCTAATCTTTCCCGCCACCGCACTCCTGATCTGGCCGGCCATCCGCCGGCTGCTGCCGCAGATCTCCGAGCGCAAGGTCGTCGAGGAGATGGCCTGGACCGATCACGCTGCCGCACTCGAGGAGAGCATCGCCGGCCGCGACGACCTGCGTACGAGCCTCGGCCAGTCGTTCGCTGTCCGCCGGGTTGCGCAGCTGTCCGCCCTGGTGCACGAGCGCTTCCTCAGCGTCCTCCGTCTCGAGCGATCGCTCCTGATGCGGGCCGGCGTCATCCTGCATGCCGCGCTGGCCGGCATCGTCGTCGCCGGTGCCGCGATGGTCGTGGCGGGCGACCTGACCGTGGCCCGCCTGGTGACGCTGTTCCTGGTCACGAGCCTGTTCGTCGGGCAGATCAACAACGTCGCCCAGCACCTGCCCGACCTGCAGGCCGGTCTGGGTGCGCTCGTCCGACTTCGTCAGATGCTGTCGGTCGAGCCGGAGCCCGTCGGTGGCGCGCCGATGCCCGACGGAGACCTCGACCTAGAGTTCCGTGACCTCGAATTCGCTTATGACGAAGGCGGATTCGCTCTTCGTGACATCGATCTGCACGTCCCACACGGTCAAACGATGGCCCTGGTCGGTCGTACAGGATCGGGCAAGTCCACCCTCGCGTCGCTGGTGTCGCGGGCGGTGAACCCGCAGCCAGGGACGGTGCTGATCGGCGGCGTTGACGTCCTCGACCTCGATCTGCAGCAGCTGCGCACTGCTGTCGGCGTCGTAACCCAGCGGACCGACATCATGGCCGGCACGCTCGAGCAGAACATCACGTTGTTCGCGGCGATCGACCGAGCCCACGTGGAGGCCGCCGTCGACGAGCTCGGCCTCACCGAGTGGGTCGCCCATCTCCCGGAGGGGCTGGACACCGTCCTCGGACCGTCCGGTACGTCCCTCTCGGCCGGTGAGGAGCAGCTGGTCGCGTTCGCCCGGCTGCTCGTACGCGACGTACGAGTGGTCATCCTCGATGAAGCCACCGCCCGGATGGACCCCGTCACCGAGGCCCGCGTGGTGGCCGCCTCCGACCGGTTGCTGGCGCATCGCACGGGCATCCTCGTGGCGCACCGACTCTCGACGACCCGACGCGCGGAGCACGTCGCGGTCCTCGAGCGTGGCCGTGTCGTGCAGGCCGGCCCGATGCAGGCGATGCGCTCGCAGCACGGGCCTTTCCGGACGCTCTGGGAGGCCGCCGCCACCGAGGAGCACGCCACCGAGACCGAGGCGGCGGAGGTCGGTGGTGTCCGGCGCACCGGTCCCGCCCCTGCGGTGCGCGATGTCGGACCTGGCGCCAGCCTCGCGCGCGGAGTGTGGAACGCGCTGCGCGTTCGCCCTGGCTGGGGCTTGCTGGCCGTCGGTCTCTTCGCTGCGTCTGCGCTGCTCGGCTCGGTCGGCGCGCTCACCGGTCTCCTCTGGGGACACGTGGTCGTGGACCTGCGCGACGGCACCACCCACGTGTGGCTCATCGGGCTCCTCGTTACGGCCCTGCTGCTCGGCCCTTACCTCCTCGCCGTCGCGATCGGTCTCTACCCACGCTGGTGGGTGGAGGTGCTGCTGCGGACCCGGATGTCGGTGCTGCGCGGCCAGACCGCGCAGCATCGCCTGCCTCCAGCGCCGGCCGGCGAGGTGGTGGCGCGCGCCATGGATGCTGATCGTTATGCCCGGTACGCCGACCGCTGGATCGACTTCATCAACGGCTTGGTGATCGTCGTGGTCACCGCCGTGGCAGCCGGCACCTACGTCGCCGGGCTGGTGCTCCTCGCGGTGATGGTCGCGGCGTCGGGCGCATCCGTGCTCGGCCGGCCGATAGCAGGCCGTACGGCGGCTCAATCCTCAACAGCACGAGCGCGATTCGGCCGTTCGCTGGTCTCGTCGCTGGAGTCGGCACGGACCGTGAAGCTCGCGGGTCGTACGCCGGAGGTGCACGCTCACCTGCAGCGGGTCGACGGTGGCCGCGTCGAGGCGGCCGTGAGCGAGCACCGTGTGCAGGCCGTACTCGACGGCGTGCCGAGCATCATGGTGCAGGCCGGAGCCGTTGCGGCCTGGGCCGCGTTCGTCAACGGCGTCTGGGGTCTCGCGACGACCCTTCTCGTGGTCGGCGCCGTCAATGGCTTCGACTGGTTCGGGCGGGTGGCAGGAGCGGTCGTCACCGAGGCACCGGGCACGCGCGCCTGGCAGCAGGCGACGTCGGCGTTCGCGGGCGGGGCCGACCTGATGGACGTCCCGGACGACATCGACCTGCTCACGGGAGCCGCACCCGATGCGCCACCGAGCCCGGCCGTACGGCTCCACGAGATCGCCCTGCGCGACGTCGACGTGCTGCACGAGGACGGCACGATCGGCGTCAACGGTGTTGATCTCACCGTGCGTCGCGGTGAGCTCGTCCTGCTGCTCGGCCAGGTGGGCTCCGGCAAGTCGAGCCTTCTGCGCGCCTTGGCCGGACTCGTGCATCACACGGGTTCCCTCACCTGGAACGGTGAGCCGGTCACGGATGCCGAGACGTTCCTGCGGCCGGGAAGAGTCGCTTACGTCGCGCAAGTTCCCCGCGTCTTCTCCGGCACCTTCGTCGACAACGTGCGGCTCGGGCACGCCGAGCGCGCGTTCGAGCAGCCGGTCGCGGATGCCCGGCTTGCCGTGGACGTCGAGGCGGCGGGCGGTGCGCACGCTGTGGTCGGACAGCGCGGTCTACGGCTCTCAGGTGGGCAGGTGCAACGTCTCGCGCTGGCCCGTGCGCTGGCGGCCGATGCCGAGCTCTTGCTCGCCGACGACGTGTCCAGCGCGCTCGATGCCGCGACGGAGCTGGAGCTGTGGACGGCCCTGCGAGCGCGATCGGCCACCGTCATCGGCGCCACGTCCAAGCGGGCTGCTCTCGCGCAGGCCGACCGCGTCGTCGTGCTCCACCAGGGGCGGGTCGAGGCGATCGGGCCCTGGACCGAGCTCGAAGCCCGTTTCGGAAGGTTGGCAGGCTGAGGAAGCTGCTGGACGCCGGTGGCCGCAGACGTTCGTGACGACCCTGTTGCGAGGCCGCTGTGAACCACGTCGACGCGCCCAGAACCGCAGTATCCCTTGACCTGGGACACCTGCCGGGTCCATCCTCGACGCGTCACCTGCTTGGGGGAGCGGGTGGCGGTGTCCGGGCCGAGGCGCCGGCCGATGAGCCGCGCCTAGACATGGTCCCCTTTCTGGGTTATGCTGTTGCTTTGCGCTGCCTTGTCTTCGCTCACCCTTTGACCATCAGTACCAACTGGTTTATGCCCGGGGGCCGACCGTTCCCGGCGATCCAGCAGGTGCTGTCGTCGTCGTGCTGCCCCACGGCCGACGCAGGGGATGTGCTCGATAGGGCTTCGCTGACCGCCGCTCAGTAAGGCCTTGTGGAAGGACCCCTCGTTGGCTGCCTCGCGTACCGCGACTCAGACTCTGTCCTCTGCGAAGACGGCTTCCGGCCGCCTTTCGTTCGCCAAGATCCGCGAACCCCTTGAGATCCCCGACCTCCTTGCGCTCCAGACGGAGAGCTTCGACTGGCTGCTCGGCAACGAGCGCTGGCAGGCTCGCGTTGCCGCTGCAAAGGATGCCGGTCGGGTCGATGTCCCCGAGCGCTCCGGCCTCGAGGACATCTTCGAGGAGATCTCCCCGATCGAGGATTTCTCCGGTTCGATGTCCCTCTCGTTCCGCGATCACCGGTTCGAGGACATCAAGTACTCGATCGATGAGTGCAAAGACCGGGACATGACCTATGCCGCTCCGCTGTTCGTGACAGCGGAGTTCATGAACACCACGACTGGTGAGATCAAGAGCCAGACCGTCTTCATGGGCGACTTCCCGCTCATGACCGACCGAGGCACCTTCATCATCAACGGCACCGAGCGTGTCGTGGTCTCGCAGCTCGTCCGCAGCCCGGGCGTCTACTTCGAGCGCTCCATCGACAAGACGTCCGACAAGGACATCTACACCACCAAGGTGATTCCGAGCCGCGGTGCCTGGCTGGAGTTCGAGATCGACAAGCGCGACCTGGTCGGCGTGCGCGTCGACCGCAAGCGCAAGCAGTCGGTCACGGTGCTCCTCAAGGCGCTCGGCTGGACCGAGGCGCAGATCCTCGAGGAGTTCGGCGAGTACGAGTCGATGCGCCAGACCCTCGAAAAGGACCACACCGCTGGTCAGGACGAGGCGCTGCTGGACATCTACCGCAAGCTGCGTCCGGGAGAGCCGCCCACCAAGGAGGCCGCTCAGACGCTGCTGGACAACCTCTACTTCAACGGCAAGCGCTACGACCTGGCCAAGGTCGGTCGCTACAAGCTGAACAAGAAGCTGGGTGTCCAGGCGCCGCTGAGCGAGTCGGTGCTCGGTATCGACGACATCGTCGCCACCATCAAGTACCTCGTCTCGCTGCACGCCGGCGAGACGACGATGCCTGGTGTGCGTGACGGTCAGCCGGCCGAGTTCCGCGTCGAGGTCGACGACATCGACCACTTCGGCAACCGTCGTGTCCGCAACGTCGGCGAGCTCATCCAGAACCAGGTCCGCACGGGTCTGTCCCGCATGGAGCGCGTCGTCCGCGAGCGCATGACCACGCAGGACGTCGAGGCCATCACGCCGCAGACGCTGATCAACATCCGGCCCGTCGTTGCCTCCATCAAGGAGTTCTTCGGCACCAGCCAGATGTCGCAGTTCATGGACCAGAACAACCCGCTGGCCGGCCTGACGAACAAGCGTCGTCTCTCCGCGCTGGGTCCGGGTGGTCTGTCCCGTGACCGCGCCGGCATGGAGGTCCGTGACGTTCACCCGTCGCACTACGGCCGCATGTGCCCGATCGAGACCCCTGAGGGTCCCAACATCGGTCTGATCGGCTCGCTGGCGACGTTCGGTCGCATCAACGCGTTCGGCTTCGTCGAGACCCCGTACCGCAAGGTCTCCAAGGGCAAGGTCAGCGACGAGGTCGACTACCTGTCGGCGGACGAAGAGGACGAGTTCGTCATCGCGCAGGCCAACGCGCCGCTGACGCAGGACAACCACTTCGCCGAGGACCTCGTACTGGTCCGCACCAAGGGTGGAGAGGCCAGCGACGTCCCGGCCGAAGAGGTCGACTACATGGACGTGTCCGCGCGCCAGATGGTCTCGGCCGCGACCGCGCTGATCCCGTTCCTGGAGCACGACGACGCCAACCGTGCGCTCATGGGCGCCAACATGCAGCGTCAGGCTGTCCCGCTGGTCAAGTCCGAGGCGCCGCTGGTCGGCACGGGCATCGAGTACCGCACCGCGCTCGACTCCGGTGACGTGGTTCGCGCCACGAAGGCCGGTGTCGTCGAGGAGGTCTCGGCCGACCTGGTGACGATCGCCAACGACGACGGCACGCGCCAGACGTACCGCATCGCCAAGTTCACCCGCTCCAACCAGGGCACCTGCTACAACCAGCGGGTCGTCGTGGAGGCGGGTGACCGCGTCGAGGCCGGCACCTTCATCGCCGACGGTCCTGCGACCGACGGTGGCGAGATGGCGCTGGGCAAGAACCTCCTCGTGGCATTCATGCCGTGGGAGGGCCACAACTACGAGGACGCCATCATCCTCAGCCAGCGTCTCGTGCAGGACGACGTCCTGTCCTCGATCCACATCGAGGAGCACGAGATCGATGCGCGCGACACCAAGCTCGGTCCGGAGGAGATCACTCGGGACATCCCGAACGTCTCCGAGGAGGTCCTCGCGGACCTGGACGAGCGCGGCATCATCCGCATCGGTGCTGAGGTTCGTGACGGCGACCTGCTCGTCGGCAAGGTCACGCCCAAGGGTGAGACCGAGCTGACGCCGGAGGAGCGCCTGCTGCGCGCCATCTTCGGTGAGAAGGCGCGTGAGGTCCGCGACACCTCGATGAAGGTGCCGCACGGCGAGACCGGCACGGTCATCGGCGTCCGGGTGTTCGACCGCGACGAGGGCGACGAGCTCCCGCCGGGCGTCAACCAGCTGGTCCGGGTCTACGTCGCCAACAAGCGCAAGATCACCGACGGTGACAAGCTCGCCGGCCGCCACGGCAACAAGGGCGTCATCGCCAAGATCCTGCCGGTGGAGGACATGCCGTTCCTCGAGGACGGCACGCCGGTCGACGTCGTGCTCAACCCGCTGGGTGTTCCCTCCCGGATGAACCCGGGCCAGGTGCTCGAGCTGCACATGGGCTGGGCCGCCTCGCGTGGCTGGAACATCGAGGGCACGCCGGAGTGGGCCGAGAAGATCCCCGCCGACGCCCGTCAGGCCGGTCCGTTCACGCGGATCGCCTCGCCGGTGTTCGACGGTGCTCGCGAGAGCGAGATCACGGGTCTGCTCGACTCGACGACTCCGACGCGCGACGGTGTGCGCCTGGTGGATGGCTCCGGCAAGACGCCGCTCTTCGACGGTCGCTCCGGCGAGCCGTTCCCCGAGCCGGTGGCCGTGGGCTACATGTACATCCTGAAGCTGCACCACCTGGTCGACGACAAGATCCACGCCCGCTCGACCGGTCCGTACTCCATGATCACGCAGCAGCCGCTGGGTGGTAAGGCGCAGTTCGGTGGTCAGCGATTCGGTGAGATGGAGGTGTGGGCGCTCGAGGCATACGGCGCGGCGTACGCGCTGCAGGAGCTGCTCACCATCAAGTCCGATGACGTCAACGGTCGCGTGAAGGTCTACGAGGCCATCGTCAAGGGCGAGAACATCCCCGAGCCGGGCATTCCCGAGTCCTTCAAGGTGCTCATCAAGGAGATGCAGTCGCTGTGTCTGAACGTCGAGGTGCTCAGCTCCGACGGTCAGACGATCGACCTGCGTGACTCCGACCAGGAGGTCTTCCGCGCGGCGGAGGAGCTCGGTATTGACCTGTCTCGGCGCGAGCCGAGCAGCGTCGAAGAGGTCTGATCCCTTCGGTGCCGTACGCCGGGGCTCAGCTCCGGCGTACGGCACCGAAACAGACTGTCATTTAACAACTCTCAGACCTCTTAAGACTTAGAACGAAGGAAGGCAGCAACTGTGCTGGACGTCAACTTCTTCGACGAGCTGCGCATTGGCCTGGCCACCGCTGAGGACATCCGTACCTGGAGCCACGGCGAGGTCAAGAAGCCCGAGACCATCAACTACCGCACCCTGAAGCCGGAGAAGGACGGACTCTTCTGCGAGAAGATCTTCGGTCCGACCCGTGACTGGGAGTGCTACTGCGGCAAGTACAAGCGTGTCCGCTTCAAGGGCATCATCTGTGAGCGTTGTGGCGTCGAGGTCACTCGCTCGAGCGTGCGTCGTGAGCGGATGGGCCACATCGAGCTCGCCGCTCCGGTCACGCACATCTGGTACTTCAAGGGTGTCCCGAGCCGCCTCGGCTACCTGCTCGACCTGGCTCCGAAGGACCTCGAGAAGGTCATCTACTTCGCGGCCTACATGATCACGTCTGTCGACGAGGACCAGCGTCACGCTGACCTGCCCTCGCTCGAGGCGCAGATCGAGGTCGAGAAGAAGGAGATCGAGAACCGCCGCGACGGCGACATCAACACCCGCGCTTCCAAGCTCGAGGCTGACTTGGCCGAGCTCGAGAAGGAGGGCGCCAAGGCTGACGCCCGCCGCAAGGTGCGCGAGTCCGCCGAGCGCGAGATGAACCAGCTGCGCAAGCGCGCCGATCAGCAGATCGAGCGCCTCGAGCAGGTCTGGGACCGCTTCAAGAACCTCAAGGTCCAGGACCTCGAGGGCGATGAGGTCCTCTACCGCGAGATGCGTGACCGTTTCGGTCTGTACTTCGAGGGCGGCATGGGCGCCGCTGCACTGCAGAAGCGCCTGGAGACCTTCGACCTGGACGCCGAGGGCGAGACCCTGCGCGAGATCATCGCGACCGGCAAGGGCCAGAAGAAGACCCGTGCGCTGAAGCGTCTGAAGGTCGTCACGGCCTTCCAGCTCACCAAGAACCACCCCACGGGCATGGTCCTGGACTGCGTCCCGGTCATCCCGCCGGACCTGCGTCCGATGGTGCAGCTGGATGGTGGCCGCTTCGCGACCTCCGACCTCAACGACCTGTACCGCCGCGTGATCAACCGCAACAACCGACTCAAGCGTCTGCTCGACCTCGGTGCGCCGGAGATCATCGTCAACAACGAGAAGCGGATGCTCCAGGAGGCCGTCGACTCGCTGTTCGACAACGGCCGTCGTGGACGTCCGGTCACCGGTCCGGGCAACCGGCCGCTGAAGTCGCTGTCCGACATGCTCAAGGGCAAGCAGGGTCGTTTCCGTCAGAACCTGCTCGGTAAGCGCGTCGACTACTCCGGCCGTTCGGTCATCGTCGTCGGTCCGCAGCTGAAGCTGCACCAGTGTGGTCTGCCCAAGCAGATGGCGCTGGAGCTCTTCAAGCCGTTCGTGATGAAGCGTCTGGTCGACCTGGACCACGCGCAGAACATCAAGTCGGCCAAGCGCATGGTCGAGCGAGCCCGTCCGGTCGTGTGGGACGTCCTCGAAGAGGTCATCACCGAGCACCCGGTGCTGCTGAACCGTGCACCCACGCTGCACCGTCTGGGCATCCAGGCCTTCGAGCCGCAGCTGGTCGAGGGTAAGGCCATCCAGATCCACCCGCTCGTCTGCTCGGCGTTCAACGCTGACTTCGACGGTGACCAGATGGCCGTGCACGTGCCGCTGTCCGCAGAGGCACAGGCCGAGGCGCGCATCCTGATGCTGTCCTCGAACAACATCCTGAAGCCGGCCGACGGTCGCCCCGTGACCATGCCCACCCAGGACATGATCATCGGCCTGTTCCACCTCACCTCGCCGATCGACGAGGGCAAGGGCGCCGGTCGCCTGTTCTCCACGGTCGCCGAGGCAAGGATGGCGTTCGACGCGGGTGAGATCGAGCTCGGCTCGCTGGTCAAGATCCGTCTGCGTGACTTCGTGCCGTCCGACACCGCCGCCCTTCCTGAGGGCGTGGAGCTGGGCGACAACGGCATGGCCGATGAGGCTCTTGTCGAGACGACGCTGGGTCGCGCGATCTTCAACGACACGCTGCCCGAGGACTACGCGTACGTGAACCAGCCGGTCGACAAGAAGACGCTGTCGGCCATCGTCAACGACCTCGCCGAGCGTTACAGCAAGGTGCAGGTTGCGGCTTCGCTGGACGCGCTCAAGGAGACCGGGTTCCACTGGGCCACGCGCTCGGGCACCACGGTCGCCATCGGTGACGTCGTCATGCCGGGTCGCAAGGGCGAGATCCTTGAGGGCTACGAGGCCAAGGCCAACAAGGTCCAGCAGCAGTACGACCGCGGTCTGATCACCGACGACGAGCGTCGTCAGGAGCTCATCGAGATCTGGACGCAGGCTGCGAACGACGTCTCCAAGGAGATGGAGAACAACTTCCCGAAGAAGAACCCGATCTACCGCATGGTGGCGTCGGGTGCTCGAGGCAACTGGTTCCAGCTGCGTCAGCTTGCGGGTATGCGTGGTCTGATGGCCAACCCGAAGGGCGAGATCATCCCGCGCCCGATCATGGCCAACTTCCGCGAGGGCCTGTCGGTGCTGGAGTTCTTCATCTCCACGCACGGTGCTCGTAAGGGTCTGGCTGACACCGCGCTGCGTACGGCCGACTCGGGTTACCTGACCCGTCGTCTGGTCGACGTGTCGCAGGACGTCATCATCCGCGAGGAGGACTGCGGCACCGATCGCGGTCTGACGATGCCGATCGCGCAGACCAACGCGGCCGGTGAGCTGGTCGAGCACGACGACGTGGAGACCTCGGTCTACGCCCGTACGCTCGCCCAGGACGTCGAGGTCGACGGCACCGTGCTGGCCACGGGTGGCGCTGACCTGGGTGACGTCAACCTGGACAAGCTCCTCGCCGCTGGCGTGAAGGAAGTCAAGGTTCGTTCGGTCCTCACCTGTGAGTCCCGCGTCGGCACCTGTGCCAAGTGCTACGGACGGTCGCTGGCGACCGGTCTGCTGGTCGACATCGGTGAGGCTGTCGGCATCATCGCCGCTCAGTCGATCGGTGAGCCCGGCACCCAGCTGACGATGCGTACCTTCCACACCGGTGGTGCGGCTGGTGACGACATCACGCAGGGTCTGCCGCGTGTGGTGGAGCTCTTCGAGGCTCGTACTCCCAAGGGTGTTGCGCCGATCGCCGAGGCGACCGGTCGCGTACAGCTGGAGGAGACGGACAAGGCTCGTCGCATCCTGCTCACGCCGGACGACGGCTCCGAGGAGCACGCGTACCCGGTCAGCAAGCGTGCGCGCCTGCTGATCGAGGACGGCCAGCACGTCGAGGTCGGCACGCTGCTCGTGCAGGGTGCCATCGACCCCAAGCAGGTGCTGCGCATCCTGGGTGCTCGCGAGGTGCAGAAGCACCTCGTGGACGAGGTCCAGAGCGTGTACCGCCAGCAGGGTGTGTCGATCCACGACAAGCACATCGAGGTCATCGTGCGGCAGATGCTGCGTCGCGTGACGATCATCGACGCGGGTGACACCGACCTGCTTCCGGGCGAGCTGGCCGAGCGTGGCCGGTTCGAGGACTCCTCGCGCCGTTCGCTGGCCGAGGGTGGCCGTCCGGCTTCGGGTCGTCCCGAGCTGATGGGTATCACCAAGGCGTCGCTGGCCACGGACTCGTGGCTGTCGGCGGCATCGTTCCAGGAGACGACGCGAGTGCTCACCGAGGCGGCTATGCACGCCAAGAGCGACCCGCTGCTCGGCCTCAAGGAGAACGTCATCCTCGGAAAGCTCATCCCGGCGGGTACCGGCCTGACGCGCTACCGCAACGTCACGGTCGAGCCCACCGAGGAGGCCAAGGCTGCGCTGTACGCCCTGCCGGACTACCAGGCCTACGACTACCCGGTCTTCGGCCCGGGCAGTGGCGAGGCCGTCCGCCTGGACGACGCGTCGCTCGGTTTCACCGACAACTGAGTCTGACTGCTCGTACGACGAAGGGCGGCTCTCCCGAAAGGGAGGGCCGCCCTTCGTCGTCGCTCGACTTGAGGGTTGGTGCGGTGGAGCGCACTCTTCCTCACGTCGAACCGGTGCGGCCAGGGCGGCGAAGGTCAGCGGAAGGCGGCGATGACGTCGGCTGCGCGGTCCAGGGCTGAGGTGTCCGGCAGGTCGGGCAGGCGCAGGATGACCTCCTGAACGCCTGCATCGGCCAGCTGTCGACACCGACCGATCTGGTCGTCGACCGTGCCGGCGTTCATCTCGGCGGCGAAGCGTGCCGGATCGGCGCCGCGTGGGCGCAGCCGGCCGATGAGATCGTCGAGCTCGGCTGGCGTGCGGCCGATGAGCGCCGTGGTCAGGTGCGAGAGCTCCACCTCCCGACGCGACTCGGCGCAGTGCGCGGCGAGCACCCTGGCCTTGCGTGCGACTGTGCTCACGTCGCCGAGCACGTTGGCCGTGTCGGCGTACTGGGCGGCGAGCCGGAGCGTACGCCGCTCTCCGCCGCCTCCCAGGATGATGGGCACGTGCGCCTGGAGCGGACGCGGATATCCAGACGTATCAGGCAGATTCAGCGTCTGGCCACGGAACGGCTTGCCTCCCGGGCCCCAGAGCACGGGGAGCGCCTGCAACGCGTCCTCGAGCAGGGCGTACCGCTCGTTGCGAGAAGGGAAGGGCCAGCCGTACGCCTTGTGCTCGGCCTCGAACCACCCGAGCCCCAGCCCGCACACCGCACGGCCGCCGCTGAGCACGTCGAGCGTGGCGACGATCTTGGCGAGGTGACCCACGTTCCGGTACATCACGCCGGTGACCAGCGTGCCGAGTCGGACGCGCTCGGTGCAGGCGGCTAGCCAGGCTAGCGTCGTCCAGCTCTCCAGGAAGTCGTCCCAGGCGCGACCGACCTGTGGGATCTGCCGGAAGTGGTCCATCACGTAGATCGCGTCGAACCCGGCCCGCTCGGCGTCGGTTGCGACCTCGCGCAGCTGAGCCGACAGGTTCGCCGCCCCACCAGGAAAGCTCGAGAGATGCAGCCCGAAGCGTAGGCCGACCGGTTGGTCAGCCTGACGTTGTACGGCTTCGGCGGCATCGGTGAACTGAGCCCGGACCACGCGTACCGGCTCTGGCGTCAGGACCTGCGCGTAGCCCTCGCCCGCGAGCGCGTCCCGGACGGCCGGCCACGCGCGCAGCTGAGCCGTGAGCGCACTCGCCGGCACCGGATGTTGGCGTGACCGGTTGCGGGCGCGGCACTCCGTCGCTGGGGTGTCGAATACGACTGCGACACAGGGCATTTCGGCGTCAGCTGCCATTGAGCGCCAGTGCGAGCGGCGGTCGGCGTCGAGGCCTGTGGTGTCGACGACCGTCGTGAGACCGCGCGCGACCCGACGGGTGACGATCTCGTCCAGCAGCGCGAACGCGTCCGTGCTGGCGGCGATGTCGTCCGTCCCCGTGCCCACCACCGCGCGCAACGCATCACTCGAGACGATGGCGTGTCCGCCGAAGTGCTCGGCTGCCCACGTGGACTTCCCCGACCCCGACGGGCCGGCAAGGATCACCAGACAGGGCGACGGCAGCCGAGTGGTCACGGGCTCAGTCTCCCGCCTCCCACGCCCGGCGAACGGCGAACGGCGACTCAGGCAACCGGCTCCGGCGTGACAACCCGCCGGGCAGGTCGGTCCGCGGCAGCGACCGCGACGGCAGCGCTCAGTGCGGCGAGTGCTGCCAGACCGATCAGGATCGTGCTCTGCGACCAGACGTCGGTGAGCGCGGACGCGACCGTCGGCACGAAGAAGCCCAGGTAGGTCAGGCTGTAGAACACCGCGTTGGTCAGCGCGAGCTCACGTGGCCGAGCGGTGTGCTCGACGCGCGTCAGGCCGCCGACCAGTGTCATCCCGTAGCCACAGCCCAGGACGATGGCGCCGGCCATCGCGAGCAGCGGCGACCGCACCTGGGTCACGAGGGTAGTGAGCAGGACACCTGCGAGCGCTGCTCCCATCCCCATCACGCTGACGCGGCCCGGATGACGCGCCTCGATGCCTCGCGCCGGCTGCTGGACGAGCACGCCCGTCCCGAGGGTGAGCCCGGCCATCAGCCCGGTGAAGGCGATCGACAGCTCACCCGTCTGCTCGTGCACCAGGCTCGGCAGGATCACGATGCCGACCGTCGCACAGGTGAACACCCACGGCGCGACGGGCGCGATCCACGCCCAGAACCCGGCCGTGAGGACTGGGTGCCGATGGCGTACGACGGGGTCGGGTGTGGCGCTGCTCGCGCCGGTCGAGGGGAGAGCCGGCTCCGGCGTACGCCACACGACCGCGCCGATCGCGAGCATCAGGGCGACGTGCACGACGTACGGCAGGACCCTGGGTGCGGGCAGCCACTCGGCGAGGGCGCCGGAGATCAACGGTCCACCGCCGAAGCCTGCGGAGAGCGCGATCGCGGCTCGTCGAGCGCCGGTGCCGGTCGGTGCGCCTGCGGACAGCTCCTTGATCCACGTCGTGCCTGGCGCCATGGCCGCGCCCATACAGGCGCCGTAGAGGACCCGGCCGACGAACAACACCCACGTCTGCGACCCACCGACGGCGAGCAATACCGACGCTGCGACCGCTCCCACCACGACCGCTCGCACGATCACTCGGTGACCGAACCGGTTCGCGACCACAGCCGCGACGAGGAGCGCCGGGATCAACCCGAGGACATAGGCGGCGAACATCGCGGTGACCACGGTCTCCGAGAGGCCGTTCTCAGCGCGGTAGACGGGCAGGAGCGGCGCGAAGTGATTCGCACCCCAGCCGACCGCGAACAACGCGAGGGCAACTCGGAGCCACGGTTGCATTGAAGGGCTACGCACCCGGCCACGATGACATGACGACACTTCGGCGAGTGTCGAGGTATCAGGGCGCGGTCGAGGCGGTCACGACCTGAGGGACGGCCTCCGCGAGCGCCTCGCGCCAGTCGCGCAGCGGTGCGAGACCGGCCGCAGTCCACGCATCGTGACCGAGCACGCTGTACGCCGGTCGCGGCGCAGGGCGTTGGTACGCCTCCGCGGTCGTCGGCTGGATCCGGGCCGGATCGAGTCCGAGCTCCTCGAAGAGCGCTCGCGCCAGCGCGAACCAGGTCGTCTCGCCGGACGCCGTGGCGTGGTAGATGCCGTACGGCGCCTGGGCGTCGATGAGGCGGGCGAGCCCGTCGGCGAGGTCACGAGTCCAGGTCGGCTGGCCGCGCTGGTCGTCCACCACGCTCAGCTGGTCCCGCTCGCCGGCGAGGCGCGCGACGGTGCGCACGAAGCTCGGCCCACCGGCGCCGTACAGCCAGGCGGTCCGCACGATCCAGCTCGACGGACACAGGGCGCGCACGGCCCACTCGCCCGCGAGCTTGGTACGGCCGTACGCCGACCGCGGCCCGGTGGATGCGTCTTCGGCGTACGGGGTGGTTGCGTCTCCGGCGAAGACGTAGTCGGTCGAGACCTGCAGCATCGAAGCGCCAGCCGCCGATGCCGCCCGGGCGAGGTTGGCAGCGCCAGTTGCGTTGACAGCAAAGGCTTCTCGCTCAAGCGACTCGGCATCATCGACTGCGGTCCAGGCCGCCAGGTTGATGACCAGGTCGTGTCCGGCGACCGCGTCGTGGCAAGCGAGCGGATCGGTGACGTCGAGCTCAGCGCGCGTGGCTGCGGTCACGTCCCACCTCGCAGCCTGGGCCAGAGGCAGCAGATCGGCGCCCAGCATCCCGCCGGCACCGGCGACCAAGACGCGCACGGTCAGCGCCCGAGCCGGGAGTAGATGCGCTCGGCCTCGACCTTGGCGTCGCGCCACCACGACTCGTGCTCGCGGTACCAGTCGATCGTCGCGGCGAGGCCCGCTCGCAGGTCGCGGTAGCGCGGCTGCCAGTCCGTCTCGGCCCGCAGCTTGCTGGAGTCGATGGCGTAGCGCAGGTCGTGACCGGGCCGATCGTTGACGAGGTCAAACCAGTCTGCGGGCTTGCCCATCAGGTCCAGGAGCAGTGCGACGACATCGCGGTTGCTGGTCTCGCCGTCCGCGCCGATCAGGTAGGTCTCGCCGAGCCGCCCTTGCTCGAGGATCGCGATTACGGCGTCGTTGTGGTCATCGACGTGAATCCAGTCGCGCACGTTTGTGCCGGCGCCGTACAGCTTGGGCCGGACGCCGTCGAGGATTCCGGTGATCTGCCGCGGGATGAACTTCTCGACGTGCTGCCGGGGGCCGTAGTTGTTGGAGCAGCTGCTTAAGGTCGCCGGAATGGCGAACGAGCGGATCCACGCTCGTACCAACAGATCTGCGCTCGCCTTGGTCGCGGAGTACGGGCTGGACGGGTTGACCGGTGTGCCCTCGGTGAAGCGCGACGGATCGTCCAGGGCGAGGTCGCCGTAGACCTCGTCGGTCGAGATGTGGTGCAGCCGCGTGCCGTGCCGGCGTACGGCCTCCAAGACCCTGAACGTCCCGATGACGTTGGTGTCGACGAAAGGCCAGGGCTCATCGAGGCTGTTGTCGTTGTGCGACTCGGCGGCGAAGTGCACGACGACGTCGTGCTCAGCGACCAGCTGATCGACCAGATCCGGATCGGTGACCGATCCCTTGACCAGGTCGACCCGATCGGTGACCGGGTCGAGGGAGGCGGGATGGGCGGCGTACGTCAGGGCATCGAGCACCGTGATCTGCCAGTCGGGTCGACGCTCGCTCGCTCTCAGCACGAAACCCGACCCGATGAACCCCGCCCCACCTGTCACAAGCACCCTCATGGTCCGGACAGTAGCCCGTAGTCTCCGAGCATGAAGGGGATCGTGCTAGCAGGGGGCACGGGTACGAGGCTGCACCCGATCACTCAGGGCATCAGCAAGCAGCTCGTACCGGTCTATGACAAACCACTGGTCTACTACCCGATCTCGACGCTGATGCTGGCCGGGATCAACGACATCCTGATCATCACCACGCCGCAAGACCAGGAGCAGTTCCGGCGGCTTCTCGGCGACGGCAGCCAGTGGGGGATCCGCCTGACCTACGTCACGCAGCCGCGCCCGGAGGGCCTGGCGCAGGCGTTCGTCCTCGGTGCCGACTTCATCGGAGGCGACTCCGTCGCGCTGGTGCTCGGCGACAACCTGTTCTTCGGGCCCGGGCTCGGCACCCGTCTGTCGGACCACACGGACGTGGTCGGGGGCCAGATCTTCGCCTATCACGTGGCCGATCCGACGGCGTACGGCGTCGTGGAGTTCGGTGACGACGGAACCGTGCTCTCGATCGAGGAGAAGCCGGTGCAGCCGCGGTCGAGCTACGCCGTGCCGGGGCTGTACTTCTACGACAACGACGTCATCGAGATCGCCCGTGGCCTGACGCCGAGCGATCGCGGCGAGCTGGAGATCACGGGCGTCAACAACGCCTACCTCGAGCGCGGCACGCTCCGGGTCACCGTGCTGCCGCGTGGCACCGCCTGGCTGGACACCGGGACGTTCGCCGGCCTGATCGAGGCCAGTCAGTTCGTTCAGGTCGTGGAGGCCCGGCAGGGGCTCAAGGTCGGCTGCCCCGAGGAGGTCGCCTGGCGACAGGGCTGGCTGAGCGACACCGGCCTCGGCGAGCGGGCGGACGCGCTGGTCAAGAGCGGTTACGGCGCCTATCTGCACGAGCTGCTGCGCGAAGGCAAGGACACCTGATGGAGATCGAGCCGCTGCGGATCGAGGGCGCCTATCAGGTGACGCCGCGTCAGTTTCCCGACGACCGTGGGGTGTTCCTGGAGGCGTTCCGTGGTGATCTGCTGGCCGAGCTGACCGGCCATGAGATGCGGGTCCTGCAGACCAACGTCTCGGTGTCTGCGCGCGGTGCGCTGCGCGGTATCCACTACGCCGATGTGCCGCCGTCGCAGGCGAAGTACGTCACGGCGCTCAGCGGCTCGTTCTTGGACTTCGTCGTCGACATCCGCGTCGGTTCACCGACGTTCGGCCAGTGGCAGAGCGTCCTGCTCGACACGGTCGACCGCCGGGCGGTCTACCTCTCAGAGGGCCTGGGTCATGCGCTGTGCGCGCTGGAGGACGGCTCGACCGCGCACTACCTGTGCAGCGCGGCATACAACCCGACGCGTGAGCACGGCCTTCACCCGTTGGACCCCGCCATCGGGCTCGAGCTGCCCGACGGGCTCGAGCCGACCTTGTCCCCGAAGGACGCGGCGGCCCCCACCCTGGAGGACGCACGCGCGGCCGGGCTGCTGCCGTCGTACGACGCCTGCCGCGCGTTCAGGACGGAGCTGGGTTCAGCCCCGTGACCCGGCCGCGGCGCGGTCCTGGGCCATCAGGGAGTCGTAGGTCACGTAGTAGGTCGGGCGTGCCTGCTGGGTGGAGTAGATGCGGCCGACGTACTCACCGAGAATGCCGAGGCACAGCAGCTGGAACGCGGCGAAACCCGCGACGATGACGACCGTCGAGGTCCAGCCCGAGATCGGGTTGCCGAGGACCTTGCCGATGACGGCATAGGCGAGCAGCACGGCCGCGAGCAGGAACCCGCCGAGGCCGAACCACGTGGCCAGGCGCAGGGGAGCGAGGCTGAGTCCGGTGAGGGAGTCCAGGGACAGCCGCAGCATCTTGGACAGCGGGTACTTCGAGCTGCCCGCCGCGCGAGCATCACGGCGATAGGTGACCTCTGTCGAGGGGAAGCCGAGCGTCGGGATGATCAGGCGCAGCACCCGGTGCTGCTCGGGCAGGGCATTGACGGCATCGACCGTGGCCCGGGACATCAGCCGGAAGTCCCCGGCGTCCATGCGGATGGAGTCGCCGCCCACCAGCCGCATCAGGCGGTAGAACGCCCGCGCCGTGGTGCGCTTGAAGGCGCTGTCCGTGCTGCGGTCACCCCGGACGCCGTAGACCACATCGACGTCCTGGTCCTGGCCGGCTCGAACCATCTCGGCGATGACCTCAGGCGGGTCCTGCAGGTCCGCATCGATGGTGGCGACCCAGCCGCCACGGGCATTGGCGAGACCGGCCGAGATGGCCGCCTGATGGCCGGAGTTGGCCCGCAGCCGGATGACCCGCAGCTCGGGCCACGTGCGTCTGAAGCGCTGCAGCAGGACCGGCGTCTGATCGGCCGAGCCGTCGTCCACGACGAGGACCTCGTAGGCGGCTTCGAGTCCGTCGAGGGTAGGGCGCAGCCGCTCAACGAAGAGGGTGATGACCTCCTCCTCGTTGTACATGGGTACGACGACCGTCAGATCGGGGGTCATGACGCCGACCGTCGCGGCGGCGGGAGCAGCTGCCAAGCCGTCGCCGATCCGTCCTTCGCGTGGTATCGCGCCCTCGCGTACGGCGCGAGCGACACGGTGTGCGGCACCTGGTTGTCGGAGTAGGCCCAACGAACGCCCTTGTCCCACAACAACATCCGCGCCTTGGCCGTCGGCCTGGTGAAGAAGCCGTCGTTGAGCCGTTGGAGCGGCTGGTTCCAGAACGGCAACGTCATGGACAGACGACCTTGCGGAGCGAGCCGACTGACCGTGGGGGAGTAGCCCCATCCCTCGAGAAGCACCTGACGCTCGCTGAACGCCGCCACGACGAACCGGCGGTTGTCGCAGCGCCCCGGCTCAGGGTTCGGTGTCATGCAGTGACGGTTGCTCATCACCAGGTCATGGCCACGGGAGTGGTTGCGGATGAACCGCGCGGTGTCGATCTGGCCCTGACTGACCGCGCCGGGGGCCCCGAGACTGACGCTGTGGGTACGTGGCAGGGGGTCGCCCCAGGTGTCCATCATGGCGATCGTGCCCGAGGAGAGAATGGCGGCTGCCACGGCCCCGAGGCCTATTCGAAGCCGCAGGGCCGGCCGGACCAGCGCGGTGGCGACCAGGCCGGCGACAGCGGCGATGCCCAGCGCGACGAGCATGATCCGTGCGGCCGAGCCCGGGTCGTCGTGTCGGACGTTGCCGGCAATGATCGTCGGCAGCGCATAGACAGCCAGTCCGCCAGCAACGGCGATCAGCGCGAGTACGGCCTTCTGGCGCCGACCGACGGTCCGCAGGAGTACGGCCACTCCGAGTGCCGACCCGACAGCTCCTAGCGGGTATGCGGACACCAGGAAGTAGTACTGGCTCGCGCCGGGTTGCACGAACAGGGCCGGGGCGCAGCTGCCGGCGATGGTGCCGCCGATGAGGACCCACGTGATCGGATCCCGCCGACCATCCGTGGTGGAGGAGCGGAACGGGAGCGCGAACGCCAGCGCCCCGCGGGACATGCCGGCAACAAGCAGGTAGATGACAATGACGGCGTGCGCCGCGCGCGACTGCGCTACTCCGAGCAGCCCGCCCATCATGGTCATGTGCGCGGCGGCGTCCGGGTTGTAGGTCAGCCCCGCCGCCGAGCCGCCGAAGATGATCCGGACGGTCAGCATCAGCGCTGCGCACAGCACGACAAAGTCGAGCAGGACCAGGCGAGCCACCGTGCGCCGCCAGAGCAGCATCGCCACGAGTGCCAGGCCAGTGCCCGCGATCACCAAGGGTGTCGTCGACCCCTTGGTGCCGCTAGCGAGGACGGTGAGAGCGATCAGGGCGATCATCGAGCCGGACCGGGCCTGGCCCCGCCACCGCATCGCCAGTACTGCGACGAGCGACAGCAGGACCGGCACGCTGAGGCCCAGCGTCGGGGAGTCCGGCGTGAAGGGCAGGTGGTTGCCGGGAATCGCCCAGGGGTTGGCCTTTCCGCCGATCATGACGATGCCTGCAGCCAGCGTCGCGACCCACGGCTTGCCCGACAGGCGCAGGGCCAGTGCAGCGGTCGAAGCGACGGTGAGGACGGGCACGATCGTCGGCAGGAGCCGCAGGTCTACCTGGTCGAGACCCAGACCCGAGGACGCCGTGACCTGGGCCATCCACACGTGTGTCAGCCAGTGGTACTCCAGCGGCTCGGTCGACACGAACGGCCACGCGGTGGGCCCGCGGTGCAGCATCTGCCCGGCCAGGGCGATGTGGAAGTACTGGTCGACCTGTGGGGCGCCTGGCCCGTCCGGCCAGGTCACGCGGTTCTGCCGGGCGAAGGTGAGCAGCTGCGGCAGCGCAGCGAGCGCGAACGCGGCGACCCCTGCACCCATCCACCAGGGCACCGGCTCCCAGCGAGCCTCCACGATGCGTCGTCGTGTGACAGGGGTGGCAATGAGAGCTGCGGCTACTGCCAGGGGCAGGACCACGGACGGCCATCGCGCGTCGAGGTAGCCGCCAACGATCTGGGACAGCACGGCGAGCCCGATCCCGAGGCTGAAGCCCAGAGCGACGTCCTCGAGCAGCCAGCCGCGGCGAGGGCGCAGACAGCGCCACAGGAGCGCGCCGGGCAGGACCTGTGTCACGCCGATCATCACGAGGGCGAGCAGCCCGGGACCGAACGGCAGGCCGTACGACGCGGTGTAGGTCAGGAATACGAGGGTGCCGACCGGCAGCCAGAGGGTGCCGAGCACCTGACTGAGCTCCGGCAGACCGGCTCGTCTGAGCGCGACAGCGTCCGCTGACATGCGAAATCGTGACCTTCCCCGTCAGGATGAGCCCCCCGCGCATCCCCTTGCCGTGGGATCTTAAGCGATCCGCCTGCGCAGACGTGTGACCGACCGTCAAAGCGCTCGGCGTGGCGTCTGTCACTGGCGTCCACTCCGGCCCGGTCATTCGATTTGGATGCCTGCGCCACGGGCCGGTACCCTTGACGCTCGTGCGTGGGTTTCTCCATGCCCAGCTGGTCGCCCCCGGTCTCGTACTGGGTGAGGTCAGTCAGCACGATCCCTCGCCGGGCGTCTGCAGGCATCTGCCTGACAGGAGTGCAGGGGAGGGCGCCGGTCCGACACACCCGACCTCGTGGGTCGCGTCAGCGGATCGGACCAACCAAGGAGTCGGGGAGCGGGCGCACCACGCCTGCTGCCCGGCAGACAAGACAACGACAAGGTCGGAGAACAGGTTGCCTACCATCAACCAGCTCGTCCGTAAGGGTCGCCAGGACAAGGCCACCAAGGCCTCCACCCCGGCTCTTAAGGGCAGCCCCCAGCGACGCGGCGTGTGCACGCGCGTCTACACCACGACGCCGAAGAAGCCGAACTCCGCGCTGCGCAAGGTCGCTCGCGTGAAGCTCACCTCGGGCGTCGAGGTCACCGCTTACATCCCGGGCGTCGGTCACAACCTGCAGGAGCACTCGATCGTGCTCGTGCGTGGCGGCCGTGTGAAGGACCTTCCCGGTGTGCGCTACAAGATCATCCGCGGCTCCCTCGACACCCAGGGTGTCAAGGGTCGCCAGCAGGCTCGTAGCCGCTACGGCGCCAAGAAGGAGAAGAAGTAATGCCTCGCAAGGGACCCGCGCCCAAGCGCCCCCTGGTCGTCGACCCGGTCTACGGCTCGCCGCTGGTGACCCAGCTGGTCAACAAGATCCTCCTGGACGGCAAGAAGTCCACCGCTGAGCGCATCGTCTACGGCGCGCTGGAGGGCTGCAAGGAGAAGACGGGCACGGACCCGGTTGTCACGCTCAAGCGTGCGCTGGACAACGTCAAGCCCGCCCTCGAGGTCAAGTCCCGCCGTGTCGGTGGTGCGACCTACCAGGTGCCGATCGAGGTCAAGCCCAACCGTGCCGTGACGCTGTCGCTGCGCTGGTTGGTCGGCTACGCGCGTCAGCGTCGCGAGAAGTCGATGACCGAGCGCCTCATGAACGAGATCCTCGACGCGTCCAACGGCCTGGGTGCCGCGGTGAAGCGTCGCGAGGACACGCACAAGATGGCCGAGTCGAACAAGGCCTTCGCGCACTACCGCTGGTGATGTCCCGTACGCCGGTCGCCCCCCTCGGTGCGTACCGCGCGCCAGGCGCGTGACCGGCGTACGACACCCATCGCAACGAACCCGCCCGCAAAACGGCCCGCAAGAGACGAGAAGAGACTCACGTGGCACTCGACGTGCTGACCGACCTCAACAAGGTCCGCAACATCGGCATCATGGCGCACATCGATGCCGGCAAGACCACGACGACCGAGCGCATCCTGTTCTACACGGGCGTCAACCACAAGATCGGTGAGACGCACGACGGTGCCTCGACCACTGACTGGATGGAGCAGGAGAAGGAGCGCGGCATCACGATCACGTCTGCCGCGGTCACCAGCTTCTGGGGCGACAACCAGATCAACATCATCGACACCCCCGGGCACGTCGACTTCACGGTCGAGGTGGAGCGCTCGCTGCGCGTCCTCGACGGCGCCGTGGCCGTCTTCGACGGCAAGGAGGGTGTCGAGCCCCAGTCCGAGACCGTCTGGCGTCAGGCCGACAAGTACGACGTCCCCCGCATCGCGTTCGTCAACAAGATGGACAAGATGGGCGCGGACTTCTACTTCACCGTGCAGACCGTGAAGGACCGCCTCGGCGCCGAGCCGCTCGTGCTCCAGCTGCCGATCGGGTCCGAGGCCGACTTCGTCGGTGTCGTCGACCTCGTCGAGATGCGTGCCCTGGTGTGGCCCGGTGACTCCAAGGGTGACGTCACCATGGGTGCGAAGTACGAGATCCAGGAGATCCCGGCCGACCTGCAGGAGAAGGCGCAGGAGTACCGCCAGGCACTCGTCGAGCGCGTGGCCGAGGCCGATGACGCTCTCATGGAGAAGTACCTCGAGGGCAACGAGCTCACGGTCGCCGAGATCAAGGGCGCCATCCGCAAGCTCACGGTCCGCTCCGAGCTCTACCCGATCCTGTGTGGCTCGGCGTTCAAGAACCGCGGCGTGCAGCCGATGCTGGACGCGGTCGTGGACTTCCTGCCGTCGCCGCTGGACGTGCCCCCGATGATCGGCCACAAGCCGGGCGCCGAGGGTGAGGAGATCACTCGCGAGCCCAGCAAGGACGCGCCGTTCTCGGCTCTGGCCTTCAAGGTCGCCTCGCACCCGTTCTTCGGCACCCTGACGTTCATCCGCGTCTACTCCGGTCGCATCGGGGCCGGTAGCGCCGTGGCGAACTCGACCAAGGGCAAGAAGGAGCGCGTTGGCAAGCTCTTCCAGATGCACGCCAACAAGGAGAACCCGGTCGAGGAGGCCGTGGCCGGCCACATCTACGCGGCCATCGGTCTGAAGGACACCACGACCGGCGACACGCTCTGCGACCCGAACGAGCAGATCGTGCTCGAGTCGATGACGTTCCCGGAGCCGGTCATCCACGTGGCCATCGAGCCCAAGACCAAGGGTGACCAGGAAAAGCTCTCCATCGCCATCCAGAAGCTCGCGCAGGAGGACCCGACATTCTCGGTCCGCCAGGACGAGGAGACCGGCCAGACCATCATCGGCGGCATGGGCGAGCTGCACCTCGACATCCTGGTCGACCGCATGAAGCGGGAGTTCAAGGTCGAGGCCAACGTCGGTGCGCCGCAGGTGGCCTACCGCGAGACGATCCGTCGCTCGGTCGAGAAGTACAGCTACACCCACAAGAAGCAGACCGGTGGGTCGGGTCAGTTCGCCAAGGTGCAGGTCACGCTCGAGCCGCTGGACACGACCGAGGGCGAGCTCTACGAGTTCGAGAACGCCGTCTCCGGTGGTCGTATCCCGCGCGAGTACATCCCGTCGGTCGACCAGGGCATCCAGGAGGCCATGCAGCTCGGTGTCCTCGCCGGTTACCCCCTGGTGGGCATCAAGGTGACGCTGCTCGATGGCGCCTACCACGACGTCGACTCCTCGGAGATGGCGTTCAAGATCGCCGGCTCGATGGTCCTCAAGGAGACCGTCCGCAAGGCCGACCCGGTCCTGCTCGAGCCGACGATGGCCGTCGAGGTGCGTACGCCCGAGGAGTACATGGGCGACGTCATCGGCGACATCAACTCCCGCCGTGGTCAGATTCAGGCCATGGAGGACATCAGCGGTGCAAAGGTCGTCAAGGGCCTGGTTCCGCTGTCCGAGATGTTCGGGTATGTCGGCGACCTGCGTTCCAAGACGCAGGGTCGTGCCAACTACACGATGCAGTTCGACTCCTACGTCGAGGTTCCCAAGAACGTCGCCGAGGAGATCATCAAGAAGATCCGGGGCGAGTGACGCGTATCCTCGCGTCAGCCCACCGGTAAGGAAAGAGAAACCCACCCGGCGCCGCCCCGGCGTCCGACACAGTCCTTGAAGGAGGACCTCAAGTGGCTAAGGCCAAGTTCGAGCGGACCAAGCCGCACGTCAACATCGGCACCATCGGTCACGTCGACCACGGTAAGACGACGCTGACGGCTGCGATCACCAAGGTGCTGGCGGACAAGTTCCCCGACCTGAACACCGCCTCGGCGTTCGACCAGATCGACAACGCCCCCGAGGAGAAGCAGCGCGGTATCACGATCAACGTGTCCCACCAGGAGTACGAGACGGAGTCGCGTCACTACGCGCACGTCGATGCTCCGGGCCACGCTGACTACGTGAAGAACATGATCACCGGTGCGGCTCAGATGGACGGCGCGATCCTCGTGGTCGCCGCCACCGACGGTCCGATGCCGCAGACCCGCGAGCACGTGCTGCTCGCTCGCCAGGTGGGCGTGCCCTACATCCTGGTGGCGCTGAACAAGGCCGACATGGTCGACGACGAGGAGATCCTCGAGCTCGTCGAGATGGAGGTCCGCGAGCTGCTGTCCAGCCAGGAGTTCGACGGCGACAACGCCCCGGTCGTGCGTGTCTCGGCGCTGAAGGCGCTCGAGGGCGACGCGGAGTGGACGAAGTCGGTCGAAGAGCTCATGGACGCGGTTGACGAGTCGATCCCGGACCCGGTCCGCGACATCGAGAAGCCCTTCCTGATGCCGATCGAGGACGTCTTCACGATCACCGGTCGTGGCACCGTCGTCACCGGTCGTATCGAGCGCGGCGTGCTCAACGTCAACGAAGAGGTCGAGATCGTCGGCATCAAGGAGACCTCGTCGAAGACGACGGTCACCGGTATCGAGATGTTCCGCAAGCTGCTCGACGAGGGTCGTGCGGGCGAGAACGTCGGCCTGCTCCTGCGTGGCACCAAGCGCGAGGACGTCGAGCGCGGCCAGGTTGTCGTCAAGCCCGGCTCGATCACGCCGCACACCGAGTTCGACGCTCAGGTCTACATCCTGGGCAAGGACGAGGGTGGCCGTCACACGCCGTTCTACGACAACTACCGTCCCCAGTTCTACTTCCGTACGACGGACGTGACTGGTGTCGTGCACCTGCCCGAGGGTGTCGAGATGGTCATGCCTGGTGACAACACCGACATGCGCGTTGAGCTGATTCAGCCCATCGCCATGGAGGAGGGCCTTCGCTTCGCTATCCGCGAGGGTGGCCGCACCGTTGGCGCCGGCCGGGTCGTCAAGATCCTCAAGTGATCTGAGCTCGCCTCGGCGAGCGACCTGAGAGGGGCTCGAGTCTTCGGACTCGGGCCCCTCTCGCATGCCGCTCGCGGCAATTCTTTCTGGTCGACCGCTGGGTTAGAAGATCGCGCTTCAGGCGTCGAAGTGCCGTGCTACTTTTCGCCGACTTTTGTGTTCAACAGGGGGCCTTTGAAATGTCAGTACGTGGTGCGCTCGTGCGCTTGTGGGTCGTGGTGCTGGCCTTTGCCGGTCTGTCAGCGGGAGCATCCGTCGCCACCGCAGCGGCGCCGCGGCCCGCCGGTCTGTCCGCGACCGTGAGCTCGGAGATCGGCTATGGGTACGTCCCGATGAGTCCGTACCGCGCGGTCGACACCCGCGTCGGTCGCGGAGCGCACCGTCTGACGGCAGGTCAGACGGTCGATGTTGCGATGGACCCGTCAGCACAGATCCCGGACGGCGCGAGCGCCGTCGTGGTCAACGTGAGCGCGATCGGCCCGTCTGCGTCGGGCTACGTCAACGTCGTGCCGTGGGACGGGAGCGTGTCGAACGCGCAGAGCACCCTGCATGTCCAGAAAGGCCAAGCCACCACCAACGAAGCGATCGTGCGGCTGACGTCGAACCAGCAGCTGAGCGTCTTCAGCTCAGTCGCATCCGACGTCCTCATCGACGTCCTGGGCTACTTCGAGAAGGGTGCTGCTTATCGTCCGACGATGCCGGCCCGGGTGCGTGACACCCGCACGTCCGGCCCTGTGCCGACAGCTGGATCGACGACGACGGTGCAGATCACGGGTAAGGCCGGAGTACCGACGACAGGCGTCGCCGCAGTGGTACTCAACGTGGGGGCGATATCGGGCAGCACCGGGTGGTTGTCGACCTTCCCGAGCGGTACGACGCGCTCATCGTTCCCTGCTCTCGTGACCTACGGCGCGCCACGGTCGGGGCTCACCGTCAGCAAGGTGGGATCCGGCGGAGCGGTCAGCATCTACAGCTCGCAAGGAACCCACCTCGTGGTAGACGTCCTCGGCTGGGTACCGACCGCGGGGTCTGACTACGTGCCGATCGCACCAGCGCGCCTTGCCGACTCCCATTCCGGGGTGGGCGTCCCGAAGGCCCGTCTGGCGGCTGGGGCCACGACCATGCTCACGGTCGCCGGTCACGGAGGCGTCCCGGCGACCGGTGTGCGGGCGGTCCAGCTGACCGTCCGTGCGGTCGATCCGGCGTCTGCCGGCTGGCTGCGCGTCGGTCCGAACACAGGCACTTCCACGCTGAACTTCCCAGCGCACCTGTCGCTCATGAACTCCACGACGGTGGCGCCGAACGCGGACGGCAAGGTCGAGATCTACAACTCAGCGGCGACTGATCTCATCGTCGACGTCATCGGATACGTCAAGGACCTCGCGAGGCCGTTGCAGGTGGATCCGAAGCCGCTCCGTGAGGTCTGGCAGGGGCAGACGTACGAGGACCTGATCACGCCCATGGGCGGACGGCAGCCGTACCGATGGAGCGTCGTCAGCGGCTCGCCGCCACCGGGCCTGGTCCTGGCCGGCTCGGGTTACGACGATGCGGATCACCTCACAGGCGCGACCGATCGTACGGGCACCTGGACGTTCACCGTCCAGGTCGATGACGCCTCCGGCCAGCGAGCCTCTCGCACCTACACGATCGACGTGACACCACAGGCCGGGCATGACGTCGACGTTGTCGCGGGTGACCGGCACAGCTGCGCTCGCCAGTCGAGCGGTGCGGTGTACTGCTGGGGCGCGGGTGCGCACGGTCAGCTGGGCAACGGTTCGACGAGCGGATCGGCCAAGCCAGTCGCCGTCACCGGGTTGTCGGACGTGGTCCAGCTCTCCGCCGGCGGCGACCAGACCTGCGCCCTGATGCGTGATGGTGCAGTGAAGTGCTGGGGTCTGCGCCTGCCGGGCGCAAGCCCTGTGGAGTCGAGCACGCCCGTGGCCGTCAATGGCCTGGCCGGCGCCGCACTGCAGATCGCGGTCGGCACTCAGCATGCCTGCGCTGCGCTGACGAGTGGTGCCGTGCAGTGCTGGGGTGCCAACGACAAGGGCCAGTCGGGTCACGAAGGCCCGGGCACGCTGACGCCGACCACGATCACTGGCCTTGGCGTCAAGGCCAACTACGTCGGAGCTGGCGCTGGGCACAGCTGTGCGATCGGTATCGACGCGTCGACCTGGTGCTGGGGCGCCAACGACCGCAACCAGTTCGGCAACCGCAGCACGGTCGGCTCAACGTCACCAACGCGTGCGGCGGTGACAGCCCCGTACGCCGCGCGGGTCGACGCGGGTGGCAACAGTACGTGCCTGCTCGACGCGAACCAGAGCCGGTGCTTCGGCCAGAACGACCTGGGGCAGGCGGGTGTCGGCAGCACGACGGACGTCATCGCGCCGTCCCGCAGCCTCCCGCAGGCGGTGCCAGCCGCGTCCATCTCGACGACGCACTCGTGTCGGGTCGATCGGTGGTACGCCGTCGTCTGCTCCGGCAGCAATAGGTCGGGTCAGCTGGGGGACGGCACGACAGAGTCTCGGACCTCTCCGGTGACAGCCTCGATTTCTGGCTCTGCGTCCTCGGTCGCCGCAGGGACTGCGCACAGCTGCGCGGCAGTGCGGGCTGCGGAGCTGACGGTCTACTGCTGGGGTGGCAACGACGATGGCCAGCTCGGCATCGGCACGACGGACGGCTCGACCAAGCCGGTGAAGGTGGTCTTCCCGACGCCCTAGCCGGTCCGGCCCGGGCGTCGGCAGTCTTCCGTCCGGGGCCGAACGCTGGCAGGCTGCCTGGCATGGCCGATCCGTTCGAGGTGCTCAACAAGTCGCAGAAGGCTGCGGTCAAGCTCGCCATGGAGTCGCTGCGCACGATGCGCGACACCGCGGTCACCGGCGTGACTGCTCCCGATGAGCTGCTGAGGCAGGTCACCGAGCTTGCCGGCGCCCTCACTGGACTGGCCGGTGTGACCGCTCAGCCGCTGCAGGACTTCATCGTTCGCCAGCGTGAGCTCGCGGAGTCGATCTCGGCACTCGCGGAGGCCCAGGAGCAGCTGGCCGGCCTCGCCGCAGACATGGCGGAGAAGCACGCTGCCACAGTCACCGCGCTGGAGAAGATGACCGCCCCGTTCTTCGCGCTCGCCGGCACCGAGCCGACACCACCGACGCGTCGGAAGCCGACGGCCTGACCAAGGGGGCGTTGGCCCCGGTGTCATGAGAAGTGGCCCGACGGGTGCCGTGACCAAGGCCCGTTTGGCCCGGTGTCAGGGAGAGTGGCCCGGCCCGGTGCGGCGGAGGAGGTAGAGATCCATGACCCAACCGGCCGTCGTACGCAGTCGGTCGCGCTCGACCTCGATCTGCGGTGTGTTCTCTCGGAGGTCGCCGGCCAGCAGCGACTCGTGCTCGGTGCCGAGGTTGCCGCCCCACCAGATCTGCCAGTCGCCTTCGATCGACGCGGCGTCCAGGGTGCGGTTCAGCATGACGAGGATGTTGTCGGTCCCGCGGGCTACTTCGTCGGCAAGGCGACGGCCGGTGGTGACGGTGATCGAGGTGCCGATCTCGTTGAGTACCAACCCATGTCGTGCGGCCAGCAGCTGGATCGCACTGATGCCGGGGATGGTGTCGATCGTCAGGCCGAGGCCGGTCGAGCGGACCTGCTCCAGGATCCGCAGGGTCGAGTCGTAGAACGCCGGGTCACCCCAGACGAGGAACCCGACGCGGCGGCCGACATGCGTCGCGAGGACCTCGGCGAACGCTGTCGCCCGAGCCTGGTGCCAGACCGACACGGCTTGCTCGTACGACGCCTGGTCGCCGACGTGGTCAGCGCGCCGCTCGCGCGGTGGGTCGTGCACCACGACCGACCTCGCCTGCGCAGCGTGCTCGGCCACGATCTGCTCGCGTACGTGCACGAGGGGGTCCTCACCGGACCGTTTGTCGGTGAGGAGGACGGCGTCCAGCTGTCCAAGCGCCCGAATCGCTTGCAGCGTCAGGTGATCGGGACTGCCACAGCCGATACCGATCACGCTCACGTGCACTGGCTCACTCATCGCGACTCGCGGTCCTCCAAGTCACCCTCGAGCTCCAGATACACCTGCTGGAGTGCCTCCAGGGTGCCCGGCTCGGGCTCGGCCCACAGCTCACGCTCGTGCGCCTCGTGCAGCCGCTCGATGATGCCTCGCAACGCCCAGGGGTTGGCGTGCCGCATGAACGCCTGCGTCTCCTCGTCGAGCGCGTAGGTCTGGGCGAGAGTCTCATACATGTGGTCGGTGACCACGCCGGTCGTCGCGTCGTATCCGAAGAGGTAGTCGACCGTCGCTGCCAGCTCGAACGCACCCTTGTAGCCATGCCGCCGCATCGCGGAGATCCAGCGAGGGTTGACGACGCGGGCCCGGAAGACGCGAGATGTCTCCTGACCCAGCGAGCGCGTACGGACCACATCGGGCGAAGTGGAATCTCCGATGTACGCCGCCGGCTCCTCTCCCGTGAGCGCGCGCACCGTGGCGACCATGCCGCCGTGGTACTGGAAGTAGTCGTCGGAGTCGGCGATGTCGTGCTCGCGGGTGTCAGTGTTCTTGGCTGCCACCGCAATTCGCCGGTACGACGTCCGCATGTCTTCCTGCGCGGGAGCGCCGTCGAGGTCGCGGCCGTAGGCGTAGCCACCCCACGTCGTGTAGACCTCGGCCAGGTCCTTGTCGTCGCGCCAGCTGCCGGACTCGATGAGGGGGAGGATGCCCGCCCCGTACGCGCCTGGTTTGGAGCCGAAAATCCTTGTGGTTGCTCGCCTTTCGTCGCCGTGCTCCGCAAGGTCGGCCTGTGCGTGCGCGCGGACGAAGTTCTGGTCCTCGGGCTCGTCGAGCGCGGCCACGAGCTGAACGGCATCGTCCAGCATGGTGACCACGTGGGGGAAGGCGTCGCGGAAGAAGCCCGAGATGCGGACCGTGACGTCGATGCGCGGCCGACCCAGCTCGTCGAGCGGGACGACCTGCAGCTCCGTCACGCGGCGGGAGGCCGGATCCCAGATGGGGCGAACACCGAGCAGTGCCAGCACTTCTGCGATGTCATCGCCCGAGGTGCGCATGGCCGATGTGCCCCAGACGGAGAGCCCGACCGACCGGGGGTAGTCGCCGGTGTCGGCGACGTAGCGCTCGAGCAAGGAGGTCGCGAGCTGTTGGCCGGTCTCGAAGGCCAACTGGCTCGGCACGGCCTTCGGATCGACCGTGTAGAAGTTGCGGCCGGTCGGCAGGACATTGACCAAACCGCGCAACGGAGACCCGGACGGGCCGGCCGGGATGTAGCCGCCGTCCAGGGCGTGCAGCACGTTGGTGAGCTCGTCCGTGGTCCGACCGAGCCGCGGGACGACCTCCGTGGCCGCGAACTCAAGGACCCGGCGTACGTCTGACTCGGCGGTCGGTGCGTGCTCGGCGACGACGGTGGCTGCGGCCGCGGGCGCCCAGTCCGCATCCTCCATCGCTTGAACCAGGGTGCGGGCCTGCTGCTCGACAGCATCGACGGCGGCCAGCTCGGAGCCACCTTCCTTCAGCCCCAACGCTGTTCGCAGCCCGGGGAGCGCACCTGCCTGACCCGCCCACACCTGAGATGCGCGCAGTATGGCGAGCACGAGGTTGACCCGCGCCTCGCCGCTCGGCGCCTGTCCGAGGACATGCAGGCCGTCCCGGATCTGGGCGTCCTTGACCTCGCACAGCCAGCCATCGACGTGCAGCAGGAAATCGTCGAACTCGGCGTCGTGGGGCCGGTCGTCCAGGCCGAGGTCGTGGTCCATCTTGGCCGCCTGGATGAGGGTCCAGATCTGCGCGCGGATCGCAGGCAGCTTGGCCGGGTCCATCGCCGCGATATTGGCGTGCTCGTCCAGCAGCTGCTCGAGACGGGCGATGTCGCCGTACGACTCGGCGCGGGCCATGGGCGGCACGAGGTGGTCGATGATCGTGGCGTGCGCGCGGCGCTTGGCCTGCGCGCCCTCGCCCGGGTCGTTGATGAGGAACGGGTAGATCAGCGGCATGTTGCCGATGGCGGCGTCGGTCGCGCAGGTGGCGGACATCGCGGCGTTCTTGCCGGGCAGCCACTCCATCGAGCCGTGCTTGCCGAGGTGAACGACCGCGTGAGCGCCGAATCCCCGCTCCAGCCAACGGTATGCGGCGAGGTAGTGGTGCGATGGCGGCATGTCGGGGTCGTGATAGATCGCGACCGGGTTCTCGCCGAAGCCACGCGGCGGCTGGATCAGGATCACGACGTTGCCGGCCTGGATGGTGGCGAGCACGATCTCGTCGGCCTTGTTGACGAACAGCGAGCCGGGCGCCTCGCCCCAGGTCTCGCGCATCGAGTCCCGCAGCTGATCGGGCAGGTTCGCGGTCCAGGTGCGGTAGTCGCCGGCGCTGACTCGCACAGTGCCGTCGTCGAGCTGGGCGTGCGTGAGCCACTCCTCGTCCTGCCCGCCCGCATCGATGAGCGCATGGATGAGAGCGTTGCCGGCGGTGGTGTCCGGCTCCTCGCCTTCGATGGGCTCGACGTCGTCCAGCCCAGGTATCGCGCCGACCGGGCCGAGGTCGTACCCCGCCTCGCGCATGGCGCGCAGCAGCCGGATCGCGGTGACGGGAGTGTCGAGTCCGACTGCGTTGCCGATGCGGCTGTGCTTGGTCGGGTACGCCGACAGCATCAGCGCGACCTTGCGGTCCTTCGGCGGCACTCGGCGGAGGCGGGCGTGCGAGACCGCGATGCCGGCAAGGCGGTGACAGCGCTCCTCATCGGCGACGTACGACGGCAGTCCGTCCTCGTCAATCTCCTTGAACGAGAAGGGAACTGTGATGATCCGGCCGTCGAACTCGGGGATGGCGACCTGGTTGGCCGAGTCAATGGGCGAGAGGCCGTCGTCGGACTCGGCCCAGTCCTCGCGCGACCACGTCAGGCACAGGCCCTGCAGGATCGGGATGTCCAGGGCCGCCATCGCCGCGACGTCCCAGGCCTCGTCGTCCTCGCCGGCGCCGGCGGTCGCAGGCTTGCTGCCACCGGCCGCGAGCACCGTGACGATGAGCGCGTCCAGGGTGCCGAACGCCTCGATCAGATCAGCGGGCGCACTGCGCAGCGAGGACGAGAAGATCGGCAGCCCGACGGCCTCGCCCGTTGCATCGATGGCGTCGGCAAGGTCGTGCACAAAGGCGGCGTTGCCGCTGCTCTCGTGCGCTCGGTAGAACAGGATGCCGATGCGTGCACGGTCTGTGGTCTCGATACGCCGCTCGTCCCTCACGGCTACTCGACCAGCGGGGCTGCGGTCCCTCACGGCTACTCGACCAGCGGGGCTGCGGTCCCTCGTGGCTACTCGACCAGCGGGGCTGCGATCGAGCCAGCCCCAGGTCGGCATCTCCGCGGGTGCCTCGAAGCCCTCGCCGGTGAGCAGCACCGTGTCCGACAAGAAGGCGTGCAGCTGGGTGAGGTTGGCGGGTCCGCCCTGCGCGAGATAGAGGTGAGCCTGGGCCGCCGTTCCGACCGGCACGGTCGAGAGCGACATCAGCTCGGCGTCCGGCAGCTGCTCGCCACCGAGCACGACCGTCGGTGTCCCCGACGCGGCGATGGCGTCCAGCCCGTCCTGCCAGGTGCGCGCGGTGCCGAGGATGCGCACAACGACGAGGTCCACGGAGGTGAGACGCTCGGGGAGGCCGGCGACCGGCGTACGGCTGGGGTTGCCCAGGTCGAAGTCGGCACCGCTGGCGCGGGCGGACAGCAGATCGGTGTCGGACGTGGACAGCAGCAGGATGCGCGTCATCGAGGAGCTCCTTAGCGGGGTTCTCGCCCCGTGATGGTCGGAGATCCCCGCGGCCAGTGTCTGGCTGGTCGGCGCTGGCGCCGGCTTCACAGTGGCGGAACCGCCCCGGAATGGCACCGGGTTCCTGGTCTCGCAGGGATGTGCCCGCTCAGGCTACCCCGAGGGTCGTGCGAGCATGTCCGCCGTGACTCGCACCCGCCTCGACCGCTGCCCTGGCGTGCTGCGGCCGTGGCGCGCGGACGACGGGGACCTGCTGCGCGTACGACTGCCTGGCGGTCGGGTGAGCGCGTCTGGCCTGACAGCGCTCGCCGATATCGCCGAGCGCGAGGGCGACGGGTACGTCCACCTCACCTCGCGCGCGAACGTCCAGCTGCGTGGGCTCGCGGCGGGCCTTGACGTGAGCGACGAGATCGAGGCTGTCGGCCTGCTGCCGCGGCGCTCACACGACCTCGTCCGCAACATCACTTGCTCCCCGCTCACGGGACTTGCTGGCGGGATCGTCGACCTGCGAGGCGTCGTCGCGGACCTCGACGAAGCGCTGCTGGAGGATGACGCCCTGGCCGGTCTGCCGGGCAAGTTCCTCTTCGCGCTGGACGACGGGCGGGGTGACATCGCGGCGGCGTCGGTCGACCTGGGCGCTGTCGTCATCGCGCCCGACTCGGCGCAGATCGTGGTCGGTGAGCGCGCCGACTCGGTGGTTGCGGTCGACCAGATCGTGGCGACACTGATCGACCGCGCCCATCGTTTCCTCGCAGTCTGTGGTGAGGGCGAGAGTGCGGCCTGGCACGTCCAGGAGCTGCCCGGTCAGGGCGTCGAGCTGGGAGCTGCGGTCCGGTGGGAGCGGCAGGATGGCCAGCCACCGGCGTACGGTCCGATACGGCAGAACGACGGACGCTGGGCCGTCCACCTTGATCTGCACGATGGGGCGGTCCCGGCTGACCGAGTACGCGAGATCGCTTCGTACGCCACGGGACTCGTCATCACGCCATGGCGCGGCATCGTGCTCTACAACCTTGACTATCTGCCGAAGGAGCTCGCGTGAAGGCGCCGACGAGACGCTACGACTACGAGACCGATGGGGCCGAGATCTATCGGCAGTCCTTCGCGACGATCCGCGCGGAGGCCGACGCGGCGCACCTTCCTGCGGACGCCGAGAAGGTCGCCGTCCGGATCATTCACGCCTCCGGGCAGGTCGATCTCGCAGCGGACCTGCGCATCACCGACGACTTCGTAGCCGCCGCGCGTACCGCCCTCGCCGCCGGTGCGCCCATCCTGACCGACGCCAACATGGTTGCGTCTGGGGTGACCAGAGCCCGGCTCCCGCGCGACAACGATGTGGTCTGTCTTCTCCGCGATGAGCGAGTTCCTTTGCTGGCCAAGGAGTTCGGGACGACCAGGTCGGCAGCGGCGGTCTCGCTCTGGGGCGAGCGACTGGCCGGCTCGGTGGTGGCGATCGGCAACGCTCCGACTGCGCTGTTCCACCTGCTCGAGCTCTTGGCCGACGGCGCCGCACCGCCCGCCGCCGTGATCGGTGTGCCGGTCGGTTTCATCGGCGCCGCGGAGTCCAAGGAGGCTTTGGAGTCGTACGCACCGCGCGTCCCGCACCTCACGGTTCGTGGTCGCCGAGGTGGGTCGGCCATGGCTGCCTCCGCGCTCAACGCCATCGCGCAGGAGGCGGAATGAGCACGGGCATCCTCTATGGGATTGGGGTCGGCCCCGGCGATCCAGAGCTGTTGACACTCAAGGCCGTTCGGCTGATCGACCGCGCAGGCATCATTGCCTATCATTCCGGTCGACCAGGCTCGTCCAACGCGCGCGCGATCGTGGCAGACCGGCTTGACGGCAAGGTCGAGGAGGAGCTGGTCTATCCCGTCACGACCGGGACGGTTCAGCACCCGGGCGGCTATGCGGGTGCGATGGAGGAGTTCTACGAGGCGTCCGCGAGCCGGCTCGCAGCCCATCTCGCCGCGGGTCGCGATGTGGTGCTCCTGTCCGAAGGTGACCCGTTGTTCTACGGCTCCTTCATGTACATGTACGACCGCCTCAGCGCCGACTACCGAGTCGAGATCGTGCCGGGCGTGACCTCGATGGCGGCCGCCACGGCAACGGCCGCGATGCCGTTGGTGCGGCAGGCCGATGTGCTCACCGTGCTGCCGGGCACCCTGCCCGAGCCGGAGCTCGCGCGCCGGTTGGCCGACACCGAGGGTGCGGTCATCATGAAGCTCGGTCGCACCTTCCCCGCGGTCCGTCGGGCTCTGGAGTCAGCCGGACGGCTCGACGACGCCGTCTTCGTCGAACGCGCGTCGACCGACCGCGAGCGGCTGCTGCCGGTGTCGGAGGTCGACCCGGCGAGCGTGCCGTACTTCTCGGTCATCCTCGTGGGCGGCGACTCCGCACCGTCCCGCCGTCGTCATGGCGAGGCGTCAAAGCCGTTGTCGGACAGCGAGTCTCGTGCTCAAGAGGTCTACGTGGTCGGTCTCGGACCAGGACCCGACGAGTGGATGACACCCGAGGTGAGCCAGGTCCTGGCGGAGGTCGACCACGTGATCGGCTACGCGCCCTACGTCAACCGGGTGCCTCAACGTCCGGGCCTGCTCCGGCACTCCAGCGGCAACACGGTTGAGGTCGACCGCGGTCGTCTTGCGCTCGATCTCGCAGTGAGCGGGGAGCGGGTCGCCGTCGTCTCGGGTGGGGACGCCGGTGTCTTCGGCATGGCCTCGGCGGTGTTCGAGGCGCAGGCGACGGATCCGGCGTACGACGTCGTGCACGTCCGCGTGCTGCCGGGGCTCTCGGCCGTGCAGGCTGTGGCAGCCCGGGCCGGGGCACCGATCGGCGGGGACTTCGCCGTCATGAGCCTGTCCGACCGGCTCAAGCCCTGGTCGGTCATCGAAGAACGGCTGCGGGCGGTGGCGACAGCCGATCTCGTGCTCGCGATCTACAACCCGAGGTCACGAGCGCGCCCACACCAACTGGCCGACGCGCAACGAATCATGCTGGAGCACAAGGACTCTCCAACCCCCGTGATCATCGGACGCGACGCGGGTCGTACCGACGAGTCGTTGGTCGTCACGACCCTTGGCGAGCTCGACCCCGAGACTGTCGACATGAAGTGCCTGCTCATCATCGGGTCGTCCGCCACTCGGGTGTCCGCCGGCGGAGCAGTGTGGACCGCTCGCTCTGTCGCGCGGTCCACGAGCTGAGGGCCAACCCGCAGGCGGTGAGCACCGCCGCGACCAGGTAGATCGGTCGAGGGCCTGCGCCCGAGTCGGTGATGAGGCCGCCGATCAGCCCGGCTGCAGCCGCCGCGACCTGGTAACCGGACGCGTTGACGGCCATCGCCAGGGTCGGGGCGTCGGCAGCGGCGGACATCACGCGGGCTTGCATGCCCGGGATGACGGCAAACCCGAGCGCGCCGATGACGACGACGGCCGCGGCGCCGGGTAGGGGACTCGTGGCGACCAACCAGGAGACGACCAGGGCGACGGCGAGCGCGCCCAGCAGGAGCGGCAACGCGGACTGCGGCCGTCGGTCGAAGACGAACCCGCCGAGGAGGTTGCCGACGGTCGCGCCGACCCCGTAGGCCAGCAGCAACATCGGCAGGCCGTTCGCGGCGCGTCCGGCAACCTCCGTCATGAGGGGAGCGAGATAGCTGAACACCATGAGTACGCCGACGTTGCCGACCGCGGTCACCGCGAGTGCTCCGATGACAGGACGCCGACGCAGCACGCGCAGCTCGCCGATCGCCGAGCCGCGGCGCTCGCCGGGCTCGGGGTCCGTGACCGCTCGAGCAACGAGGAGGAGGCCGGCCAGGCAGGCCACGCCGATGCCGCCGAACGTCGCGCGCCAGCCCCAGTGGTGGCCGATGACGGTGCCGATCGGAGCGCCGATGACCATCGCCAGACTCATCCCGAGCGCGAGCCGGGCCACCGCCGTCGCGGCGCGTTCCGGCGGCCCCAGGCGTACGGCCAGGACCATCGCCTGCGCGAAGAACGTCGAGGTCACCAGGGCCGTCAGGACTCGTGCGGCCAGGACCGTGGCGAAGGTGGGCGCGAGGGCCGATCCGATGTTGCCGACCACGGCGACCCCGAGCAGCGCCAACATCAGCGGTTTCCGCGAGGCCCCTGTCGTCAGCGCAGTCAGCACGGGACCACCGATGATCATGCCGGCTGCGTACGCGGTGATCAGCAGCCCGGCCTGACCGACCGGGACACCGAGATCTGCCGCGACGTCGGGCAGGATCCCGGCCACCGCGAACTCCCCGGTCGTCACGCTGAACACGCAGAACATCAAGATCGCCAGCTGCTTCACGCCGGTACGCTAAAGCCTCACGTCAACGTGAGAGTCAAGCCTGGAGAGGGTCGCTCAGATGAAGATCGGGGAGCTGTCACGGCGCGTGGGTGTGAGCATTCGGGCCCTTCGCTACTACGAGGAAGTGGGTCTGCTGCAGCCCTCTCGGACGCCCAGCGGCTACCGCATCTTCGACGAGGACGACGTGCAGACCGTCGCGCACATCCGGTTGCTGCTCGCGGCCGGACTGCGTACCGAGCTCATCACGGAGATGCTCTCCTGCATGACCGGCGAGACCGTCCTGGGCGACGGATGTCGAGGTCGGTTGGAGGTCGAGCGGCAGCGACTCACCGACGAGATCGACCGGGTTGGTGCGGCACGTTCCGTGCTCGACGATCTGCTGGCCGGGACGGCGTCCTAGGGCTCAGCGCCCGGCCCGGTCGCGAGCGGGGTCGTACAGATGCGATCCGCGTGGCGCCTCAGCGGAGAGCGCGGCACCCACGACGATGACCGCCGCCTGTGTGAGGCCCGCTTGCTCGACCTGGTCCGCGATGTCGGACAGCGTGCCGGTGAGTACGACCTCCTCCGGCTGCGAGGCGCGGTAGACGACCGCCACCGGGCAGTCGTCGCCATAGTGCTCGACCAGCTCAGCGGCCAGCTCACGCGTGCGACGGATCGCCAGGTGAAGCACCAAAGTCGCTCTGCTGGCAGCGAACTGGGCCAGTGACTCCGTGTCAGGCATCGCCGTCGAACGCGCCTGCGTGCGGGTCAGCACCACCGACTGCGCAACCTCAGGGATGGTCAGCTCAGCACCCAAGATGGCGGCTGCGGCGGCGTACGCCGGGACGCCGGGTGAGACGTCCCACGGCACTCCGGCAGTGTTGAGGCGGGCCTTCTGCTCCGTGAGCGCGGAGTAGACGGACGGGTCACCCGAGCACAGGCGTACGACGTCCTCGCCTCGCTCATGAGCCTCGACGAGGTGCGCGGTGATCTGGTCCAGATCGAGGTGCTGGGTGTCGATCAGCCGCGCGTCGGGGGAGGCGTGAGAGAGGACCTCGTGATCGAGGTAGGTGCCGGCGTAGAGGACTGTCCCGGCTTCGGAGATCAACCGCGCCGCACGCAGGGTCAGCAGGTCAGCGGCGCCTGGCCCGGCGCCGACGAAGTGCACCGTCACCGCGTCAGACTCCACTGGGTGATGGCCCGTGAGGGACGCCAACCACGCATGGTGCCAAGGGGTTCCACGGTCTCGACGGTGATCCTGCTGAGCTCGCCGCCGTGCTCACGCTGGGCGGCGACGAGGACGCCTTCGGTATCGATGGTCACCGCGTGCGCGACAAGGCGGCCTCCCTCGGACAGGGCCTCCAGACATCGGTCCAGCACGCCGGCTATGCCGGCACCGCCGCCGACGAAGATGGCGTCCGGCTGGGCGAGTCCGTCGAGTGCCTCGGGCGCGGTGCCCGTCACGACCTCGAGGGTCGGCAACCCGAAGCGGGAGGCATTGCGCGAAATGCGTTCTGCACGCTCAGGACTCGACTCGATGGCGATGGCCGTGCAGTCGCGGTGAGCGCGCATCCACTCGATGGCGATCGAGCCGGCGCCGGCGCCGACGTCCCACAGGCGCTCGCCCGGGCGAGGAGCAAGTCGGGCGAGCGCACTGGCTCGGATGTCGCGCTTGGTGAGCTGGCCGTCGTGCTCGAAGGCGTCGTCGGGCAGCCCGGCAACCAGTCCGTGCGACGGCGCATCGGCAGGGCAGGTGATGCACAGGATGTTGAGCCGGGAGACCTCGGCGCTCCAGGTCTCGGCCCTGCCGCGGGCCACCCACTCGTCCGGAGCGGCCAGGTTGGACCAGGCGGTCATCTCGGCGGTGCCCATGCCCTGCTCGGTCAGCAGCTCGGCGACGGCCCCTGGGGTCGACTCGTCGGCGGACAGCACGGTGAGGCGGCGTCGCGGTGCGAGGCGGCGAGCCAGGTCCTCGACCGGTCGGTCGACCAGCGAGACGACGGTGGCCGACTCGTAGGGCCAGCCCATCCGGGCGTGGGCGAGCGAGACCGACGAGACCGCTGGCACGATCTCGACCCGCTCGGGTCCGAGCAGGTCGATCAAGGTCGTGCCGACGCCGGAGAGCAGCGGGTCACCGGACGCGAGAGCCACCAGCCGGCGGCCGTCGTACTGGGCCAGGAGTGCCGGGAGACCTTCGCGCAGGGGAGAGGGCCACGACCGGCGTACCTGCCTCGGCACGTCGGGCACCATGTCGAGGTGCCGACGTCCCCCGACGACGACCTCGGCACCCAGCACGATCTCCTGTCTCGAACGCGGAAGGCCCGACCAGCCATCAGCGCCGATCCCCACGACAGTCACGGTGTTCACAGGCGGGACCCTAACCACAAACCACCGTCTCGGCCTCGACCGACAGGCGCAGCGCTGTTCACAAGCGGACGCTAGGGTGCGAAGCGGCAGATGCGAGGTGCCCCTAGCAGGGAGAATCGGGAAGCCGGTGAGATTCCGGCACAGGACCCGCTGCGGTGACCGAGACAGCCACTGACACTGCGCGTGCGCAGCCACTGGGAGACCGGGAAGGCGTGTCAGTGGGCTCGGAAGTCCGAAGACCGGCCTCGCAGCAACCGACGTGCCGCGTGTGTCCGGTGCGTCCGTGGGAACGTGACGACGATGCCGGACCGAGGGAGCCTGCGACCTCGGCCGGAGGAGGAGTCTCGTCCAGAGGGATCAGTCTTCATGCAGGCTTCACCGACCTTTCCGTTCACCGCCGTCGTCGGCTCCGACGACATGTCGCTCGCGCTGCTGCTGACATCCGTCGCCCCTGAGGTGGGCGGCGTCCTCGTCCGCGGCGAGAAGGGCACCGCCAAGTCGACGATGGTGCGCGCGCTCGCTGCGCTGCTGCCTGACGTCGCGGTGGTCGAGGGCTGCCGGTTCTCGTGCGACCCGTCCCACCCGGACCCGCGTTGTCCCGACGGCCCGCACTCTGGCTCGCCGACCACGCGCCCCGCCCGGCTCGTCGAGCTCCCCGTCGGCGCGAGCGAGGACCGGGTCATGGGCTCGCTGCACCTGCACAAGGCGTTGTCGGAGGGCGTGGCGGAGTACGAGCCCGGCCTGCTGGCCGCCGCCCACCGCGGACTGCTCTACGTCGACGAGGTCAACCTGCTGCACGATCACCTGGTCGACGTCCTGCTCGACGCCGCGGCCATGGGGCGCTCGACCGTGGAGCGCGAGGGCGTCTCGGTCTCGCACGCCTCACGCTTCGTGCTCGTCGGCACCATGAACCCTGAGGAGGGCGAGCTCCGCCCACAGCTGCTCGACCGCTTCGGCCTGACCGTCGAGGTACGCGCACCTCGCGATCCGCAGACCCGCGTCGAGGTCGTACGCCGGCGCCTGGCTTTCGATGCCGACCCCGCCGGTTTCGCAGCGGCCTGGGCTGCCGACGAGGCTGCCCTCGCCGACCGAGTCATCAACGCTCGCAAGGCGGTTGGTTCGGTGGACCTGTCAGATCGGGCGTTGACCAAGATCGCCGAAGTGTGTGCGGCGTTCGAGGTGGATGGCATGCGTGCCGACCTGGTCACCGCGCGTGCGGCCGCTGCGCATGCAGCCTGGGAGGGTCGCTCTGCGGTCACGACCGAGGACATCCGGGTCGCGGCACGGCTGTCGATCCCGCACCGTCGTCGACGCAACCCGTTCGATGCCCCGGGGCTCGACGAAGACCTGCTGGACCAGCTGCTGGGCGACGACGAGCCGCCACCGCCGCCACCGCCCCCGACGGATGGCGAACCGAGCGACTCGGACACCGGCGACGGCGAGCCCGAGCCGCCCGCTCAAAACGGACCCGCGGACGACACGTCGGAGCCCCCGGAATCGACCCCCGACCAGTCCGCTGCACCGTCCGACCAGTCGGCTGCACCGCCCGAGTCGCCCGAGTCGCGCGAGATGCCGCCTGGCTCCGGCTCGGCGGCGGAGTCCACCATCCGTTCCGGGCAGCCATACCGCGCCCGACTCTTCAGCGTGCCGGGCACCGGCGAGGGTGAGGCGGGACGCCGCTCCGCCGCCGTGACCACGACGGGCCGGACCGTGGGAGCCCGCCGGCCCGACGGAGAGCCCGGGCCGCTGCACCTCGCAGCCACGATCCGAGCCGCAGCGCCGCACCAGGCCGCGCGTCGGCGTACGACCCGGCTCGAGCTCCGGCACGAGGATCTGCGCCTCGCCCGGCGAGTCGGCCGCGAGTCCAACCTGGTGCTGTTCTGTGTGGATGCCAGCGGGTCGATGGCTGCGCGCCGACGGATGGAAGAGGTCAAGGCAGCCGTGCTGTCGCTGCTGCTCGATGCCTACCAACGGCGCGACAAGGTGGGATTGGTGACGTTCCGCGGTCAGGGGGCCGAGCTGCTGCTGCCGCCGACGTCGTCCGTCGACATCGCGGCCAGGCGCCTCGAAGAGCTGCCCGCGGGTGGTCGGACACCGCTCGCGGAGGGGCTGCTGCAGTCGCTGGAGACGTTGCGCATCGAACGGCTGCGTGATCCCCGACGGCGGCCGCTGCTGGTCGTGGTGACCGATGGGCGGGCGACCCAGGGGCCCGAGGCGGTCGCCCGCTCGCGTCAGGCGGCTGACGCACTCGCGGCATCCGGCGTCGCGTCGCTCGTGATCGACTGCGAGACAGGCAGATTCGCGATGGGCCTGGCTCGAGAGCTCAGCCATCATCTGCAGGCCGACTACGTCGCCGTCGGCGAGGTGGGCGCCCAGGACCTGACGGCCGTCGTACGCGGGAGGGCGAGCTGATGCCGCAGGGGCAACCGGCCGTCGTACCGGATGACAAGCTCACGACCCGCCAGCGCCGCAACCGTCCGCTGGTGATGGTCCACACCGGCGACGGCAAGGGGAAGTCGACGGCCGCGTTCGGACTGGCGCTGCGCGGCTGGAACCAGGGGTGGTCGATCGGGGTGTTCCAGTTCGTGAAGTCGGCGAAGTGGCGCATCGGCGAGCAGGCCGTCCTCGAACGGCTGGGCGAGCTGCACGATCAGACCGGCGAGGGCGGTCCGGTCGAGTGGCACAAGATGGGCTCCGGCTGGTCCTGGTCACGCAAGACCGGATCCGAGGACGAGCACGCGGCCGCGGCCGCTGAGGGATGGGCGGAGATCAAGCGCCGCCTCGCCGCCGAGCAGCACGGGCTCTACGTCCTGGACGAGTTCACCTATCCGATCCACTGGGGCTGGGTCGACGTCGAGGACGTCGTGCAGGCGCTCGCCGACCGAGCAGGTCACCAGCACGTCGTGATCACCGGCCGGCGCGCGCACCCTCGGCTGCTCGAGGCCGCTGACCTGGTCACCGAGATGACCAAGGTCCGCCACCCGATGGACGCCGGTCAGAAGGGTCAGCGGGGGATCGAGTGGTGACTCACCTGCCGCGGGTCGTGATCGCGGCGCCCGCTTCAGGCCACGGCAAGACCACCGTGGCCACCGGACTGATGGCCGCGCTGCGTCAACGCGGGCTCGCGGTCTCGGGTCACAAGGTCGGGCCGGACTACATCGACCCGGGCTACCACGCCCTCGCGACCGGCCGGCCCGGCCGCAACCTCGATCCGCAGCTCGTTGGCGAGGAACGTCTGGTTCCGTTGCTGCGGGGCGGCGCTCGCGGGGCGGACGTCGCCGTTGTCGAAGGTGTCATGGGTCTGTACGACGGCGCGATCGGCGGGCAGGGATACGCGTCCACCGCCCATGTCGCGCGTGTGATCGGCGCCCCCGTCGTGCTCGTGGTCGACATCTCGCACGCGTCACGGTCGATCGCGGCCGTGGTCCACGGGATGGCGACGTTCGACCCGGCGATCCGGATCAGCGGCGTCGTGCTCAACAAGTCGGGCTCGGAGCGGCACGCCGGTGAGGTCCGGGATGCTTTGCAGGACACCGGCATTCCCGTGCTCGGGGTGCTCGGCCGTGATGACGGGATCGTCGCGCCCGGACGCCACCTCGGTCTGGTGCCTGCGGTCGAGCAGCATGGCGCTGCCCAGGTGATCGAGCGGCTGGCCGCACAGGTCGCTGAGCGGATCGATCTCGACCACGTCCTCGAGATCGCGTCGTCCGCATCGGCCTTGGACGGCGAGCCGTGGGACGCCGGTCGAGAGGTCGAGCCGGTCTTGGGCTCGCCCGTGATCGCCGTTGCCGGTGGTCGCGCCTTCTCCTTCCGATACGCCGAGACGGATGAGCTGCTGCGCGCGGCCGGTTGTGTGACGGTCGAGTTCGACCCGTTGCAGGACGACGACCTCCCGGCGCGAACGCAGGGGATCTACCTCGGTGGTGGCTTCCCGGAGGCGCATGCGAGTGGTCTGGCCGCCAACGGTCGGATGCTCGACGCACTCCGACGTGCCATTGCCGCCGGCACTCCAACGGTCGCCGAGTGCGCCGGCCTGCTCTACCTCTGCCGGTCGCTGGACGGGACGCCGATGGTGGGCGCGATCCCCGCTGAGGCGCGGATGGCCCCAAGACTCACGTTGTCGTACCGCACCGCGATTGCGCCCGCGGACCATCTGCTCGGCCTCGCCGGATCGCGGCTGGCCGGCCACGAGTTCCACCGCACAACAGTGTCGCCCGTCGCGGGTGACGCACCGGCATGGCTGCTCGACGGCCGGCCCGAGGGCTACTCGATGGACCCGGCAGGCGTGGGACGGGAGACGCTGCACGCGTCGTACCTGCACACGCACTGGGCCGGACACCCAGCAGCAGCACAGCGATTCGCGGCCTCCGCGGCAGCCGCCGTCCCAACGTCGCCGACAGTGCATGCCGCGTCGCTACCCGAGGCCGGGAAGCGACGCGGCTTGCACGATCGGCCAGGTGCCGGGCTCGAGTTCCATGGTGATCAGGAGCTCGGCCCGGGGCTCATCGACTTCGCGGTCAATGTGCAGCAGGCGCCGCGTCCGGCCTGGCTGGATGCAGCCCTCGAGAGGTCGCTGGCCGCCACCAGCTATCCGGATGCCGCGCAGGCCCGAGATGCACTCGCGGCTCGGCACCTGCGGCCGGTCGAGCAGGTGCTGCCGACGGCCGGGGCGGCGGAGGCCTTCACGCTGATCGCGCGAGCTCGCGCCTGGCAGCGACCTGTCGTCATCCACCCGCAGTTCACCGAGCCGGACCGCGCCCTGGCGGCGGCGGGACTGACACCCGAGCACGTGGTGCTCGGCCCGGACTTCGAGCTCGACCCTGTCCGCGTGCCGACCGCGGCCGACCTGGTGATCGTGGGCAACCCGACCAACCCGACCGGCGTGCTGCATCCCGCAGCCACCCTGCGCGCTCTCGTCCGGCCCGGCCGAGTCGTCGTGGTGGACGAGGCGTTCATCGACGCCGTTCCTGGTGAGCGCGAATCCCTTGCTGCCCAACAGATCTCGGGTCTCCTCGTGCTGCGCAGCCTCACCAAGACCTGGTCGATCCCTGGCGTCCGCGCCGGCTACATCGTGGGCGATCCGGAGATCGTTGCGGACTGCGTACGCCAGCAGCCGCCATGGTCGGTCAGTGCGCCGGCTCTGGCTGCCCTGGCGGCCTGCACGAGCCCCGAAGCCCGTGCCGAGGCAGAGCGCAGAGCCGTCGAGATCGACACGTCGCGCACGGTGCTCGAGCGCGGCCTGCGCGACCTGGGCGTACGCGTGGTGCCCGGCTCGGCTGCGCCGTTCGTCCTTGCGCAAGTCGGGAGTGGTGTGCGAGAAGCATTGAGAGACAAGGGCTTTGCCGTACGCCGAGGAGACACCTTCCCCGGGCTCGACCCTGCGTGGGCGCGCATCGCGGTGCGTGACTCAGCGACCACTCGCCGCCTGCTGCACGCTCTCGCCGAGGTGCACGCCGAGGGCCTGGCGGTGACCGGATGAGCGGCTACAGAGCTCAGCTGCCGGTGGCCGGACGGCAGGTCCTCGTGGTCGGTGACGGGCCGGGCCTCGTGGTCGAGGTCACCGCCCTGCTGGACGCAGAGGCGATGGTGACGGTTGCCGCGGCAACGGTGCCGGCCGCGGTGGAGGACCTGGCCGACCGACGAGTCATCCGGTGGTTGCGTCGAACGTGGTCGCCCTCCGACGTGAGTGCGGTCGATCTGGTAGTCACCACTGTCGCCGACGAAGAGCTGGTTCGCGCCGGATCTGACTGTGCCACTTGGGTGGTCGTCACCGAGCGCGTCACGCCGGCGCGCTCGGTTCAACGAGGTCGAGTGACCCTCGTCGGTGGGGGACCCGGTCCGGCCGGACTCCTGACCCTCGCTGGCGCAGCGGCGCTCCGGACCGCCGACGTGGTGGTGTGCGACCGTCTGGCTCCGCTCTCGACGCTGCGCGAGCTGGCGCCGGGCGCCGAGGTGATCGACGTCGCGAAGGTCCCGCGCGGGCGCTCGACGTCGCAGGAGGCGATCAACACGATCCTGGTCGACCGCGCGAGAGCGGGGCAGCACGTCGTACGGCTGAAGGGTGGTGACCCCTTCGTCTTCGGGCGAGGCGGCGAAGAGGCCATCGCGTGTGCAGACGCAGGCGTGCCGGTCAGCGTCATCCCAGGTGTCACGTCGTCGGTTGCGGGCCCGGCTCTTGCGGGCATCCCGCTCACGCATCGCGGTGTGGCGCAGGGGTTTTCGGTCGTGTCGGGTCATGTCCCGCCTGGCAGTCCGGAGAGCACCGTCGACTATGCGGCTCTCGCTCGGGCGGGGACCACGCTCGTACTCCTCATGGCTGTCGCGACCCTGCCGGCGATCCTGGAGGCCCTCGTCGAGGCCGGGCTCGACCCCGCCACGCCGGCTGCCACCGTCGCCGATGCGGGCATGCCGACTCAGCGGGTGGTCACCGCGACGGCATCGACACTGGCCGACGTCGTACGACAGTCAGGACTGGGCGCGCCCGCCATCACGGTCGTCGGCAGCGTCGTGGGCCTGCAACCACTGGGGGTAGGGCTGGAGTCGGCGCAGCGACCAGACCGGTCCGCCGGTGATCTCCACGCCGTCGAGCGGACCGGCTGAGACCTGGGCGAGGGCACGAGCGGGCAGGCCGAGCGCGGCCAGCAACGCGGAGCGCACCACGAGCGGTGAGGAGATGACGATCGTGAGGCCGGGTGGCCGCTCGACCTGCAGCTGATGAGTCACGCGGGCAAGCAGGTCGTCGCGGCTCTCACCGCCGTGACCGGCGTAGGACGGGTCGGTGAACCACTGGCCGAGCTCGTCACCGCCGTAGGCCTCGACCACCTGATCGAGTGAGTGGCCGCGCCATCGGCCCGCGTCCAGATCGGCCCATCCGTTGTCGAGCGACGCCTCCACCTGAAGTCCGAGTGCCGTTGCTGCACAACGACTCTCGGGCCCACGCTCGGCCAGCTGGGTACGCCGTGCGAGAGGTCTCGGGTCCCAGCTCTGGTCGATCGGCTCGTCATTCGCTGGGAACGCTGATATGCGTGTCGCAGGTGTCGGAGCGTGCCCGATGAGCAGCAGGCGTGACGCCATCCCGTGGCCTCCATCCCTGCGTTGACCGGGTGCCGGACCAGAGCATAGGTTGACTCTGCCGCGACGCGGGAAGCCGGTGAGAATCCGGCGCAGTGGCGCTACTGTGTGGTCCTTTCGGGCCGAGTCAGACCCCGTCCGCGGCAGACCATCCCGGGCACCGACCGGTGCCCGGCCGCTCTCACGGGACGCACTATCCCACCTGGAGGTCATCATGGCTTCGGCTGCTGTCACCGCCCCCACCACGCCCGTTGTCGAGATCCCCACGATCTCGCTGCGCCAGACGCTGCCCTGGCTGGCGTTCTTCGGGCTGGTCGCTCTCATCGCGATCTACTTCGTCGGCGCCGAGCAGGGCGCCACGAGCCTGATCTCGGGCGCGGGTGTGCACGAGTGGGTCCACGACGGACGCCACCTCCTCGGATTCCCCTGCCACTGACGTGCGCACCCTCACTGCTCGTCAGCTCTTGGTCTTCGGACTGCTCGCCGGTTTCGTCGCAGGTCTGCTCGCCTTCACGGTCGCGCACACCATCGGTGAGCCGCCCGTCAACGCCGCCATCGCCGTCGAAGAAGCCGGCGCCGCCCACGAGCACGACGCTGCCGCGCCAGCAGCGCACAGTCACGAGGAAGACGCTCCGATCGTCTCCCGGAGCAACCAGTCCACGTGGGGTCTGCTGACCGCCACGCAGGTGCTCGGTACGACGCTCGGCGGCCTGGCAGGACTCGTCACCGCACTCGTCGTCGGACGTCTCGGACGGCTTCGTCCAGAGGCGTGTGCTGCCCTCGTTGCAGCGACGGGTTTCCTTGTGGCCTATGCGGTTCCGTTCGCGAAGTACCCGCCCAACCCGCCGGCTGTCGGCAACCCCGACACCATCGGTGCGCGTACGGCGAGCTACTTCGGCTTCATCGCGATCAGCCTGGTCGTTGCGATCGGTGCGGCGTACGCCGCGCGTGCACTCGCGCGGAGGCACGGCGCCTTCACCGGTATCACCGCTGGCGTCGCCGGTTACGCGGTCGTGATGCTCGTCGTCGCGCGACTCATGCCGGTTCACAACGAGGTGCCGGGCGACTTCCCGCCGGACACGCTCTACCAGTTCAGGTTCGCCGCTCTGGCCACGCAGCTCACGCTGTGGGCCGGGATCGCGGCGGTGCTCGGGCTGCTGCTCGTGCGCCACCAGCGGCAGTCCCTCCCGACCGCGCAGCGCGCAGCCTTGCAACCGGCCTGATGTCAGCACTCCCTGTCTCGTACGTAGCCGCGGCCGATGCCCGTAGTCGTCTGGCCGGTCTCGCGACGCCACCTGGCGCGCTGGGCCTGCTGGGCGAGACGGCGGTCTGGCTGAGTGCGGCGCAGGGAGTCTGTCCACCCCGACCGGTCCCCAACGTGCACGTCGCCGTGTTCGCCGGGGACCACGGGGTGGCGGCGTACGGCGTGACGCCCTTCCCGTCCGCGGTCACCGGCCTGATGGTGCGGGCCTTCGTGGACGGTACGGCCGGGGTCGCCGTGCTGGCTCGCCAGCACGGTGCCGGACTCCGGGTCGTCGACGTGTCGGTGGATGCCGACCTCGATGGCGTGCCGGCTGAGATCTCAGCGAGCAAGGTGATGCGCGGCAGCGGCGCCATCCACCTCGTCGATGCCATGTCGCACGAGCAGACCGATGCGGCTCTCGCGTTGGGCGCGCAGGTGGCAGACGAAGCGATCGACGCGGGCGCCGACCTGCTGATCGGTGGCGACATGGGCATCGGCAACACGACTCCCGCGGCCGCGCTGATCGGTGCCTCGCTGGGCGTCTCGTCCGAGCAGGTCACCGGCCGCGGGACAGGGGTCGACGACGAAGGACTGCGGGTCAAGCAGCGCGTCGTGGCCAACGCGCTGCGTCGGGCCGGCATGCGCGTCAAGGATCCCCATGACCGGCTGACCGCGCTCGGAGGTGCCGACTTCGCCGCTCACGCCGGCTATCTCATGCAGGCCGCGAGGCGCGGCGTCCCCGTGCTGCTCGACGGGGTCATCTCCGTTGCTTGCGCACTGATCGCCGAGGAGATCCAGCCGGGCAGTGTCGCCTGGTTCGCAGCAGGTCATCGGTCGCCAGAGCCTGCACAGAGTCTGGCTCTCGACCGGCTCGGTCTGTCGCCGCTGCTCGACCTCGGCATGCGCCTGGGTGAAGGCTCGGGTGCAGTCGCTGCGGTGCCGCTCGTACGTTCTGCCGTGACGTTGCTCACCGAGGTGGCGCTGCTGTCCGACGTGCTGGAGCCGTGAGAGCGCGCGTCCTCGGACTTGCCACCGGCATGGTGGCCGACCGGATGCTGGGCGACCCTCGCCGCGGTCATCCGGTCGCCGGATTCGGTTCGCTGGCGCACCATCTCGAGCTCGCGCTCTACGCGCCGCGCAGGCGTAGGGGAGCCGCCTTCACAGGCGCCCTTGTCGCGGGAACGCTCGGCATCGGCGGTCTGGTCGAACGTCAGGCCAGCCGGCGCCCGGCGGTGCGGTTGCTGTCGACCGGGCTGGCGACGTACGTCGTCCTCGGCGGCCGCACCCTTGAGCGTGAGGCGCATGCCGTGGCAACCCTTCTGGAGGCCGGTGACCTGCCGGGTGCGCGCCTGAGGGTCACTCACCTCGTCGGTCGTACGCCGGATCACCTGTCCGCGGACGACGTCGCCCGAGCGACGGTCGAGTCCGTGGCGGAGAACACCTCTGACGCGGTCGTCGCGCCGCTGCTGTGGGGAGCCGTGGCGGGAGTGCCCGGTCTGCTCGGCTATCGAGCGATCAACACCCTGGATGCGATGGTCGGCCACCGGACCGAGCGATACCGCGAGTTCGGTTGGGCCAGTGCAAGACTCGACGACATCGCCAACCTCGCGCCAGCCCGGTTGACTGCACTGCTCGCCGCCGCGCTCGGTGACACGGCGCCAGCGCTGAGGGCGTGGAGACGTGACGCACCTCGGCATCCGAGCCCGAATGCGGGTCCGGTGGAGGCGTCCTTCGCCGGAGCCCTCGGCATCAGCCTCGGGGGCAGCAACACCTACGACGGCACGATCGAGGACCGAGGGCGGCTCGGTGATGGCCCACCGGCGTCCGTGGCCGACATCAGGCGTGCCACCGCGCTCGCGCGTCGATTGGGCTGGGCAGCGCTGGCTGTGGTCAGCGCGGGTGCGATGGTGCAGGCGGCGCGGTCGCGCTGAGCACCCACGCGCACGCCTCCTCAGCGGTCGTCACCATCTGAGCGCTCGAGGTGGCCGGTCGGCGTACTACGACCACAGCAACCCCGAGGGCCGCCGCGGCCGTGAGCTTGGGTTCGGTGTGCCTGCCGCCGGAGTCCTTGGTGACCAACGTCCTGATTCCCCTGTCCTGCAACAGAGTTCGCTCGCCGTCGACCGTGTAGGGCCCACGGCTGCGCAGCACGGACCACCGATCCGGGAGTGGCATCTCGGGCTCATCGACGACGCGGGCGATGACCGGGTGCTCGTGGAGTGCAGGGACGAAGTCCGCCAGGTGCTGCCGGCCGGTCGTCAGCAGCACCGGTCCGCCAAGACGCGCGGCCGTCTCGGCTGCTGCCACGTGATGGTCCGCCCAGTGCCAGCTGTCGACCTCGGGATGCTCGGACCAGCCCGGCCGCTCCAGCCTCAGCAGGGGAACTTCGGCGCGTGCGCACGCCTGGACCGCGTTGCTGGAGATCGTCGCCGCAAACGGGTGGGTCGCGTCTACGACGTGCGAGATCCCTTCGTGGGCAAGGTAGCTCGCAAGACCGTCGATGCCGCCGAACCCTCCGATGCGGGTCTCACCAGCAGGAAGCCGCGGCCGCTTGACGGCTCCGGCGAGAGAGGAGATGAGCGGCACAGCGGCGTCGCTTAGGAGACTGGCCAGCGACCGCGCCTCGCTCGTGCCGCCGAGCAGCAGCACCTTCATCGCGGACCTGCCGCGATGAAGGGCAGCCCACGCGGCGTGCCCTGCTCGATCAGGCGAAGGAGCGGGTCGACACCGATGTGCTCCTCCAGCAGATCGGCGAGCAGGTCGAGGCGGCTCATTCGTGCGTCGGTGAAGCTGAGATCGGGATCGGGACGGAACGACGTCCGCCCCGCGGACCGCGCGGCATTGGACAGCAGCCTCCGACGGAAGCCATCGCTCTCGAGCGACCCGTGCCACATGGTGCCGCGAACGGCGTCTTGCTCCATGCCGTCCAAGAACGGAGTTGCGTTGTCACCCAACGTGATTCGGCCGTGATGGATGACGTAGCCGGAGACCTTCTCGCCGGACCACTCGCCCTCGACGAGCGCCAACGCCTTGTCCCGCTCGAACGTCGTACGCATCTCGAGGAGCCCCAGACCAGGAACCGTCGCTCCAGCCGGGCCCTCGACACCGTCGGGATCGACGATCTCCTGCCCCAGCATCTGGCAGCCGCCACAGATGCCGAGCACCGGCAGCCCCGAAGCCGCGTGACGGCGTACGGCCTCGTCCAGCCCACGGTCGCGCATCCACGCCAGATCACCCAGCGTCGACCGCGTGCCGGGCAGCACGACGAGATCCGCAGCCGTGACGTCCTCAGGCCGCGAGACGAACCGGACATCGACATCGGGCTCGAGCGACAGCGCGTCGATGTCGGTGAAGTTGCTGATCCGGGGAAACGCGAGAACGGCAACCCGCAGCGCGTGCGCGGCATCCCGGGGGAGCGGCCGCTGGTCGATGGCGACGGCATCCTCGGAGTCGAGCCAGAGGCCGTGCTGCCACGGCAGGATGCCGAGCACCGGACGCCCGGTGAGCCGTTCGAGCTCGGTCGTGCCGGGCGCGAGCAACGAGACGTCGCCCCGGAACTTGTTGATCACGAAGCCGGCGACCAGCGCCTGGTCACGCTCGTCGAGCAGCGCGACCGAGCCGTACAGCTGGGCGAAGACGCCCCCGCGGTCGATATCGGCGACGAGCAGCGTCGGCATCGAGTCATGTTGCGCCAGACCGAGATTCACGTAGTCCCACTCGCGCAGGTTGATCTCGGCGACGCCGCCGGCGCCCTCGCAGACGACCACGTCGAAGCGTGACCGGAGGTCGTCGTACGCCGCGAAGGCTGCCTCCGCGAGGTGGGCCCGACCACCGGCGTACTCGCCGGCCTCGAGCCGTCCGGCCGGCTGGCCCATGACGACAACGTGCGACCGGCGATCCGAGGAGGGCTTGAGGAGGACGGGGTTCATGGCGGGCTCGGGCTCGGCGCCCGCAGCGACGGCCTGCACCCACTGGGCGCGACCGATCTCGGCCCCGGCGGCGGTGACCATCGAGTTGTTGGACATGTTCTGCGCCTTGAACGGCGCGACCGAGAGGCCCTCCCGAGCAAGGAGCCGACAGACCCCGGCGGTGACGACGGACTTGCCGGCGTCGGATGTCGTCCCGGCGACGAGGAGGCTCCCTGGCACCCACGAAGGGTAGCCACCGAGTTATACAAGAGGTCTTGTGGGATGTGTGCGCCCTCGACGACAGTGGCGACATGCCTCGCCGAACCGCCACAGAGCGCCACCAGGACACCGCCCCGGACCAGTCCGCCTGGCCGCCCGAGGGCACCGCCCTCATTGATGCGCTGGTCGCTTTCCACCACCCGACCCGTCGCCGGCTGTACGAGGCCCTGCGGATGCTCGGCCCCAGCACGGTCGGCCAGCTGTCGGAAGCCACGAGTCTCGCGCCAGGGTCGGTCAGCCATCACTTGAAACCGTTGCACCGCAACGGATTCATCGAGCCGGCGCCCGAGCTCGCACGTGACACGCGGGTGTCGTGCTGGCGCGCCGTGCAGCGCCGGCTTGTCTGGAGCAGTGACGACTACCCGGAGACCTCCGCGGCGCGCGAGGTCGCCGAGGTGGTGGAGCAGCTCAACTTCGAGTACCAGACGCAGGCAACCAAGGCCTGGATGAGCCGCCGTGGGTCGCTGCCGAGCCCCTGGAACGACCTGGGCTTCGCGAACGACACCTACCTGCGAGTGACGCCCGAGCAGATGGACGATCTCCGGCTGCGCGTGCACGAGTTGGTGACGGGCTGGACCGATGCGTGCGTGGCGGATCAGGAAGAACAGCCGGACGTCGAGCGGCATCCGGTGCGCTTCGTCGCCCGAGGCTTCCCCAGCGACCCGACGGAGGACTGACATGACCACCACGACCGCTCCGGCTCCTGGTCCCGTCCTCATCGGGGACCCGCCACCGCCCGTAAGCCGGGACCGGATGATGCAGCTCTGGGTGGCGGCCTCGGCAACCTCCCTCCTGGGCGACGCGGCCTTCACGATCGCGCTCACCTGGACTGCCATCCATCTGCTCTCGCCCGGCCTGGCTGGCCTGGTCGTGGCGATCGAGCTGATCCCGCAGGCCCTGCTGATGCTGGTGGGTGGCGTCATCGCCGACCGCCTCGACACCCGCAAGGTGCTTGTGGCGGGCCAAGCGGCCCGCACCGTCGTGCTCCTGCTCGGTGCGTTCGCGTGGTCGTACGTCGGCCACTCTGCCGCGATCCTGGTCGCCGTCGCGCTCAGCTTCGGAGTCGTCAGCGGGCTCACCCAACCGTCCGCGGCAACGCTCTCGCGCCAGCTGGTTCACGGGGACGACCTGGGCACCGTGATCGGGTGGAGCCAGATCAGCGGTCGCATGGCCCAGCTGCTCGGCGCGCCAGTGGGTGCGGTGGTCGTGGCGCGAGCAGGGCTCGGGCCGGCGATGCTGCTCGACGCAGCGACCTACGTCATCGTCGTCGCCGTCCTAGTCCTGCGTATTCGCCCCCGCTTCCGGCTGCCGCGCACGGTCGGCGAGCCGTGGCTGGCGGCGATGCGAGGCGGTCTCACCTATCTGGCCCGTACGCCTTCCGCTCGCACCCTCGTGATCGGCCTGTGCTCGTTGAACATCTTCATCAGTCCGGTCAGCGGCATCGGTGTTGCTCTCCGGGTGTCGCGATCGGGTTGGCCGGCGGTGTGGGTCGGCATTGTCGAGGTGTCCTTCGGGATCGCAGCGATCGCAGGGAGCATGCTGGCGATCCGCTGGCAGGGCCGCAGAACGGCCGCGCGCGGATTCTGGGGACTGGTTCTGCAAGGTGCGGGTTTGGCGGCCGTCGGAGTGCCTACTCGGGGAGTGGTGATTGCCGGGGCAGTGGTGGTCGGACTCACCGCCGGGATGGCCTCGGTCTGGCTCAGCGCGGCCTTCCAGCGGACGATCGCGGTCAGCCATCTCGGACGTGTCTCTTCGGTCAACCGGCTCGGTGACCTGGTACTGATCCCGGTGATGACGCCGGTCTTCGGGATGCTGGCCGCAGGAACGGGAGTACTGACCTCCACGATCGTGTTCGGTGTCGGCATGTCGATCCTGTGTCTGTGGTTCGCCACCCGGACCGCCATCACACGGCTGGACTGAAACTTGCGAGAATCGGTCGCGTGCCGCCCAGGCCCGAACACCGAGATGGAGAGACTGTGGCCCTGTCTGAGAAGTCGTCGTCCGAGCTGTCCTCGTTCCTGCAGACCCAGCGAACGGCGTACGACGAGCTCGTCGCCCAGGGCCTCAAGCTCGATCTCACGCGCGGCAAACCCTCCGCTGCCCAGCTCGACCTCTCCGAGGAGCTGCTGAGCCTGCCGCACGGGCACGCCGCGGCTGATGGCACCGACGTCCGCAACTACGGCGGGCTCAAGGGTCTGACCGAGCTGCGCGAGATCTTCGCCGACCTGCTCGGCGTCGAGGTCGACCAGATCATCGCTGGCGGCAACAGCAGCCTCACGGTCATGTACGACACGCTCGTCCAGTGCCTGCTGCACGGCGCGGTCGACTCCGAGCGCCCGTGGTCGCAGGAGGACAAGGTCCGCTTCATCTGCCCCGTGCCCGGCTACGACCGCCACTTCGTCCTGCTGGAGTCGCTCGGCATCGAGATGATCACCGTGCCGATGACCCAGGACGGCCCGGACGCCGCCGCGATCGCCGAGCTGGTCAAGGACGACCCGAGCATCAAGGGCATGTGGGTCGTGCCGACCTACGCCAACCCCAGTGGTGCGGTCTGTACGCAGGAGGTCGCCGCCGCGCTGACGTCGATGCCGACCGCGGCGCCGGACTTCAAGATCTTCTGGGACAACGCGTACGCCTTCCACCACCTCACCGAGGAGGAGACCAAGAGCGCGGACATCCTGTCGCTCGCGGCCGCCTCGGGTCACCCGCACCGCCCCGTGGTCTTCGCCTCGACCTCGAAGATCACGTTTGCCGGCGCCGGCGTCGCGTTCTTCGCCGGCTCGAGCGAGACCATCGCGTGGTTCGTCGGCCACCTGGGCAAGCGTTCGATCGGCCCGGACAAGATCAACCACCTGCGTCACCTGCAGTTCTTCAAGAACGCCGACGGGGTGCGCGAGCACATGGCCAAGCACCGCGCGATCATTGCGCCGAAGTTCGCCGAGGTGCAGCGGGTGCTGACCGAGCGGCTCGGCGAGCACGACGTGGCCACCTGGAACGACCCGGCCGGCGGCTACTTCGTCAACCTCGATGTCATCGACGGCACGGCCTCGCGGGTCGTCGAGCTCGCCAAGGGTGCGGGCATCGCGCTGACCCCCGCGGGCGCGTCGTACCCGCACGGCGACGACCCGGTGGACGGCAACATCCGGCTCGCGCCGACCATGCCGCCCGTCGAGGAGGTCACTGCCGCCATGGAAGCCGTGGCCACCTGCGTCCTCGTCGCCGCCGCTGAGAAGTACTCAAACGCGACGTGATTCGGTGGATTACCGCCTTCTTGGACACTCCGGCGCCGCGGGCTGTGGCGGCGGAGGAGTTCTGGCAGGTGGTGACCGCGAGCAGCCTGTCTCCCCGACGCGGTGGCGGCGCGTTCGTCACGTTCGTGCCTGATCACGGTGACCCCTGCCTCAGGGCGCAGGTCATCGAGAACGGGACCGCCGGCGTACACCTCGACCTGCATGTCGACGACCTCGACGCTGCCTCGCCGACGGCTGTCGACCTCGGCGCCGAGGTCGTCCACACCGAGCCCGGGCTGCACGTACTGCGCTCGCCGGGCCGGATGCCGTTCTGCCTGGTGACCTGGGAGGGCGAGCACGACGTACGACCCCCGGTCACCGTCGGCGGTGCCGTGACGAGCCTCGATCAGGTGTGCCTCGACATCCCTGAGTCCCAGTACGACGTCGAGGTCGCCTTCTGGTCGGGCCTGACGGGCTGGGAGGTCCGACAGGGGCTGCTACCCGAGTTCGCCTGGATGCCCGCGGGCAACGTCCTGCCAATTCGGTTGCTGCTGCAGCGAACTCGCGATGCAGACGGCGACGTCCGAGGACACATCGACCTGGCCGCCGGCCCGACGATGAGGGAGGTGGCCACGGCGACCCGCGCCCATCTCGCGCTCGGGGCGACGGCGGGGGAGGCGTTCGAGCACTGGCAGGTGATGGCCGACCCGGTGGGGCGGACGTACTGCCTCACCGCCCGCGACCCCCACGCCGGCCGCCTACGGTCGTCGGCGTGACGAATCCGATCCTGATGTGCCTGCTGTTCGTCATCGACACCGAGTCACGCCAGGTGCTGCTCGGCAGCAAGAGAAACGGACTCGGCTCGGGGCGGGTCGTCGGTCTCGGCGGCCACGTCGAGGTCGACGAGGAGCCCAGGGATGCAGCGGTCCGCGAATCCTTCGAAGAGGCTCAGGTGCGAGTGATGCCCGACGCGCTCACTGGTGCGGGCACGGTGTCATTCAGATTCCCCGCGAAACCGGCATGGGACCAAGACGTGCACGTCTTCACTGCTCACGCATGGGACGGGGTGCCTGTAGTGAGCGACGAGATCGATCCGGAGTGGCACGCGATGGACGAGCTGCCGTGGACACGAATGTGGGACGACGCGCGGTACTGGCTCCCGCAGGTGCTGGCGGGCAGCACGATCAGGGCGAGCGTCGAGTTCGCCGAGGACAACGCGACGGTCTCTGACGCCCGCGTCGAGCTGCTCACCTGAAGGCGGCGTCATGCAAGGCGCGACACAGGTGTCGCGCCTTGCATGACGGGGAAGCGACGTTCGGCCGAGGTCAGTGGCGGGGCAGCTGGAGCTGCTGAGCGGGGGCGGGCAGGCCACCGGGCTGCATCTGCTGCAACGCGGCATCGGCCGCGACGACGTCCTTGTGGAAGCGCTTGTGCACCCAGTACTTGTCGTCGAGCTGGATCGAACCCCACAGCCCGGTGGGCGTACCGAGCCAGACCTGGCGCGAGCCGCGCAGGTGGAGGCTCTTGGGGAACGTCGTCCGCAGCTTGCCGGCGTTGATGATGAGCACCGAGCGGTCGGTGACCGTGATGATGACCGGCCGGAACCAGAAGAACATCAGGTAGGTCAGGAACATCCAGTACGGCGAGGGCCCGGCCTGCGCCATGAACACCGACTGCACCTGCTCTCCAGGCTCGAGGTAGGGCTGGGTGCGCTGGACAAGCTTGTCGCGGAGGGCCACGTGTGTCTCCCGTGTGGTGAAGGTCAGGTCGCACGGAGCATAGGAGACCGATGAGCCGCGGACCTACTGAATGCCAGCAGCAGCATCGAGTCGTTGCAGCAAGTCGTGCGCTGCGAGCTCGACCTGCTTGTGCCGCCACTCGGAGGCGCGGTAGACGCAGGCGATGAGCGCACTGCGATGGATGCGCCGGAAGTCGCCGAGGACGAACGCGTACCTCGCCTTGGTCTCATCCGTGGCGTCGACCGTCAGACCGAGGTGCCACCGCGCGTACTCCGCCCAGGTATGTCGTTCGAGGAATGCGTTCTGAGCGTCAGCGGCAGGCTGAACGTCACCCCAGTCGCTGTCCAGGACGTACTGCCGTTTGTCGATCAGGTCGCGTGCCCACGCCGCGGCGTCGTCGTTGACCTCGTACTTCGCCATGCCCCATTGTCCGACTCGGCGGGTCCCGGTGTCGCATTCCGTGTACACCTCGCGTCAAGTCCGGTGAGCCTCTCCGAGCGACGACGGGCGGCGCATAGACTGCGGCCGCTGGCCCAGGGGGATGGGTCCGGCCAGCACAGGGGACGTCGCGCACGACAACGGGGTTGAGATGAAGGCAGTTCTGCTGAGCGGAACTCTGGCACTGGTGCTGTCGCTGCTGACCACCCGGCTGGCGATCCGGCAGTTCACCAAGTGGGGATACGGCCAGGAGATCCACGAGGACCTGCCCAGCGGGCATCAGACGAAGCGGGGAACGCCCACCATGGGTGGGGTCGCGATCGTCCTCTCCGTGGTCGTCGGCTACTTCACCGCCAAGCTCCTGACGATGACCGCACCGACCTCCTCGGCGTACTTGCTGCTCCTGCTGTTCGTCGGCATGGCCGGTGTCGGGTTCCTCGACGACTACATCAAGGTGGTCAAGCAGCGAAGCCTTGGTCTGCGAGCCCGGGCCAAGATGATCGGCCAGGCAGTGATCGCCGTCACCTTCGGTGTGCTCGCCCTGAACCCGTCGATGCGCAACTCCGATGGCGTCGCACCGGCGTCTCACCAGCTGTCCTTCTTGCGCGACTTCGGACCGCATCTGGCCGGGATCGTGGTGATCGTCCTCATCTGGTTGATGGTCAACGGGACGAGCAATGCGACCAACCTGACCGATGGTCTGGACGGCCTCCTCGCGGGCTCCGCCACGATGGTCTTCGGTGCCTACCTGATCATCGGCGTCTGGCAGAACAACCATCGGTGCCACACCGCGGGCGTCGCCGACAGCATCTGCTACAACGTGCACGCACCGCTCGATCTCGCTGCCATCGCCGCCGCGATCGCGGGTGCCTGCTTCGGCTTCCTGTGGTGGAACGCCTCGCCTGCGCGAATCATCATGGGCGACACCGGTTCTCTGGCCATCGGCGCGGCCATGGCCGGATTCGCGATCATGTCCCGGACCGAGATGCTGCTGATCGTTCTCGGCGGCCTGTACGTCGCCATCACGATGTCGGTGATGCTCCAGGTCACCTGGTTCAAGGCCACCAAGCGCACCTCAGGGGTGGGCAAGCGACTCTTCCGAATGGCGCCGCTCCAGCATCACTTCGAGATCCTCGGCTGGGAGCAGGTCACCATCGTCATCCGCTTCTGGATCATCACCGGCCTCTGCGTCGTGGCCGGCCTGGGGATCTTCTACAGCGAATGGGTGGCCAACCTCTAGGCCTCAGTCGTCGGACAGGCTGACCGAGACGAGCCGCTGCGCGGCGAGCGCCACGCCACCCAGCAGGATGACGACAGCCGCGACGACGGCGTAGGCCACGGGCACCGCTGGGCGGTCGCCGAGCTCGGTCGTCGCCTGGACGACCGAGCTGCCCCAGGCTCGCGCCGACAGCCACTTCACCGGCCCGATCAGGCTGGAGATCGTCGACTCCCAGACGAGCCAGTAGATCAGGCAGCCCACGATGCTGCGGTTGAGCACGGTCACCAGCGCGGTGAAGATGCCGACGTAGGCCACACCTGCCACGGCGCTGCCTGCGACGCCGGCGAGCGCCACCCGGTCGTCACCGCCGACCATGGCGAAGCCGGCGATGCCCACCGGCAGCACCCCACAGACGAGCACCGAGAGCAGCACGACGACCGCCTTGCTCGCCATGATCGACAAGCGGCTGATCGGCTTGGTGAGCAGGTAGACGATCGATCCGTCGTCGAACTCGGAGTTGACCAGCGTCGTGGTCGCGATGAGCGTGACGACGGGCACCACGATGCCGATGCCGAAGACGCGCAGGAAGGCCTCGGCGTCGCTGGAGTCCGGTGGGTTGCTCGAGGCCATGGTGATGACAGCGGCCAGGCCGACCATGATCGCCGGCATCGCGAGCAGCACGAAGGCGCGTGGGCGCCCGAACAGCGAGCGCATGGCCAGCCGGATGATCGCCGCGTTCATGCGGGGTCCCGGGTGCTCATGCGCCCACCAGGTAGCCGAAGACGCTCTCCAGCGACTCGTCCGTCGGAGTGACCTCGATCAGCCGGATGTCGTGCTCCTTCGCGATGCGGGGGATGACCTGGGCGAACCGGCCGAAGTCGTCGGACTCGACCTCCAGCGCCTTGTCGCCCCGCAGTCGTACGCCGCGCACGGACTGGTCCGCGAGCAGCAGCGTGGCGAGCCGCCGGTTGTCCGAGCTGCGCACGAGGTGCTGGTTGGGCCGGTCGGTCATCAGCCGGCGGATCTGTGAGAAGTCGCCTGAGGCGGCGGCGCGTCCGGCCACGACGACCTCGACGTGGCGCGCGATCTGCTCGACCTCTTCGAGGATGTGCGAGCTGAACACGATCGTGCGCCCCTGCTGGCCGAGCCGGCTGAGCAGGTCCATCATGTGCCGCCGCTGGATCGGGTCCATCCCGTTGAACGGTTCGTCGAGGAGCAGGACCGACGGGTCGTGCACGAGTGCTGACGCGACCTTGATGCGCTGCCTCATGCCCTTGGAGTACGTCGACACCTTGCGGTCCGCAGCGTCAGCCATCTCGACCAGGCCGATCGCGCGGGCGGTGGCGGCCGCGGCACTGGGCACCTTCTGCAGGTCGGCGTTGAGGCGGACGAACTGCGTGCCGGTGAGGTAGTCGTACAACGACTCCTGCACGGGGACGAGTCCGATCTGACGATAGATGGCGATGTTGCCGCGGGTCGGTGTGCCATCGATCGTGACGGTCCCGGCCGACGGCGGCAGCAGCCCGGCCATCATCGACAGCAGCGTCGACTTGCCCGCGCCGTTGGGACCGAGCAGGCCGGTGATCCCGGGGCCGAGGTGCATGGTCACGTCGTTGACGGCGACCACGTTGCCGTACCAACGGGATACGGCACTCAGCTGCAGCTCGGTCACAGCGAGGCCGCCTTCCTGGTGCGCTGGAGCAGCAGCGCGGTGGGGACGAGGACCCACAACAGGCACGCGACCGCGGCGTACGCCGTCCATCCGTTGGTGGGCCTGGGCAAGGTGTCGACCGGTGTCGCCTGGTCGAACAGCCCGCTGATGAGCGAGGCGACGGCCGTAAACGGGTTGGCGGCTGCTGCGGCGCTGGCCAGACCTGTGCTCTGGCTCTCGTAGGCCACACCGAGGATGGCCGTCACCATGCCGGACGTCACCATCAGCACGATGATGATGGCCGTGACCGCCAGCCCGGTCCGGGTGGTCAGCGCCGAGACCAGGGCGCTCACGCTGGACAGGATGAGCGACAGGATCGCCACGCCCGCCATCGCCGCGAGGTAGTGGCGAGTGTGCTCGCCGTTGTCCATGTCCGAGCTGAGCGCGACGGCGTACCAGATGGCCATCGGCACCGCGAGGATGGCGAAGACCGCGGTGGTGAGCGCGGCCAGTCGGACGAGCACGAAAGTCACCCGGGACAGCGGCCGGGCGAAGTAGAGCACGATCGTGCGATAGCGCAGGTCGCGAGCGAACAGGACGGGCCCCTGGGCAGCGACGAAGATCGTCAGGAGCAGCTGGGTCCAGTAGGGGTAGCCGAAATAGTTGGACAGCGGCGCGAACAGGTCGGACTGGTCCTGCAGCGACATCTTCTTCAGCTGCACGATGATGCCCGCGAGCACGAGCGCCGGGATGAACAGGACGGCCGTCATCAGCCACGGCATCACCTTGGACTTGCCCGACCGGCCGATGCCGAAGCAGTAACGCAATGACGTCAGGTAGAGCGATCGCGCGATCGCTGCCCTGCTCTGCCGGCGTCCGGTGAAGGGGCGGTAGCCGAGGTCGTGGATGACGCCGCGACGCGTAGGTGTGCTCATGCGGGGCCGCCCTGACGTTGGAAGACCTCTTCGAGTGTGTGGTGGACCTCCTGGATCCGCACGAGGCCGAACCCGAGATCGACGACGACGTCACGCACCGTGTCCAGCACCTTCGGGTCGTCGACCCGGACCTCGATCTTGTCGCCGGAGGGCCACGCGGTCACTCCTCGATCGACCAGGGCCTGCCCGACCTGCTGGTTGGCGTCCGTCGGTCCGAGGACCTCGACCAGGATCGTGCCGGTGCTCAGCGTGAGGGCGCTGGTGTCGGAGGCACGCAGCAGCTGCCCGGCGTCCAGGACGACGATGTGGTCGGCCGTGCGCTCCAGCTCGCCGAGCAGGTGGCTCGTGACGGCGACCGAGATGCCGAAGTCGTGCCCGATGCGCCCGATCAGGTCAAGCATCTCGTCGCGGGCGCGAGGGTCGAGGCCGTTGGTCGGCTCGTCGAGAAAGACCAGCTGGGGGTCGTGCACGATTGCCTGCGCGAGCTTGGCCCGCTGCCGCATGCCGGTGGAGTAGCCGCCCATGGGCCGGTGCCGCTCCTCGGCCAGACCGACGTGGCGCAGCACGTCGGAGGTGCGTTCGCGAGCGGCGGCCTTCGGAAGGCCCGACATCATGCCCATGTGCATGACGAACTCGGCGGCGGACACATCAGCGGGCAGCACGTCGTGCTCAGGCATGTAGCCGACACGCTCGCGCACCGCCGCCCCGTGAGTCTGCGGATCCAGCCCCAGCACCTGCGCCGAGCCGGACGTCGGAGCCAGCAGTCCGAGCAGCACCTTGATGAGCGTGGACTTGCCAGCGCCGTTGACCCCGACGACTCCCGTGATGCCTTCGGGGATGGTCAGCGTCAGCTCATCGAGCGCGCGCACCCGGGGATATTGCATGGTGAGCCCCTGCGTCCCCACCACCGTCATGCCGCACACCTTATGTCGGGCCTGCCCCGATGCGGCTGATCATGCGGCAATCCCGGCGCGGCGCCCGCCATCGTTCGACCTGGTCAGTTGACCTTTCCTTTAACCGATGTTCGCCCAACTGGCCAGTAGGGGCCGAAAGGATGAGTGCGGCCATCCGCACCCAATCCTCGGAGGAATCATGCGGACGCGTTCCACCATCAAACGCAGTCTCGCCACTCTTGGCGTCCTTGCTCTCGCGACGACACCCGCCGCGTTCGGCCAAGGGGCGTACGCCAGCCCGCACCCGACCGTGGCCCAGGCCGCGGCCGCCGCACCGCTGACGGTCGCGCAGGCGATCGGCACGCAGACCAGCGCGGTCCAACCCGTGCGCGGCTACATCGTGGGCCAGCCCACTGCGACCACCACGGTGGTCCGGTCCGGCTTCCCCAACGACTACGCCATCGCGCTCGCGGACTCGCCGAGCGAGACCAGCACCGCCAAGATGCTGTACGTCCAGCTCCCGAGCGCGTTGCGTGCGGCCTGGGGTCTGAAGTCGCATCCGGGCAACCTCGGCAAGCAGGTCGACGCCACGGGCGCGCTCTCGGCGTACTTCTCCCACCCGGGGATGAAGGACGCCTCGTCGATCGCCGCCACCGGCAGCACCGACCCGGGCGACCCCGGTGACCCGCCCCCGAGCGACCCGGGCAGCTACTACGACGGCACGGGCGGCCTGTCCGGCGCGGCGCTGAAGGCCAAGCTCCACGAGATCATCAGCAAGCAGACGGTGCTGTCGTACGACGGTGTCTGGGACGCGTTGAAGGACACCGACCAGGACCCGAACAACAGCAACAACGTCATCGAGGTCTACAGCGGCACGTCGACACCGAAGTCGAACAACGGTGGTGGCGTTGATAACTGGAACCGCGAGCACGTCTGGGCCAAGAGCCACGGCGACTTCGGCACGACACCCGGCCCGGGCACCGACGTACACCACCTGCGTCCCGAGGACGTGTCGGTCAACGCCGACCGCGGCAACCTCGACTTCGACAACGGCGGCGGCGCGGTCGACCAGTGCCCCGGCTGCGCGTCCGACTCCGACTCCTGGCAGCCGCGCGACGCGGTCAAGGGTGACGTGGCGCGGATGATCTTCTACATGGCGGTCCGCTACGACGGCACGGACGCGTTCGCCGACCTCGAGGTCAACGACAAGGTCAACAACGGCACCGCGCCCAACATCGGCAAGGTGTCGGTGCTGAAGCAGTGGAGCCAGGAGGACCCGCCCGACGCGTTCGAGCAGCGTCGCAACGAGGTCATCTTCACGACCTGGCAGCACAACCGGAACCCGTTCATCGACCACCCGGAGTGGGTCGCCTCGATCTTCTGACCCCTGAGGGCGATGCGCGCTCCCACCTGGGAGAGTGATCGCCATGACCTTGCCGCCGCCGCCTGCCTCGGGAGTGCCGACTCCGGCGTTCTTCCTGGCAGGCGGCACCGGCATCTCGGCCGAGACGCTCGGCATCATGATCATCAAGCAGTTCCCGAGCGTGCCGTTCAACGTGCGCAAGATCCCGTTCATCACAACGGTCGAGCGGGCGCAGGAGATCGTGGTGCTCATGGACGCCGTCCGCACCGAGACCGTCCAGCCGCTGGTCTTCTCCACCGTTGCCGACGAGGCGGTGCGGGCCGTGCTGCAGCAGACCACCTGCGCCTTCATCGATCTGTTCGGCAGCCATCTCGACACGGTGGAGCGGGTGCTGCACGTCAACGCCGCCCACAACGTCGGCAGCATCCACGGCGTCGGCGACCAGGGCCTGTACGAAGCCCGCATGAAGGCCATCGACTACGCCATGGAGCATGACGACGCGCAGAGCGTGAAAAAGCTCGACCAGGCCGACCTGATCCTGATCGCGCCGTCCCGCTGCGGCAAGACACCGACCTCGATGTACCTCGCGCTCCAGCACGGCCTCAAGGTCGCCAACTACCCGCTGGTGGAGGAGGACTTCGAGTCCCACCAGCTGCCCGCGCCGATCCGCGCCTACCCGTCGAAGTGCTTCGGCATCACCTCGACGGCGGCCCGACTGAGCCAGGTACGCGGCGAGCGCCGTCCGGGGTCGCGGTACGCCTCGATGGCACAGGTCACCTACGAGCTGCGCCGAGCCGAGACCCTCTATGCCATGCACCGCATCCCATACGTCAGCTCCGCCTCGATGTCGGTGGAGGAGATGGCGGCGCTCATCCTGCAGTCCATGGAGAACGGCCCGCGCTAGCGAGGCGCCGATGAACACCGCGAGGAAGTGAAGAAGACGATGAGCAGCAACGTCGAGTGGTTCAAGGACCTCGGTCTGGGCGATGTCGAACGGGTCGGTGGCAAGAACGCCTCCCTGGGTGAGATGGTCCAGCACCTGTCCAAGGCGGGAGTGCGCGTTCCGGACGGGTTCGCGACGACCGCGGAGGCGTACCGCCGGTTCCTCGCTCATGATGACCTGGCCGGTTCGATCAACGCGCAGCTGGACGCTCTCGATGTCGATGACGTCCAGGAGCTCGCGCGGGTCGGTCGCGGTATCCGCGAGTCGATCGAGAGCCACCCGTTCCCGGCCGACCTCGAGGATGAGATCCGGTCGTCGTACGAGCGGCTGGTCGGCGAGCAGGGTGAGCAGGTCTCGTGGGCGGTGCGCTCCAGTGCCACGGCCGAGGACCTGCCCGACGCGTCGTTCGCGGGTCAGCAGGAGACGTTCCTCAACGTCCGTGGCATCGACAACATCCTGCATGCGATCAAGCTCGTCTTCGCCTCGCTCTACAACGACCGGGCGATCTCCTACCGCGTGCACAGCAACTTCGCCCACGACGTCGTCGCGCTGAGCGCGGGCGTGCAGCGCATGGTGCGCTCCGACATCGGTGCCTCGGGCGTCATGTTCACGATCGACACCGAGTCCGGCTTCGAGGACTCGGTCTTCATCACCTCCAGCTACGGGCTGGGTGAGGCGGTCGTCCAGGGTGCGGTCAACCCCGACGAGTTCTACGTCTACAAGCCGGCGCTGAAGGCCGACCGCCCCGCCATCCTCAAGCGTGGCGTCGGCAGCAAAGCCACCAAGATGATCTACACCTCCGACGCGTCGGTCGGTAAGACCGTCGAGTTCGTCCCGGTCGACGATGCCGAGCGCGGTCGCCTCAGCCTCACCGACGAGGAGGTCACCGAGCTCGCAAGGCACGCGGTCAAGATCGAGCAGCACTACGGCCGCCCGATGGACATCGAGTGGGGCAAGGACGGCGACGACGGCCGGCTCTACGTCCTGCAGGCGCGCCCGGAGACCGTGAAGTCGCGGCAGGTCGGCTCGACGCTCGAGCGTTACGTCATGGGCAAGGAGCGCGGCGAGGTCCTCGTCGAGGGGCGCGCCATCGGTCAGAAGATCGGCGCGGGCGCTGTGCGCCGACTCACCGACATCGACCAGATGCACGAGTTCGTCCCGGGCGAGGTGCTGGTCGCGGACATGACGGACCCCGACTGGGAGCCGATCATGAAGCGCGCCAGCGCCATCGTCACCAACCGGGGCGGCCGTACGTGCCACGCGGCGATCATCGCGCGTGAGCTGGGCATCCCGGCCGTCGTCGGGACGGCCGACGCCACCGAAGTGCTCAAGGACGGCGCCGAGGTCACCGTCTCTTGTGCCGAGGGCGACACCGGCCTGGTCTACGACGGCCTGCTCGACTTCGAGGTCAACCGCACCGAGCTCGACAAGATGCCCGAGGTCCCGGTCAAGGTCATGATGAACGTCGGGACGCCGGAGCAGGCGTTCGAGTTCTCCCGCCTGCCGAACCATGGCATCGGCCTGGCCCGACTGGAGTTCATCATCAACCGCCAGATCGGGATCCACCCGAAGGCGCTGCTCGAGCTCGAGGCCGGAGGCGCCGACCTCGACGCCGGGCTGAAGGCGCAGATCGAGGCTCTCACCGCCGCGTACGACGGTCCGCGCGAGTTCTTCGTCAAGCGCGTCGCGGAGGGCATCGCCATGCTGGCAGCAGCGTTCGCGCCGGAGCCGGTCATCGTGCGTATGTCGGACTTCAAGTCCAACGAGTACGCCAACCTCATCGGCGGCCCGCGCTACGAGCCCCACGAGGAGAACCCGATGATCGGGTACCGCGGTGCGTCGCGCTACCTCTCGGAGGCCTTCGCGGAGTGCTTCGCGATGGAGTGCGCGGCCCTGCGCCACGTCCGCGACGAGATGGGCCTCACCAACGTCAAGGTGATGATCCCGTTCGTGCGCACAGTGGGGGAGGCCGAAGGCGTCATCGACCTGCTGGCGCAGCACGGCCTGAAGCGCGGTGAGAACGGCCTGCAGGTCGTGATGATGTGCGAGATCCCGTCCAACGCGGTCAACGCCGACGCGTTCCTCGAGCACTTCGACGGGTTCTCGATCGGGTCGAACGACATGACTCAGCTGACGCTCGGCCTGGACCGTGACTCCGCGCTGGTCGCTGACAAGTTCGATGAGCGTGACCCCGCGGTCAAGAAGATGCTCTCGATGGCGATCGAGGCGTGCCGCAAGCAGGGCAAGTACGTCGGCATCTGTGGTCAGGGTCCCAGCGACCATCCCGATCTCGCGGACTGGCTCGTCGAGCAGGGCATCGAGTCGATCTCACTCAACCCGGACACTGTGGTCGAGACCTGGCTGCGCCTCGCCAAGCGCGGTGAGGCATAGCACCAATCACGAGCAGTACCAACGTGATTGGGAGCATCGTGCACGTTGCGTCCCGAGGGTCGTTCGATGGGTGTTGCTATAGCAGCCATAAGTGAGAACCGCTGACGTCAGCCCGTTTCGGCCCCGTTTGAGTGGATACCGTCGCCTCGTCCAGAGCCTTGCTCGACCACGAGGAGCGCACATGCCCACCGACCTCAATCGCCGAAAGTTCCTCGGAAGCGGCCTGGCAACGGCCGGCCTGACGGTGGCCGCGGCCGCCGTCGGCACCGCGAGTGCCGAGGCGGCAGAACCTCTCCGGGCCGCGGTCCTGGAGTTCAAGGACCCGTGGACCAACGGAGTGGGGCTGGCCCAGCTCCTGACCAAGGCCGGCGTCACCGTCGTCCCGCTCGATCCGGCCAAGTCGGCCACCGAGCAGGGCGTCGACCTGATCGCCTTCGGGACCTTCACCAACAACGCGCCCACCTACGGCGAGTACATCTCCTCGCAGGCTGCCTCGATCCGGGACTTCGTCGCCGGGGGCGGCGTGGTGCTCGACCTGGCCCAGTCCGACCAGTTCAACGCCACCGTCGACTATCTCGCCCCGCCCTTGGCGGCCAAGCGCGCTGACCCCGACCACGACGCGATCTTCGTCGTTGCACCCGAGCACCCGCTCGTGAAGGACCTGCGCACGGCCAACGCGGGACAGGTCTTCACCGACCGGTCGGCCAGCATCCGGGTGAGCTGGGAGTCCCTCGTGTCCTGGGAGTCGATGCGGGTCCTGCTCTCCGCCACTCCGGGAGCCTTCCCGGAGCCGCCGATCCTGCTCGAAGGTGCCCACGGCAAGGGTCGTTTCCTGGTCACCAGCCTCACCGTCGACAAGTGCTACGACGCGGCCGGTGCCTCCATCCAGCCCGCCGTGGCGGTCCAGGACAGTGAGGCCTTCTTCGCCGGCGTTGCGGCGTACGTCGCCTCGGTCAAGGCGGGCACCGCGCCCGCGGTGGTGCCGACGCCCAAGCCCAAGGACCGGGCGACAGGCCCCATGGTCGGGCACACCACGACCAAGACCACCCGGATCTGGCTGCGCCCCGGCAAGGACGACCAGAAGGTCACGTCCTGGCGGTGCACTGTCACCGGAGCCCATGGGGCGAAGATCACCGCCTCGGCGACGCTGTCGGATGCGAACGACCACAGCATGATCTTCGAGGTGGGCGGCCTGCGTGCGGCCACGCGATACACCTTCAGCATCGTGCCGACCAGCGGCGCGGACGGCTTCACACCGCTGACCGGGTCGTTTCAGCACCGCACCGTCTGACAGCGCGGCCACCAAGCTCGTGATGGGCATGGGATCGTGCGCCCCGTCCGGGTCGGACTACGTGTGGAACCGGGTCCTCGCTGAGGGCTGCGAGAGCTTCATCTTCATGGGCGACACCCCCTACATCGACTCGACCGACCTCACGCTGGCCCGCCAACGCCAGCGCGAGTTCCTCCAGGTGCCCGAGGTGGCGCGGCTGGTCAGCTCGGTGCCGGTGTGGGCGACGTGGGACGACCACGACTTCGCCCTCAACGGTCAGCTGGGAGACGTGTCGTACGTCGAGAAGCAGAAGACGCGTACGGCCTTCGTCGACTACCGCGCCAACGCGACGTACGGGCAGACCACCTCAGGCGAGGTGCAGAAGACGCGTGGGGTGGGCGAGGGGGTCTACACCTCGTTCCGCCGCGGACCTGTCGAGGTGATCCTGCTGGACCCGAGGTACTTCAGCCGCACCGCGCCCAGCTGGGCCGACCCGGACCAGGCGACCTGCCTCGGCGGTGTGCAGTGGGAGTGGTTCAAGAAGACGATCAAGGCGAGCGACGCGACGTTCAAGCTCGTGATGACCGGCATGGTCTGGGACGACAAGAAGAACTCCGAGTCCGACGACTGGGAGACGTTCTCCTACGAGCGCGAAGCCCTGCTCGACTTCGTCAAGGACCAGAAGATCCCCGGAGTGGTCCTGCTCAGCGGTGACATCCACTGCTCGCGAGCCCTGATGTACGGCCCGCGCGTCGGCTATGACCTGTGGCAGTTCATCGTCAGCCCGCTGCACGACCGGACGATCCCCAGCCTGAACATCCCCCACCCCGCACTCGTGCACAGCGCGGTCGAGCCCAACACCTTCCTGCGGCTCGAGGCGGACACCACGGTCAGACCCGCCACGTTGCGAGCGACCTGGATCAACCGCGACGGCAAGCGACTCTTCGAGGTCAAGACGGACTCGAAGGCGCTCGGCCACAGGCACTGATCCGTCAGCGGCTCGAGGGCACCTCGGCCTGGCCCGAGCGGTGCCAGGTGTCCTCGAGCAGCCGAGGCTTGCAGGCGGCATATCCGCCAATCACGAGCAGTACCAACGTGATCGCGAGCATCCCGAAGGATGCGTCCCAACCGCCGGTCGCGTCGTGGAGCAGTCCGAAACCGAGCGGTCCCAGGCAGGCCAGTGCGTAGCCCAGGCCCTGGCTGAACCCGGACAGTGCGGCTGATCCGGCTGCTGTGCGAGTGCGCACGTTGATGAGCGTGAGCGCGAGCGGGAACGTCGTCGGCCCGAAGCCGACCAGCACGACCCACAGCGCCGGCAGTGTGTCCGCGGACCACAGCAGACCGGCGTACCCGGCAGTGAAGCTGAGCACGCTGCCGATGACGACCGGGAACGGGTTGTCCAGCCGTCCGGCGAGCTGTGGAGCGGCGAGCGCGGACGCCAGGCCGATCGCCGAGAACAGCGCCACCATCTGCCCGCCGAGCGCCGCGCTGTGCCCGGCGTCGGTGAGGATCTCCGGCAGCCAGGTGAACATGGCGTACGTGTTCAGGGAGGTCATCGCGAACATGAGCGTCAGTCCCCACGCGACCGGCGAGTGTCGTACGCGTCCTGGCACCTGGGTCGCCGGCGTCTCGTCGACGACGTAGCCGTCCTGGTGCGGACGGCGGATCAGCAGCAGCCACGGCACGAGCGCCGCAACCGCGAGAACTGCCCACAGGGACAAGGCAATTCGCCATCCGTGGGCGTCAGACACGGGGACCGCGAGCAGCGGCGGGATCATCGTCCCGATCTGGAGCACGGCGATGTACAGCGTGCTCATACTGGCGACGCGGTCCGGGAAGAAGCGCTTGACCAGCGGTGGGAGCACGACGTTGCCCATCCCCATGCCGGCCAGGGCGACGGCGGACAGCGCCAGCAGGCCCCACGTGCCGCCGATGCTGCGACCTGCGAGTCCGACGGCGGCGAGCGACATCGCGACCAACGCGCTCCGCTCAAGGCCGATCCGGCGTACGACCGCAGGGGTGCCGAGCCCGGCCACCGCGAACATTGCAGTGGGCACCATGCCGAGGACGCCCGCCACAGAAGCGCCGAACCCGAGGTCGTCACCGACCCGCCCGAGCAGTGGCGTCAGGGAGGTGACCGCGGTGCGTAGCGAGAAGGCGGAGAGCACGATGCCCGCGAGGACCAGAACCCGACCGAGCTGGCGGTGGTCGGTCGGGGAGCGGAGGCGCTTCGCTTGTGTGGGCGTGGCGGTCATGGGGCAAATCATAGGATGATCCGATCAACCTGTCGCCCCGGGTATGCTCCGGTGCGTGCAGCGGGTACGACGAAACAGCCTGATCGAGCAGGTCACCGCGATCCTTCGCGACGAGATCGCGGACGGCCGATGGGCCGTCGGCGACCGCATCCCGACCGAGCCCGAGCTCAGCGACATGACCGGCGCCGGTCGTAACACGGTGCGAGAAGCCGTGCAGTCCCTGGTCCACGCAGGACTGCTCGAACGCCGGCAGGGGTCGGGGACGTACGTCCTCGCACTCAGCGAGGGATCGGCGGCTCTGGGGCAGTACCTCTCCGCGGCGCAGCACCGTGACGTGCTCGAGCTGCGCCTCGCGCTCGACGTGAGCGCGGCGGAGCTGGCGGCCCGCCGTCGTACCGATGAGGACGTCACGCAGCTGCGCGCACGGCTGCTCCAACGCCATGAGGCACGCGACTCGGGTGACCCGACGCGCACGGCCGAGGTGGACGCGGCACTGCACCGGGACGTCGTCGTGGCCAGCAAGAACGCCGTCTTCCTCGAGGTCTACGACTCGGTGCTGCCGACACTGACGGCCGCGATCGCGGACAACCTGGCCTCGCTGGACGCCCGCTATGACGAGGAGCACGAGGACCTCGTCGAGGCCATCGCGGCCGAGGATGCCGCGCGGGCCGGCCAGTCGGCGCGGTGCTTCCTGCGCTCCCTGCTGGCCGAGCACGACCACTGATCGAGCGTCCGGACGGAGCGGTCTGCTCGGCGCTCGGCGGGCGTGTCGACAACCACTTCGACCTCGATTTGGTAGTGCTCGCCTGGCTCTGGCACACTGTTCAGGTTGCTTGACGCGTGGTGCTGACCCATGTCTGTACCACCGTCCTACTGATCTACGCCTTGCTGGACCCTTTGCTGGGGCCGCAGGACAGCAGTGGGAAGCGCAAGCCCCGGTCCTCCAGGACCACCGATCACCACTCGGATGAATTTGTCCGGTGCGCTGCGAAGCGGCCGCGACACACCCGAGCGCGGGGGTCGGAGGACAGCCTGGAGTTCCGGCCTTTGACAGTTCAGATGGACGCGAGAGAGAGACGCACGCGAATGGCGGGACAGAAGATTCGCATCCGGCTGAAGTCGTACGACCACGAGGTCATCGACAGCTCGGCGCGCAAGATTGTCGACACGGTCAGCCGTGCCGGTGCGACCGTGGTGGGCCCTGTGCCGCTCCCGACGGAGAAGAACGTGTTCTGCGTCATTCGGTCGCCTCACAAGTACAAGGACAGCCGCGAGCACTTCGAGATGCGCACCCACAAGCGCCTCATCGACATCGTGGACCCGACTCCTAAGGCCGTCGACTCGCTGATGCGCCTGGATCTCCCGGCTGACGTCAACATCGAGATCAAGCTCTGATCGAGGGGAGTGACTCACTATGACTTCAATGACTGAGCGCCCCGTGAAGGGCCTTCTCGGCGAGAAGCTCGGTATGACCCAGGTCTGGGACGCCGACAACCGTCTCGTTCCCGTCACCGTGATCCAGGCCGGCCCGTGCGTCGTGACCCAGGTCCGTGGCGAGGGCGAGGGCTACCACGCGGTGCAGATCGCCTTCGGCGCGATCGACCCGCGCAAGATCAACCAGCCCGCCAAGGGCCACTTCGACAAGGCCGGCGTGACCCCGCGTCGCCACCTGGTCGAGGTGCGTACCTCCGACGCCGCGGACTACACGCCCGGCCAGGAGATCACCGCTGAGACGTTCGAGGCCGGGCAGACGATCGATGTCGTCGGCACGACCAAGGGCAAGGGCTTCGCCGGTGTCATGAAGCGTCACGGCTTCCACGGCGTGGGCGCCTCGCACGGTGCACACAAGAACCACCGCAAGCCGGGCTCGATCGGTGGCTGCGCCACCCCGGGTCGCGTGTTCAAGGGCATGCGCATGGCCGGCCGGATGGGTGGCGTTCGCCAGACCACCCAGAACCTCACGATCCACGCTGTCGACGCCGACAAGGGTCTGCTGCTGGTCAAGGGTGCTGTGCCCGGCCCCCGCGGCGCCGTTGTCGTCGTCAAGACGGCCGCCAAGTCGAAGCAGGAGGCCTGAGCCCATGACTTCCGTTGACATCCTCAAGCCCTCGGGTGGCAAGGCCGGCTCTGTCGACCTGCCCGCCGAGATCTTCGATGTGCAGACCAACGTGCCGCTGATCCACCAGGTCGTGGTTGCGCAGCTCGCTGCCGCCCGCCAGGGCACGCACTCGACCAAGACGCGCGGCGAGGTCCGCGGCGGTGGGCGCAAGCCGTACCGCCAGAAGGGCACCGGCCGTGCACGCCAGGGCTCGACCCGTGCGCCGCAGTTCGCCGGCGGTGGCGTCGTCCACGGCCCGCAGCCGCGTGACTACAGCCAGCGCACGCCCAAGAAGATGAAGGCCGCCGCCCTGCGCGGTGCCCTCTCGGACCGGGCGCGCCACGGCCGCATCCACGTGTTCTCCGCGCTGATCGAGGGCGACAAGCCCTCGACCCGCACGGCCGCGGAGCTGCTGGGCAACCTGAGCGAGCGTAAGAACCTGCTCGTGGTGCTGGACCGCTCGGACGAGCTCTCGCTGATGAGCGTGCGCAACCTTGCGGACGTGCACCTGCTCTGGGCCGACCAGCTCAACACCTACGACGTGCTGTGCGCCGACGACATCGTCTTCACCGAGGCTGCGCTCAACGGCTTCCTCGGTACGGGCGAGCAGGCCCGCGTGGTCGAGAAGGCGCCGGCCAAGAAGGCTGCGGCCGCCAAGAAGGCTCCGGCCAAGGCTGCCGCCAAGAAGACCGAGGCTGCGGCCGAGGTTGCTCCGGTGGCCGACACCGCTGCTGCGACCGACAGTGGCTTCGGCGCCGACTCGGCCGCACCGGCCGCCGATGGCTCGGCGCCCGAGGGCTTCGACGTCAAGGGCAACAAGGACTCGATGAAGTACCACGTGCCTGGTTCGCGCTGGTACGACGCGACCGAGGCCGAGGTCTGGTTCCGCACCGCTGACGCTGCGGCCGCCGCAGGCTTCGTGCCCGCGGGTGGCGCTGCCGCTCAGCAGGTCCAGGAGGAGAGCAAGTGACTATCAGCCGTAAGGACCCGCGCGACATCCTGATCGCCCCGGTCGTCTCGGAGAAGAGCTACACGCTGCTCGACGAGGGCAAGTACACCTTCCTCGTCGACCCGCGCGCCAACAAGACCGAGATCAAGATCGCCGTCGAGAAGATCTTCGACGTCAAGGTCGATTCGGTCCACACCATGAACCGTCAGGGCAAGTCGCGTCGCACCCGTTTCGGTACGGGCAAGCGCAAGGACACCAAGCGCGCGATCGTCTCGCTGCGTGAGGGCTCGATCGACATCTTCGGCCAGGTCGGCTGAGGAAGAGGACGTAACGATGGCTATCCGTAAGTACAAGCCGACGACCCCTGGTCGCCGTGGCTCGAGCGTGGCGGACTTCGCTGAGGTCACCCGCACGACGCCTGAGAAGTCGCTGGTTCGTCCTCTGACGAAGACGGGCGGACGCAACGCCTCGGGCCGCATCACCACCCGTCACATCGGTGGTGGCCACAAGCGCGCCTACCGTCTCATCGACTTCCGTCGCAACGACAAAGACGGCATCCCGGCCAAGGTCGCTCACATCGAGTACGACCCCAACCGCACCGCCCGCATCGCGCTGCTGCACTACGCCGACGGCGAGAAGCGCTACATCATCGCGCCGCGTCTGCTCAAGCAGGGCGACCCGATCGAGAACGGCCCCTCGGCCGACATCAAGCCGGGCAACAACCTGCCGCTGCGCAACATCCCGACCGGTACGGTCATCCACTGCGTCGAGCTGCGGCCCGGCGGCGGTGCGAAGATCGCCCGTTCGGCCGGTGTGCGTGTGCAGCTGGTCGCCAAGGACGGCGCTTACGCCCAGCTGCGTATGCCGTCCGGTGAGATCCGCAACGTCGACTCGCGCTGCCGCGCCACCATTGGCGAGGTCGGCAACGCCGAGCAGAGCAACATCAACTGGGGTAAGGCCGGCCGCATGCGCTGGAAGGGCAAGCGCCCGACCGTTCGTGGTGTCGCCATGAACCCCGTTGATCACCCGCACGGTGGTGGTGAGGGCAAGACCTCCGGTGGACGTCACCCGGTCAGCCCGTGGGGTCAGGCCGAAGGCCGAACCCGCCGCCCCAACAAGGAGAGCGACAAGCTCATCGTGCGGCGCCGTCGTACTGGCAAGAAGCGCTGATAGGAGCCTTTGGAAATGCCTCGTAGCCTGAAGAAGGGTCCGTTCATCGACGACCACCTCGTCAAGAAGGTGGACGCCCAGAACGAAGCCGGCACCAAGAACGTCATCAAGACCTGGTCACGCCGGTCGATGATCAGCCCAGACATGCTCGGCCACACGCTGGCCGTGCACGACGGCCGCAAGCACGTCCCGGTCTTCGTGACCGAGTCCATGGTCGGCCACAAGCTCGGCGAGTTCGCGCCGACTCGGACCTTCAAGGGTCACGAGAAGGACGACAAGAAGGGCCGTCGCCGCTGATGGCGGGGGGACCAACCATGACCAAGACCGATAGCAAAGGGACAGCGATGGAAGCCAAGGCGCAGGCGCGGTTCGTCCGTGTGACGCCGCAGAAGGCCCGCCGCGTTGTGGACCTCATCCGTGGCAAGCAGGCCTCTGAGGCCGTCGCCGTGCTGCAGTTCGCTCCGCAGACCGCGAGCGAGCCGATCCGCAAGGTGCTCGAGAGCGCCATTGCCAACGCCCGTTTCGCAGCCGACAAGGCGGCGCAGCCGTTCGACGAGCGCGAGCTCTTCGTCAGCGCCGCCTACGTCGACGAGGGCCCGACCATGAAGCGGTTCCGCCCCCGGGCGCAGGGCCGCGCGAGTCGAATCCTCAAGCGTACGAGCCACATCACCGTGCATGTCGCCCAGCCCAGCTCCAAGGGAGGCCAGAACTAATGGGTCAGAAGGTCAACCCGAACGGCTTCCGTCTCGGCATCACGACCGAGCACAAGAGCCGTTGGTTTGCTGACAGCAGCAAGCAGGGTCAGCGTTACCGCGACTACGTCAAGGAAGACGTCTCGATCCGTCGCCTCATGTCCACGGGCATGGAGCGCGCCGGCATCAGCCGCGTCGAGATCGAGCGCACCCGTGACCGGGTTCGCGTCGACATCCACACGGCCCGCCCGGGCATCGTCATCGGTCGCCGCGGCGCCGAGGCCGACCGCCTGCGTGGCGAGCTCGAGAAGCTCACCGGCAAGCAGGTCCAGCTGAACATCCTCGAGGTCAAGAACCCCGAGGCTGACTCGCAGCTGGTCGCCCAGGGCATCGCCGAGCAGCTCGCTGCTCGTGTCTCCTTCCGTCGTGCGATGCGCAAGGGCATGCAGTCCGCCACGCGCGCCGGCGTCAAGGGCATCCGCGTGCAGGTCTCCGGTCGCCTCGGCGGCGCGGAGATGAGCCGCACCGAGTTCTACCGCGAGGGTCGCGTCCCGCTGCACACGCTGCGCGCCAACATCGACTACGGCTTCTACGAGGCCAAGACGACGTTCGGCCGCATCGGCGTGAAGGTGTGGATCTACAAGGGCGACCTGACCGCCAAGGAGCTGGCTCGCGAGCAGGCTGCTGCTCCGTCGCGCCCGGCTCGCGGCCGCCGTGACGGCGACCGTCCGGGTCGTAACGACCGCGGCGGCGACCGTGGTGGTCGTGGCGGCGCTCGTCGTGAGGCTGCTCCGCAGACCGAGACTCCGGCCACCGAGGCCCCGGCAGCTGAGGCTGCCGCCCCGGCGACCGAGCAGGGAGCGCAGTCCTGATGTTGATTCCCCGTCGTGTGAAGCACCGTAAGCAGCACCACCCCAAGCGGGGCGGCGCGGCCAAGGGCGGCACCGCTGTGTCGTTCGGTGACTTCGGCATCCAGGCTCTCGAGCCGGCCTACGTCACCAACCGTCAGATCGAGTCCGCTCGTATCGCGATGACCCGCTACATGAAGCGTGGCGGAAAGGTCTGGATCAACATCTACCCGGACCGCCCGCTGACCAAGAAGCCTGCCGAGACCCGCATGGGTTCCGGTAAGGGTTCGCCCGAGTGGTGGGTCGCCAACGTCAAGCCCGGCCGCGTCATGTTCGAGCTGTCCGGTGTTTCCGAGGAGACCGCTCGCGAGGCACTGCGCCTGGCGATGCACAAGCTGCCGATGAAGTGCCGCTTCGTCGCGCGTGAGGGTGGTGACTTCTGATGGCTACTGGTTCCAAGGACCTGATGCCGGAGCAGCTGCGCGGCCTGGACGAGTCCGCTCTCGCCGAGAAGCTGACGGAGTCCAAGCAGGAGCTGTTCAACCTCCGCTTCCAGTCGGCCACCGGCCAGCTGGAGAACAACTCGCGGCTGCGCGCCGTCCGCAAGGACATCGCGCGGATCTACACCGAGATGCGCGAGCGCGAGCTCAGCATCGGACGTGCACCGCAGGCCAAGGCCGCTGACGAGACCGTCGAGAAGGCGGTCTGAGCATGACTGACAAGCAGGAGAAGGCAGTGGCCCAAGAGGCGACCGAGCGCAACGACCGCAAGACCCGTCAGGGTTACGTCGTCAGCGACAAGATGGACAAGACCGTGGTGGTCGAGGTCGAGGACCGCGTCAAGCACGCGCTCTACGGCAAGGTCATGCGCCGCAGCAGCAAGGTCAAGGCGCACGACGAGGAGAACACCGTCGGTATCGGCGACCTGGTCCGCATCATGGAGACCCGGCCGCTGTCCGCCACCAAGCGTTGGCGCGTCGTGGAGATCCTTGAGCGCGCGAAGTGATTTCTCGTACGACGGAGCTCACCTCCCAGGTGAGCCACCGACGTACGAAACCAAAACCCGTATCCGTTCCGCAAGGCTCAGCGCTCATCGCAGAGCTGAGAACCAGTGAGACGACAGGAGTAAAACTGTGATCCAGCAGGAGTCGCGACTTCGCGTCGCCGACAACACCGGTGCCAAGGAAATCTTGTGCATCCGCGTGCTCGGCGGCTCGGGCCGTCGCTACGCCGGCATCGGTGACACCATCGTGGCGACCGTCAAGGACGCCATCCCCGGTGGCAACGTCAAGAAGGGCGATGTCGTCAAGGCCGTCATCGTGCGTACCGTCAAGGAGAAGCGTCGTCCGGACGGCTCGTACATCAAGTTCGACGAGAACGCCGCTGTCCTCCTCAAGACCGACGGTGATCCTCGTGGCACGCGCATCTTCGGCCCGGTGGGCCGCGAGCTGCGTGACAAGAAGTTCATGAAGATCATCTCGCTCGCTCCGGAGGTGCTCTGACTCATGGCAGGCAAGCCGAAGATGAAGATCAAGAAGAACGACCTCGTCCAGGTCATCACCGGTCGGTCCCAGGCCAACGGTGGCGACAAGGGCAAGCAGGGCAAGGTCATCGCCGTGTACCCCGAGACCCAGCGTGTGCTGGTCGAGGGCATCAACCGGGTGACCAAGCACACCAAGGCCGGCGCCGGCGGCGCTGCCTCAGGTGGCCTGGAGGTCGTTGAGGCCCCGATCCACGTGAGCAACGTGGCCGTCGTGGACCCCGAGACCAACAAGCCGACGCGGGTCAAGACCCGGGTCGAGACCGTTGAGCGTGACGGCCGGACCAAGACGGTCCGCACTCGTGTTGCCGTGCGCTCGGGTAAGGACCTCTGATGACCGAGACCACTGCGACTGCGGAAAAGACGCTGCCGCGTCTGAAGCAGAAGTACCAGGACGAGATCAAGGCTGCCCTCCTGAGCGAGTTCAGCTTTGCCAACGTGATGCAGGTGCCGACCGTGACCAAGGTCGTCGTCAACATGGGTGTGGGTGACGCGGCGCGTGACTCCAAGCTCATCGACGGCGCGGTCCGCGACCTGTCGGCGATCACCGGTCAGAAGCCGGCTGTCACCAAGGCGCGCAAGTCAATCGCTCAGTTCAAGCTGCGCGAGGGCATGCCGATCGGTGCGCACACCACGCTGCGCGGCGACCGCATGTGGGAGTTCCTGGACCGCCTCACGTCCGTGGCGCTGCCCCGTATCCGCGACTTCCGCGGCCTGTCGGGCAAGCAGTTCGACGGCAACGGCAACTACACCTTCGGTCTCACGGAGCAGTCGATGTTCCACGAGATCGACCAGGACAAGATCGACCGGGTCCGCGGTATGGACATCACGGTCGTGACCACCGCGAGCAACGACGCGGAGGGCCGGGCGCTGCTGAAGCACCTGGGCTTCCCCTTCAAGGAGAACTGACCGTGGCCAAGACTGCGCTCGTCAACAAGGCGAACAAGAAGCCGAAGTTCGCGGTGCGCGCCTACACGCGCTGCCAGCGCTGCGGACGCCCGCACTCGGTCTACCGCAAGTTCGGCCTGTGCCGGATCTGCCTGCGCGAGATGGCGCACCGGGGCGAGCTGCCCGGTGTCACCAAGTCCAGCTGGTGACCATCGCTCGTCACTGAGCACCATCGAACTGATCTGATCCACAACACCGAAGGTCGGCGTACGCGCTGAAACCACGGTGAGGAAGGGCGGAGAGCCCAATGACCATGACCGACCCGATTGCGGACATGTTGACCCGCGTCCGGAACGCCAACTCGGCGCACCACGACGCTACGTCGATGCCGTTCTCGAAGCTGAAGTCGCACATCGCGGAGATTCTCGAGGCCGAGGGCTATATCGCCGGCTGGCGCGTCGAGGACGCCGAGGTGGGCAAGACCCTGACCATCGACCTGAAGTACGGCCCCAACCGTGAGCGCTCCATTGCGGGTGTTCGCCGGGTGTCCAAGCCAGGTCTGCGCGTGTACGCCAAGTCCACCAACCTCCCTCGGGTGCTCGGTGGCCTCGGCGTCGCGATTCTGTCCACGTCGTCCGGCCTTCTGACTGACAAGCAGGCGGCCTCGAAGGGTGTAGGCGGAGAAGTCCTCGCCTACGTCTGGTGACCAGGGACTAGGAGGAGATTCAACGATGTCTCGTATCGGACGTCTTCCGGTCTCGGTGCCTTCGGGCGTCGACGTGACCATCGACGGCCAGGCCGTCGCGGTGAAGGGCCCCAAGGGTCAGCTCGCGATCAACGTCGCCGAGCCGATCACTGTGGCCAAGAGCGAGGACGGTGCGGTTCAGGTCGCCCGTCCCAACGACGAGCGTGCGTCGCGTGCCCTGCACGGTCTGACCCGCAGCCTCATCAACAACATGGTCGTCGGTGTCACCGAGGGCTACACCAAGAAGCTTGAGATCCACGGCACGGGTTACCGCGTGACCGCCAAGGGCAAGGACCTGGAGTTCGCCCTCGGTTACAGCCACTCGATCCTGGTCAAGGCTCCTGAGGGCATCACATTCGCCGTCGAGAACCCCACCCGGTTCTCGGTGACGGGTATCGACAAGCAGCTGGTCGGTGAGGTCTCGGCCAACATCCGCAAGCTGCGCAAGCCCGACCCGTACAAGGCGAAGGGTGTCCGCTACGAAGGCGAGCACATCCGTCGCAAGGTCGGAAAGGCTGGTAAGTAAGCCATGGCAAAGATCGTCAAGCGTTCCAAGACGAAGTCGGCCGCCCGCGGTCGCCGTCACCTGCGCGTGCGCAAGCGCGTCAGCGGTACGACGGCCCGTCCGCGCCTGGTCGTGTCCCGCTCCAGCCGTCACGTCTTCGTGCAGGTCGTCGACGACACCGTGGGTAAGACCCTGGCGTCGGCGTCGACCATGGAAGCCGACCTGCGCACCTTCGAGGGTGACAAGACGGCCAAGGCCAAGCGCGTCGGCGAGCTGCTCGCCGAGCGCGCCAAGGGCGCCGGCGTCGAGGCCGTTGTCTTCGACCGTGGTGGCAACCGGTACGCCGGTCGCGTCGCCGCGATCGCTGATGGCGCTCGCGAGGGTGGGCTGACCCTGTGAACATCAACACCGCTGAGAAGAGGAACTTCTGATGGCTGGACCCCAGCGTCGAGGCGCCGCTGGTTCGACCAGCGGAGGCACCGCCGACAGCAACAGCAACAACAGCAACGACCGTCGCGGTGGCCGCGGCGGGCGTGATGGTGGCCGCGACAACCGTCGTGGAGGTGACGACCGCAACCAGTACGTCGAGCGCGTCGTGACCATCAACCGTGTCGCCAAGGTCGTCCAGGGTGGCCGTCGCTTCAGCTTCACCGCCCTGGTCGTCGTCGGTGACGGCGACGGCACGGTCGGTGTCGGCTACGGCAAGGCCAAGGAAGTCCCGGCCGCGATCGCCAAGGGTGTCGAGGAGGCGAAGAAGAACTTCTTCCGCGTCCCCCGCATCCAGGGCACCATCCCGCACCCCATCCAGGGTGAGGCCGCGGCCGGCGTCGTCCTGCTCCGTCCGGCATCGCCCGGTACCGGTGTCATCGCCGGTGGTCCGGTGCGCGCCGTGCTCGAGTGCGCCGGCATCCACGACGTGCTGTCCAAGTCGCTCGGCTCGGACAACGCGATCAACATCGTGCACGCGACGGTCGCGGCCCTGCGTGGCCTCGAGCGTCCGGAGGCTGTCGCGGCCCGCCGCGGTCTGCCCCTGGACCACGTCGCGCCGGTCGCCATGCAGCACGCGATGGCTGCGGGCGAGGCCGCGAAGAAGACTGGGACGGGGGAGTGATGGCAACTCTCAAGGTGACCCAGATCCGTTCTGAGATCGGCGGCAAGCCGAAGCACCGCGAGACCCTGCGTTCGCTGGGCCTGAAGCGCATCGGTGACACCGTCGTCAAGGAGGACCGCCCGGAGTTCCGTGGCATGGTCCGTCACGTCGCCCACCTGGTGACGGTCGAGGAGGTTGACTGATGGCTGACAACGCCAAGAGCGCGGCTGCCGAGGCAGCTGAGCCCAAGACACACGCGCTGAAGGTGCACCACCTGCGTCCCGCCCCGGGAGCCAAGAAGGCCAAGACCCGCGTCGGTCGTGGTGAGGGCTCCAAGGGTAAGACCGCCGGTCGTGGCACCAAGGGCACCAAGGCTCGTTACCAGGTGCCCGCGAGCTTCGAGGGTGGTCAGACGCCGCTGCACATGCGTCTGCCCAAGCTGCGTGGCTTCAAGAACCCCAACCGGGTGGACTACCAGGTCGTCAACCTCGACAAGCTGTCCACCCTGTTCCCCGAGGGTGGCGCTGTCACCGTCGAGGATCTGGTGGCCAAGGGTGCGGTCCGCAAGGGCCAGCCCGTCAAGGTGCTCGGCACGGGTGAGATCACCGTCAAGGTCGAGGTGACCGCGACGAAGTTCTCCAGCACGGCCAAGGAAAAGATCGAGGCTGCGGGCGGCACCATCACCGCTGGGTGATGACCGTTCTCGCTACCGCCTAGAGCTGCTACGCCCCGGGTTGTCCCGGCCCCTTCACGGGACCGAGCACCCGGGGCGTACCTGCTCCAGGTATCGTCGTCCACGTTGTTCTGGGCTCTCGCCGTGTCGCGGGGGGATGCCCGAAGCCCAGGCGCGCAACCGTCGTACGTCCCACCGGACGTCGTCACGCCGCACCCAAGCAGAGCGCCACCACTGGTGGCAGCAGGAGGATCAGTGCTCACCGCCTTCGGTCGCGCGTTCACCACGCCGGACCTGCGCAAGAAGCTGCTGTTCACGTTGGCCATCATGGCGATTTTCCGCCTTGGCTCGCACATCCCGACCCCTGGGATCAACTACCAGCTCGTGCAGCAATGTCAGAAGGCAGCCGGCCCGCAGGGCAGCCTGCTCGGCCTCGCCAACCTGTTCAGCGGCGGCGCGCTGCTGCAGCTGTCGGTCTTCGCGCTGGGGATCATGCCGTACATCACGGCCAGCATCATCATCCAGCTGCTCACCGTGGTCATCCCACGGTTCGAAGCGCTGAAGAAGGAAGGCCAGGCCGGCCAGACCAAGATGACGCAGTACACGCGTTATCTGACGATCGGTCTCGCCGTGCTGCAGTCCTCGACCCTGATCACGACGGCGCGCAACCCCTCCACGCTGCTCGGCGGCTCGAGCGCGACGTGCCCGCGGATCATGAACGACGACAACATCCCGACGATGCTCATCATGATCCTGACGCTGACCGCCGGCACCGGCCTGGTCATGTGGCTGGGTGAGCAGGTCACCGAGCGCGGCGTCGGCAACGGCATGTCGCTGCTGATCCTGACCTCGATCGCGGCCAGCGTGCCGGGCTCGGTGTGGGCCATCCACCACCAGGGCTGGGGCCGCTTCTTCATCGTCATCATCATGGGTCTGGTCATCACCACAGCCGTGGTCTTCGTCGAGAACGCGCAACGTCGTATCCCGGTCCAGTACGCCAAGCGGATGATCGGGCGCCGGTCCTATGGCGGCACGACGACCTACATCCCGCTCAAGGTCAACATGGCCAACGTGATCCCGCTGATCTTCGCCAGCTCACTGCTGTCGCTGCCGGTGCTGCTCGCGAGCTTCAACCGGGGCAACGGCCAGACGGCTCCGGCGGGCTGGGTGCAGTGGGTCCAGGAGAACCTCTCCAAGGGTGACCACCCGTACTACATGCTGCTCTTCACCGTGCTGATCGTGTTCTTCACGTTCTTCTACGTGTCGATCACCTACCAGCCCGACGAGGTGGCCGACAACCTCAAGCAGGCCGGCAGCTTCATCCCCGGCGTCCGCGCCGGCAAGGCCACCGCCCAGTACCTCAACTACGTGCTGACGCGCGTGACGGTGGTCGGTGCCCTGTACCTCGCCATCCTGGCTCTTATCCCGCTGATCGCGCTGGCCATGGTGAGCGCCGACCAGAACTTCCCGTTCGGTGGCGCCTCGATCATCATCCTGGTCGGTGTGGGCCTGGAGACGGTCAAGCAGATCGACTCCAAGCTGCAGCAGCACCACTACGAAGGGTTCCTGCGGTAATGCGTCTGATCATCCTTGGTCCCCCCGGTGCAGGTAAGGGCACGCAGGCCGACCGCCTCACGGAGGCGCGCGGCATCCCGCACATCTCGACCGGCGACATCTTCCGCGCCAACATCAAGGACGGGACGCCGCTCGGCCAGCAGGTCAAGGGCATCCTGGACGCGGGTGGCTACGTCACGGACGAGATCACCAACGAGATCGTCAAGGACCGCCTTGCTCAAGACGATGCTCGTGAGGGATTCCTGCTCGACGGCTACCCCCGCACCGTGCCGCAGGTCGCTGCGCTCGATGAGATGCTCGGCGCCGACGGCTTCACGCTGGACGCCGTGCTGCAGCTGACCGTCAATGACGAGGAGCTCGTCGCCCGCCTGCTCAAGCGTGCGGAGAGCTCCGGCCGGGCTGACGACACCGAGGACGTCATCCGCGAGCGTCAGGCCATCTACAACCGCCAGACCTCACCGCTGGCGGCGACCTATCGCGAGCGTGGCGTGCTGATCGAGATTGATGGCATGGGCGACGTCGACGAGGTCGAGTCGCGCGTGATCGAGGTCCTCGACGGCCTCGCCGCCCGCGCCGGCTGACCGTTCTCGCATGTTCGGACGCGGCAGCAAGCTGCCCGCCAAGACGCCTGACCAGGTCCGGCAGATGCGTCGTGCCGGCCTCGTGGTCGGTGAGACGCTCGCCGAGCTGAGCACCGTCGTACGCGCCGGTCTCACCACTGCAGACCTCGACGGGGTGGCCGAGAAGGCCATCCGCGGTCGAGGTGCGACGCCGAGCTTCCTTGGTTACCACGGCTTTCCGGCGACCATCTGCGTCAGCGTCAACGACGAGATCGTCCACGGCATCCCCGGATCCCGCGTGCTCGACGACGGTGACCTGGTGTCGATCGACTGCGGTGCCATCGTCGAGGGCTGGCACGGGGACTCAGCGATCACTGTGGTGGTCGGCGGTGACCAGGCCGCACGGCCCGAGGATCTCGACCTCTCCGCCGCGACCGAGGCCTCGATGTGGGCCGGGATCCGCGCCCTCCAGCCGGGCGAGCGACTGTACGACGTGGGCGCGGCTGTCGAGGACAGCATCACCGAGAGCGCGCAGCGGCTCCAGCGCACACTGTCGATCGTCGACGGTTACACCGGGCACGGCATCGGCACCGAGATGCATCAGGAGCCGTACGTCTTCAACGAGCGGGTCCGTGACAAGGGGCCGCTCGTCGGCGTCGGCGCCACGGTCGCGATCGAGCCGATGATCACGCTCGGCACCCACGAGTCGCACGAGCTGGACGACGAGTGGACAGTCGTGACCGATGACGGCTCGCGTGCTGCCCACTGGGAGCACACGATCGCGGTCACCGAAGCCGGGCTGTGGGTGCTGACCGCGCTCGACGGCGGTCAGGCACAGCTCGGCGACCGCTACGCGCCGCTCGACTGACCGCACGGAGATCTGGCGCTGCCATCAGGCAGAGACGGCTCCGGCGTCGTAGGCGAGGATGACCAGGCCCACCCGATCCCGGGCTCCGGTCTTGGCCAGGATCCGTCCGACGTGCGTCTTGACCGTGGTCTCGGACACCCACAGCTCCGCCGCGATCTCGGCATTGCTGAGCCCTCGGGCGATCGCGACCCAGACCTGGCGCTCCCGGTCGGTCAGACCGGCCGCTGCCCGGGTGCCGGTCGCATCAGGGACCGGCGAGTCCTGCGATGGCCGCAGGTAGGTGTCGAGCAGGCGCGCGGTAGTGCTCGGTGCGACAACGGCGTGACCCGAGTGCACCGTACGGATGGCATCCAGCAGCGCATCGGGCTCGGCGTCCTTCAGCAGGAAACCGCTCGCGCCTGCCCGGAGCGCGCCGAAGGCGTGCTCGTCCAGGTCGAAGGTGGTCAGGATCAGCACGCGTGAGGGGAGCTGAGCGTCGACCACGCGGCGCGTCGCCTCGACCCCATCGATGCCGGGCATCCGTACGTCCATGAGTACGACGTCCGGACCCAGCTGTCGCGTCAGCTCTACTGCGGCCAGCCCGTCGCTCGCCTGACCGACGGCGAGCATGTCGGCCTGCGAGCGCACCAGCATCGAGAACCCTTCGCGTACGAGTGGCTGGTCATCGACGACGAGGACCCGGATCGGTTCGGTCATGACGCCTTCGCAGCCAGCTCTCCCGGGAGGGCTAGAGGCAAGAGCGCGGTGACCCGCCAGCCACCCGTCGGTCGCGGTCCCGCGACCACGTCGCCGCCGACGAGAGCGACCCGCTCCTTCATGCCGCGCAGACCCAGCCCGTCACCCGACGGCGGCCCGCCGACCCCGTCGTCGACGACTTCGAGGCTGAGCCGGTCGGCGTACGTCGCGAGGGCGACGCGGGCGTGCGCCGCGGTCCCGGCGTGCTTGACCACGTTGGTGAGGGATTCCTGCACCAGTCGGTAGGCAGTGAGTGCAGTGAGCTCGGGAAGGTGCGGTACGCCCTGGGGGAGATCGAGCTCGACCGGGAGCCCGGAGGCAGCGAAGTCCTCGATCAGCGCAGGCAGCTCGGCCAGACCCGGTTGGGGAGCCGTGAGGGTGACATCGGAGTCCTCCCGCAGCAGGCCGAGGAGGCGCCGCATCTCGGTCATGGAGCGCCGGCCGGACTGGGAGATCGTCGTCAGCGCGTCGACGGCCACCTGCGGTTCTGACTCGGCGAGGTAGCGGGCGCCGTCGGCCTGGACGATCATGACGGACAGGCCGTGCGCGACCACGTCGTGCATCTCGCGGGCGATCCGCTGGCGGTCGGTGAGCGCGTCGACCGCGAGCTGCTGGTCGTTCCGGACGCGCGCCGCGTCTCCGACCCACCAGGCCAGGAGCAGACCGGCTGCGATGACCGGCAGGCTGACGTAGTACTTCGGGTTGCCCTCGGTGCTGCCGAACCCGTTCGACCACTGGCCGGATGCGAAGACGAGGAGGGGGAGCAACGCCGAGGTCGCCGCTGCCCAGAGACTCAACCCCCGGTTCGTGAGCCGAGCGATCGCGTACACGACGATAGTGAGGGCTGCGACAGTCGGCACCCCGACCGGCCAGTGCTCGACGTAGGCGACCGCGAGCGAGCCCCACACCCACAGCAATGCGGCCCGCGGATGTGAGCGGCGAACGGCCAGCGCGACGCCGCAGAGCACGGCGAGTGCGAAGGTCGAGGCGGTGTCGAGGCCATGTGCCTCGAACCCGTGTCCGTTCGATCGGACCGCCGACCAGATCTCACCGCCATGGCTCGTGCCAAGGGCGGACACCGTGATGACGAAGCCGGCGGCGATGAGCAGATCGCGCAGCCGGTCTTCGCGTGAAAGTCTCGGACGCGACGCAGCATCAGCTCGCCACACCCGGACCACCCAGGACAACGTGAGCTCGTCGCGGTTCATGGCAGTCACTGTAGGTTCGCCGCCCCGGGGTGCCGTCCTCCTACAGGAGGATCTCGATGGCGCGGATTTGGGCGGTTCTGGGGGTGCGCGGTAGGCTGGTGCGTCGGTCCACGGGCATCTCGTGGCACATCCGCACACCCGCACTCGATCTTCCCAGGCCGGGCCTCCCGGTGAGGGCCAGGTCGACGTGCGCCACGTGCGGGTGGGCACGAGCCGCAGACGGGGCCGAACGTAGGAGTGGGACGCTCAGCCGGAGCGTCCCCGCCGAAGCAGATTGTGGAGGACATGGCCAAGAAGGACGGTGTCATCGAGATCGAGGGCACGATCGTGGAGGCTCTCCCGAACGCAATGTTCCGGGTGGAGCTGACGAACGGTCACAAGGTGCTCGCTCACATCTCAGGGAAGATGCGTCAGCACTACATCCGGATCCTTCCTGAGGACCGAGTAGTCGTTGAGCTCAGCCCGTATGACCTGACCCGCGGCCGTATCGTCTTCCGCTACCGCTGACCGCTCCACCACCTGCCTCGCTGCTTCACGCGGGGCCTGACTTCAAGACAGTAGGCAGATGAAGGTCCAGCCGAGCGTCAAGAAGATCTGCGACAAGTGCAAGGTGATCCGCCGCAACGGTCGGGTCATGGTGATCTGCGAGAACCTGCGCCACAAGCAGCGCCAGGGCTGACCAGAGCACCACAGCACCACTCGCGTCTTCGACAGACGTACAGAATTGAATGCACGCAGTACCCGGCCCCTGACCAGCAGGTCAGGACGTCACCCTCGGCGCGGAGGCCGAGGACCCGCGACTTCTCCAGTCGACCACCGGGATCGGTACTGCACCAGACCTCCGCAGCACATACAGGAGAACCACCACATGGCACGTCTCGTTGGTGTCGATCTTCCGCGTGAGAAGCGCGTCGAGATCGCCCTTACCTACATCTTCGGAGTGGGTCGTACCCGCTCCCAGGAGACCCTGGCCGCGACCGGTGTCAGCCCCGACACCCGCGTTCGTGACCTGACCGAGGAAGACCTCGTCAAGCTGCGCGACCACCTGGAGGCGTCTTTCCGCCTCGAGGGTGACCTGCGTCGTGAGGTCGCTTCCGACATCCGCCGCAAGGTTGAGATCGGCAGCTACCAGGGCCTGCGCCACCGTCGTGGTCTGCCCGTCCACGGTCAGCGCACCAAGACCAACGCGCGTACCCGTAAGGGTCCCAAGCGCACCGTCGCCGGCAAGAAGAAGGCCGGTAAGTAGTCCGCTCCGACGCCACCTGGCGTCGTACGCCATCAGTGATCTGGCAGAGCCGGATGACAACCCCCCTTTCTTCAAGCACACAGGAGTAACCAGCAGATGCCTCCCAAGAGCCGTACAGCTCCGGGCGCCAAGAAGGTGCGCCGCAAGGAGAAGAAGAACATTGCCGTGGGCAATGTCTACATTCGCAGCACGTTCAACAACACCATCGTGTCGATCACCGATCCGCACGGCGCAGTGATCTCGTGGGCCTCGGCCGGCCAGGTCGGATTCAAGGGCTCGCGCAAGTCCACCCCGTTCGCGGCGCAGATGGCCGCTGAGGCTGCCGCCCGCCGCGCGCTCGAGCACGGTATGCGCAAGGTCGACGTCTTCGTCAAGGGTCCGGGTTCTGGTCGCGAGACCGCCATCCGTTCCCTGGCCGCGACCGGCCTCGAGGTCGGCGCGATCAGCGACGTCACGCCGCAGCCGCACAACGGTGTCCGCCAGCCCAAGCGCAAGCGCGGCTGACCCGAGACTTGCTGAAGGAGATATAGAGCTATGGCCCGTTACACCGGCCCCATCACCAAGAAGTCGCGCCGCCTCAAGACCGACCTCGTCGGTGGCGACAAGAACTTCGAGATGCGCCCCTTCCCGCCCGGCCAGCACGGCCGCGGTCGCATTCAGGAGAAGGAGTACCTGACGCAGCTGCAGGAGAAGCAGAAGGCTCGCTTCACCTATGGCGTCATGGAGAAGCAGTTCGTTCGCTACTACAAGGAGGCGGCTCGCCGCCCCGGCAAGACCGGTAGCAACCTGCTCGTCATCCTCGAGACCCGCCTGGACAACGTGATCTACCGCGCCGGTCTGGCCCGCACCCGTCGTGCGTCGCGCCAGATGGTCAGCCACGGTCACTTCGAGGTCAACGGCAAGCGCGTTGACGTCCCGTCCTACCGCGTCGAGCAGTACGACATCATCACGGTTCGCGAGAAGTCCCGCGAGGCCTTCCCGATCCAGCTGGCGCGCGAGACGTTCGGCGAGCGTCCGCTCCCCGCATGGCTGCACGTGTCCGAGGGCACCCTCCAGGTGCTGGTGCACTCGGTGCCGGTGCGTGAGCAGATCGACAGCCAGCTCACCGAGCAGCTGATCGTGGAGCTGTACTCCAAGAACTAGTCGTTCTCGCTGGTCGAGTAGGACCGGAGCGCTAGCGGAGGTCCGTATCGAGACCAGGTGCGATCATCACCTGGTCTCGATACGGGCTCGCCTAGCGGCTCGCCCTACTCGACCGGCGTGTACGACGTACGACAACTGAATAGCGCCAAGGTCGGACAGAGGTCCTTGGCGAGCTCACAAGGCGTCATATAGCGGTCGCCTGTGGAAAGGAAACACCAGTGCTTATCGCACAGCGCCCCACCCTGTCCGAGGACGTGGTCTCCGAGAGCCGCTCGCGGTTCGTCATCGAGCCGCTGGAGCCGGGCTTCGGCTACACCCTCGGCAACTCCCTCCGCCGCACGCTCCTCTCCTCGATCCCGGGTGCCTCGGTCACGAGCATCCGCGTCGACGGTGTGCAGCACGAGTTCTCCACGATCCCTGGGGTCAAGGAGGACGTCACCGAGATCATCCTCAACATCAAGGGTCTGGTCGTCTCCTCGGAGCACGACGAGCCCGTCGTGATGTACCTGCGCAAGCAGGGCCCGGGTGCCGTCACCGCTGCTGACATCGCGCCCCCGGCCGGTGTCGAGGTGCACAACGCCGACCTGCACATCGCGACCCTGAACGACAAGGGCAAGATCGAGATGGAGCTGACCGTCGAGCGCGGTCGCGGCTACGTCTCGGCGCAGCAGAACAAGTCGGCCGACAACGAGATCGGCCGCATCCCGGTCGACTCGATCTACTCGCCCGTGCTGGCCGTGACCTACAAGGTCGAGGCCACCCGTGTCGAGCAGCGCACCGACTTCGACAAGCTGATCGTCGACGTCGAGACCAAGAACTCCATGGCGCCGCGTGACGCGATGGCTTCTGCCGGCAAGACGCTGGTCGAGCTGTTCGGTCTGGCCCGTGAGCTCAACGTCGAGGCCGAGGGCATCGACATGGGCCCGTCGCCGACCGACGCTGCGCTGGCGGCCGACCTGGCGCTGCCGATTGAGGACCTGGACCTGACGGTCCGCTCCTACAACTGCCTCAAGCGCGAGGGCATCCACACCGTGGGTGAGCTCGTGGGCCGCAGCGAGGCCGACCTGCTCGACATCCGCAACTTCGGTGCGAAGTCGATCGACGAGGTCAAGGACAAGCTGCGCGAGATGGGTCTGCAGCTCAAGGACAGCCCGCCCGGGTTCGACGCGAGCGCCATTGCGGACCGTTACGAGGACGACGACCTGTCCACCACCGGTGAGGCTGAGGACAACAGCTTCGCCGAGGACGAGCAGTACTGAGCCGCTTTGTGATTCGGCGGTCGACGTAGTCGCCCGCCGTTTGGAACCAAGGAGAAACCATGCCTACCCCCACCAAGGGCCCCCGCCTCGGCGGCGGTCCCGCGCACGAGCGGCTCATCCTGGCCAACCTGGCTACGCAGCTGTTCGAGCACGACCGCATCACCACCACGGAGGCCAAGGCCAAGCGCCTGCGTCCGCTGGCGGAGCGCCTGATCACCTTCGCCAAGCGCGGTGACCTGCACGCCCGTCGTCGAGTGCTCACGGTCGTGCGTGACAAGGGTGTCGTCCACCGCCTCTTCGAGGAGGTCGCACCCGACATGGCCGAGCGTCCGGGCGGCTACACCCGCATCACCAAGATTCCGGCGCGCAAGGGCGACAACGCCCCCATGGCCGTCATCGAGCTGGTGCGCGAGCCGGTCAACGCCAAGCCGAAGCGCGCTGTTGTCGCCGAGGCCGAGGGCGCTGCCAAGAAGGCCGCGAAGTCCACGAAGGACGCTGACGCTGCTGAGGCGACCGAGGTCGCTCCCGTGGTCGACGCGGCCGAGACCGAGGCGACCGACGGTGGCTTCGGCACCGACTCTGCTGCTCCGCTCGCCGACGGCTCCGCTCCGGAGGGCTTCACCGTCAAGGGCAACAAGGACTCGATGAAGTACCACGTCGAAGGTTCGCGCTGGTACGACGCCACCGAGGCCGAGGTCTGGTTCACCACGGGCGAGGCTGCCGCTGCGGCGGGCTTCGAGCCCGCCGGTGGCGAGGCTGCACAGCACGAGGACTGAGCCACACTCGTACGACGAAGGCCCCCGCTCCCTCACTGGGACGGGGGCTTTCGGCTGTCTGCGGCAGCTGTGGTCCGCACCCGTCAGGCGCCGCCACGGCGGACGTCGCCGCCTCCACCTCGTCGGACGTCGCTGACCAGTGAGGTCAGGTCGCTCAGGTCCGCCCGGTGCAGGTTGGCGACCGGGTTGCGGGCCTTGCCGCGGTACTGGTGCGAGCCGGACTCGAACGCCAGGAACACCTTGCCCTCGCTGACGGTGAGACCCTCGGCCATGCTCGGTGCGCGGAAGCACTTCACCTGAGCCTTCGAGAGTGTGCGGTGGCCGCGCTTGACGACGTAGACGTTGGCGCGGTTCTTGGTGGTGGAGGCCGTGCTGAAGATGAAGTGCCCGGACGTCACGATGAGGCCCTGCGTCTTCTTCGGGACCTCCCACGTCTCGCCGGTCGCGGTCAGGGAGCCGTCGCTCCCAACCTTGTAGCGCCGCATGTCGTCGTTCTTGTCGTAGTTGAACTTGCCCGCCCACAGATAGCCGTCCTGTGGGGCAAGGAAGCTGGAGGCACGGACAATACGTGCGTCACCGGTCTGCTTCAGGAACGGAGTTCCCTTGGTCTTCATGGCTTTTCGCAGGTCGGACAGCTTGTACTTGCGGATCGTGGGCTTCTTCTCGTCGTGCGAACGAGCGCCGGAGACGAACGCCCAGCCCTTCACGATCGCGACACCGCCCACGTGGGACTCGGCGATCTTGACGGTCCCGACGCGCTTCCCGGTCTTCGCGTCGATCCCAGTCAGGTAGGAGTCGTGCCCGCTGCGGTAGGACGACATGACCAGCAGGTCGTGGCTGCTGCCGTCCCAGTTGGCCCAGGTGCCCAGGCCCTGCGGTGTGTGCGTGTCCAGCCAGGGCATCTTCGGTCCCTGGCCGAAGTGGGCGTTGTAGGTCTTGGACGCCATCGGTCCGGGATAGAAGGACGGACCCGAGCTGGTGCTGGTGGCGCACTTCGAAGCAGCGTCCGCGTGAGATGTGGTGGCCACCGTGGCGCTGCCGGCAGCCAGCGCGGCCGCGGTGGTGATGGTGAGGACTCGTCGTGTCTTCGTCATGATCACTCCTGCGTTCGGCGTACAGGGCATGGGGCATCGGCCGCCGGGCCGGTGACGACCGTCGCGCGCTGATGATTGATTTCCCCCGTTCAGTACCGACGGAACGGGGCCGCAGGAGGATCCATGCGTCGGGATGACCGGCCTGATGGCCGCAACCCGACCACCGCCTGCTGGACGGCTGCTTAGAGTGAGCGTCATGGTGCGAGAGCTGCATCCGGGGGAAGCGTTCGCCGGTTATCGGATTCGTCGTGTGCTCGGTCGGGGAGGCATGGGCGCGGTGTACGCCGCTGACCACCCGCGCCTGCCTCGCCTCGTCGCGATCAAGACCCTCACCGCGTCGACCGATGACGCCGAGGCGCGGGCGCGTTTCGAGCGTGAGGCCGAGATGGTCGCGCGGCTCGACCACCCCAACATCGTGGCGGTACTCGACCGGGGGATCGAGGACGGGCTGCCCTGGATCTCGATGCAGCTGGTCGATGGCACCGACGCCTCCCGGGCGCTGCGCGAGCACGGCCCATACCCGCTCGGTCGGGTACTGCATGTCGTGCACGAGACGGCGAGGGCGCTCGATGAGGCGCATCGTCGCGGGGTCCTGCACCGCGACGTGAAGCCGGGCAACATCATGCTGCGCGCCGGCCAGGAGGGCGGCGCCGAACGCGTCCTGCTCACCGACTTCGGCATCGGCTCGGTCGCCGGCGGCGATGAGATCACTCAAACGGGCGGCAGCATGGCCACCGTCGAGTACGCCTCACCGGAGCAGCTGCGGGGCGAGCTGCTCGACGGTCGCTCCGACCAGTACTCCTTGGCCTGTACGACCTTCACGCTGCTGGCGGGTCGTCCTCCGTTCCAGGGGCCGCCGGTCCGCGTCATCGAGCAGCATCTGCAGGCGGCGCCCCCGTCTCTGCTCGCCGCGCGGCCGGACCTGCCGCCGGCCCTGCAGGATGTGGTCCACCGCGCGATGAGCAAGGACCGGACCCGACGGTTCGCGACCTGCGCGGAGTACGCCGACGCCCTCCGCGCGACTACTGCACCGAAGCCCGTTCTGGCCCCAGCACCGCCGCCCTCGCATCGCGCGCGCTGGCTCGGGGCGGGTGCGGCTGTGGCAGCCGTCGCGGTCGCGGCCACGGTCATCGTCGTGACCACGCGCCATGATGCCGTTGGCCAGAGCCCGACGTCCTCGACCACGACGCCGGCGGCGCCCACGAGTCCGTCGGAGGACGCCATCTGGCAGACCGCGCAGCCGGCCATCAAGCTGTGGCCCGATCTGCTGCCTGCCGGCCCGAAAGCCAAGGGCTACCAGAACGGGATCTGTACGCCGACCACGACGCCTCCAGCGTCGTCGAAGGTCCCGTTCCGCTACAAGCTGCAGTGCGTGGCTCGCGAGGAGGGCTTCGACAAGCCGACCGTCCAGGTCGACCTGCTGTCCTTCGCGCCCGGCAAGGCTGCCGATGCGCTCAAGGCACTGACGCCCCCGACGTCCGTCCCGGTGGTCCCGGGCCTGCGCTCCGGGCACGACGTCCGCCTGTACCACTTCGAGGACCCGGTGGACGGCACCTGGGTGCTGGTGGAGTTCAAGGCCGCGGACCGTCGCGACTACCAGTTCCAGGTCAGTGGCAAGGGCATGTCCTACTCCCAGCTCTACGACTGGATCGCGGCGGCGCCGCTCTAGGCCCCTGCGTGGTCTCCAGCCGCGAGCCGAGAGCCGCGAGCGCGAACCGCGTCCGGGTCGTCAACCCCTTGGGGGAGAGCGCCTCAGCAGTTAGGCTCACCTAACAGAGACCAAGTCCGGGCGTTGTCCCGGGAAAGAAGGATGCATGGCCAACGCACAGACCCCACTGACGGTGATGCGGACCGAGCGGATCACCGATCACCTGGTGCGGGTCGTCCTGGGCGGACCCGGATTCGCCGAGTTCGCTCCCAATGAGTTCACCGATATGTACGTCAAGCTCGCCCTGATCGCCGACGGCGAGGAGGTCGTACGCACCTACACCGTGCGCGCGGTCGACCCGCAGCGTCGCGAGCTCTCCATCGACTTCGTCGTGCACGGCGAGGAGGGCGTTGCCGGTCGATGGGCGGCGGAGGCGCAGCCCGGGGACGAGATCGGAGTGCGCGGGCCAGGTGGCGCGTACCGCCCCGCCACTGACGCCGACTGGCACCTCTTGGCCGGCGATGAGTCCGCGATTCCGGCGATCGCCGCCGCGCTCGAGTCACTGCCGGCAGACGCCGTCGGATACGCCTTCATCGAGGTCGCCGACGCGGGCGAGGAGATCGCGCTCGCCGCACCGGCCGGCGTACGACTGACCTGGGTTCACCGCGGAGGTGCGGCAGGCGAGGTCCCCGACGATCAAGCAGGCGTGAATTCGCCTCTGGTGCAAGCAGTTCGGGACGCCGCGTGGCTGCCTGGCGAGCCGCACGTCTTCATCCACGGCGAGGCCCAGACCGTGATGCACGGTCTGCGCGGCTACATCCGCAAGGAGCGTGGAGTGCCCGCGGCGCGCGCGTCGATCTCGGGCTACTGGCGTCGTGGACGGACCGAGGAAGGCTTCCGGGTCTGGAAGCGAGAGCTCGCGACGGCCGAGGCCTGAGCGGACGGCGACGACGGCCTGAGCGGGCGTCGTACGCCGTCCGCTCAGCTGGCCATCGGCGGCGCCGAGTCGTCGGCCCGCCAGTACTCGCCCGCGCGCCGCTCCACGAAGCCCTCGTCGACCAGCTGCCGCCGCAGTGCGGCGACGTCGGGGTGGAGGCCGCGGATCCGGCTGTCGACCTCGACCTGCGTGTAGCGCTCACCGGGGGTGAGCTCCTGCGCGATCAGGTGCAGCACGACGAGCCGCTTGCGCGGCTCGGTCGGGTCGGTCGGCGTGGTGGTGCTCATGCCCAGAACGGTAGGCACGGCGGGCAGGGTCGCTCAACGGGATATCTCGGTGGGTAGCCTGACTCGCGTGCGGCTGCGCCTCGACTTCGCCTATGACGGCACCGACTTCTCCGGGTGGGCGGCGCAGCCTGGCCGTCGCACGGTCGAGGGCGAGCTGTCTCAAGCCTTGACCACCGTGCTCCGCTCAGCTGAGCCCGTCCGGCTCACGGTCGCCGGGCGCACCGACGCGGGCGTGCACGCCCGTGGTGCGGTGTGCCACGCCGATGTCGATGAGGTGGCGTACGCCGGTCTGCCGGGTCGGTCCGACCGGTCGCCGGAGCAAGCGGCGCTCAACCGGCTCAACGGCGTGCTGCCGAGTGACGTCGTCGTCCAGGAAGTCCGCGTCGCACCACCGGGATTCGACGCACGCTTCTCGGCCAATCAGCGGCGCTACCTCTATCGGCTGTGTGACCAGCCGTCTCGCCTGGACCCGCTGCGTCGCCGTGACACCGTCGCGCATCGCAAGCCTCTGGACGTGGACGCGATGGACGCGGCCGCGGCAAAGTTGTTGGGGCTGAACGACTTTGCCGCCTTCTGCAAGCGCCGCGAGGGCGCGACGACCGTGCGGACGCTCCTGGCGTACAGCTGGTCGAGGGCCGACGACGGCGTCCTGGAGGCCACCGTCGTGGCCGACGCCTTCTGCCACTCGATGGTGCGCTCGCTGGTCGGCGTGATCGTGCCCGTGGGAGAGGGGCGGCGTGAGACTGATTGGCCTGCAACGGTTCTCATGGCTGGGCAGCGTGACCCCGAGGTCACCGTCATGCCGCCGCACGGCCTGTCGTTGGAGGAGGTCAGCTATCCGCCCGACGACCAGCTGCAGGCCCGTGCCGACGAGTCGCGAGCCGTCCGGCGACTCGACGAGGCATCAGGACAACCATGACGCGTGCTGCAGGGTGAATCGCACTTGCTCGCCCGGTCGCAGCTGAGCCAGCCGATCGGTCGCGTCGTCATCGATCACCGCGACGACCGGATAACCGCCGGTTGTCGGGTGATCGGCCAGGAAGACGACGGGCTGTCCCGACGGCGGTACCTGCACCGCACCGCGCACGAGACCCTCGCTGGCCAGCTCACCGCGAGCCGCGCGTGTCAGGCGGGGCCCGGACAGTCGTACGCCGACGCGATCGCTCTCGCTCGTCAGCGCCCAGGCAGCGTCCCCCAGCAGCCGCAGCGCGTCCTCGGTCAGCCAGTCGTCCCGCGGGCCCAGCACCGTGGCCAGGTCGATCGGGCCGAGCGGCGGGCTGACCGGCGTACCGACCTCGTCCGACACGGGAGCGGTAGGCGGCGGACCGACCGCGAGATGGTCGCCCTGCCGGACCGGCGGCGGACCCAGCGAAGACGTCGGGTCGCTGCTGCGGCTGCCGAGGATCGTCGGGACGTCCAGGCCACCCCGGACGGCGACGTAGGTGCGCAGGCCGGCGACCGGCGTACCGATCTCGAGGGTCTGCCCGGCACGGACGCGCAGTGCCGTGCAGAGGGCAACGGCCGCCCCACCAGCGCGGACGAGGGCCGGTGCACCGGTGACGGCGACCACGACGTCATGGGTGGGTTCGAGCACGAGCCCACCCATGAGGACCTCGAGCCCAGCGGCTCCGTCCGCGTTGCCGACGAGTCGGTTGGCGAGCAGGTAGGACGCGCGGTCGGCCGCGCCGCTGGGGCTGACCCCGAGGTGGGCCAGACCTGGCCGCCCAGCGTCCTCGATGAGGACCTGCAGTCCCACTCGGCGGACGACGAGCGCGGTCATGATGCCGACCGGAAGCGGACGCGGGTTCCCGTGGTGAGCAGTGCGGCGGGCGATCGCTCGGCGTCGAACAGCCGCTCTTCGGTCGTGCCGATCAGCTGCCAGCCACCGGGGGAAGCACTGGGATAGATGCCGGTCCACTCGCCGGCGAGACCGACGGCGCCGCGCGGGACTCGGGCACGCGGCGAGTCGCGGCGAGGCACTGTGAGGTCTCCTTCCGCGCCGGAGAGATAGCCGAACCCCGGCAGGAACCCGACGAACTCCACCGTCCAGACCTGGCTCGTGTGGCGACGGACCACCTCATCCGTGGAGATGCCCAGCAGCTCAGCGGCATGGCCCAGGTCGGCGCCGTCGTAGGTCACCTGGATCGCCAGGTTTGCGGACGCCGCCGCGGCCGGCGGAGCGGTCAGGTCGACGGCGTGCAGCCGGTCGATGACCTGGCGGATGTCGCGCTCGCGGGCGACCCGGACCAGGACCGTACGCGCCGCCGTGACGTGCTCGACCACGCCGGGGACCGATGCGTGTCGCAGGTGGGCATCGAGCGCCCGCCGCTGGTCCGGGTCGTCGAGCTCGACCAGCACGCCCCGCCGGCCGACGGGGAGAACCTTCATGACACGAACGGCCGGAGCGTCACGCCGGCGTCCTCGAGCGCGGCGCGGACCGCGGTCGCCATCGCCACCGCGCCCGGTGAGTCGCCGTGGACGCAGACCGACTCGGCGTCGACCTGGACGTCCTCGCCGTCCTGGCTGAGGACCTCGCCAGTGGTCACCATGGCCACGGCTCGCTCGGCGACCTCGTCCGGGTCGTGCAGCACGGCACCGTCCTCACGACGTGGCACGAGGGTGCCGCCGGCGGTGTAAGCACGATCGGCGAACACCTCGCTGATGGTCCGGATGCCGACCCGCTCGGCCGCCGCCAGCAGCGCCGAGTCGGCCAGCCCGAGCAGCGGGAGCGTGGCGTCGAGGTCACGCACCGCGCGGACGACGGCCGCGGCCTGGCCCGCGTGGTGCACCACCGTGTTGTAGAGGGCGCCGTGCGGTTTGACGTAGCGGACGCGGGTGCCCTGGCTGCGGGCCACGGCATCGAGCGCGCCGATCTGGTAGATCACGTCGGCGTAGAGGTCCTCGGGTGCCACGTCGATGAAGCGCCGGCCGAAGCCGGCGAGGTCGCGATAGCCCACCTGCGCGCCGATCACGACGCCGCGCTGGGCGGCCGCCCGACAGGTGCGTACGAGCGTGGACGGGTCTCCCGCATGGAAGCCGCAGGCGACGTTGGCCGACGTGACCACGTCGAGCAGGGCGAGGTCATCGCCCAGGACCCACGCGCCGTACGACTCGCCCATGTCGGCGTTCAGGTCGACCTCGGTGACGGTCATGGACTGATTGTCGCGGTCGTGGGTCTCAGCTGGCCACCGCGCGGGGCGAGCCGAGGCCGCGGACGAACGAGCCGATCTCGCGGACCGCGCTGCGACCCTCGGGCAGGAAGGATCCCGCGGCCTGGAAGACGTGCACCTGGCCCTTCCAGACCTGCAGCTCTGCGGCCACGTCGGCGGCCGCGAGCCGGTCGACCATCTCCTCGCACTCCGGGCGCAGGATCTCGTGCGACCCGACCTGGATCAGCACCGGCGGCAGGCCGGTGAGGTCGGCGTCGATCGGGGAGATGCGCGGCGCGGTCACCTCGTGGCGCGCGTCGACATCCGCGGTGAAGCGCTCCAGGCCACGGCAGGCGCGCACCGTGAAGACGTCACACCGGTCGGAGTAGGGACTGGCCTCCTTACGCGCGACGCCGAGGTCGAGCAGCGGTGACATGCAAGCGATTCCGGCGGGTGCCTCGAGCTCTTCGTCTCGGATCGCGAGTGCGGTGAGGAAGGCCAGGAAGCCACCGGCTGAGTCACCGATGATCGTGATGTTGTCGCCGCGGTAGCCCTGAGCGAGCAGCCAGCGGTAGCCCGACAAGCAGTCGGCGACCATGTGCTCGATGGTGACCTCGGGCATCATCCGGAAGTCGACGTTGAGCGCCGGCGCCCGCGTGCTGTGCGAGATGTAGGACACCATCCGGCGGTGGGTGGCCAGGCTGCAGGTGACCAGTGCGCCACCGTGGAGGTAGAGGATGGCGCGCTCCTCGTCACCCTCGACCTCAGGACCCTTGATCCACTCGGCGCCGCACTGCGCCAGGCCAACGCGTTCGATCGTGGTGCCGTCGGGCGGGGGCAGCAGCCCGGCCGCGTGATCCACGATGCGGGATGGCCAGATGAAGCCCGGGAGAAAGCTCCACGCGAGCAACGTCGGCTTGACGGTGTGGCGCAGACTGGTCGCGAGGAGCTGCGACCGCCGGCTCTGTCTGGCCCAGGTGGTGCGCACGGGCTCGTCCATGGCTACTGCCTCCTTGCAGTCCGTGGCATTGTGGGCCAGGTCACATCACTCTGGTGACATCCTACGTCTACCGACGGGTAGACCCACGAACGGAAGGTGCGCGCCGTGCCGCTCATGGGACCAGTCGACTCGATGTTTCTCCTCGTCGAGTCGCGCGAGCGCCCGATGCACGTCGGGGGCCTCCAGCTCTTCACGCTGCCGGACGGCGCCGGCCCGGAGTTCGTGCAGGAGCAGATGATGCAGGCGCTCAAGCCCGAAGGTCCGCTCAACTCGCGGTTCTGCCTGCGACCTGCGATGCCGGTCGGTTCGGTCGGCAACGTGCGCTGGAGCACCGACACCGACGTCGATCTGGACCATCACGTACGCCGGTCCGCCGTCCCCGCGCCCGGTCGCCTTCGCGAGCTGTTCGAGCTCACCTCACGTTGGCAGGGCTCGCTGCTGGACCGCTACCGGCCGTTGTGGGAGACGCACATCGTCGAGGGCCTGGAGGACGGCCGGGTCGCGGTCTTCACGAAGGTGCATCACGCGCTCGTCGACGGGGTCTCGGCCGTACGCCTGCTGCAGGAAGCCTGCAGCCCGGATCCAGATGCGCGCGACTGCCTGCCGCCGTACGCCGCCCCCGAGCGGGAGCGTGCCGAGGGCCAGGACGCGGCGTCCGGGCTGCTGTCGCCGACGGGCCTCGCGCGTGGCGGCAAGGACTTGATCGGTGAGCTGGCCTCGCTCGGGCCGCGGGCCGCGAAGCTGGGCTGGAAGGCGTTTCGCGACGAGGACTACACGACGATGTTCGATGCGCCCAAGACGATCCTCAACGGCCACATCGGTGGCTCGCGCCGCTTCGTCGCCCAGACCTTCGACATGGACCGCTTCCGGACGATCGTCAAGGCCACCGACACGTCCTTCAACGACGTGGTGCTCGCCGTCTGCTCGGGCGGACTGCGCGGCTACCTCGACGAGCTCGGCGCGCTGCCCGACAAGTCGCTGACGGCCATGTGCCCGGTGAACCTGCGGCGGGGTGCGGACGACGTCGGCGGCAACAAGGTCGGCGCGATCATCGCCTCGCTGGCCACTGACCTCACTGACCCCGTGAAGCGGCTGGAGACGATCCACCGCTCTACGACGGCGGCCAAGGCGTCCATGCGTGAGCTCAGCCCGCTGCAGATCCTGCTGATGTCGGGTCTCAATGTCGCCGGTCTCGGCCTGGCGCCGCTGCCCGGCTACCTCAACCTGTCCGGCCCGCCGTTCAACGTCATCATCTCCAACGTGCCCGGCCCGAAGCGGCAGATGTATTTCAACGGCGCTCATCTCGACGGCACCTACCCGGCCTCGATCCCCGTGGACGGGCAGGCGTTGAACATCACGTTGGTGACCTACGACGACCAGGTCGACTTCGGGATCACCGCCTGCCGGCGTAGCGCGCCGCACGTGCAGCGGATGATCCACCACATGGAGGACTCGCTCGCCGCGCTCGAGGCCGCGGTCTGACTCACCCCAGCGCCGGCGTACGGCTCTGCTGCCTGGCGAGGTAACGCTGCGCTGCGTGCGCGGCGGGGTGAGCAGCAACGGCGGCCACGATGACGATGGCCGCGATCGTCAGCCAGCCCATCGCGCCCCAGGTCATCGCCAGGAAGGTGTACGCCGCTGGTGCCCAGACCCGTCCGACGGTCTCGCCGAGGCGTGCCGCGCCTTGGTACTCCCCGCGCCGGTCCGGGTCGGACAGCTCGGCCGAGAACCCCCACGCAGCAGCGGATTCGAACAGCTCGGCGCCGGTCACGGTGACGTGGCCGAGCCACACCAGCAGGATCGTCGCCCATCCGATGGTGTCGTGCGTGACGAGCACGATCAGGCACGACGCGACGAAGAAGCCGGCCGCGATACGGATCGCGCGCAGTGCACCGGGCACGGTGTCCGAGCCGCGCGCCGCGCGCACCTGGAGCGCGACAGCGAGCACGGTGTTGGTGCCGAAGAGCCACGCGAGCAGCACCCTCGGCGCGTCGGTCTCCTGGACCAGCCACAGGGGGATGACGATGTTGAGCAGGACCTGGTTGGTGCTCATGACGCCGGTGCAGACGTGCAAGGCGAGGAACGCCTTGTTGCGCAGCGCGCCAGGACCGACCGGCGCCTTGGCGGTGGACTCGTCGGCGTCGTGAGCGGCGTCGGGCAGCCGGATGATGAGGGCTGCGTTGAGTCCGAGGATCACCGCCGTCACCAGCGGCACTGCACGGATGACGTCGTCGCTCCCGGTCGCCAGGGCGAGTCCGCCGAGCAGGGCACCGAGGGTGAAGCCGATGTTGAGCGCCGAGCGCATGAACGCCAGCGACTGGATGCGGTCCTTGCCGTCGAAGACGTCGAGCGTGTACGCGCCGCGGCCTGCTCCGCCGGCGGCACCGACCAGCTCCAGCAGCACGACCATCGCGACGAACGCAGCGAACCCGCTGATCCACGGATAGGCCACGTAGAGCACCGCCTCGAGGAGCGCGCCCACGGCCCACATCCGCTTGGGCCCGACCCGGTCCGCCGCCCGTCCCAGCGGCACCGCCAGGAAGAACGTGACGACGCCCGCGATGGTCAGGCCGAGCCCGACCTGGGCGGCCGTGAGGCCGACGATGTGCGTGAAGAAGACCGCGTTGCCGGTCAGGAAGACACCCTCGCCGACCGCGAAGAGCACCGACTGCGCGCTCAGCCGCCGCGCCAACGGGGTGGGCGGCAGCAGGCGGTTGATCAGATTCGGCACATCGCGGAGTCAAGCAGGACTGGCCCCCATCCGGCACCTCGTTATCGCGCCGAGCGCATAACGAGGTGACGGGCCGCTCTCGCTGAGTCAGACTCGACCGTTGTGGGCCACGTCGACGTCAACAGCATCAGCTACTCCCTGCCGGACGGCAGGCCGCTCCTGGGTGATGTCAGCCTGCGGGTCGGCGAGGGCGCCAAGGTCGCGCTGGTCGGACCGAACGGCACCGGCAAGACCACGCTGCTGCGGATCATCGCCGGCGAGATCGACGCGCACGAGGGTGCGATCACCCGTAGTGGTGGCCTCGGCGTCATGTCGCAGTTCGTCGGCAAGGTGGGCCGCGAGGGCGAGCAGGTCACCGTACGCGACCTGCTGGTGAGCGTTGCGCCGGCGCCAATTCGCAAGGCGGCCAAGGCGATTGATGACACCGAGCACGCGATCATGGAGCGCGACGACGAGCCGTCCCAGATGGCGTACGCGCAAGCTCTGGCGGACTGGGCGGACGTCGACGGGTACGAGTGGGAGACGTTGTGGGACGTCTGCACGGTCGCGGCGCTGGGCACGTCGTACGACAAGACCCAGTGGCGCGACGTCAACACACTCTCCGGTGGTGAGCAGAAGCGTCTCGTCCTGGAGGCGCTGCTGCGCGGGCCGGAAGAGGTCCTGCTGCTCGACGAGCCGGACAACTACCTCGATGTGCCGACCAAGCGCTGGCTGGAGAAGCAGCTGCAGGAGTCGCCCAAGACGGTGCTTCTGGTCAGTCACGACCGCGAGCTGCTGGACCAGTCGGCGACGCGGATCGCGACCCTCGAACCGACCGCTGCGGGCAGCATCGCGTGGGTGCACCCCGGGCGCTTCTCGACCTATCACGAGGCGCGGGCCGAGCGGAACGCCAAGCTCGAGGAGCTGCGTCGTCGTTGGGACGAGGAGCACGCCAAGCTCAAGGCGCTGGTCCTGATGTACAAGGTGAAGGCGGCGTACAACTCGGACATGGCGGCGCGCTACCAGGCGGCTCAGACTCGCCTGCGGCGCTTCGAGGACGAGGGGCCGCCCGAGTCGACCCCGTTCGAGCAGAACGTCAAGATGCGGCTCAAGGGAGGTCGTACGGCCAAGCGGGCGATCATCAGCACCGGCCTCGAGCTCACCGGGCTGATGAAGCCGTTCGACCTGGAGATCTGGTACGGCGAACGGGTGGCCGTGCTCGGCTCGAACGGCTCGGGCAAGAGCCACTTCCTACGTCTGCTCGCGGCTGGCGGCTCGGACCCTGAGCCGGAGCATCAGCCGGTGGGCGATGTGCAGCCAGCACCGGTCGTACACAACGGAATTGCGCGACTGGGATCGCGCGTGCGGCCCGGATGGTTCGCGCAGACTCATCAGCACCCGGCGCTCCTGAAGCGGACGTTGCTGGAGATCCTGCACCGCGGGGATGAGCACCGTGACGGGATGGCGCGCGAGCAGGCGGCCAAGGCGCTGGACCGTTACGAGCTGGCGCGGGCGTCGGAGCAGACCTTCGGGTCGTTGTCCGGCGGGCAGCAGGCGCGCTTTCAGATCCTGCTGCTGGAGCTGAGCGGTGCGACGCTGCTGCTGCTCGACGAGCCGACCGACAACCTCGACCTGCACTCGGCCGAGGCGCTCGAGGACGGCCTCGAGGCGTTTGACGGAACGGTGGTCGCGGTGACCCACGACCGTTGGTTTGCAAGGGGATTCGACCGGTTCCTGGTGTTCGGCGCGGACGGCAAGGTCTACGAGTCGGACGAGCCCGTGTGGGACGAGGGTCGCGTCCAGCGCGCCCGCTGACACGCACGGGCAAATCCAGGCAGGATGTGCGGGTGAGCTCTTCGAGACCCGGCGTCATCGACCACGCGGCCCAGACGGCGTACAGCGACCCGGGGGAGTGGGCGCACCTGCTCGACCCGCTGCCGACCGATGCTGCGCACCTGTCGCACGTCGCGCGCAACCTGATCGTCCACTACCGATCCGCTGACCGGGTCCTGCCGATCGCGAGCGCCGGAGACATCAACCTGCGCTGGCTGAGCGACCAGCTCGCGACCGATCAGCGTCGCCACGGAGCGCCGCTGCACGAGGAGCGGGAGCCCGAGGAGCGGCTGCAGGGGTGCTGTCGTGACCACAGCCTGTTCTGCGTCAGTGTGTTGCGGCACAAGGGAATTCCGGCGCGCACTCGGTTGGGCTTCGCCCACTACTTCAGCGCCGGCTGGCAAGGCGACCACGTCATCGTGGAGGCGTGGAACGGGAGCGAGTGGTTCCGTTTCGACCCCGAGATCGAGATGCCGAGCGCGGCGCTGCCGACCCCGCTCGAGATCCCGGCCGGGCCGGGCTCGCCGTTCGAGACGGCAGCCGAGGCGTGGCGCTCCTATCGTGCCGGCGCCGACGTCAGCAACTACGGCGTGGAAGGCGTGTCAGGGGTCTGCGGCCCGGCCTTCGTGCGCGACGAGGTCATCTACGAGGTGGCCCACCGCTTCGGTGACGAGCTGCTGCTGTGGGACGGCTGGGGTGCCATGCAGGGTCCGGACGGCGATGCCGGCGCGGACGTCGAGCTGATCGACCAGGTGGCCCAGCTGCTCGTCGAGGCGGACAGCGGCGACCTCGCTGCCGAGCAGGACCTGCTCACGCTCTACCGGCAGGACGCAAGGCTGCACCCGGGCGCGACCGTCGAGCAGTTCGGCCCCGACGGCACCCACGCGAAGGTCACCCTGCGTCCGCAGCCGGGCTGACCCACAGCACCGCACGACTCAACCTTTTGCCCCAGCCAGCCCGTCGTCATGAGTGAGGGGCTCCTACTCCTGACGGTGCGGGCAGCGCCTCCTCATGTGCATCTTGGGGATCAGGGGGAGTCCGGTGGGTGTGACGACCGATGTCCGGGAGCCCCAACAGCTCCTCACCCGCTCGGCCCTGCGCGCCACGCGCGCCAGCACGCAGGAGGGTCGGCGGCCCGACATCCAGGGCATGCGCGCGATCGGCGTCCTTGCGGTCATGCTCAGCCACGCCGGCATCACGTCCGTGGCCGGCGGCTATGTCGGCGTCGACGTCTTCTTCGTCATCTCCGGCTTCCTGATCACCGGGATCATCACGCGCGAGGTGGAGCGCACCGGATCGATCTCGATCGCCGGCTTCTATGCGCGGCGGGCGCAACGCATCCTTCCCGCTGCCGCCGTCGTACTCCTCAGCGTCATCGTGGTCTCAGCCTTCACCTACACCTCGGGCGACCTGTCGCTGATCCTGACCGATGTCCGCTGGACGACCTTCTTCGCTCAGAACATCAACCTGGCGCAGGAGGGCTCGGGCTACTTCTCGACCGACACCTTCGTCTCGCCGGTGCAGCACTTCTGGTCGCTGGCCGTCGAGGAGCAGTTCTACCTCGCGTGGCCGTTGGTGATCGGCTCGGTCGCCTGGGTGGTCAACCGACGGCGAGGTCGCAGCCGTGCGAGCCGACGGTCGTTCCTGCTGGCCTGCGCGGTGGTCGCGCTCGTCATCTCGGCGATCTCGCTCGCATGGTCGGTGCACGCCACTGCGGTCAGCCCGCAGATCGCCTACTACTCGACGTTCACCCGTGGCTACGAGCTCGGCATCGGCGCGGCCGTCGCGGTGCTCATCGAGCAGCTCCGCCAAGTCCCTTCTCCCGTCAAAGGACTCGCGTCCTGGCTCGGCCTGGCGGCCGTCGTCGTGGCGTGCGCGACCTACACCGCAGATGCGCCCTTTCCCGGCTATCAGGCGCTGCTCCCGGTGATGGGGGCAGCGCTCATCCTGGCCGGCGGCATCGACGGCCCGGCCTGGGGCGCGCGTACGGTCCTGGGTCTCCGACCGATGCGCTTCATCGGTGACATCTCCTACTCGCTCTACCTGTGGCACTGGCCCATGCTCGTCATCCCCGTTGTGCTCCGCGGGCACCCGATCAGCCTCGTCGGTCGGATCGGGCTGATGCTCGCCTCGATCGTGATGGCGTGGCTGAGCTATCGGTTCATCGAGTCGCCGGTCCGCTCGTGGTCGTTCATCGCACGGCGCCGCAGGCGCGGACTGATGCTGTGGCCGGCTGCGGTGGTCGCTGTCCTGGTCACAGCGCTGGGGACCCAGACCCTGTACGTCCAGACCGTTGCCGTGGGTGCCACGACAGGCTCCGGACCGGCGGCCACCGTGAGCCCTTCGGCCCTGCGCAAGGACGTGCTGACCGCAGCGCAGCAGGCCAGGGACGGAGCTCCGCTGCCCAAGACGTTCCAGCCCCAGCTGACCGCTGTGTTCGACGACTTCTGGGAGCCAACGAGCAGCTGCGCTGCGTTGACCGAGCCCCAGGTCACCCACACGCTGTGCGCCTACGGCGACATCACGTCATCGCGCACGATTGTGGTGTGGGGCGATTCGCACGCCGGCCAGTGGATGGGCGCGATCAGCGACTTCGCCAAGCAGGCCCACCTGAAAGTCATCCTCATCGAGAAGGGTTCGTGCGTCCCCCTGGTCGACACGCTCCCGTTCCGCAACGGTTCGCCGTACGACGAGTGCGCCGCCCACAACACGTGGGCCATGCAGCAGATCGCGCGCATCAAGCCGGAGCGCGTGATCCTCGCGGGTGCGTACGTCACCCAGATGAACGACCCGGGCTCGAAGACCTACCTGGAGCCCGCCGAGGCTGACGTCGCGTTCCAGCGCGGGATCCAGCGCACGCTGAGCGCCCTGGGCGCGCACACGAAGCGCATCGATGTGATGAGCGACAACACCAGCCTGGTGAAGTACTCCGGTCGCTGCCTCGGCAGCCGGACGGCGACGCGGGCGAGCTGCGTCGCGGGCATGCACTCGACCATCGCGAGCCGTAACGAGATGTGGGCCACCGAGACCGCCAAGGTCGGCGCCCACTTCGCCGACATGGTGCCCTACCTCTGCGACGACACGACGTGCCCCATCGTGATCGGCAACATCGTCGCCTACCGCGACAGCAACCATCTGACGCAGACCTACATCGATGTGCTGCGGCCGATCCTGGCGAAGAAGCTGGGCTTCTAGCCGTCACCTGCGGGACGAGGTGCGTCGTCGACCGGCAACAGGCAGGTGTACGCCGACACGCGCCGCGCGCCGGGCGTACCGGCCCCCGCTCGCCGATAGCGATCGAGCACCTCGGTCAGCTCCGCGGTGAGCGCGGTGAGCTGCTCAGTGGTCACCAGGACGGCGTGGTCGTTGAGCCCGCAGTGCTGTCGCCACGTCGTCGGCCAGTCGCCGCGCGTCTCGACCCAGGCGTCGGCGCGCTCGGCGAAGTGCTGGATGTAGTCGCGGGCGAGCCAGTCCGCGGCCGCCTGGTCATCAGCGTCCAGTGGCAGGTCGGGCTCGGCGGCGTCGTGCGCGGCGGCGTCCTCCACGGCCGCCCACACCCGCCGCTTGCCCACCCCGGTGCCGGTGTCGGTCACCAGCCCGACCTCGTCGAGACGGCGCAGGTGATAGCTCGTGGCGCCGGTGTGGGTACCGAGCGCGGCGGCGAGCTCGGTGGCGGTCGCCGGTCCGTGGACGCGCAGCTGCCCGAGCAGTCGCGAGCGCAGGGGATGGGCCAGCACATGGAGCGCAGGGCGGTCGGCGGGAGTGCTCATGCGTGCACAATAGTTGTGCACAGAGAAGGTGCACAATGGTCGCCAAGGGGAGCTCCGGCGTACGACATCCCTTGGGGGACAAGGGGAGTTGCCGGATTTGGCCGGTCCAGCGGGGCGCCGGTAACCTTGACTCCTGCTGCGGTCCGCGCAATCTGCACGAGATCCGGCGAACAAGACCACCCAAACGAAGGTTTCCGACTGTGCGTACGTTCACACCGAAGCCGGCAGAGGTCCAGAAGGACCGTGTCTGGCACGTCATTGACGCCACCGACGTCGTTCTCGGTCGTCTGGCCAGCCAGACCGCCATCCTGCTGCGGGGCAAGCACAAGACGACCTTCGCCCCCCACACCGACACCGGTGACTTCGTCATCATCATCAACGCGGACAAGGTCGCCCTGACCGGCGCCAAGCTCCAGAAGAAGATCGCCTACCGTCACTCGGGTTTCCCGGGCGGCCTCAAGGCGACCTCCTACACCGAGCTCATGGCCAAGGACCCGGCCCGCGCCGTGGAGAAGGCGATCCGCGGCATGCTGCCGCGCAACACTCTCGGCCGCGAGCAGCTGAGCAAGCTCAAGGTGTACGCCGGCCCTACGCACCCGCACGCCGCGCAGCAGCCGAAGCCGTTCACCATCGACCAGGTCGCGCAGTAAGCCGCGGCGGGACCAGAGAGACATAAAAGGATGACCGTGGCTGACCAGACCCAGACCGAGGCCCTCGAGACCGAGGAGCCCCAGCTGACCGAGTACACCAGCGAGAGCACCGACACCCCCGCTGAGGGCGAGGAGGTGCGCCGTCCGAGCGCATCCGCTCCCAGCGCCGGCACCGGCCGCCGCAAGCAGGCCATCGCCCGTGTGCGCATCGTTCCCGGTGCCGGTGAGTGGAAGATCAACGGCCGCACCCTGGAGGAGTACTTCCCCAACAAGGTGCACCAGCAGATCGTCAACGAGCCTCTCAAGGTGCTTGAGCTCGACGGCGCGTACGACGTGCTCGTGCGAGTGCACGGCGGTGGCCCCTCCGGCCAGGCCGGTGCCGTCCGCCTGGGCGTCGCGCGTTCGCTGAACGACGTGGACCCCGAGCTCAACCGCGACACCCTCAAGAAGGCCGGCTTCCTGACCCGTGACGCTCGCGTCCCGGAGCGCAAGAAGGCTGGTCTCAAGAAGGCGCGCAAGGCGCCGCAGTACAGCAAGCGCTGATCGTTCAACGGACGTTGGTCCACTGCTGAGTTGAACGCGTCCACCCCGAGCACCTCTGCCACGTGCAAAGGTGCTCGGGGTGTTTGTACATCGTGAGCAGATCTCGTCGCTGACGATGCCGGCCGGTCGGGCCACCGAGGCCGGACGGATGAGGGTGCGCGAGAGAAGGAGCTAGGCCTATGGGGCAGTTGTTCGGTACAGACGGCGTACGCGGCGTCGCGAACGTCGATGTGACAGCAGAGCTGGCCGTTGATCTGGCGGTGGCTGCGGCGCACGTCCTGGCGGAGCAGGGCGCGTTCCGGGGTCACCGGCCGAAGGCCGTGGTCGGGCGAGATCCGCGCGCGTCCGGTGAGTTCCTGTCTGCTGCGACGATCGCCGGTCTGGCGTCCGCGGGTGTCGACGTCTGGGATGCCGGCGTGCTGCCGACTCCGGCCATCGCCTTCCTGACCGCTTACACCGGGGCTGACCTCGGGGTCATGCTCTCGGCATCGCACAACCCGATGCCGGACAACGGCATCAAGTTCTTCTCCCGCGGTGGGCACAAGCTGCCGGACGCGGTCGAGGACGCCATCGAGCAACGGCTCCGCGAGGAGTGGGACCGTCCGACCGGCGACCGTGTCGGCCGGATCTTGGCCTATGCCGACGGCGGCAAGCACTATGCCGAGCACCTTCTCGGTGCCCTGCCGCACCGCCTCGACGACTTGCACATCGTCCTCGACGCCGCGCACGGCGCGGCGAGCTACGTCGGCCCGGATGTCTTCCGGGCCGCGGGTGCCCAGGTGACCGTGATCGGCGCATCGCCGGACGGCCTCAACATCAACGACGGCTGTGGATCCACCCACCTCGAAAAGCTGCAGGAGGCCGTCCTCACGCAGAAGGCCGATCTCGGTGTCGCGTTCGACGGTGACGCAGACCGCTGCCTGGCGGTGGACGCAGCCGGTCAGGTCGTTGACGGCGACCAGATCATGGCCGTCCTCGCACTCGACCTCAAGGACCGCGGGGTGCTGGCGCAGGACACGCTGGTGGCCACGGTGATGAGCAACCTCGGGATGATTCACGCGATGGAGCGTGAGGGGATCGTGGTCCAGCAGACCGCGGTCGGTGACCGCTACGTCCTCGAGGGCATGCGCGTCGGCGGCTACTCGCTCGGTGGCGAGCAGTCCGGCCACGTGATCCTGCTCGACCACGGCACGACCGGCGACGGCGTACTCACCGGCTTGGTGCTGGCGGCACGGGTGGCGGCCACGGGCAAACCCCTCGCAGACCTGGCCGCGGTCATGACCCGGCTGCCCCAGACCATGATCAACGTCGACGGTGTCGACAAGCACGCCGTCGACACCCATGCCCGGGTGCAGGACGCCGTACGCGCCGCCCAGACGGACCTGGCCGGCACCGGCCGGGTGCTGCTGCGCAAGTCCGGCACCGAGCCACTCGTCCGCGTCATGGTCGAGGCAGACACGGCCGACCGGGCGCACGCCGTGGCGCAGCATCTGGCCTCCATCGTGCGCGCAGAGCTCGCGCTGCCCGAAGGCCGATAGCAGAACGATCCATCCCGAGGGGCCAACCGGAGCGTCGTACTGCGTGGCGCGAGACGGCTCTGGCGGGTGTTGGGGCTGGTGTGAACGATGTGGTTGCCGGGACGTAGCCCGGTGCTCGGACCACGTTGCTCGGGAGGCCCCATGTCCACCATCACCCGCCGCTCTGTCCTCGGCGCCGCGGCCGGCACCGCCGCTGCTGTCCTCGCCACCGGACCGGCTCGCGCCGCCCAGTCGTCCGTACGCGTGGCGCAGCCCTCGGGCCGACGTATCGCCATCATCGGTTCGGGCTACGGCGGGGCGGTTGCCGCTCGCCGGCTCGCCGAGGCCGGCTACTCCGCCGACCTCATCGAGATGGGCATGGACTGGGAGCGCGCGGCTCCGGTCAACGGCAGCGTCTTCACCAAGATGACCGCACCGAGCGCTCGTTCGATGTGGTTCCAGGATCACACCGAGGTGCCGTTCAGCACGATCCTCGGGATCCCCACCTCGATGCCGATCAAGAAGGGCGCGGGTGCCCTCGGCATCGAGCGGTTCGCCCACATGAAGGTCTACGTCGGTCACGGTCTGGGTGGCGGCTCGCTGGTCAACGGGGCGATGGCGGTCACGCCGCGGCGCTCGTTCTTCGAGCAGGTGCTGCCGCAGGTCGACGCCGAGGAGATGTACGCCACCTACTTCCCGCGGGCGAACTCTGCTCTGCACGTCGCGCCGCCGACCCAGCAGATGCTGGACTCCAAGTGGTACGGCTTCACGAAGGTCGCGAGGGAGCAGGCCGCTCGCGCAGGCTTCACCACGACTCAGGTCCCGAGCGTCTACGACTGGTCGTACATGGCGCAGGAGGCAGCGGGAGAGGTGCCGAAGTCGGGCCTGGACCAAGAGATCCTCTACGGCAACAACCACGGCAAGCAGGACCTGACGAAGACGTACCTGAAGGCCGCACTGGCTACCGGTCGCATCACGCCGATCGTGATGACCGAGGTCACCGATCTGGCTCGCCGCTCCGACGGCTCCTACCGGTTGTCGTTGCGGACCATCAACTTCGACGGCGACGTGGTGTCGACGCGGACGGCGGTGTACGACCGGGTCGTCCTGGCAGCAGGCAGCGTCGGGACAGCGCGGCTGCTGCAGCGGGCTCAGGCCCTCGGCACGTTGTCCGGTCTGTCGCCTGCCGTGGGCCAGCAGTGGGGTCCGAACGGCAACCTGATGGTGGCGCGCTACCTCGGTCTGACCCCGACCGGCTTCTCGCAGTCGTGCATGCCGGCCATGGGGGTCAACGCGTGGGACGACGGACCCGGGTCGGTGTTCGCCGAGATCGCTCCGCTGCCTCTGGGTATCGAGACCTTTACGTCGAACTACCTTGCGGTGACTAACAATCCGAACTTCGGCACGTTCGGCTGGGACTCCTCATCGGCGTCGCTGACGCTCGACTGGGACAGCGCCAAGGCAGCGCCCGGTGTCGCGGCCGCCAAGGCCGTCATGGACAAGATCAACAGGGCCAACGGCACGTGCTACCGCCACGACTTGTTCGAGGGTGGCAAGGCGTTCGCGGACTACTTCTCCTACCACCCGCTCGGGGGCGCTGTGCTCGGCGAGGCGACCGACCTGTCGGGTGAGCTCAAAGGCGCACCAGGCGTGTTCGTCATGGACGGGTCACTCATCCCGGCCAAGATCGGGGTCAACCCGTTCGTGACGATCACGGCGCTCGCGGAGCGCAACATCGACCGGCTACTCGCGGCGAAGCGCTTCGCCTGACGCCGCGCTCAGGCGGCGACGGACTGGTTGGCCTCGTCGACCAGCTTGGCCAACGTCGCGGTGACGGCCTCGACGACCTCGGCCTGCTCCTGAGGGTGGCCCGAGCCGGTCCACTCGGTGGACTTGAACGATCCGGCCGGCGCCTCGTGGGCGGCGCCACCGGCGATGCGAACCGACTTCAGCGAGTCCTCGTGCGCCCAGACGCCACCGAACCTGCCGATGGCAGCACCCAGCGCGGCGACGGGCTTGCCGGTGATGGAGCCCTGACCGTAGGGGCGAGAAGCCCAGTCGATGGCGTTCTTCAGGACGGCGGGGAGACCACCGTTGTACTCCGGGGTGACCAGCAGCAGGGCGTCCGCGGCAGCGACCTGCTCACGCAGGTGCACGGCGGAGGCGGGAGCCTGCTCGCCGTCGAGGTCCTCGTTGTAGAACGGGACGTCGCCCAGGCCTTCGGCGATGCGGACCTCGGTGCCCTCAGGGGCGATCTGCTGCGCGAGCTCGGCGATCTTGCGGTTCGTGGAGTCGGCGCGGAGGCTGCCGACGAGGGCGAGGACGACGGTCATGAGAGGGTGCCTTTCCAGAGGAATGGTTCGTACTCCAGGTACAAACGGACTGTAGTCCGTTTTGTTCCTTCGGGGTGATGCGAGGGGATGTGACACGTGCCACAGGACGGCGAACGGCGTACGCCGCTGCTCGCGCTCGCAGGGTCGTCACCGACCGGGCCGCCGCGCCGGGACGCGCAGCGCAACGCGGAGCGGGTCCTGGACGCCGCCGAGCGCATCGTCGCCTCGCGCGGGGCTGAGGGCCTCACGATGGACGCCGTCGCCGAGTCGGCCGGTGTGGGCAAGGGGACGGTGTTCCGCCGGTTCGGCAACCGGGCCGGCCTGATGGCGGCGCTGATGGACCACACCGAGCGGGAGTTCCAGGCGCAGTTCATCTCGGGACCGCCGCCGCTGGGCCCGGGTGCGCCGCCGCTGGACCGGCTGCTGGCCTTCGGTGACGCCCGGCTGGCGCTGATGATGACGCAGGGTCCGGTCATGCGGGCCATCGGCGAGGACGTCGCCGACCGTCTGGAGGTCCCGGCGGTCGTGCTCGCGCTGCGCCACGTCCGCCTGCTGCTCGACGAGCTCGACCTCGGCGGGGACACCGAGCTGCTGGCCAGTGCGCTGCTCGCCCCGCTGGACCCGTCGCTGGTCGACCTGCAGCTCAACCGTCAGGGCATGTCCCTCGCACGGATCTCCGCGGCCTGGCAGGACCTCGTCCGCCGCGTCGTCGGTGCCCCTGCATGAGAACGCCGTCCGAGCGTGGGCAGGTCGAGCCCTTCCACGTGATGGAGGTGCTGAAGGCAGGGGCCGAGCGGGCGCGTACGCACGGCGACGTCATCCTGATGTGCGCCGGTCAGCCCTCCACGCCGGCACCCCAGGCTGTGCTCGACGCCGCGCGTGACGCGATGTCGAGCCACACGCTTGGCTACACCGAGACCACCGGCATCCTGCCGCTGCGAGAGGCGATCGCCGAGCATCATCAGTCGACCTACGGCGTCGCTGTCCGTCCCGACCAGGTCTGCGTGACGACCGGTTCGTCGGGCGGGTTCACCGCGCTGTTCCTCGCAGCGTTCGACCCCGGCGACCTGGTGGTGATGACGCGACCCGGCTACCCGGCGTACCGAAACACGTTGCAGGCGCTCGGGATTCGCGTACATGAGCTGGAGTGCGGAGCCGACACGCGATACCAGCCGACGGTGGCGATGCTCGACGCGCTGCCCGAGACCCCGGACGGCGTCATCATCGCCAGTCCGGCCAACCCGACCGGCACGATCATCGACGAGACTGAGCTGGCGGCGATCGCACGCTGGTGCGACCAGCGCGGTGCGCTCCTGGTGAGCGATGAGATCTATCACGGGGTCTCCTACGGTCGCCCGTGCTCGAGCGCGTGGCAGACCTCGACGTCCAGCGTGGTGGTCGGCTCGGTCAGCAAGTACTACTCGATGACCGGTTGGCGGCTCGGCTGGATGCTGCTGCCGGAGTCCCTGGCGCGGCCCGTCGAGCTGCTGTCGGGCAATCTGTCGATCTGCCCGCCGGCGGTGGCCCAGCACGCGGCGCTCGCCTGCTTCACGCCCGAGGCGCGCACTGAGCTGGACGGGCACGTGCACCGCTACGCCGAGAGCCGCGAGCTGCTGGTCCAGCGGCTCCCGCAGCTGGGTGTGACGTCGTACGCGCCGCCCGACGGGGCGTTCTACGCCTGGTGCGACATCGGGCACCTGACCGACGACTCCACGGCCTGGTGCCGCGAGGTCCTCAGCCGGACTGGGGTCGCGATCACTCCGGGCGTGGATTTCGACATCGTCGATGGACACCGGTTCATGCGGCTCAGCTTCGCCGGTTCGACGGCCGAGGTCGCCGAGGCGATGGATCGGCTGGTCGACTACACGTCGGAGTGAAGGGCCTCCACGAGCTGCTGCACGCCGTAGGCGTCGGCGAACGATGCCAGACTCGGACTGCGTTCGCCGCGAGTCGCCGCTGCGAAGGCCGACAGGCGGGTGCGCTCGGAGCCGTTCTCGCCCGCGAGCTCGACCGGGCGCCAGCCGGGTTCGGTGCGCTCGGACGCCTCGAGGCGACTCCAGTCGGACAGGCGGTACGACCGCTGCTCGCCGAGCAGCGTCCAGTCGTACGTCTCCGGCGCTGAGCTGCCGACCAATCCGCTCAACGTGATCGGCACGGATCGGTCGGCCTGTTGAGCGGAAAGCCTTGCGAATGCTGAGGTCTCGCCTCCGTCGGCCGGATAGCTGGTGGTGGCTTCCTCGATCGTGATGGGGCCGAGCAGGCGCTGCGTGAGATAGGCGAAGTGCGAGAACACCTCGCGCAGGAAGCCGCCCTCGGCGCGGCCGGCCACCCACCGTGCGTCCTGCTGAAAGGCGCGTGGCCACTCGGGGAACCTGAGGTCGATCTGGACCCCGAGCACGTCGCCGACCTCGCCCGCGAGGAGCGCGCGCTCGACCTCGAGCACGGCCGCCCGGTCGGACAGCGAGAAGTTCACGGCGCCGACCAGTCCGCTGTCACGCTCGGCCGCGAGCATCGCGTCAGCATCCGTCTGCGAGACGGCCAGAGGCTTCTCGCAGAACACGTGTCGACCCGCCCGCATGGCATCGACGACGTACGCCGCGTGGGTGGCAGGCGGGCTGGCGACGTAGACCGCGTCCAGGGTGTCGTCCTTGATGACCTGCGCCGGATCCTGGCCGAGGGCCACCGACGGGTCGACCGCCCGTGCGCTCTCGACCGCGGCCGCCGAGGGGTCGGCGGCTCGCGTGATGACGACGTCCGGATGGTCCTGCCCTGCGCTGAGCAGCTCGGCACCCATGGCTCCGAGCCCGATGATGCCCAGCCGCAGTCGTTCAGTCATGCGGTCAGCGTAGGAGCGGGTCGATCGACCCGATGCGGCGCCTGACGTGGGGCATGTTTGTCGGCGGGGATGCGTTGAGACTGACGACCGGTTCGACCCGCCATCCAGAAGGGATCACAGCATGCCGTTCGAGGAAGTCACCGAGGTTCTCTACACCACCGCTGCCACCGCCAAGGGCGGCCGTGAGGGCAACGTCAAGAGCGCTGACGGTGTGGTGGACCTCCCGCTGGGCAAGCCTGGCAGCGTCAGCAACCCCAAGGCCAACCCCGAGACGCTGTTCGCCGCGGGCTATGCAGCGTGCTTCTCCGGCGCACTCAACGCCGTGGCGAAGGCGGAGGGTCTGGACACCAGCGAGTCCACCGTCACCGCCGATGTGACGTTCGGCAAGACCGAGTCGGGCTTCGGTCTCGCCGTCGACCTCAAGGCCACCGTCCCCGGAGTCGACCCGGCCAAGGCGCAGGAGCTGGTCGAGAAGGCGCACCAGTTCTGCCCCTACTCCAAGGCCACCCGCGACAACATCACGGTGACGCTCGGCACCGCCTGATCCATCTCATCGAGGGCCCTGGAAACCATTGGTTTCCAGGGCCTTTCGTCAGTGCGACACTCGTCGGATGGACCTGACGGTGCATCTGGATCGGCGTGGCGAGCGCACGGCCGCGATCTACACGGCTCTCGTGGAGGCCATGACCGACGGTCGGCTGCGCACCGGCGACCGGTTGCCGCCGACTCGTGAGCTCGCCACCCAGCTCGGCGTCTCCCGCACGACGGTGGCGGCGGCGTACGACCGGCTCACCGGTGAGGGCTATGTCGAGGGCCGGGTCGGCGCGGGCACGTTCGTCACGGCGGCGGCCACGCCGGTCAGTCGTACGACCGAGGCCCGGGTCTCGCTCCGGTCTCGTCGAGGCTGGACGTTCACGCCGCTGCCGAGCCTGGCGGAGCACACGCCGGCGATCGACCTTCGTGCGGGAATGCCGGATCCCGCGCTCTTCCCGTTCGATACCTGGCGTCGCCTGCTCACCAGCGAGATGCGTGGTCGGGCCGCGCAGATGGCGACCTACGGCGGTCCGGAGGGGCATCTGCCTCTGCGCGAGGCAATCGCCCGGCATCTCGGTCGGTCGCGCTCGCTGCTGGCCGCGCCCGAGGACGTGATGGTGACCGACGGTGCGCAGCAGGCTCTGGACCTGGCGTGCCGGGTGCTGCTCGCACCGGGCGACGTGGTCGCGATGGAGGACCCCGGCTATCCCATGGCGCGACGGCTGTTCGCCGGGCACGGGGTGAAGGTCGTGCCCGTGCCCGTTGATGCCGACGGTCTCGTGGTGGAACGGCTGCCGGACGAGGCCCGGCTGGTGTTCACGACGCCGTCCCACCAGTTCCCGACCGGTGTCGCGATGTCCCTGTCGCGCCGCCGCGCACTGATCGACTGGGCCGACCGACATCGTGCGGCCATCATCGAGGACGACTACGACAGCGAGTTCCGTTACACCACAAGGCCGTTGGAGCCTCTTCACTCGTTGGACGAATCTGGTCGAGTGATCTACGTCGGCACGTTCTCGAAGTCGATGATGCCGTCGCTACGCCTCGGGTTCATGCTCGCGCCGAGCAGTCTGAGGCCGGCTCTCGCAGCGGCGCGACAGATGATCGGCTGGCACGGCGTCGTACCCATGCAGGCGGCGCTGGCGCGCTTCATCGACGAGGGACTGCTCGCGCGCCACGTACGACGGGCGAGTGCTGAGTACGCGCGTCGCCACGATGCGGTGCTGGCCGGAGTCGAGACGTCGCTCGACCCGTGGTTCGAGGCGATCCCGTCCTCGGCGGGTCTGCACGTCTGCGCGCTGCTGCGCCCCGGCGTCGAGCTCGATGTCGACGCCCTCGTCGAAGCTGCGCTGGCGGAGGGCGTCGGGCTGGAGTCCCTGCGACCGATGTACGCCGGCCGTCAGCCTCGTGATGGTCTGCTCCTGGGCTACGGGACGGTGCAGCTCGACGCGGTCGCCGACGGGTTCTCGAGGGTTGCCGAGCTCGTACGCCGGTCGCGCACCTCCGCGTAGACCAGCGCCGCCGTGGCGACGCCCACCGTCCACAGCACGTGCCACCCGGTCATCCAGAGCAGACCGATCGCGCTGGCGAAGGAGATCACGGCGCCGCGGTGGCCCCACGTGCCCCGTGGGAGGAGCTTGATCGCGGCGGCCGAGCCGACGAGGTAGACGAAGGTGAACGAGCCGGTCACCAGCAGGAGAGTGGCGGTCAGGTCGACGCGGACGACGAACGTGACCACGCAGGACAGCAGGCAGAGCGCGACCAGCACGCCCAGCGAGCGAAGCGGCACCTCGCCCGCCTGGCTGCCACGGGCCAGCCACCCGGGCAGTGCACCGTCTCGCCCGAGAGCCGCGCCCAGCCGAGCACCTCCGGCAAAGTAGGCGTTCATCACACCGATCGTCAGCAGGATCGCCGCGGCGGTGGTGACCACGCGCGCCGGCTCGCCGAATCCGGTGGCGAGCAGGTCTGACAGAGGCGCCGTGCTGGAGCCCGCGCGGCCGCCCAGGACGAGGATGCTGGCCCCGGCGACACCGACGTACAGCACGCCGACCAGACCGATGGCCACGGCCGTCGCGCGCGGGATGTCGCGGCGCGGGCGGTCGTACTCCGAGGACAGTGAGGAGACGGCTTCCCAGCCGGCGAACGCCCAGACGAGGACGGCCGCGGCTGACCCGACGGCCGCCCACCCGTGCGGTGCGAACGGTGTGAGGTTGCCGATCTCTGCATGGGGGAGCGCCGCGACGATGGCGGCGAGCAGCAGGAGGGCCAGGACTCCGGTGAGCACGAGCTGGACACTGCCCGAGACGCGGATGCCGAACGCGTTCATCCCGCCGACGATCAGGGTCAGCACCACGATCGTGAGGATCTGCGTGCTGCGACCGCCGCCGACCATGTCGGAGATGTAGCCGCCGGCGAACGATGCGGCCGGCGGTGCGCCCATCGGGACGGCGAGGTAGAAGGTCCAGCCGACGACGGTGGCGGCGCGCGGACCGAAGGCGAGGCGGGCGTACGTCGAGACACCGCCCGAGTCCGGGTATCGGGCACCCAGGGACGCGAAGGTCGTCGCGAGCGGGATCGACAGCGCGATCAACGCAGCCCATGCCACCAGCGAGGCCGGGCCTGCGATGCCGGCTGCGACGGCCGGGAGCGAGATGACGCCGGTGCCGAGCACGGCGCCGACCGTGAGCGCGCTGCCTTGTACGACGGACAGCCCGGTCCGGGCGACAGCGGGCGCCTCGAGGTCGCGAGTGGTCACGTCTCCGACGCTAGATCGCCAGAGGACTGGTCAGAAGAGCCAAGACGAGCCAATCCAACTGGTCCAATCCACCCACTCCGCCGGTCGAGTAGGCGAGCCCTCTTCGCTGGTCGAGTAGGCGAGCCCTCTTCGCTGGTCGAGTAGGCGAGCCCCATAGGGCGAGCCGTATCGAGACCGGGTGCGCGCGGTCACCGGGTCTCGATACGCCTCCGCTGGCGCTCCGGCTACTCGACCAGCGGTGGGGACGGCGCTTCTGCTACTCGACCAGCGGTGGGGGTTCGGCGGTCCGGCTCAGGTCTTCGAGGGACAGGCCCGACCCGCTCATCGTGTCCGCCGTAGCCGCCCGCAGGCCGGCGAGCATCACGTCGAGATGGCGCTGGGTCAGCCGGCTCTCGACCTCCGCGGGCAACGATCCGGGGAGGGGCCGGGAGAGGCGTACGACCAGGGTGCCGATGTCTCCGACCGTGATCTCGGGACTCAGCGTCTTGTCGTCATGCGCGGCGTCGACGAGCGACTCCATCGCTGCGGCTGACGCGGCGCGCGCCGGTCCGAGCTCGGGGTCATCGAGATCGAGTCGGTCCAGGACGAGTGGGATGACGGCGGCGACGCGCAGCTCGAGCGCGGTTCGGAGGTAGGCGGCGAGCGCGTCGAAGCCGGCGTCGTGCTGTGCCTGCGCCTCCTCAGCGGCGGTCCGTGAGCGGTCCAGGGCGTCGAGGACGACTGCCTTGAGCAGGCCGTCGCGGTCACCGAAGCGGCGGTAGAGCGTCGCGATCCCGACCCCGGCGACCCGGGCGATCTCGTCCAGCGGCGCTCCGGGGCCGCGTTCGAGGACGACCTTCCGGGCGGCCTCGAGGACCTGTTCCTGGTTGCGGCGGGCATCGGCTCGCAGAGGGCTCGAGGTGGGGGCCATGAGTCCACGCTAACGCAGAAGTGGAGAAATTTCCTCCATATCTCTTGACGGATGGCCGCGCGCGGGTCCACGCTGATGTGGAGGAAATCCCTCCACATCGTCAGGAGTCATCATGCAGACACAGACCAGGCCGGCGGAGGCGCCAGCCGTGCGGGACCATCGCTGGACCGCGCTGGTGGTCATCGCCGTCGCGCAGCTGATGGTCGCGCTGGACGCCACCGTCGTGAACATCGCCCTGCCGACCGCGCAGCACGCGCTCGGCTTCTCCGACGGCGACCGGGCGTGGGTGGTGACCGCCTACACCACCGCTGTCGCGGGGCTGCTGCTCCTCGGCGGCCGGGTCGCCGACCGGTTCGGCCGGCGCCGCGCCTTCCTCGTCGGTCTCGCCGGCTTCGCGGTCGCCTCCGCGCTCGCGGGTGCCGCGACCAACCTCGGTCTGCTGATGGCGGGCCGAGCACTGCAGGGCGTCTTCGCCGCGGTGCTGGCGCCGACCGCGCTGTCCCTCATCGCGGTCACCTTCACCGATGGCAAGGAGCGCGCCAAGGCGTTCGGCGTCTACGGCGCGGTCGCCTCGTCCGGCGCGGCTGTCGGCCTGCTGCTCGGGGGAGTGCTCACGGAATACGCCGGTTGGCGCTGGTGCCTCTACATCAACGTGGCGATCGCCTTGGTGGCGTTCGTGGTCGGACGACGCGTGCTGCCGTCAGGTGACGGCTTCCCGGAGAGCCGGATCGACGTACCCGCTGGGCTGCTGGTCACGGCTGGCATCGCCGCCATCGTGTACGCCTGTGCGCAGGCTGCGAGCGAGGGCTGGACCTCGCGTGAGGTCATCGTGCCGTTCCTGATCGGCGTGCTCGGAGTCGCCGGTTTCGTTGTGCACCAACGCCGTTCGGCTGCGCCCGTCCTGCCGCTGTGGGTGCTCGCTGATCGCTCTCGGATCGGCGCGTACCTGGCTGTGGCGGCGGCTGTCGTCGGATCGTTCGGCATGTTCCTGATGCTGACGTACCACTTCCAGGGCGTGCTCGGCTGGAGCCCGATCCGCACCGGTCTGGCGTTCCTCCCGTTGTCCGTAGCGGTCTCGGTCGGCTCGTTCGGGCTGGGCAGCAAGCTGCTTCCGAAGGTTGCGCCGAGAGCGCTGATCGTGCCCGGGCTGGTGGTCGCGGCGAGCGGTCTCCTGCTGCTGTCGGGCATGACGGTCGACAGTGGCTACCTGACGCGGATCCTGCCCGCCGAGGTCCTGCTGGGTGTAGGTATGGGATGCGTCTTCACTCCCGCGATCAGCGTCGCGACCAGTGGGATCGACCGCAGGTTCGCTGGTGTCGCCGCAGCCACGGCCAACACGTTCATGCAGGTCGGTGGATCGATCGGCACGGCTGCGCTCAACAGCGTCGCCGTCGCCGCGACGGCCTCGGCCGGAGCGGGAGCGACGGCCCTGGTGCACGGGTTCGCCGTCGCCACGACATGGGCAGCCGTGCTGCTCCTGGCGGCAGCGGTCGCGGCCGCTGTCCTGGTGCGTACGCCTCGTCCCGACCCCCAGCAGCACTGACAGTCAACGAGATTCACGTTCACGAGACGGAGAGAGTCATGAGTATCAAGCTGAACCACACCATCGTCCACAGCAGTGACAAGCAGGCGTCGTCCAAGCACCTGGTGGAGATCCTCGGCCTGGCCGAGCCGACGACGTACGGGCCGTTCATCGTGGTCCAGGTCGACAACGAGGTCTCCCTCGACTACGCCGATGACCACGGTGAGGCGCACCCGCAGCACTACGCGTTCATGGTCTCGGACGAGGAGTTCGACCAGATCTTCGACCGGATCAAGGCGCGCGGGCTGACCTACTGGGCCGACCCGTTCCACCGTCAGGAGGGCCAGATCAACACTAACGACGGCGGCCGGGGTCTCTACTGGAGCGACCCCGACGGGCACAGCATGGAGATCATCACCGTGCCCTACGGCGGGTGAGGCGATCGCGTCACGGCAGTCGGCGTACGACTGCCGTGACGATGTCGTCCGGGCGGCTGTTGAAGGCGATCGTCGCGTCGGGCGCGAGCCGGTGGACCAGGTTGATGGTCGTCTCGAAGAGCTCGAGCAGCTCGTCCGAGTGGCGAATGCCACCGCCGACCAGGACGCAGTCCCACGACCGGGAGCGCAGCGCGGCGGTGAGGAGCTCCTCGTGGTCGTCCTTGCCGTCGAGGCCGACGAGGCAGTTCTCGGCGTCGATGCCCCGCTCGGTGAACTCAGCCGTCGCGGCCGCGATCGCATCGGCGACGGGCTGCGGATCCCAGGGACCGGGTACGCGGTAGGGATCGAGGCCGATCACGAGCACCTGCGGCGGGGTCGGCCCTTCCATCCTTCGACCGTAGTCGCTGGCGGCTGCGGGACCGGTCCCGACCGCGACCGCTAGGTATGGAGTGCCCCAAACCCTGCCGATGAGGAGCACCCGATGAGCCACCTGAGCACGACTCTGCCAGCAGCCCTGTTCGCGACCGGTGCGTTGCTGGCCGCCCTCGGACCTGCGAGCACGGCAGCCCCGAACGGCGTTGCCTCCGCTCACGACTCGTTCGCCGAGGAGGGGCGCGACGCGGGCCTGAGTCCCGCGCAGGTCGGCTGGCTGCAGTCCACGGTCGAGCACGAGATCACGCGTTCGGGCGGACGCCAGACCGCACTGAACGTCGTCCACCGCGAAGGTGCCGAGCTGCGCATCGCACTACCTGGGGAGAAGCGCCCGCGACGGCTCGGCGCGTTGGCCGCGGGCCCCTGCGACGGCGGTACGGCGCCGGGCTGGTTCTGCGCGTACAGCGACACCTACGGCAACGGATCGCAGCTCGCGATGTACACGTGCAACACGTACTCGCTGCCGGGCTGGACGAGCGTCGGCTCCTGGGGCGACAGTCAGACGCCAGGCACCCGGACCCTGTTCGAGACCAAGGACCACACGGTGTGGGACGAGATCTACGCGCCCAACAACGTCCAGGAGTACGACTGGGTCCACGTGTGGTTCATCAAGAACTGCTGACCACCGCGGCGGCCGGCGCTCAGCAGTTGGGGACGTCGGTCGGCGCGGTGTCGTTGGCCGTGTTGGCGATGTAGACGGCACTGATCCACACGTTGACATTGCCCGAGTCGTCGTCGGTCTTCAGCCACCACACATTGCTCTTGTCGCCGACGGTGACTGGCTCGCCCTTGGCCTGGCAGTAGAAGTAGTTGGTGCCTGCGCGCAGCGTGCCGGCAGGGTTCGCCGGCGACGTCTCGCGATAGCTCGGCGCGTCGCTCACCACGAACTTGAAGACCTTGAGGTTCGTCGGGGGAGTCCCTCCGTCCCCGTTGTAGTGGTAGACACCCGTCGGCGCGCTGCCGTGGCTGGAGACCGGACGGACATTCAGACCGGTCGGGTCGCTCTCGGCCTGCACCATCAGGCCGTTGCCGAGGTAGATCGCAGTGTGTCCCGGCCACAGGATGACGTCGCCCGGCACCCAGGCGCCCTGGTCGCCTGAGACCCGCGTGAAGCTGTGGGAGGTCAGCTCCTGGTCCATGGAGCCGGTCCCGCCGGCTCCGATGTCGTCGCCCGTGGACCGGAACCACGCCCAGCGCACCAGCCCTGAGCAGTCGGCCCCCACCTTGAACCGGTCGTCGTAGTACTCGCCGCCCTGGTCGTAGATCAGGCCGGTCGTCGGCCCGGGCTCGGCCTTGTGACCACCGCCCCACGAGTAGGGCGTCAGGTTGGTCAGCTCCTGGCAGGCTGCGGCGATCGCCCGACCGGCCGCTTCTGACGTCTCTCCGTACGCCTGACACGCCTCGTCCGCGCTGCTCGGCTGCTGCCCGGCGACCGTCAGGCCGAAGGCCAGGACGAGTCCGCTCACCGTCGGAATCACTGTTCGTGCAAGGGGTTTCATGATCTTGCCCTTTCAGGAGATCTGGATGTAGTCGATCTCGGCCCAGCGGGAGAGGTGCTGCAGGCGTACGGTGTTCCATCCCGCTTGCAACGAGATGTCGACCGCGACCTCCTGCCAGTTCTCCCACCCGTGGTCGACGTAGCCGACGACTGTCGCCGCGCCACCGTTGATCGTCAGCGTGTGCTGTGCATCGCCGTAGCCCGCTGCGTAACCGATGTGCGCGGTGTACGCGCCGGCGACCGGTGCGAAGACCTTCCGTTCGACCCAGCTGTCGTCATAGTCGATCTGCGCAGCCACCTTGCCGCCGGAGGCTGCGTCATCGGCGCGCACGACACAGTGGTTGAGGGTGCTGTCCTCGGCCTCGTACAGCACGCGGCTGCCGCGGACGACGGGGTAGTCGTTCGCCCAGCCGAGCGACGCCGCGTACATCCCGCGACCTCCGTCGACCCAGCCGTGGAAGACGATCGCGTCGTCTCCGACGATGTCCTGCCCGCCGGGTCCGTGCACGGCGCCGTCGACGCTGGCGGTGGTCATCAGGGGTCGGCCGGCTTTGACGTACGGGCCGGTGAGGGACGTCGACACGGCATAGCTGGTGAAGTACTCATCACCGCCAAAACCGTTGGCAGAGTAGAAGAGCACGTATTGCGACGGGCGCTTGACGAGGACGGGAGCCTCGATCACGCCACCCTCGGCGGACTGATCGTTGCGGAGCAGCTCGACCCGGTCGCCGGTGAGCGTGACTCCGTCCTGGGCGACGGGCTGCAACCAGATCGACGGCGGTGCCTCGACGGCGTTGCCGTCGTTCTTGTAGAGCAGGTAGCGCTGGTCGCCGTCGACGAAGCTCGACGGATCGATGTCACCGCCCTCGGACGCGTTGCACACCAAGGGCTCGGGTGCAGGTTGGAACGGTCCAGCAGGTGTGGCCGCGGTCGCCGTCCCGATGCACTGCCGTCCGGTCGCTCTGCTCCGGGCGGTGTAGTACATGAGATAGGAGCCGTCGGCGCGCTGCGAGACATCCGGTGCCCACGTCCAGCCGGCATCGGCCCAGGTGCCGAGCACCGGCAGCGCGTCACCCTTGATGGTCCACGGCCCGTTCACCGACGACGCGGTGGCGTAGGGCACGGTCAGACCCTGATTGGTGGCGTAGGCGTAGTAGGTGTTCCCGAACCGGCTCACGTCCGGATCGGGGAAGTTCTGCGCGATCACCAGGTGGGGCGCCTCGGTCCCTGCTGCGTCGGCGCGCTGCATGGGCACAGCGGTGGCCGCAACCAGGGCCAGGACGAAGCCGAGCCGGAGGGCGGTCCTCATGCGTTCCAACGTAGGAGTGCGGCGCCGGGACCGGTCCCTTGACGACCGTGCCGCGATATCATAGCCATCTGGCTATGATTGCCGAATGGCGATGCTTGTACCTATGGAAGAGCGCGATCCCGAGGTTGCCGCCGAGCGTGCCTCGCTGGTGGCGGCCGCATGCTTCTTCAAGAGCCTGGGGGACCCGACGCGCTTGATGATCATTCGCCGGTTGGCCGCGGGCGAGCACCGGGTGGCGGACCTGGTTGCCGACCTGGGTCTTGCGCAGCCGACCGTGTCGAAGCACCTGCGCTGCCTTCGCGACTGCGGGCTCGTGCTCTCACGACCCGAGGGGGCAGCGGCGATGTACCGGCTTGCCTACCCAGACCTGGTCGACGTCCTGCGCAGCGCCGAGCCGCTGCTGGCGCGTACGGGTGATGCGGTCGTGCTGTGCCCGTCCTCGGGTGTCACGGCATGACCGTGGCACTGGTTGCCTCGCAGCGACGCACTCTTCTTGGCCGTCGTGCCCAGCAGCTCGCGGCGGCAGCGGTGGCGTACAACGTGATTGAGGCGGTCGTCGCCATCGCGGCCGGTCGGGCAGCTGGCTCATCGGCGCTGGTCGGGTTCGGCCTCGACTCGGTGGTCGAGGTCTCGTCCGGGTTGATCATCCTGTGGCAGTTCCGCCACGCCGTGCCTGAGCAGCGCGAACGCCAGGCGCTACGACTGATGGCGGTCGCGTTCTTCGCGCTGGCCACCTACGTGACGATCGACGCGGTCCGGACGGTGCTGAGTGACCATGAGCCGGACGCCTCGACCGTGGGCATCGTGCTCGCTGCGCTGTCCCTGGCTGTGATGCCGGTCCTGTCCTGGGCGCAGCGACGTACCGGGCGTGAGCTCGCCTCCGGCTCCGTCGTGGCCGACTCCACGCAGACGTTGCTGTGCACCTACCTGTCCGCGGTGCTGCTGGTCGGCCTGGTCGTGAACGCCACCCTGGGCTGGTGGTGGGCTGATCCCATCGCCGCGTTGGTGATCGCGGCGGTCGCAGTGCGCGAGGGGATCGGGGCGTGGCGAGGGGACAGCTGCTGCGTGCCGGCGTCGCCGGCCGCCTGTGAAGACTCCTGCTGCGCCTAGTCGCCCAGCGCCAGCCAACCCGCAGGCGGCGAGGGTGCCTCTTCCCAACGCGGAACGTAGTGCTCCAGGAAGATCTGGCCGACGAGCTCACCTCGGCTCTGCACGTGGGTCTTCGCGAAGATCGCCTTCAGGTGGTCTTGGACGGTGTACGCGGAGACCTGCATGACCTGGGCCATCTGCTTCGTCGAGCGCCCCTGCATGCACAACCGAGTGACCTGACACTCGCGGTCGGTGAGGTCGTAGGCAAGGGCGACCAAGGGAGCGACCTCGTTGCCCGTTGCGGGCTGCAGCACGACTGCGACGCGATCCGGTGCTGCTCCTGAGAGTCGCGTCCCGTAGAGCAACAGCCACCGGCCCGTGCGCGTGCGCACCCGTGAGCGCGCTTCGAGGCCCAAGGGGTCCTGGCCCTCGCGCAGGCTTCGGGCGCGTGCTGCCACTGCCTGGACAGCCTTCGACTGGGAGGGATCCGCAGGGGCGGGTACCTCGATCATCTCGCCAATCCACATCTCCGCCGCTGGGGAGATGGACTCCAGCTGCCCGTGCTCGTCGAACACGATGACCCCCGGGCCGGCCGCGACGCTGTCCAGGACGTTCTGTCCCGGGGCTGGGGTCAGCATGGATCGACGCATTCCCTCGGCGATGACCTTGCCGAGTCCCGTCAGCACGGTGATGTCGCGCTCGTCGAAGAAGGAGGCGCCCTCGTCCCGCAGGAAGCCGGCCGCTCCCCAGTAGACGCCGTCCCTGACGAACGAGACCCGCAGCTCATCGCCGATTCCGTACCCCTCGCGCGAGCGGTGGCGGGCGCTGCGCGACAAGTCTCCATGTGTGGACCGCCCGTCTGCGGCGACGTGCTGGGACCCACGCGCCAGGAACCACCACCGGTTGACGTCATCGATCACGTACTCGTGATCAGCCAGCCAGGACCCGGAGCACGAGACTCCCTGGTTGATGCTGCCGGTGAACAGGATCGTGCCGGGATCGACGGAGTGCCAGCAGGTGCGGGTGAACGGAATGACGTCGTTGATGAGCTCGCTGACGCCGCGGACGAGGGTCAGCCAGTCGGGCCCTTGACCCACGAGGTGCGTGATCTTGTCCGTCGTACGACGTTCAAGGTCACTGCTCATATGGCAAGCGTATGCCCGCTACACCTCGTCGTCTGCGCCACAAATCTGGGATGGCCCGGTGACCGAGACCGGGCGCAACCTCAGAGCATGCAACCAACACTCTCTCCCGAACCGATCATGCGGATCGCTTCCGGCTTCATGGCCGCAAAGCATCTCTTCGTCGCCAGCGAGCTCGGCATCTTCGAAGCCCTTGCCGACGCACCCGCCACGCTCGATGCCCTGGCGGCACGTACCGGCCTGACCATCCGGACCGCACGCATCAGCGCCGACGCCATGGTGGCTCTCGAGCTGCTCGAGCGATCAGGGCAGGAGTACTCCAACACTCCAGTCGCGGCCGCTTTCCTCACCGGTCGCTCGCCGGCCGACCTGCGCGCGTTCCTGACGTTCTGGGACCAGATCAGCTACCCGGCCTGGACCGGTTTGGGGGAGGCACTGGCCACGGGGAAGCCTCCGACCCAGATCTTCGACCTCAGCGACGAGCAACAGGCGATCGTCTCGGCCGGCATCGAGGCGGTGCTTGCCGGCCCATCCAACGCGCTGCCACGGGCCGTGGACCTGAGCAACCAGCGATCCTTGCTGGATGTGGGGGGTGGCACGGGTTCCTGGGCGCTAGCCGTGGCTCGCGTGTATCCCGGACTGAGCGCCACCGTGCTCGACCTTCCTGTCGTGGTGGAGATTGCGGCCGGGCGGATCGCAGGAGCGGGTGAGCGCGCGCGCGTCGAAGCAGTCGCCTGTGACGTGATGGTCGAGGACCTGCCAACGGGACATGACACGTTCCTGCTGGCGAACCTCGTGCACTACTGGGACCCGCAGGAGAACCAGGAGCTGCTGAGCCGATTGCGCGCCGTTGCACCGGCGGGCGGACTGCTGCTGCTCGCAGACTTCTGGACCGACGCCACGCACAGCCAACCCGTGCACGCGGCGCTGATGGCAGGAGAGTTCGCGGTGCACGTGGACCACGGCGATGTGTACAGCGTCGATGAGGTGCGCGCCTGGCTGACGGCAACCGGCTGGACGTTTGTCGCGCACGAGCCGCTTGCCGGACCGCAGAGCGTCATCGTGGCCAGAGCCGGCGTGTAGCGCAGGATTGCCCACGCGTCAGATGAGAACGACCTCGTCGCCGATGTGGATCATGCCCTCGGTGTCCGGGAGCAGCCGTACGGCGAACCAGGTCTTGCCGTCCCATCTCCGGTGCCGGGCCAGGGTCCGGATCGGCTCCTTGCCCTTGGCGAGCGAGTCGGGGTCGATGGTGGTCATCACGCAGCGGTCGATCGGCTTGGGCACCCGGAACGTCGTGGCTCCGATCCGAACCCCGCTCCACTCGTCCTCGGCGAACGCCTCCTCGACGCCCTCGATCACGACGTTGGGCCGAAAACGCTGCATGGGCAACGGTTCTGGCGCGGGCTCGCCGACGTCCGCGGCGGTCTTGGCCAGCCACTCGTTCAGCTGCTCCAGGGAGGTGGTCGACGTGAGCGAGATGGGCGAGCTGTCCTGGAACGCGGCGTGATCGCCCGGTCGGGTGTACTCCGGGTTGAGGCTGCGTCGCGTCGGGTCGTCGCACCACATGAGCCGAGCGTCGTCGCGTCCCAGCACCTGTCGTACCCACGCGTCCGCCTCGGCGCCCACGGGCGTGGCCTCGAGATCGTTCTTGTGCAGGCGTACCGGCTGGCGTGGTGCCGCGGGGAGGTCGAGCGTCAGATCCGGCGCTCCGTCGGCGCGCAGCCGCAGCGCCGACTCGACCGTCGGGTCGGTCTGGGGTGTGTCGGCACGGATCCCGAACAGCACCGGCATCTCGCGTGCCGTGATGAGTACGCCTGCGCCGTCGATGATCATCCACTCGCGGTCTCCCCGCAGACCGGCGCGACCGACGTACGCCTCACGCACCGGCCGGATCGCCGTCGACTTGATCGGGTGGATGTTGATGGCCGAGAGCTTCACCCAGCGACCGTACGACGGCCGGGCTGCGGCGCGCGAGAATCTGCCCGAGACCGGAGTCGGTGCCGAGTGGCACAGTGCGGTCATGGTGATGACTCCATCCGAGGACCCGAAGGTCGAGACCTTCATCGACAAGAACCTGCGCGGGGCACGGTTTGTCAGCTCCGACCTTTCCGGCGCAGTGATGCGCGGTGTCGTGCTCGAGGGCGTCGAGATCGAGTCGCCGTGGCTCCTTGAGGGCGACAACGTCCTGCGGGTCAACGGCGTCGACGTCCTGCCCTTCATCGACGCCGAGCTCAACCGGCGCTTTCCCGGCCGTGCCGAGCGCGCCGCCACCGATCCGGACGGGCTCCGCTCGGCCTGGACGGCTCTTGAGCACACGTGGGCGGCCACTCTCGAGCGCGTGGCCGCGATGCCGGCGGGCACGGTCGACGTCTCGGTGGACGGCGAGTGGTCGTTCGCGCAGACGCTCCGGCACCTGGTCATGGCCACGGACACCTGGCTGCGCAAAGCGGTCCTGGAGATCGATCAGCCCTATCACCCTGCGGGACAACCGGACGACAGCTACGAGGCGGACGGCAAGGACATGTCGGTCTTCGCAGACTCGGCACCGTCGTACGCCGAAGTGCTTGAGGTCCGGGCGGGTCGGGTGGCGATGGTGCGCGACTTCCTCGCCACGGTCACACCCGACCAGCTGGCGGAGACCCGCACGAACCCTCATTCGCCCGAGTACTCCGACACCGTCCTGTCCTGCCTCCACACGATCCTGGAGGAGGGATGGGAGCACCACCGGTACGCCGTCCGCGACCTCGACGCGATCGAAGCCCGCGGCGGCCGACCGCTGGTCGAGTAGGCGAGGCGCTAGCCGAGACGTATCGAGACCAGGTGCACACGGTCGCGGGGTCTCGATACGCCTCCGCTAACGCTCCGGCTACTCGACCAGCAAGGTGTCGGCTACTGGTGCTGGGTGAGCAGGCCGGTGTCGACGTCGTACATGAATCCGCCGACCAGCACGCTGTCGGGGACGAGCGGGTGAGTGCGGACCTTCGCGACGTCCTGGGCGAGCGCGTCCAGCTGGTCGCTGATCACGTGGAAGCTCTGCCATGAAGCGTCCTGGCCTGCCGACTCACCGACCGTGACGCGCAGCTCCTTCTCGGACGCCGATGCCATGGCGCAGCGGGTGTGCGGGATGACCAGGATGCGGCGGACGCCGAGCAGGTGGACCCCGAGCACGAGGGCCTCGAGAGCCGAGTTGTCCACGCGGCCACCGGGATTGCGGAAGATCTTGGCATCGCCTGGCACCAGACCCAGCATGCCGAGCGGCACGATGCGCGAGTCCATGCAGGTCACCATGGCGACGCCCGCCTTGGCCACACCGTCAAAACCGTTGAGCGAGAACGAGTCTGCGAACGACTGGTTGGCCTTCAGCAGATCTTCGAAACCGTCCTGCATCGCAACCTCTCTCACAGTCCCGCCCTCTTCTGGATGGTGAACGCCGTTGGTTTGGCGGTGGCGGCGAAGAAGTCGTTGCCCTTGTCGTCGACGACGATGAACGCCGGGAAGTCCTCGACGTCGATCTTCCAGACCGCCTCCATGCCGAGCTCTTCGTACTCCAGCACCTCGACGTGCTTGATGCAGTCCTTGGCGAGCCGAGCGGCTGGCCCGCCGATGGAGCCGAGGTAGAAGCCGCCGTGCGAGGAGCAGGCGTCGGTGACCTGCTTGCTGCGATTGCCCTTGGCCAGCATGACTTTCGAGCCCCCGGCTGCCTGGAACTGCTCGACGTAGGAGTCCATCCGGCCAGCGGTCGTCGGGCCGAATGACCCGGACGCGTAGCCCTCAGGAGTCTTGGCCGGGCCGGCGTAGTAGACCGCGTGATCCTTGAGATATTGCGGCATCTCCTCGCCGGCGTCGAGGCGCTCCTTGATCTTGGCGTGCGCGATATCGCGCGCGACCACGAGCGGCCCGGTCAGCGAAAGACGAGTCTTCACAGGGTGTTTGGTCAGCTCGGCCAGGATGTCGTCCATCGGCCGGTTGAGATCGATGCGTACGACGTCGTCAGTGTCCTCAGAGGCCAGCTGCTCGTGCGTCGTGTCCGGCAGGAACCGCGCCGGGTCGCGCTCGAGCTCCTCGATGAAGACGCCCTCCGGCGTGATCTTGGCCAGGCACTGCCGGTCCGCGGAGCAGCTCACCGCAATGGCGACGGGCAGTGAGGCGCCGTGCCGGGGGAGCCGGATCACGCGTACGTCATGGCAGAAGTACTTGCCGCCGAACTGCGCGCCGATGCCGAATCGCCTTGTCAGCTCAAGGATCTCGCCCTCCAGCTCTCGGTCGCGGAACCCGTGACCGGTCGCGGCGTCGCCCTCCTTGGGCAGCTCGTCGAGGTACTTCGTGCTGGCGTACTTCGCGGTCTTGAGCGCGAGCTCGGCGCTGGTGCCGCCGATGACGACGGCCAGGTGATAGGGCGGGCACGCAGCAGTGCCGAGCGAGCGCAGCTTTTCGTCGAGGAAGCGCATCATCGCGTCGGGATTGAGGATCGCCTTGGTCTCCTGGTAGAGGAAGGACTTGTTGGCCGACCCTCCGCCCTTGGCCATGAAGAGGAACTTGTACGACGTCTCGTGGCCAGGTGCGCTGTCGGCGTACAGCTCGATCTGGGCGGGGAGGTTGGAGCCGGTGTTCTTCTCCTCCCAGGTGGTGACCGGTGCCATCTGGGAGTAGCGCAGGTTGAGGCGGGTGTATGCGTCGTAGACACCGCGCGCGATCGACGCCTCATCAGGCGCACTCCCGTCACCCACGAGGACGTGAGAGCCCTTCTTACCCATCACGATCGCGGTGCCGGTGTCCTGGCACATGGGCAGCACGCCTGCGGCCGCGATGTTGGCGTTCTTGAGCAGGTCCAGCGCCACGAACTTGTCGTTGTTGGAGGCTTCTGGGTCATCGAGGATCGAGCGGAGCTGGGTCAGGTGCGCGGGGCGCAGGTAGTGCGCGATGTCGTGCATGGCAGTGTCGGTGAGCAGCCGCAACGCCTCGGGGGCGACCTCCAGGAAGGTCCGTCCGCCCGGTCCGTCGACCGTGCGTACGCCCTCAGACGTCAGCAGCCGGTACGACGTGTCGTCCGGGCCGGTCGGAAGCATGTCTTCGTACGCGAACTCCGCCATGGCATCAGGGTATCCGGGCGAATGGCCCGACTCGGAACGGTGCCGACCCGGACTGTGACTCGCGCGTTTTGCGTTGTCAGCCATCGAGATCCGGATACTGTGCTGCGGATTCAGTGGCGTAGGTCACATGGCGGGTGTAGACCTGGGAATCCACTCGAAGGATCGAGGACTCCATGCAGAAGGCAGCTCCGCGTCGCCGAGGTACTGCCCTGGCACTGGCCGCCACGATGGCGGCCAGTCTGGGTCTTGCCGCGTGCGGCAGTGACGACTCGGCTGGCGGGAAGAAGACCCTCACCTGGTACATCAACCCGGATGTGGGCAACGCCGACGCCAGCAAGGGTGGCCAGGCCACCTTGGCGAAGGAGTGCAGCGCGGCATCTGGCGGCAAGTACCAGATCAACGTGCAGCTGCTCCCCAACAGCGCCAGCGACCAACGGATTCAGCTCTTGCGCCGCCTCGCGGCCGGCGACCCGTCGATGGACTTGATGAGCATCGACCCGGTCTTCGTGGCCGAGTTCGCTCAGGCGGGCTACCTGGCCCCGGTCCCGGCGTCGCTGGAGCCACAGTTCAAGGAAGACCGGGTGCAGTCAGCGGTCGATGCGTCGACCTGGAAGGGCAAGCTGGTCGCTGTTCCGTTCTGGTCCAACACCCAGCTGCTCTGGTACCGCAAGTCGGTCGCCGCCAAGGCCGGGCTCGACATGACCAAGCCGGTCACTTGGGACCAGCTCATCGCCGCGGCCAAGACGACCAAGAGCGACATCGGTGTCCAGGCGGCGCTCTACGAGGGCTACGTCGTGTGGATCAACGCGCTCGTCGCGGGCGCCGGCGGCAAGATCCTGGAGAACCCCGGGGCGGAGGGCACCGACACCAAGCTCGGGCTGGACTCACCGGCCGGCCGGGACGCTGCGCGCATCATCAGCACCATTGCGAAGGCCGGTTTGGGCGGCCCCGCGATGGGCGGCAACCAGGAGACCGAGAGCCTGGACATGTTCGCGGGCAAGAAGGCCAACTTCCTGGTCAACTGGCCCTACACGTACGGCGCACTGACCGGTGACAAGGCCGATGTCGCGGCGACGATCTACCCGCGGACGGTCGCCGACAAGGACTCCGCCCCGCCCTACGGCGGCATTCAGATCGGTGTCGGGTCCAAGAGCAAGAACCCGACTCTCGCCTACCAGGCGGCTGCCTGCGTGACCAACCAGAAGAGCCAGGCCGAGTACATGGCCAAGTCCGGCAACCCCGCCAGCCGCAAGGCCTCGTACACCGACCCGGCCGTGCTCAAGGCCTTCCCCAACGGCATCGCCGCCACGATCAGCAAGTCACTGGACCAGGCGGTGCCGCGGCCGCAGTCGCAGTACTACGGCGACATCTCGACCGGGCTGCAGCAGCGCTTCAGCCCGCCGGGTGCGGTCACCCAGCAGACGCCGAAGTCCGCGCAGAAGTTCATCCTCGACGTCCTGAAAGGTGATGCACTCCTATGAGCACGATCGCCGAACCGACGCCGGAGTCCACTGAGACGTCCGCACCGCTGCCGAAGGCCGGCCGCCCCAAGCTGACCGATCGGGCGAAGGGCGAGCGCAACCTGGGCTGGCGCCTCGCGGGACCGGCCTTCATCATCATGCTGCTGGTGACGCTCTACCCGATCGCCTACGCGATCTACCTGTCGCTGTTCAGCTACCGACTCACCGACCCCGACGCCCGCCGATTCGTCTTCCTGCAGAACTACGTGACGTCGCTGACGGACCCGTTGTTCTGGCAGGCGTTCATCACGACCTTCGTCATCGTGGTGGTCACGCTCGTCATCGAGCTCGTGCTGGGCATGGCCATCGCGATGCTGATGAACAAGATCGTCATCCCGCGGCGGACACTACGCACGATCGTGCTCATCCCGTACGCCATCATCACCGTGGTCTCGGCGTTCTCCTGGCTATTCGCGGCCTCGGTCGACACCGGCTTCTTCAACCACTGGTTGCACGCCTTCACGTTCGGCGGATTCCCGCTCGACTACGACTGGTTCGGCGGCCGCTGGTCCTCGCTGACGATCATCAGCCTGTCGGAGATCTGGAAGACCACACCGTTCATGTCGCTGCTGCTCCTGGCCGGCCTCGCTCAGGTCGACGGCGCGATGGAGGAAGCGGCCAAGGTCGACGGCGCCACCTGGTGGCAGCGGTTCTACAAGGTGATCCTGCCCAACATGAAGGCTGCGCTCATGGTGGCGGTGCTGTTCCGCACCCTCGACGCGGTGCGGATCTACGACAATCCGCAAGTCATGACCGGCGGCGCGAACAAAACCATGACGTTATCCATGCTGGTCTCCAACGAGACGATCAACCGCGTCGAGATCGGGATGGGATCCGCGCTCGCGGTGATCCTGTTCATCATCGTGTTGATCATCGCGGCGTTGTTCGTCCGCGGCTTCAAGGTCGACCTCACCGGCGGAGGGAAGTAAGCGCCATGGACTCCAACATCAATGCCAAGACCAGGAACTGGCTGGCCGTCGGCGCGATCCCGATCATGATCTGGACCGCAGTCCCACTGCTGTGGATCCTGGCCACGTCGTTCAAGGGTGGGGACGCGCTCGCGGACTCCAAGAAGAACATCCTCGGCAACTTCTGGCCGAAGGAACCGACCTGGGACAACTACAAGCTGATCTTCACCGGCGGGGCCAGTGACCTGTTCAACCCGGCGCTGCGCAACTCGATCATCGTCTGCCTCGTCTCGACGCTGATCAGCGTCATCCTGGCGACGTTCTGTGCGTACGCGATCTCGCGCCTGGACTTCCCCGGCAAGAAGCTCATCCTCACCACGGCCCTCGCGGTGTCGTTCTTCCCGGTGATCGCGATGGTCACGCCGCTGTTCAACCTGTGGCGCCAGATCGGGCTGTTCGACACCCTGCCCGGCCTGATCATTCCTTACCTGGCGCTGACGCTGCCGCTGTCGATCTGGACGTTGTCCGCCTTCTTCCAGCAGATCCCTTGGGAGATGGAGCAGGCGGCTCAGGTCGACGGCGCCACGAGCTGGCAGGCGTTCCGCAAGGTCATCGCCCCGCTGGCCGCGCCTGGAGTGTTCACCACGGCGATCATCGCCTTCTTCACCGCGTGGAACGACTTCGTGTTCTCCTCCAACCTGACCTCCTCGAACAACGCTCGAACGGTGCCGGCCGCATTGGCCTTCTTCACCGGTGCGAGTCAGTTCACTCAACCGACCGGTGCGATCGCGGCGGCTGCTGTCGTCGTGACCATCCCGGTCGTCATCCTGGTGCTGCTGTTCCAGCGCCGTATCGTCGCCGGCCTCACCTCAGGTGCGGTCAAGGGCTGATCGCCCGGTCCGCCGTACAGTCCTGCACCCGAAGGAGCACACCGCATGTCAAGCATCGAGCTGAAGAACCTGATCAAGAAGTACGGCGACGGCTTCCCGGCGGTCAACGACGTCTCGCTGGACATCGCCGACGGGGAGTTCATGATCCTGGTCGGTCCGTCCGGCTGCGGGAAGTCGACCCTGCTGCGGATGGTGGTCGGGCTGGAGGACATCACCTCCGGCGACCTGCTGATCAACGGCAAACGCGTCAACGACCTGGCGCCCCGAGACCGCAACCTGTCAATGGTCTTCCAGAACTACGCGCTGTACCCGCACCTGACGGTGTTCGAGAACATCGCCTTCCCGTTACGGCTGGCCAAGGGTCAGCACAGCGACGACGAGATCACCCAGAAGGTCAACGCAGCCTCCAAGATGCTCGAGCTGGACGAGCACCTGCAGCGCAAGCCGGCCAACCTCTCCGGTGGTCAGCGTCAGCGCGTCGCGATGGGGCGGGCGATCGTCCGGGACGCCGACGCGTTCTTGTTCGATGAGCCGCTGTCCAACCTGGACGCCAAGCTGCGTGGTCAGATGCGCACCGAGATCGCCCGCATGCAGCGCCGACTCGGTGTCACCACGATCTACGTGACGCACGACCAGACCGAGGCGATGACGCTGGGTGACCGGGTTGCCGTCCTCAAGAAGGGCATCCTGCAGCAGTGCGCCTCACCGCGTGAGCTCTACGAGCAGCCGGTCAACCTCTTCGTCGCCGGGTTCATCGGCTCCCCGCCGATGAACTTCCTTCCGGCGGAGGTCGATGGCTCCACTCTGAAGCTGCCGTTCGTCGACGTTCCCGTCTCGGACGAGCTGGCCGAGAAGGTGGCCGGCAAGGACCTGGTGATCGTCGGCGTACGACCGGAGTACTTCAAGGACGCCTCCCTCGGTGATGCCAACAAGGGCACCGAGTTCAGCGCGGTCGTGGACCAGACCGAGTGGCTCGGCAACGAGCAGTACGCCTACATCCCGTTCGAGGCGCACGAGGCCGTCCAGGGCAAGCTCGAGGAGCTGGACCGCGAGCTGGACGGTGAAGGCATGCGTACCCAGTTGGTGGTCAACCTTGACGCCCGCTCTCGACTCCGCGAGGGTGAGGAGGCTCGGTTGGTGTTCGATCCCGCGCTCATGCACGTGTTCGATCCCAACACCGGCGAGTGCCTGACCCGTGATGACGCGAAGGCTGCCGAGATCGCCCAGGACAGCGAGGACTCTCGCAAGGCAGCACTCGAGCGGGCGCGCAAGCGCGAGGAGCAGCAAGCCTCCTGACCGTAAGACGCTCGGCCGGCACCGGAGGGGGCCGGCCGACCGTCGTACGGTGTCCGCATGACTGAATCCGCTGATCTGCCAGTCGTTCTCGTCACCGGCGCTACCCGAGGCATCGGCAAGGCCATCTGTGACGCGCTCGCTACCGACCACCAGCTGATCGTCGGCGGACGTGACCGCGCGGCGGTCGAGGCGGCGTGCGCGGCGTACGACCACGCCCAGCCCTTCGTCGTCGACCTGGCCGACGACGACGCGACCACGGCTGCGGTGGACGAGCTCGATCTCACTCGGCTCGACGGGCTCGTCCACTCAGCGGGTGTGTCCGGCGGTTGGCGTACGCCTGACTCCAGCCGTGCCTTCTGGCGACTGATGCTGGAGATCAACGTCATCGCGGTGTCGGACCTGACGAGGCTTCTCCTCCCGGCGCTGATCGAGGCGAGTGGCACGGTCGTGACGATCAACTCCGGGTCCGGGCTGAACGCACGTGGGGCAGGGGGCCACTACCCGGCGTCGAAGTTCGCCCTGACCGCGCTGTCCGACGTGCTGCGCGAGGAGCTGCGCCCGGACGGCGTCCGGGTCTGCTCGGTGCACCCTGGCCGGACCGACACCGACATGCAGCGGGCTCTCGTGGCGTCGGAGGACCGGCCCTACGACCCACAGGAGTTCTTGCGCCCCGAGTCGGTGGCGACGGCCGTCCGCACCGCGCTGACCGCCACCCCTGACGCGACCTACGAGACGATCTCGATCCGCCCGGGCCCCGCCGCCACCAACCGCCGCAGCAGCTAGCGTTCTTGCGGCTGCGCTACAGCTCGGCTCGAGTGGGCGGCTGGGCACCCGCGCGCGACACGGTGATCGCCGAGGCGCGAGCTGCGCGATCGAGTGCGGGGCGTACGTCGTCCGCATGTGCCGTGCGCAGGCGCGCCCTGGCATCGGGCCCGCCGAGCAGGCCGGCGTCGAGCAGGCCCGAGATCAGGCCGGACATGAAGGAGTCGCCGGCGCCGACGGTGTCAGCCACCTCGACCGTCAGCCCGGGCACCTCGATCACGTCGCTCTCGGTGTCCAGGTGGGCCAGGGCACCGTCACCGCCGCGCGTCATGACGACGAGGGGCGGTCCGAGCTGGCTCCAGAGCCGCAGGATCTCGGTCAGCGGTGCGTCATCGCCGTAGAGCCATCGGATGTCCTCATCGCTGGCCTTGACCACGTCGGAGAACCCGACGAGCTGCTCGATGTCGGACCGGATCTCGTGCGGGTCGCCCATGAGGGACGGCCGGGCGTTGGGGTCGTACGACACGGTCGCGTGGGTGCGCGCCTGCTCCATCGCCTCCCGCACGCCCGAAGCGCCTGGCTGAAGGACCGCCGCGATCGAGCCGGTGTGCAGATGCTCGTACGCCGTCGGCAGTGTGCTGACTGCCCAGGAGAGGTCGAAATCGTAAGTGGCAGAACCGGATTGGTCGAGCGTGGCGGTGGCAGTCGGCGTACGGGACGCGCTCACGCTGCCGTCGGCGAGTGGCACGCCGTCGGCCTCGAGATGGCGCACGATCGCCGCGCCGTGCTCGTCGTCCGCGATGTAGGAGGCGAGCTCAACCGGGTGGTCGAGGCGCGCGAGCCCGATCGCGACGTTGAGCGGGCTGCCACCCGGGTGGCTGGTGACCGACCCGTCGACGCCGTGCACGATGTCGACGAGGGCCTCCCCGAGTACGAGCGTGCGCGCGTGGCGAGCCATGGCGCCTCAGTGCTCGAAGTCGACCGCGGCGTACTCACGCAGCTTGGACAGCTGGTGATGGCCGTCGATGAGCCGGATGGTGCCGCTCTTCGAACGCATCACGAGTGACTGGGTGGTGCAGCCGCCGGAGCGGTAACGCACGCCCTTGAGCAGCTCGCCATCAGTGATGCCGGTCGCGACGAAGAAGCAGTTGTCGCTGGTCACCAGCTCGTCGGTGGACAGCACCGCATCGAGATCGTGACCCGCGTCGATGGCCTTCTGCCGCTCGTCGTCGTCCTTGGGCCACAGGCGGCCTTGCAGCACACCCCCGAGGCACTTGATGGCGCAGGCCGCGATGATGCCCTCGGGCGTGCCGCCGATGCCCAGCAGCAGGTCGATACCGGTGTCCTCGCGGGCCGCCATGATCGCGCCGGCCACGTCGCCGTCGGAGATGTAGCGGATACGGGCGCCGGCGTCGCGGATCTCCTGGGCGATCTTCTCGTGCCGCGGCCGGTCGAGCAGCACGACGGTGACGTCGGAGGCGCTGCGGTTCTTGGCCTTGGCGACCCGCTTGATGTTCTCGGCGACCGGCAGCCGGATGTCGACGACCGCGGCGGCCTCCGGCCCGGTCGCCAGCTTGTCCATGTAGAACACGGCGCTCGGGTCGTACATCGAGCCACGCTCGCTCACTGCGAGCACCGACACCGCGTTGGTCATGCCCTTGGCTGTCAGCGTGGTGCCGTCGATCGGGTCGACGGCGACGTCCACGTCGGGGCCGGTGCCGTCACCGACCTGCTCGCCGTTGAAGAGCATCGGCGCGTCGTCCTTCTCGCCCTCACCGATGACAACGGTGCCGTTCATGCTCACCGACGAGATCAGGCTGCGCATCGCGGCGACGGCCGCGCCGTCCGCGCCGTTCTTGTCGCCGCGGCCGACCCAGCGCCCGCCGGCCATCGCGGCGGCCTCCGTGACGCGCACGAGCTCCAGAGCGAGGTTGCGGTCGGGCTGCTCGGGACCGGGGCGTGACGTGGGGCTGGTGTCCGCAGACATGACTTCTCCTCGGGTGCGGAATCCTGCGACGCAAGCAGCGCCGCGGCTGCGCCGACTCTATCGAGAGCGGGCGCCGACCTCGGGCCCGGTTCGCCCGCCGGGCCGCAGATCGTGGACGATAGGGGGGTGAGCACCCCAGCATCCACCGCATCCGTGCCGGCCGCCGCCCCTGCGCCGCGACGGCGAGGGATGGGTGGCTCGGCCCGCAGCATGATCATCTCGATGCTGGTCCTGCTGGGCGCGTGCGCCGTCTGGGTCGCGATGGTGCCGCGGGTCAGCAGCGTCTCCAAGCCGGTCGAGGACGTCCCCGGCATCGCGCGTGAGGTCGCCGTGACACAGAAGTGGGACATCGCGCTGCCGCAGGGACTGTCGACCCAGTGGATCCCGACCAACGTGCGGCTCCTGAAGTACGACAACCAGCCGGCCACGTGGCACGCCGGCTACCAGGCGCCGTCGGGCAAGTTCGTCTCGCTCGAGCAGACCAAGAACGGCAGCGACAACTGGATTCGCACCCAGACCGGCTTCGGCAAGGCATCCGACCTGGTGTCGATCGGTGGCGCGAGCTGGACGAAGTTCGTCAACGAGGACAAGGACCAGCGCAGTCTCGTACGGACCGGTCCGCTGGGCGGTCTCGACACCGTGGTGACCGGTAAGGCGAGCTGGGAAGAGCTCCAGCACTTCGCGGGGACGCTCAAGCCCGGGCAGCCGGGTACCCCGGCGTCCTAGATCCCCGGTCGGTCACTCCTCGGGAGCACTGTCCTCCTGCGCGGTGAGCCGCTGCTCGGCGTTGTCCAGCCACGCCTGGCAGTGCTGGGCCAGCGCCTCGCCGCGCTCCCACAGCTTCATCGACTCCTCGAGCGGCGCCTGGCCACCCTCGAGCTTGGCCACGATGCTGGTCAGCTCGTCACGTGCCTGTTCATAGCCGAGCTCGGCGATATCGGGGTGCGCCGCGAGGGAGACGCTGGACGAAAGACTCTGCTCGGTGCCAGACATGCCCGACACCCTACGAGACAGATCTGACATCGAAGGCTCCCTGAGCCACCGTCACGCTGAGCAGTTCCTGGGAATCCAGGTCCGAGGGGTCCATCACGACACCGCCCTCGGCGTGCCGGACCACCGCGTAGCCACGCTCCAGCGTCGACAGCGGTGACAGCGACCGGACCTGGGCTCGCAGGTGGGCGACCTGGTCGGTCGCGCGCTCGATCCTGCTGCGCAGCCGGTACGCCGCTCGCTCTCGCATCGTGTCGATCTCACGTCGACGAGTGGTCACCAGGGTGTGCGGGTCGGCCAGCACCGGCCGGCTGCGCAGCGCCTCGAGGTGGCGTCGCTCGGCAGCGAAGCGGTGGTGCACGGCGCGGCGCGCGCGCTCGCGGGTCGCGGTGAGACCGGCGAGCTGCTCGCGGAGGTCGGGGACGATCTGCTTGGCGGCGTCGGTCGGGGTGGACGCGCGGACGTCCGCGACAAAGTCGAGCAGGGGAGTGTCGACGTCGTGCCCGATGGCCGACACCACCGGCGTACGGCATCCGGAGACAGCACGCACCAGGCTCTCGTTGCTGAACGCGAGGAGGTCCTCGAAGGACCCGCCGCCGCGAGCGATGACGATGACGTCGACCTCGGCGATCTGGTCCAGCTCGCGCAACGCCTCGGAGACTTCGCGGACCGTGTCGGGTCCTTGGACGGCCACTTGGCGGATCACGAACTGCGTTGCGGGCCAACGGCGTCGGGCGTTCTGAACGACGTCCTTCTCGGCGGCTCCTGCCCGTCCGGTGATGAGCCCGACCCGGCGTGGCAAGAAGGGCAGCCGCTGCTTGCGACTCGCGTCGAACAGGCCCTCGCTGCGCAGCAGCTGCTTGAGATGCTCCAGCCGCGCCAGCAGCTCACCGACACCGACCGGCTTGATCTGGCGCGCGTCCAGGTGGAGCGTGCCGCGCTTGGTCCAGAACGTTGGCTTGGCGTGCACGACGACGCGCGCGCCCTCGCGTACGGCCGCGCCCATGGCGTCGAGGGTGTTGCCTGGGACCGTGACCGACAAGGACAGGTCGACCTCGGTGTCGCGCAGCGTGAGGTAGCACGTGCCCGGCCGTCGGTTGAGCTGGACGACCTGGCCCTCGACCCACAGCGGCGCCATCTTGTCGACGTAGTCGGCGATCTTGAGGCTGAGCGTGCGCACCGGCCATGGCTGCTCGGCCGTGGTGTCGGCAGCGCGCTCGGGCAGGGGTGTGCTCACCCGGGCCACGATATGGGCTGCGGGCGACAGGCGATGATCACGGTCCGGTCGATGCGCGGCGGTCGGGCGTAGCCGCGAGATGGTCCGGAACGCACAAAGGGCCCCGACCGCAAGCGGTCGGGGCCCTTCTCGTGAAAATCAGGCGACGTGGACGTTCTCAGCCTGCGGACCCTTGGGGCCAGAGGCGAGGTCGAACTCGACCTTCTGGTTCTCGTCCAGCGACTTGTAGCCGTTGGTCTGGATCGCGGAGTAGTGGACGAAGACGTCCTCGCCGCCGCCATCCTGAGCGATGAAGCCGAAGCCCTTTTCAGCGTTGAACCACTTGACGGTGCCCTGAGCCATGATCTTGTTTCCTTTGGTTATGTGCCGGGACGCTGTGCCCCAAGCTGCTGAAGACATCCAACCTGTGCTGATGTCCAGCGAACCGAAAACCAGGAGTACGAGATACAAGCCGCGACATGGTGTGCGGCCAAGACGGCGGCGAAGCCGTCCCTTCAACAAGTAGGAGGATAGGGCATGCGGCGCAGTTTGGTGTTGTCGACCCGATCCGGCGCCAGGAGTCGGGCGCACGGCCCGGCGGCCTGCCGGACTGTGGTCGATGGACCGGCCACGCTCGACCGCAACGGTGCACCTGGCTAGGCCCGGCGCCCGCACACCCTAGGTCGGAAACCGATTTCTGGTGAACGCGCGATTTCTTGGTCATCGTTTGGTCAGGACTGGGGACCGGTCCCGAGCGCCGGGGTTACGTTCCAGGCACCCCATCAGGTGTGTCAGACACACGATTCGTGAGGAGCCCGTCATGGCCAAGCTCGTCAAGCAGGTTATTGCCCGTGCCACCGGACGCACGCGGCTCGGCGGCCGGTACGTCTACTGGGGCTGAGGCCCTCAACGTCGGACCCGTGGACGGTTCGTTTCCTGCGTGGAGTGCCGTCCGCGGGCCGGTGTTAGCGTCCGGCCATGGCGACCCGCATCCCCGGCCTCCTGCTGACCGACCACACCCTGACCGTCCCGTTGGACCACGCCGAACCCGACGGCGCGCAGATCGAGGTGTTCGCGCGCGAGGTGGTCGCCGTGGACAAGGCCGACGCCGAGCTGCCGTGGCTGGTCTTCCTGCAAGGTGGTCCCGGAGGCGCAGGTCCGCGACCGACCGACGCCACCGGATGGGTCGGTCGCCTCGCGACGACCCATCGAGTCCTCCTGCTGGACCAGCGTGGCACCGGTCGGTCCACACCACTGACCGCTCGCGCGATCGGACAGCTCCCGCCGGCCCAGCAGGCGGCGTACATCAAGCACTTCCGGGCGGACAGCATCGTCCGCGACGCCGAGATCTTTCGCCATCGGATCGCGGGAGGTCGGCCGTGGCGGACCCTCGGCCAGAGCTACGGCGGGTTCATCACGCTGACCTATCTGTCGATGGCGCCTGAGGGTCTGGACGGCTGCCTGGTCACCGGCGGTCTGCCCGGGCTGGGCGCGACCGCCGCCGAGATCTACGAGCGGACCTTCCCTCGGATCGCGACCAAGAACGCGCAGTTCTACGACCGCTATCCCGACGATGTGCAGCAGATCCGTCGACTTGCCGACCACCTGGCCGAGCACGACGTGCGGCTGCCGGACGGCTCGCGGCTCAGCGCCCGGCGGATGCGCATGCTCGGCCGCCACTTCGGCATGAGCGACGGGTTCGAGCGGGTCCACTGGCTGCTGGAGACCGCGTGGGACGGCGGAGACATCTCAGACCGCTTCCGGGAGGCGCTCCTGCCCGACACCTCGTTCGTCGACGGACCGGTCTACGCCTTGCAGGAGTACTGCTACGCGCAGGGTGCGGCGACGGCCTGGGCCGCCGACGCCGAGATCGCGAGCCGTCCGGAGTTCGCCGCCGAGGCCGATCCGCTCCTGCTGACCGGCGAGACGATGTTCAGGTGGATGTTCGAGGAGATCTCGCTCCTGCAACCGTTCGCCGAGGCGGCCGATCTGCTGGCGGCCGACACTGACTGGCCCCCGTTGTACGACCGGGACCGGCTCGCGAGCTGTGAGGTCCCAGTCGTCGCTGCGCTGTACTTCGACGACATGTACGTCGATGCCGACCTGTCGCTGGAGACCGCCCGGTTGCTGCCTCGCTGCCGCCCGTGGGTCACCAACCAGTTCGAGCACGACGGGCTCCGGCGCGACACCGGGGTCGTGGGAAGGCTCGTGGACATGTTGGACGGCAAGGCGTGAGGGAGCTGGAGGGCTCGGTTCGGGCTCGGATAGGCAATCGATTTCTTGGTCAACACTTGGTATGGAGAGGCTCCGTCGACAGGGGCCTCGGGTTACGTTCCTGAGACCCAATCACGTGTGCCAGACACACATTTCGTGAGGAGACGGTTATGGCCAAGCTCGTCAAGCAGGTTGTTGCTCGCGCTACCGGACGTACGCAGCTCGGTGGTCGTTACACCTACTGGAACTGATTTCCTGACGATCGGACCCGTGGACGGTGCTCGCTTGAGCGAGGGTCCGTCCACGGGTCCCGTCATGTAGATGGGCGGTTGCGATGAGAACTGAACGTCCGCCGGGACCGCGGTCCTCGTGGCTGCTCGGGAACACCTTGGAGTACGACCGCGACCGGGTCGGCTTCCTGCGCCAGGCGCACGCGGAGCACGGCGACGTGTTCTCCTACGACCGTCGGACCATCTTCCTCGGAGACCCGGACCTGATCCACGATCTCCTCGCGCGCACCAACACCGACTTCGACGGCGACGGCAGCCCGTTCAGTGATGAGCGTGACCTGGCCGGCGCTGAGACCAGCGCCGACCGGTGGATGGGCGCTCGCCGGGTCGGCTGGCACCGGCTGTCGCGCTCTGCGGTCGGCGGTCATGTCGACCGGCTGCGCGACCTCTTCAGCGCCCGGTTCGCAGGCTCCGACGAGTTGGAGCTGCTTCCGGCGATGGAGCAGCTGCTGGGCGGGGCGACCGCCGACTTCTGCCTCGGACACAGCGCCGCCGGCGTGCCCGAGCTGGTCGCGGCGAACACCGCGGCCCTCGTGCCCGTCGGCGGGACGTCGTACCGGTTGCCTTCCTGGTTGCCGACCCGACGTACGCGAACCTTCGTCGACCTGCGGACCGAGCTGATGGACCGGCTGGGCGAGGTCGTACGCACCCGCCACGATGAGCTGACGACCGCGGCGAGCGCAGAGCACCAGCCGCGTGACCTGCTCGACCAGCTGCTCGGTGCAGCCCCAGAGGTGAGCCATGAGGGTGCCCAGCGGTTCGTGCGTGGTGTGCTGATGGCGGGCTACGGCGTACCCGCTGCGGCCATGACCTGGATCGTCGCGGCGCTGATCGAGCAGACCGAGCTGACCGCCCGCCTGCGCGACGAGGTCGACGCGCTGGATCGCGATCGGCCCGAGACGGCCGACCTCGCGCTGACCACGGCCTTCGTCCGCGAGACGCTGCGCCGCCACCCGCCGACCTGGCTGATCGGTCGGCATGCGCGGCACGACACCACGCTGGGGTCATGGCAGCTGAAAGCCGGCACCGAGGTCGTGTTCAGTCCCTACCTCCTGCACCGCGATGAGCGGTACTGGTCGGATCCGCAGGACTTCGTGATCGACCGCTGGCTGGCCGGTGCGCCGGCGCCCGTGCGCCACACGTACATCCCGTTCGGTGCCGGCCCGCGGGTTTGCGTCGGCGCCCAGCTCGGGATGCTGCAGCTGACGCTGATCACCTGCTGGTTGCTGCAGCGCTTCGACCTCACAGCTGTGACACCGCCGCGGGAGCACTTCGCGGGGCTGCTCGTGCCGGCCGACTTCCGGGTCCGGTTGGCCACCCGTTGAACCTGAGTCGGCCGTTGCTCAGGACCCACCTACCATGGAGCGCATGACTGCACCCACGACTGACCAGGCGCAGACCGACACCAAGCGGGTGCTGCTCGCAGCGCCGCGCGGCTACTGCGCGGGGGTCGATCGAGCGGTCGTCACGGTGGAGAAGGCGCTGGACCTCTACGGTCCACCGGTCTACGTCCGCAAACAGATCGTGCACAACAAGCACGTGGTGACGACGCTGGAGAAGCGCGGCGCGATCTTCGTCGACGAGACCGACGAGGTGCCTGAGGGTGCGACGGTGATCTTCTCGGCGCACGGCGTCGCCCCAGTCGTCCACGACGAGGCCAAGCAGCTGAGCCTCAAGACGATCGACGCCACCTGCCCCCTAGTGACCAAGGTGCACCGCGAAGCCGTCCGCTTCGCCAACGACGACTTCGACATCCTGCTCATCGGCCACGAAGGTCATGAGGAGGTCGTGGGCACCTCGGGCGAGGCGCCCGAGCACATCACCCTCGTACAGAGTCCAGAGCACGTCGACGAGGTCGAGGTCCGCGACCCGGACAAGGTCGTCTGGCTGTCCCAGACCACCCTCTCGGTCGACGAGACGATGGAGACCGTACGCCGGCTGCGGGAGAAGTTCCCCAAGCTGCAGGATCCGCCCAGCGACGACATCTGCTACGCCACCCAGAACCGCCAGCTGGCCGTCAAGCAGATGGCACCCGAGACCGACCTGATGATCGTGGTCGGCTCCACCAACTCCTCCAACTCCGTGCGCCTGGTCGAGGTGGCGGTCGAGCACGGTGCCAAGGACGGCCACCTGGTCGACTACGCCGACGAGATCGACGAGGCCTGGCTCGAGGGAGTCACCACGGTCGGCGTCACCTCCGGCGCCTCGGTGCCGGAAGTGCTGGTGCGCGACGTGCTGGACTACCTCGCGCAGCGCGGCTACGAGGACGTGGCCGCGGTGACTGCGGCCGAGGAGAGCCTGCTGTTCGCGCTGCCCAACGAGCTGCGCCGCGACCTCAAGGCCCGGGACGGCAGTGAGGCGGGCAAGGTCCGCCACGACGCCGGCTCACTGCACTAAGTCGTCCCGACCCTGGCGCTGTTCTCGATCAGTCACGCGACAAGAGCAGCGTGGCTCGTCCAGAGCGACGTGACGGTCGACCGGCGGGCGTGAGCGCGGGTCAGGCATGTCGTACGTCAGTGCTTGCCTTGTCGTCGACGTCAATGTCTAGCGTCGGAGACGGAGGTGCACGCATGCGAATCGGTGAGCTGGGCGCGCGGGTCGGAGTCACGACGCGCACGCTGCGGCACTACGAGTCCCTCGGTCTGATCCGGGCCGAGCGGGACAGCAACGGCTATCGCACGTACGACGAGTCCGATGTGCGCGCGGTGCGTGAGATCCGGTCGCTGGTCGATCTGGGCTTCACGCTCGCCGAGACCCAGCCCTTCGTGGACTGTCTGCGGGCGGGCCACGAGAGCGCTGGGATCTGCGCAGACTCGATCGCGGTCTACCGACGCAAGCTGCAGGAGGTCGACGTCTATCTCGACACCATGCAGCAGGTCCGGCACGAGCTGCAGGCTCAGCTGGACGACGCATTGCGCGACCGTGTTGACGACGCGTTGCGCGACGGTGTGGACGACGCGTTGCGCGACCGTGCCGTCGCCGAACCACTGTGTGAGCTCTCCGCGCACCAGCTCGATCCGAGCCGGTGATCACTCATGATGAAGGAGAGCTCATGTCCGCACTGTCTGTCGCACCTGCTCTGACACCGGTCACCGATGCCGATTTCGCCGAGGTCGTGCTGGCCTCGAAAACGCCTGTGCTGGTTGAGTTCTGGGCGGACTGGTGCGGCCCCTGCCGGATGATGAGTCCGGTCGTCGAGCAGATCGCCCATGACCACGCAGACCAGCTGGCAGTGGTGGCGCTCGACGGCGACCGCAACCCCGAAACGATGCGCGCCACCGGAGTGCTCGGACTGCCGACTCTTCAGCTGTACGTCGGTGGTCACCTGGTCGCCAGCATCGTGGGTGCTCGATCGAAGCCGGTGGTCCTTCGCGCGCTCGCCGAGCACCTGCCCGCACTCGCCGCGCGCTGAGACCCGGGTCGGGCGGACCGGCCGCGACTGAGTAGCTGCTCACTGGTCACGTCGGCAGGGTCCACCGCGGCCAGAACTCTGCTCAGCTGACCAGTGAGCAGATACTCATTGCTTCAGTTGACCAGTGAGCAGGTCCTTATTGCTCAGGCGGTGTCGCTGCGTCGCTCGACGCTCGAATCCCGTTGCGGCGCAGCGACATCCAGGTCGAGCTGCGGTCGGGCGACATCGTCGTCGAGAGCGTCGATCAGCTCCTGCGCGGTCAGGGGACGCGCTGCAGTCTCGACCGGCCGCACGACCTCGAGCGGATCCGCGGTCAGGTCGAGCTCGCTCATCCGCCGAGCCGTCACGAGCACGCGTGACTCCAGTGACCCGACCATCGCGTTGTAGGTCTCCACCGAGCGGCGCAGCGCAGCGCCCATTTCGGAGGTGTGCCTGCCCAGAGTGGCCAGCCGGGCGTAGAGCTCCTTGCCCAGCGCCAACAGCTCGCGCGCGCTGCCCGACAGCGCCTCCTGCTGCCAGGCGAACGCGACCGACCGCAGCAGCGCCATCAGCGTGCTGGGCGAAGCGAGCACGATGCGACGGCTCATGGCCCGGTCAAGGAGACCAGGGTCGGCCGCCAGTGCGGCTACGAGGATGGCGTCACCCGGGACGAAGCAGACCACCATCTCCGGCGTGGTGCTGAACGCCGACCAGTACTCCTTGGCGGCCAACCCGTCGATGTGACCGCGCAGCTGGCGGGCGTGCTCGACGAGCTTCGTCGATCGTTGCGCAGCCGTCAGCTCATCGGCCTGGGCCGCCATGAACGCTGTCATCGGAGCCTTGCTGTCGATGACGAGCACCTTGTCGCCCGGCAGCCGGACGACCACGTCCGGTCGTACGCGCGCGTCATGGCGGGTCGACGCGCTCACCTGCTCGTCGAAGTCGCAGTGCGCAAGCATCCCGGCATGCTCCAGCACGCGGCGGAGCTGGACCTCGCCCCACGTGCCGCGGGTTGTCGAGGAGTTGAGGGCGCCGGCGAGAGATGCGGTCTGATCGCGGAGCGCGGCCGTGCTGGCAGCCACATCAGTGAGCCGTCCGGCCAGCTCACCGAACTGCTCGACCCGGTCCCTCTCCAACGTGGTGACCTGCCGCTCGACCCGGCCGAGCGCGTCCTGCAGCGGCATCAGCACGGATGCGGTCTGGGCGTCGTCGCTGACCGCTGCCTCGAGGTCAACCACGCGCTCGCGCAGCAGGTCACGCTCGGTGAGCAGGGCGGCCGAGCGCACGGCGTGCGCCTGCCGTAGCCACGCCCAGGCGAGCGCCGTCCCGAGGACGAGTCCGGTCACCAGGCCGATGAGGTTCTCCATGCGGGCAGCCTGTCAGGGCGTACCGACAGGGCACGGTCCACGTGACTGACACGCCCCGACGGTCAGCCGAAGCTCGCGTGGAACAGCCGCTCAGACACGGTCACGATGCGAACCCAGAAGAGGCGCAGCACCGCAATCGTCGCGACGCCGGCCACCAGCATCCCGACGATGTTGATGCCCAGCTGTGCTGCGCTGCCCTGGATCTCGTGCCGGTCGACGAGGGCGAGACCGAGCGCGAGGTTGCCCGCCGCAGGCACCGTGGTCACCGAGATGAACACGCCGACCATGGCGTTGCTCTTCTGCGTCGCCATCGCCAGGACACCGGCCGCACCCGCGACAATCGCCACGATGAACGACCAGCGGTCGGGGTGCCAGATGAAGCCGGTTTGGGGGCGCGGCCGCGTCACCATCTCCTCGGTGACCAGCCCGGTCGCCGCCGCGATCACGGCCAGCACGGCCACCACAACGATGGCGAAGGCGAACGAGAAGACGAGAAGCGCCAGGCTGCGGGCGGCCAGATGAGGCCGTCCCAGCACGAGCCCGGTGCACACCGCGGCGATCGAGGCGAACTCGGGACCGACGACCATCGCACCGACCACGAGCACCGAGGAGTCGGTGATGACCGCGATCGCGGCCAGCACGGTCGCCAGGACCAGGAAGACGTGGAAGGACACGGTGGGCCGGCTCGACATCTCGGCCTCGTCCAGGATGGAGCTCCAGATCACCGCGTCGTCGGCGTCACCGGGGGCGATCTCCTGAAGTCGACGTGCCGCGGCGAACGGCGTGCTGATCGGTTCCGAGAGCGCGATCCCGCCTCGGTCGGCCAGACCGGTCGCGGTCAGGGCGTCGACGATGTCGCTGGCGCTCTCCCGCGCCACGTCGGCCTCGATCACATCGCCCTGCGGCTTGAGCGCCGCTCCAGGCAGGAGGACGAGATTGGTCGCGCAGTCATGATCGGCCAGTTGACGGCGTACGACGTCGCTCAGGTCCGTCGGCACCGTGAGGCGCAGGTGGACCAGACCGCTCATACCAGGGAGACCTCGACCAGGGGCGTGGTCGTCGGCGCAGCGGAGCCGCCCGCGGGTTCGACGGTGACGGCCAGGGTCGAGCCCGGCTTGCCGGTGAGCAGCTGGGGCTCAGCGCCGGACATCAGCCCTGCAGAGCGCGGCGCACCGGACTGGTCGAGGAACCACGCCTGGTAGGCGTGACCGGCCGGCGCGGCGGGCATGCGCTCCGTCTGCACCGCGGACGCACCCTCCGAGCGTGAGGTGGTGACCACGAGTCGTGCCTGGCCGATGGTGGCGACGCGCTGCTGGGCGTCCTGGGCGAGCATGACACGTTGGGCGGGCGAGATCGAGGCGACCGATGTCGGCTGCTCCCAGGGCTGGGTGGCGGCGACGCCGACGACGGCCAGGAGGGCCACGGCGGCGGCAGCCACCAGGATCCGAGACCGGGAGAGCCAGGACTGGTGGCGTGTCGGGGCCTCGTGGCGCGGCGCGGCCTCAAGGCTCACCGTCGCCCTGTGACGCGCGGCGATCTGCGGCTCCGCCTCGATCTGGTCCATGAGACTGGACTTCAGCGACGGCGCCGGGGTGACGGCAGGGGCGGAGTCGGCCAGTGCGAGGACCACGTCGTCGTACGACGCGACCTCCTCCTGGCAGCGCGCGCAGGTGCGCAGGTGACGTTCGAAGGCTGCGCGCTCGATGTCGTCGACCGCATCCAGGGCGTACGCGGCGGCAAGCTCATGCAGGTCGTCGTTCATCGTTCACCTCCGATGTGGTCGCGCAGCCTGGTCAGGCCGTCACGGATACGGGACTTCGCGGTGCCCAGCGGGATGCCGAGCGTCGCGGCGATCTCAGTGTGCGTCCGACCGCCGAAGTAGGCGAGCTCGACCGCTTCCCGCTGCATGTCGGTCAGGTGCACCATCGCGGCTCGGACACGCTCGGCGTCGAGCCGGGCGGACACGGTCTCCTCAGTGGTGTCGTACGACGCCGGTGTCGTCTCGCGCTCGTAGGTCACGTCGCGAGCCCGCGCCGCCGAGGAGGCGCGCACCCGGTCGACGGCACGCCGGTGCGCGATGGTGAGCAGCCAGCCGAGCGGTGACCCACGGCCCCGATCGAAGCGGGACGCCGTCCGCCAGACCTCGAGGAACACCTCCTGGGTGACCTCCTCGGACTGAGCGGGATCGGCGAGCACCCGCACGACCAAGCCGTGTACGCGGGCCGCTGTCGTGTCGTACAAGCTGGAGAAAGCGGCCTGGTCGCCACGCGCCACGGCCTCGAGCAGGTCAGGCAGATCAGAGACGGAGACGGCGTCTCCCCACGCTGAGTGTGAGGAGGACGCCGTCGCCATGTCGACCATGATGGCGGATGCACCACGACTCGCGGGCCAGGATGCCCGTCGCGCGGTGAGCGTTGTCATGGTCGGGACTCAGGTCAGCTGGCCGGAAGCAGGACGGAGTCAATGATGTAGACGGTCGCGTTGGACGTCTGCACGTCACCGCAGACGACCTTGGCGGCCGGCTTCACCGAGAAGCTCTCACCGGAGCCCTCGACCGTGATCGAGTTGCCCGCCAGCGTCTTGTGGGTGCCCGCGACCTGGTCGGGGGACAGGCGTCCCGGGACGACGTGACCGGTCAGGACCGTGGTGAGCAAGCCCTTCGGGTCACCCATCGCCTTGTCCATGGTCGCCTTCGGCACCTTGTTGAAGGCGTCGTTCGTCGGCGCGAAGACGGTGATGTCCTTGGCGTTGTTCAGCGTGTCGCCGAGGCCGGCCTTGGTGACGGCGCTGACGAGCGTGGACAGGGCCGGGTTGTTGCTGGCAGCGGTCGCCACCGGGTCCTGGGCCATACCGGAGAACGAGCCCTTACCGGTCTTCGGGACAGCTGCGCAGCCGGGACCGAACGGCGCGGAGGCGCCCATGGCGCCGTCCGAGTGGGACATGGAGGCCATCGGGTCGGACGAGGTCGGAGCAGCGCTCGGTGTCTCGGCCGCCGCGGCGCTCGAGGTCGGAGCTGCGGCCGGAGCCGAGCCCGACGCGGCGTCGTCACCGCTGTCGTCGCCACAGGCGCTGAGGGCCAGAGGAATGGTCAGGGCCAGTGAGATCGCGAGGCCGCGACGCGTGCGCTTCATGATGATGTGCTCCTTCAGTGAGGGGGTCTCGTTGCTGTCAGTGGTTCGGTGCCGACGGGGCCCCGGATGGGTCCGTAGGCGAGGTCATTTCACGAGGACGACGACCTCCTGGATGCCCGAGGAGCCGCTGGGGAACACGCGTGCGCGCTTGTCGGTCTGCACCGCTCCGCTGCCATCGGTGACGCGTGCGCGGATGGAATGCCGGCCGGACGCGGTGAAGTCCCAAGGGATCGCCCACTGGCGCCAGTAGTCGACGCCGACGTCCGGCCCGAGCTGCGCGGCCTGCCAAGGCTTCTCGTCGACGGAGACCTCGACCTTCACCACGCCGCGGCGCTGGGCCCAGGCGATCCCGCCGATCGTCGTACGACCCTTGGGCACCTGGGCGAGGCTCTTGGGTGTGTCGATCCGCGCCGAGGGCTTGATAGGCGCGTCAGTCGCCCAGTCCCGTTGTGTCCAATAGGCTTTCGCGGCGTCGTACGACGTGACCGTCAGCTTGGTGACCCACTTGGTGGAGCCGACGAAGCCGTACAGCCCGGGGGTCACGAGTCGCGCGGGGAAGCCGTGGGTCGGAGGCAGAGGCGCGCCGTTCATCCCGATCGCGAGGAGCGCGTCGCGACCGTCCATCAGCGCGCCGAGCGGTGTGCTGACGGTGAAGCCGTCGGTCGAGCGACTGAGCACCTGGCGGTCGGGGCGATCCGGTTCCTTGACCTGCGCGATCCGCAACAGCTCGGAGACCCGGACGCCCAGCCAGCGGGCGCCACCGACGTACTCGCCGCCGACCTCGTTGCTGACGCAGGTCATGGTGATGTTGCGCTCGATGAGCGGCATGTTGCGGATGTCGTCGTAGCTGAGCGTGAACGGGTGGCGGACGTCGCCCTCAATGCGCAGCTTCCAGGAGTCGGCGTCGACCTTGGGCACGACGAGCGCGGTGTCCACGCGGTAGAACCCACCGTTCGGGGTGCGCAGCGGCGTGATGTCCTTGTACGTCGCATCGAGTCCGCGGGGCAGCGGCGGCGCGGCGGATCGCGGGCGGGGGAGCGTGATGCCCTTGGTCGGATCGGTCGCGCCGAGCTTCTGACCGAGCACCGCGGCACCGGCTGATGCGGCCAGCACCGTGCCGGAGCCGACGAGGAATCCGCGGCGGGTGTCCATGCCAGAGGGGTACGCCGAGAGGTCACCTAACCCTGGAACCTTGGGTCTCCCCGGCAGGAGCAGGACGAGGACCACGAGGGCGACGACGCCCGCGATCAGCGACGGGATCACGTACATCCCGTTCGCGGCGGGACGCTTGAGTGCGGCGGCCGCGGCGACGCCGACCAGGGCCAGGAGCGCGACGGATCCGAGCGCGAGGTTGCGGCGTGCGAGCAGTCCGGCGACGACCGCGAAGACCAGCGTGCCGAGCGCTACGGACCCCAGCAGAACCGGCTTGTCCATCGTGCCGAGGTTGCGAATTGCCCAGTCCTTCAAGGGCGTTGGCGTGCGGTCGATGACCGCTGAGCCGATGGCGAGGACAGGGGAGCTCTCGGGTTCGGTGAGGGCCGCGACGAGGTGACCGGCCGTCGTACCTGCGATTGCGGCCAGGACACCTGAGGCGGCGGCGCGGCGGCGTGTGGGTTGAGCCATGCAGGGGGTTCGTCGCCGCCGCATCCGCGGATGGGTGGTCTGGCGCCCGGACGACCTACACTCTTGTCCCCGTGGCACTCACCATCGGAATCGTCGGACTGCCCAACGTCGGCAAGTCCACCATGTTCAACGCGCTGACCAAGAACAACGTGCTGGCCGCGAACTACCCGTTCGCGACCATCGAGCCCAATGTCGGCGTGGTCCCGCTGCCCGACCCCCGGCTCACAACGCTGGCCGAGATCTTCAGCTCGGAGAAGATCCTCCCGGCCACGGTGTCGTTCGTCGACATCGCCGGCATCGTGCGGGGCGCGTCGGAAGGTGAGGGGCTCGGCAACAAGTTCCTGGCCAACATCCGCGAGGCGGACGCGATCTGCCAGGTGGTGCGCGCGTTCGTCGATGACGACGTGACCCACGTCGACGGCAAGGTCTCGCCGCAGTCGGACATGGAGACCATCAACACCGAACTGATCCTGGCCGACCTCCAGACCCTCGAGAGCGCGATCCCGCGCATCGAGAAGGAGGTCAAGGGCAAGAAGACCGACAAGGCGGTCCTCGACACCGCGCTCGCGGCACGGACGGTGCTGGAGGCCGGCGAGACCCTGTTTGCGGCGATTGCCGGTGGCAACACGGACATCGACACCACCTACACCCGCCAGCTCGGCCTGCTGACGACCAAGCCGTTCGTCTACGTCTTCAACGTGGACGAGGACCAGCTCACCGACGAAGCGTTTCAGGCATCCATGCAAGAGCTGGTGACTCCGGCGGACGCGATCTTCCTGAACGCCAAGCTGGAGTCCGAGGTCGCCGAGCTCGACGACGAGGACGCGTCGGAGCTTTTGGAGTCCGTGGGGATCACCGAGCGCGGCCTGGATCAGCTGGCGCACAAGGGTTTTCACACGCTCGGCCTGCAGACCTATCTCACCGCGGGTCCCAAGGAGTCGCGCGCCTGGACGATCGGCAAGGGCTGGACTGCGCCCCAGGCGGCCGGTGTGATCCACACCGACTTCCAGAAGGGCTTCATCAAGGCCGAGGTCATCTCGTTCGAGGACCTCGTCGCCACCGGCTCGGTTGCCGAGGCGCGTGCGAAGGGCAAGGCGCGCATGGAGGGCAAGGACTACGTCATGCAGGACGGCGACGTGGTCGAGTTCCGCTTCAACGTCTGACCTCTCCGCCTCATGGAGCCGTTCGTGTCGTGGCGGTGGTGTGAGGAGCACCTTGGAGACGCCGTACTCGTCGACGCGCGGTGGTATTGGGACCGGCCCGGTCGTGAAGCGTATGAAGACGGGCACGTACCCGGAGCGGTCTTTGTCGACCTCGACGGTGACCTCAGCTCTGACCCGAGCGACAAGGCCGGACGTCAGCCGTTCCCGGAGCCGGGTGCCTTCGCCGAAGCCATGGGACGCGCCGGCATCGATGGCTCACGACCGGTGGTCGCGTACGACGACGCGGGCGGCGTGATTGCGTCGCGGCTCGTGTGGATGCTGCGGTTGCTCGACCTGGATGCGGCCGTGCTGTCGGGAGGTTTGGCCGCCTACCCCGGCTCATTGGAATCTGGATCCGTCCAGCCAGAACGCGCCGACTTCCGGGTCCGGCCGTGGCCCGCGCAGCAGCTGTTGACCACTGAGGACGTTGCCCGCACCGGACCTCAGCTGATCGACGCTCGTCCCGCGAATCGTTATCGCGGTGACGATCCCGAGGTCGACGCCTCTCTGGGGCGCGTGCCCGAGGCCGACCCGCGGCGCGGTCACATTCCCGGGGCGATCAACGTTCCGTGCCGAGGGCACCTGGATGACGACGGCGCGGTCAAGCCGCCGGAGCATATTCGGGCGACCTTCCTGGCAGCCGGGATTGACGATGCGTCGGACGTCGTCAGCTACTGCGGCGCCGGGGTGACTGCTTGCCACAACCTGCTCGCGATGGAGTACGCGGGCCTGGGGCGCGGACGTCTCTATCCCGGCAGCTGGAGTGCCTGGAGCCGAGACCTCGCACTCCCGGTCGAAACGGGCGAATAGCTGATGCGCTGCCCTTGGCAAGGGCATGTGGACCTCGCTGCTTCAACGTCTAGTTCCGCATCTCTCGCGTGAAGTCCTCGATCGGGCGGCCGAGCCAGTTGGTCATCGCGAGCACGCCGTCGAGCTCGAAGCGACCGCCGTCGCGCGTACGCCTGATCGTGGCCACCGCAACGCCCGTCTCGGTGGCCACGTGCGCCCACGTAAGGCCCCGGCGCTCTCGTTCACTGTCGAGCGCTGCGAACAGGGCGGGTGGATCGAAACGGATCATCGAGCCCGACGCTAGCGTGCAGCGCACTGACCCATCTCTCCGCAACGCGGCGTCGTCGAGCTCAAGACCGGGTAGGGCGGCTGCCGCGAGTCGTGGTGCTGACTGGTCGGGGCCGGGGTGTTCCTGGGGCATGCTGCACCTATGCATTTCGTTGGCCTCGACCTCGCCTGGGGCAACAGCTCTCCGACCGGGGTCGCCGTCCTCGATGAGGCCGGGGTGCTGCAGCAGCTTTCAGCAGTCACCACCGACGCCGAGATCACCGCCGCGCTCGCGCCCTACCTCACGGATGGTTGTCTCGTCGGCGTCGACGCACCGCTGATCGTCAAGAACGAGAAGGGCAGTCGCCCTGCGGAGAAGGCGCTCAACCGCGACTTCGCTCGCTTCGACGCGGGCGCGCACCCCTCCAACACCTCGAACCCGACGCTGAGCGAGACCACCCGCGGCGCCCGCGTGTGCGCTCGCCTCGGCCTCGACATGAACCCCGAGTCCCGCGCGACCAAGCGTGCGATCGAGGTCTACCCGCACCCGGCGACCGTCGCGCTCTTCCGCCTCGGCCGCACGTTGAAGTACAAGAACAAGCAGGGCCGCTCGGTCGACCAGCTGCGTGCCGAGCTCCTCGTGCTGATGCGCCTTCTGGAGTCCCTCGCCTCCGCCAGACCTGCCCTCCAGCTCGTGTCGTACGACGGCTGGCGCGAGCTGGTCGCCTCCGTCGAGAGAGCGAAGCGCAAGTCTGAGCTGCGTCGTGCCGAGGACCAGGTCGACGCCGTGATCTGCGCGTATGTCGCGCTCTTCCGTGAGCGTCAGCCGGACGCTGTCACGACGTACGGCGACTTCGAGACGGGCTTCATCGTGACACCCACGCTGCCGGCCGATCTCAAGCCCTCGCCACGGCCGCCGAAGGTGGAGAAGCACGTCGACATCGTGCGCCGGGCCACGCAGGAGTACGCCGCACTCCACCGCCAGCTGATCGTCGCCGCGGAGGAGGCGGTCGAGGTCATCACTGGCATCCTCGATGACGCGGGGCTCAACTACCTCAATGTCACCGGCCGCGCCAAGAGCATCGCCTCGTTCGCAGAGAAGGCTGGCCGAACCGCGAACGGCGTTGTGCTGTATGCCGATCCGTTGACTGACATCGGTGACGTGATCGGGCTGCGCGTCATCACCTACGTGCACAGCGACGTCGCTTCCGTCGCCGAGCTGCTCGGCACAGAAGCCGTCGTACTGAGTGACCGCGACATGGGTCTGGAGACGGCGAAGGGCGGCTCGTTCGGCTACGTCAGCCGGCACCTGCAGATCCAGCTGTCCAAGGAAGACCGCTTGACTCACTCCGCCATTGCCGACCGGCCGGTCCAGGTCCAGGTCCGTACGGTGCTGCAGCACGCGTGGGCGGAGTTCGAGCACGACATCCGCTACAAGGGCATCGTTCCCGACGAGCACCGCGCCGACTTCGATCGCCGCTTCACCCTCGCGGCCGGTCTGCTCGAGCTCGCCGACCGGGAGTTCTCCATCATCCGCGAACGGCTGCAGAGCGGCCTGCCTGACGTCGAGGTGAGCGGGGGCGACGACGACCCGCGCATCAGCCCACGCGAGCTCGCCGCATTCCTGGCAGGTCAGTACGACGACGCCAGCTGGTCCCGGCCCGACCACTACGCGTGGATCGCGGGCCTGGTGCTCGAGCTCGGCATCACCTCACTGTCCGAGCTGGCCGAAGCCATCCGTGGGGTGGACAGCACCGTCATCGATCAGCGGATGGGTTATCGCAACCCGACCGGCGCCGTACGCCGACTCGACGACGCCCTTCTCGTCGCCCACGGGGAGCGCTACATCAAGCTGCACGGCAACGCCCACCGCGTCGACCGCCTGCACACCCGCCTCAAGAAGATGACCGCCACCGGCTGACGGGCTGGCCTGGGATCAGTCCTCGGCGACGCGGATGATCGTCTTGCCGGCGACCCGCTGCGCGGGCGCGAACGCGTCGGCGGCCGCGGCGAGCGGCCGGACCGATCCGACGATCGGCTTGAGCCGGCCGTCGCGCACCCTCTGGGCGAGGTCGGCGAGACGGGCACGGTCGGGCTCGACGACGAAGAAGATCGCCCGACCGTCCGCGGGCTGCGCGGTGACCGGCTGAGCGATCGTGACGAGGGTGCCGCCCGCCCGGACCAGCGCGGTGGACCGGTCGAGAATCTCACCGCCGATCACGTCGAACACCACATCGACGGCACCGACGTCCTCCAAGCGCTCCACTTGCAGGTCGACGAACGTGTGTACGCCGAGCTCGAGTGCGGTGTCACGGTCACCGGCCCGGCCGGTCCCGATGACCTGAGCGCCGATGTCGCGGGCGAGCTGTACGGCGATCGAGCCGACGCCACCGGCAGCTCCGTGGATGAGGACGGTCTGGCCGACCGCGAGATGTGCATGGTCGAACAGCGCTTGCCACGCGGTGAGCCCGGAGATCGGCAGCGCTGCCGCCGTCGTGTGGTCGATGTCCGCCGGGAGCGGGGCGAGGTTGCGGGCCTCGACCGCCGCGTACTCCGCCAGGGAGCCGTTGCGGCTCCAGTCCGCCATCCCGAAGACTCGCTGGCCGACGGTCAGACCCGTCGTGCCGTAACCCAGCTCGGTGACCACACCGGACAGCTCATGGCCGGGCACGCTCGGCGTACGGTCATGGCCGGCTCGGTCGGTCCAGGTGCCGGGCCAGTCCAGCTCGCCCGGCGTGAACCCCGCCGCGTGGACGCGCACGATCACGTCGTTCTCGGAGGGGTGCGGCTCTGGCATGTCGTCGAGCGTCAGGCCGCCGACACCGGCGTCGCGATCGCGGACAGTGATGGCTTGCATGAGGCTCCTTCAATGTGCGGTCGACGATGCGCGATGGCTTCGTCTCCGACCGTAGGCGCTGGACAGCCTTGGCAGACAGGCCAATTGGCCGGTTCTTGAGAGGACCAATCGGCAGAGCTGTGCTCGCCCACCGTGCCAGCCGGCGGGTGCGCGGGGACCCGTAGGGTGTGCGCATCGAGCGCAGCGCGAGACGTGAGATCGGGGCGGCAAGAATGAAGGACATCTGGTCGGTGGTGCATGCCGAACGGGAAGCGTTGATCGACTTCCTGGGCTCGCTCGACGACAGCCAGTGGGACGCGCCCTCGCTGTGTCCAGGCTGGAGCGTGCATGACGTGGTCGCTCACCTGGTCGACACGGCCAAGACGACGCGGGTCAACTTCGTCACGGATCTCGCACGTGCGCGCTTCAGCTTCGACCGCCAGAACGCGAACGGCGTTGCGCGAGAACGCGGTACGACGCCGGGTGAGACTTTGGAGCGCTTCCGCGCGGTGGCAGGACGTACGTCGACGCCGCCGGCTTCGAAGGAGACGCGCCTGGTGGAGGCGTTCATCCATGGGGAGGACATCCGTCGGCCGCTCGGCGCCTCCGGCGACTATCCGCTGCCAGCCGTCGAGCAGGCGTTGCGCTACCAGGTGAAGACGCCCACGTCGTTCGGTGGAGCCAAGGACCACGTGGCCGGCCTGAAGCTCGTCGCGGACGACATGGAGCTGTCTATCGGGGACGGCGCTCTGGTGTCCGGTCCGGCGTCGGCCCTGCTCGTCGCGTCATCCGGGCGGGCCACCGCGCTGGACGATCTCGACGGTCCGGGAGTGGCCGAGCTCTCCCGACGGATCGGCGCGACCGCCTGACAGCCTTCAGGACGAGGATCGTCCGGAAGCAGTCGTACTGTGCGTCGCATGGCTATCGCACGCTTCCCTAGCATCGTCCTCGACTGTTCCGACCCGGTCGCACTCGCGACGTTCTACGGCACCATGCTGGACTGGAAGGTCGAGTCCTCGCCGGACTGGGCCGACATCCGCGCCGACTACGGCCAGTGCATCTCCTTCCAGCCGGTGGAGGACTACACACCGCCTCGCTGGCCCGGTCAGGAGGTGCCGCAGCAGATGCACCTCGACGTGATCGTTGACGATCTCGACGCCGGTGAGAAGGCGGTGATCGAGCTGGGCGCGACCAAGCATGAGCACCAGCCTGGTACGACCTTCCGCGTCTTCCTCGATCCCGCGGGTCACCCGTTCTGTCTCTGTACGTCCTGACGGCCCGACCGATCCAGTACGGCCGCGGCACACCTAGGCCGCCCCATAACGCGTGGCGTTCATGACGCGTTGCGTTATGCTCGTGTGGTGATCAGGTCATTCGGAGACCGAGACACCGAGCAGCTGTGGAGGCGAGAACGCGTCAGATCGCTCGATCGACGGATTCTTCGGGTGGCGTTGAGGAAGCTCGCCGTTCTGGACGCCGCGGTGATGCTCGAGGACCTTCGGGTGCCGCCAGGCAATCGCTTGGAGGCGCTCAGGGGCGGTCGAAGTGGGCAGCACAGCATTCGGATCAATGATCAGTGGCGCATCTGCTTCACCTGGACTGACACTGGTCCTGAGGGCGTCGAGATCGTGGACTACCACTGAGGAGGTGGACAACATGATGAGCAAGCTGCCGCCGATTCACCCCGGCGAGGTGCTGATGGAGGAGTTCATTGCGCCACTCGGTGTGACCCAGCACAAGGTCGCCGTTGCGGTTGGAGTGCCGCCCCGCCGGATCAACGAGATCGTGCACGGCAAGCGCCGTGTCTCGGCTGACACCGCCCTGCGCTTGGCGCGCTACTTCGGCACGTCAGACCTGTTCTGGGTCAACCTTCAGGTGAGGTATGACCTCGAGATCGAGCGTGACAACCTCGGCGCCGTCCTGGATGAGATTCGACCGCTGCGGTCCGCCTGACTGGAGCAGAGATCCGCGACCGCTGAACAGGCGCTCACCTCGGCCGTGGCCCGGCGATCTACGCTGTCGCGCAGTGATTCGTGATCGAGACGAGTCCTCGAGATCGGTGGTCGCTCCATGTCAGTGCTGCTCCGGCCGTTGCTGCCGGGTGAGCTGTCCGAGCCGCGTGACCCTCAGTCGGAGTTCGACGACTACGGGCCCAAAGCGGGCTACGCCACGCCACCGCCGTGCGAGGTCGACGCAGCTGGCACGTTGGCGATCGTGGTCGACGACGCGCTCGTGGGCTCCGTCGGCTGGCACTGGCAGCAATGGGGTCCGTCCGCCGCATCGCGATCCCCGATGATCGGCATCTGGTTGCAGAAGTCCGCTCGTGGCAAGGGTGTCGGCACTCAGGCTCAGCGCCTCGTGGCCGATCTGCTGTTCAGGCACACCCAGGTCAACCGGGTCGAAGCGCACACGGACGTACGCAACGTCGCCGAGCAGCGGGCCCTGGAGCGCGCCGGGTTCAGCCAGGAGGGCGTCGTCCGCGGAGCACACTGGCGCAACGGTCGCCATCACGACGGCTTCCTCTACAGCGTGCTCCGCGACGAGTGGGCCAACAGTCAGGCAGGCGCGGCCTCCGTCTGAGGCACCTGCTCCGGCTCGGGTGACTCGGCCGGGCGAGGCCGGATCAGGACGCCGGCCACGATGCCGCCGATCACCCCGAGGAATCCAGCGATGAGGGCCGTGGTCCGCAAGCCGTCAACCGCGGCCACGCGCACCGTGGACTCGAGCGCGTCTCGTACGCCGGCCGGTGCGGACGCCACGATGACGCTCGCCTGGCCGCCGGCGACGGCGTGGCCCACCTGGTCGGAACCGGGCACGGCGTGCGACTCCAGGACCGAGCCGATGCGAGCTGAGAACAGGCTGCCGAGGGCGGCGATCCCGAGCGCGAAGCCCAGCTGCCGGGCCGAGTTGACCGCGCCGGCCGCCATCCCGCCACGCTCCATCGGCACCGCGGCCATCGCCGTCGAGCTGATGGTCGGGGCAGCCAGACCGACGCCCACACCGGACACGATCAGACCTGCCACGAGAGCCTTCCAGTCCGCTCCGTCACCGAGCTGCAGCGCGACGATCAGGCCACCCGCTCCGGTCAGGACGATGCCGAGGCTGACAGCGAGCCAGTTGCGCGAGCCGTGCATGAGCCGCCCGATGCTGGCGCTCGTGATGAACGAGGCAACGGCGAGTGGCAAGGACGCGAGTCCCGACTCGACGGGCGACATCCCGAGGACTGACTGCATCCAGATGGACGCATAGGTCAGATACGCGAATGCCCCTGCGGTCAATGCGAATCCGGCGACGAGCGCACCCACGAAGGCGCCGTTGCGCAGCAGTGAGAGATCGAGCAACGGGTGAGCGACGCGAGACTCCGCGACGACGAATCCGATGATGGCGACGGCCGACAGTGCGAACAGCGCGAGCACGGTGCCCTCGGTCCAGCCGTCCTCGTTCGCCCGGATGAGCGCGAAGGTCAGTGCACCCGCGAACGTGGTGAACGTCGCCATGCCAGCCCAGTCCAGCGGCGTACGACGCAGCTGGCTGTCCTCCGGGAGGACGCTGACGCAGAGCGCGATCGCGGCCAGCGCGAACGGCAGGTTCACGAAGAAGATCCAGCGCCAGGACAGGTGCTCGGTCAGCAGACCGCCGGCGATCGGACCGATGGCTGCGGCGGCGCCGGAGACTGCGCCCCACATGCCGTACGCCGTCCCTCGGTCCCTGCCCTGATAGGAGGAGTTGAGGAGGGCGAAGGTCGTGGCGAACATCGCGGCGGCGCCGACACCCTGCACCGCGCGGGCGCCGATCAGGATGCCGGGACTCCCGGCCAATCCGCTCGCGGCCGAGGCAGCGGCGAAGAGTGCCAGGCCCGCGATGTACATCTTGCGGTGGCCGATCCGGTCGGCGACGGTGCCGATGCCGAGCAGCAGCGCCGCCAGCACGAGCGCATAGATGTCGACGACCCACTGCAGCGAGGTGAACGACGTGTCCAGGTTGGTCGCCATGTCCGGGAGCGCGACGTTGACGATGGTGACGTCGACCAGCAGCATCAGGGTGCCAGTGCAGATGGTGAGCAAGGGGAGCCACTTGCGCACGGGAGACCTCCTCGATCAATGAGTTGTACGCCGATCGGCTGAGTTGTCCGGGGCGCTGTAGTAAGCATCGCTCCGCAGAGGGACGTCTTCCTAGTCGGAGGGGCACGGGCGTAGGTTTCCTCTATGGCAATGCCAAGTGGCAAGGAATCCGCCGTCATTGATGACGTCGATCGCAGAATCCTGCACTGCCTGCAGGTCGCGCCCAGAGCTCCGTTCGCCGTGGTCGCGCAGGTGATGGGCGTCTCGGAGCAGACGGTTGCGCGCCGGTTCAGACGCCTTCGCGCCGACGGTCTCGTCCGCGTCGTCGGGCTGGTCAACCCGTCGCGACTCGGTCAGGCAGGGTGGGGCGTACGAGTGCGGTGCCGTCCGTCAGCCACACTCGAGATCGCGCGGGCGCTGGCTCGGCGCGATGACGTCGGCTGGGTCAGCATCGCCGCCGGCGGCGCGGAGGTGGTCTGCGCGCTGCGCTCGCGGAGTGCGGCTGACCGTGACCAGCTCATGCTCGACCAGCTGCCACGTACGGCCCAGGTCCACTCCATCGATGCGTTCGCGTACCTGCACATCTTCCGGGGGTCGTCCACGGACGACTGGCGGCTCGGAGGGCAGCTCCTCGCGCAGAAGGACGTCGAGACGCTCAAGCGCACTCAGCCGGTCGTCGATGACCACGTCGAGGAGCTGCTGCCGGAGGACGAAGTCCTGGTGCGCGAGCTCGCCGTCGACGGGCGCGCGACCTATGCCGCACTGGCGTCGGTCACAGGGTGGAGCGAAGGACGTGTGACCAGGCGTCTCTCGCAGCTGATGTCATCAGGCGTCATCTACCTGGACATCGACTTTGCCCTGCGCGAATTCGGTTTCACCACACAGGCATTCGTGAGCCTGACGGTGCCGCCGGCTCAGCTGAACGACGTCGGCGTCGCGCTCGCCGAGAACGATCACGTGATGTTCGTCGGCGCCACGTCGGGACGCTCGAGTCTGGCGGCCAGCGTGGCGTTCGCATCGGCTGAGGAGCTGTACCTGTTCGTCACCGACGGTCTCGGCACTCTCAACGGCGTCGGCTCGGTCGAGATCACGCTCATCGGTACGACGATCAAGCAGGCCGGCAGCCTTCTCGTGGACGGGCGGCTCGCGCCGCCGCGGGCGTCCGGGCGACGCAGTGCATGAGTCCGGTCAGGCGAGCTCTTCGAGCCGGCGCACGACCTCGGTGAGAGGAGCTGACCCGTCGATCTCGACGGTTGCACCTCGGCGTAGCAAGGGCTCGACGGTCCTCAGGTGCTCCAGCACCAGCGCACGCTCGTCGGGCGACTTGCCGTACGGGTTGTTGTCGCGCCGTGCGATCCGCTCGAGCATGACGTCGGCCGGTGCGCTCAGCAGGACGATCTCGTCCAGCAGCGGATAGAAGAGACCCTGGTTGGAGCTGGTGCCCGAGACGAACAACGCTCCGTCGCGATGCTCGCTCAGGAGCCGCCGGATGGTCGGCTCCCGCCACATCCACTCGCGCGAGCCGTCGGGACGGGTAACCCACTCGTGCCATTCGTCGGTGTCCGTGTCGACCACTCGGTGTCCGCGCCGACCGAGCTCGACCAAGGCGGTCGACTTGCCGGTGCCCGACATTCCGGTCACGAGGATCTTCTTCACGCGCCGAGCCTACGAGCGTCGGCTGACCAATAATCTGGTCGCGCCTGTGGCAGACCCTCACCTAGCGTCGGGCCATGGCCGATCGTGAGTTCGAAGACCCCCGCCTGGCAGCGCTCTACGACCCGCTCGACCCAGACCGCTCCGACCTCGAGGTGTACGCCGACATCGCTCGTGAGTTCGGTGCCCAGAGGGTGCTCGACATCGGTTGTGGCACAGGGACATTCGCGTGCCTCCTTGCTGAGCGCGGCTTCGACGGCACCGGCGTCGATCCCGCCGAGGCGTCGTTGGACGTGGCTCAGGCCAAGCCGTACGCCGACCGGGTCCGCTGGGTGCACGGCGACGCCACGACGGTGCCCGACCTGCAGGTCGACCTGGCGGTCATGACCGCCAATGTCGCGCATGTCTTCCTCACCGACGAGGAGTGGTTGGAGACGCTGCGTGCAGCGCGTCGACTGGTACGTCCCGGTGGGCGGCTCGTCTTCGAGACTCGGGTGCCGGCGCGCCGCGCCTGGGAGTCGTGGACCCGGGAGAAGACGTACGGTCGCGCGGTCGTCCCCGGCGTCGGTGAGGTGGAGTACTGGAACGACGTCGTCGAGGTGCAAGGTGATCCGGACGTTCCCACCGCCGAGCGCCCTCTGCTGGTGACCTTCCACGGCGGGGTGGTCGTCAAGGGCGAAAGTCTTGAGTCCGACTCGACCTTGCGATTCAGATCCCGCGAGGAGATCGAGACATCTTTGGCGGCAACGGGATTCGCAGTCGAGGATGTGCGGGACGCACCCGACCGACCGGGCTATGAGTGGGTCTTCGTCTGCCGCTGAGGACCTTGCAGAAGCAAGCCTCAGCTGAGGATGTCCACCTGCTCGTGGTCCGACAGCGTGGACGCGAGGGACGCGAGGTGTTGGCGGGTGTCGCCGAACGTCCGCTCGATCGCGGTGAGGCGGGTGACCAGGTGACCGACGGCGTACTCAGCCGTCATGCCGATCCCGCCGTGCAGCTGGATGGACTCCTGACCGATGTGTCGGCCGGACTGTCCGACGACGACCTTCGCCCGCGACGCCGTCGTCGAGTCGGACGGGTCATCGCTGATCGCCATGGCCGCGAAAAGCGCTGTGCTGCGGGCCAGCTCGAGTGAGACGTACATGTCGGCAGCGCGCTGGGTGAGCGTCTGGAACGACATCAGCGGGACCCCGAACTGCTTGCGGGTCTTGAGGTACTCGACGGTCATGGTGCTGGCCCCCTCCATCGCACCCAACGCCTCCGCGCAGAGCGTGACGATGCCGAGGTTGATCGCCTGACTCAGCGCAGCCGCGCCGTTGTCGGGTCCGATGAGCAAGGTCGCCGCGGTGCCGTCGAACGTCACGCCTCCGCCTGCAGCCGTCGGTCCCTCCACGAGGAAGATCGCCAGACCGCCCTCGACGGAGGCCGGGACCACGACGTGGCTGGCCGCGTCGGCGTACGGCACCGGCGACTTCTCGCCGGTCAGCTTCCAGGAGTCGTCGGCGCCCTCGGCGGTCACGGAGGAGGTCGTGATCGACCACGCGCGATCCGGCTCGGCCATTGCCGGCACGACCAGCGCGCTGCCGTCGGTCACCGACTCCAGCAAGTCCGAACCTGCAGTGGCGAGAAGGGAACCCGCGATCAAAGCATCGGCGTACGCCGTCCGTACGCCGGCTTTGCCGAGCTCGGTGGCGACGAGAGAGACCTCGACGGCCGATGCGCCGAAGCCACCCACGTCCTCCGCGAAAGGCAGCCCGAGCGCACCGACCTCAGCCAGCGCCGACCAGGTGTCCGCGTCGTGCGGCGCCGGGCCGACCGGTACGTCGCCCTCGCCGTGCTGTGGCGCGCGGCGGGATGCGAGCTCGCGCGCGGCGTCCCGAAGTGCCTTCTGCTCAGTGTCGATCGAGAAGTCCATGTCAACCCTCAGCCCCTCAACCCAAGGATCCCGGACGAGATGACTTGTCGCTGCACCTCGTTGGACCCGCCGTAGATGGATGCCTTGCGGAAGTTCAGGTAGGTCGGGGCCGCCAGCCCCTCCCAGTCGTCCGTGCTCCAGTCGAGACCGGCCGGACCGGCGATGTCAACGATGAGCTCGAGGACGTCCTGCTGCAGCTGCGAACCGCGCAGCTTGAGGATCGAGGACGCCGGATCGGGTTTGCCCTCACGGGAATTCGCGGCCACCCGAAGCACGGTCAGCTCCAGAGCCATCACCTGCGCCTCCAGCTCAGCGATCCGCGCGGCGAGCAACGGGTCCTCCAGGAGGGTGCCGTGCTCGGTCTGCACGGCGGCGGCGTACTGCTTGGCATCGGCGAGACGCCGCTTGATCGAGCCGACCGGCGCGACGCCGACGCGCTCATTGCCGAGCAGGAACTTCGCGTAGTCCCAGCCCTTGTTGACCTCACCGACCAGGTGGTCGGCCGGGACGCGGACGTTGTCGAAGAAGACCTCATTGACCTCGTGGCCGCCGTCGATCAGCTGGATGGGACGGACCGTGACGCCGGGCGACGACATCTCGATGAGCAGGAAGGAGATGCCCATCTGCTTCTTGGGTGCGTCCGGGTCGGTGCGGACCAGCGCGAAGATCCAGTCGGCGTGCTGACCCAGGGTGGTCCAGGTCTTCTGCCCGTTGACGACCCACTCGTCGCCGTCCTTGACGGCTGTCGTGCGCAGCGAGGCCAGGTCGGAGCCGGCGTCCGGCTCGGAGAAGCCCTGGCACCACCAGATGTCGAGGTTGGCCGTCGGCGGCAGGAAGCGTTCCTTCTGCGCCTGCGAGCCGAAAGCGGCGATGACCGGGCCGACCATGTTGGCGTTGAAGGCCAGTGGGGGAGGGACGGACGCGGCCTGCATCTCCTGGAGGTAGATGTGGCGCTGCAGCATGGTCCAGTCCTGGCCACCGAACTCGGCCGGCCAGTGCGGCACCGCGAGATCGGCCTTGTTGAGGGCCCGCTGACTGGCACGCATGTCGTCCGGGTCCGGCTCGCCGCCGGCCGCCCAGCGCTCGCGCAGGTCCGCGGGGACCTCGGTCGTGAAGAAGTCACGCATGCGTTGCTGGAACGCCGCGTCCTCCTGGCTCAGCCGACGCTGCATCGCTGTCTCCATCCGCTGTGGGCTAGGTCACGCTCTCCCACATGGTGCCATCTGGGTTACTGGCGAGTTCGGCCGACTGGTCTCGTGGCGGACCTCGGTCGGGGAGCTCTGGCGATCGACGGCCCTCGTCACCAGCGATGTCGGTGGTCTCTCGTACGCTCGCACCTGGGTTGTGGTGTCGGCCTCGCTGGCACCGAATTACGCTGATAGCAAACATGATTCGCGCTTTCGACGCCTTGACGAACGATCGAACAGGTGTACGGTGTGAGTATGAGTCAGGGAGTCCGCGAGACAGCCGAGAGCTGCAGCACCGCCACGGGTGCTACAGCTGCGCTGCGCGACCCTGACACCGGTTTGCTGGACTCGGCGCGGGCGTTGGAGCTGTGTCGTGAGGTGGCGCAGGCGGTGTACTCGCAGGCGAAGACTGATCGTCATCACCGGACGGCTGCTGAGCTGCAGGCCGACGTCGAGGCTGCGCAAGCGTTGATCAATGCTGCGTCGGCGGTGCAGGTGTTGCGCATCGCGCAGTACGCCGCGACGGTCGAGCATGTTGACCCGGTCACCGGTGAGGTCGGCGAGGTCGCGCACCCGCTGGGTCATGCTGCGGAGTTCGCGGATGTCGATCTGGCCCCGGGGCTAGCGTGGAGTCCGCGTCAGGCGACGGCTCGTGTCGAGGAGGCGATCGATGCGGTCACCAAGACGCCTGACCTGCTGGATGAGATGGCTGCTGGGCGCCTGGACAGCCTGCGAGTGCGCAAGGTGACCGGTGAGCTGTTGGAGGCGCCGGATGCGGTGTGCGCCCAGGTGGAGGCGGCGCTGCTGGAGCGCGGGGTGCAGTCCTGGTCGGCGCGGCAGGTGCAGGTCCGCACCCGACGGCTGGTGCAGCAGACCGACCCGGCCGCGGTCCGCCAGGCCAGGACCCGACGCTCAGCGCAACGCGTCGGGGTGTTCCTCGAGCCCGGCCCGGAGGCCGGGCTGAGCGAGCTGCACGCGACGCTGCCGACCGAGCAAGCCGTTGCGGCGTACGCGGCCGTTGACGGGCTGGCTCGTGAGTTGCACCGGGCCAACCAGAGCGGCAAGACCCTGGGCCAGTGCCGCGCCGACGCACTCACCGACCTGGTGCTCCAACGCGCGGAGGTGACCGCCTCCTTCACCGTCGCCGTGCCCGTCCGACCCGCCTCGGCGCACGCGGCTGGACCAGCCGACGCCCCCGACACGGCCGGCTCCTGTGATCCGTGGGCGCTGGGCTTCGACCCCGAGCCACCCGCCGCCGACACATCTACCGACGACCTGGACGACGATGCCTGGGACGTGGCGCTGGCCGAGCTCATCGCCCGCGACCCCGGACCAGCACCCGACCCGCCACCAGATGACCCCTGGTGGGACCTGATGGACGCCCTCGCCGCCGAAGACGCTGAGCACCATCCTGATGTCCCTCCGAACCCTCCACCACTGACCAGACAACATGACTCCGAAGCGACTTCTTCTTCTGCGGCAACCTGTGTTCCTGGCAGCCACCCAGCTCCTCCTGAGCTGGCACATGCTGTTCGTGATGCCGGCGACGCAGCGATGACGCCTGATGCCGTTGGCGATGTCGAGATCCCCGGTGTCGGCGTCATCGCCGCGGCTACCGCCCAGGCGCTGATGCGCACCCTGGGCGCCCGCCTCACCCGCACCCTGATCGACCCGCGGACCGGCACCCTCCTGGAGACCGCAGCCCAGACCTACCGACCCACCGCCGCCATCAGACGCCTGGTGCAACAACGCGACCAGCACTGCCGCTTCCCCGGCTGCTCACACCCAGCCCGCTACTGCGAGACCGACCACGTCATCCCCTGGCCCACCGGAGCAACAAGACCGACCAACCTGCTCACCCTCTGCAAGCACCACCACCGCGCCAAGCACGAAACCGGCTGGCAGGTCACCATGACCACCGAAGGTGTCTGCACCTGGGCCAGCCCCCACGGACGCGAGCACATCACTCGCCCTCCGTCTGTCGAGCAGCATCTGGACCTCAGCCCTCGCGGGCCCTGAGGACGTCGTGGTCGCGACGCGTGCGCGTGGGGGAGCGCGGGTCAGTCGGCACTCATCCGGAAGTCGTACCTGGCTGGCAAGGGGTACTGCTCGCGTGCGCGATCGCGCAGCTCATCGGTGATCGGCCGGTCCTCCAGCGCTGCCAGCTGGCGGACCTGGTACTCGGCCCACAGATCGCTCAACGCAGTGTCGGCCTCGCGCAGATCCTCCACGACCAGGCCGTCGTCGAGGATGCGGCCGACCTCGTCGAGGTCACCGAGGGCAAGGGCCGTCTGCGCGGTCAACAGCCCGACCCGGCCGGGCACCTCGTCCGGCAACGTCGACAGCAGGTCGCGCGCCGCGTCGGGGCGCTCGGCCTCGAGGAGAGTTCGGGTCGTCTCGATCACCAGCGCCGAGTGGCCAGGAGCGAGTTCACACGCGGCGCGATAGCGCTCGACGGCCGAAGGAAGGTCACCCTCGAGGCGGTCGAGGACGGCCAGGTTGCGCAAGGCCCAGGCGTTGGCGCGGATCTCGTACGACCGCTCCCACGCCTGACGGGCGCCGTCGCGCTCGCCGTCCTGGCATCGCATGAGCCCCAGGTGGAGCTGCGCCTCCCAGCTGTCGTCAGCGACCGGTTCCAGCAAGGTCCGCCACTCGGGCTGGATCATGAAGGCGGACGGCGGCTGGCGGGGATCGGTCTCCGGGAACCGTCCCGTCCGCAGCAGGGTCAGCCATGGCTGCTGCGGTGCGGCAATGGACTCCTGGGGGAAGGGCGTACCGGGGTGGCCGAGCCCACTCCTGAGCTGTTCCAGCGCTCCCCATCCTGAGCCGTGCTGCAGGACCTCGTCGGGTGCCTGGTCCGCCCAGCGGCCACAGGAGTCCAGCTCGTCCTCGATCGCACTGGTGGAGACGAGATCCTCGAGTGAGCCCTCGGCGGCGGCTCGGGCGCCATGCCAGTCGCCGTCGCCGTGCACGGCCTGCGGATCGCTCTCGAGCATCCCGTACGCCTCGACCCAGGACCATCGTGCGCCGGGCGGCATCGGTGCGTACTCCAGCTGGGTACTCGCGATCCCGGCCTGGATCTCCAGGTACGCCGGACCGGGCTCGGACAAGAACTGCTGCCACCGCTGCCCACCGGGGCCGTTCCCCCAGACGAACAGCTTGCGGCCGCCCAGCCGCGCCGTCGATGTCTGGACGAGTCCGGTGCCAGTGCCGTCCAGCGCGGCGATCCATGGCCGCCGGGCCTCGCGGATGTCGAAGAAGTAGTCGTCGGCGACATCGCTGCGCGTGGGATAGCTGCGATCGACCCCACCCGAGACGGGGACAGGGACGTACGACACCGTGCGGGTGTGGCCGATGTTCCACGCTGCGTCCGCGGGAGCCAGCACGCGGGTGTCGGGGGTCTCCGGGACAGCGATGTTGGACCACCAGTACATCGGCAGCGTGCCCTCGTGCGGGTTGGTGATCCGGCAGTGGACGTACAGGACGGGGGAGCCCGGCGGGAGGTAGGCATCGATCTGGAACGGCACCTGCCGAAGGCGCTCCCACTCGTACATCCTCAGCACCGGCACTCCGTCGGGACGGGACAGACGCGCAGCGTGCACCGGCTGGCAGGTCAGTGGCGAGTGGCCGATCACGCCGATGTTCCACTCGACACCACCGGAGAACCACGCGTTGGTCGTGGACAGGTTGGCCAGCTGCAGCGTGGGGTTGCGACAGAGCAGCTCCCGGCCGGTCGGCTTGTGCTCCAGTGACGACAGGCGACCGCCGTAGCCCAGCAGGAACGTCGCTCGGAGCAGCTCGTTCTCCAGCACGGCGATCGGCGTCTCGATCTCCTGGAGGTCTCGCGTGTAGCCGTCCTGAGTCGCGTACGGCAGCACGTTGGCCACCTGGCCATAGCCCGACCGAGTGGCCAGGTCCTCTGTCTCAGGCCCGAAGCCGACACCGGTGTTGATGTCCGCCGAAGCGACGAGCGGCGGCAACGGGTTGGCCGGTCCGAGATCGGCTGCCGCGAGAGTCAGCCGGGACACGGTCAGCGTCGACGCTGTGTCCGCACGGGTCGAGGTCACGATCCCACTCCTGAAGACGTTGATTTTCCTGAGGACCCCACCATCTCGTAGCGTGTCGCGTCGTCACTCACCGGAGGTCCCGATGCAGCGCACCATGCTCAAGTCCAAGATTCACCGCGCCACCGTCACGCAGGCCGACCTGCACTACGTCGGCTCGCTGACGATCAGCAAGGACCTCATGGAGGCCGCCGACCTGCTGCCCGGTGAGCAGGTCGACGTCGTCGACATCGACAACGGCAACCGGCTCACGACGTACGCCATCGAGGGCCCGGCAGGTTCCGGCGTCATCGGCATCAACGGAGCCGCCGCCCGCCTCATCAGCCCCGGCGACCTGGTCATCGTGATCTCGTACGCCGTCGTCGAGGACGCGGAGGCTCGCGCCCTCCAGCCGCGGATCGTCTTCGTGGACGAGGCCAACCGGATCGTCGAGGCAGGTCACGATCCCGCGCACGTGCCAGACGGGGTCGAGGACCTCCTCGACCCCCGCCTGGACGCGCGAGCCCGCTGAATGCCGGCCGGTCGAGTCAGCTGACCGGGGTGAAGTCGCGGGAGGCGAGGAAGGGTGGCCGAGGCGAAGCGGCGGCGTACGGCTCCACGCACGCGTTCTCGACGCTGTTGTAGACGATGAACACGTTGGAGCGCGGGTACGGCGTCACGTTGCCGTTGGAGGCGTGCATGCAGTTCGAGTCGAACATGATCGCCCCACCGGCCCGACCTTCGAGCACGTCGATGCCGAAGTCGTCGGCGAAGTCGCGCAGCGTCTCCCGATCCGGCGTGCCCGCTCCCTGCATGACCAGCGAGCTCTTGTAGTTGTCGTCCGGCGTCTCGCCGACGCACGAGATGTACTGCCGGTGCGAGCCCGGCATGATCATCAGCGGCCCGTTGAACGAGTGGTTGTCGGTCAGTGAGATCGAGATGCTGACCGCGCGCGGCGTCGGCATACCGTCCTCGGCGTGCCAGGTCTCGAAGTCGGAGTGCCACGAGAACTCCTTGCCCTCGAAGCCAGGCTTGGCGTTGACGCGGCTCTGGTGGATGTAGACGTCCGAACCGAGGATCTGGCGGGCGCGAGCGACGACGCGAGGGTCGTACGCGATGGCCCGGAACACCTCACTGGTGAGGTGGACGTCGAAGATGCTGCGTACCTCCTGCGAGGCGGCCTCGACGATCGTGCGCTCATCGGCACGCACCGCCTTGTCGGCCGACAGGCGGGTCAGCTCCTGCCGCATCTGCGCCAGCTCCTCATCGCTGATGAGCTGGTCGATGACCAGGTAGCCGTTGTCGTCGAAGTGCTGGAGCGTCTCGGTGTCCAGCGGTCCGCCGGCCGCGCTCATGTGCACGATCGGTCCCTGTCGTTCGATGACACCTGCCTGGGTGCCCGTACGAGTGGGGTAGGTGTCCGTCGGCGTCGCCAACGTTGTCACGTCATCCTCCTGCGGTGTTGGGTGTTCCTCTCTGGAAAGGGAGCGAGTCCTGTTGCATCGCAACAGGACTCGCCCAGGTCATACGAGGTGCAAGGTCTCAGGCGGAGACCGGCTCCTCGGTCACGAGCGGGTACACGCCGTTCTCGTCGTGCACCTCGCGGCCGGTGACGGGTGGGTTGAACACGCAGGCGCACCGGATGTCCGTCGTCGCCTTCACGGTGTGCTTGTCGTGCTTGTCGAGCAGGTACATCGACCCCGGGCTCAGCGGGAACTCCTCACCGGTGTCGCGGTTCAGCAGCGTCCCGGTGCCCTCGTAGACGTAGACGCACTCGACGTGGTTGGCGTACCAGAACTCCGACTCGGTGCCGGCGAACAGCGTGGTGTCGTGGAACGAGAAGCCCACGCCGTCCTTCGCCAGCACGAAGCGGCGGCTGCGCCAGTTGCCGTGCTCGACGTCGTTCTCAGTGCCATCGAGGTCGCTGAGGTTGATGACCTTCATGAATGTCCTTTCGACAGAAGCAGACTCGGTACGACGTTCGCGCCCTTCAGGGGACGAGCGCGGGCTCGCGCTCGGCCACCCGCACGGACTGGACGGGCTCAGTCAGGGGAGTGCCGGACCCGAGCACTGAGCTGGCGGCGTCGACCAGGATCTCCAGGCCCTCCTCCATCTCGGTCTCGGTGATCGTCAGGGCAGGCATGACCTTGATGACCTCGCCCTTGGGACCGGACGTCTCGATCAGCAGCCCGCGCTCGAACGCCGCCGCCTGGATCCGGCCCGCGATGTCGTCCTCTGGGAAGGCCACGCCGGTCAGCAGGCCGCGGCCACGCAGGAGCGCGCCGTCGCAACGGGCGATGATGCGGTGCAGGCCCTCGCGCAGCTGCTCGGAGCGCGCGGCGATGTTCTGCTCGAGCGCGTCGTCGGCCCAGAAGGTCTTGAGCGCAGCGGTGGCAGTGACGAAGGCGGGGTTGTGGCCGCGGAAGGTGCCGTTGTGCTCACCGGGCTCCCACTGGTCCAGCTCGGGGCGCATCAGCGTCAGCGACATCGGCAGGCCGTAGCCCGAGATCGACTTCGACAGGCACACGATGTCCGGCTCGATCCCGGCCTCCTCGAACGAGAAGAACTGCCCGGTGCGGCCGCAGCCCGCCTGGACGTCGTCGACGATGAGCAGCACGTTGTGCCGACGGCAGAGTGCCTGCAGCTCACGCAGCCACACGTTGCGGGCAGCCTTCAGGCCGCCCTCGCCCTGGACCGTCTCGACGATGACCGCGGCAGGGGTGTCCAGGCCCGAGCCGCCGTCGCTCCACGTGCGGTCAAGCCACATGAAGTCGGCCGTCTCGCCGTCGAAGTAGTCGTCGTACGGCGCAGTATTGGTGTGGTAGAGCGGCGTGCCAGCGCCGGCACGTTTCATCGAGTTGCCCGTGACAGCAAGGGAACCCAGCGACATGCCGTGGAAGGCGTTGGTGAAGCTGACGACGTCAAGGCGGCCGGTGCACTTGCGCGCGATCTTCAGCGCAGTCTCCACCGCGTTGGTGCCGGTCGGGCCGGGGAACTGCACGGTGTAGTCGAGGTCGCGCGGCTTCAGGATCAGGTCCTGGAACGTCTGGAGGAACTCGCGCTTGGCCACCGTGTAGGTGTCGAGGGAGTGCACGACGTTGTCGCCAGTGAGGTACTCGACCAGGTGCTTCTTGAGCTCGGGGTGGTTGTGCCCGTAGTTGAGCGCACCGGCGCCCGAGAAGAAGTCGATGTAGCGGCGGCCGTCCTCGGCGTACTGGTACACCCCCTGGGCCTTGCTGAACACCGTCGGCCACTCTCGGCAGTAGCTGCGGACCTGGGACTCGCGCTCTTCGAAGATCGTGGTGTCACTGGTGGTCGAGGTCATAGGGGTCGTCCTTCCGGGGATGAGATGAGGTGCGGGCGCGGGAGAGCGGGGCCCCGGTCATACCAAGGGCCGCGCTCGGTCGCGCTCAGCGCAACGGGCCGATGCGGTAGAGCCGCTCCGGGTCGTGCTCGTCCGGGAAGTGCTGCGATCCGAACAGGTCCGCGCGGTCGATCGAGGCTCCTCGACCCTCCGCGAACCGGGTGAACAACGCGATGGAAGCAGCGTTGTCATCAGTGATGGTGGTCTCCATCCACCGGGCGTCGGCGACCCGGTCGGCGAGGGCGTCGAGCATGCCCAGTGCGAGGCCGCGACCGCGGGCCGCGTCGTCGACGGCGACCTGCCAGACCATCAACGTCTCGGGCGACTCCGGCCGGGTGTAGCCGGTCACGAAGCCGGCGGGCTCGCCGTCCACGTCTGCCACGACCGAGGTGGAGGCGTAGTCACGACACCACAGCAGGTAGGCGTACGAGGAGTTGACGTCGAGCGACCCGGCATCGGAGGCGATCCTCCACAGGTCGCCACCGTCTGCGAGAGACGGTGGACGAAAGTCGTTGGCACTGCTCGTGGTCGAAGGGGCGATGGGCGTCAGGATGGCGCTGCTCACGCCCATTGAACGTAACGACTCCGGCGGAGTAATCAACCTGGCACACCCTTCTGAGCGAAGACACGCCGAGCGTCGCGCGACGAGTCGAGCTCGACCTAGCCGCTGTATCTCGGGGGATTCTTGTGGTTCGGGCTCCGCATCGAAAATATTTCGAGATTGTTTCGCCGCGCGGTCCCACCTGCCGGGCATCGGGGCCCGAGAAGTGATGCACCTCACACGAATTCGCGTGGTGCTGGCCAGCCGGAGACCGGCCCGATGTACGACGACGGGGCGCGACGTACGACGGCGGGGGCGCGTCGTACGACGACGAGGCGCGACGTACGACGACGAGGCTCGGACGTACCCGCCGCATACGAAGCGGCCCCGACGCGGAGGCGCCGGGGCCGCTTCGAGCGGAAGAGCTTAGGAGACCGAAACGGCCGTCCAGGCCGCAGCAACGGCCTTGCTCTCGGTGCTGTCGGCGCCGTACTCGGCGTCAGCAGCCTTGATCATGCCCGCGCGCAGGTCCGCGTAGGACATGTCGCTCGTGCCGTAGTCCTTGATCGCGTTGTACCAGATCTTCGCGGCCTTGTCCTGACCGATACCCGTGATGGTGCTCTGGTCACAGGTCTCGCTGTTGCCCCACTCGTTCTCCCCGCTGCCGTTGGCCAGCAGGAAGAAGAAGTGGTTGCCGACACCCGAGGTGTAGTGGGGGTCGTCGTTGGCGGTGTCCGCGCTCCAGCAGTCGTGCGACGCCCCGTCCTTGGACGGCTTGTCCATGTAGCGCAGCGGGGTGCCGTCGCCGTTGATGTCGATCTCTTCGCCGATCAGGAAGTCAGGCTTGTCCTCGGTGCTGTTCGCCTTGAACTCCACCATCGTGCCGTTGATGTCGCTGTTCGACTCGTTGATGCCACCCACGTCGCCCTCGTAGCCGAGCTTCGCGAGCGCCTCCGCGACACCGTGCGACATCTCGTGGCCCGCGACGTCGATCGCGACGAGCGGCTTGGCGTCGCCCTCACCATCGCCGTACGTCATCTGCTGGCCGTCCCAGAACGCGTTGACGTAGCCGGTGTCGAAGTGGGTCCGTGACGGCACACCCTTGCCGTCGTCGAAGATGCCGTTACGGCCGTAGGCGTCCTTGTAGTAGTCCCACGTCGTCGCTGCACCGAAGTAGGTGTCGACGCCGGCGGACGCACGGTCACTGTTGGTGCCGTCACCCCACGCGTTGTCGTCGTCGGTGAACAGGGTGCAGTCGCTGCCCTCGCCCTTGTTGTTCATGTCGCACGCAGTGTTGCCACCGCGGTCGGGGTCGGTCATCGAGAACTTGCCGTCAGCGCTGGTCGTGTTGATCTTGACCTCGCCGAGGAAGAGCGACTTGCCGGTGCCCTCCTCGCCTGCGGTCGCCGTACCGGTGCCGTGCGTGGCCGGCGAGACCGACGCCCAGCTCACGCCGGGCAGGTTGCGCGCCGTCGTCATGGTGACCTTGGGTGCCTTGGCTCCCATGGCCGCCTTCGAGGTCGCTGCGGACATCAGCGACTTGACCATCTCGGAGGAGCGGATGGTCTTGCCGGACTGCGCGTCGACCAGGACAGCCTTGTGGCTCGGGGTCATACCGTCGGCCTGCTTGCCGACCACCACGGTCATCCACGCCAGAGCCGGCTTGGCTCCGGTGGCGTCCACGACCAGCATCGGCTGGGTGGCGCCGGTGGCGTTGAAGTTGTGCGCGCCGGCCGCCGCAGCGGTGCGGGCGGTCGCCTTGGCGACCTTGGCCGTCGTACCGACCGTGATGGGCGCCTGCTGGGAGACCGAGCTGCCGGTGACCTTGCCGCCCTTGCTGTGCACGACGAAGTCGCCACCCACGACCGGCAGGCCGTGGAAGGTGCGGTTGTAACGCACGTGGCTGCTGCCGTCCTTGCTGGTGGTGGTGCGGACGACCTGGTAGCCGTCGCCCGCTGCGCCCTTGACGTCGCTTGCGTGCGTCTTGAGGTACGACGACACAACCGCCTGGGCGGTCTGGTGGCCGCCGTCAGTGGCGCCTGCTGCCATGGCCGGGGATGCCGCGATCGATCCGATCGCGATCATTGCCGAACCGGTCAGCGCGATGTGCTTCTTCCTCATGATGAGGTTCCTCTCTGGGTGGGTGCCGCCCTGCTCACCCCGGCTACTACGGGTTCCCCCGAGGTGCCCGGCCGGAGGGAGGCCGGGTGCTGCGACGCGTCCCAGCCTGGCGAGAGATGCCGCCGTCGAGGTATGTCAGCCGGCTATGCCTTCCTTACCGACTCTTGGCTTTCCGATGGCTATCAGATGACTTCGCGGTGCCTACGGTCGAGGTGATGGAGATCGAACTGCGGCACCTCAAGCTCGTACAAGCTGTCGGTGAGCTCGGCAGTGTTTCCAAGGCGGCAGCCGCACTGAGCACGACCCAGCCGGCGGCCACCCGCCAGCTGCGGCGCATCGAGGACTCGTTGGGCAGCCCCCTGTTCGAACGGTCTGCAGATGGCATGACCCCGACTCCGGTCGGTGAGATGGTGCTGGCTCGCGCGCAGAGTGTGCTGGCCGCCGTCGAGACGTTGTGTGCAGATGCGGACCAGAGCGCCGGTGCGGCTCCGACCGTCGTGACGGTCGGAGCACGCACCGGACCACCCCTGATCGCGATGGCCGAATATCTCGACCGCGCGCTGCCCGCGACCCGCGTCGTGCCCGAGAGCGAGACCCGGATGCAGGTCCTGGTCGACATGGTCTCGGCGGGCCTGCTGCATGCCGCCAGCTGTACGGAGTTCGTCGGGTGGGAGGTCGACCTGCCGGCCAATGTCGAGCGGCACGCGGTCTCCGTGGAGCCGGTGTTCGTCGTCATGGCGCCCACGCATCCGTTGGCCCACCGCGAAGAGGTGGAGCTGGGTGACCTGACCGAGGACGGCTGGGTCGTCGAGCCTGCCGATATGGACCGCGAGCCCGAGGTCCTGGCTGACGCATGCAACCGCGCGGGCGGTCGTCCCCGCGTCGAATACACGTTGCAAGGATCGTCCGCCCTGGCTTTCATCAGAGGCGGGGCACGAGTCGGACTGTGCGCACCGTCCGCGCGTTTCGACGGACTCGTCACCCGACCGCTGGTCGGTTCACCCATTCAGGTGCGGACTCTGCTGATCCTCGGTCCGCGTAGCCCGCTGAAGAGTGTGGCTGTGCGGCTGGCTCAGGCGATCGGCTCGCGGCTGGACGCCGAGGCGCGCACGACTCCGGTGTACGCCGGATGGCTGGACCGGCAGCGCCCCCTCACCTCGGTCAGCTGAGCCTCTCCCTGGTGGGCTGAGTTCAGTAGCCCGTGGTGCCGTCGACGGCCTCACGCAGCAGATCGACGTGCCCGAGGTGGCGGGCGTACTCCTCGATCATGTGCACGTAGACCCAGCGCAGGTTGACCTCCTGGCCGCGGCGGCGGCCGAGCAGCGGTGCGCTGAGATCAGATACGGCCCGGGCTCGGTCCCGCGCTCCGGCGACCTCTTCGTGAAAGCGCGCGACATCCGCGAGGGCATGCTCGGTCCCGATGTTGTTGAAGTCTCCGTCGGGGTCGTGCTCGCAGTAGAGCGCCGGTGCCTCGATGCCGGCGACCACCGAGGTGAACCAGTAGTGCTCGACCTTCGTGAGGTGGCGGGTGACCCCGAGCAGCGACAGGGTCGACGGACTCACGGGCCGCTCGCACAGCTGCTCCGCGGTGAGGCCGGCGATCTTCAGCGGGAGCGTCGTCCGGTACAGCTCCAACCAGCTCTCGAGTGACTCGCGCTCGTCGGCCATGAAGGGCGGGTCAGCGCGATCGTCGTCGGGTTCGGGCGTGGTCAGGGAGGTCACCGCGTCACCCTAGTCAGGGCGTCACGCTGGCCAGGGCTCAGCCTCGGGTCGCCGACGCGAGCTGCACCACCCGGCGTACAACGCCTTCGTCCCAGATCACCCGGCGATGACCCAGACCCGAGGTAAGCACCAGGTCGCTCCCGGCCCACGCATCGGTGAGGAGTACGGCGCCATCGGCCGGGGTCTCGCGGTCGTCGCGGTCGTGGGCGACGAGGAGCCGGGTCCCAGGAGCCTGGGCATTGACCTCGTGGGCGATGCGATCGAGATCGAAGTGCGCAGCGGGATAGCCGATACGCCGGTCGAGGCGGCGCGCGAGCCGTCCGGTCGTGCCGTGGCTCAGCCCCAGCATCTGTCCGAAGGCCCCGACCATGGGAGCGACGCGTACGCCCGGCGCGAGGAAGGCGTACGCCTTGGCTCGTGTCCCGCCAGTCCAGGCCCACATGGTTGCCATCGCTCCGAGAGAGTGGGCGACGACGAGATCGGCCGGGCCCTGCTGCCAGGCGACGACAGCGAACGCGTCACCCATCTCCATGAGGGTGGTGCTCCGGCCGCCGTGCTGCCCGGGTGCAGACGCGCCGTGGCTGGGGGAGTCGTACGCCACCACGCGGTAGCCGGCGTCAACGAGCGCCGGGACGTAGGCCGCGAGCTGTTGCCACCAGCCTCCCCAGCCGTGCACGAGGTAGGCCGTCGGCGCGTCGTCCGGGCCGTAGATCATCCCTGAGACGTCGACGTGGTCGTGCCGGACGCGGAAGCGGCGGCCGTGCGCCGGCGTGAAGCGTTCGCGGTACGACGGCGCCGGCTTCTCGGGCAGTCGGAACCACAGGTGCTCGGCGATACGGGCTGCCTGCTCCGGGGCGACGCGATCCAGGGTCCGGGTGGTGGCGAGGAGGGTGCGGAAGGCGGGGGATAGAGCCGTCCGGGGCGTTGAGGTGCGAACGGTCGTGCTTTTTTCTAGTGTCATCTCAGGTCCTCAGGTTCTCGAGTGGTCTCAGGGGCGGTGGTCGTCGAGGAGGCGCTCGAAGGCGCGCTCGGCTCGCATGGCCGCGTCGGGGTCGCGCAACAGTCGAGTGGAGAAGTGGAAGCCGAGCATGATGGCGTTCAGGTCGTACGCCAGCTGTCGCGGGTCGGCGTCGGCCCGCAGGTGCTCCTCGGAGATGCCTGTGCGAAAGATGGTCTCGACGGAGTCGAGCCAGTCGCGCTGGAGTCGCACGAGCGTGTCTCTGACGGGACCTTCGGGCTCATCGTCGAACTCCCTTGAGGCTTCGACGAATACGCAGCCGCCGGGCAAGGCGTAGTCGGCGTAGCCCTCCCAGCCGATCCAGCGCTCGAACAGCTTGCGGATGCGTGGCTCGCCCCGCGGCTCGGCGATGGCGGGCTCGAGGACGAGTCGACGGATGCCGTCGCCGGCAAAGGCAAGGACGTCGGTCTGCAGCTGCTCCTTCGAGCGGAAGTGGGCGAACAGTCCACTCTTGGACATCTCGAGCGAGGTTGCGAGCGCCCCGATGCTCAAACCCTTCAAGCCGAGATGGCTGGACTGGGCCAGCGCCTCGCGCAGCACCAGCTCGCGCGTCTCCAGGCCCTTGGTCATGCCATCAATAAAAGCACGGTCGTTCGATGGTGGCAAGACCCATCTCCGGCGGCTGTCAGTGCCAGTCCTGATGACGCAACCGGCGCAGCACCATCCAGCCGTCGTCGTCTGCGGATGAGCGGTCGAGGGCGACGGCGAGCGCGGAGGTGTAGTCGGACAGCACAGCACCCTTGCCCGGCCCTTTGCCGTGCTGCGACCGGACCTGCCACACGGACTCGGTCGGATCCAGGGACGGTGAACGCTCGGGCTGCTCGCCGGTCTCGTCCCACTCGCGCACGGTGTGCCCTCGATGGACGACAGCGCAACGCTCTTCGAGCAGGATCGACTTGTAGCCCGTCGGGACCTCGTCCAGGAAGTCACCGTCGAGAGCGCCCCAGCCGCGCGGCTCGCCGGCCGGCCAGGCCCTGCCCCAGCCGTGACCGGCGTATGTCACCCAGTGCGTGTCGGGAGAGCGCACGTCGAACGGGTCGATCCCGTCGCCTGGCCAGTGCCACGTGATGGACGTGCCGCGTAGCGGGCCCGGCGTCCGGGTGCGTCGAGTGGTGACCAGGTGGCCGGGCATCCGCACCGAACCGTCGACGCCGCCGAGGACCTCGGCCGGAACCACCGCGGTCTCGGACCAGTGCTCGCTCGCGAAGATGGCGCGCAGCTGTTCGGGCGTCAGTCCCCACGGGCGCTGCTCGTGATGAGCGGCAGCGAGGACTCGGACGGCGCCACCGGGTCGGGTGAGGCGGGCGAGGCTGCGGACGTACGCCTCGACGTCCCGGTCGTCGAGGCTGTGCAGCAGGCCCGAGTCGAGCACGGTGTCGTACACCTCCGGCGCCTCCCCGAAGGACACGGCATCAGCGACCCGGAAGTCCACGGCCAGGCCGCGTATCTGTGCCCGGGCCATCGCGCGGTCGATCGCTTCGTGCGCGAGGTCAATACCGGTCACCGTGGTGTCGGGCGCGCCGGGATGCGCGGCGACCCAGAGCGCGAGCTCGCCGGTGCCGCAGCCGATGTCGAGCACGCGCGGACCGACGCTTGTGGAGGACAGCAGCCGCGCGAGGGCGGGTTGCGGGCCCCCGATGTCCCACGGGATGTCGTCGTTCTTGTGTCGCTGGTGTTGGCGGTGGGCCAGGTCGCCCATGCACGTTCCCTTCGGGGCCAGTGGTGGCCTGGTCTTCGTTCGTGAGCGAAGTGTGAGCAAATGATGGCAGGCGCGATGCCCGTGGTGGGATCCGTGACCTGACGTCCCGGATTGCGGGTCGGAGTCGGTCATACTGCACCGCATGCGTGCCGCCCTGACCGTGTTCGTGGTCCTGCTGGTGCTGCTGGTCGGGCATCTGCTGGTCGTCGTGCGTGATGCGCTGTTCGAGCGCGGGCTGAGCACCAAGACCTCGGTGCACGTCGCGCTGGGCGAGGACATGCTGTCGCCGCGGCACCTGCTGATCGGCATGGTGGCCTTCGTCGGCGCGTACCTCGTAGGTCTGACGATCAACGGACGTGAGGGCATGACGTACGCCGCCCTGCTCGTTCTCGCGGTCCTGGTGGCTTGGGGAGGCTGGGTTGTCGCACGAGTTGCGTTGCGCCGCAAGGTTCTTGGCGACCGAGCGGTCCCGTGGTGGAGCGTGCTGCCGACCTCTCTGGTGCTGGCCGGGCTGTTCGCCTGGTCTGGCATCGCCTAGCCGGGCGCGGCGTCGCATTCCCGCCAGACCGTGCGTCGGAGTCGGGCCACACTGATCGATGTGACCACTTCCTTGAAGGCTGACTCGGCTGCGGCACCGACTGCGAGCCATGACGTGCGCGCGATCGCCGCCATGGGCGTGACGCTGCTCATGTGGGCGTCGGCCTTCGTCGCGATCCGACACCTCGGGCACGAGCTCAGCGGCGGACCGTTGGCCTTTGGCCGGCTGCTCGTGGCAAGCGTCGTCCTCGGCGTCGTCGTCCTGATCGACAAGGCGCGCTCTAAGGTGCCCGGAGCCTGGCCCGATCGGACCGGATGGCTGCGCGTGATCGCCTGCGGCGTCCTGTGGTTCGGCATCTACAACGTTGCCCTCAACGAAGGCGAGCGTCGGGTCGACGCGGGCACGGCGGCCATGCTGGTCAACGTTGGCCCGGTGCTGCTGGCGGTGCTGGCCGGGCTGTTCCTGGGGGAGGGCTTCCCGCGCCGTCTGGTCGTCGGCACGAGCGTGGCGTTCGCAGGCGTCGTGGTGATCGGGATCGGCACCTCGACGGGTGGCGCCCAGACCGCAGGCGTCGCCTTGTGTCTCCTCTCTGCGCTGACTTATGCGCTGGCCGTTGTCGCCCAGAAGCCTTTGCTGGCAACGATGTCAGCGCTACGGGTCACGTGGTTGGCGATCGTCGTCGCGACCGTGTGCTGCCTGCCGTACGCTCCGGGCCTGGTCGACCAGCTCGCCGACAGCGGACCGGCGACGGTCGGATGGGTGATCTACCTCGGTGTCGGACCGACCGCCTTGGCCTTCACCACCTGGGCCTACGCGCTGGCCCGGAGCACGGCCGGCTCGACAGGTATGACGACGCTGCTCGTGCCGCCGCTGACCATCCTGCTCGGCTGGCTGCTGCTGGGTGAGGCGCCGCCGGCGCTGGCCTACGCCGGCGGCGCGCTCTGTCTCGCAGGCGTGGTGCTCGCCCGCCGTAAGGCTCAGGTCAAGCCTGCGGCCCCTTCCAGTCGACCAGCTGGATCTTGAGCCCGTTGGGGTCGGTGACCTGGAAGGCTCGCTCGCCCCACTCCTCGGCCGTCAGCGGCATGGTGATCTCGACCCCCTCCGACTCCAGTCGCGCCAGCTCACCTTCGAGGTCATCGACCTCGAAGGCGAGGATCAGGCCCTGGGCGGGGGTATGGCGTTGATCCTCGGGAAGGGTCGGCATGCCGAGGCTGAGAAAGATCACGTTGGCTCCGACGTCCTCGCGTCGCAGAGACGCGAATCCCTCTGCCGCCATGGCCTCTTCGAAGCCGAAATGGTTCTTCAGGAACTGACTGGATGCCTCGACATCCGCAACGTTGAGGGACAGGGCGGTGGCACTCACTCGCATGGAGATCCTCTCTACGACGTACTTCGTACACCGTACAACGTACGGAGTAGCAGAATGTTCCCATGCCCTCTGATGACGCGCAGCTCCTCCGACTGCTGTGGCGCGAGGAGGCGCCCTCACGTCGCGGTCCACGCCAGCGCCTCACAATCGACGCCGTGGTCGAGGCGGCCACGGCGCTGGCAGACCGCGACGGCCTCGACGCGATCACGATGCGCAGCGTGGCGGGGCGCCTCGGTGCCAGCGCGATGACGATCTACACCTACGTCCCGGGCAAGCCCGAGCTGATCCAGCTAATGGTCGACAACGCGTACACGCGCATGCCGCGATCGGCGTACGGCAGGCTCGGCTGGCGTCGTCGCCTCACGCTGGTCGCACAGGACAACGTCGATCTGTACGCCGCGCACCCTTGGCTGGTCGATGTCACCACCGCGCGACCGCCGATGGGACCGGGGGTGATGGCGAAGTACGAGCACGAGCTCCAGGCGCTCACCAGCACCGACCTGGACGACGTCCGCATCGACGACGTGCTGTCGCAGGTGCTGGCGTTCGCGCACTCCGCGGCGCGGGTGGCGCGGGACGCCGCGAGTGCCGCGGCTCAGTCAGGGATGGCCGACGAGGAGTGGTGGGAGCAGGTGGGTCCGCTGCTCGCGAAGGTCCTGGACCCGGCTATCTACCCGACGGCGACACGGATCGGCCAGGCCGCCGGCGAGGCCCACGGCAGTGCGCTGAACCCCGACCAGTTCTATCGATTCGGCCTGGAGCGCCTGCTCGACGGCATCGCCGCGATCGTGCCCTGACAGGCGAGGCGGGCGGCCAGATGCTGAGGGTGCCAATATGAACGGGTGACACTTTCAGACGCGCCCTCAGAGCAGAAGCCGTGGCCCGCGCTCTACGCCTTGTGCATCGGGTTCTTCATGATCCTGGTCGACTCCACGATCGTCTCCGTCGCGACGCCGGCGATCATGGAGGGCCTGCACAGCGATATCAACGGTGTCGTCTGGGTGACCAGCGCCTACCTGCTGGCGTACGCCGTACCGCTCCTCATCACCGGCCGGCTCGGCGACCGGTTCGGTCCCAAGAACCTCTACCTCGTCGGGCTGACCGTCTTCACGCTCGCGTCGGTGTGGTGCGGCCTCACGACCACGGTCGGGATGCTGGTCGCCGCCCGGGTGCTGCAAGGTCTCGGCGCAGCGTTGCTGGCACCGCAGACGATGGCGGTCATCACGCGAATCTTCCCGGCCGAGAGGCGTGGTCAGGCCATGGGCTTCTGGGGAGCAGTGGCCGGTGTGGCCACCCTGGTCGGACCGATCCTTGGCGGCTTCCTGGTCGACCACTGGGGCTGGGAGTGGATCTTCTTCGTCAACGTCCCCGTCGGCATCATCGGCTTCGTCCTGGCCTGGCGTCTCGTGCCGAGCCTGCCCATCAGCTCACACCAGTTCGACCTCGTCGGCGTTGGGCTGTCCGCCGTCGGGATGTTCCTGCTGGTCTTCGGGATCCAGGAGGGGCAGTCGTACGACTGGGGTCAGATCCGCGGGATCATCTCGGTGCCGCTGCTCATCGCGGTCGGTGTGGCGGTGCTCGGCGTCTTCGTCTGGTGGCAGCGCCGCAACCGCCGCGAACCGCTGGTCCCACTCGTGCTCTTCGCCGATCGCAACTTCAGCCTCGCCAACGTCGCCATCACCACCGTCGGCTTCTCGATCACCGCGCTTGCCTTCCCGCTGATGCTCTACGCCCAGGCCGTACGCGGGATGTCGCCGACGCGGTCGGCCCTCCTCCTCGTACCCATGGCGTTGATCAGCGGGCTGCTCGCGCCGTTCGTCGGTCGGCTCGTGGACCGTATGCACCCACGGGTGCTGGCCGGTATCGGCCTCGGCGCGTTCGCCGTCTCGTTGGTCTGGCTCGGCGCGATCCTGCGGCCCGGTACGCCGGTGTGGCAGCTGTTGCTGCCCATCGCTCTCCTCGGGGTTGCCAACGGATTCATGTGGGCACCCCTGTCAGTGACCGCAACCCGGACGCTGCCACCGCAGCGGGCTGGCGCGGGTGCGGGTGTGTACAACACCACTCGACAGTTCGGCGCCGTGCTCGGGAGCGCGGCAATCGCCGCGCTGATGGAGTCCCGACTGGTCGCGCACCTCGGTGACGCCGGGTCAGGGATGACGGGAGGACCCGAGGCCGCCCAGCAGCAGCTGCCGGTGGCCGTACGAGACGGTTTTGCTCGGGCGATGGGGGAGGCGCTCTACCTGCCCGCCTTGGTCATCTGCATCGGAGTGGCCGCCGCGCTGCTGTTCCGCAACCCGCACGTACGAACGGGCACGGCATCCGAGACGGATGCCGTGCCCGCTGCGCGCTGACCTCGAGGGTCAGGGGATGTCGTCGACCGGCTCGTCCACCGGGGGAGTGCTCGCGATCTCGACGTTCTCCGGGAAGTGGCACGCGGCCTGCTGCCCCGGCGCCAGTTCGACGAGCTGAGGCTCAGAGGTCTTGCAGATCTCCTGCGCCTTCCAGCACCGGGTGTGGAACCGGCACCCCGACGGCGGGTTGATCGGGCTCGGCACATCGCCGACGAGGCGGATGCGCTCCCGCTCGGTGCGCCGACGGGTGTCCGGGATCGGGACCGCCGACAGCAGCGCCACCGTGTAAGGGTGCTTGGGGCGCTCGTAGATGTCGTCCCGGTCACCGATCTCGACGATCTTGCCGAGATACATGACCGCCACCCGGTCAGACACGTGCCGGACGACGGACAGGTCGTGCGCGATCATCACGTAGGTGAGGTTGAACTCCTCCTGGAGGTCCTCCAGGAGGTTGACGACCTGAGCCTGGATCGACACGTCCAGTGCGGAGACCGGCTCGTCAGCGACGATCAGCTTGGGTCGCAGCGCCAACGTGCGGGCGATCCCGATGCGCTGCCGCTGACCGCCCGAGAACTCGTGCGGATAGCGGTTGTAGTGCTCGGGATTGAGGCCGACCAACTCGAGCAGGTCCTGCACGGCCTTCTTGGTGCCGTGCTCGGTCTTGATGCCCTGGATCCGGTAGGGCGCCCCGACGATCTTGCCGACCGTGTGCCTCGGGTTCAGCGAGGAGTACGGGTCCTGAAAGATCATCTGCATGTCGCGGCGCAGCGGTCGCATCGCGTTGTTGGACATGTGGGTGATGTCGCGACCCTCGAAGACGATCTTCCCGGCCGTTGGCTCCTCGAGCCGGGTCAGCGTCCGACCCGTGGTCGTCTTGCCACACCCCGACTCACCGACCAGGGAAAGCGTCTCGCCCTGACGGACGGAGAAGCTCAGCCCATCGACCGCGCGAACGGCGGCCTGCTCCCGCTGGAACAGACCATCACGGATGGGGAAGTGCTTGACCAGGTCGGTGACGGTCAACAACTCTTCGCCGAACGCCGGCCCGGCCGACTCCGACAGCGTCTCCGTGCTCTCGTCGGTGCTCATGCTTCTCCTCGCAGCCGCGGCGCAATGTCGTTCTCCCAGATCGTCGCCCGCTCCTCGTTGGACAGGTGGCAGGCGACGCGGTGGCCGCCACCGACGTCGAGCAGCTCCGGACGTTCGGTCGTGCTGAGGTCGCCGTTGCGGCCGGCGTACTCACAGCGCGGGTGGAAGGCGCATCCGGACGGGATGTTGATCAGGCTGGGAGGGTTGCCCTTGATGGGGATCAGCCGCTCGCTGCGAGCCCGGTCGATGCGCGGCATCGAGCCGAGCAGCCCCCAGGTGTAGGGGTGCTGCGGCCGGTCGAAGATGTCCTCCGCGGTGGCGTACTCGGCCGCCCGCCCGCCGTACATCACCAGAATGTCGTCGGACAGCTCCGCGACCACGCCGAGGTCGTGCGTGATGATGATGACCGCGGAGTTGAACTCCTCCTGCAGGTCCCGGATGAGGTCCAGGATCTGCGCCTGGACCGTGACGTCCAGGGCGGTCGTCGGCTCATCGGCGATCAGCAGCTCAGGGTCGCACGACAGCGCCATCGCGATCATGGCGCGCTGACGCATACCGCCGGAGAACTCGTGCGGGTAGGCGTCCACCCGCTTGTCCGGCTGCGGGATGCCGACCCGGTCGAGCATGTCGATCGCGTGCTTGCGCGCGACTCCCTTGCTGACCTTGTTGTGGACGCGGTACGCCTCCACGATCTGGTTGCCCACCGTGTAGTAGGGGTGCATGGCCGACAGCGGGTCCTGAAAGATCATCGCCATCCGCTTGCCGCGCAGCTGGCGTACGGACTCCGGGCTCGCATCGACGAGGTCTTCGCCGTCGAGCAGGATCTGCCCGGAGATCTGGGCCGAGCCACGTTTGTGCAGCCCCATGATCGACAGACTCGTCACGCTCTTACCCGAACCGGACTCGCCGACGATGCCGAGCGTCTTGCCGCGGGCTACGTCGAAGGTCAGACCGTCGACTGACTTCACGATGCCGTCGTCGGTCGGGAAGTGCACCTTCAGGTCTTTGACTTGCAGATACGGATCCTGGTCAGCCATCAGCCGATCCTCACCCTCGGGTCGACAACGGCGTACAAGAGGTCCACGACCAGGTTGGCGATGATCACGAATACCGAGGCGACCATGGTGACGCCCAGGATCTTCGGGAGGTCGTTCTGCACGATGCCCTCCACGGCGTACTTGCCAAGACCGTTGAGACTGAACGTCTTCTCGGTCAGCACCGCACCTCCCAGGAGGAGGCCGATGTCCAGGCCGAAGATCGTCAGGATCGGGGTCAGCGCGCCGCGCAGTCCGTGCTTGATGACGACGTTTCGCTCACGCAGACCCTTAGCCCGCGCCGTCCGGATGTAGTCCTCGTTCATTGTGTCCAGCATGCCCGCTCGGGTCAGTCGGGCGTACTGGGCGGAGAACAGCAGGGCGAGGGTGATCCAAGGCAGCATCAGGCATTGCGCCCAGGTGATCGGATTTTCCTGGAATGGCACGTAAGAGCCGCCGGGTTTGGTCCAGTGCAGTTGATAGCTGAAGAACGCCAGGGAGATGAGACCGGTGAAGAAGATCGGTAACGACACGCCTGCGAGAGCGACTGTCATGGCCGCTCGATCGAACAGGCTGCCGCGTCTCAAAGCGGATAGCACCCCCGTCGCGACGCCGAAGATCACCCAGATGAGTGCCGCGCCGACGGCAAGGGACAAGGTGACTGGAATGCGGTCGAGCAGTTCCGGCCAGACGGGTTGCTTCTTCAGGAAGGAATAGCCGACGCAGGGGGCCGGACACTTCTCGACTCCGGAGCCGTAGTCATACTCCTGACCGACGAAGAGGCCTTTGGCCCAGTTGCCGTACTGCACCACGATCGGGTCGTTGAAGCCGAGCTTCTCGGCGGTCACCTTGACGGTGCTCTCGGTCGCCGACCGGCCGACGTAGCGGCTGGCCAGCGTCTCCGGCGTGGCGCCCGCCCAGCGGGGCACCAGGTAGAAGATCGAGAACGTCATCACAGTGACGACGAACAGCAGGACGACGGCGGCGACGAGCCGGCGAACGATGAATGCGATCACAAGCGGTGGCACGGGCCAGGTCCGGGAGATCGTCCCGGACCTGGCCCGATGCCTTCACCTACCTCACAGGGTTGGAATGGTCCTGACTTGCGGAACGGGCTACTTCACACCCATGGACAGGTAGTCGTACATCCCGTAGGCGTCGCTGTAGAACACGTTGCTCAGTCGCGAGCTACGCAGCAGCAGAACCTTGCCGTAGAGACCGGGGTAGACCTCGGCCTCCTGCATCACGCGCTTGTCGATCGCGCCGTACTGCGCGTCTCGCGCGCCCTTGTCGACGGTGGCGACAGCCTTGTCGAGCATCTGGTTGACCTGCGGAATGCGCACGCTCACGTTGGATGAGCCACCGGTCTCCCGGATGACGCGGCTGTCGACGATCTGCGAGATGAACCCGAAGCCGTCGTTCCAGTCCGCACCCCAGCTGTTGGTGGCGAGACCGACACCGTTCTTGCGCATGTAGGGCGGGTTGCCGGCGAACTGGGAGAAGTAGTCACCGGACGGAACACCCTTGAGCGTGAGCTTGATGCCGATCCGCTTGAGTGACTGCTGCACCGACTCGGCGGTGGCCCGCTCCTTCGGGCGGTCGGCCCGGTAGAGCATGGTCGTGGAGAAGCCGTTCGGCTGACCGCACTTGGTCAGGCTCTCCTTGGCCTTGGTCAGGTCGCCCTTGTGGTCCTTGCCGTTCGGGTACAGGTCGAACTTGGAGTAACCCGGGATGCTCGGCGGCATGACCGTCGTCGCGAGGTCACCACCGGAGAACTGGCCGCCGTACGCCGTCTGGTAGCCCGTCTGATCGATGCCGTACATCACGGCCCTGCGGCACTCGATGTTGTCGAACGGCTTCACCTGCGACGTGATCGACAGGTACTGCAGGCGCGCGATGGTCGGGTTGTCCGACCGAGCCTTCAGCGCCGGGTCCGCGAGAATGGTGCCCTGGGCCGCAGCCTGGACACCCGTACCAGCGATGTCGACATCGAGGCTGCCGTCCTTGATGCGGTTGTCGATGTCATTGGCGTCGACGTTGAGCGTGACCTCGTAGCCGTCCGGCAGCGCCTTACGCAGCGGGTCGGTCTTGGCGTCCCAGTGCGGGTTGCGCTTCAGGGTGTAGAGCTTGCCGTTCTGCACCTTGTCGAACATGTAGGGACCACTGGAGATCACGTGGTTGCGGTACTTCGAGCCCGTGTCCTTGGCCTGCGGCACAGGCACGGTCTGCGGCAGCTGGGCCAGGTAGTCGAAGCCACCGAAAGCCTGCTTGAGGTGGAAGACGATCGTGTAGTTGTCCGGGGTGCTGATCGCCGAGTCGGTGTTCATCCCCTTGGACTTGTAGGGGCCCTTCCAGTCCTTCGGCAGGTTGAGGAACTGCTCGAAGTACGCCGGACCGTTGGGGAAGGTGACCTTGTCGGTCGAGCGAAGGACCGCGTACTTCACGTCCTGCGCCGTCACCTCCTTGCCGTCCTCGTACTTGACGCCCTTGCGAATCTTGTACGTCCAGGTCTTGCCGCCATCGGTCGGCTTGCCGAGGCTCTCAGCAAGGTCCGGGACCAATTCATTGCTGGCCTTGCCGGGAGCCGCCTTGAAGGTCAGCAGCGAGCGGCCGTAGACGCGCAGGAAGTCCCAGGACATGCCGTAGTACGTCTCACCGGGGTCTGGGGTGTCCCAGTCCTCGGAGTGGGCGAGCTTGATGATGCCGCCCTTCTTGGTGGACGGGTTGAGCACCGACGTCAGGCCGGCGTTGAAGGCTTCCTTACCGCCCTTGCCGTTGCCGTCACCGGAGGTGCCGTCGCTGGAGCTGCCCCCGCATGCGGTCAGCCCCAACGCGAGCACGGCGCCAGCGGCGACCGTGAGCTTCAATCGCTGTTTTCTCATGGTGTGGGTACACCCCTTCTGTGTGGAGCTGGCCGTTTGTCGAGCCAGGTGCGGTGGTGTCGAGGAGTCATCGGTTGCCCTTCGGGTCGAGCGCATCGCGCAGCCCGTCCCCGAAGAGGTTGAAGGCCAGCACGGTCACGAAGATCGCGAGTCCGGGCCAGAGCATGAAGTGCGGCATCGTGTAGTAAGAGACCGCATCAGAGAGCATTCCGCCCCACGTCGCGGTGGGCGCCTTGATGCCGACACCGAGGTAGGACAGGGCGGCCTCGAACAGGATGTTGGTCGGGATCAGCAATGTCGCGTAGATCAGGATCGGCGGCATGAGGTTGGGTAGCACTTCACTGACCAGGATGTGAGGACGCTTGGCGCCTAGGCTTCGGGAGGCATCGATGAATTCGCGCTCGCGCAGAGACAACGTCTGGCCGCGCACGATCCGGCCGATGTAGGGCCAGTTGAAGAAGCCAATGATGAACACCATCAGGGTGATTCGCAGCGGATCGCCCTTCAAGCCGAAGGCCGCGTCCGGGATGACTCCGGCGAGGGCGATGGCGAAGACCAGGATGGGGAACGCGAGGAACAGGTCCATCAGCCGGCTGATCAGCGCATCGACCCGACCGCCGAAGAAGCCGGCGATGATCCCCATCGTGGTGCCAATGACCACCGACAGCAGCGTCGCAAGGAAGGCGATCAGCAGCGAGATGCGCGAGCCGTAGACGACCCGGCTGAAGATGTCGCGACCCTTCTGCGGCTCGACGCCCATCAGGTGATCCCAGCTCATGCCGCCGAACTTGCCGTGCGGGGCCATCGTGCCGCCCTGGGTGTCCACCAGGTCGGTGTGCCAGACGTTGGGGTCGGTGCCGAAGATGTTGACGATGAGCGGTGCGAAGATCGCCATCAGCGTGAGCAGCACGATGACGATGCCTCCGCCCATGGCTACGCGGTCGCGCTTGAGGCGGCTCCAGGCGATGCGGCCGAGCGACCGCCCTTCGATCTTCTTGGCTTCAGCGAGGGTCTCAAGCTGTGGCACGTGCCCAGGGCCGACTTCGAGCGGAGCGGTCACGGGAACCCAGCACCTACCTTGTCATCCAGAATGTGAGATCAAGACTGCCGCCTCAACCTGACGCCCGTGGGCGTTTGAGTCAAAGGCTTCCGGATCCCTGTTGCTCAATCGTGACCGGATGGTGGGCGGACCCCAGGCTCGACGGATGCGGGCTGAGTCGACACGCCTCGTGGCTGCGAGCGCTCGTCGGCTCGTTGCGGGTTCGCCAGTGCGACGACGCGTTACGGAGGAGGTGGCGCGTTGGCCGCGGCGTCATCCGTCCGCTGGCGAAACGGCGGGCCGGTGCGGAGGCTCAGATGGTGTGTCTGCGTCGCACGCTGCCTGGGCCTTGTCGAGGTGCTCTGTGATTTGTTGCTCGAGCCATGGGTCGGAGCGTTCGACAGCGATCTGCAGGGCCTCGTGATGGACCCGCACTGCGTCCTGGGCGGATCCACCCAGGAGAAGGGCGCACCCAAGGTCGTCGAGTACCCGGGCTTCGGCCATCCGATCACCGAGCGCATGCAGTTTCTGTGCGGACTCTTGCAAGTTCGCGACCCCTTGAGCGTGCATGCCCAGTTCCACCCGTGTCAGGCCAATGGAGCCCAGCGTGATGGCGATTCCACGCTCATCCATCGTTGTTCGCCGTAGGGCAAGGGCCTCCTCGTGACATTCGAGAGCACTGTCGTACTCCTCGCGATCGCGGTGGAGCGATCCGAGTAGGAATAGCGCCTTGGACTGCCCTCTTGCATCGTCAATCTGTCTATTGATGTGGAGAGCCTCACTCGCATATTCGGCGGCGTCGTCAGCCCTGCCCATGCGCCTCAAGACGTTGCCGGCATTCAGGGTCACGAGCGAAACGAAGCGATTCTGCTTGTGGGCAAGGAACTCGACCTTGCTCATGTTCAGATATCTCAATGCAGAGTCTGAATGTCCGAGTTGAGCATGGGCTACTCCAAGGTCTGCGTTGAGCATGGCGTGGATCTTTCCTGGGGGAGCCACGGTGAGCGCATGTTCCAGGATTGCCGCCCACGTCGATGTGCGTTCGTTGGCGAGGAAGTAGGTCGAGAGGCCAGCCGCAACGTCGGCTACAGCTGATGGCGCGATCTCCTGAGCTTGCGCCATCAGTAGGCGGACGTTGGGTATCTCTCGTTCGAACCAGTCCCTTGCTTCCGCCGCGGTCGAGACCATGGACGGCTTTGCAACCTTGGGCAGCGGACGGAGGCTCTGACGCGCGTTTGCCGGCTCAAAGACCGCTGACGCGTGCCAGGCCATGTCTACATAGTGCTCGAGGGCCCGTGTGATGGCGGACTGGCGTTCGGCAACGGTCAGGCGTTCCGCGCCGAGTTCGCGGCCGAGGAGGACGACTAAGTCGTGGGCACGGTAGCGACCGAACTGCCTGCTCTCAAGCAAGTTGAGGTCGACGAGTCGTTCCATCATGTCGAATGCCCGGTCGATCGGTACGTCGCAGACGGCGGCCAGCATGGCAGCAGTGGCGTCTTCGAAGTCGATCGCGCAGGTCAGCATGAATGCCCGCGTGGCACTGACGCCTACGTGGTCTTCTCGAGACGAGAGCTCTTGGGTGGACAAGGTGAGGCTGGCGCGCACATCGATGTTGGCGTCAGCTAGGCCGCGAAGGCGGTTGTGCTCACCCTGTAGGTGCTCCAAGAGGGCAGTGACCGGCCAATGCGGCCGGGCGGCCAGGCGTCGGCCTGCGATGGTCAATGCCAACGGCAGGTGACCACACAGCGTGACGAGCTCGGTCCCGCCGCGAGAACTGACGTTGTCGACGGGCCGCTCTGAGGTCTTCGCCAACAGATCAATCGCATCCGCTGTGCTCATGACGCCCAGTTCGACGGTGCGTGCCTGCGCGAACTCTGTAAATCGCTTGCGGCTCGTCACGATGACTGCGACGGGACCGACCACTTGAAGGAAGGGCGCGAACTGTGCCGGGTCAGCGGCATTGTCAAGGACAATCAGGACGCGTCGCTGATGAAGATGTGTGCGTAGCTGAGCTGATGCCTCTTCGAGGCTTTCAGGAATCTGGTCCGCCGGAATCCCTGTCGCGCGAAGAGCACGACTGACGATCTCGAGGGGCGAGAGCGCGTCGATCGCGCTGAAACCGTGCAGATCGATATGCACGGAGCCGTCAGGAAAATTACGACAGATTCGGTGCGCGACGTCGAGTGCCAGGGAGGACTTTCCAACCCCGCCCATACCCGAGATGCAGAGTGACGGGGCTACTGCCGTGTCCTGGCTCAATATATGAATGGATCGCTGCACCTCCTTCGCGCGACCGACGAAGGACGTTTCGCCAGCTGGCAGCTGGCGAGGCGTGTGCCACGCATCTGAGACCCGTTGGGAGGGCGCTCCTTGCGATGGTGCCGGTTGGCCGCGTCGGCGAGCCATCCTGAAGAGCTCGTCTCGATGCTCGTCAGATAACGAGAGGGCCTTGGCGATGCGAGCGACGGTGTCGCGGTATGGATAGCGACGATCCCCGCGCTCGAGCGCACCAATGGCCTGCGCGCTGAGTCCCGCTCGATGAGCCAGGTCTTCTTGGGTGAACGCCGCGTCCAGCCGATGGCTTCGTAACCGCTCGCCGAACGAGACCTGCGTCATTGGCCCTCCCCGACCTGCCGATGCGTCGCGGCGACGCTCAACGATGTCCCGGAGCTACGCTCTCACACGCTCGAACGGCGTGATGCCCACCAGTGTGTAGGCGAAGTGTGCAGGTTGTTGCTGGTCCTCTGCGCGACGCGAGTCGAGCATCGGCGCATGACACATCGCGGCCACCTGCCACGGATCAACGTCTCGCTCCGCCCCGAGCCGACCATCGAGTGGGACGCGGGCACGAGTCCTCCACCGCCGAAGCAATGAGGTAAACCACCTCGCAGGCGGTGGTGCCCGGTCGGATGAGATGCTCGCGGTCGTGTCCAGAAGACTCGTGGTCGGTGCGGCCCTCGTTGATGATCTCGACCAGCCCACCCGCCTGCTCGCCGCGCGGCGTACCGAACCGTCCCACCTCGCCGGGGGCTGGGAGCTCCCCGGCGGCAAGGTCGAGGAGGGAGAGACGCTGGTCGAGGCGGTGCACCGCGAGCTCGAGGAAGAGCTAGACGTGCACATCGAGCTCGGCGTGGCTGTCCCAGGGCCGCTCACGACCAACGGTGAGGTCGGCGCCTGGCCGCTCGGAGAGTCGTACGCCATGCATGTCCGGCTCGCCCGCGTGACCCACGGCGAGGCGCGGCCCGTCGCCGAGCACGACCAGGTGCGATGGCTGACCAAGCAGGACCTGTACGACGTCGACTGGCTGCCCGATGACCTTCCTGTGATCCGCGCGGTGGAGACCCACCTGCGCTGACTCTCGCTGCGCCGGTGAACCCCGCAGCCGCCGCAGACGTCGGACCGTGCGCCATGCTGTGGCGCTGAGTCAGGTGTCGCGCGGTGCGACGAGAGCCGAGGGGACACGATGCAGACGATCCATCCCGGTGCCGTGGTGGGCACCACGATCTGGCGGCTGGCCATCGCGGCGTGTGCCTTCACCGGGTGGTGGCTCTACGGGCACGACCCGGACGAGTTCATCTTCCTCACCCAGAGCGGCAACTTCCTGGCATCGATCGTCTACGCGCTGATCGCCGTCGTCGGCCTGCTCTACGGCCTGTCCACGCACCGCGAGCTGGGCACAGCCGTGATCCGCGGCGCGATGACGGTGCTGCTGATCGTGGTCGGCTGCACCTACGTCGGGGTGATCGGCGGCGACACCTCTGAGACCAAGGACCTGCTGACGCACGTCGTGACACCGACCCTCGTGGTCATCGACTGGTGCTTCGTCGGCCGCAGCCAGAACCGCAGCCGCTGGTGGTACCCGTTCCTGTGGGTGCTCCTGCCCTCGATCTACCTCGTCTGGTACTCCGTGTCCGACGGTTTCAGCGACCGCTCCAGCTGGGGCAGCCCGATCTACGACTTCATGGATCCGAGCGAAGGCTCCTATCCCGGAGTCGTGGCCGGCCTGGTCAGCGGCACCTTCGTCGGCGCATTCCTGCTCTACGGCATCGCCAAGCTGAAGGCCTCGACGTCACCGCAGTCGCAGCAGCAGCTGCAGGCGCCCGGTTGGCCGCAAGGCGCTCCCATGCAGCAGCCGTACGCCGCCCCCTGGCAGGGCGCGCCCGTACAGCAGCCGTACGCCGCTCCCGCCCAGCAGCCGTACGCCGGCCCTCCTGCCCAGCAGCCGTACGCCCCTCCCGCTCAGCCGTGGGCGCCACACCAGCCGCCGCCTCAGGGCTGGGAGCCGCCGCAGCAGCAGGGCCCGCCCCCGCAGCTGCCGCCGCAGAACCCGCAGCCGCAGCCGCCGCAGCACCAGCCGGCGCCTCAGGCCCGGCTCCCGCGCCGGTCGGACCCGACCCAGCGCTGAGCGCGTTCGCAGTCAACCGGGTCACGAATCCGTCACGATGGTTCGGGCTCGAACTAGTTTGCTCTAGCGTGGACTCGACCTGAGGAGGTCCGGATGTCCGCTGCGTTCCAACCCGCTCTCCGCCGCTCCGGCACCACGCTCGTCGTGGCCGCGGTGCTCGCCGTCATCGTCGCGATTGCGACCGCATGCTCAGCCTCGCCGGCCAAGGCGTCATCACCGTCGATGGACCGGAGCACCGCCTCCGCGCCCGGCCTGCGGGGCTTAAGGCCATGCGCCGATCCGGCGCTCGCGGACTTCAGCTGCGGCACCTTGCGGGTGCCGGTCGACCACGCCAAGCCACGCGGCCGCACGCTCGACCTGCCGGTGACGGTCCAGCACGGCCCGGCGAGCGCACCCGTACTGCTCAACCTGACCGGCGGTCCTGGCCAGCCGGGCGTCTCGTTCGCCGCCAAGACCAAGCAGCGGCTCGGGAAGGCGCTGGACGGTCGCCGGCTCGTGATGTTCGACCAGCGCGGCACGGGTTCGACAGCCCTGAGCTGCCCCGGCCTGCAGCGTGAGATGGGCCAGTCAGACCTGGTGACCCCGACGCAGGCTGCGGTCAAGGAGTGCTCCGACATCGTCGGTAACGACCGCGCGTTCTACGGCACCCAGGACACCGTGTCCGACATGGAGCTGCTGCGCCGGGCGCTCGGCGTACGCACGATGACCGTCGACGGCACGTCGTACGGCAGCTACGTCGCCGAGCGTTACGCGCTGACCTACCCGCACGGTGTCGACCACCTCGTGCTGGATTCAGTGGTGCCGCACCGCTGGACCCCAGAAGGGAGCCTGTCGCTGGCGAGCATGCCGGCCGTACGCCGCGTGCTCGGGCTGGTCTGCAAGGAGCTGAGCTGTACGACCGACCCGGTCGCCGACCTGGCGACTCTGGTCAAGAAGAACTACGACGGCCCGGCGCTGCTCAACATGATGGCTGTGATCAGCGTCGTCCAGCCCAAGATGGAGTTCGTCCCAGGCATGCTGCACGACGCGGTCAACGGCAACGACGGTCTGCTGCAGGGCTGGCTGCAGGGTGTCGTCGGAGAGGTGCCGCCGGCCGAGTTCAGTCAGGGCCTGCACGCGGCGACGCTGTGCATGGACCAGGCCGAGCCGTGGGGAGACAGTGACACGCCGTACGCCCAGCGCGAGGCGGCGATCGCCAAGGTGAAGCGCACGCTGTCGCCGAAGCAGACGTACCCCTTCGACGTCGAGACCGCGACCGACAACGGACTGGTCCAGCTGTGCCGTGGGTGGGGCATCACGCCGCCCGACGCGATCTCGGGCAAGCGCAACCTCCCGCCGGTGCCGACGTTGTTCTTGGCTGGCGACCACGATCTGTCGACGCCGTGGGAGTGGGCTCGCACGGAGTTCGACAAGGCGCCGCACGGCGAGGTCATGCTCGTCAAGGGTGCCGGTCACTCGGTCCAGTCCCGAGGAGTCGATTACCCGGAGGTCATCACCCGGCTGGACGCGTTTCTGGATCGTCGGCACTGATCGCCTCGGCCAGCCGGCGGTGCAGCGTGAGCACGGAGCGCTGCACGTCGGCCAGGTCGGCGCCCAACCGCTCGTTGAGGTCGAGCTGCGCGCCCTGTGACGCGTCGGCCGCCTGGTGATGAGCCTCGCGTCCGGCGGCGGTGAGTGCGACGTACGACGACCGCCCGTCTGCCGGGTTGGGCAGCCGCTCGATGTGGCCGCGCCGCTCCAGCGTGCTGAGGTAACCGGTCAGGGTGGACCGCGGCAGGTTGATCTGGTCGGCGAGGTCGCTCGGCGTCACGGGTTCGCCGCGCATCCAGATGGCCGAGTAGATCGCGAACTCCGACGGCGTCATCCCCGTGCCCTCGAGAGCCTTGGCGAGGAGGGTGCCGACCTGTTGCTCCACCAGGAACGCGTTGTAGAACAACTGGTGGGCGCGAAGCCCTCGTCCCTGATCCGCCTCGTGCATGGCGCCAGGTTAGAGGGCGTGGCGAGGCCCACCCACGCCGTGGTCAGCGGGACCCGAAAACCCTGAGACACTAGGGATCATGCCCAGCATGTCTCGCAACGACGTTCGGAACGTCGCCATTGTCGCCCACGTTGACCACGGCAAGACGACCCTTGTCGACAAGATGCTCCGGCAGACGGGAGCGTTCAGCGAACGCCAGACCGTCGAAGCCACCGGTGAGCGCGTCATGGACTCCGGCGACCTGGAGCGCGAGAAGGGCATCACCATCCTCGCGAAGAACACCGCCATCCACTACGGCGGCAAGGCGGCCGTCGACTCGGGCGTACCTGACGGCATCACCATCAACATCATCGACACCCCTGGCCACGCCGACTTCGGTGGCGAGGTCGAGCGCGGCCTGTCCATGGTCGACGGTGTCGTGCTGCTGGTGGACGCCTCTGAGGGTCCGCTGCCGCAGACCCGCTTCGTGCTGCGCAAGGCGCTGGCCGCCGAGATGCCCGTGATCCTGTGCATCAACAAGGTCGACCGCCCCGACTCCCGCATCGAGGAGGTCGAGGAAGAGACCTACGAGCTCTTCATGGACCTGCTCGACGATGCCGAGGGCCACGCCGACCAGCTGGACTTCCCGGTCGTCTACGCCTCGGCCAAGGCTGGTATCGCCTCGACCGACCGTCCCGCCGACGGTGGTCTGCCGGACGGCGATGACCTCGAGCCGCTGTTCCGCACGATCATCGAGACCATCCCCGCGCCGTCGTACGAGGAGGGTGCGCCGCTGCAGGCGCACGTCACCAACCTCGACTCCAGCAACTTCCTGGGCCGCCTCGCGCTGCTGCGCGTGCACAACGGCGAGATCCGCAAGGGTCAGCAGGTCACCTGGTGCCGTCACGACGGCAGCCAGACCAAGGTCAAGATCACCGAGCTGCTGATGACCAGCGGCCTGGAGCGCGAGCCCGCCGAGAAGGCCGGCCCCGGCGATATCATCGCCGTCGCCGGTATCCCCGAGATCACCATCGGCGAGACCCTGGCTGACGCCGACAACCCGATCCCGCTGCCGCTCATCACGGTTGACGAGCCGGCGATCTCCATGACCATCGGCACCAACACCTCGCCGCTGGCCGGCAAGGTGCGCGGCGCCAAGGTCACCGCGCGACTGGTCAAGGACCGCCTCGACCGCGAGCTGGTCGGCAACGTGTCGCTGCGCGTGCTGCCGACCGAGCGTCCGGACGCGTGGGAGGTTCAGGGCCGCGGCGAGCTGGCGTTGGCGATCCTGGTCGAGCAGATGCGCCGCGAGGGCTACGAGCTGACGGTGGGCAAGCCACAGGTGGTCACCCGCGAGGTCGACGGCAAGCTGCACGAGCCGGTCGAGCAGCTCACGATCGACACCCCGGAGGAATACCTCGGGACGATCACCCAGATCCTCGCCGCCCGCAAGGGACGCATGGAGCAGATGACCAACCACGGCACCGGCTGGGTCCGGATGGAGTTCGTGGTGCCCTCGCGTGGGCTCATCGGCTTCCGCACCGAGTTCCTCACCGAGACCCGAGGCACCGGCATCGCCCACCACGTCTTCGAGGGCTACGAGCCGTGGTTCGGCCCCATCGTGACGCGCATGTCCGGCTCTCTGGTCTCCGACCGCTCGGGTGCCGTGACGGCGTACGCCATGGTCAACCTGCAGGAGCGCGGAATCCTGTTCATCGAGCCGACGACCGAGGTCTACGAGGGCATGATCGTCGGCGAGAACTCGCGTGCGGACGACATGGACGTCAACATCACTCGCGAGAAGAAGCTCACCAACGTGCGCGCCTCCTCGGCTGACAACTTCGAGAAGGTCATCCCGCCGCGCAAGCTCTCGCTCGAGCAGTCGCTGGAGTTCTGCCGCGAGGACGAGTGCGTCGAGGTCACCCCCGAAGACGTACGCATCCGCAAGGTCGTCCTCGGAGCCAGCGAGCGCGGCCGGGCGGCGGCTCGCGCCCGCCGCTGAGCCAGCGTCGCCGTGCGCCTTCTCTTCGTCCACGCGCATCCTGACGACGAGTCCCTCTGGACCGGCGTCTCGTTGGCGCACCACGTCGCCGACGGCGACGAGGTGCATGTCCTGACGATGACGCTGGGCGAGGAGGGCGAGGTCATTCCGCCCGAGCTCGCCCACCTGGAGCTCCCGCCCGGGGAGCCGCGTGATCCGGATGCGCAGGATCCGCTCGGCGCGCTGCGCCGCGAAGAGCTGCGGGACGCGATGGCGTACGCCGGTGTCACCTCCTCCGTCGTCCTCGGCGAGGACGACGACCCGGTCCAGCTGGCCGATCCGGAGCGCGCCCTGCCGCGTTATCGCGACTCAGGCATGGCCGGTACGCCGTCGGTCGAGCATCCGTCCGCGTTCGTACGGGCTGATCTCGACGACGCGGCCGAGGCGGTCGCCGCGCACATCCGGCGCGTGGACGCCGATGTCGTGGTGACCTATGACGCCAACGGCGGATACGGGCATCCCGACCACATCCAGACGCACCGGGTGACCCGCGCGGCTGTGCAGCTGGTGGAGCGGACACCACGGCTGATGGTGATCCTCACGCCGCAGTCCTGGGCGAGCCAGGACCGTTCCTGGCTGAAGCACGTGCCGGAGGCGCGGCTGCGGGCGGACCGACTGGAGCTGCCGCCCGAGGGCCACGCGGCCGAGCTGTCCGTCGTACCTGATGACGTCGTCACGCACGCCACGGTCGACCCGAGCGCCGTCGCGACCCAGCGCACCGCCCTGGGTGCGCACCGCACCCAGGTTCGCGTATTCGATGACTGCTTCGCGCTGTCCAACGATGTCGCCGTACGACTGGCGGGGCGTGAGGGTTTTGCCGAGATCGACCCAGCGACCGGGTCGCTGCTCAAGGGCAACGAGGGAGCACGGCGCGGGCTGACGGAGGAGGTCTGAGATGTCATCAGTCGACGAGGGCGACTACCGCAGAGCCGTCAGCCGGTTCGCGACCGGTGTAAGTGTCGTCACGACCCAGGACGGTCATCTCGACCATGCGATGACGGCCAACGCCGTCTGCTCGGTCTCCTTGGATCCCCTGCTGATGCTGGTCAGTGTCGAGCGCGAGGCGCGCTTCCACGACGCGATCATCGAGGCCGGCGTGTGGGGTCTGAGCATCCTGCCCGCCACTGCGCGAGGCACCGCCCAGTGGCTGGCCACCCGAGGGCGACCGCTGCACGGGCAGCTGGACCGGGTGCCGCACCACCGGGGTGAGGTGACGGGCGTACCGCTGCTGTCTGAGGCGTTGGCCCAGCTGGAGCTCAAGACAGTTCAGTCACATCCGGCAGGTGATCACACGCTCGTCGTGGGCCACGTACTCTCTGTTCAGGCCAGTGAGCACCCCGGGGACGCCCTGGTCTACTACCGAGGACGATTTGGAGCACTTCCGTGAGCACGAACGACGCGGGCACGCCCGAAAACGGCGAGCCCGAGGTGGAGCAGCCTGCCACTGACACCTCGAAGCAGGAGTCCACGGCTGCGAAGGGCGCGACCAAGCTGCCCACCGTGCCTGTAGAAGACGCACCTGCACGCGTTCAGCTGCCGACCGCCAAGGCGGACAAGGCAGCGCCTGCGAAGGACGAGCCGGCAGTCGCGAAGAGCGAGCCGTCCGAGCCTGCCGCCGCGAAGAGCGAGCCGTCCGAGCCGGCGCCCGTCAAGGAGGAGCCGGCCGCGAAACCAGCGGCAGCCAAGAGCGAAGCCTCCAAGCCCGCAGTGGCGAAGGATCAGCCTTCGACCGATGCCCCCTCCAGGCCCGCGCCTGCCAAGCGTGCCCCGTCGACGGGCGAGACCACCGAGCTCGCTATCCAGACGCCCGCCCGCGCCTCGAGCGGGGAGACCACCGAGCTCTCCGTGCAGACGGCACGGTCCGCTGCCCAGGAATCTCGTCCGGCGGCACAGGCGCCGCGCCCAGCGGCCACCGCACCGCGTACTGCTGCCAGTACCCCGCGGCCAGCGGCCTCTGCACCGCGTCCTGCTGCCAGCGCGCCGCGTCCGCAGACCCAGCAGGCCCCGTACGACCAGTACGACGACTTCGACGACGAGCCCAGGGTCGCGCAGCCGGTCGGAGGTCCGCCCGTGGGCGGTCCGCCGAAGTCGGCCGGCCGTCAGGTGCGCAAGATCTGGTGGCCCATCGGTGGCCTGGCCCTGCTGCTCATCCTCGGTTACGTCGGGACGGCGCTCTGGGAGGGCGACCGGATCTCCTCCGGGACGACCGTGGGCGGCGTCGACGTCGGCGGCCTGGGCAAGGACGAGGCGGCCGCGCGTCTGACGACGGAGGCCGCGAAGGTCAGCAAGCTGCCCGTGACGGTCAGCCTCGACAAGGACCGCGTCGAGATCCAGCCGGCCTCGGCCGGGCTCGGTCTCGATGTCGAGAAGTCTCTCGCCGGTCTGACCGACCGGGGCTTCGGCCCGGGTGACGTATTCGGTTACTTCACCGGCGGTGGGGACAAGCCCGCCGTGACCAAGGCCAACCCAGCCACGCTGGCGGAGGCTATCGACAAGGCCACCCGTACGGTCATCACCGGCAACCCGGTCGACGGCAAGGTGAGCTTCGAGAACGGCAAGGTCGAGGTCGTACGTTCGAAGCCGGGCCAGGGCGTCGACTCCGACGCGTTGGCCGCCCAGATCGGTAAGGAGTGGCCCGCCAAGCGAGCGTTCTCGACCCAGGTCAGCGAGCGCGAGGGTCGGCTCAAGAACGCCGAGATCGACCGGTTCGTCAAGGAATTCGGCGACAAGGCGATGTCGGGCGACCTGACGGTCACCGACGGCAAGGTCAGTACCAAGCTCACGCCAGGTCAGCTGTCGGCAGTGCTCAGCGTCAAGAGCTCTGGTGGCAAGCTCACGCCGTCCCTGGACAGCGAGAAGCTCGCCGACAAGATCATGTCGCTCAAGCCCGAGCTCGCGACGCCGGCACGCAACGCGAAGGTCCAGCTGGTCAGCGGGCAGCCGAAGGTGACGCCGTCGGTCGACGGCACCGAGATCGACCGCGCCAAGCTGGGTCCGGCGGTGATCGCGGCCCTCACGACCGACGAGCGCACCGCCACGATCGCGACCAAGCCGGTCAAGGCCAAGGTGACGACCGAGCAGGTTCAGGCACTGGACGCCAAGAACGTCGTGTCGGAGTTCCGCTCGAGGTTCCCGACCGGTCCGAGCAACGCGGCGCGTACCAAGAACATCCGGGTCGCGCTCAGCATCCTCAACGGTCAGGTCGTCGGCGCCGGTGAGCAGTTCAGCCTGGTCAAGGCGCTGGGCGGCGAGATGACCGCTGCGCAGGGCTACGTCGAAGCGCCGACGATCCAGGACGGCCATGAGCGGGCCGCGATGGGTGGTGGCGTGTCACAGGTGTCGACCACCGTCTACAACACGGCGTTCTTCGCCGGCGTGCAGCTCGATGAGCACAAACCGCACTCGTTCTGGATCCCGCGCTACCCGATGGGTCGCGAGGCGACCCTGTGGATCCCGGACCTGGACAACAAGTGGACCAACACCACGGGTGCACCGATCCTCATCGAGGCCGGCGTCCAGGGCAACGAGGTGGTGATGCGCTTCTACGGCAAGAAGACCTTCACGGTCGAGACGACGACCGGCCCGCAGCGCAGCTTCACCCAGCCGAAGACGATCTACGACAACCACCCGGGTTGTATCCGCGTGCCGCCGCAGCGTGGCTTCACCGTCGATGTGAAGCGCGTGGTCAAGCAGGGCGGGACGGTCGTCAAGAACGAGACCCTGACGACGACGTACAAGGCCGCCAACAACATCATCTGCGGTCCGCCTCCCTCCGGTGGCTCCACCGCGCCGCCGCCGGGGTCGACCAACCCGCCCACGGACTGACGCTACCTGAACCGACGAGACTCCTCTTCCGGCCGAGGTCGCAGGCTCCCTCGGTCCGGCATCGTCGTCCCGGGCTCTGCTCCTTCTGGACGAGACTCCTCTTCCGGCCGAGGTCGCAGGCTCCCTCGGTCCGGCATCGTCGTCCCGTCGCTCGCAGTCCGGACCCGTCCGACATCACGATGGCTGGTTGTCCGATGATGCGTGAATGACTTCGGAGCTGGTCGCCGACCTTCGTGCCGTCGGGCTGCGTGATGTCCTCTCCGACTCGACGAGTCGCGCGGCCTACTCCTCGGACGCCTCGCTCTATCGTCTGCTGCCCCAGGTCGTCGTCCGGCCGTACGACCGTGACGAGGTGCTCGCCGCGCTCGAGGTCAGCAGGCGGCACCAGGCGCCGGTGACGTCGCGCGGCGGCGGTACGTCCATCGCGGGCAACGCGGTCGGCACCGGTGTGGTGCTGGACTTCAGCCGGCACATGAACCAGGTGATCTCGCTGGATCGTGAGTCAGCGAGCGCGGTCGTCCAACCCGGCACAGTGCACGCCACCCTGCAGCGGCAGGCGCTCGCGTCGGGTCTGCGCTACGGGCCGGACCCGTCCTCGCACACCCGCTGCACGATCGGCGGGATGGTCGGCAACAACGCGTGCGGCAACCGAGCGCTCGGCTACGGCAAGACGGGCGACAACCTGCTCGGGGCCGAGCTGGTCACTGCGGCGGGAGAGGTGCTGCGTACGGCTGTGGGCACCCCGCGCGCCGACGTCCTCGCCGCGTCACCGACCTGGGCCGCGCTGGATGCCGTTGCCGCACAACATCTTTCGACGATCCGCACCGAGCTGGGACGTTTCGGCCGACAGGTGTCCGGCTACGCCGCCCAGCACTTGCTGCCCGAGAACGGCTTCGACGTGACGCGGCTGCTCGCCGGCAGCGAAGGCACGCTCGGCGTGCTGACCGAGGCGACCGTACGCCTTGTCACCGAGCCGGCTCATCGGCTGCTGGTCGTGCTGGGCTACCCGGACATCGCCACGGCCGGAGATGCAGCACACCTGATGCTGGCCTTCGACCCGGTCGCGGTCGAGGGCATGGACAGGCGCATCGTCGACATCCTGCTCGCCCGTCGCGGTCCGTCGGCGGTCCCTGCTCTACCGCGCGGCGACGGCTGGCTACTCATCGAGCTTGCCGGTGACGACGAGGGGGAGGTGCTCGCCAGGGCCGAGCGCCTGGCCGCCGAGTCGGACGCCGTGGAGTCCAGGATCGTGGTCGACAAGGGCGAGGCCGCGTCCCTGTGGCGAGTTCGTGAGGACGGTGCGGGGTTGTCCGGACGTAGTCCTCGGGACCGGCCCGCGCACGCCGGCTGGGAGGACGCCGCTGTGCCGCCTGAGCAGCTGGGACCCTACCTCCGCGACTTCGACGCGCTGCTGGAGCAGCATGATCTGACGGGCCTTCCCTATGGCCACTTCGGCGACGGCTGCTTGCACATCCGCATCGACTTCCCGCTCGAAAAGCCTTCTGGCACAGCCGAGTTCGGCAACTTCCTGCGAGAGTCCGCTGCGCTCGTCGCGTCGTACGGCGGCTCCCTGTCGGGCGAGCACGGCGACGGTCGCGCGCGCAGCGAGCTGCTGCCGACGATGTACTCACCCGACGCCCTTCAGCTGTTCGCCGAGATCAAGCACCACCTCGACCCGACCAACCTGCTCAACCCCGGAGTGCTCGTGGACCCGGCAGCCGCGACCGATGACCTGCGCATCCCGGCAGCCCAGCCGGTGCGCGCGAAGCTCGCGATGGCGTACGAGCACGATCGCGGCGACTTCTCGCAGGCGGTCCACCGCTGCACCGGGGTCGGCAAGTGCCGCGCCGACAACACCGGCACCGGGGGAGTGATGTGTCCTTCCTACCTCGCCACGGGTGAGGAGAAGGACTCCACGCGGGGCCGGGCGCGGGTGCTGCAGGAGATGGTCAACGGTTCGCTGGTCACCGGCTGGGACGCGCCGGAGGTCCACGAGGCGCTCGATCTGTGCCTGTCGTGCAAGGGCTGCGCGTCGGACTGCCCGACCGGTATCGACATGGCGACCTACAAGTCCGAGGTGCTGCACCAGACCTACCAGGGCAAGCGGCGGCCGCGCACGCACTACGCGCTGGGGCAGCTGCCGAGATGGGTCCGGATGGGCTCGCGGATGCCGAAGGTGGTCAACGCGATGTTCCGGGTCGGCGACCGGTTCTCGGCGCTGAAGAAGGTCGCCGGTGTGGATCCTCGGCGGTCCATTCCCGCCCTCGCCCCCGACACGTTCCGTTCGTGGGCGAAGGCGAATAGCGTTGGCATCTTTGACGGTTCGCCGATTGGTGAGCGCCAGATGCTGCTCATGATCGATACGTTCACCGACTACTTCTCACCGGAGGTCGGCCAGGCCGCGGTCCGGGTGCTGCGCGCCGCGGGATATGAACCCGTGGTCACCGAGCGTGCCGGATGCTGCGGCCTGACGTGGATCACGACCGGCCAGCTCGATGCTGCCAAGAAGATCCTCGGCAGCACGGTCGATGACCTGGCCGCTGCGGCCGAGGCAGGGCTGCCGATCGTCGGGTTGGAACCGTCGTGCACTGCAGTGCTCCGCTCCGACGCCGTCGAGCTCGTGGGTGGTGACGCGGCCACCCGCGTGGCAGCGGGGACGCAGACGCTCGCTGAGTTCCTGGAGGCCGACCCGGAGTGGTCACCGCCATCGCTGGAAGGCACGTCGGTGATCGCCCAGCCGCACTGCCACCACCACGCCATCATGTCGTGGACGCCGGACGCGGCACTGCTCAAGAAGGCCGGCGCCGACGTCCAGCGCCTCGGCGGATGTTGTGGACTGGCAGGCAATTTCGGTGTCGAGCAGGGTCACTACGAGGTGTCCGTCAAGGTGGCCGAGCACTCGCTGCTGCCGGCGCTGCGCGACAACCGCGACGGCGTACTCCTGGCGGACGGGTTCTCCTGCCGCACCCAGGTCGCCGACCTCACCGACCGGCGCGGCATCCACCTCGCCCAGCTCCTCGACCCCGATCGCTCGTCAGCGACCCCGCTGGTCGAGTAGGCGAGCCCCCAAGGGCGAGCCGTATCGAGACCGGGCGACCGCGCGCACCTGGTCTCGATACGCCTCCGGTGCTTGGGTCGAGTAGGCGAGGAACGAGCCGTATCGAGACCCGCTCCGGCTACTCGACCGGCGATGTGGCCTACAGGCGGCGGACGTCGAGGTTGGTCTCGACGGCTGCTCCTCCGTCGCCGCTGGGCTCGACGCGGTAGGCGCCCTTGCCGTCGATCTCGCTGACCGCTTCGACGAGTTCGGTTCCGCGGTAAAGGAGTCCGACGCCGTCGTCGGTCGCGAAGCCGGCCGGCAGCGTGCCGTCGCCGACCAGTCGCTGGAACAACGGCCGTCGCTCGGCCTCGGAGTCGTAGTGGACCCCGTTGCTGTACGGCAGGAACGCCAGCCCGTTGGTCACGGGACGCAGCTGCGGGCCGAACGAGTCCGTCGTACCGCCGATGTGCCAGCAGATCGACCCCGCCGAGACGCCCGTCAGGACCACGCCGGCCTCCCACGCAGCACGCATCGCCTCGTCCACGCCGTGCAGCCGCCACATCGCGAGCAAACCGGCGACGCTCCCACCACCGACCCAGATGACGTCCTGCGCCAGCAGGTGCGCGGTGATGTCCTCGACGTTGGGCATCGCGAACAGCTGCAGGTGCGACGGCTCGTAGCCTGCGACCTGCGCGGCGCCGTAGAACAGCGTCAGGTAGTCGGGCGCGTCACCACCGGCGGTCGGGAGGAAGCACACCTTCGGTGCGCGTCCGGTCACCCCGGCGAGCTCGACGGCGTACGTCGTCAGCTCGCTGAACTCCCACCCCGTCCGTACGCCGCGCTTGATGCCACCCGAGGTGGCCAGGATCGTCGGTTGCTCAGCGGTCATGGTCGCCAGTCTGGCGCGTGGCCTGCACTACCCCGCCGAAAGGTGCACTGCCCGAGGCGGATGACTGGTCATCTCACCGGGGGAAGTGACCATATGAGCGGGGTTGTCGCAGACTCAGGCGGGCCGCGCGTACCAGTACTCGTGGTGGGTCACGAAACCCATCGACCGGTAGAGCGCCACCGCAGCCTCGTTGTCCGCAGACACCTGGAGGTACGTCGATCGGGCGCCTCGGGCGACCGCCTCGCGACCCGCGGCGGTCATGACCGCACGGGCCAGGCCCTGTCGGCGAGCGGCGGGCTGCACATGCACCCCGAACACGCCGGCCCACCCGGAGGTGAACGCCACGCGCCCGATGGCGGTGACCGGGCCGTCCGGCGCCACCGTCAGGAAACGCTGGTGCGGAATGAGGTCGAGGACATCGCGGAACGTCTGCTCGTGCTGCTGCTCGCGTGCTGTGGTGCCCGAGAACCACCGGTCGTCGATCGTGCCGCGCGCCTCGACCGGGGTCTGGGGTGCGGGCTGGGCAGCCAGATCGGCTGACGCGGCTGTCATCACGAGCGTCTTCTGGAACACCCGCCAGCCGTGCTCGACCGCCCACGCACCGATCTCGTCGGCCGCAGGATCGAACCCGACCGGCCCGAAGAGCTGCACCAGCGGCGGCCGGCCGCGATCGGCGTACCACCGCACGACAGCGACCATCGCGTCATCCAGGGGAGCGCCAGGGTCGCCGAGCGGGAGCACCGAGTTGGCACGTCCCGTGTAGCCGTTGGCCATACGCAGCAGCCACCGGCCGAGCCACTCCTGCTCGATGCCCGGCATGCCTCCGACCATGAGCTCTTGCAGGTCGCCCATCGAGATCGCGAGATGCGGTCGGCCGCGCCGAGCAGGCGGGGGAGGGACCTCCTTGGCCGCAACCACGTCGCGGCGTCGTACGACGACGTCCCCGGCTCGGGTGCGTACGGTCAGGGTCGCCTCATCGGCCTCGACCAGCGGACCGAGGCGGTCGGTGAGGCCTCCTTCGGGCAGGCGGGACCGCACCACGATCCGCATTCCGACACGGAGAGGTGCGGTGAGGTCAGGCTGGTTAGGGTCGGGGTTCATTGCCTCGGCATACTAGGCAGCAGGACCTGGCCATCGCGCCGCACCATCAGCAGGAGGACCGACCCCCATGACCTACGTCATTGCTCAGCCGTGCGTCGATCTCAAGGACAAGGCGTGCATCGAGGAATGTCCGGTCGACTGCATCTACGAAGGCGAGCGGTCGCTCTACATCCACCCCGACGAGTGCGTCGACTGTGGTGCGTGTGAGCCCGTGTGCCCCGTAGAGGCGATCTACTACGAGGACGACACTCCTGAGGAGTGGGCCGACTACTACAAGGCCAACGTCGAGTTCTTCGACGACCTCGGCAGCCCCGGCGGTGCGGCCAAGCTCGGCATGATCAAGAAGGATCACCCGATCATCTCTGCGCTGCCCCCGCAAGAGCACGACGAGTAATCTGCGCGGGTGCCTCTCTCGCTTCCTGACTTCCCCTGGAACTCGCTCGCGGAGGCGAAGGCCACCGCGCAGCAGCACCCGGACGGCATCGTCGACCTCTCGGTCGGTACGCCGGTCGACCCGACCCCACAGATCCTGCGGGAGGCGTTGACCGAGGCTTCGGACGCGCCTGGCTACCCGCAGGTCTACGGCACGCCTGATCTTCGCGAGGCGGTGGCCGCGTGGTTCGCCCGACGCCGCAATGCCGGTGCGGTTGATCCCGACGGTGTGCTCCCGACGATCGGGAGCAAGGAGCTGGTCGCGTGGTTGCCGACGCTGCTCGGTCTGAGCGCGGGCGACACGGTCGCCTTCCCATCGGTGGCCTACCCCACCTACGACGTCGGCGCGCGCATCGCGGGTGCGACGCCGCGGCCGATGGACAACCTGCTGGAGATGGGGCCGCAGAGCCCAAAACTGTTGTGGCTCAACACTCCTAGCAATCCGACCGGTCAGGTTCTGGGTGTCGAGCACCTCGCCAAGGTCGTCGACTGGGCGCGCAGCCGCGGCGTGATCGTCGCCAGTGACGAGTGCTACGCCGAGCTCGACTGGCGCGCGTCGCCTGAAGGTCTGACCACGCCGAGCATCCTGGACGACCGGGTCTGCGGTGGCAGCCAAGAGGGACTGCTCGCGGTCTACTCGCTGTCCAAGCAGTCCAACCTCGCCGGCTACCGTGCCGCGTTCGCCGCGGGCGACCCTGAGCTCGTACGCCGCCTGGTCGAGGTCCGTAAGCACGCCGGCATGATCGTGCCCTGGCCCGTCCAACGCGTGCTGCGCATCGCGGTCGGCGACGACCAGCACGTCGCCGAGCAGAAGCAGCGGTACGCCGCCCGCCGGACGATGCTGCGTACGGCCCTGGAGTCGACCGGCTGGCGTATCGATCACAGCGACGCCGGTCTCTACCTCTGGTCCACGCGCGACGAGCCGTGCCGGGAGACGATCGCCTGGTTGGCCCAGCGCGGGATCCTGGCTGCGCCCGGTGACTTCTACGGCGCACCCGGGGCACGGCACGTACGGATCGCGCTGACGGCCACCGACGAAAGAATCAATGCGGCTGTGACACGCCTCACGCAGACTTGACGTGACGTCAAAAACCGGTCTCCACCCCATCAGGGGCGATTGCTTGGACGTCGTGACCCTGGGGTAACGTCGTCCGGGCTGACTTCCCGGCGATGACGCCGGCATACAGGAGGACGGACAGCACATGACAAACGAGGGCACCGCCACTTTCAAGGCGGGCGACAAGGAGCTCGAGTTCCCACTGCTCCCGGCAACCGAGGGCAACGCGGGTTACGACATCTCCTCCCTGATGAAGGAGACGGGCAACACCACGCTCGATGTGGGCTTCGTCAACACGGCGTCATGCCAGTCCGCGATCACCTACATCGACGGTGACGCTGGCATCCTGCGCTACCGCGGCTATCCGATCGATCAGCTGGCCAAGAGCTCGAGCTTCCTCGAGGTCTCCTACCTGCTGATCTACGGCGAGCTGCCGACCACTGCCGAGCTGGAGGAGTTCACCTCCCGCATCCACCGGCACACCATGCTGCACGAGGACCTGAAGGACCTGCTCGCGGCGTTCCCGCGCGATGCACACCCCATGTCGGTGCTGTCGGCGGCGGTCTCGGCGCTCGGCACCTTCTACCAAGACTCCTTGTCGATCACCGACAAGGACCAGGTCGAGCTGTCGACCATGCGACTGCTGGCCAAGCTGCCGACGATCGCGGCCTATGCGCATAAGAAGAGCCAGGGCCAGCCGACGCTCTACCCTGACAACCGTCTGGACCTGGTGTCCAACTTCCTGCGCATGACGTTCGGTGTGCCGGCAGAGGACTTCGAGGTCGACCCGATCGTCGCCAAGGCGCTCGACCAGCTCTTCATCCTGCACGCCGACCACGAGCAGAACTGCTCCACGTCGACGGTGCGACTGGTTGGCTCCGGCCACGCGCATCTGTTCGCCTCGATCTCCGCGGGCATCCACGCGCTGTCCGGCCCGCTGCACGGCGGCGCCAACTCGGCCGTGCTGGAGATGCTGGGTCACATCCAGGCCGGGGACGACGACGTCGACACCTTCATGAACAAGGTGAAGAACAAGGAAGACGGCGTCAAGCTCATGGGCTTCGGGCACCGGGTCTACAAGAACTACGACCCGCGTGCGGCCATCGTCAAGGACACCGCGCACGAGGTGCTCCAGAAGTTGGGCGTCAACGACCCGCAGCTCGAGATCGCGATGCGCCTCGAGGAGATCGCCCTCAAGGACGACTACTTCGTCGAGCGCAAGCTTTACCCCAATGTCGACTTCTACACCGGTCTGATCTACAAGGCCATGGGCTTCCCGACCGAGATGTTCACGGTCCTGTTCGCCATCGGTCGTCTGCCGGGCTGGATCGCCCAGTGGCGCGAGATGATGGAGGACCCGGCCACCAAGATCGGTCGGCCGCGTCAGCTCTACATCGGCGAGGCCGAGCGTCAGTTCGTCGGCATCGACAAGCGCTGACCCACGTCGTACGCAAGAGGGCCCTCACCCGCCTGGGTGAGGGCCTTCTTCCGTCGTACGCCTTCACTCAGAGGAACGGCACGCCGAAGTCGGTGCAGGAGGGCTGGAAGCTCTTCGGTCCGTCCTCGAGCGCGTTGAGCGTCATCTGGAGGGTCGGCCCGTCGTTGAAGAGCCCGATGTGACCGGCCTGGTCCCAGGGGCACTTGTTCTGGAGCACGATGTTGTTGACGTCCGGAGCCGACAGCGTCTGGGTCGTGTACGGCGTGACCACGGTGTCCCGCTTCGTCGAGATGACGGTGTACTTCGGCCCGGCCGGCATGTCGCTGCTGCCGTTCGGGAACAGCTCCTTGGTGTAGTCGCTGCTGGTGGTCTGGTCGATGACACCCGGGAACTGCCCGACGTTGGAGAGGCCGGTGACGAAGCCCATGAGTCCCAGGCTGTTGGCGAGCGTCGCGATGCCGTTGAGGCTCGTCCCACGCCCTGAGGGCGCCCAGCCGACGAAGTGCGCCGTCTTGCTCGCGCCGCCCATCTTCTTGATCCACCAGGTCGGGACACTGCCGCCCTGGGAGTGGCCGATGATGTCGACCTTGGAGGCTCCGGTCGAGGCGAGCACCTTGGTGACGAAGGCATCCAGCTCGCCGGCCGAGCCCTTGATGGCGCCGAGGCCACCCACGCGACCGAACGATGTCGCGGTCATCCCGTAGTTCATGGCGAACGTGCAGTAGCCCTCGTTCTTCAGCCTGGGGCCGGCCTTCACGAAGTTGGCGCCGATGTTGAAGAACGTCCCGGGCAGCAGGATCACCGGGTGCGGGTGCTCGGCCGTGGGCTTGCAGCTCCAGTCGTTGGCCCCGGCGGTCGCGTTGGGAGCGAACGCATAGTTGTAGAGCGCCGCCGGCACGCCCTGCTCGGGGAGGTCGGCCGCATGGGCCGGGGTCGCCGTCGCGGCCACCAGGCCCGCCGACACCCCGATCGCGGCGAGTCCGAAGGCGGTCTTTCGGCGCAGGCGTGGGGTTCGAGACACGGGAGACCTCCGTCTGGGGCCCGCCACGAGAGGCGGACAGTGTGACGTAGGTTACTGACGCGTACGTAACCTATGTGAGGTACGTCACGAGAAGTCGTTCCGAGCCGTTCCGCCTCAGGCGAGCTCGATCCGTACGGTCTTGGCGTTGGAGGCCGGGTCCTTGGCCTCGTGCCAGCGCCATCCGGGCCGACCGCGCTCGCGCCGCCACTCCTGGTCGCCGACCGTGACGCGGGTGACGCCGTCCGCCTCGGCATGCGTCACGGCCCAGCTCCCGACGGCCCACGCGTTGGTCTCGCTGGACACCGTGGTGGTCAGCGCTCGGTCCGCGACCTTGGCGCGCGCACCGGTCTGTGCTCGCAGCTTGTCGACCATCGTGGCCGGCTCGGTCGAGCTGGTCGCCTTGTCGAGGCGGCAGCCGACACCGCCCGGCACCTGACCTGAGAGCACCTGGGTGATGATGCGCCCCTCACTCTCGTGATCGGCGTACGCATCGGGGTGCCCGCTGCGCTGCACCTCCTGGGCGACCTCGGTCAGCGGACGATCGCGCCAGCCGTCGATCTTGACCAGGTGCTCGTAGAACTGGCGGCTTGAGTAGACCGGATCCTTGATCTGCTCCTCGGTGCCCCATCCCTGGCTGGGCCGCTGCTGGAACAGGCCCAGCGAGTCGCGGTCGCCATAGGTCAGGTTGCGCAGCTTGGACTCCTGGATCGAGGTCGTCACCGCGATGTGCGCAGCCTGCACCGGGAGCTTGTCCAACGTGACGGCCACGGTCGTGATCGTCGACGCGTTCGCCGCCTGCTCGGGATCCTTCTTCGCCTCCCGGTCGCCGTCGACCATGCGACACGTCTGACCGCCGAAGAAGTTCTCGAGGTGCTGGTAGGCGACGTAACCGCCGTAGCCGACACCCGCCACCGCGACGATCGGGATCAGGCACCCGGCCGTACGCCGCCATGGGCCTCGCGGGCCGTGCTCCTCGAAGTCGAAACCGTCATCGCGCCAGCGCTCGCCGTCGTGGAGATCGTCCACCTCGTGCGGATCGCGCGCGCGTCGCCTAGAGAACAACGGTGATCGCTCCGTCTGAGTCAGTCATTGGCATGCAGGGCCTCGTTGAGCGCGATGCCCTGGCCCTTGCGTGAACGGCATTCGACCACGCCGGTCGTCGAGTTGCGGATGAAGAGCATGCCGGCGCGGCCCGAGAGCTCCTTGGCCTTCACGACGGTGCCGTCCTCAAGGGTGACCTTGGTGCCGGCGGTGACGTAGAGACCGGCCTCGACGACGCAGTCGTCGCCGAGCGCGATACCGACCCCCGCCTGGGCGCCGATCAGGCAGCGCTCACCGATGGAGACCCGCTCGGTGCCGCCGCCGGACAGGGTGCCCATGATCGACGCGCCGCCTCCGATGTCGGAGCCATCGCCGACGACGACGCCCTGGACGATGCGCCCCTCGACCATCGAGGTGCCGAGCGTGCCGGCGTTGAAGTTGCAGAAGCCCTCGTGCATGACGGTGGTGCCGGACGCGAGGTGCGCGCCGAGCCGAACGCGATCGGCGTCGGCGATGCGCACACCGCTCGGGACGACGTAGTCGGTCATCCGTGGGAACTTGTCGACCCCGTAGACATGGACCGGTGTGTTCTGGCTCAGCCGCAGCCGGGTTCGCTCGAAGTCCTCGACGGCGCACGGGCCATGGTTGGTCCAGACGACGTTGTTGAGGACGCCGAACAGTCCGTCGAGATTGACGGTGTTGGGCTGGACCAGTCGATGAGAGAGCAGGTGCAGTCGCAGGTAGGCGTCCGGCACGGTGGCCGGGGCTGCATCGAGGTCGATCTCGGTGTGCACCACTCGAGTGCGTACGCCTCGGCGCGGGTCCTCCCGCACGTGCGCGGAGAGTTCGGCAGGAGCGGCGTACGGGCTGTCGCCGGACGGTGAGGTGCCGAGCGCAGGAGTGGGGAACCAGGTGTCCAGGATCTGCCCGGACTTCGTCTCGGTCGCCAGGCCGAAGCCCCAGGCGCTGCGCTCGGATGTCATGCGCCCAGGGTAGGCGGGACGTCCGGTCGCGGGCGACACGGCTCGGTCCGTGAGCGGTCGGCCGCGGGGACGGCTAGGACCAGCGCGGGTCGCGACCGGTCCAGGCGACGAGCTGCTCGTACGGACCGGCATCGAGCCCGACTTCCACGACGGCACCGAAGGGGATCTGAGGCAGCGCGCGAGGCGTCGCCGGCAGGATCGTCTGGTACGTCGGGAGGGCCAGCTCGGCGAGTGTCGGATCCAGCTCATCGAGGTGACCGGTTGCGGCGGCCAGGTCCCAGGCGTGAGTGGTGAGCTCGCCGAGGTAGGAGGCGATCGCACCGGCGCCGGTGGTCGTTCCCCACGGCACGGTGGCCTCACGAGCCAGGGTGGCGTCGTCCGCGAGCAGCGGCGCAAGCGCGGTACGACCCTCGGTCCAGTCGGGCAGCCAGCTCGTCGAGGCGACGATGGCCGGCGCCGTAGAGAAGTGCTGACCCGACAGGATCACCGCCAGCCGTCGTACGACGCCCTGCAGGTGGTCGACCAGCGTGCTCACGTCGAACTCGCTGCACGGTGTCGGCAGCGGGGCCTGGTCGGGCGTGACCACCGTCAGGAGGCGCTCGATCTGGTCCAGCGCCAGGTTCAGTGCAGGGCGTAGGTCGGTGTCGGCAATGCGGGTCTCGGTCGTGGACATGTCCATCTCCTGGTGCTCGGTGGCCACCTCGTGTGGCCTCGAGAACCAGTACATCGGGCAAACATGACATCTCCTGTCTGGTTTGTCTGCAATGGTGTGAACCATGCGCGCCGACCGGCTCCTGCGGCTGCTGATGCTGCTCCAACGGCACGGACGCGCGTCGGCGCCCTGGCTTGCAGGTGAGATGGAGGTCAGCACACGCACCGTCCTGCGGGACATGGAAGCGCTGTCGGCGGCCGGCGTCCCGGTCTACACCGAGCGCGGGCGGGGTGGCGGGTGCGTCCTGATGGAGGGCTTCACCACGCAGGCGAGCGGCCTGACGCCCCCAGAGGCGCAGGCTCTGTTCGCGTGGGCCTCTCGCGAGACCACGGCTGATCTCGGTCTGGGTGCCGACCTGACGTCGGCGCTGGCGAAGATCGCGGCGACCGCCCCGGCCCGCGCGTTGGAGGATGCCGAGGCCCTTGGCGGCGTCGTGGTCGCCGACCGGCGTCGCTGGTTCGCGGCGGTCGATGAGGTGCCCTGGTTGCCGGCTCTGCGTGAGGCGGCCACGCAGGGTCGGCGAGTTCGGCTGGCCTACGCCTCCGCCGAGTCCGCGCACCCGTCCGTACGCACTGTGCATCCGGTCGGCATCGTCGACCACTCCGGTCGCTGGTATCTCGTCGCTGAGCATCGTCGCAAGCAGCGGACGTACCGGGTGTCGAGGGTCTCCGCCGTCGAGGTCCTCGACGTGCCCGCCGACCTGGCGGACCGGCGGCCGCTCGCACAGATCTGGGATGAGCTGCGGCGAGCGTTCGAGGGGCGTCTGTCGCCGACCGACGCCGTTGTCCTCGTCGAACCGGCCGCGGCGGGCCCGGTCCGACGTCTCCTGTCCATGCAGCTGGCGCCGGGCTCGGAGATCGAGGTCGAGTCCGGCGCGAGCGACGGCGCCCTGCAGACCTGGCGTCTCACGGTTCGTCAGCCACACGTCCTCGGCGCTGTCGCGGTGCTCATGTCCGCCGACCTCACTGTGGTCGAGCCGCAGTGGTTGATCGCGGACATCGTGGCCGGAGCCGAACGGACCTTGGCGCGGTACGGCCCGAGCACGCCGGCGTAGCCGGGCCGCACCGATAGGTCAGGATGAGGGCCATGGCTTCCCTCGACCTGACCGCCGACGTCGTGACCCTGACCGCTGCTGTGTGTGACATCGAGTCGGTCAGCCATCACGAGGGTGACCTGGCCGACGCCGTGGAGCAGGCGCTGCGCGCGCTCCCGCACCTGGAGGTCGTACGCGATGGCCACTCCGTCGTCGCGCGTACGACGCTCGGTCGCGCCGAGCGTGTCGTCCTCGCCGGCCATCTCGACACGGTGCCTCTGACGGACCCGCCCAACCTGCCCGTACGACGGGAGGGCGGCATGCTCGTGGGACGCGGCACCACTGACATGAAGGGTGGCGTCGCCGTCCAGCTGCGTTTGGCTGCAACGGTTCTCGAGCCCAGTCGTGATGTGACCTACGTCTTCTACGACGCGGAGGAGGTCGAGGACCGCTACAACGGACTCGGCCGTCTCGCGACCACGCACCCGGAGCTGCTGGAAGCCGACTTCGCCGTGCTGCTCGAGCCGACCGACGGCGGTATCGAGGGCGGTTGTAAAGGCACGCTGCGAGTCGACGTCGTCACCAAGGGAGTCGCGGCCCACTCGGCGCGACCCTGGAACGGGCACAACGCGATTCACGACGCGGGCGATGTGCTGGCGAGGCTGTCGGCGTACGAGCCGCGCACGGTGTCAGTCGACGGGCTCGACTATCACGAGGCGCTCAACGCGGTCGGTATCAGCGGCGGCATCGCCGGCAACGTCATCCCCGACGTCTGCACCGTGACGGTCAACTATCGCTTCGCGCCGGACCAGACGGCGGAGCAGGCGCTCGCTCACGTACGCGAGGTCTTCGAGGGCTACGACGTCACGCTCGGCGACACCGCGGACGGGGCACGTCCGGGCCTGGACCGTCCAGTGGCGCAGGCGTTCGTGAAGGCGCTGGACCTGCCGGTCACGGCGAAGCAGGGCTGGACCGACGTCGCCCGCTTCTCCTCGCTCGCGGTGCCGGCGGTCAACTTCGGCCCGGGCGACCCCAACCTGGCCCACACCGACGACGAGCGCTGCCCAGAGCAGCAGATCATCGATGCCGAGGCGGCGCTGCGACGCTGGCTCGAGAGCTGAGAGGGAACCTCATGACGACAGGTAGGGAGTACCGCAAAGGTGCGACGACGTTGCGGGGCACGCAGGTGCCCGGCACCACCACCGACGCACGCCTGCTCGACAACGCCGAGTCGTCCGACTGGCTGCACACCGATCCCTGGCGGGTGCTGCGCATCCAGAGCGAGTTCGTCGAAGGCTTCGGGGCGCTGGCCGAGCTCGGGCGCGCGGTCAGCGTCTTCGGCTCGGCGCGTACGCCGGTGGACAGCCCCTCGTACGCCCTCGGTCAGGAGGTCGGTCGGCTGCTCGTCGAGGCTGGCTACGCGGTGATCACGGGCGGTGGCCCCGGCGCGATGGAGGCGGCCAACAAGGGGGCTGCGGACGCTGGGGGCACCAGCGTCGGCCTCGGGATCGAGCTGCCTTTCGAGAACGGCCTCAATCCCTACGTCAACCTCGGCGTCAACTTCCGCTACTTCTTCGCCCGCAAGACGATGTTCGTCAAGTACGCCGAGGGCTACGTCGTCCTGCCTGGCGGCTTCGGCACCCTCGATGAGCTGTTCGAGGCGATCACCCTCGTCCAGACCCAGAAGGTCACCAGCTTTCCCGTGGTGCTGCTGGGCCAGGAGTTCTGGACGCCGATGATCGACTGGCTGCGCGGCACGCTGCTGGAGCACGGCATGATCAGCGAGGCTGACGTCCAGCGGCTGCACGTGGTTGACAGTCCCGAAGAGGCCGTCGCCCTGATCGTCGCGGCCAACGAGCAGCGGCGGGACGCACAACGACCGGAGTGACCCTGTGACACTCCGGGGTGCGCGACAGGGTCGTGACCTATCCTCGAACCCGTGATCGTGGTCCTCATTGCCCTCCTCGTCGTCGTCATCGGTCTCGCGGCGGCCGCTGCCATCGGGCGCATCCCCGTGACCACCATGGACGAGGCGACCTCCACCACGCCTTTCGAGGACCTTCCCGAAGGCCCGGTGGACGCCGACCACATCGATGGCCTGCGGTTCGACCAGAGCCTGCGCGGCTACCGGATGAACCAGGTCGACGGGGTCCTGGACCGGGTCCGTGACGAGCTCCTCGTGCGCGACCGTGAGATCGAGCGGCTGCGTGGTGAGCTCGAGCAGCACGCCCGGCACGCCGCCGCCGACTGAGCAGGCAACGTGGGTGTCGTCGAGATCGTACGAGAGACACCGGTGCCCGCTGCCCGGCTCTGGGCCGTGGTGACCGACTGGCCTCGTCAAGGCGAGCACGTGCCGTTGACACGCCTTGTCGTGACCGGAGGAGAAGGAGTGGGGCAGGTGGTGGACGCCGTGACCGGAGTCGGCCGAGTGGTCATCCATGACCCGATGCGGGTCGTCGTGTGGTCCCCGCCGACGACGACCGACGCCGGCGTGGTCCGCTTCGAGAAGTTCGGTCGGGTGTTCGGTGGCTCGGCGCAGATCGAGGTCGCGCCGGTCGCCGGTGGATCACGCCTCACCTGGCAGGAGGAGGTCTGGCCGCGACCGGAACGGCTCGGCAGACTGCTCGCTCCGGTAACGGACCGGGCCGCCAAGCTCCTGTTCGGCCGTACGGTCGACCACCTCGTCGCTCGGGCGGTGGCCGGGGCGTGACTTCACCCGACGACGGCCTCGTGATCGGGGCCGACGGCCGACCGCGCTGCGCCTGGGCAGGCTCGACGCCGGACTACCTCGACTATCACGACGACGAGTGGGGTGTGCCGGTCCACGGCGAGTCTCCGCTGTTCGAGCGGATCACTCTCGAAGCCTTCCAGTCCGGGCTCGCGTGGATCACGATCCTGCGCAAGCGCCCCGCCTTCCGCGAGGCGTTCTCCGGATTCGACCCCGAAACCGTTGCGGCGTATGACGACTCGGACGTCGTCCGACTGATGGCCGACGCCGGGATCGTGCGCAACCGACGCAAGATCGAGGCCGCGATCACCAACGCACGCGCCGTCGTACAGCTGCGTGAGGTCGGTGGCCTCGATGAGGTGATCTGGTCGCACCAGCCGTCGTCCCACACACCGCCGCGCACCCTGGCCGACGCCGTCGCCACCACCCCCGAGTCGGTGGCCCTCGCCAAGACGCTCAAGAAGGCCGGCTTCGCCCACGTCGGGCCGACCACGATGTACGCCGCCATGCAGGCCTGCGGACTGGTCGATGACCACCTGGTCGGCTGCTTCCGATCGGAGGCCGGCCGATGACCGCGACCGTGGCGGAGCGCGTCCGTCGCGTCCAGGAGCCGGGCCGGGCGCAGCAGCTGCTGCGCTCCCGCTTCGTGCTGGTGGTGGTGGGGTCCTACGTCGGCTTCCGGCTCCTGTCGGCCGTGCTGATGATCTGGCTCGCCCACCACCAGGTGCCCGAGGGCGTGCCGTTCGGACCCGAGAACGGCCACAGCACGACCTACTGGGACATCAGCCGCATGTGGGACGGCCGTTGGTATCAAACGGTCGTCGACGACGGCTACCCCGACCAGCTGCCTCGCCAGGACGGTGCCCTGCAGCAGAACCCGTGGGCGTTCTACCCGCTGTTCCCGTTGCTCACCAAGGCGTTGATGGCGCTCACCGGACTGTCGTTCGGCGTCGTCGGCTCGCTCCTGTCCCTCGCGCTCGGCACCGCCGCGGCCGGTGTCATGGGAGTGCTGCTGCGTGACCGTGTGGGTCCAGCCATCGCCTTCGCCGCCGTCTGTGTGTACGCCGCCTCGCCGCCCTCCCCGACGCTGCAGATGGCGTACACCGAGTCGTTGGCCATGCTGCTGCTGTGCGGTTTCCTGCTCGCCATCCAGCGCGAGCAGTGGATCGTGGCGATCGGGTTGGCGCTGCTCACCGGCCTCGCCCGACCGATCGCGATCCCGCTGGGTTTCGTCGCGCTGATCGCTGTCATCGTCCGGTGGCGCGCGCGCCGCGAACGACCGCTGGACTCCACCGACTGGACCGGCATGCTCGGCACGCTCGTGGCATGCGGCGTCTCCGGACTGATCTGGCCCGCCATCGCGTGGTGGCAGACCGGCGAGCCCAAGGCGTACACCGACACGATGGGCACCTGGCGCGCAGGTGGTCAGGTCAAGCCGTTCCAGCCGTGGTGGCACAACATGGCGGTCGCACTCGGCGACTTCTGGGGCCGCTTCTGGCTGATCGCCATGATCATCGGGCTGCTGGTCGCGATTCTCGGCCCCTGGGCGCGCGCCCTCGGTCCGGTGCTGCGGGCGTGGGTGCTGGGCTACATGCTCTACCTCGGCGCCGTGCTCGACCCGTGGACCAGCACCTACCGCTACCTGCTCTTCATCTTCCCGCTCGGCGTCGTGCTGATCGGCGGCGGCTGGACGGCCGATGACGAGCGGTCGAAGCAGTACCGCTTCATCGGCCTACGGACCGTCGTCCTGGTGCTGCTCGGTCTCGGCTGGCAGGTCTGGTGGGGCTGGGAGCTGCTGCGCTTCATCCCACCCGCCGACAACCCGATCTAGGTCAACCGCTGGTCGAGTAGCCGGAGCGGGTCTCGATACGGCTCGTTCCTCGCCTACTCGACCCAAAGCAGCGGAGGGGTATTGAGACCTGGCAACCGCGCGCACCTGGTCTCGATACGGCTCGCCCTGGGAGCTCGCCTACTCGACCAGCGATCGGCCTACCGGCCGTGGAAGGTCGGCTTCTCCTTGGCGAGGAAGGAGTCGACAGCGTCAGCGTGGTCCTGCGTCTTGCCGGTGAGAGTCATCAGCTCGCCCTCGTTCGCGAGTGACTCGGCCAGGTCGTGGGAGGCGGAGAAGTCGACCGCCCGGCGTACGGACCCGTACGCAACGGTCGGCCCAGCCGCGAGGGTGGTCGCCAGCTGGCGGACCGTCGCCTCGAGCTCCGCGGCAGGTACGACCTGGGTCGCCAGCCCGAGCTCCAGCGCCTCGTCCGCCTTGACCGTGCGCGGCATCAGCAGCAGCTCCTTGGCCTTGGCCGTGCCGACCAGCCGGGGGAGCGTCCAGGACGAGCCGGTGTCGCAGGACAGGGCAATACCGGTGAACGCCAGGTTGAACCCCGCGGTGTCGGCCACGATCCGCAGGTCACAGGCGAACGCCATGGACGCACCCGCGCCGGCGGCCACGCCGTTGACGGCCGCGATGACGGGCTTGTTCATGGTGGCCAGCAGCAGGGCGATTGGGTTGTAATGCTCCCGCACCGTCCTGAACAGGTCGTCCGACTGCGCCTTGAGCAGCCCGACGTGCTCCTTGAGGTCCTGCCCGACGCAGAACGCCCGGCCCGACCCGGTCAGCACGACGACGCGTACCTCGGCGTCCTCGGCCACCTCCTGCAGGGCCGCGAGCAACGCCTCCTTGGTGGCCACGTTCAGCGAGTTCATGGCGTCGGGACGGTTGAGCTGCACGGTGGCGACACCGGCGTCGCGGGTCACCAGGACAGGGGCGTCGGACATCGTGGCTCCTTGAGGGCTCGGATCAGTCGCTCGACTCTAGAGCGGCGTGGGGGACGCCGATCACATCAGGGTCGCCGCGCAAGCAGCCGTCCACAAACGCCCCGGCGGCCGGGCGCAGCTCACGGGTCAGCTCATCGAAACGGGCTGCCGCGGCATGACCGGGCCAGTCGTTGGGCAGCACCTCCGGTGGTAGCCCCGGATCGCGGAACAGGAACTTGCGCCACTCGTGCACCAGCTCGGTGCGGACGGCGAACGCCTCACGCGGCCGACGCGGCAGGTCCGCGACCGCAGAGGTGACGAGGTCCGCCCAGCCCACGAAGTCGTCGTACGCCGCCGCCAGCTCTCGCAGATCCCACAGCTCCTCGGCGAGCGCCGCCCCATCACCGTCGAAGCTGGCCTCGAACGATCGCGAGGCCTGACCCTCCAGGGCGGACTCGAGCTCGTCGCTGGTCCGCGGCCCTACCCAGGTGTCGGGCGCCATCCGGGCGAAGCCGAGGTAGCCCAGGGAGGCGCTGATCCGGTCGCGGCGGCTACGGTCGGACACGTGCTCGCACACCAGGACGTGCCAACGGCCGTCCCAGGTGGGCGGGGAGGTCCGGTAGATGCGGTCCCAGGCCGATGCCAGCCGTCGGGTTGCGCGTGGTGTGGTCGCATAACCTCGGACACCGTGGCGCTCGTCGGCCTCGAGCCAGCCCTCCCGGGAGAGGCGTGACACGGCCGTACGAACGGCCGGTGCACCGACGTCGACGGCGTCCAGCAGGCGTACGACGGAGGCGATCGGAGCCCAACCACCCCGGGACGCGAGGTGGTCGCCGTAGAGGTCGAACACGGCGGATCGGGCGTGCATGCTCGACAGTCTGCCTCAGCACCACGACAAAGCCGGTTGCGCGGGGATTTCCCCCTGGCGTCGCGGGAGGAGATAATAGGTCAGCACTTGAGCGCATCAGCTGGACGGCCAGCAGTCGACCCCCGCGTGGTGGTGCGTTCAGAGACATGCAAGCCACGCGATGCGAAAGGGAGTTCCCATGGCGGCGATGAAGCCCAGGACCGGCGACGGTCCCCTCGAGGTCACCAAGGAGGGCCGCAGCATCCTGCTGCGTATGCCCCTCGAAGGTGGCGGGCGACTGGTGGTCGAGATGAACGCCGAGGAGGCTGCCGCTCTCGGTGACGCCATCAAGGGCTGTATCGGCTGATCACGTACTGCTCGTACTGCTGGCCCCGGACGCGACTCGCGTCCGGGGCCAGCGGCATGTCGGGTGTCTAGCGCTTGACGGCGGTGAGGAGCCCGTCACCGACGGGCAGCAGCGAGACCACGAGTCCGTCCCGGTCGCGCAGCTCCTTGCCGAGGTCGCGCAGCACGACCGTCGTCTCGTCCCGGACCGCCGGGTCGGCCACGCGGTCGTGCCACAGCATGTTGTCGATGGCCATCACGCCGCCGGACCGCAGCAGTCGCAGCGCTTGCTCGACGTACTGCGGGTACTCCGGCTTGTCGCCGTCGACCAGCACCAGGTCGTACGCGCCGTCGGCCAGCCGGGGGAGCACGTCCAGGGCGCTCCCGGAGATCGCCCGGGTGCGCTGCGAGGCGATGCCGGCAGAGGCGTACGCCTGCTTGGCGGCTCGTTGGTGCTCGGGGTCGATGTCGATGGTCGTCAGGACACCGTCCGTCGGCATACCTCGCAGCATCCACAGCCCGGAGGTGCCGGCTCCCGTGCCGATCTCGACGACGGCGCGCGCTCCGACGGTCGCGGCCAGCAAGGCCAGGGCGGCGCCGGTGCCGGCCGACACCGGTGTGCACCCGAGCTCAGCACCACGACGACGGGCTGCCTCGATGACCTCGGACTCCTGGGGGAACTCCTCGGTATAGGCCCACGTTGCAGGCTTCATGGTGCTCATGGCCCCGACTGTAGCCGCGCCACCGACCCACGGCGCTGCCCCAGGCTCCGCCCAGGAAATGTCCAGGTTCGCCGACCACAGTGGTGACAGGAGGCCAAGGTGTCTCCAGCGACGCGGGGGCGTCGCGACTAGAAGAGGTGAGACCATGAGCGATCAGTCAGGACCAACCGGAAGCGTCGCTGTCGGCGTGCGTCCGCCCCGGACCGAGGTACCCGACCAGGCACCGCCCGGGTGGGAGCCGCCGACCTGGGAAGAGATCGTCACCGAGCACTCCGCGCGCGTCTACCGACTGGCGTACCGGCTGACCGGCAACGTCCACGACGCCGAGGACCTGACCCACGACGTCTTCGTCCGCGTGTTCCGCTCGTTGCACTCCTACCGCCCCGGCACCTTCGAGGGCTGGTTGCACCGCATCACCACCAACGTCTTCCTCGACAAGATGCGCCGCAAGCAGCGCATCCGCTTCGACGCGCTCGCCGACGACGCCGCGGCCCGGCTGCCCAGCCGTGAGGCGGGTCCCGAGCAGCAGTACGCCGACACCCACTTCGACGACGACGTCCAGCGTGCGCTCGACGCCCTCGCTCCGGAGTTCCGTGCCGCAGTCGTGCTGTGCGACATCGAGGGACTGTCGTACGACGAGATCGCCACCACGCTCGGCATCAAGCTCGGCACGGTGCGCTCGCGGATCCACCGCGGTCGCGCCCAGCTGCGTGAGGCCCTGGCCCACCGCGCGCCGGAGCGCACCCGCGAGGTGCGTACGCCGGTCACCTCAGGCGCGGGACTCAGCACAGGACGAGTGGTGTCCGGGACACACTGATGACTGTGCGCGCTCGTCACCTCGGAGAGGCGGTCCACGACTACGTGGACGGTCTCCTCGATGCTGACCAGACCCTGTGGGTCGAGCGCCACCTTCTCGTGTGCTCGATGTGCTGCTGGCAGGTCGAGCAGGAACGCGCACTCGTCCAGAGCCTGCGCGCCTTCCGCCCGGACCCCAGCCGGCAGCAGGACCTGGTCGCAGGTCTGCTCGGCCTGGCCGAGCACACCCCGATGCCCCCGGTGGCTCCCCGTCGCACCCCGACTCTCGTGACCTGGGACGCCCCGCCGCAGTACCAGTCCGTGCGGCATCCGGTGCTGTGCGCTCTGGTCGCCGTGGCCGGTTGCGTCGGCGTTGCGCTCGTCGTGGCCAACGTCCCGACCCGGGTCCAGTCCACCGCGAGCTTCACGCCGTCGCCCGCCAACGTGCGCGTCGCCGGCACGCCACGCTCCGTGGTGCCCATCGGTTCGAACGTCGTCCCCGCCGCGATCGCGCGGGCCGAACGAGATGCCGAGGACTCGATCGACGCGCCGGATGCACAGCCGTTGGTGCTGCGTGCCTCCCTCCGGGTGCCGTGACGCTCTGAGCACTGCGGCACACTTCTCCTCATGACCGAACACGGCAGCAGTCCGGCCGGTGGCCCTCCCGAGTCGACGCAACCGCTCGACCTCGAGCGGACGGAGACCGTTCGGTTGACTCCTGGCCCGGGTGCCGGCGCGAGCCCGGCGGGCGTACGCCAGCCGCCGCCTGGTCTCGGGGCGCAGCAGCCGTACGCCCCGGTCTCCGGGCCGCAGCCGCCTCACCAGGGGCCTGGCGGCCCCATCCCTCCTTATCGGCCGGCTGGGCCGCCGTTCGGTGCGCCTCAGCTCGTGCCGCCGGGGCCTCCGCAGCCGCCACGTCGGCGTACGGGCGTGCTCGTCGCGTCAGCGATCGGACTCGCGCTGCTGGCCGGCGCGGCGGGTGGCGTCAGCGGCTACGCACTAGGTCAGCAGGATGACGAACCGCAGACGCAGGCGTCCGGCTCGGCCGGCTCAGGTGTCGCGCCGATCGCCAGGTCCGTGCTGCCCAGCGTCGTCACGCTGGAGGTGACCGATGCGGGCGAGGACTCCGGTGGCACCGGGTCCGGCTTCGTGACGCGGCAGGACGGCTACATCGTCACCAACAACCACGTGGTTCAGGCGGGTGGCGACCAGGGCAAGATCAAGGTGCTCTTTCCGGACGGCTCCCAGGTGGACGGCAAGCTCGTCGGCCGGGACGCGTCGTACGACCTTGCCGTGGTCAAGGTCAACCGGACCGGCCTCGCGGCGGTGACGTTCGGGGAGTCCAAGGCGGTGGCCGTGGGTGACCCGGTGATCGCGGTCGGTTCGCCGCTCGGCCTCGACAGCACGGTGACGACCGGCATCATCAGCGCGCTCAACCGGCCGGTCTCACCCGGCGGCTCCGAGGACCAGCGGTCCTACATCAACGCCATCCAGACGGACGCGGCGATCAACCCGGGCAACTCGGGCGGTCCGCTGCTCGACGGTCACGGTCAGGTCGTCGGCGTCAACACCGCGATCGCTCGCGTGCCGGGCAGCAAGGCCACCGAGGGCGGCAACATCGGGCTGGGCTTCGCGATCCCGTCCGACCAGGCTCGGCGGACCGTGGATCAGCTCATCAGCAAGGGCAAGGCTGAGCACCCGATCATCGGAGCGTTCGTGGACTCGGGCTACACCGGCGAGGGCGCCAAGCTCGCCGGCAGCAACGGCGAGCCGGCGGTGCGGGCGGGCGGACCCGCAGCGAAGGCCGGCCTCAAAGATGGTGACATCATCCTCAAGATCGACGACCTCAAGGTGACCAGCGCCAACCAGCTCATCGTGACCATCCGGGCCAAGCAGGTCGGAGACAAGGTTCGGCTGTTGGTACGGTCCGGGGGCCAGCAACGCACGGTCGACGTGACGCTCGAAGGAGCGACCGGATGATCGCGCCCGACAGCACGGTGAGGGGATAACGGGTGTTCGGGATCAACACCTGGGAGTTCTTCGGACTCCTGGTCCTGGCCATGCTGGTGATCGGCCCCGACCGGCTGCCTGAATACGTCGGCAAGCTGCGCGACTGGATCCGTCAGGCACGAGACATGGCCGAGGGCGCCAAGACTCAGCTGAAGGACCAGATGGGCCCGGAGTTCCAGGACATCGACTGGCAGCAGTACGACCCGCGGCAGTACGACCCGCGCAAGATCGTGCGTCAGGCGTTGTTCGACGAGCCGGCCGATCCGCCGGACGGCGCCGATCCGGTCGCGCCGATCGACGCCGGGTCGGAGTCCGCGCCGCCGGAGATGGCTCAGCCCTTCACCCAGCGTTTCGACCCGGACCGCGACACCCCCTGGGACCTCGACGCCACGTGACACAGCGATCACGCAACGACAGCGATGCCGGGTGAGCCGATGGCTCACCCGGCATCGCTGTTGGTGGGTCAGTCCGCCAGCTCCACGTCGAGCCGATCGGCCCGGGCCCGCCGGCGACCCGGAGCTGCGGCGATCAGCAGTCCGGCGACCGCGACCAGCAGGCACAGGAGCAGACCGGGCCGGTAGTTGTCGAGCATCGCTTCCGCGTTGCCCTTCTCGCCCTCGGCGCCGGAGACCAGCGCCGAGGTGACGGCGAGTACGAGCGCTGCGCCGACCTGGCCGCTGGACTGGATGAGCCCTGCAGCCAGACCCTGCTCCTCATTCCTGATGCCACTGGTGGCCAGCACGTTGATGGCCGGGAAGCCCAACCCGAAACCGACACCCAGCAGGATGACGGACGGCAGGATGTCCGTGGCGTACGCGGGAGTCGTACCGATCCGCAGGAAGAGCGTGTAGCCCACCGCCAGGGCAGCCATCGCAGCGATGACCAGGCGCGGTGCGGTGAACCGCTCGATCAGCGCATCCGCGAACGGTGCGCTCAGAATCACCACGATGCCGGCCGGCAGCAGAGCCATGGCCATCGCCAACGGCGACCAACCCAGCACCGACTGCAGGTAGAGCGTCACGACGAACTGGAAGCTGATGTAGGCCCCGAACAGCACCACGATGCTGACGTTGGCCCGAGCGACCCAGCCCTCGCGCAGGATCCCAAACCTGATGAGCGGGTGCGGGACACGCTGCTCCACCGCTGCGAAGGCCGCGAGCACCGCTGCCGAGAGCACGAAGCCGACGATCGTTCGGGCAGAGCCCCAGCCGGCCTCTGGCGCCGAGACCAGCGTGTAGACCGTCCCGAGCATGCCGGCGGTGAGAGTTGCTGCGCCGAGGACGTCATGGCCGCCCTCCTCGCTGGGTCGGTCGCGCGGGATGTAGCGCATGCCGAGGGCGACTGCGGCCACCGCGAGTGGGACCGAGGCGAGGAAGGTCCACCGCCAGCTGAGCGCGGTCATGAGGCCGCCGACGATCAGGCCGAGGGAGAACCCGCTCGCGCCGAAGGTCGAGTAGATGGAGATGGCCTTGTTGCGTTCTGGGCCCTCCTTGAAGGTCGTCGTGATGATCGAAAAGCCGGTCGGCGCGGTGAAGGCGGCCGCAAGACCCTTGACGAATCGCGAGGCGATCAGCAGCTCGGGGTCGCTGACCAGCCCGCCGACGAGGGAAGCGATCGCGAACACGCTCAGGGCGATGAGGAAGATCCGACGTCGACCGAGGAGGTCGGCGAGCCGGCCGCCGAGGAGCAGCAGGCTGCCGTATCCGAGGACGTAGGCCGAGACGATCCACTGCAGGGACGCGGTGTCCATCGACAGCTCGGTGCCGATCGAGGGCAGCGCGACGCCGACCATCGAGACGTCCAGGCCGTCCAAGGCAAGGACGGTGCAGAGCGTGAGCAGCAGGATCCAGCGGCGTGCAGACCAACGGGCCGGCTCATCGGTAGTGGGGACAGTAGGGGCTTGAGTGAGCTGTGCAGAGGTCACGAGGAGTGACAATAGATGCACGTGCATTCAATGCACAAGCATTTATTGCTCTTGCATGTAAATCGCGTGGCGCCTAGGATGCCGGTGTGCCAACAGCTGATGACGACCACCTCGTCGAGGAGTGGCGCGCCCTTCAGGGCACCTACTTCCGGACCTCGGGCGCGCTTGAGCGCCGGCTCGAGGCGGACTTCGGGATCGGTCTGAGCGAGTTCGAGACGCTCGACCTGACGGACGGTCTCATGAACACCACTGAGGGCAGCCCGTGCGCCATGAAGGACCTGCGCGAGGTCTCCTGTCTCACTCAGAGCGCCCTCTCGCGAGTCGTGGACCGCTTGGAGAAGGCCGGCCTCATCGAGCGCAGCATCTGCGACCAGGACCGTCGGGCCATGTTCGTCCGGCTGACCAGCGCCGGGGTCGACCTTCATCGCGACGCGCAACGCGTTCATCGTGAGCTGCTCCGGGACAACCTCGCGGCAACCAGCTGAGGTTGCCCGATGACGGGAATACCGCTGGTGTCGTTGGAGGTTGAGACTTCATGACCTTTGAGGTGAGCACGCAGTGGGGTGATCCCGCCGTCATTCGCAGGACCCTTGCCGAAGGCGAGACCTGGGCGGTGGTGGGCCTGTCGGAGAACCCGTCGCGAGCGGCGTACGGTGTCTCAAAACTGTTGCAGCGCAACGGAAAACGCATTGTGCCGGTCCACCCAAACGCGGACACCGTGCACGGCGAGCAGGGCTACGCCACGCTTGCTGACATCCCGTTCAAGGTCGACGTCGTCGATGTGTTCGTACGCTCCGAGCTGGCCGGCGACATCGCGGACCAGGCCGTGCAGATCGGGGCCAAGGCCGTCTGGTTCCAGCTCGACGTGATCGATGAGGCGGCCTATGAGCGGACGACCGCCGCCGGTCTCGACATGGTGATGGACCGCTGCCCGGCCATCGAGTGGCCGCGCCTCGGACCCAACGCTGCTGCGACGGAGTCGGCGTGACTGCGATCGACCTGGCGTCCGGACTCGGTCGTCGAGCCCTAGAGCGGCTCGAGCGCGAGCTCAGCATCTGACCCCGATGCTGGTCCGGGGACGACCGCGTAGTTCACGAGCACGAACGGGGTGCCGGGTGCGAGCTCGAGAAGAGTTGAGTTGGTGACTCCCAGCCTGCAGCGGAGTCGGACTCGCCAAATCGAGCGACATGGGTGGCACCCGCGAGAAGGGCTGGTGGGGGCACGTCGTAGCGCGCTCTCGCTTGTTCGAGATCCTCAGCGATCGTACGGGAGGGTAATAGTTAACTAATTCCTTAAGCAAGAGGTAAAACTTGTCACTTGCCCCGGTATATGACCGGCCGTTGGCCCTGCCGTGGCCCTGGCCGGGTGCCATGCTCGCCGGCATGAGTAGTCGAATCAGGACGAGGCTGTCGCGCGGGGTCGTGACTGCTGCCGCAGCCGTGAGCATGACCGCCGCCGCAGGTGGCACCGCTGTAGCGGCCCCGGACCGCGCGACTGGTGGCGGCGCCGGAGCCAGGACGACCGCGGCTGCCATTCCTGCGATCAGCTGGGGCGCCTGTCAGGGCAAGGTGCCGGCCGGTATGGAGTGCAGCACCATCACGGTCCCAATCGACTACTCCTCGCCAGCTGCGGGTACGACGACGCTGGCCGCGGCCCGCATCCCGGCGACGGACAAGGCACACCGGATCGGCGTGCTCATGATCAATCCCGGAGGGCCGGGCGAGTCCGGGGTGTCCGCCCTTCCCACTTTCGCTGAGGGCATGGGCCCACAGGTGCGAGCCAAGTTCGACATCGTGGCGATCGACCCGCGGGGTACGGGCGGTTCGGCCCATGTGAACTGCTCCAGGCCATGGTGGGTGCTGCCCGTGCTTCCTGCGCCGAGCCCCGTGCCGACGACGCAGGACCAGATCAACCAGCAGAACGCCTGGGACGCCCACCAGCGTGGCAACTGCAAGGCCAGTGGCGGCGCGCTGCTCGATCACGTCTCGACTGCGGACAACGCACGTGACATGGATGCCGTACGACAGTCCTTGGGCGAGAAGCAGATCAGCTACTACGGGGTGTCCTACGGCACCATCGTCGGCCAGACCTTCGCCGCGATGTTCCCGAGCCGGGTGCGGGCCATCGTGCTCGATGGAACCATCGATGCCAAAGCACTGACCGGACCGGCTCATGGCCTCCCGGCCCAGGTTCGTACGGGTCAGGACGCCGGGATGAGCCAGTCGATTCGCAGCTCGATGGCGCAGTGCGACAAGGCCGGCCCCAAGGCGTGTGCCCTTGCGCCGAACTCGTTGAAGAAGTACGACACGGTGCGAAAGCTCATGCACACCAAGCCGATTGGCGTACCCGGACTGCAGCTGACCGAGGGCTACCTGGATACGGCCTTCGGCTTCCAGTCCTACAACCCCCGCAACTTCCCTTCGATGGCAAGCCTGGTCAACGCGATCTACCGGTTGTATACCGCGCCCCTAGACCCGGCGACGTACGCAGCGGTTCTGAACGCCGTGGTGGCGACGCTCCAGTCCTTCGGCGTCCTGCCGGCGGGGATGGGATCCAACTACTCCGACTACGGCGAGATCATCGGACTCGGTGGCGGGCAGCAGGTCGCGTGTGCGGATCAGACCTCGCCGGCGACGTCGGTGTTCCCAGCAGTCGCCGCCCAGCGGGAGAAGCGCTACCCCGGTGGGGGCTCGTGGGTCTGGGGCTACTCCCAGTGCTCGCAGTGGCCGGGATCGTCGGCGTCGTCGTATCGCGGCCCGTGGAACACCACGCTGCGCACACCGCCGCTGATCCTCAACACCACCCACGACCCGGCGACGCCCCTGGCCGGCGCCCTGCGGACGCAGCAGACGATTCCTGGCTCCCGCCTGATCCAGGTACCGGGCTGGGGCCACGGAGTCATCGGCCGCAGCACCTGCGCCCAGGCCAAGACGTCGGCGTACTTCATCAACCGGACCCTGCCAGTTGACGGCAAATGTGCCATCGACAAGGCCTTCAAGGTCTACGGCGTGAGCTGAGCACGCCGGCCACCGCGTGACGGCGCACTCGTGAGCTGCGGCGGTGATGATGCGGCAGATGACCGCGGGTGGGTGAGCACGGAGGCGCGCGTACGAATCCTCAGGACGCCTCGATTCCGTTCAAGAAATCGAATACTCAGGGAGAAAGTCATGAGCGACAAGAAGACGCTGGCGCAGCTCGGTGTGAGCAGTCGACGCGCTGTGCTCAAGGGAGTGACGGGAGCTGCGGCCGCCACGGCTCTGGCCGGCGCGACCGCGAGATCGGCCTCTGCGTCGCGCCCGACCGGCATGCGGATGGGACCAGGACCGGGCATCGCCACCCGGCTGCAGGACCTGACCGGCAATGCACAGACCGGACGCTTCGGCGCCCGGTACACCGACCTCGGAATCCCGGTGCGGTGCCCGGACGGCTCGATGCTGTTCGTCGGCGGCGACACCTGGGACGGCGAGCACATCTTCCAAGGCACCTGGAGCTGCCCGGTCGGTCTGCGCTCCGGCAGCCAGGACATCAACAACCTCACCATCGACAGCTGCGTCGGCGGCGCCCACGTGCGCCAGCTGGTCGACGAGCCTCACAACCCGGTGCCGGGAGGCAACACGACGGCGATCCCGACCGACGTCTTCCGAGTCGGGAACAGCCTCTACATGCACCTGATGCGGGGCCTGATCTACCAGGCGCACCACACCGACTTCTGGCGCTCGGACGACAACGGTGAGACCTGGCAGTTCTTGTGCAAGTGGGACGACGTCAACCAGTACAACGGCGCGTTCCAGCAGAAGACGTACGCCATCGCGGACAACAACACCGCGTACGTTCTCTCCTCGCGCTTCAACCGCGACCTCGTCAGCGACCTGATCCTGCACCGCGTGCCGCTGGACCGCCTGGGTGACCCGTCGGCGTACCAGCCCTGGGGGTACAACGGCGGCTGGGGCTGGGGCAATCCGCCCTCCAGCGTTGCTCAACCGCGCAAGTGGGGCGAGCTGTGCTTCCGGGCCATGGACGGCAAGTACGGCTTCAGCTTCTTCGATGCGGGCGACGGCATCATCAAGCTCCAGGTCATCCCGGTCCCGGAGGGCGACCTGTTCAACACCTTCCAGCAGCCGCTCATCCTGCCTGGCCCGCAGAACGTCCCCGACACGGCAAACCTGGTGCGCAACCCGTACGGCGGCTGGATTGTGCCCGGGTCGACGTTCAACGACTTCCACATCATCGTCAGCCAGTGGGTCCAGAACCCTGGCCCGACCGACGAGTACCACTTCATGCACTACCGCATCGACGGCATCTGGAACCCGTAGCCCTGACATGCACGGCCGAACCCGGCACATCCAACAACCACTGCAAGGAGCCATACACATGCAGTCCACCACCTTCCGTCTCGTAGCATCCGCCATCACCGGCTCGGTGCTGTTCGCGACCGCTGGCGCAGCGGCGGCATCAGCCCAGCCGATCGATGACCAGCAGCCAAAGGCGAGCACGGCCGTGCTCGCACCGACGCACGTCATGTTCCCGGGCATCACGTCGTTGACGGTGGCGCGCTATGGCAAGTACGTCACCCTCGGTCAGGACGGCGCGTTCCATGCCTCGATCCCTGCCTCGATCTCGATGCTCGACCCGCAGGGTGCCGCAGCCGTACGGTCCGCCGTTGGCCAGGCCAACCAGCTCGTCCGCGCCCAGCAGGGCAACCCGCACTCCTCGGCCGTTGCCGGCAACCCGCTGTCCTACCAGGGCGAGCACGGCGGCATCGAGATCGACTGGTCGGGTGCCACGCTGTGGCTCGACGGCGAGGCCACGACCCTGCTGGACAACCTGCTCACCCTCGGCGCGACAGCCAAGCAGGTCCTGGACTTCCTGAACTCCATCGGCGTCGTCCTGCCGTACGGCATCGGCCCGATCGCGGGCATCATCCTGACCGCCGTCGTCGCGCTCAAGGGCGAGCTCGAGAAGTGCAAGGGCACCGACGGATTCACCCTCACCGCAACCCTCGTGGGCCAGGTGACCTGCACCGCTCGCAACTGACCCATGAAATGGCCTCCAGTACGCAGTCACGCGACTGCGTACTGGAGGCCGTCGCGATCTCACGAGGAGCTCATGATGAGGAACATCACCCTGACGGCGGCGTTCATGGCAGCCGCTGGGCTGACCGCCGCTCTCGGCGCCGGCCCCGCACAGGCCGACGACACCACGCCGTTGCAAACCCTGCAAGCCGGTGCCCAGGGCGCGTTGTCTGACCAGCCCGGCGCGATCGGCGCGATCTGGGACCACGGCACCGAGCAGACCGTCCGTGCCGGCTTCAACGACCAGTTCATGCGCGTTCCCGCCGACCCAACGTCGCAGGTGCGGATCGGCAGCAACACCAAGCTGTTCATCTCCACCGTCCTGCTCCAGCTCGAGGCCGAGCACAAGCTCTCGCTCGACGACACCGTCGACCATTGGCTGCCCGGATGGGTCAACGCCAACGGGCACGACGGCACCAAGATCACCATCCGCCAGCTGCTCAACATGACGTCCGGCATCCCGGACTACCTGGACATCCTCGACATCCAGATCTGGTACTACTCCGACACGGACATCCACCGCATCTGGTCTCCGCGAGACCTGGTCAATCGAGCAACGGCCGTCTCCGGCGGCACCGTCGGCACCTACGACTACTCCAACACCAACTACGTGCTGGCAGCAGAGATCATCCAGGCTGTGACCGGGAGGGCCTCAGGGACGGAGATCCAGGACCGGATCCTGACACCGCTGGGGATGAAGGACACGACCTACCCCACAACCGACCCGACGTTGCACGGCAACTGGATGCACGGCTACTTCCTCATCCGCGACACGTCCTTCTCAAGTGTGTCGCTCACCGCAGGCGCCGGCAACATGGTGTCGACGTTGCACGACCAAGCGGTCTTCCACGCCGCGCTGCTCGGCGGGAAGCTCGTTCCTGCGCAGCAGATGGCCGAGCTGAAGACCACGGTCCCCATCCCGGACGCTCCCGGCAACAGCTTCGGGCTGGGCATCATCAAGGCCGAGGCCTGTGGCCAAACCGCCTGGGGTTACAACGGCGCGGTGATCGGCAACTACACCAGCTGGATCGGCAACGACGACGGCACCCGCCAGGTCCTCACCGCCAACAACGAGTACCACGGGATTCCGACCAAGGGTCAGGGCACCTTCGCGACGGCCGCCGTCAATGCGCTCTGCCGCACCACCGGTGTCTCTCCAGCCATCAAGCTCCAGGCCACGGGCTGACCGCAGTAAGGCCACCCCGCAGACGATCGGGGGGTCATTTCGTGCCCTTCAGGGCGCGAAATGACCCCCCGATCGTCAGGGTCGATGAGGTGTCAGCGGCCGGCGGGTGTCAGGCCCAGAGAGCGTCCGGCGAGCCCGCGAGAGCGCGCGCCCAGGCCCTTGGCGATCCCGCGCAACGCCACGGCGGCCGCGCTGGTCGGCTCGCCGAGGACGACTGGCATCCCGGAGTCGGCGCCCTCGCGCAGCCGGACGTCGATCGGGATCTGGCCCAGCAGCGGCACCTCGGCGCCGATCGAGCGGGTGAGTGAGTCGGCCACGGTCTGGCCGCCGCCCGCACCGAACAGCTCCTGACGGCTGCCGTCGGGCAGCTCCAGCCAGGACATGTTCTCGATGACACCGGCGACGCGCTGCTTGGTCTGCAACGCGATGGCACCGGCCCGCTCGGCGACCTCGGCCGCCGCCTGCTGAGGGGTCGTGACGACCAGGATCTCGGCACCCGGGATGAGCTGGGCCACCGAGATCGCGATGTCGCCGGTCCCGGGCGGCAGGTCCAGCAGCAGCACGTCCAGGTCGCCCCAGAACACGTCACCCAGGAACTGCTGCAGCGCACGGTGCAGCATCGGGCCACGCCACACGACAGGCTGGTTGCCCGGGACGAACATGCCGATCGAGATGACCTTCACGTCGTGGCTGATAGGCGGCAGGATCATGTCATCGACCTGGGTCGGCTTCTGCTCCACCCCGAGCATGCGGGGCACGGAGAAGCCGTAGACGTCCGCGTCAACGACGCCCACCGACAAGCCCTGCTCCGCCAGGGCGGCGGCCAGGTTGACCGTCACGGACGACTTGCCGACACCACCCTTGCCGGAGGCGACGGCGTACACGCGTGTCAGCGACCCCGGCTGGGCGAAGGGGATCTCGCGCTCGGGGGCTCCGCCGCGCAGCTGCTCCTTGAGCGCGGTGCGCTGCTCGTCGCTCATCACGCCCAGTCGCACCTCGACGCCGGTCACGCCGGCGACCTTCTGGACGGCCTGGGTGGTGCGTTCGGTGAGCTGCGCCTTCATCGGACAGCCGGAGATGGTGAGCAGCACCGTGACCGTGACGTGGCCGGTCTCAGTGATGTCGACGGACTCCACCATGCCCAGCTCGGTGATGGGCTTCTTGATCTCGGGGTCGTCGACGGTGGCCAGGGCCGCCAGGACTGAGTCCTGGGAAGGTGCTGCAGACATGTACTCCATGGTAGGTCGCCGTGGAGCGATGTCCTCACGCGGTGGGACGGTCGGGCTCCTCGGAGGCCTCGGGCTCGGTCCGCAGGTAGCCGCGTTCTTCCATCTCCTCCAGCAGCGAGCGCAGCTCGGACCGGACGAAGTCACGGGTCGCGGTGTCGCGCATGGCCAGGCGCAACGAGGCAACCTCACGGGTCAAGAACTCGGTGTCAGCCAGGTTGCGCTCGTCGCGGGCGCGGTCCTGCTCCAGACCCACCTTGTCGCGGTCGTCCTGGCGGTTCTGGGCGAGCAGGATGAGGGGAGCGGCGTACGACGCCTGCAGCGACAGGATCAGCGTCAGCAGGGTGTAGTTGAGCGATCGTGGGTCGAACTGGGCCGACTGGGGCGCGAAGGTGTTCCAGATGAGCCAGGCCGCCACGAAGATCGTCATCCAGATCAAGAAGGTCGCGGTGCCCATGAAGCGGGCGAACTTCTCGCTCAGGATGCCGAAGCGTTCGTTGCTGATCGGCACGTTGGGCAGGAACTGGCGGCGCAGCTCGCGCGGCTGGTCCAGCCGGCTCACCTCTCGCCGCCCGCCGGAGCGCAGACGGGTGCGCTCAGCCTTGTCACGCCCCCGTGGACGCTCCTCGGTGGGTCGTTCGGTCATGGCCTGCACCTCCCGTCATCGTGTTGGGCTGGGTTGGTTCCCCGGATCGATCTCGTGACGTTCCTCACGCCAGTCCGCGGGCAGGATGTGGTCGAGCACGTCGTCCACGGTGACCGCGCCGAGCAGGTGGCCGGCATCGTCCACGACGGGCACCCCGACCAGGTTGTAGGTCGCGAGAGTGCGCGTGACCCGCCCGAGCGGTGCATCGGGAGGGATCGGTTCGACGGTCTTGTCCACGACCTGACCGACCGCGGTGTGCGGAGGCTCGCGCAGCAGGCGTTGGGTGTGGACCATCCCCACGTATCGCCCGGTCGGCGGCTCAAGGGGCGGCCGGCAGACATAGATGGAGGAGGCGAGGGCCGGCGCCAGCTCCACCCGTCGTACGAGCGCGAGGGCTTCGGCGATGGTCGCCTCGGGGCCGAGAATGACCGGCTCGGTGGTCATGAGTCCACCGGCGGTGTTCTCGTCGTACTCCAGCAGGCGACGCAGGGGAGCGGCCTCGTCCGGCTCCATCAGCTGGAGCAGCTCCTCGGCCTTGCTCGGTGGCAGGTCGGCCAGGAGGTCCGCGGCGTCGTCGGGCTCCATAGCCTCTAGAACATCCGCTGCGCGCTCGGTGCTGAGCCCGACGATGATCTCGACCTGGTCGTCCTCGGGCAGCTCCTCGAGGACGTCGGCGAGCTTGTCGTCGTTCAGCGCCGCGGCGACCTCGGCGCGACGCTTGGGGTTGAGGTCGTGGATGACCTCGGCGAGGTCGGCGACCCGCAGGTCGTCGTAGGTCTCCAGCAGCCGCTCGGCGCTCTGCGCGGCCGCCTGCTCGTGCAAGCCCGTCACGTCCTCGATGTCCACGAGAGCCGTGGCGCCCGTACGACGTCGCGTGAGTCGCGAGACTGCCCGCGTCGCGGTGGACGCGCCGCCGCGCTGGCGTACGAAGACCTTGACGGCCATCCAGTCGCGCCGCGCGTTCTGCTCGATGGCGACGTCCTCTACGACGCCGTCGTAGTCGCCGTCGGGGGAGTGCACGCTCACGCCGCGGTCGAGGATCTCGGCGCAGACCAGCGTCTCGTTGGCGCGCTGCTCGAAGCGACGCATGTTGACCAGGCCGGTCGTGATGACCGCACCAGCATCGATCGAGGTGACCCTGGTCATCGGTACGAAGACACGGCGCCGGCCCGGGACCTCGGTGACCAGCCCGATGGCGCGCGCTCGCTGCGGTCCGCTGAACGTGACGACGACATCGCGAACTCGACCCACCTGGTCACCCAGGGGGTCGAAGACCTTGAGCCCGGCCATCCGGGCGACGAAGACGCGGATCATGCTCATCGAGCCCAGGCTATCCGCGGGCCACCCCGACTCTTCCGGCCCTCTGCCGCGACGCGCCGATCAACTCGCTATGGGCTGGTTGAGTCCGCCCTAGCGGGTGGTGGCCCTGGTGGGGAGAGGTGGGGCGGCGCCTGAGGGCTCGTCCTCGGTGGCACCGACCTCTGCGTCGGCTGCTTCGGGTCGCAGTGCGGTGACGACGACGTCGCGCTGTGCCCAGTGGTCGACCAGGTCGGGCTGCAAGACCGCTGAGTTCAGGCGTCCTGACTTGAGGGCCGTTGTGGCTGCTGTCCACTCGTCGTCGTCCGGCGTGATGCGCTCGGTGGTGGCCGGGACCGTGAGCAGCCGAGCGCGGGAGTCCTTCGCGCGCAGCACGAGGGTGACGGTCTCGGGCAGCTGCGCGGGCAGCTCCTGCTCCTCCGGCCCTGAGATGACGTAGACCGTGCCGTCGGCGAAGGCGTGCCATGCCGGCCAGGTGCGCTCCGGCGTACGGATCCAGAGCATCCCGGCCTTGGCCAGTGACTCGGTGACGAGTCGGTCCAGGGGCGGTCCGGCGCTCGCGTCATCACTGGCGGTGCTCATGGTCCGGATCGTAGGCCGTCGGTCCCGAGGGTGATGGACATCACCACTCTACGATTCACAACTATTCAATATCGAAATATAAACTAGCGAGCGAGCGTTACAGCTCCTGAGACCTGCATGAGGAGGAAGACAAGATGAACCACATCTCGACCTACACCCACGGTGGCCAGGCGATCGTCGTCGCCATGGACAAGTACCGCACCGAGCGCGCCCGTCGCGTCATCGGCCGCCGCCGCTGACCAACGCCCCCGACAGGACCGGTCCCGGACGTCAGCCCGGCTGACCGCCCAGCACCAGCCCTCTGCCATCGGCAGGGGGCTTCTTGCTGCTGGTCCACTCCTTGTCACATTCAGGCGATCGAAGGCGGCTCCTGGTATCACTGATCCCGGGGAAATCTCCTCCAGGTCACAGCCTGGATACGACCCGACAATTGATCGGGTCGTCGTGCAACGTCGGCGGCGCCTGAGGCGTCTTGCTGGTGACGGGCGGGGAGGTCCGTCACGCCGGCAGTAGATCGGCACACACTTTCGGAAGGGACGCACCATGACCAGCATCAACATCGATCGGCGGCAGGCGCTGCAGGGGGCGGCCGCCGCAGGCGCCGTGGGAGCGATCGGAATCGTCACCGCCGGGCGTGCAGACGCGGCCGTCGCGCCGTCGCAGCTCATCGCACCGCGAGCGGTCCCGGACATGGCAGCAACGAGCTACCCGACGCTTCGGGTCGGCAGCTCCGGCGCCGCCGTCCGTGACCTGCAGAACAAGCTCGCTGGTTCCGGCTACTGGCTGGGCACGCCGGACGCTTCGTTCGGCTCGATGACGCAGCAGGCCGTCTACGCCATCCAGAAGTACTACGGCCTGAGCCGTGACGGCGTGGTTGGACCGGCCACCTGGGCCAAGGTCAACCTCCGGGCCCGCCCGCACGCCCGTTACGGCGGCGAGCGCGTCGAGGTCAACAAGACCAAGCAGCTGATCTTTGTCTGCTCGAACGGCGCGGTGCAGCTGTGCCTCAACACCAGCACCGGCGCCAACAAGCCGTTCCAGAGCAACGGCCACTGGTACGACGGCAAGACCCCGAGCGGCACCTTCAAGGTCTCCCGCTACATCCCGGGCTGGTACCACGGGGCGCTGGGTGACCTCTACCGTCCGATGTTCTTCAACGGCGGCATCGCGATCCACGGCTCGACCAGCATCCCGCCCTACAACGCCTCGCACGGCTGCTGCCGGCTGAGCACGGCGGCGCAGGACCAGATCCTGGCTCGTGGCTACCTCAAGATCGGGCGCGTCGTCAGCGTCTACTGATCCGTCTCGTACGACCACCACGCGGGTCGGTCCCAGGGTTCTTCGCCCTCGGACCGGCCCGCGTCGTCGTACGAGCATGGTCGTCCCCGGCCAGCCTGTCGCCTTCCGGTGCTGCCGCCCTGGTGGAAGACTCGCGGCCATGAGCACACCCGGCATGTCACCGATGCGGCCCCCGAGCGCAGGGCTGGCCCTGGAGTACCCCATGTCGCTGGGGGTGTTCGACCAGTACGCCGACGCGCAGCGCGCCGTGGACTACTTGTCCGACCACGAGTTCCCGGTGCAGAACTGCATGATCGTCGGCACCGAGCTCAAGCAGGTCGAGCGCGTGACCGGCCGCCTCACGTGGGGACGAGTGCTCGTGGGTGGTCTGCTGTCCGGTGTCTGGCTGGGTGCCTTCGTCGGCCTGATCTTCGCGATGTTCGGCACCGGCGACACGCTGCCGACCGTCATCTCCACGGTGATCTTCGGTGCGATCTTCGGTGCGGTGTGGGCGGCGTTCGGGTACGGCGTCTCACGTGGCCAGCGCGACTTCACCTCGGTGAGTCAGGTCATCGCGACGAAGTACGAGGTGCTGGTGGAGCACAAGCTGGCCGACCGCGCTCGCGAGCTGCTCGCCCAGCGCCCCGGCGCAGGCCCCAGCCTCACCCACTGATCGCGTACTGATCGGTCCTGGGACGTGCGCGCTCCAGCGCGCGCCTCCCAGGACCTTGCCGTTTTCGTCAGCGCTTCCAGATGTCAGCGATCCACTGCTCGACCTCGTCGGCCGAGCGCGGCATGAAGCCAGACAGGTTGTCGTGACCGTCCTCGGTGACCACGACGTCGTCCTCAATGCGGACCCCGATGCCGCGCAGCTCTGCCGGCACCAGCTCGTCGTCGGCCTTGAAGTAGAGGCCGGGCTCGACGGTGAGGATCATGCCGGGCTTCAGCTCGCCCTCCATGTACGCCTCGCGACGGGCGCCCGCGCAGTCGTGCACGTCGATGCCCAGGTGGTGTGAGGTGCCGTGGACCATCCAACGCCGGTGGTACTGACCCTTCTCCTGGTCGAGGGTGTCCTCGACGCTCACGCCATCGGGCAGTAGGCCCCAGTCGAAGAGGTGCTGGGCGATGACGCGGATGGCGGCCGCGTGGACGTCGGAGAACTTGTTGCCCGGCTGGACCGCCGCGATACCGGCCTCTTGGGCGGCGTAGACCGCGTCGTACACCTTGCGCTGCGCCTCGCTGAACGTGCCGTTGACCGGCAGGGTGCGGGTGATGTCCGCGGTGTAGAGCGAGTCGACCTCGACGCCGGCGTCCAGGAGCAGCAGGTCGCCGTCCTTGATGTCGCCGGTGTTCTTGATCCAGTGCAGCGTGTTGGCGTGGTCGCCGGAGGCCGCGATGGAGTCGTAGCCGACGCCGTTGCCCTCGTGGCGCGCGTAGAGCCCGAAGACGCCCTCGACCCAGCGCTCGCCACGCCCGCGGCTGATGGCCTCCGGCAGGTCGGCGATGACCGCCTCGAACCCGTGCGAGGTCGCGGTCACGGCGTCCCGCATCTGCTCGACCTCCCACTCGTCCTTGACGAAGCGCAGCGTCGACAGCTGGCGGGCGAACTCGGCGTCCAGCTCGCGCTGCTTCTCGGTGCGCTCGTCGGTGTGAGCCTGCGACGAGCGGGCCTGGTCGACCACGGCACTCACGTCGACATCGGACTCGCGGACCACGCGTACGGACACTGAGCCGGCGTCCTTGGCGACGTTGTCCTTGAAGTCGTCGATGTGCTTGGCGGTGACGCCCAGCTCGGCCTCGATGTCTTCGAGCGTCGGGCGGGCGCCCACCCAGAACTCGCCGTAGCGCGAGTCGCCGAAGAACTCCTCGGTGTCGCGGTCGGCCAGCGGTCGGAAGTAGACGACGGCCTCGTGGCCGGCGTCGTTGCCCTCGTCGTCGGTCTGCGGCTCGAGGACCAGGACGGCGTCCGGCTCGCGGTCGGCGCCGAGGCCGGTGAGGTGGGAGAACGCACTGTGCGGACGGAAGACGTAGTCCGTGTCGTTGCTGCGGACCTTGAGGCCGCCGGCCGGGATGACGAGCCGCTCGCCAGGGAACGCCGAGGACACCTCGGCGCGGCGCGCGGCGGCGTACGGGCTGACCGTCGCGGGCTCGACAGGCGCGCTGCTGCGCGGAGCCCAGCCCTGGGCGACGAAGTCCCGGAAGGCCTGGCTCGTGGGGCGGCTACGGTGCTCTGGCTGCTGCTGCTCTTCGCTCACCGACCCATCGTCGCACGCACCGTCGGCGCAGGATCGAGGACCTGAGGCTCCCGTCCGGGTGAGTCAGAGTTGCTGCGGCCAGAGCGGAACGGCACAGTGTCGAGCGTGCCTGCTGACCAGCCTTCGCGGACACCTCGCCCCCGGCGCCGGGTGCCCGGTGAGCTGCGCGGACGTGCTCAGCAGGTCATCCGCGCCCAGCGCCCGCCGACGGTGCCGATCGGCATCCGCGGTGACGACAACGGTCTGACCGAGTGGCACTCGCGGGCGGTCATAGACCTCGCGCTCCGGGTGGGGGAGACGATGCTCGCGACGGGCGCGTCCGCGTCCGACGTCACCGGCACGGTGCTGCGGCTGACGAGGGCGTACGGCGTCCGTTCAGTGCACGTCGACGTCACCTACACCTCGATCACGATCTCCTACCACCGCGGCGTGATGCGCGACCCGCTGACGGTGATGCGTGTTGTCCCGGCGCTCTCCTCGGACTACGGCCGGCTCGAGGCGATCCACACCCTGGTCCGCGACATCGTCGAGGAGCCGGGCGAGGTCGGCGTGGCCCAGGACCGCCTCGAGAGCATCCTGGCGATGCACCACCCCTACCGGCGAGCCATCGTCACCGTCGCCATCGGACTGTTGGGTGCCTCGATCACCGCGCTGCTGGCCGGCTCGTGGGCGCTGATCGTGCTGTCGTTCGTGATCTCGATGGTCATCGACCGGGTGCAGCGCTTCATCTCGTTGCTGGGTGTCTCGGCGTTCTTCGCCCAGGCGGTCGGCGCCGCCATCCCGACGACCGTCGCCGTGCTCATCTGGACCCTCGTCCCTGGCGAGGAGCGGCAGGATCTCGGCGTCGCCGCGCCCTCGACGCTGGTCGCGACGACGATTGTGGTGCTGCTGTCGGGACTGGCCGTCGTCAGTGCCGCGCTGGAGACGCTCGACGGCTACTACCTGACCTCGGCAGCGCGGACGTTCGAGGTCGTCATCCTGTCGGTCGGCGTCGCCACCGGCATCACCACGGTGCTGGCCATCGCTCAGCGCCTCGATGCCGACCTGCCGTTCACCACAGCCTCGGTCAATGTCACGCCCAACCTCGCGCTCGGGCTCTTTGCCTCCGCCTGCATCGCGGGCGCGCACTCGGTCGCGAGCTACACCGGGCTGCGCGGTACGGCCTTCGCGATGTTCGTGGGCGCGTTCTCCTGGCTGATGTACTGGCTCACCAATATCTGGTCCGGACTGCCCGCAGTGTTCGACGACAAGCCGTTGCATGCCAGCAACGCGGCCGGCCATGGGTTGCTCACCGCCATCCCGGCGACCTTCGTGGCCGCGGTCGCGGCCGGCTTCGTGGCGCAGCTGGTTGCGGTGCGCTACCGCGTCCCGTCCCTGGCCGTCACGACAGCGGCGATCATCCCGCTGCTGCCCGGGCTGTCGCTGTTCAACGGCATCTTCCAGCTGGTCCACACCTCTTCGGACCCGACCAACGGTGTCGGCTCGTTGATCACGGCCGCAGCCATCGGTCTCGCGCTCGCCGGCGGGATCACGCTGGGTGCGCTGCCGCTGCGACTGCTGCGCGCGGACCGCGTGCAGCGCCGGATCCTGCGGCGGTCGGTGGCCGACACCCGCGGGTGACGCCGCTCAGGGCGTGGTCGACGGTGCTGCGGTCGGCGGAGGGTTGCCCCACGACCAGGACGTCAGGATGGCCTCCTGCGTGCTGGTCGCCATCGCCTTGTCCTTGGCCGCTGACGTCATCGTGGTCACCACGATCTGACTGCCGTTGACGATGTAGTACTGGGTCTGGACCACCTGAAAGCCTTGCGAGGTCCGGGTGATCGCATAGCCCGCCGCAGGTGCGCCACCGATGCTGCGGTCGGCCAGCTTGGTGACCGTGGCGCCCTTCTGGCGTTGCGCGATCATGCCCTGGTTGACCAGCTCCTCGAGCGCCGGCGGCTTGTCCATGACGCTCTTCACGACGCTGAAGCACGGGTAGACATTGGCCGACGGCTGGGGCGCTCGCAGGTAGAGCACGGTGGTGCGTTGCTTGGCCGTGTCGTTGGTCCAGCCTGCCGGAGGCAGGACGCCGAACGAACGGTCGCCGGCCGGGACGGCGCCGGGCACGGCCTTGGTGCTCAGTCGCGTGGCGGACGGCGTGCCGAGCGTGGCCGGCAGCTCTGGGGTCACCGAGGAGGACGCCGCGTCCGATGGCGGCTGTGAGCACCCACTGAGCAGCAGGGCGGACACGGGTAGCAGCGTCAGGACGCAGCGACGGACACTCACCCCAGCGACAGTACGTGAGGCGCCTGTGGCTCGCGTGCACACCCGGGGAGACCGCGCGTCGCAGCAGATGCCGGCCGACGTCGTACGACGAAAAGGCCCGCTCCGTGACGGAGCGGGCCCTTCGGTCGAGCAAGGTCAGTGGCGGGGCGCCGACTTGGCCGCGTAGTACTGCGAGGACTCCTTCTTCCAGAGGAAGAACAGGATCGCCGCAGCGAGGATCAGCGAGATGATCGAGAACGCGAGCGTCACACCGGTCGTGGTGTCCTGGGTCAGGCTGCCGAGGAAGCTCAGGATCGACAGGCCGCCGAGGACGGTCGCGACGATGCGCGCCCACGACTTGCCGGCGTCGTTGGACCGCGCCATGAAGATCCACAGCGCGACCGCGATGAGGCCCACGACCACCGAGACGATGATCGCCGAGTTGACGATGGTGTCGAGGTCGTCGAGGGACTTGTTGTCCTTCTCGAGCTGCTCGCGCACCTTGTCCTTGATCGTGCCCTTCATGAAGAACGCGAGGATGATGTTGATCACGGCGAGGCCGGCGCCGGCGTACATCAGCTTGACGGCGAGGTCGATGGACTTCGGCTTGACGACGTCAGCCGGGGGCTGGCCGTAGCCTCCGGGGGACATCTGCGGCGCGCTCTGGTAGCCACCCTGCGGGGCGTTCGGGTAACCGCCCTGCGCATCGCCGGCCGGCGGAGCGCTGGGGAAGCCGCCCTGTGGAGGTCCGTCCGGCAGTGGCGTGGCGCCGCCGCCCTGGCCCGGAGGGGTCGGGGGAGGGAATCCCTCAGGAGGCGGGCCGGGCTGGCCCTGGGCGTCGCCGTACGGCGGCTGGTTGGACATTGGAATCCGTCCCTTCGAGGTGAGTGTGCTTTGGCACACACCCTGTCAGGTTGCCGCCGCGGATGCGGCAAGCCGGGCCGATAGCCTGCGCCGTGTGGCCATCGACCTGCACACCCACTCCACCGAGAGCGACGGCACCCAGAGCCCGGAGGACGTCGTGGCAGCCGCCGCCCAGGCCGGCCTCGACACTCTCGCGCTCACTGATCACGACACGACCCGCGGGTGGCAGCCGGCGCTCGCCGCCGCCTCGACGTACGGCGTCGCGGTGGTGCCCGGCATCGAGATCAGCTGCCAGGTGCGCGGGATCTCGGTCCACCTGCTCGGCTACCTGCACGACCCGACGGAGCCTGCGCTGCTCGCCGAGCTCGAGCGGGCTCGAGAGTCGCGTCGCACGCGGGCGCGGCGGATGGTCGAGCTGATCGGCCACGACATGCCGCTGACCTGGGCCGACGTGGTGGCGCAGGCCGGGGTGGAGACGACGCTGGGGCGGCCACACATCGCGGACGCGATGGTGTCCAAGGGACTCGTCGCCGACCGCAACGAGGCGTTCGAGCGCTTTTTGCACGCCTCGGGCCGTTACCACGTGGGCCACTACGCGCCGGATCCCGTACGCGCCGTCGAGCTGGTGCGCGCGGCGGGCGGTGTGCCCGTGATGGCGCACCCGTTCGCCCACCAGCGTGGTCGGGTCGTGGCCGACGACGTCATCGAACGGATGGCGGCGGCCGGTCTGGGCGGCCTCGAGGCGCACCACCGTGACCATGACGCCGAGGCCGTCGTTCACGCCGAGCAGCTGGCGGGTCGGCTCGGGCTGTTCGTCACCGGCTCGAGCGACTACCACGGCACCGGCAAGCTCAACCGGCTCGGCGAGCACACGACCGCGCCCGAGGTCCTGGCGCAGATCGAGGAGCAGTCGAGCGGTCGTACGACCGTGGCTCGCCCCTGATATCCACAGGCGGACGCGGCGGGCGAGAGCACGTCGTACGACGGGTAGCGTGACGGTGATGAGCACGCCTGAGCGCGATCCGCAGGAGTCGCAGCTGCCGGGCATGCCGCAGCGGCTCTATCTCGCGAGCCCCAGCCGGCTGATGGCGTGGCTGGACTGCCCGCGGCGCTACCGGATGCAATACCTGGACCGTCCGCGTCCTGAGGCGCGGTCGCAGCGGGCGCACACGTCGGTCGGGCTGGTCACGCACAACGTGCTGCGCGACTTCTGGGATCTCACACCGGTCGAGAGGACACCCACCGGTGTGCTCAACCTCGTTCGCTCGTCCTGGATGGACGTGGGGTTCAAGGACGCAGCGCAGTCGGCACGCTGGCGGCAGCGCACCACGCAGGAGATCACCGACTACCTGCGCACGGCGGACCGGGACCGAGAGCCACTGGCGCGCGAGCGCAATGTCGCGCTCAAGACCGGCACGCTCGCGCTGTCGGGTCGGGTCGATCGGATGGATGAGCGGGATGGCGAGGTGGTCGTCGTCGACTACAAGACCAGCCGTCGTACGCCGACCACGGACGACGCGCGCACCTCACTGGCCCTGGCGTTCTATGCCGCTGCCGCGGCCCGGATGTTCCGCAAGCCGTGCGCGCGGGTCGAGCTGCACCACGTGCCGACCGGTGAGGTCGTGGCGCACGAGCACAGCGCGGAGTCGGTGCGGCGCAAGATCGATGAGGCCGAGTCGATCGCGCGGGACCTGCGCAAGGCCGATGCGGCCTACCGCGACCAGGGGCAGCAGGCGCCGGACTTCGCACCCAACCCGACAGCACTGTGTCGGTGGTGCGACTTCCGCGCCCACTGCCCCGAAGGTCAGGCGGTCGGACCCGAGGTGTCGTCCTGGGCGGCCTTGGAGCCGGACGCCTGACTTTCGACGTGGGTCTCCTCGGTGACCAGGGTCAGGTCGTCGTGACCGTGCTCGGTCACGCCGCTGATGACAGCGCGCTCGACCATCGACTGACCCAGTGCGGCTCGCCGCATCATCGGGTCGCTCTGCAGGTCCTTGACCAGGGCCACGCACATCGCGCCCATCACCACCACGAACGGCAGGGCCGCCACGATGGTGATGTTCTGCAGTGAGGTCAGCGCCGAGCCGGCATCACCTTCGGCGAAGCCGGCGAGCAGCATGACCGCCGCGACGCCACCGGTCAGCACACCCCAGAAGATCACCGTCGGACGGCTGGGCTCCAGCGAGCCTCGCTCCGACAGCGAGCCCATCACGATCGAGGCAGCGTCCGCACCGGACACGAAGAAGATGCCGACCAGGACCATGACGAGCACCGTGGTGACCGACGCGATCGGGTAGTGGTCGAGCATGTCGAACAGCGCCGTGTTGCTGTCGACCGTCGCCACACCCTTGACGTTCTGCACCAGGTCCTTGCTGTCCCGCTGCACATCGATCGCGGAGCCGCCGAAGATCGCGAACCAGACCAGGCTGACCACGCTCGGGACGAGCAGGACGCCCGTGACGAACTGCCGGATCGTGCGACCGCGGCTGATGCGCGCGATGAACATGCCGACGAACGGGGTCCAGGAGATCCACCACGCCCAGTAGAAGACCGTCCATGAGGACAGCCAGTCGTCCAGGTCCTTGTCGCCGCTCGCCTGGGTCCGCGCTGCCATACCGGGGAGATCGCCGATGTAGGTGCCGATCGATGTCGGCAGCAGGTCGAGGATGAACACGGTCGGTCCGACGACGAACACGAAGAGCGCCAGGACCAGCGCCAGCACCATGTTGATGTTGGACAGCCACTGGATGCCCCGGGAGACACCGGAGACCGCGCTGAGGATGAAGGCCACCGTCAGCACGGTGATGATGACCACCAGAGTGACCTTGCTGGTCTTGTCGACCCAGCCGTTCGCCTCCATGCCGGCACCGATCTGCAGGGCGCCGAGACCGAGTGAGGCCGCGGAGCCGAACAGCGTCGCGAAGATCGCGAGCATGTCGATGACCTTGCCGATCGGCCCTTCGGTGCGCTCACCGAGAAGCGGGCGGAACGCCGAGGAGATCAGCTGGCTGCGGCCCTTGCGGTAGGTGCCGTACGCGATCGCGACACCCACGACGGCGTAGATCGCCCACGGGTGCAATGTCCAGTGGAACAGCGTCGTCGCCATCGCCGTCTTCATGGCTTCGGTCGACTGCGGCGTGACGCCGGTGTCCGGCGGCGGGGAGGAGAAGAAGTTCAGCGGCTCGGCGACGCCCCAGAACATCAGGCCGATGCCCATACCGGCGCTGAACATCATGGCGATCCAGGAGACCGTCTTGAACTCCGGCTCCTCGTCGTCCGCGCCGAGCGGGATGTTGCCGAAACGGCTCGCGGCCAGCCAGATCGCGAAGACCACGAACACGGACGCCAGGAGCACGAAGGCCCAGCCGGCGCTGTCCATGACCCAGCTGAGGGCGTCACCGGATGTCGTACTCAAGGAGTCGGGAGTGACGAAACCCCACACCACGAAGCCCAGAGCGATCACGGCGGTGATGCCGAAGATGATCTTGTCGACGCCGCCTCCGCGGCTCGTGGTGCTCTCACCGATCGGAGCGCTCAGCCCACCGAGGAGCTCGTGCTGACCTGCGTCGGTCGACTCGGCGTCGGGCCCGCGCTCATCGCCCGGCGGTTCTCCCGAACGGGAGCTGGTCGATGTCGTTGTAGCCATGTCAAGACCTCGTTCTCGGTCGTTGTCAGTTACGTACGGTCTTCACACCAGTTATGTGCAGTCTTCACATCAGTCTCGTGCCGACCCCGGGCCGAAAGGGGCCAAAGGACTTCGTCACTTTGCCTAAGGAGACGCCCTTCGGCAAGTTCGCCGGCCTGCGCTCGCACCGTCTCCGGTCGCTCACACGCGGTCCAGAGCGCTGTGGTCGGCGGTGCTAGGAGCAGCACCATGACCGTCGTACGAGCCCTGGCCGCGCCCGCAGCGAGCGCACCTTTCGAGACCACCACCATCGAGCGAAGAGCGTTGCGGGACAACGACATTCGCATCGACATCAAGTTCGCCGGCATCTGCCACAGCGACATCCACACGATCCGTGAGGAGTGGGGCCCGCAGACCTTCCCGCTGGTCCCCGGGCACGAGATCGCCGGCGTCGTCGCAGAGGTCGGATCGGCTGTGACCCGCCATCAGGTGGGCGACCGGGTCGGGGTCGGCTGCATGGTCGACTCCTGCGGAGAATGCGATTTCTGCAAGGACGGCCAGGAGAACTACTGCTCCACGCAGACCGTCTGGACCTATGGCAGCCCGGACATCGACGGCACGATCACGCAGGGCGGCTACAGCCAGGAGGTGGTGGTCGCCGAGCGGTTCGTGGTGCGGATCCCCGAGGGCATCGAGCTGGACGAGGCAGCGCCGCTGCTGTGCGCCGGGATCACGACGTACAACCCGCTGAGGCGCTTCGGCGCCGGCCCGGGCACCAAGGTCGCCGTCGTGGGGCTCGGCGGGCTGGGCCACATGGGCGTCAAGATCGCCGCGGCCATGGGTGCCGAGGTCACTGTGATGTCGCGCAGCCGCGCCAAGGAGCAGGACGCCCGCGAGCTGGGCGCCACCGGCTACGTCGCGACGGGAGAGGAGGGTGCGCTCGAGGCGGTGGCGGGGACGTACGACATCGTCCTCAACACGGTGAGCGCGGACCTGCCGCTGCAGGACTACCTCGACACGACGCGCCCCCACGGAGCCCTCGTCAACGTCGGTCTCCCGACATCGGACTACACCGTCAGCCCGTGGTCACTCGTGGGCGGGTCACGCATCGTCGCGGGGTCCAACATCGGCGGTATCGCGCTGACCCAGGAGATGCTGGACTTCTGCGCCGAGCACCGGATTGCCTCGACCATCGAGACGATCGGTGCGGATGAGGTGGATGCGGCGTACGACCGCGTGGTGGACGGCACGGTGCACTACCGCGTCGTGATCGACACAGCCACGATCTAGCGGATCGCGAGAGCGCCATCCCGTGGCACCATCGGTCGGTGTGACCGAGACGCCGTCCTACCGCAGGTCCACAGGTTCGGCGCGAGGCGCGGCGCGCCGCGAGCAGCTGCTCGAGCTGGTGACCGACGACCTGTCACAGCACGGTTTGGTCGACTTCTCGCTCAGGCGAGCAGCCCGGGCGGCCGGCACGACCCACAAGGTGCTGCTCTACCACTTCGAGAGCGCCGAGGACCTTCTCGGGCAGGCGATGTACCGCCTCCGGACCCGACGGATCGGGAACACCTTGGCGGCGGCTGCGTCAGGGAACACCCTGGCGGCGCGGATCGAGTCGGTGTGGCCGGTGCTCATGGACGACGCATCTGGGCTCAGGGTGATCGACCAGGCCATCGGGTTGGCGATGTACGACCCGCAGCGTTACGCCCACCTCGCCAAGGACGCTTCGGACCAGTACCTCGCTCCGCTCCGGTCGATGTGCCCGAAGGGCTGGTCGGAAGCCCGGGCGCGCGAAGTGATCGAGATGGTCCTCGCGACGATCAGAGGGTTCCTCATGGAGTGGCGCACCACGGGGGACAGCGAACGCATCCAAGCCGGACTCGCGGCGCTGCTGCGGGCGCTGGAACGGGAAGAGAGCGCCGGATAGCAATCCTCGGGAGACGCTTGCAGACAAGTGAACCACCTGGTTCACTTGTCGCAGCGACGATCTCGGAGGTCCGGCGATGAAGACAGCACAGCGCGAGAAGGTCCGGTTCATCAGTGGTGGAATCGAGTGCGCAGCCTGGCACTACCCCGGCACCAACGGCGCGTGCGTCGTCATGGCCGGCGGCGGGGGCGTACCCAAGGAGCCGGGCACCGACCGCTTCGCCGCGCGGTTCCATGCGGACGGATTCACCGTGCTCGCCTTCGACTACCGGCACCTCGGTGAGAGCGGCGGTACGCCCCGCCAGGTGGTGCGCGCGCAGACGCAGCTCGAGGACTGGAGCGCCGCTGTCGCCTTCGCCGGGACGCTCGGCGACGTCGATCCGGATCGGATCGCCGCGTGGGGCTTCTCCCTGTCAGGCGGGCACGTGTTCCGGGTGGCGGCCGACAACCGCGTCGCGGCGGCCATCGCCCAGACGCCGTTCGCAGACGGTCTGGCGGCCGTCCCGAACACACTGCGCCATGAGACGTTGGGCGTCGTCCTGCGCTTCCCGTTGCTGGCCCTGCGCGATGCCGTACGCGGTCTGCTCGGTCGCGATCCGCTGGTCGTTCCGCTGGTGGGGCCCCGCGGGACGGTCGCCATGCTGACCACACCCGACGCGCAGGACGGCTCAAGGGCCCTGAACCCCGACAACCGTTATCCCGAGTGGCAGCAGACCATCGCAGCGCGATCGGTGCTCCCGCTGGGCTCGTACCGCCCGGGCCGGTCCGCCGCTCGCATCGAGTGCCCGTTGCTCGTACTGGTCTGCGACGCAGACCAGTCGGTCCTGGCGGCTCCCGCCGTGCGCGCAGCGGACCTCGCCCCGAGGTCGGAGCTGGTTCGGCTGCCCGGCGGCCACTACGCGCCGTTCCTCGATGAGCACGAGCGAGCCATCGACGTAGAGCTGGACTTCCTCCGACGCCACCTGCTCGAGGTGGGTGCGCGAGGCGCATAGAGACGGTCAACCGCCTGTGAGCCTCCCCCTGGTCCCGGCTCACAGGCGGTATCCGCCGTGCGCCGAGTGCGTGGCCCCCCGACCATGACACCCGGCAGTCGGTCGAGCAGCTCCCCCGAACTGCGCTTCCGACAAGCCGTCGAGCCCCCGCTCCTTCGGCCTGTACTCATCTTGCGGCCAGAGGGGGTGTCGCCTCTATGGGACGTGGGCTGATCTTTTGGCGCCGATGGTCCTAGGACCACGCGGGTCTTCGGTCGCGGCCAGCACCTCAGGCGGCAGCGTCCACGCAATCGCCGAGCGCTGAGTCACGCCCAGCTTGCGCAGGATGTTGCCGACGTGGGTCTTCACGGTCTTCTCAGAGATGTGCAGCTGGGACGCCAGCGCGCCGTTGGACAGGCCGTCCCGCGCGATCAGCGCGGCGATCTCGACCTCGCGGCTGGTGAGGTCCAGGTGCAGGATGCGCGGCTCGTGCACGCGGACCAGCTCCGCCACCTCGGTCTGTACGCGCTCGGCCAGCTGGCGAGCGCTGTCGACGGCTCGGCCGAGCTCGGGTCCGCCGGCCTCCTTGGCCTGGTCGGTCAGGTCGCCGAGCAGGAGCCGCAGCTCATCGAGCTTCTCGCCGATCCGGTTGACCAGGTCCGCCTCGTTCTGCACGCGGCTGCTGTCCAGCTCGGGGTAGAGCTCGTAGAGGCCGAGGGAGTCCGCGTCGTCGTCGTCGCGGGCGACGGACTGCATGAGCGCGCGGCCCACCCACTCCATGGCGCGCAGGAACTCCTCGGAGAACACGTCGGGCTTGAGGCTCTGGGCACTCATCATCCCGACCGCCTCACCCGACTTGTGATCCAGCAGCGGCACCACGATGGCGTCCTGTGAGAGCTGCGCCGCATCGCCCAGGGGCGCTCCGCGGTGCAGCATCCGCCCGTTGTCCTCGCGGGACAGGTAGGGCTTGCGCGACGTGCGGACCCAGTGCGTGACGCCACCGGGGGAGTAGAACAGCACCTCGGGAGCGAGGTACTGGTCGCCATCGAAGATGTAGGTGATGACGAGGCTGTTCTCGCTCTTGAAGTAGCCGATGTAGAACGCATCGAGCGGCGCCAGCCCGGTCAGGGCAGCCTTGCAGGCCGCGTAGCGTCGGGTCAGGTCACCACGATCTGCGGCCCGCAGACGTCGGTCGGTGTTGCGCAGCACGGCCACCGTGGCCGGGCTGAATGGATGCGCTTCCTGATCCCCTGGGCTCATAAGCGGCTCGATCAGTCCTGGCTGCCCGCGGCCGGCTTGTCGCCACCACGCGTACGACGACGCCGACGCCGGCGGGCTGCGTCGCCCGTGCCACGCTCACCCTCCGCGCGCGGCGTCTCGGACGCGTTGGTCTGAGGACGGTCGGAGGTCTTGGACCCACGCCCGCCTCCCGAACGTCCGTGACCACGTCCTGCCGGAGCGCCGCCACGGCCGCCGGACTTGCCCGTCTCGCCGAGGTCCTCGACCTTCTCCGCGCCGAGGCCGGCACGGGTACGGGAGGACCTGGGCAGGGTGCCGGTCGCGCCCTGCGGGATGTCGAGGTCCTCGTAGAAGTGCTCCGAGGAGGAGTAGGTCTCGACGGGCTCCGGGATGCCGAGGTCGAGCGCCTTGTTGATCAGCGCCCAGCGCGGCATGTCGTCCCAGTCGACGAAGGTCACCGCGATGCCGGTGTTGCCGGCGCGGCCGGTGCGGCCGATGCGGTGGACGTAGGTCTTCTCGTCCTCAGTGCACTGGTAGTTGATCACGTGGGTCACGTGGTCCACGTCGATCCCTCGCGCCGCCACGTCGGTGGCCACGAGGATGTCGACCTTGCCGGCGCGGAAGGCACGCAGCGCCTGCTCGCGGGCGCCCTGGCCGAGGTCGCCGTGGATGGCAGCAGCTGCGAAGCCGCGCTCGACCAGGTCGTCGGCGACCTTGGCTGCGGTGCGCTTGGTGCGGGTGAAGATGATGGTCAGGCCGCGGTCCTTGGCCTGCAGGATGCGGGCCAGCATCTCGACCTTGTCCATCGCGTGCGCGCGGTAGACGAACTGCTCGATGGCCTTGACGGTGTGGCCGTCGTCGCCTTCCTCGTTCATCGCGCGGATGTGCGTCGGCTGCGTCATGTAGCGACGCGCCAGGGCGACGACCGCACCCGGCATGGTGGCGCTGAACAGCATCGTCTGACGGGACGCCGGCGTCATCGCCAGGAGCTTCTCGACGTCGGGCAGGAAGCCCAGGTCCAGCATCTCGTCGGCCTCGTCGAGGACGACGGAGCGGACGTACGACAGGTCCAGGTAGCCCTGGTTGGCCAGGTCGATCAGGCGCCCGGGTGTGCCGACGACGACCTCGACGCCCTTGCGCAGCGCCTCGATCTGGGGCTCGTACGCGCGACCGCCGTAGACGGTCAGGACCCGGATGCCGCGGGCCCGGCCGGCCCGCTCGATGTCGCCGGACACCTGCACCGCGAGCTCGCGGGTCGGCGCGACCGCGAGAGCCTGCGGCTTGCCGGGAGCCGGCATGTCGTCGTACGCGGCATCGCCGGGGGCGACCACACGGTTGAGGATCGGGACGCCGAAGCCGAGGGTCTTGCCCGTGCCGGTCTTGGCCTGGCCGATGATGTCGTGCCCGGCCAGCGCGACCGGAAGGGTCATCGCCTGGATCGGGAACGGGGTGATGATGCCGGCGTCGCGCAGCGCACCGACGATATCGGGGTGCACGTCGAAGTCGGCGAAGGTGGGCTCGGCCGGGGCCTGCGCCTCGGTCGTGCTGGTGATCTGGTCGGTCATGGTGTCTCTCTGATCGGCGGGGGCCGCGCGCACGTCAGACGTGCGGGCCACACCAGGTGAAGGGCCGATCGGAGGTCTCGCGGCTTGCCCCGAACTGCGGGTCAAGCCCATTTGTCACACGGCACAAGCCGACCGGGCACCAGTTGTCATGGCCAGCCTACCGGGGGTTGGCGCGATCGTTAGCATCCACACATGGCACCCAGCACCGGCCGAGACCTCTCCGACCCCACATTCCGCGCCAGCGTGATCGAGCTGTGCGGCGCTCTGGCGTACGGCGAGCTCGTCGGGTTCTTCACCATCGTGCACGACGCGCAGACCGCTCCGCGGCTGGCCTACCGGGTCGCGCTCGCGAAGGTCGCGTCCAACGAGTTCACCCAGTACGAGCGGCTGGTGGGCCGGATCGAGGAGCTCGGTGGCGACCCGGAGGAAGCCATGGCGCCCTTCACCGCGAGCTTCGACGAGTGGGTCCGGCGGACTCCGCCGAGCAGCTGGCTCGAGGGTCTGATGAAGGTCTACGCCGGCAACACGCTCGCCTCGGACTTCTACCGCGAGATCTCGGCGTACGTCGACCCGCAGACCCGCGACCTGGTCAAGGAGGTCCTGCAGGACAGCGGCCAGGCGGAGTTCGCGGCGCAGGAGCTGCGGCAGGCCATCGCGGACGACCCGGCCATCGCGGGCCGGCTGGCCCTGTTCGGGCGGCGGCTCATCGGCGAGGCGCTGTCGCAGGCTCAGCGCGTGGCGGCGGACCGGGACGCGATCACCATGCTCCTGGTCGACGACGGCTCCGGCCACGGCGCCGACCTGGCCGAGATGACGCAGATCTTCGCGCGTATCACCCAGGGGCACACGGACCGTATGGAGGCGTTGGGCCTGTCGGCCTGATCCGGACACCGAAGGGCCCGGCTCCGTTGCGGAGCCGGGCCCTTCGATGTGGTGCCGTACGACGGGTGTCAGCTCGCGCGGCTGTTGCCACTCAGGTCGGTCGGCAAGGTCGAGCGAACCTTCTTGGCCTCCATGCCCGCGTAGACCGCGACGCCCAGCGCACCGATCGCGATGCTCACGACGTAGCCGATCCAGCGGTGGTCGTCGCCCACGATCGCACGGGTGATGAGGCCACCGACGAACGCGCCGATGATGCCGATGATGATGGTCGCGGCCCAGCCGATGTCCTGCTTGCCGGGCAGAACGAGCCGTGCCAGAGCGCCGATGATGGCACCGAGGACGATAAATCCGATGATGTCGCCGATCATGGGATGTCTCCGTTTCCGGCCGCAGACCTCACGGCCGCTTCAAGGTCCCGCACCGTGAGGGTCGGTACGGGTGCTTCTCTGCCTGACTTTGCCCCTCAGGAAGTCGGTTGGCAAGACCTTGAACCCTGTGTCTGCGCGCGGAAATAGTTACCGCGCGGGTCCCTCGCCCGAGGATGTGGGCGAGGTCACCGCGCGGAAACGGGTGTGACAGGTGCGACGGGAGAGGGCTCAGCTGCCGAAGCCGACGCGACCCTTCTGCTCCGAGCCGACGTCGACGTAGCCAAGGACGTTGGCCGGCACGGTCACGCTGTGACCACGCTCGTCGATGAGGGTGAGTGGCTTGCCCGACTCCAGGGCGGCGAGAACGAGCTTTTGAACCTCGTCCGAGTTCTGTTCGGACTGGATGACGACTTCGCGTGCGACGTTCTGCACGCCGATCCTGACCTCCACGGTGGGGTCCCTTTCAGCTGATGACGGCCGCACCGACGCGCGGACGCGGATGCGACTCGGAGAACACTATGACTGTGGGCTGCAACGTCGGTCAGGCGCCCGGGTGTTCCCCGGTCCCGTCCTCGTGCAGCGGCAGCCCGCCGAGTCCGCGCCAGCCGAGCGTCGCCACGAGCCGGGACGCCTCCTCGCGCGGGATCGAGGTGCCCTTGCTCAGCCAGTAGCGAGCGACGACCTGGCACATGCCGACCATGGCCATGCCGATCAGGTGAGCCTGCTCCTGCGGCAGCCCGGTGTCCTCCTTGACGACGACCGACACCGAGTCGGCGCACAGTCCCATCATCCGCTCGACCCGCTCGGCCACCGCGGGCTCGTTGATCAGGTCGGACTCGAAGACCATCCGGAACGCCGCGTCCTTGCGCTCCACGAACTCGAAGAACGCATCGACCGTGGCGGCCACGCGCTGCGCGTTGTCGGTGGTGGACTCCAGCGCCGTCGTGACGAGCACGGGCAGCTTGGCGGTGTGCAGGTCCAGCAGCGCGAGGTAGAGATCCAGCTTGCCCGGGAAGTGCTGGTAGAGCACGGGCTTGCTGACCTGGGCTCGGTCGGCGATCTCGTCCATCGCGGTGGCGTGGTAGCCGGACTCGACGAACACCGACTGAGCGGCCTCCATGAGCTGGGCGCGGCGGGCCGAGCGCGGCAGCCTGCTGGTGCGGCCGCGTCCCTCGGACAATGTCGTCACGTCGAGCGCCTCCCTCGGGCAAGTACTTACGATCTCGGCATCCTATGTCGTCGCTACTGGCGAGTCACAGGACACTCCCGACGGATTCCTACGGGCCGCGTCGTTCGTATCAGCCGGGCGAGGCGACAATGGGAGCGTGTCGACCGGTCGCTACGCCCGCCACCTGCTCCTGCCCGAGGTCGGACCTGCGGGCCAGCAACGGCTGCGCGAGGCGCGGGTGGTCGTCGTCGGGGCCGGTGGACTCGGCTCCCCGGTGCTGCTCTACCTCGCCGCTGCCGGAGTCGGTCGGCTGGACGTGATCGACGACGACGTGGTCGATCTGACCAACCTCCAGCGCCAGGTGCTGCACCGTACGCCGGACGTCGGGTCTCCCAAGGTCGCGTCGGCCAGCGCGCGGCTGGCTGATCTCAACCCCGAGGTCGAGGTCGTCGAGCATCGCGAGCGACTGAGCGCCGACAACGTGATGGAACTGATCGAGGGCGCCGACGTCGTAGTGGACGGCACCGACAACTTCGCGACCCGCTACCTGCTGAACGACGCCTGCGTGCTGGCCGGCGTACCGCTCGTCTGGGGTTCGATCCTGCGTTTCGACGGACAGGTCTCGGTCTGGTGGGCCGGCCACGGGCCGTGCTACCGCTGCGTCTTCCCCACACCGCCGGAGCCCGGACAGGTGCCGTCGTGTGCCGAGGGTGGGGTGCTCGGAGCGGTCGCGGCCGTCATCGGGTCGGTGCAGGCGACGGAGGTGCTCAAGCTCCTGGTCGGGATCGGCGAGCCGCTCGTCGGTCGGCTGCTCGTGCACGACGCGCTGTCGCAGCGCTGGCGCGAGCTGGCCGTACGCCGCAACCCCGCCTGTGCGGTGTGCGGCGACCACCCGACGATCACCGAGCCGACCGACCTGGTGCAGGTGTGCGAGGACCCGGCGGTCGGCGTACCCACGATCAGTGCCGCCGAGCTGGCCCGGCTCATCGACGGATCCGGCGCGGTGCGGCTGGTCGACGTCCGAGGTGAGGGAGAGCGCGCGATCGCGACGATCGGGGGCAGCGAGGCGGTCCATCTCGACGAGTTCCGGTCGGGCGCGGCGCTCGCCGACCTCGCGCGTACGCCGGACGACGTGCCGGTCGTGATCATGTGCAAGTCCGGTGCCCGGTCGGCCGAGGCCGTACGACTGCTCGCCGAGGGCACGGGTCGACAGGCGCGCTCGCTGGACGGCGGCGTCCTTGCCTGGGCCCACGACATCGACCCCACGATGGCGACGTACTGATGGGCGATGACGATCACGAGCTGCTCGAGGAGCTGCCCGAGCTGGCTGACCTCGTCCTCGCGATCGTCGACCAGATCCCCGAGGGCCGCGTCGTGACGTACGGCGACATCGCCGCCGTGGCGGGCAGCGGCCCACGGCAGGTCGGTTCGGTGATGTCGGGGTACGGGTCGATGGTCGCCTGGTGGCGGGTGCTGCGCGCCGACGGACGGCCACCGCAGGGTCACGAGGACGAGGCGATCGCGCACTACCGCGAGGAGGACACGCCGATGCGGAACGGGCGGGTCGACCTGCGCCGCGCCCGGTTCCCGCTGGATGAGGTCGAGGGCGTCCGACCTGCGTGATGGGATGGCGCGCGTGCTGAAGATGCGACGCGCTGCCGACCTCACGGCGGTGCTGCCGGTGCTGGACGACGTCCAGCGCGAGGCAGTCGACTTCGACGGCCGAGCACTGACCGTCATCGGAGCGCCCGGCACGGGCAAGACGGTCACCGCGGTCGAGATGGTGGTGGCCGCGGTCGCGCGTGGCGTACGACCCGAGCACTGTCTGCTGCTCTCACCGACGCGTGTCGCAGCCGGGGCACTGCGCGACCGCGTGACGTCACGGTTGTGGCGCGACGATGCCGACGCGCCGGAGCCTGCGACGGCGCTCGGAGGAGGAGCAGCCACCAGACGGCGCAATGCTGGGACGACGACCGAGCCGGTGTCGCGGACGCATCAGGCGCTCGGCTTCGGGCTGCTGCGTCAGGCGGCCGCACTGCGTGGGCTGCCGGCGCCGCGGCTCCTCAACGGTCCGGAGCAGGACGTCGTGCTCAAGGAGCTGCTGGAGGGTTATGCAGCAGGCGATGCACCTGAGCCGCCGTGGCCGTCGTACGTCCGAGAAGCGTTGCCTACCAGGGGGTTTCGTGCCGAGCTGCGCGACCTGCTGATGCGTGCGGTGGAGTGGGGTCAGGAGTCGGATGATCTGCGCAGACTCGGTGTCGAGCACGAGCGTCCTGAGTGGGTGGCGGCCGCCGACGTGCTGGACGACTACGACGAGGTGACAGCCCTGTCGCGGCCAGGGGCGTACGACCCTGCGTGGATCCTGGGGTCGGCGGCCGACCTCCTCCAGGAGGACGACGAAGCCCTGCGACGCGTACGCGACACCGTGCGGTTCGTGGTGGTCGATGACGCCCAGGAGCTCACGTCGGCCGCGGCCCGGCTGCTGCGTGTCGTCGTCGGTGCGCAGACCCAGGTGCGGCTGATCGCCGATCCGGACAGCACGGTGCAGGGGTTCCGAGGAGCTGAGCCCGGGCTGTTCGCTGCCCTGGCTCAGGAGTGGGACGCCGGCGACGCGCGGCGGCTGGAGGTCTCCTACCGCCAGCCGCAAGCGTTGCGGGCCGTCGGCGGGCAGGTGAGTGCACGAATCGGCGCGGTGGCCGGCGCGGCGCACCGCGAGGTGGTGACCAGGCCTGGAGGTGTCGTCGAGGTCGCGCTGCTGAGGGCGGTGTCCCAGGAGGCTGCGCATGTCGCCGGACTGCTGCGCCGGGCGCACCTGATCGACGGTGTCCCGTGGCAGGACCTGGCCGTCATTGTGCGCGGTCAAGGGCGCACCGGCGCGCTGCGGCGGGCACTCGCGGCCTCCGGCGTCCCTGTCGCGGTGCCGCCCACGACGGTTCCGCTGCGAGACGAGCCGGCCGTACGCCCGTTCCTGGCTCTCATCGAGGTGGCGCTCTCCCTCGCATCGTCCGGCGAGCCCGCATCGTCCGACGAACCGTCCATCAGCGCTGAGGTGGCCACCGATGTCCTCACCTCGCCGCTGGGCGGAGCTGATGCCGTGGCCCTCCGACGGATGCGGCGAGCGTTGCGCAGCGTCGAGCTGGAGGCAGGTGGCACCCGCACCGGGGACGAGCTGCTCGCGGCATCGGTGCTCGACGCCGGGCAGCTGACCCTCTACGGCCCCGAAGTCGCGCCTGCACGCAGGGTGGCGCGAGTCGTACAGGCGGGCGTCGAAGCCGCAGGCGCAGACGACGCGACCGCGGAGACGCTGCTGTGGGCGATGTGGCGTGCGTCCGGGCTGGCCGATCCGTGGTCCTCCGCGGCGCTCGCCGGCGGACCCGCTGGCGCGCGCGCTGATCGTGACCTCGATGCGGTGGTGGCGCTCTTCGGGGCGGCGGCGGCATACGTCGACCGGTTGCCGCAGTCCGGTCCGGCCGACTTCCTGGAGCACGTGCGCGGCCAGGACGTGCCGGGCGACACCCTCGTGGCACGCGCGCCCGATGACGAGTGCGTCGCCCTGATGACGCCGGCCGGCGCGGCCGGCCGCGAGTGGCACACCGTGGTGGTGGCCGGTGTCCAGGAGGGTGTCTGGCCCGACCTGCGGCTGCGTGGCTCGCTGCTCGGCTCCGAGCACCTCGTCGATGTGCTGACCGGTCGCGGCCGCACGCTGCGAGCGGCACAGGCAGCAGTGCGCTACGACGAGACGCGACAGTTCCTGGTGGCGGTCTCGCGGGCTCGCGAACGCCTCGTCGTCACCGCGGTGCGGTCCGAGGACGAGCAGCCGTCGGCGTACCTCGACATCGTGGATCCCCTTGATACGCATGGTGACTCAGATCCGGATGGGCTCCGGGACTTCACCGATGTGCAGCGTCCGATGACGCTGCAGGCGGCCGTCGCCGAGCTGCGCCGCGAGGTCGCGATCGGCGATGACGAGGAGCGCGCGGAAGCCGTGACTACGCTCTCGCGGCTGGCCCGCGAGCACGTCCCCGGAGCCGACCCGGCGTCGTGGTGGGCGCTGACCGAGCTGTCCGACGACCGGCCGCTGCGTGAGCCCGAGCAGCAGGTCGGCGTCTCTCCGTCCAAGGTCGACCAGTTCGCGACCTGCGGGCTCAACTGGCTGCTGACCTCGTGCGGTGGCGAAGGGCCTGACCTCGGCGCAGCAACCCTCGGCACGCTGGTCCACGAGGTGGCCGCCGAGCTCGGTGACACCGAGCCGGAGCGCATGCAGGACGTGCTCGACGAGCGGTGGCCGCGGCTCGGTCTCGGCGAGGGCTGGATCTCCGAACGCAAGCGCCAGGAGGCGCACCGGATGCTCGACAAGCTGGCCGGCTACCTCGACAGCGCTGAGGCCAACGGGTGGCACAAGGTCGCGGTTGAGATCGACTTCGAGGCCGAGGTCGGCCGAGCCTTGCTACGTGGGCGGGTCGACCGGCTGGAGCGGCACGACGAGCGCGGGCTGCGCATCATCGACCTCAAGACCGGCAGCAGCAAGCCGACCAAGGACAAGCTGGTCGAGCACCCGCAGCTCGGGGCCTACCAGGTCGCGGTTGCCGAAGGCGCTTTCGAGGAGGGCGACGTCTCCGGTGGTGCGGCTCTGGTGCAGCTCGGCAAGGCCGGCCTCAAGAACTCTGCCGACGTCCAGGCACAGCCCGCGATCGAGCCCGGTGACGAGACCTCGTGGGCCCACGAGGTCGTACGCGCCACCGCCGACGGCATGGGCGCCGCCACGTTCGTCGCGACGGTCGGCGACCGGTGCGGTGTGTGTCCCGTACGCCGGTCGTGCCCCCTCCAGCCCGAGGGACAGGTGATCTGATGCCGGCGTACACCGCCGCTGCGCTCGCCCAGGCGCTCGGCAACCCGCCGCCGACCGCGGAGCAGCGCGCAGTCATCGAGGCGCCGCTGCGACCCCTGCTCGTCGTGGCGGGCGCCGGCTCGGGCAAGACCGAGACGATGGCCTCGCGGGTCGTGTGGCTGGTGGCCAACCGCATGGTCGAGCCAGACCAGGTCCTCGGTCTGACATTCACCCGCAAAGCGGCGGGCGAGCTGGCTGAGCGCATCGGGCGTCGGCTGCGTCGGTTGCGCCACGAGGGCCTCTGGACGCCGACCGCCGACGATGACGGGACCCAGGGTCTTGGTGACATCCCCGCGGTCTCGACCTACCACTCGTACGCCGGTCGTCTGGTCAGCGAGAACGGCCTGCGCCTGGGCATCGAACCCGAGTCGCGGATGTTGTCCGAAGCGGCGGCCTGGCAGTACGCCAGCGAGGTGGTCCAGCGCTACGACGGACCGATGGATCGGATCGAGTTCGCCGAGAGCACGATCACCGCAGCGGTGGTCGCGCTCGCGGGAGAGATGGCCGAGCACCTGCTGCGCCCGGAGGACGTCGCGACCTACCTGGACGGCGTCGCTGCCCACGTCCCGACGCTGCCTGTGACAGGGCGCACCAGGGGCACACCGCCGGACGCGACGGCGATGCTCAAGGCACTGGCCGCGCGTCGGGACCTGATCCCGATCGTGCAGGCGTACGCCGACCTCAAGCACCGCCGATCGGCGCTCGACTTCTCCGATCAGATGGCTGTTGCCGCGGAGCTCGCGCAGCGCTTCCCGTCGCTGGGTTCCGTTGAACGGCAACGCTTTCGGGCCGTCCTGCTTGATGAGTTCCAGGACACCAGCGAGGCACAGATGGTGCTGCTGCGATCACTGTTCGTGGCTCGTGGCGAAGCGGTCCCGGTGACCGCCGTGGGTGACCCGCACCAGTCCATCTACGGCTGGCGAGGTGCGTCAGCGACGACCCTGGCGCGCTATCCGCACATCTTCTCCGATGGGCACGGACAGGCGACGGTGCTGCCGTTGTCGACCAGCTGGCGCAACGACCGCGGCATCCTCGAGGTCGCCAACCTGACCGCCGCCCCGCTGCGTCAGTCCAGCCAGGTGGCTGTCGAGACCCTGCGACCTCGGCCGGATGCCGGTGAAGGACGTATCCGCGCGGCGCGGCTGGAGACCACCGAGGACGAGGCGCGCCACGTGGCCGAGTGGGTGCGAGCCCGCTGGTTCACGCCCGAGGGCAAGCGCTCCGGACGAACAGCAGCAGTGTTGTGCCGCAAGCGATCTCAGTTCCCCGTGGTCGCCGAGGCTCTCACCGAAGCCGGCCTGCCCGTCGAGGTGGTCGGCATCGGCGGTCTGCTCACGACGCCTGAGGTCTCCGACCTGGTCAGCCTGCTGTGGGTGGTGCAGGACCCGAGCCGCGGCGACCGGTTGATGCGTCTGCTGACCGGTCCGGCGCTGCGTCTCGGGCCGGCCGATCTCGACGGTCTGGCCTCGTGGTCGCGCCACCTGGCGGCCCGCGATCGTCCTGACGTCCCGCGCGACCAGGCCGACATCGCCCCCGACTCCCGCGAGCAGGCCTCCCTGGTCGAGGCGCTCGACGAGCTGCCCCGTGACGCCTGGACGGGGCGTGACGGGCAGCGGGTGAGCGCCACGGCGCGTGGTCGACTCGAGGGTCTCGCTGCAGCCGTACGCCGTCTGAGGAGTCTCACGGGTCTGCCCCTTTCGGACCTCGCCGGCGAGGCGGAGCGGGTGCTCGGTCTGGACATCGAGGTGCTGTCGCGGCCCGAGCACACGTCGACCACGGCGCGAGTCCACCTCGACGCATTCGCTGATGTCGCAGCGCAGTTCGCGGCCTCGGCCGACCGGCCCACACTCGGCGGCTTCCTGGCGTGGCTCGACGCGGCCGAGAAGGAGGAGCGTGGTCTGGACCTCGGCTATCTCGAGGTCGAGACCGACGCGGTCCAGGTGCTGACGGTGCACGCGTCCAAGGGTCTGGAGTGGGATGTCGTCGTCGTCCCCGGCCTCACCGAGGGCACATTCCCGGCCCATGACGCGCGGGCCTCCTGGGCGGCCGACGGCGGTGAGGGGGCCGGCGGTGAGGGGACCGGCGGTACGTGGCGGACCGGCACGGTCAGAGACAAGGGATGGACGAGCGGGCTCGAGGGCGTCCCGTACGACCTCCGCGGCGACCGGGACGGGCTCCCGGTGCTGCCGTGGCGGACGGCTGAGGGCACCCAAGAGCTGAAGGACGCGTTCGTGGCGTTCCAGGAGGATGGCGGCGCCCACGCGGTCGCGGAGGAGCGACGGTTGGCGTACGTCGCGTTCACCCGGGCTCGGCAGGAGCTGCTGCTCAGTGCGCCGGTCTGGGCCGACGGCAAGATGCCGCGGGTCACCTCGCGGTTCATCGACGAGCTGCGGTCGGCCGACCTGGTCCGCGTCGGGGAGTGGGCGCCGATGCCTGTGGTCCCGGCCGGCGAGAAGACCGTGCCCAACCCGCGCCTCGCCGAGGCTCTGACAGCCCAGTGGCCGCATGACCCGCTCGCCCGGCGTCGTGCTCAGCTCGCGGACGGTGCGTTGCGGGTGCGGGAGGCGATCGAGGCGCCGCCGCTCCTGGAGCAGGGGCTCGTCCCGGTCGATGATCGCGCGCTGGAGATCGACCTGCTGCTGCGCGAGCGTGACCGCCAGCGACGGCCGGGTGACGCGGTCGTGACGGTGCCTCGGCACCTGTCGGCGTCTGCCGTGGTGTCGTTGGCGAGCGATCCGGTCGCCTTCGCCCGCGAGCTCCGTCGTCCGATGCCGCACGCGCCGGCCCTGGCTGCGCGGCGGGGGACTGCCTTCCACGCGTGGGTCGAGCAGCACTACGCCCAGGCCGCGCTCGTCGACATCACCGAGATGCCCGGTGCGTCCGACACTGATCCCGGCGACGATGCCGACCTCCCCGCCATGAAGGAGCACTTCCTCGCCTCCGAGTGGGCGGGTCGTCGCCCCAACGCCATCGAGGTCGCGGTCGAGACGGTGGTGGACGGCATGGCCGTCCGAGGTCGGATTGACGCCGTGTTTCCTCGTGTACCAAGTGGATTCACGATCGTCGATTGGAAGACAGGCCGGCCGCCCACGGGAGAGGCGGCGCGCCATCGCGTGCTGCAGCTGGCGGCGTACCGCTTGGCCTACGCCCGGTTGCGGGACGTCCCTCTTGAAGACGTGGACGGCGCGTTCTACTACGCCGCGACTGGTGAGACAGTCTGGCCCGAGCTGCCCGATGAGGTCGCCTTGCAGGAGCTGCTCGCCACCATCCCTGAGTGACTGATCGCGCACATCAGTCGACGGTCGAGCGGCTACCGGTTGGTTGAGAATTCTGCGATGAGTCGCAATGCCAGGCGATTGGTGGCTTCGAGGTCTATCGTCCGAGAAGGGCGAGGTTCCACTTAGGGGGACGTCATGGCCGAAGAATCCTGGCATCAGGCGAGATTGATTCCGACATCGGGCATCAATGGTGCGGAGGAGCAAGAGCGTCGAGCAACGAGTGCACTTCTGGCCGTGCTGGGTGCAGTCAAAGAGTTCGGCCGTGCGGTCACTGTTCCATTGGGCGCGCCCGCGGGGGCGATTGAGACGTACATCGAGGTGCCGTTTCCGCTAGGCGATCGGACACTTCGGCCAGATGGACTGATTCGAGTGAAGCGCGGATCGAAGTCGTGGATCGCGTTGGTAGAAGTGAAGACTGGCTCGGCGGAGTTGGCAGCGGAGCAGCTCGAGAACTATCTCGACATCGCGCGCGAGAATGCTTTCGACGCAGTTGTAACGATCAGCAACGAGATCCCTGCCATCGCGGGGACGCATCCGACCAAGGTCGACGGTCGCAAGCTGCGACGTGTGACTATGCACCACCTTTCGTGGTCCGAGGTCTTGTGCGCGGCAGTCATGCAAAAGGAGCACCGGGGAGTCGCCGACCCAGATCAAGCCTGGATTCTTGGCGAGCTGATTCGCTACCTGGAGCACCCGCGATCCGGCGCCCTGGCGTTCAACGACATGGGCGAGTCTTGGGTCAAGATTCGAGAAGCCATCAGTGCAGGCACGCTTCGTGTATCAGACAGCGGATTGGCCGATGTCGCAGGTCGCTGGGATGCACTCCTGCGCTACACGAGTCTTCAACTGGGTCGACAACTTGGTGACGAGGTCATTCCGGTCCTCACGCGCAAGGAGCTAGCTGACCCTGTAGCTCGAAACCAGTCATTGACGGCTGAGGCCGCCGCGACGGGGGCTCTCACTGGTCGGGTCCGAGTTCCGAATGTGGTGGGCGAACTTGTGGTCACAGCTGATCTGCGAGCGGGCAACATAACGGTCCACATGGACGTTCTGGCACCTGGTGTTGGACGCGCGACGTCACGAGTCAATTGGCTTGTCCGGCAACTGAGTTCGGCGCCGCCCTCGACCAGAGTTGAAGCGTTTGCCGCGTACGCGCGAGGTCCTGGGAGCGCTGAGCTCCTCAGCGCTGTTCGCGAAGATCCCTCGGCACTACTTCTCGATCGGACCAAGGAGTTGAAGTCCTTCCGCGTCGCGACGGTTCGTAGCGCTGGTACGAAGCGCGGGACTGGGCGAGGCAGCTTCATCGAGAGCGTGATCAACGCCACGAACGATTTCTACGGTGAGATCGCTCAGAGTGTCCGCGCGTGGCAGGCCAAACCCCCACAGATCCGCCCAACCATTGAGATCGAAGAGCCTGTTGCCCTTGCATCGACTGCACAGTCATCTCAGGACGGCCCAATCTCGGCAACGCAGGACGAGGAGCGATCCGAGAACAGTGCGGAGCAGGCGGGAGCGGCCAACACTTGGCGCCCGTACGACCCAGACACGACCACCGTTGCCACATGATCGCCGTCATGCAGAAGCGGTGCTCTGGCCCCGCTTCTGCATGACGGCGTGATGCGGCGAGTGACGTACGCCTGCGGGGCCGGCTCCAGAGCGCCAGCCCCGCAGGACATCTCGGGTGGTCAGGCCACCGTGTAGTGGGACGCGTCGCCGATCAGCGACGTGCTGCTCTCACCCGACACGGACTTCGGCACATCGCCCGCCACGGTGACGCGGTGCAGGCGTCGCGGCTCGCGGTTGTAGTTGTCGGGTGCGTAGTGCTGGGTGATGCGGTTGTCGAACAGCACGAGCTGTCCGGGCTGCCAGGTCACGCGCACGATGTTCTCCGGACGGGTGATGTAGGACTGGAAGATCCGGATCAGGTCCCGTGAGTCCGACGTCGTCAGACCCTTGAGCCGGGTCGCGAATCCGCCTAGGAACAAACCCTTCTCGCAGGTCTCGGGGTGCACGCGGACGACCGGATGCAGTGACTCGAACGTCGTCGACGTGAAGATCTCGCGCCGCAGCTTGGCCTGCTCGTCGAGATCCTCAGGGATCACGGCGTAGTCGTGGTCGTTGGTGTGCACCGCCCAGAGCGTCTCGGCGAACGCACGCAGCGGCTCGGGGAGGTCGCGGTACGCCGCCGCCGTGTTGGCGATGAGCGTCTCGCCGCCGTACGGCGCGACCACGTGACTGACAAGGGTGCTCGCCTTGGGCGGGTTCACCACGAACGTCACGTCGGTGTGCCAGCGGTTGGCGGGCATACCGCCCTCGCTGTCCACGGGCAGCACGTTGGGTGCACCGTCGACCGAAGGCACCGTCGGGTGTGCCGTGGTGAGTTGGCCGAAGCTCTCAGCGAACTGCTGCTGGCCGGCGTCGTCGAGGGGGGCGTCGCGGAAGACGAGCGCCTTGTGCTCCAGCAGCGCTGCGTTGATGAACTCGACGTCGCTGCCGGCCAGCGGCTGGGTCAGATCGATACCGCTGATCTCGGCACCGATGTGGGCGGTGAGGCGTCGGACGGCGCGGTCTGTGGCGATGGTGGTCATGCTGCGGTCTCCTTGTCGTTGCTGCTGTTTCGATCGGCGGGTCGGGGGAGGCCGTAGTGCTCGCGCAGCGTGCGGCCGGTGTACTCGGTGCGGAAGAGCTCGCGGCGCTGCAGCTCGGGGACGACCAGGTCGACGAAGTCGTCGAGGCCACCGGGCAGCGTCGGCGGCATGATGTTGAAGCCGTCCGCGGCACCCTCGGTGAACCACTCCTCGATGCTGTCCGCGATCTGCGTCGGGGTGCCGGCGATGACGCGATGGCCGCGACCGCCGGCCAGTCGCTCGATCAGCTGGCGCAGGGTGAGGCTCTCGCGCCGGGCCAGGCCGACGACGAGGTCAAAACGACTCTGGTTGCCCTCGGTCGCGTTGCCGACGTCGGGCAGCGGCTCGTCGAGCGCGGCATGGGTCAGGTCGGTGTCGAGCATCGACGAGAGCTGGGCGAGGCCGTACGCCGGATTGATGAGCCCGTTGAGCTGCGCCTCGCGCTCCTTCGCTTCCGCCTCAGTGCGTCCGATGATCGGGCTGATGCCGGGCAGCACCAGCAGGTCGTCGGGGGAGCGGCCGTACGTCGTGAGCCGGCTCTTCAGGTCGCGGTAGAAGCCCTGTCCCTCCTTGAGCGTCTGCTGGGCGGTAAACACCGCCTCCGCCGTCCGCGCGGCGAACTCCTTGCCGGACTCCGACGAACCCGCTTGCACGAGAAGGGGATAGCCCTGCACTGGGCGTCGGATGTTGAGGGGACCGCGCACCTGGAAATGCTTGCCCTGATGGTCGATCGGGCTGATCGCCTCGCTGTCGGCATAGACCCCGGACGCCTGGTCGGCGATGACGGCATCATCGGCCCAGCTGTCCCACAGGGCCGTTGCCACATCGAGGAACTCGGACGCCCGCTCGTAGCGCAGGCTGTGGTCCGGCCGCTTGTCGAGGTTGAAGTTGCGGGCCTCGTCCTGACCTGCCGACGTGACGATGTTCCAGCCTGCGCGTCCGCCACTGAGGTGATCGAGAGAGGCGAACTTGCGAGCCAAGTGATACGGCTCGTTGTACGTCGTCGAGGCCGTCGCGATCAGACCGACATGCTCGGTCACGGCAGCGATAGCGGCCAGCAGCGTCAGCGGCTCGAATGCCGAATGTCCATTGAAGGCAACGTTCTTCGGCAGGGCGACCCCGTCGGCGAAGAAGATCGAGTCGAGCTTGCCGCGCTCGGCGGTCTGGGCGATCCGAACGTAGTGCTGCAGAGTCAATGCGTCAGACGGCTGGACGTCAGGATGGCGCCAGGCGGCCTCGTGATGACCGTTCGACATGACGAAGGCGTTGAGATGGAGCTGACGGGTCGTTGAAGTCATGGGAGTGCTTTCTGCAGAAGGGATTTCGTACGCCGTCAGCGGCCCTGGGCGTCGGTGCGCCACCGGGAGAAGTGCCGCTCCAGTCGTACGAGGCCGATGTTGACGGCGAGACCGAGTACGGAGACGGTGAGGATGCCGGCGTACATCTGAGGGATCTGAAAGCTGCTCTGCGCATTGACGATCAGGTAGCCCAGACCGGCCTTGGCGCCGACCATCTCGGCCGCGATGAGCACGAGGATCGAGGCGGTTCCACCCATCCGGATCCCGGTGAAGATCGTGGGCACTGCCGACGGCAGGACGACCTTCTGGAAGAGCTGGAGGTTGGACAGTCCGAGCGACCTGGCAGCCCGCACCAGTAGTGGATCGACGGTGCGTACTCCAGCAATCGTGTTGAGCAGCACGGGGAAGAAGGCGGCGTACGCGACGATCGAGACCTTGGACACCTCACCGATCCCGAGCAGCAGGGTGAACACCGGAAGCAGCGCAAGGGCAGCCGTGTTGCGGAACAGCTCGAGCAGGGGAGTGAGAAAGCTCTGCAGCGATGCGTACCAGGCGACTACGAGCCCGAGGCTGATGCCGGCGACCACCGCGATGCTGAAGCCGAGGACCGAACGCGTGACGCTGGCCTTGAGGTGTTCCTGCAGCTGGCCGTCGCGGACGAGGTCGACCCAGGCCTGCAGCGTGACGTGCAGGGGAGGCAGGAAGACCTTGGTCTCCGGCTTGAGGAGGTATTGCGGGCCGAGCTCCCAGAGCAGGAAGAACAGCACCAGCGCAGCCGACCGCCAGGCTCCGCGCCCGAGCACTCCGAGGACCCTGCCGCCCGGATGATGAGAGACGGCAACGGATTTCGTTGGTGCGGCTGAGGTAGCGGGCCTGGCGACGGTGGCCGTACGCGTGGGTGCGGTGGTGGACATCAGGCCGCTCCTTCGGTTCCGTTGGGCTGGATCTTGCGGTGGCCGGCGTCTTGCGCCCGCTGTACCTCGTCGTGGAGCAGCTCCCACAGCTGGTGGCGGTAGGCCACGAAGCGTGGGTCGGAGCGCAGGTCGCCGTCGACGTTGCGGTCGCCCAGCTCGATGTCGACGACCTCCTTGAGACGCCCGGGTCGCGAGGTGAGCACCGCGACCCGCTGCCCGAGGTAGACGGCTTCCTCGATGCTGTGGGTGATGAAGACGACCGTCGTACCCGTGGTGCCCCAGATGCGGAGCAGCTCGTCCTGCAGCTGCTCGCGGGTCTGCGCATCGAGCGCGGCGAACGGCTCATCCATGAGCAGGACGTCTGGCTCGTAGGCCAGGCTCCGGGCGATGGCGACGCGCTGCTTCATGCCGCCGGACAGCTCGTGCGGGTAGCGCTCCTCGAACCCGGAAAGCCCTACGAGAGCGAGGTATTCGCGTGCCTTCGTCAATCGATCTGCCTTGGACAACCCCTGCTGCTCGAGCCCGAACGCAACGTTGGCGACCGCCGTACGCCAGGGGAAGAGGGCGTACTGCTGGAAGACGATGCCGCGGTCCAGCCCAGGACCGGTGATCTCCTGGCCGTCGATGAGGACCTGCCCTGACGTCGGCTCGCTGAGTCCTCCGAGGAGGTCCAGGAGTGTGGTCTTGCCCGACCCGCTCGGCCCGAGAAGCGTCAGGAACTCGCCGGCGGCGACGTCGAGGTCGATGTCCTGCAACGCGTCGAGGGCGACGGCCTGCGGCTGGTCGCGGGTGGGGCGTACGACGAACTGCTTGCCGACTCCCTGGAGGCTGATCTTCGGGGTGCTCATCCCTGACCACCAGCCGAAGCCAGGCCGTTGAACTCGTTGGTGTACAAGTCTTTCGGCTTCAGCTCACCCTTCTTGACGATGCCGCTCTCCTCGAGCCAGGACGTCCACTGGGTGTAGTCGCGATCGCTGACGGCGCCACCCTTGCTCGCGATGCCGACGCTCTTCCAGTACTTCAGGTTGGCGGTCGTCTCGTGGCGCCCACGCTTGTTGATGATCGCGGCGAAGCGCTTGATGACTTCGGCGCGCGGAGTCGTACGCTCCCACTCGATGGCCTTGGCGACGCCGGTCACGAAGTCCTTGGCGGCGTCCGGCTTCTTGGCCGTCAGGTCGTTGCGCAGGACGTACTGACCGCCGTTGAACGCGCCGAACAGGCTGTAGTCGTTGAACAGGCTGCGCAGCCCGCCCGCTGCGATCGCCCGGTCCTGCAGCACGCCGCCGAGAGATCCGACGTCGACCTGGTTGCGCCTGATGGCCTGCTCGGTGTCGTTGGGCGGCAGGACGACCAGCTGGACCTTGTCGATCTCGGCCGGCGTCAGACCGTGCTTCTTCAGGTAGGTGTCGATGACGGCCTCGGAGTGCGCGCCGAGCGTGTTGACGGCGATCTTCTTGCCGATGAGGTCACGAGGCGTGCGGATGGGGCTGCCCGCCTTGACGTAGAACCCGTTGAACGTCTTCGCGTCCTCGCCGTAGTAGTTGACGACCGCCTTGACCGGTGCGCCGGCGGCGATCAGCTTGACGACCGCTCCGGAGAAGGCGCCGCCGAAGTCGGTCTGGTTGGTGGCCGCGGACTGGATGTCCTGAGGACCGCTGGTCGTGTTGCCGACCCACTTCAGCTTGACCTTCGAGAAGTAGCCGAGGTCCTCAGCGAGCTCGGGCAGGGTCACGGAGTTGGCGGCGCCCTGGTAGCGCAGGACGGTGTTGCCGGATCCGTCCTTGGCTCCTGGCTCCGCGGCGTTCCCGGCACCGATGGCGCAGCCGGTCACGGAGAGGGCGAGCACAGCGGAAATGGGCATGGCGAGATGGCGAGAGGTCAACATGTGGATTCCTTTGGTGGTCAGACGAGCTCGTGACCTGAGTCTTTGGACGAGACTCCTCATCCGGCCGGGCTCGCAGGCTCCCCCGGTCCGGCATCGTCGTCCCGATGATGCGGTCAGGCGACGGCGACCCGGCGCGGTGCCGGGGAGAGACGCTCGATCGCGTCGGCGAAGGCATCGGTGACCTCGCGCAGCGGTGTGGAGGCGGCGTCGTCCAGCTCGACGGCCCCGTTGTCGCCCAGGACGATGTGTGCGGACAGCACGAACCATCCGGGCGTGATGTGGGTGGCGCCCAGGCTGGAGAGCACGGGACGCAGCGCGTAGTCGACGACCAGCACGTGGGCCGGGGTGCCACCGGTGGCCAGCGGCAGCACCGCCTTGCCACGCAGTGCGTACTGCGGCAGCAGGTCCAGGAACGTCTTCAGCAGGCCGCCGAAGGACGCCTTGTAGACCGGCGTCGTGACGATGACGGCGTCGGCGGAGGCAAACACCTCGATGGCGGCGTTGATGTCGACGTCGTCGGCCTGTCCAAGCAGCAGCGGCCGAGCGGGCAGGTCGCGCAGCACGATGCGCTCGACCTGGTGCCCTGCGAGCTCGAGGCGGCGCTCGACGTCGCCGAGGACCGCGTCCGTGCGTGAGGTGGCGGATGGGCTGCTGGAGATCGCGGCGATCAGGGCCATGGTTCCTCCGATGATGGCGGGTCGCCGAATACCGTTGCGCAGCAAGGCATCTCAGCGGGTTAACGAGGAGCAGCCGCGTCGATGCGGCTGGAGACGACCGATGTGGTCGCGCGACGAAGGACGACGTACGGCGCTGGGAGCGCGCCGGTCATGCCGAGGTCAGTCGCGACAGAGCGCGCTGGAGACTCGCTGGAGGTCGATGTGGCGGCGGGAGCACAGTCGCCTGGCTGGGGGCCTGATCTCTCTCACTCGGATCACCCATCTCGTGATGAGGCTTGAGGAGCCTCGCGCTTGCGACGGACCGGCGCTGGTCGTCACCAGGTCATCACCCGGAGCACCCCGCCGCGAGGGAGGGTTGCCGTCCAGCGAGCCGGGGCTTGGCGCTGAATCTCGTGACCTGTCAGGAACGTAGCCGCGCAATCATAAGACGCGCAAGGGGAATGCAAAACGTTCCGTTATGCGGACCGAGGTCTCGCGAGGTGAGATCGGCGCGGGCTGCCGCTCAACCGGCGTGCAGGTCCGGGTCCGGCGTCTTCCTACGGATCGGCTGGGTCTCGTCCGTATCTCGGCTCGCGGGTGGCTCGTCCTCAGTCGCCGCGTCCTCAGTCGCCGCGTCCTCAGTTCCTGCGTCCTCAGTTCCTGCGTCCTCAAGCTCGACGTCGGTGCCCGCGTCCTCGATGCCTTCGTCGTCGTACGCGTCCTCGTCGTCGCCCTCGACCTGCGGGATCTCCAGGGTCTCGTCCTCGTCGTTGGACTCGCGGACCTCGACGACCTCGATATCTGCCGGGTCGACCTCTGGCGGAGGTGGCGTCTCGACGACAGGCGCCCCGCCGGCCGTACGCCGCCGCACGGGAGGCGGGAGCAGAGACTCGTCGTCGTGCCGCTCCTCGTCCAGCCGACGCAGAGCGGCGGCACGACGATCGACGAGCAGGTCGTCGTCGGAGTTGGCGGCCTCCATCAGGCCGGAGACGCGGCGCAGCTCCGAAGCCAGCCGGATCCGGCGCTCGAGGTGGGTGTCGGGCCGCTCGCGACGCGACTGGGCGTACGCCTCCACGACGGTGTCCACCGCCTCAGGGCTGGCCATGAGCGACAGCACCGCGAAGTCCGAGGCCGGGTCGCTGACTGCTGCGGTGTCCCAGCTGTCGACGGCGACCACGTCGCCGTCCTCGACGAGCACGTCACCGTCATGCAGCGCACCGTGGGTCGGTGTCGTGGCGAAGCGCCACAGGCTGACTTCTTCGAGCGCTCTCTCCCAGCGGCCGAGCAGGCGAGGTGGGACGTGGCCGGTCGAGGCGGCGCGGTCCAGCTCGGACAGGCGACGGCTGCGATAGGCATCGGCGTCGTACGACGGCAGCCCGGCCTCGTCGTACACGCGGGGATCGATGTCGTGCAGCTCGGCGAGGGCACGGCCCAGGGAGCGGGCCTCCTCGGAACGAGGCACGAGGTCTCGCCAGCCCAGCGGCTGGCCGGGGAGCTGACGGTAGACCGCGACGCTGCTGCCGTTCTTGGCGGTCGTGGTGCCCGCGAGATGGGGCACCTGGAAGCTCAGGCGCTTGCCGAGCAGGTGCGCGAGCCGCTCCGCCTGGTCCAGCGCGGCTCCGGCGGCTGTGGTCAGCGCCGATCGCACCTGCCAGCGGTTGTCGTCCTCGTCCGTGACGATCGCCACCTGATAGGGCGCTCCAGGGCGCATGGCCACACCCTCGACCTGGGCAGGGCTGAGTCCGGGCACGGCTGCATTGGCGAGGGCGGCCAGAGTGAGCGGACGGTTGAGCACGTCTGCCACGTTAGGTCAGGTGCGGTCCCCAACCTTGGAGGCATGCCGCATAGCCTGGGACCCGTGCCTTCCGCGGACTCAGAGACCCTGCTCGAGCTAGGCCTGTCCCGCTCTGCGTTGGACCGCTCAGCGGCCCTGCGCAAGGAGCCGGACCAGTTGCGTCGACTGCTGGCCGACCCGGCCACCTGCGTCCTCGATCTGTACGGCGACCGGGCGCCCTACGAGGGCGAGCCGGGTTCGCGCCGGCTCTACTACCGTCCGCCGGTCGAGGCCGACCGGTCCGACCTGGTGATCTATCTCGGCGCTTCGGACGGGAGGTCGTACGCCTGCGCGATCCACCCTGCGGAGCATGACGGGGACGATCCACGAGCCAACCTGCGCTCTCTCGGCATGGAGCTGGGCGATCTCGATGTCGGCGTGCTCGCGGCGTCCGTCGGGATGGCCAACTGGCACGCCGGCCAGGGCTTCTGCCCACGGTGTGGGGCGCCCACAGAGCCTGCCGAGGGCGGCTGGGTCCGCATCTGCACCAAGGACGGGTCGAGTCACTTCCCCCGCACGGACCCGGCCGTGATCATGGCGGTCGTCGACGACGAGGACCGGCTCCTGCTGGCCCGCGGCCCGCAGTGGGGCGAGAACCGTCTGTCCGTGCTCGCCGGGTTCGTCGAGCCGGGCGAGTCCCTGGAGGCCGCGGTCGCGCGCGAGGTGTTCGAGGAGGTCGGCGTCCCGGTGACCGACGTCCGCTATCGAGGCAACCAGCCGTGGCCGTTCCCTGCCTCCCTCATGGTGGGCTTCCGGGCGCGTGCCGCCTCGACCGACCTCGTCCTCGACCCCGAGGAGATCGCTGAGGCGCGCTGGTTCAGCCGCGAGCAGCTGGCCGAGGAGGTCGGCGACGGTCGCCTCGGGATCTCGCCGCACCTGTCCATCGCCCGCCACCTGATCGAGGACTGGTACGGCGGTCGCATTGCCGAACCCTCCTGACGATCGCCCACGCCTGTGCACAACGATCGTCGGGTGTCGGGCGGGGATGCGAGCATGGGGCCGATGAACGCCGACGACGTCCTGGACGGGCTTGACCCCGAGCAGCGCAAGGTCGCCGCGTCCCCCCTCGGACCGATGGTCGTCCTCGCGGGTGCGGGCACGGGCAAGACCCGCGCCATCACCCACAGGATCGCCTTCGGAGCGCACTCCGGTGCCTACCAGCCGCAGCGCGTGCTCGCGGTCACCTTCACCGCCCGCGCCGCCGGCGAGATGCGTACTCGTCTGCGACAGCTCGGCGTCCCCTCGGTCCAGGCCCGAACGTTCCACGCGGCCGCGCTGCGACAGCTGCACTACTTCTGGCCCAAGGTCATCGGTGGCGCTGCGCCGGAGGTCATGCCGCACAAGGCTTCTGCCGTCGGCGAGGCCGGCTCGCGACTGCGGCTGCAGCTGGACCGGGTCGTCATGCGCGACCTCGCCTCGGAGATCGAGTGGGCCAAGGTCTCGATGCTCACGCCTGAGACCTACCCCGCGGCTGCTCGTCAGGCTGGTCGGAGCCCTGCCGACCTCGACCTGACCGCGATGGCGCGGCTGCTCGAGGTCTACGAAGAGGTCAAGACCGAGCGCAACGTCATCGACTTCGAGGACGTCCTGCTCCTCATGGTCGGCATCATCCGCGACCGCGACGACATCGCGCGCGAAATCCGTTCGCAGTACAGGCATTTCGTGGTGGACGAATACCAGGACGTCAACACCGTCCAGCAGCATCTGCTGGATGCCTGGGTGGGCGAGCGGGCCGACCTGTGCGTGGTCGGCGACCCCGCCCAGACGATCTACTCCTTCACGGGGGCGTCGCCGCGTCACCTGCTGAGCTTCCCGCGGCTGCACCCGGATGCGGACAAGGTCCAGCTCGTCCGCAACTACCGCTCGACCCCTCAGATCATCGGCCTGGCCAACCTGGTCGTCCAGGCCGGGCGAGCCGGTGCCGTCGAGCTCCAGGCCCAGGGCGAGAGCGGCCCTGCACCCAGGCTCGCGTCGTACGCCGATGACCCGTCCGAGGCGCGCGGTGTCGCCGACGAGATCAAGGGCCTCATCGCCAAGGGGACGCCGGCCAGCCAGATCGCGGTGCTGTTCCGCACCAACGGCCAGTCGGAGGCCTTCGAGTCCGCACTGGCCGATGTCGACGTGCCCTACCTCGTGCGTGGCGGCGAGCGCTTCTTCAGCCGGCAGGAGGTACGCAACGCGGTGCTCCTCCTGCGTGGTGCCTCGCGCTCGGACGACGGCAGCGTCCCGCTCGGCAACCTGGTCCGCGACGTGATCACCGGAGCCGGCTGGTCACCCCAGGCGCCGTCCGGAGGTGCGGTCCGCGAGCGTTGGGAGTCGTTGAACGCGCTCGCCCTGCTGGCCGATGGCTTCGGAGCGGCCTCCGAGGCAGTGCGGCTGCCTGAGCTGGTGGCCGAGCTGGACCGCCGCGCGACCGAGCAGCACGCTCCGACGGTCGAGGGCGTCACACTCGCCTCGCTGCACTCGGCCAAGGGCCTGGAGTGGGACCACGTCTTCCTCGTCGGCTGCAGCGACGGGCTGCTGCCGATCTCCATGGCCGACGGCGCCGAGGCGGTCGAGGAGGAGCGGCGGCTGCTCTATGTCGGCCTGACGCGCGCCCGCAAGGGGCTGATGTTGTCGTACGCCGCCGCCCGCAACCCAGGGGGCCGCGCCTCCCGCCGGCCCTCCCGTTTTCTCGACGGTGCGGCGTCCGTGCTGGGTGAGGCCGCCCGTTCCCAGCCCAAGAAGCGCCCGGCCAAGGAGCGCAAGGTTGCCCAGGCCACCCGGTGCCGTACCTGCGGCAAGGACCTGTCCTCCGCGGCGGAGCGCAAGGTCGGTCGGTGCGAGGACTGTCCGCCGACCTACGACGAGGCTCAGTTCGAGGCGCTGAGGACCTGGCGACTGGCCGTCGCGACGGCCAGCAAGGTGCCGGCGTACGTCGTCTTCACCGATGCCACGCTGACCGCGATCGCGGAGCGTCGGCCGACCAAAGCAGGGGAGCTGAGCACGATCTCCGGCGTCGGTGTCCGCAAGCTGCAGCGCTACGGCGAGTTCGTGCTCGAGATCCTGGCGGGTGGAGATCCTGACGAAGTTGCCGAAAAGTGTTGTGCCGCAATGCAATCCGAAGAATCTGCATGAAGCCACCGATCTCGGTGAAACGTTTTCTGAAGTTTCTTCGATAAATAAGTTGTGCGCCGTGACGCGGCGCACGTAATCTGTCAGACGTTCAGCCCACAGGCTCCGGCAGCCGGGTGGGGATCACGATCAGATCGAAGGAGGGTTGGCACATGGAGAACAACACGATGACGGACATGACGTGCGATTGCACTGGCATGCCGTTCACTGCTGCCCTCACCCTGCCGATCCTCGGAGATCTCAGCGTGATGGCCCAGGGGACAGGTGTGTCCGCCGTCGGCGCCGCCGTCACCCGTGAGCGCGTTGCCGCCAGCCGCCAGCACTCCATCGAGGGCACCCGCCCGGGTGGAGCCGGCGTCCCGGTCATCGCCACCGATTCCTCTGACTACCCGTCCATCAAGTCCTTTGCCGACGGTGTCGTCCGTTCCGCATCCTGGAGCCATCCGGTCTAGCAGCTAGACCAGCCTCCTCCAGGCCGCGGAACCCGATACCAGGGTCCGCGGTCTTTTTCGTGTCCGCGGGGCCATCGACTGAGAGAGCCACAGATGTCGATCAGCACGACAGCCCGATGCCAACCCGAGACCACTGGAGCAGCGGCCAACCCGCAGCACCAGAGCACGACAGAAGGACCCCTGGACCGGGGTCACGACACGAAGGAGGTGCCACCGATGATGTTGACCAATCTCATCGACGAGGCCGCCGAGGCCATTGACCTGGGGGCCGAGATGCCCTGCCGGGTCAACGACCCCGAGCTGTGGTTCGCCGAGCGACCGGAAGACGTCGAGTTCGCCAAGGCCCTGTGCCGCACGTGCCCGCTGCAGCAGGCCTGCCTGACTGGCGCCAAGGAGCGTCAGGAGCCGTGGGGCGTCTGGGGTGGCGAGCTGTTCCTCCAGGGCGTGGTGATTCCTCGCAAGCGGCCGCGTGGCCGTCCGCGCAAGCACCCCGTCGCCGCATAGTCCCGGCGCCGCCGTGTCAACGCGCGACATGTCAGGCATGACCCTCAGCGAGAGGGCATGTCATCTGAACACACCCGAAAAGCGTTCTGTTTCAAGGAGATTCACGATGTATCAGGTACTGAACGAGCAGCTGGCTCGCCAGCGAGTACACCAGCACGAGAGCAAGGGCGTCCGCCGCCAGTCGCTTCGCGTGGCATGGCAGGGACGTCGGGTGGAGCAGCACCGCTACGAGCGGTGATGGCTCCGGCCCAGGACTCAGTGCTCAAGCCGGACCCAGTGTGCGCGACAGCTGGGACCCCGGACGCACTGAGTGAAGACCCGAAGCCGGGCGAGGTACGTCGTACCTCGCCCGGCTTTGTCGTGTCGCGATGAAGGCGGTGCCGGTCGAGGTTCTCCCGGCACGCAGGGCGCGTCAGGCCAGGGGTGGCAGGTTGGCGCCGGGGACGCAGCGGTCGATGATCTCCCGCGCGGGGACCGTCCCCTCGATCTGACAGAGCACGGCGATGCCGCCCAGCCAGGTGCGGTGGATCAGCAGGTACTGCGGGGGCAGGTTGAGGCGGAGCCCGACCGTGAACTGGCTGCTGCGCGGGTCATTGATGTAGGCGAAGATGCCGCGCAGCCAGGACCGCGAGAACGCGAATGTCGGCTCGTGCAGCGGCTCGAGGAACCGGCCGAGGTAGTCCAGCAGCTCGTCAGCGTCGATGCTGATCCGCGACTTGATGAAGCCTTCCTCTCGCAGCCCCTCCACCAGACCGTCCGCGTCGCCCTCGAGCGCGAGAGTCAGCAGCTGGCCGGTCGCCGGCGGCAGCCCGTCCGGGAGGCGGTTGACCGCTCCGAAGTCGAGTACGCCGAGCCGGCCGTCGGGGAGCAGCCGGTAGTTGCCGGGATGCGGGTCCGCATGCAGCAGCCCGGAGCGTTCGGGCGCGCCGACCAGGAACTCCAGATATCGGGTGGCGGCCAGGTCGCGCTGCTCCGGGGTGCCGGAGCTGATGATCTTCGAGAGCGGCGTCCCGTCGATCCACTCCGACACGATGACGTGCTCGGAGCTGGTGACCACCTGCGGCAGCAGGAAGTCAGGATCGCCGTCGTACGCCTCGGCCAGCTGCTCCTGCGACGCGGCCTCCAGCTGGTAGTCCAGCTCCTCGGCCATCCGGCCCTTGAGCTCGTCGAGGATTGGCGCGAGATCCAAACCAGGCACCCATCCGGCGGCCAGCCGGACCACCCGCGTGAGCTGGTTGAGGTCGGACATCAGGGCGCTCGCTGCGCCGGGGTACTGCACCTTGACGGCGACATCGCGACCGTCCGACCAGACCGCGCGGTGCACCTGGCCGATCGATGCGGCCGCCGATGGCTCGTCGTCGAACGACTCGAACAGGTCGCGCCAGTCCTCGCCGAGCTCGTCCTCGAGGGTCGTGTGGACCATGGACACCGGCATCGGGGGCGCGGCGTCCTGCAGCTTGGTCAGGGTCGCGCGGTAGGGGCCGGCCAGCTCCTCGGGCAGTGCCGACTCGAACATCGACAGCGACTGCCCGAACTTCATGGCGCCGCCCTTGAGGCTGCCGAGCACCTGGAACAGCTGCTCGGCCGTCCGCGCCTGCAGCTCGGCGGCGACCAGCTCGGCCGGCTTGCCGCCCACCCGCTTGCCGAACCCGAGAGCCGCCCGACCGGCGAACCCGATCGGCAGCGTGGCCAGCCGTGCGGAGCGTACGACGGCCTTGCGCGGGAGCTCGCTCATGAGGTCTGGTCCGCACGCGGGAGGCGATTCATGAGCCCATTGTCACGCAGGGGCATCGCGGGTGCTGACGCCAGGAGTGATGTGACACGCGCGGATGGGGTAGCGCGACCACGAGTCCGACGCCTGCGGGCACGGGATGTCCGGTGAGGACATTGCGCACGGTGAGGCCGGCGAGTCCCGCTGCGAGGGCGGTGAGTGCGGGGTCTGGGTCGCCTGTGGGCGGTGTGTCGTGGGCCAGAGCGGCAGCCAGGGCAGCCCGGCCGGGGTCGCGATCGGCCTGGGAGAGCTCAAGGCATCGCGCGCACGGGCCACCCTGCGGTGCCACGACCGGTCCGATGGACATCCGGTCACCGTGATGGACGACCGGGAGGAACGGGACGCCGCAATCTCGCCAGACCTGTGCCTGACTCACGTCGATCATCATCTCCGAGACGCCGACAGCCAGGTCGGGCACGTCGTACGACGCCTCGTCCGGCCCCAGGACGTCGGGGCTTCGGGTGAGGCGAGCGGCGTACGGACGAATGACTGAACGCACGGCCTGGGCGAGCGCGCCGTGGCCGGTCACCGCGACCTGGCTGGCAACGGGCGACGTGAGAGCGGCCGATTCGGCGGCCTCGGCGAGCTGCTCGAAGGCGGCCGATGCCGTCGCGGAGCTGCGTGGGTTGGCGGCCACGGCGCGGAGGCCGGACGTCGTCGTCGCGCCGAGCGTCAGGAGCAGCCGGCGATCCTCCTGACTGAGACCGCTCAGGAGCAGGGCGCGCAGTCGAGCCAGGCTGATCTGGATCACGCCATTGGCGTGGGGTGCCGCACGCAGCGCGACGATCTGCGGTGAGATGTCCGACGGGTACATGGCCGCCTCCGGTGGGGTGAGTTGCCGGCAACTCTGGCAGGGGAACGCGATCGACCTCGGCCGTCGTCCACAGGTGCGACAGAAAGGGAGTCCTCCATGGGAGATCTGCTGGCCATCGTGGTGCTCGTTGCCGCACCCTTCACGGCCTGGTGGCTGCGCCACCGGGTGCGCACCGGAGCGGCGGACGAGTACTTCGCCGACGTCATTCCCGGAGAGCTGCCCGCGACCGGGTCGCCTGCCCCTCGGACGAGCGGTCGACGAGCGCGCGAGATGGTGTCCGCTGCTCCCGTGCGCTTTCACCCGCCGACCGCGATGCGCCCGGCGTCCGTCGGGATCGTGATCGAACGCGCGGTCCAGCCCCGCGATCTCGGAGCCGCCTTTGTCGACCTCGCGGTACGCGGGTTCTTCCGGATCCGTCGACCGCGGCCCGGCGAGGGGGATGCCTCGAAGGACTGGCTTCTCGAAGCCCCGGCAACCGTGCCGGACCAGCCGCTGAGCGGGGTCGAGCGGCGCGTCCTCCAGGCGACGTTCCCGACAGCACATCCGGTGCTGCTCAGCTCGGCGAAGCCGGCTCTGCGGCCTTCCTTGCGCGACCTGCGCACTGAGCTCGCTCACGAGGCGCACGACCGGCGGTGGCTGGTGGGCGCGAGGGACGGCTGTTTGCCCGCGGTGCTGCTCGCGGTGGTCGGCGGCGGGCTGCTCGTGGTGGCCAGCTTGATCGGCGTGCACGGAACGGTCGGCACGCTGGCGGGGATCGCGGTCCTGATCTCAGCCGTGGTCGCCGGCAGCGGGCAGACTCCGCGGCGCACTGCGGAAGGCACGGCTGCAGCAGTACAGATCGAAGGCTTTCGGCGATACATCGCCACCGCCGACGCGCGGCAGCTGCGACTCGAGGAGGCGGCAGGAGTCTTCAGCCGCTACCTGCCCTGGGCGATTGCCTTCGACCTGACGGAGCACTGGTGCCGGGTCTTCCGCGACGTGCTCGTCCTCGCGCAGACCAGTGGCAGCGACGGCGGGACGATCTTCTACGCCGGCGACTCGTCGTGGGGCTCGGACCTGGCGTGGCTCGGTGACGTGCAGTCGTCGTTCGACGCGATGGTCGGCGACGTCACGGGCGCCGTCGGTGACGTGTCGAACGCCGTCGGTGACGTGTCGAACGCCGTCGGCGACGTGGTGTCGGACGTCGTCGGTTCGATCGACTCGATGGTGGGCGACGTGACGAGCGGGATCTCGGAGGCCGGCGGTGCGTCGAGCGACGGCGGATTCGCCGGCGACAGTGGCTTCAGCGGTGGGGGAGACGGGGGCAGCAGCGGAGGAGACAGCGGCGGCTCCAGTGGCGGAGGCGACAGCGGTGGCGGTGGCGACAGCGGCGGGGGTGGCGGCGGAGGCGACTGACCTCTCACTGAGCCGCGAGGTGCACCTGGTCCACCGTCGCCACGGTCCCGAGCCGCGGGAAGTTCAGCCGGATCGACGCATCGTGCTCAGCCGCCGTGAGCGCGGCCATGGCGTCCTCGACGAAGACCAGGTCGTAGCCGAGGTCGCTGGCGGCGCGGGCGGTGGACTCGACCCCGAGGTTGGTGGCGATGCCGCCGAACACGATGGTGCTGACGCCGAGCTCGCGCAGTCGTTCGTCGAGTCCGGTGCCGGCGAAGCCGCCGATCGTCCGTTTCACGATCTCGATGTCGCCCGCCTGCTGCAGCCCGGCCGCGAGCCCACTGCCCGGGGGCTGCTCGGGGACGCCCGGCCGTTCGACGCGGACCAGCACGACCGACGCACCGGCAGATCGGAAGCGCGTCGCCAACGTCTCCGCCACGAGGAGCACGTCAGAGCCCTCGCGGGGTTCGACGGGCAGACCGATGATCCGGTCCATGAGATCGATGAGCACCAGCGCCGTCTGCGTGGGGTCGAGCGAGAGGGGAGCGGCCATGGCCGCACGGTATCCCTCGGCCGGTTCTGCTGCACGCGAAAATGTCCGCGCACCAGGGACTTTCGCGGGATCGTGGAGCGATGCTGAGTTCCGTCGCAGTCCTGTCAGACATCCATGGTGTCCTGCCTGCGTTGGACGCAGTGCTGGCTGAGCCCGACGTGATCGCCGCCGACCGGATCGTGCTGACCGGCGACATCGCAGCCGGGCCGCAGCCGGTCGAGACGCTGGACCGGCTGACCGCGCTGGGCGACCGGGTCGTGTGGGTGCGAGGCAACGCGGACCGGGAGCTGGCCGCAGCGGCACGAGGGGCGACCCTGTCGATCCCGATCGATGGCTGGTGCGCTCAGCAGCTGCGCGATGACCAGGTCGAGCTGCTCGCCGGCCTGCCGCATCCGGTGACGCTCGACGTCGAGGGTTTCGGCCCGGTGCTGTTCTGCCACGGGAGCCCGCGTGACGACGACGAGGTCGTCCTGGTCGACACCCGGATCGACCGCTGGTTGGAGGTGCTCGCGGACGTGCCCGAGGACGTACGGACGATCGTCTGCGGCCACACCCACATGCCGTTCCAACGCCTGGTCGACCGACGTCTGGTCCTCAATCCGGGCAGCGTCGGGATGCCCTATGGCGGGGCCGGCGCCCACTGGGCACTGCTGCGTGGGGGAGAGGCGCGGCTGCGGCGTACGACGTTCGACCTGGCACAGGCGTGCGCTCAGATCGTCGCGTCGAGCGGTCTACCGGACGTTGCCGAGTGGGTCGATGAGTACGTCTGGTCGCGCAACTCCGATGTCGATGCGGTACGCGCGTTCGGGCCTCGCGACGGGCGTTGAGGCAGCGCCCACGGGGCCGCTCAGGCCCGGGATACGGGACTTTGTCGGGCGCGTCGCCTAAGTTCTTGGGTATGGGCGAGCAGCCGCTGACGATCGGCTCCGCCGCCGAACCGGTGGTGGAGATCCGTCGCAGTGCCCGCCGGCGACGCACGGTGAGTGCTTATCGCGACGGTGACCGGATCGTGGTCCTCGTTCCCGCGCGGTTGACCAAGACCCAAGAGCGCACGCTCGTGGCCGAGATGGTCGACAAGGTGCAGGCTCGCGATCGGCGGCTTCGTCCCAGTGACGCCCAGCTGGCTGCCCGCGGGCAGGACCTGTCAGCGCGCTATCTCGGCGGTCTGGCGCGGCCGACTTCCGTGCGGTGGGTGGACAACCAGCGTTCTCGATGGGGTTCGTGCACACCACTGGACGGCACGATCCGCTTGTCCTCGCGGCTGCAGGGCATGCCTGAGTGGGTGGTCGACTACGTCCTGCTCCACGAGCTGGCTCATTTGCTGCAGCCGGGCCACGGCAAGTCGTTCTGGACGCTGCTGAGCGGCTATCCGCACCTGGAGCGAGCGCGCGGCTTCCTCGAGGGCGTGGCCCACACGGACGGTTCCGGTGAGTCCGTCGCGGACGACGAACCTGACGTCGAGGACGCGCCGGCCGGCTGAGCCCCTCCAACGCTGGCTCCGCGGTCCGCATGGTGAGACCATGTGGTGACGGCGATCACCCCCGCAATCAGGCGGGTCGCCGCACTGGAGAACGCATGGCCGTCCTACTGCTCTACGTCGGGATCTGTGTGGTCCCGGCTGCCATCTTCTGGCTCCTCGACCGGTGCTACCACGCGTGGACCGGCGTACGACCATGGCCATGGTCCGAGCCGGCGCGCGACATCGAGCCGTCCAGGCCCTCGAGCCACCTCCCGCTGGAACGCCTCGTGGCTGACCTTCATCGGCTGGAGCTGGAGATCGCCAGGCTCGAGCGGTCCGACATGCCTGCCAAGGTGCACCGGCTCGAGGCAGTGACCCTGGCGTACGACGACACCCTGCGCGCCTGTTGCGTGATCTTGGAGCTGCCAGCACCGCCCGCCCGACGGCTGGCGGGCGTGGACCGGTTGGTGGTCGAGGCGGAGCTCGCCCAGGCCGGCCTCCTCTGGTGAGCGATCGGCTACTTCGGTGTGATGGTGACTTTGAGGATGCGGCCGGTTGTCTCGGTGACGAAGAGCTCGTGGGAGGGGCCGGTGCCACCGAAACCATCGGGGATCCGGACGCTGGTCGGGGACACCAGTCCCTGCACCAGCAGGCAGGCAGCGCCGGTGTTGCGGTCGACACGAACCAGTTCACCCGTAGCGAAGGCCGCCACCACCAGCTTGTTGCCCGGCAGCACCGTCAGGTCATCGAGCCCCTTGGGCAGATACGGGAACGGACTCAGCGTGCTGACGACGGAATGCGCGCCCGGATCGTCCAGTGGAACCCGAACGATCGGCGAACCGAGGTCGGCAAGAACGCTGACGTACAGGGTTCCGTCCGCGACCTCGGCACCGTTGGAGCTGAAGACGTTCGCGGCCGCCGTCCAGGCGGTGTCCTGGCTGCCGTCGGGCCGGATCTTGACGATGTTCGACGCGGTCAGCCCGGTGACATAGAAGTTGCCCTGGCCGTCCACCGCCAGGCCGTTCGGACCGGCCAGGCCGGTGGTGAACGGCGTGGCAACCGGCTGCGCCGCGGAAGGGTCGAACCGCATGATGCCGGCGGTCGTGGAGCCCACGCTGGATCCGAAGTTCACGTACATCAAGCCGTCGGGGCCGCGCCGGATCCCGGACGGCCCAGGCACTGAGACCCGTACCCGAACCTCTCCGTCCGGGCCGAGTCCTTCGACCTCGTTGTTCAGCAGCCGCGAGACCCACACGGTGCCGTGCCCGTCGAAGTCAAGATTCTCGCGCCAGCCGGCGACCGGAAGAGTCCCCATCGTAAAGGTGCTCACTGTGGTGGAGACGTCACTACACCGCGGCTGGGTGAGCAAGGGGGACGCCGAGGCTGGTACGGCAGCCACGGTGGTGGCGAGCAGGGCAGCAACGATGAGTGAACTCCGCCAGATGCGCATGGACCGTATCGTGGTCCCAGCCGTGTACGGCTGTCCAGACCAATCGATGATTCACCTGGAACGGTCTACCAGACGTCTCGATGGACGACGTCCTCAGCTGAGCGCGGCCCGTGCCGCTGACACCAGGTCGCCCATGTCCGGATCGGTGGGCTGTGGCAGCCGGTCGACCGGCCACCAGCGCAGGTCCTCCGACTCCTCGGAGATGACCGGCTCGGCGCCCGGAGCTGCGACCGCCACGAAGCGAAGATCCAGGTGCGAACGGCAGTGACCGAACGAAGCGGTCAGCTGATGGTGATGCAGCTGCGCCAGCCGCGGTCGGACGTCCAGGTCCTCAATCCCCGACTCCTCGCGTGCCTCGCGGGCCGCCGCGGCGTGGACCGTGCCGTCTGCAGGCTCGAGGTGGCCACCCAGCTGCAGCCACAGCCGAGCCTTCTTGTGCAGCGTCAGCAGCACGCGCTCCAGCCGATGGTCCAGGACGACGACGGAAGCGGTCATGTGGTCGCGCGGCCCGTCTCGCCACATCGCCGCAGGCTCGGCCGACAGGTGACGCAGGTAGGAGTCCCGCGTGGCTGCCTGCTCGGCGTCCGGGGCGGCCCAGGTGCGCAACAGCCTGGTCGCGTCGGCATGGAGCAGCGCGTACTCCGTTGGTAGGACCGTGCTTTGCTCCGTCGTCACTCGGGCTTGTCCTTGTCCTCGCCCTCGTCGGAGCCTTCGCTGGAGTCGTCGCCCGACGTGTCGGAGTCCATCTCGGCCTGGCCCTGCGCGAGCAGCTTGTCGAGCTCGTCGTCCATCTCGTCCCGCGCAGGCGCGCTGGTCTCGGCGCCCGTACGACGCGCCACGTAGGTGAGCGGGTCGTCCAGGTCCGCACCGCTCGGGGCGAAGTCCGGGTGCTCCCAAGCCTTGTCGCGGGCCTGCGCACCGCCCGCCTCCTCCAGCGCAGCCCACAGGTTGGCCGCATCGCGCAGTCGCCGGGGCCGCAGCTCGAGGCCAACCAGCGAGCTGAAGACCCGCTCAGCAGGTCCGCCCGAGGCGCGACGTCGGCGTACGGCCTCGGACAGCGCATCGACGTGCGGCAGGTGCGGGCGTGCGGCCCGCTCACTGACGACGTCGACCCAGCCCTCGACCAGGGCGAGCGTCGTCTCGATCTGCTTGACGGCCCGCTGCTGGGCCTCGCTCGGCTCGGGCGTGAACAGTGAGCCCTGCAACGCCTGCTGCATCGCGGCCGGGTCGGAGGTGTCCGCCTCCTGCAAGGCCCGCTCGATGCGCTCGGTGTCGATGCTGATGTCGCCGGCGTACGACTGCACGGCGGCCAGCAGGGCCGGGCCCAACCATGCGACCTCGTCGAACAGGCGCGCGCGAGCAGCCTCGCGGACGGCGAGGTAGAGGTGGACCTCGCCCCCCTCGATGCCCAGCCCTTCGGCGAAAGCGGTCACGTTGGACGGGAGGATCACGACGGGGTTGCCCTCGACAAGGGGAAGGCCGACCTCGGTGCCGGTGACCAGGTCAGTGGCGAGCGCACCGACGGCCTGGCCGACCTGCATCCCGAACATCGCGCTGCTCATCCGCGCGACCATCGGCTCCATCTGGCCGACCAGCGCAGAGGCGTCGACGCCCGGGGGCAGGCCGAGCTCGGAGGCGAGGTCGGCGTCGCCGAGGTCCTTGAGCTGCTGCTGCATCGCGGTCTTGATCGCATTGCCGACACCGACGGCGACGGGCTCGACCAGACGTCGCCAGACCGGCATCGTCTGCTCGACCCACTCGGCGCGCGACCACGCACGCGCTCCCGCGGCGGGCGCCTGCAGATCGGTGACCTCGTCCAGCCACAGGTTGGCGACCTGGACGACCTGCTCGACATCGCGGCTGGTGCTGCTGCCGATGCTCTGGTCGCCCTCAGCAGAGACGGTCTTGCGCGCGGCGTCGGTGGCCAGCTCGACGTTGAACGACCCGTCGCTCGGGCCGGACATCATCGCCTGGACCTGGGCCTGGACCATCTGCAGCATCGCGGGGTCGAGGTTTTCGACGCCCATCTGCTTGAGGGCGTCGGCCAGCTGCGGGTTATCGGACATGTCGCCGCCGCCGGTGAGGGCGCGCAACAGCTCGGTGAGGTCGGGTTCGTCGTCGTCACCGGGGCCGCTCGGCTGGAGGTGCGGGGTGTCGGACACGTGATGCTCCTTGGCGACGGCGGGCTCGCCGGCAGTTGCGGCGGTGAGAGGATGACGTCTCTTCACAGATAACCACGAGGGGGCCTTGGTGAGTTCCGCAGGTCGGCGCGTTCGCTCTCGGCGCAGCGGTCCCGTCGTCGTGACCAACGCCGGTACGCGCTCGGGCGCCGCCGCCGCACGCGCTCTGTCGGCCGAGTCCGGTGTCTCCGTCGTGGCACTCGGTACGCCGCTCGCACCCCTCGATCCCGATCTCGCCTCATCGTCCGTACAGCTCGTCGAGGATGTCGACCTGGGCGCTCCCACGGTGGCCGATCACCTTCGCGGCGCGCGTGCCCTGGTGCACGTCCTTGCCCCTGACGACCTGGCGGCGGAGCTGGCGGACGGAGGGCGTCGAGACCGCTTGGTCCGCGAGATCCAGACGTTGGTGCTGTCGGCTGCCGCAACCTCGGTGCCCCATCTGGTGCTGGTCACCAGCGCGATGGTGTTCGGCGCTAAGGAGGACAACCCGGTCCCGCTCGATGACGACGCCGTGCGCGGCGCTGATGCGACCGTCGGCCTCGTCGGTGACCTCGTCGCGGTCGAGGAGGCCCTGGAGCACGCCTCGGCGATCCATCCCGGACTGGTGACCACGCTCGTACGCCCCGCGACCCTCGTCGACGGCACGGACACGATCATGACGCGGCACGTCGCCGCGCCCCGGCTGCTGCGGCTGAAGGAGTCGACGCCGATCTGGCAGCTGTGCCACGTCGAGGATCTCGCGAGCGCCCTCGCCCATGTCGTGAAGTCGCACCTCGCGCCCGCGGTGACGGTCGCCAGCGAGGGCTGGCTCGACCAAGGCGAGATGGAAGACCTGTCCGGGATGCGTACGGTCGAGCTCGGTCACGCGGCGGCGACGGGCATTGCTCAGCGGCTGCACCGCGTCGGCTCGCTCCCGTCCCCGGCCACCGATCTGGACTACATCGCCCACCCATGGGCGGTGTCGAGTGCTCGGCTGCGCGAGGACGGCTGGCGACCCGTCCATGACAACACCGAGTGCCTCGATCTGCTGCTGTCCGACGCGCGGGCGCACCGTATGGGGTCTGCTCGCAGGTTTGACCGCAAAGATGGGGCGGCGATCGGAGCAGCGAGTGCTGCGGTCGCGGTAGGAGCCACCGCGGCGATCATGCGCCGACGTCGAAAGAAGGGCAGCACGTGAGGTCAGACCCGTCCGTCGTCCCCGACACCCGCGTACGCCTGCTCGACGTACGCGACGAGCCGCTGTCGCTGGACGAGGTGCTCGCTGCGGTGCGGGACCCGGCCGCCGGTGCGGTCGCCCTGTTCGTCGGTGTCGTACGTCAGGCAGACCACGAGAAATCGGTGGACGCGCTGGACTACTCGGCCCACCCGAGCGCTGTCGAGGCGCTCGCGGCAGCCGCCGCGACCGTCGTACGCGACGACATCACCGCCCTTGCCGCCGTGCACCGCACCGGGCACCTCGAGGTCGGTGACACCGCGGTGGTGGTGGCCGTCAGCGCGCCACACCGTGGACCCGCGTTGGAGGTGTGCCGGGAGATGATCGACACTCTCAAGCGCACAGTGCCGATCTGGAAGCACCAGCAGTTCAGCGACGGGAGCGATGAGTGGGTGGGTCTGCCATGACAGCAACACAGGTTCCGTCGCGTCCGAAGCCCGCTCAGGGCCTGTCGCGACGCACCATCTGGCTGCTGGTCGTGGTGCTGCTCGCGGTCGTCATCGGCGCCCTCGGCCAGATCATCAAGGTCCCGTACGCCATCTTCAGCCCGGGGCCGGCGCAGGACACGCTGGGCAAGTCCGACAAGCAGGACATCATCGCGATCACCGGGACGCAGACCTACCCGACCTCGGGTCGCCTCGACTTCACGACGGTCTCGCTCTACGGCGGGCCCAACTATCCCGTCAGCGTGTGGCAGTGGCTGCGCGCCAAGACGGACAAGAACAGCGAGATCTTCCCCGAGGAGCAGGTCTTCCCCAAGGGCAAGACCGGCAAGCAGGTCGAGCAGGAGAACACCGCCGAGATGGTCGGCTCCCAGGAGGCAGCCGAGGTCGTGGCCGTCCGCGCGGCCGGCAAGAAGGTCGCCGAGACCGTCACCGTGGGAGCGGTGAGCAAGGGCAAGCCCGCTGACGGTCTGCTGCGGGTTGGCGATCGGATCGACCAGATCAACGGCAAGCCCGCCACCACGTTGGACACCATCCACGGCGCCATGGATGCCGTGAAGGTGGGGCAGACCGTGCAGGTCACCGTCACCCGGGCCGGCAAGTCGCAGACCATCGCGGTCGGCACCGTCAAGAACGATGACGGCCAAGCGATCATGGGCATCTCGCTCGCGCCCAAGTACGTCTTCCCGTTCGGCGTCAAGGTCAACGCCGGTGACGTCGGCGGTCCGTCGGCCGGCCTGATGTTCAGCCTGGCGATCTACGACAAGCTGACGCCCGGCCCGATCACGGGCGGCAAGGAGTTCGCCGGCACGGGCACCATCGACACCGACGGCGTCGTCGGACCGATCGGCGGTATCCGCCAGAAGATGGTCGGTGCGCACAACGACGGCGCCGATATCTTCCTGGCCCCTCAGGACAACTGCAACGAGGTCAAGGGTCACGTGCCCGACGGCCTGACCGTGGTCAAGATCGGCACGTTCGCCGAGGCCAGGACCGCTGTCGAGAAGATCGGCAAGGGTCAGGCCAGCGGCCTGCCCTCCTGCGGCTGATCGGACCCTGACGAACAGGGTTCGCTGGGCGATCCGAGCCGCTAACCTCGCGCTCAGTGTCCGGCCGGATGCCCGGCCGGACGACGAGTCCAGAGGAGACCTGCAGATGAAGACACTCCGCATCGCCGCGACCGCCACCGTCATAGGCGTCTCACTGATAGCCACCGCGCCCACAGCGTCGGCCAACTCGTTCAACGTCTCCGTCGGCGGCGGAGGGACGGTCTCGTACAACGACGGCACAGACACCGTGTGCGCGTCCCTCTCGTCGGGCTCCGGCTACGACGTGCTCGACATCACCGTCTATCCCGTCGTGGCCGGCCGGGGACCGACGTGGACGTTCAACGTGCACCGCGGCGGCAAGGTGTGCCGCTCACTCGCGACGGCTTACGAGGACTCGGCCTACAAGTATCTGGGGGGTCTCGGCTACGAGCCCCCATGCCGCTGCGGCACGCGCTTCGGCGACGACTTCTACAGCTGACGTCTAGCTGAAGGTCGCGCGCAGGGCCTCGACGAGTCCGGGCGCGATGTCCTTGCCGATGGCAACCTTGTCGTCCGAGTCGTGCTTGCGCTGACGCAGCAGGCAGACCGACTCGCCGTCGCGTAGCACGGCCACCAGCAGGCGTACGTCCTCGTGGTCCGGGTGCACGGCCAGCGCCTCGGCGGCCTTCTCAGGGTCGTCCGGCAGGTCGCGCTCGGCCTCCGGCGGGACGACGATGCGCTCGACCGCGAGTGCCACGCCGTCGACCTCGTCGGGCCAGGCGAGCCGCCCGAGCATCGAGTCCAGCGACGACGTGCTCGGCATGCCCTCCTGCTCGATCGTGCTGTACGCGTCCGGGTCGACACGGGCCAGCTGCTTCGCCAGCGCGGGCTCGCGTCGAGCGATGTCGCCGTTGCGTGCGATCGCGAACAGCCGTGGTGGCTGGTCCCATCCGGCTGCGGCGACGTGCTGCTCGGTGTCGACGGCACAGCTCATGAGCGGGCTGAGGACCGGGCGGACGGTGGGGTCTTGAGAGGTCACCCGGCTATGGTGCCGCACGCCGAGGTGAGGGCCGAGCGAGAGGCGGGCGAACTCGTACGGCACACACCGTGGGGCCTGCCCCAATCGCCTCAGGTTCGCGGGTTAGGTTAAGGGCCCCTGGCCCCATCCCAGAGATCGGACACCGGTGAGCTCTTCGGACGACTTCGGCGGGGACGGCGGCCGTCGCGGCCGTTCTCCCTTCGGACCTGGCGGTCCCAAGCTGCCACGTGGGCTGTCCCTGAGGTCTCGTCGATCTCCGTTGGCCACAGCCCTTGTCGCGGTGGTCGCCGTCATCGTGCTGGCCCTGCTGTGGTCGAGCATCTGGACCGAAAAGCTCTGGTACGACAGCGTCGGCTACTCCTCAGTGTTCCGCACCGAGCTGACGGCCAAGACCTCGATGTTCATCGTCGGCGGGGTGCTCACCGCCGTGCTGATCGGCGTGAGTCTCGTACTGGCCTACCGGCACCGCCCGATCTACGCGCCGACGACGCCCGAGCAGGACAACCTGGACCGCTACCGCGAGCTGCTCGACCCGTTCCGCAAGGCGGCGTTCGTCGCGGTCCCGATCCTCTTCGGTCTGTTCGCCGGTGTCGCGGCCCAGGCCCAGTGGAAGCTCCCGCTGCTCTGGATCAACCGCCAGTCGTTCGGTCAGAAGGACCCTGAGTTCGGGCTGGACATCGGCTTCTACGTCTTCACGTTGCCGCTGCTGCAATTCCTCGTCAGCTTCCTGACGATGGCGCTGATCCTCTCCCTCGTCGCGGCCGTGCTGACGCACTACGTCTACGGCGGAATCTCGTTGCAGGGCAAGGGTCCTCGTACGACGGGGGCCGCGCGGGTGCACCTCTCGCTGCTGCTCGCCGGCATCGTTCTCCTGCGCGCGCTGTCCTACTGGCTGGACCGCTACGACCTGACGACCAATGACGGTCGGCTGTTCACCGGTATCGGTTATACCGACCAGCACGCCGTGCTGCCGACCAAGGCGGTGCTCGCTCTTGCGGCGCTGCTCTGTGCAGCGCTGTTCATCTCGACGATCTGGACCCGCACCTGGCGGCTGCCGCTGCTGGGCACCGGACTGCTGGTCGTCTGCGCGATCCTGATCGGCGGCATCTACCCGGCCCTGATCCAGAACTTCAGCGTGCGGCCCTCGGAGCAGACTCGTGAGGCGCCGTTCATCAAGCGCAACATCGACGCGACGCGTGCGGCGTACGGCCTGACCGCCACCAAGGCGCAGGACTACCAGCCCAAGACCAACGCGGCGGCCGGCCAGCTGCGCAAGGACGCCGCGACGGTGCCCGGGATCCGCATCGTCGACCCGGCGGTCGTGTCGCCGACCTACCGGCAGCTGCAGGGTCGTGTGCCGTACTACCAGTTCCCGGACTCGCTTGATGTCGACCGCTACAAGCTCGGTGGCCAGACCGTCGACACCGTGATCGCGGTGCGCGAGCTCGATCTGGACGGTGTGCCCTCGGCCCAGCGCAACTGGGTCAACGACCACAGCGTCTACACGCACGGCTTCGGTCTCGTCGCTGCCTACGGCAACAAGCGCACGGCGGACGGTGAGCCGCAGTTCTTCGAGCGTGACATCCCGCCGGTCGGCGGCCTCGGCAAGTACGAGCCGCGCGTCTACTTCGGAGAGTCCTCACCGACGTACTCCATCGTGGGCGGCACCAAGGGTGGCGCTCCGCGCGAGCTGGATTACCCCGACAGCGCCACCGGCGGTGAGAAGAAGACGACCTACCAGGGCAAGGGTGGAGTCAAGGTCGGCTCGTTCGCCCGCAAGCTCGCCTATGCCGTGAAGTACCGCCAGTACAACCTGATGCTCTCCGACGTCGTCAACGGCGACTCCAAGCTGCTGGACCACCGTGAGCCGCGTGAGCGGGTCAAGCGGGTCGCGCCGTGGCTGACGCTCGACGGCAACGCCTACCCCGTGGTCGTGGACGGTCGCATCAAGTGGGTCGTCGACGGCTACACCACGACGTCGCGCTACCCCTACTCCCAGCTCGCCTCGATCGGTGACGTCACCTCGGACTCGCTCACCAACCGCTCGCAGACCGTGCGCAGCGTCGAGGGCGGCCAGGTCAACTACATCCGCAACTCGGTCAAGGCGACCGTGGATGCGTACGACGGCTCGGTCGACCTCTACGCGTGGGACGACAAGGACCCGATCCTCAAGGCGTGGAGCAAGGCGTTCGGCAACACGGTCAAGCCGCTGTCCAAGATCGACGGCGACCTGATGAGCCACCTGCGCTACCCCGAGGACATGTTCAAGGTGCAGCGTGAGCTGCTCGCCCGCTACCACGTCACCGAGCCGAGCCAGTTCTACCAGGGCAACGACGCCTGGCAGGTGCCGACCGACCCGACGCAGGTGCGCGCGGCAGGTCAGCAGGGCCCGGTGACGCCGCCCTACTACCTGTCGATCGCGATGCCCGGCCAGACCGCTCCGGCCTTCTCGCTGACCTCGACCTTCATCCCGACCGGTGACCGGACCAACCTGTCCGGCTTCATGGCGGTGGACGCCGACGCCGGTTCCGACACCGGCAAGAAAAAACCTGGCTACGGCACGATCCGGCTGCTCGAGATGCCACGTGCCTCGACCATCAAGGGACCAGGGCAGTTCCAGAACGAGCTGGAGTCGTCCAACGTCAACAGCTCGGACTTCACGCTGACCCTGTCGCAGTTCCTGCAGCAGAACAGATCGACGGCCACGCTCGGCAACCTGCTCACGCTGCCGGTGGGCGATGGGCTGCTCTACGTCGAGCCCATCTACATCCAGGCCGGCGGTGCCAACGCCTATCCGCTGCAACGGATCGTCGTGACATCGTTCGGCAATAAGCTCGCCTGGTCCGCCACCCTCGACGGTGCGCTCGACACCCTGTTCGGTGGCAACTCGGGCGCCTCGGCCGGAGATGCCGGTACGACACCCACGCCGACGCCAGGCACGTCACCCTCCCCGTCCCCGTCGGGGTCTCCGTCGCCGTCGACCAGCGCGCCTCCGGGCTCGGGGCCGACCGGCAACCTGACACCGCAGCAGCAGGCGGTGCAGGACATCCAGAAGGCCTACAGCGATGGCCAGGCTGCGCTCAAGAAGGGTGACTTCGCGGCCTACGGCGAGGCGCAGAAGCGGCTCAACGAAGCGATTCAGCGGGCGGTGAAGGCCAACCCGAACGGCGGCTCGATCACCGTGTCGCCGACCCCGTCGACCACGCCGTCACCCTCAACGAAGTAGGGCGGCGGGCCGATTTGGTCGAGAGCGTGAGCGTCCCGTAGAGTACTGATTACCGACGCGGGGTGGAGCAGCTCGGTAGCTCGCCGGGCTCATAACCCGGAGGTCGCAGGTTCAAATCCTGCCCCCGCTACCAACGCGTCAACGACGAAGGCCCGGACCATCTGGTCCGGGCCTTCGTCGTTGACGCCCTTCATACGCCGTCAGCGCCGTGCAGCCTCAACGTGAGGTTCGGCCGCCCCACATCTCGATGCTCGGCGTGCTCGCGCGGGGTGGTTTCAGACGCCAGGTCTCCAGGCGGGCGTACCCACGGACACGTTCGGTGGCCGTCCGCTTCACGCGATACTCCTCGCTCAGCAGAGCAGCCAGCGCCCCGTTGGCCAGTACGGTGCTCGGTCGGGCGAGCGAGGTCAGGCGCGCCGCGATGTTGACGGCCTCGCCGAACACATCACCGAACCGAGCCAGCACGGGCCCGTTGGCCAGACCGACCCGCACCTTCGGGAATCGGCGGTCCTCAGCGTGCCGAGCGGCAAAGGCGAGTCCGATCTCGGCCGCATCGCGGGGTTCGTCCGCGACGAACAGCACCTCGTCACCGATCGTCTTGATCACACGTCCGCCACCGCTCGCGACGATCTCGGTGGCGGTGGCCTCGAATCGCTCGATGAGGTCGGCGAGCTCCTCGCGAGTGAGCCGACGACTGGTCCTGGTGAACCCGACGATGTCCGCGAAGCCGACGGTGAGCTCGGCTCCCGCACGGTCGGAATTGAGCAGAGCGCGCGCTGCCGAACCCGTCAGGTGCCGGCGCCAGACGTAGTCCTGGAGCTGTTGGATCTGTGGCAGCAGGGCGTCCACCTGGTCGGCCACCGCGTTGATGGTCTCCTGGTCGAGCGTGTCGACGTCGCCGATGGCCAGGTGCGGTGCAAGCTGGTCGATCTCCCACTCGGCCAGCCGCGCGAACGTACGGCCCATGGTGCGGATGGCCGCATCGGCGTCCTTGGCCTCGAGCAGACCTGCGTCCAGGAGCGCGGCGAGGTGACCGATCGCCCGGATGTCGGCCGTGGTGAACAGCGCGTCGTCATCGTCGGGAGAGGGAAAGCCGAGCGCTCGCCACAGCGTCGTGAGGCGCTCGAGGTCGACGCCGGTTGCCTCGGCGACCTGCGCCCGGGTGTAGCGCTCACCGCCGCCGAGGACGGCCAGCTCGACGGCGTCGTACAGCCTCTGACCATGCGTGACGGACTCCGGCGTGGCTCCCATGACGGGTGATCATCTCAGTTCGTACGCCGGCCCGGACTGACCGACGTGCCCTGGGGCACGTCGGTCAGTGCAATCAGCGGGTCGAGGTCGGGCTGGTGGCGCCCCAGATGTACGCCGCCTCGTTGTAGAGGACGCGGTAGTCGCCGGTGCCGCTGTTGGTGTAGCTGTAGGCGTAGGTGCCGGCGCTGGTGGTCGAGACGTTCTTGATGCTCTTCCAGGTGCTGGTGCCGCTGGCCTTGAACTGGATCACGCCGGTGGCGCCGGCCCACGCGATCGGCTGCTGGTAGGACGTGGAGTAGCGCACGATGCGGGTGTTGATCGTGACCTTGCTGCCGGATCGCGAGGTCGAAACGCCTGCCCAGGAGCCGACCTTGACCGTGGTCACCGGGTTGTTCTGGGTGTACTGCGCTGTGCCGTCGTTGGTGTACGCGAAGTCGTCCCGCCAAGTGCGCGTGCCGAGCGGTGTGTCATCCCACAGGTCCCAGCTGGTGCTGCGGGCGCCGTCGAAGAAGATGAAGTCGGACTCGTTGCCTTCCGGCCCAATGGACCAGCCCGCGACGGGCTGGTCGTTGATCGCGCACCCGCCGGTCACGCGGGCCGCCACGGGGAGGAAGGGCTGGACGACGCGCGCTGTCGCGGGAGCGATCAGTGAGCAGCTGCCGATGACCGGGACGCCGGGCTCGGGGTCATGGGCGACCTTGTGGAACGCGTCCAGCTTCTTGCTGCCGTGGTGGTCAGCAGCCATGGCGGGCGAGGAGACCGCCGCCGCCATACCTGCCGCGAGGACGGCCGCCAGCGCGACCGAGTGGATACGACGAATCATGGGAAGTGCCCCCTGTGGTGAAGCGCACGGGTCTGAGGCGAACGCCCTTCGCATCACCGTGCGGTGACGCGAAATCTAACTGACGGCAGGCCCCGATGAGGCCCCGTTGCAGAATCGTTGGCATGCGATTTGTGCGCTGCCCCACGGCTCCGCTACGCGCGAGATCGGATTGCCGTTGCTCGTCGAAGATCTACCGGTTTGAGATGGGGCTGGTTGCGCCCCAGATGTAGGCGGCCTCGGCGTAGACGACGCGGTAGTCGCCCGTGCCGCTGTTGGTGTAGCTGTAGGCGTAGGTGCCGGAGCTGTTGGTGGTGACGTTCTTGATGGTCTTCCACGTGCTGGCGCCCTTGGCCTTGAACTGGATCCAACCGGTGGCGCCGGCCCAGGCGATCGGCTGCTGGTAGGACGTGGAGTAGCGCACGGTGCGGGTGTTGATGGTGACCTTGCTGCCGGAGCGGCTGGTCGAGAGGCCGGCCCAGGAGCCGACCTTGACGGTGGTCACGGGCGCGTTCTGGGTGTACTGAGCCGTCTCGTCGTAGGTGTAGGCGAAGTTGCCCTTCCACGTGCGCTTACCGAGCGGTGTGTCGACAAAGAGATTCCAGGTGCCAGTGCGCGCGTGGTCGAAGTATGCGAAGTCGTAGGCGCGGTCGTCCGGCCCCACGGTCCAGGCGGCATTCGGCCGGTCGGAGATCGCGCAGCCCCCCGTGAGGCGTATGGCTATGGGCGAATACGGCTGGACGACGCGTGCGGTGGCCGGCACGACGAGATAGCAGCTGCCGATCACCGGGATGCCGGGCTGGATGTCGTGTGCGACTTTGCTGCGGAATGCGTTGAAGTCCTTACGGCTGTGGTCGGTCGCTGTGGCCTGGGACGCGGCGGTCCCGGTCAGCCCGGTCGCGATCAACGCCGACAGTGCAATCGTGCGGGTACGACCAGTCATGGTGAAGCCCCTGTGGTGACCACGCAGGTCTGGGGCGAGTGCCCTTCGCATCACCGCGTGCGCGAAATCTAGCCTGACCGACCGTCGTCCCGTCAGTCCGTTGTCCAAATTTGTCGGCATCGCTCGCACACCGCCTACCGACGTCCGCTACGTCCAGAGCTCGAGGTGTCCGGTGAGGTCTGAAGACGTCAGAGAGGGCTCGAACCGCCTGGCGAGCCCAGATCTCCGGTCAGGTAACGCTGGACGTTGGGCCCCACCTGGCGTACGACGTCCTCGACCGGCATGGAAGCGATTGGCTCGACGCCGATCACCTTACGGACGACGAGGAGTCCGGCGATCTGCGACGCCACGAGCGACAGGCGGGTGTCGACGTCCTCGACCTGGTCCTCGATCCGATCTCGCAAGGGAGTGAGCACGATGTTCAGCATGAACTCGCGCAGCATCGTGTCCTCCCCGCCGGCCATGGCCGTACGGAATGCAGCGACCGCGGCGGGTCCGGCGGGGGAGTCCCAGACGGTCAAGATCTGGCGCAGCATCGTCACGCCGAGCTCGGCGATCGGCACCTCGGCGAGCGGGGCTAGAACCGTCACCGGGTCGACCGGCAGCTCGACGACCTCCAGGAACAGCCCTCGCTTGTTGCCGAAGTAGTGGCTGATCAACGCGACGTCGACACCGGCGTCGGTCGCGACCGAACGCATCGACGTCTGCGCAAAACCATTGCTGCTGAACAGTTTTCGCGCGCTGTCGAGGATCTGGGCCCGGGTGTCGGACTTGCCCGTACGCCGACCGGTCCGGCCTCCCGCTTCCGTCACTTGGTCTGCCTGGGCATCGAGAGCGCCGCGAGCGCGAGAGCGCCCACCGCGAAGGCGGCCAGGATCCCGACGTCACGCAGCACGTCTCCTGCGGGATCGGACTGCCGCGCAACGGCTTTGAGGGCATCGACGGCGTAGGTCATCGGGAGACAGTCTGACGCCCACTGCAGGAGTTTGGGCATCTGGTCGCGTGGAGCGAGCAGTCCGCAGAGGAAGACCTGCGGTCCAATGAACAGCGGCATGAACTGCACGGCCTGGAACTCTGTGCGCGCGAAGGCGCTCGCGAGCAGGCCGGTGGCGACGCCGACTGCAGCCGCGAAGACCGCGACCACCAGCACCCAGAGGACCGAGCCAGCCGTCTCGACGTCGAGGAACCACACGCTGACGGCCACGAGGACGGCTGCCTGGACCAGTGCCGCCAGTGCGAACGCGAACCCGTAGCCCGCGAGGAGATCGACGCGGTGCAGGGGAGTGGTCAGCAGTCGTTCGAGCGTGCCGCTCGTGCGCTCGCGCAGCATCGCGACCGAGGTGATCAGGAACATCACCAGCATCGGCAGGATGCCGAGCATCGAGATGGCGATGCCGGAGAAGGTGGGGCGACCGTCGTACACGAAGTAGAGCAGGGTGAGGAGCAGGACCGGCACGGCCACGATCAGGCCGATGGTGCGTGGGTCGGCGCGCAGCTGTTGCAGGTTGCGGCCGGCGGTGGCGAAGGCGATGCGCGGGTTCATGCGGGGTCCCCGCGAAGTATTCGGAGGAGCGAAGCGGGGGAGAAACTTCGTGGGGTGCTCATGCTGCTTCCTCCTGTCGGATCAGAGCCAGGAAGGCGTCGTCCATCGAGTCTTGACCGGTCTGCTTGAGCAGCTCGTCGGGCGTGATGTGCTGCAGCAGGCGGCCCTCGCGCATCAGCATCACGCTGTCGCAGCGAGCGGCTTCGTCCATCACGTGGCTCGAGATCAGCAACGTCACGCCGCGGTCGGCGAGGCTGCGCAGATAGGTCCACAGGTCCTCGCGAGTCAGTGGGTCCAGGCCAACCGTCGGCTCGTCGAGCACGAGCAGCTCCGGGTTGCCGACGAGCGCGCAGGCCAGGGAGGCGCGCCCCGCTTGACCGCCGGACAGCTGGTCGACCCGCTGGTCGGCGTACGGCTGCAGCCCGACGGAGGTGATGGCCTCCTCGCCGTTGTGAGCGCCGACTAGAGCCGCGAAGTAGGCGACGTTCTGCCGCACGGTGAGGTCGCGGTAGACGCTCACGGCCTGCGTGACGTAGCCGATCCGCGACCGCAGGGCGGATGAGCCCGGGCGGTCTCCGAGGACGGTGAGATCGCCGGAGCCGATGCGCTGTACGCCGACGATGGTGCGCATCAGCGTCGTCTTCCCGCAGCCCGACGGTCCGAGGAGGCCGACCACCGAACCGGTCGGGATCTCGAAGCGGAGGTCGCGCAGGATCTGCTTCTTGCCGCGCGAGACGCACAGCCGGTCAGCCGCGATCGCTTCAACTGGTGTTGAATTCATCATGTGTTGAATATGCGCCGCGAAACCACCGCGTGTCAAGGCGTGCTGGACCGTGTCTGTGGAAGATGTCGCCGGTGCCGGGCAACTGGATCCATGATGTTGCCCAGACCTGCTCGACAGTCTGAGCCCTGCCGCTCATGTCGTAGTCCTTGCTGCGAACCCGCTCCATGACCTCACCGGAGGCCCGCTGTGACGGAGGTTCTCGACTGGCAGTGCATGCTGGAGATTCGGTGGCGCGTACCGAGCGAAGGCGGCCGCTCATCGGGTCCGCCGCTTGGCCCTCGGTACGCCCCAACGGCCGTGTTTGTCATGGGTGGTGACGAGGAGCTCATTCCCGGATGGCCGGCTTCTGGCGAGCACTTCAGTGTTGTGCTGGATCTCGTCGAGAGCCGCGCGGGTCAGGCGTTGGCTCGAGCCCGATTCTTGGCTGCGGATCTCGCAGGTGCCTACCTATCGCGGGGTGCCGAGCTGCTCCTGATGGAGGGGCCTCGCGCCGTTGCAGAAGCTACCGTCGTCCGTCTTGACGACGGTAGCGGCGAGCTAGTTGCAGATCGAGTGACCGACCGTCAGTTTTCCGCACAGATCGAACTGCTCCCAACGCGCGATGGCGGGCTCAGGGAAGCAATGCCGTTGCCGACACCCTCACTCATCTTGGTATTCGAGTCCCTCGGCAAGGGCTCGCCGGCCGAACTACAGATCGGGGGCCGGATTGCTGCGCCCGCCCGAAGTTCTCTTCGTGCAGCAGACGCGCTTCAGGTCACCATCGAATTCTGGGATGACCTGGGCCGCGTGTACGCAACCCCTGGGACCAGATTCAAGCTCTGGTACGCGGGGCGCGTCGTGGGTGGTGGAAGATTCAGGATCGGCGCGAACGATCCCGAGGAAATCATCGATCCGTTCGAGGTGCCATGACCGACTCAGTGACCCTGATGGGCGATCAGTTCGCGCCCATCACTTCCGCGATCGGCTTTCTGCGCGCACCTCTGGACGACGTTGCCAACGCGCTGGCGGCGTGGCGCCAACAGATCTACGGCTCGGCCGAAGCAGTGCCAGTGCCCGGGCCGCTTCGTGGGGCGGTGCCCACCTTGGAACCGTTGACTACACGTGTGATCCCACGTGAACTTGTGGTCGCGACAAGGAGCCCGGGTGGACTGCCACCTTTGACTGCAGTCTCCTGGGTGGAGACCCTCGGTCGACCGTTGGTTTCCTCGCCCGCAGCTGCCAAGTCGCGTGGTCGTTCGTGCCCTCGGCGATTCAACTCAAGATGTGAGGCGTCTCGTGAGTCAACCACCAGCCCGAGAGACTCTGAAGGTCGTCCTCGCGGGCGACGAAGTCCCAGGTCTGATCGCATACGGCCTGCGCGGATCTGGCGATCCGGCGGACGCGACCTTTCCGACCGACTCTTGGATCGCGCAGCCCGAGCCGACGGAGTTGACACTGCATGGGGACGCGTGGGAGGTCCAGATGTGGGAGATCCCTGTAGTGATCTGGCCCGCGCGCGCCGATATGGAACTGGCCGTCAGGGCGACCCTGCGCACTCTGATCGGAGTTGGCTGTCGGGTCGCTTGGATCGGGGCAGAGGGGCTGCCGTTCTGCGACCCGCCTGAACTCTTCGAGCCTCAGTGCATGTCCGGCTCGGTCTTGGCATGGATGACCGACTCGGGGGCCAGTGACTGCCAGCTCGATCCGGACGCGCCGGTGATGCCCGTCGGGGATGACGTCTTGCGAGTCCTCAGGGCGCACGGATCCGGACTTGCCGACGCAACGTAGCCGGCCCCGATGGACGGCTGACGCACGGCCTTGAGGCCAGGGTGGGTTGTGGCCCACTGCATTCCTGCCAAGAGGGCTCAGCCGGCGGCTCGCTTGACCAGGGCGGTGAGCTGCTTCTCGATGGCGGGGTTGATGGTCGTGACGGCATAGACCGTCGGCCAGATGTCGCCGTCGTCGAGCTGGGCGGTCTCGCTGAAGCCGACCTCGGCGTACCGCATCTTGAACTTGCCGGCAGGCTTCAGGAAGAGGACGACCTGGCCGTCCTTGGCCCAGGCGGGCATGCCGTACCAGGTCTTCGGCGCAAGGTCCGGCGCGTTCTTCGTGACGATCGCGTGCAACGCCTCGGCGATGGCGCGGTCATCGTCGGGCATCGCGGCGACGGTGTCGAGCAGGGCCTGCTTCTCGGTCTCGGCCTTCTTGGCCGAGGTGCCGGAGCGCGCGGACTTCTTGAGCTCGGTCGCGCGGTCCTTCATGGCCGCACGCTCGTCCTCGGTGAACCCCTCGTACGACTTCTCCTTGGCCATGGTCTTCCCTCTCGTGGTGGCTCGTTGTGGCGTTGGCCCGAGCGTAAGTGAGGTGCGTCGTACGGCACTTCTCGATTCCTGACCGATCGAATGCCCCTCAGGCGCGCAGGAACTCGGCGATCCGCGGAGCGAGCTCGTCGGCGCTGGTGACGAGGCCGAGGTGACCGTCGGGATAGATGTGCAGCTGGGCACCGGGGATCAGGCGCCGCATGATGCGCGCGTTGGCCAACGGGATGATCGGGTCGTCGTCGCCGGCCAGGATGAGCGTGGGCTGACGGATGAACGGCAGGCCGGGCAGGCTGGACCAGCCCGCGCCGGCGAGCAGCTGGAGCCAGTAGCCGCGCCGGGAGCCCATGCGGAGCTGGTTGTGCAACAGGCGACGGGCAACGGTGGGTTGGTCGCGCACCCGGCCGCCGTACAGCTCGGCCGCGACCGACTCGGCGTACCCCGGGTCCCGATAGCGCTTCGGCGTCAGCATCTTGCGCAGCACGCGCGGATGGGCGGGCACCATCAGCGAGCCCATCGCGGTGCTCACGAGGACCAGCCGTCGGCAGCGCCGCGGGCTCTGGAAGGCGATCTGCTGCGCGAGTCCACCGCCCCACGAGATGCCGAGGACGTCGTACCGCTCGTAGCCGAGCTCGGTCATCAGCCGGCCGACGACCGCCGCGAGCGCCGCGAAGTTGTAGGGCACCTTCGGGTCGGGCGAACCTCCCACGCCGGGCACGTCGAAGCGGACGACCTCGATCCGTTCGTCGAGCGCATCGACGAACGGCTGCAGCAGGTCGAGGCTCGCGCCGATGCCGTTGCACAGGAGCAGGGGAGTGCCGGGTTCGGTGCCCCGGCGCACGGACACGCGGATCCGATGGCCGAGGACGGTGATCGAGCGCAGCTCGGTAGTCACAGCCCCGCCCTCAGACGAACGCGCCGACACCGGTGATGTCCCGGCCGACGATGAGGGTCTGGATGGTTTCGGTGCCTTCATAGGTGTGCAGTGCCTCCATGTCAGCCATGTGTCGCATCACATGGAAGTCCAGCAGAATTCCGTTGCCACCCAACAGGTCTCGTGCGATGGCGATCACCTCGCGAGCCTTGCGGGTGTTGTTCATCTTGGCCAGCGCCGCGATCGTGTCGGTCAGCTGGCCATCCTCGATGAGGCGGCCCAGGCGCAGGCAGTACAGCTGCATCGAGCACACCTCCGCGAGCATCTTGACCAGCTTGTCCTGCACGATCTGGAAGGACACCAGCGGCTTGCCGAACTGCGTCCGCTCCGAGCAGTAGCCCACGGCGATGTCGTACGCCGCCGTCGCGTGGCCGAGCGCGCCCCACGCCACGGCGTTGCGGGTCCCGGCCAGCACGCGAGCCGTGTCCTTGAAGCTCTCAGCCCCAGGGAGCCGGTCGCTCTCCGCCACACGTACGCCGGTCAGGGTGATCTCCGCCTGCCAGACGGACCGCAACGAACCCTTGCCGTCGATGCGGCGGGCGTCGTAGCCAGGATCATCGCGCGAGACGAGGAAACCCTTGACCTGGCCGTCACCGACGTCGCGCGCCCAGACCACAACCACATCGGCGACCGTGCCATTGCCGATCCACTTCTTGGTGCCATCGATGACCCAGGTGTCCCCCTCTCGGCGCGCGGTGGTCTCCAGCGCAACCGAGTCGGAGCCGTGGGTCGGCTCGGTCAGCGCGAACGCTCCGAGCGCCTCCACCCGTGCCATGCGTGGCAGCCAGCGTTGCTTCTGCTCCTCCGAGCCGAGCATCGCGATCGACTGCATCGCCAGGCCCGCCTGGACGCCGAGGAAGGTGCCGAGGCTGCCATCGCCGCGGTGCAGCTCCAGGTGGATCAGGCCGGTGGCGATCGGGCTCATCGGCGGGCAGCCGTAGCCCTCGATCCCGTCGCCCACCAGTCCGAGCTCACCGAGCCGGCGTACGAGATCGCGCGGGAAGTCCGCGCGCTCCCAGTGGTCGTTGATCACGGGGAGCACCTCGTCCTCGACGAAGTGGCGGGCCCGGTTCCAGTAGTCCCGCTCCTCGTCCGTCAGCTGGTCGCCGATGCGGAAGAAGTCGGTGCCGCGGGAGCGGCCGAGGTTGTCGTACATGGTCATCGCCTCACTTGTCGAAGACGTACGTGCCGGGCGCGTCCGCGAGCGGCTGGAAGCGGGTGGACCCCAGGTCGGAGGGAGCAGGCTTCAGCTGGCCGCTCCTCGTGCTGAGCCAGTCGTTGGCGTCGGTCCACCAGGTGCCCTGGTGGGTCTCGGCGTTCTTGAGCCAGGTCTGGGCGTCGGCGCCGTGGTCGTCATTGGTGTGGAAGGTCGCCTTCGGGTTGCCCGGAGGGTTCACCAACGCGGCGATGTGCCCGCTGGTGGACAGCACGAACCGCGAGGTGCCACCGAACAGCTGGGTGGTGCGGTAGCAGTTCTCCCACGGAGTGATGTGGTCGGCGATGCCGGCGACGACGTACGAGTCCACCGTGACCGCGCCGAGGTCGATCGGGACGCCGAGGACGGTCAGGGCGCCGGCGCGGGTCAGCTGGTTGTCGATCGCCAGGTCGACGAAGTCGCCGTGCAGCGCCGCGGTCATGCGTGTCGTGTCGGAGTTCCAGAACAGGATGTCGAAGGCGGGCGGTCGTTTGCCGAGCAGGTAGTTGTTGACCCAGTAGTTCCAGATCAGATCGCTCGGCCGCAGCCACGCGAACACCTCGGCCAGCGCTCGTCCGTCGAGGTAACCCTTCTTGGCCGACCTGGCCTTGGCCATCGCGGCCAGCCTCGGGTCGGTCAGGGCCGAGACGGTGCCGGCACCGGCGTTGTCGATCACGGTGACGGCGAGGCACACCGCGGCGAGGCGGTCCTGCCGGCCGATGCCGGCGAGGTAGGCCGCGACGATGCTGGCCAGGATCCCGCCCGAGCAGATGCCCGAGAGCACGGTCCGGTCGCTGCCGGTGATCTCCTCGACAACGTCCAGCGCGTCGAGGATGGCGCGAACATAGGTGTCGAAGCCCCAATCGGCATGCCGCGCATCGGGATTGCGCCACGAGATCACGAACGTCTGGCGGTCGTGCTGCACCGTGAACTCCACCAGGCTGCGATCAGGGGCGAGGTCGATCGCATAGAACTTGTTGATCGTCGGCGGCACGATCATCACCGGCACCTCGTAGACCTGCTCGGTCTGCGGCTGGTACTGAATGAGCTCCAGCACGTCGCTGCGGAAAACCACGGAACCCGTTGTCGCAGCGACGTTCTCGCCGAGCACGAAGCCCGACGTGTCGACCATCTCGGGAATCCGCGGGGACGAGGCGAGGTCCTTGACCAGCTGCTTGCCGCCCGACGCCAGGCTCAGCCCGGCGGTGTCGATCGCGGCCTTCGCGGAGGCCGGGTTGACCAGCGGGACGTTGCTCGGCGCCATGGCTTCGACCACGTTCTCGAGCAGGAAGGCGACTCGTCTCTGGTCGCGCGGGTCGAGGTCGGCGTCGGCGATCAGCTGGTCGACGGTCCGACCGCTGGCGAGGTAGATCTGCACCAGCCGCCGCAGCAACGGGTTGTCGGTCCAGGCGTTGTCGGCGAACCGGCGGTCGCGCCTGGCCGGCGCCAGCTCGGAGGTGCCGGCGACGATGCGACCGGCCTCCGCACCCAGTCCACTGAGGCAGCGGGCGGTCGTACGCGGCTGTCGGGCCAGCGCCGCCGCCCACCGGACCGTCGAGCCGTTGGGCAGGAACCGGCGCAGCGGGCCGAGTGCGGCGTCCACCAACAGGGAGTCCAGTGGTGCGGCCTGGTCGGCGAGGTCGGCGGCTTCGGTCGGGGTGCTCATCGCGCGTTCTCCTCAGTGGTGGGCGCGACGATCTCGCGCTTCAGGATCTTTCCGGTGGGGCCTTTCGGCAGGGCGTCGACGAACCAGACGACGCGGGGGTACTTGTACGGCGCGACCTGCGCCTTCACGTGCGCGCGCAGCTCGTCCTCGGTGACGGTCGATCCGGGACGGAGGGCGACTGCTGCCCCGATCTCCTCGCCGAGATCGGAGTGCGGGATCCCGATCACGGCGGCCTCGGCGACGTCAGGGTGCTCGTAGAGCACCTCCTCGATCTCGCGCGGATAGACGTTGAAGCCGCCGCGGATCACCAGGTCCTTCTTCCGGTCGACCACAAAGAAGAAGCCGTCCTCGTCGATGCGGCCCATGTCACCGGTCCGGAACCACCCGTCCGCGGACAGGACGTCGGCTGTCGCGTCCGGCTTGTCCCAGTAGCCCTTCATGATGTTGTGCCCGCGGATCACGATCTCACCCACCTCGCCGGTGGTGACCGGCGTGCCGGCCCCGTCGACGATCGCCATCTGCACACCGGTGACGGGCGTACCGATCGAACCGGGCCGGCGCTCCTGGTCGGGCCGGTTGAACGACGCGACGGGAGAGGTCTCGGACAGGCCGTACCCCTCGAGGACCGCGCAGCCGAACCGCTCCTCGAAGCGGCGCAGCACCTCCACCGGGAGGGCGGCGCCACCAGAGACGCACACCCGCAGATCGGGCAGCTCGGGCGTCTCGGCCAGACCGAGCAGGGCGGCGTACATCGTGGGGACGCCGGCGAAGACCGTCGCGTGGTGCCGAGCCAGCAGATCAGCTGCCGCGCGGGCGTCGAAGCGGGGGAGCAGCAGCACGCTGGCGCCGGTGGCCATCGCGACGTTCAGCGCGCAGGTCTGACCGAACGCGTGGAACATCGGCAGGCCGCCGAAGATCACGTCATCCTCGGTCAGCCGCAGCAGGTCGGCCAGCGAGACCTCGACGTTGCGGATCAGGTTGAGGTGTGTGAGCTCGGCGCCCTTGGGTCGTCCCGTCGTGCCGGAGGTGTAGAGGATGACGGCCGTGTCGTCATCGGCTCGGTCGACGACGTCGTACGCCGGTGCTTGCGCGGCCAGGAGCGCGGTGAATCCGTCTGCGGTGACTGTCACGACCCCGGCCTCGGTGCCCGCGGCGCCGGCCGTTGCCTCCTCCGCTGCCGTCTCCCAGGCGAACAGCAGGCGCGCTCCCGAGTCGGAGAGGTGGTAGGCGATCTCGCGGCCCTTGAGCAACGGGTTCATCGGTACGACGACGCCGCCGGCCCGGAGCACGCCGTAGTAGATCGCGGCGAACGGCGGAACGTTCGGCAGCATGAGGGCGACGCGGTCGCCGGGCCGGACGCCCTGCGCGACGAGGAGCCCGGCGACCCGGGCGCTCGCCTCGGCGACGTCTGCGTAGCTGAAGGTCGTCTCGTCCGGCCGGAGTGCCACCTGCTCGGGCCGGCGCTCAGCGGTGTCGATGAAGAGTCGCGAGAGGTTCATGGCGGTTTCCCTTGGTCGGGCCGTTCGGACCCCTTAAGAGTGCGCGCCATGACCGCCGCGGCACATCGGCTCCGTGCCACAACATCCGCTGCTGTGCTTGTGCACGCGCACAACGTCCGGGCTACCTTGAGTCTGTGCGAGATCCCGAGGTCGCTCCGGAAGTGCAGGCTCTGAGCCGCAGGCTGCTGCCGGACTCGGACGCGCTCGGCATACGGATGGCAGAGCGGATCTGCGCTGAGATCCCGTTCTACGCCGAGGGTGCGATCGTCAGCTTCGACGAGCTCGTGACGTCCTGCACCGACAACCTGCGTTACGTCCTGGGGATCCTCGCCGGCGACACCCGGGCAGACCTCGACAGCCCGCGGACGACGGGCACCGCGCGCGCCGAGCAAGGAGTGTCGTACGCCGCAGTCCTGCAGGCGTTTCGGATGGGCGGCCGCTTCATCTGGGAGCTCCTCGTCGAACGCGCCGAGCCTGACGAACGTGAGCTGCTGCTGCCCGCCGCAGCCGACATCTGGGCCGTCAGCGACGATCTCGCGAGCCATGTCACGGAGGCTTACCGTGCCGCGCTCGCCGACCGGGCGCGGCGGGACGAGCAGATGCGTTCGGTGCTGGTGGGTTCACTGCTCGACGGTCATGACTTCACCGACACCACGGCAGAACAGCTCTGGGAAACCGCCGGCATGCTCGACCTCGACGGGAGCAACGACTACGTCGTGATTGCGGCGGAGACTCCGGCGCCTGGTGCCGAGGGCCTGCGCGACGTGGAGCAGGTGCTGCGTCGCCGCCACGACGTCGCGTCAGCCTGGCGGCTCGAGCAGGACTTCCAGGAAGGCGTCGTCGTGCTGCGGCCCGGTTTCGCGGTCGAGCGACTGGTGACCGCGCTCGCCGACATCACCACGGCTCGGGTCGGTGTCAGTACGCCGTTCGGACGGCTGGACCGGGCCGCTGACGCCCGCAGGCAGGCCCGCATCGCATGTGCTGCTGCCACCCCCGGGACTCGCGAGCTACTGCGGTTCGGAGAGCGCCCGCTCGCGATGCTGCTCGCGAGCAGCCCGGACCAGGCCCGGTCACTGCTCGAGGGCGTACTGGCCCCGGTGATGGAGCTCTCCGACGACGACCGGACCGTCCTGCTGGAGACGGCCCGCACCTGGCTCGCGGCCGACGGCTCGACGTCCGATGCGGCAGCGCAGCTGCACCTGCACCGCAACACCGTCCGCTACCGACTGCAACGACTTGAGACGTTGACCGGTCGAGATCTCGCCCGACCGATCGACGCGGCCGAGCTGTACGTCGCGCTGGAGTGCGCGCGCATCCTCGGCTCGAGCGGGCCTTAGCCGCGCAGGGCCGAGAGCACGATCCCGGGCACGCGGCGCCACCCCGGCTTCGAGCCGAACTGGGTGAGCCGCTGGGCCGTCTGAGAGCCGGTCTTCGCGGTCACGAACCACGGCGGCTTCGGCGTCATCGCGAGCTCGCCGCGCGTCCACGACCGGGGGAACGGACGGAACGGTCCGTTGATGACCGTGCGCTCGGTGCCACTGAGCAGGTGGCTGTTGTGGACCACGCCGATGCCGCTGCCCACGTGGGCGACCGTGTTGCCCGGGTAGGCACCCCACGGGACGCCGTGGCTGAGGAATCCGAACGCGCTCCAGGCGTTGATGCCGATGGTCCCGTAGTGCAGGTCGGCGATCGCGTTGTCGAAGTCCGCGCCCATCTTGCGTCGGTCGCCCGGGCTGACGATCAGGCTCGCGCCGAGGCTTCCGTCCAGACGCTTGTCAGCGAATTCGACTGCGGCACGGAGGAATTCGGCACCGCTGCCCGGCAACGACACGTGACCGAGCACCGGCGCGAAGTACTCCGTCGTGAGCAAGTCCTGCGAGGTCTCGTCAGACACCTCGACGAGGAGGCGACCGCTGTGGTCCTCTGCGGTGGGGTACGACTCCCGCGCCGCAGTGAGCTTGCGCTCGCTGCCGGGGTACCACGGCTCGCGGGCCGGGAGAGACTCCATCAGCGTACGGATCTCGGCCAGGAACGCGTCGCGCTGCGCCCAGTCCTCGCTGAGGATCAGGGCCTGGCCGGCGATGCAGTTGTGGCCGGAGTTGTGCAGCCGCTGAGTCACGACGTTCTCGGCCTGGAACGCCAGGTCGCTCTTGGACCAGTCGCCCGGCACCACGATGATCGGCGAGACGCCACCGAGCTCGCTGGTGATCTCCTTCTCGAGCAGGGGAGTGCCTGCCGTACGCCGGGCATCGGCCTCGGGGCCGGTGCCCCACACGATGGCGTCGTGGGTGATGCCGCTGCCGGTGATGTGGATGTGGCTGATCTTGGGGTGACCGGTGAGGTAGGAGCCCACCTCGGCTGCACCGTTGACCACCCGCATGAGGCCGGCGTCGACCAGCGGCGCGAAGGCGTCGTTGAGGATCGGCAGCAGGCTCGCGAAGGTCGGGTTGAGCTTGAGGATGCTGGTGCGGTTGTGGGCCACCAGCTCATAGAGCACGTCGAGGGGACCGATGCTGCTGATGTTGCCGGCCCCGAGCACGACGCCGACACCGTTGTTGCGACCGGTCTCGCGGGCGCCGAGCCCGGCGTCGGCGACCAGGTCCTTGGTGCTGACACCGGGCTCGAGCCAGACGTCGGCGGTGAACCCGTTGAGGAGCAGCCACTCCTTCGCGTTGCCCGGCAGCACTCGTACGGTGGTCCGCCCGCCCGGAGCGGTGCCTGTCTTCAGCCCTGCGGCGGGGGACTTGCCCTCGGCCAGGAGCGCCAGGTTGCGCGCGATGCTGTCGAGGTTGGCGAGCGTGACGTAGGGACCGGAGAGGTATTCCTCGCCGGCCAGGTTGTCCGGCGTCTGCTTGGCCGCGACAGCGGCCTCGGCCCAGCGCTCGGCATGGGTACCCACCGAGTCCTGCGTACGCCGCAGCAGGGCCGCGCGGTCGGCCAACGGCAGATCAGCCCAGGCCTGGACACCGACGCTGAGCTCTTCGATATCTGCATCGAGGCTGGCGCGAAGGTCGTTGGTCAGCTCGAGCGGGACAGGGGTCGTAGTCATGCGGCGACTCCGTTCGTGGTGCGGCCGTGAGGCCGCAGAGAGGTTGGCTCCTCAGAGGCAGCGTCTCAGACGAGACACCGTCAGGCATCCGCCTTACGAGTCAGACGCCACAACGTGAGCATTGAGAAGAGCAGGCTGATGACGACGAGCATGCCCAGCGCGAGCACGAGATAGGTCGTCGTGTGCTGCCAGAGCGGGTCGTCCGCCTTGGGCCAGATCTTGCCCAGGTCCGATGTCGCCGCGGTGCCGGCGTAGCCCCACCGTGCCGGTGTGATCCACGACAGCTGCTCGAGTCCGGGCCGGCCGTTGACGGGGAAGAGGCCGCCGCACAGGACCAGCTGAGCCATGATCGAGACGACCAGCAGCGGCATGACCTGCTCGGACGTCTTCACGAACGAGGACATCAGCAGGCCCAGGCACACCGCCGCGAACGCCGTGAACCAGCACGTCACGATGAGCTCCACCGTGGGCGAGCCCAGCAGGATGGCGTCATCCGGTCCCGGCTTACGGAGCAGCACGAGCATCACCATGATCACGCTCTGCAACAAGGTCAGCAGACCGAAGATCGTCAGCTTGCCCCACAGATAGGCCTGTGAGGAGAGCCCAACAGCCTTCTCCCGCAAGTAGATTGCGCGTTCGCCAACGAGCTCGCGCACACTCGCTGCGGTGCCCATGAAGATTGCTCCGACGATGAGCACCACCAGCAGCTGCATCGCCTCGGTGGTTCGCAGCTGAGGCGGTATGGGCAACCCGAGTCCGCTTGCGCCCGGCACGACCATGGTGAGCACGGCCAGCACCATCGGGAGCAGCAGCATGAAGACCGCGTATCCGCGGTCGGCAAGGATCACCCGCAGATGTCGGCGCGCCAACGTGGACAGCTGTGAGGGGATCGACTGCTGGCGAGGTGGCTTCTCGGGCGGAGTGGCGTGGAAGGGCCGCGGCGCTCGCAGTGGGGCCTCGACCTGCTCCTGCATGAGCGGCGAGTGACGGAAGCGCATCTTGGCACCCTCGGCGTCGCGGGAGACACCGGTGAAGATGTCCGCGTGGTCGCTCGCGCCGAAGAAGGACAGCATCTCGTCAGGCGGACCGAAGTAGGCGACCTTGCCACCAGGTGCCAGGAGCAGCACCTTGTCGCAGACGTTGAGGTTGGCCACGGAGTGGGTGATCACCACGACCGTGCGACCGCCGTCGGCCAGCCCACGCAGCGTATGCATGACCTGCTTGTCCAGACCCGGGTCCAGACCCGAGGTCGGCTCGTCCAGGAACAGCAGCGACGGCCTCGTCAGCAGCTCCAGGGCAACCGACGTGCGCTTGCGCTGACCACCGGACAGCTTGTCCACGCGGGTGTCTTTGTGGTTGGTCAGATCGAGCTCGGCCATGACCTCATCCACGCGCTGCTCTCGCAGGTGCTTGTCGAGGTCGTCCGGGAAACGCAGCTCGGCGGCGAAGCGCAGCGCCTGGGTCACGGTCAGCTGACGGTGCACGACGTCGTCCTGAGGGACGACTCCGATGCGATGCCGCAGGTCTTGGTAGTTCTGGTAGAGGTCTCGACCGTCGTAGTAGACCTCGCCCTCGGTCGCCTGCTGCGAGCCGGTCAACGCCTTGAGCAGCGTCGACTTGCCGGCGCCGGATGGACCGACGACGGCGAGCAGGCTCGAGCCCTCGAGTGCGAAGGAGATGTCGTCGAGGAGCTTCTTGCCGGACTCAAGCGCGAACGTCAGGTGGTTGGCGACGAAGTTGACGTCACCTTCGTCGACGCTGGCGACGAGCTGGCCGTGGCGCACCGTGAACCGGCTGTGGCCGACTGCCAGCAGCCCGCCCTCGGCCAGCATCGCGTGCTGCACACGCTGACCGTTGACGTAGGTGCCGTTGCGGCTCTGCAGGTCGTGCACGTCGAAGCCGCCACCCGGTCGGGGGATCAGCCGGACGTGCTGACGCGAGGCCAGCAGGTCGTCCACGACGATCTGGTTCTCCAGGCCACGACCGATGGTCAGGCCCGGGCCCTGCCCGCCGCGTTGCGGCTGCTGGGGGACTGCGAGGACCTGAGGTACGGCGCCGGTCACGGTTGCGCGTCCCGAGGCCGCTGCCGGGGAGCGCGTCTCGATCGGGCCGCTCGGCAGCGTCCAGCGGTCGAAGACGACACCGGTGTGGGACGGGTTGGGCGGCAGCAGGCTGCTGGCCTTGCGCTGCGGAAGCGGCTGACTCAGCCGCGACGACGTCGCTCGACCGCCCTGCTGAGCGGGTGCCGGCTGAGCGGGTGCTGACTGAGCGGGTGCCGGCTGCGAGGGCGCCTGCTGAGCGGGCGCGCTGGGCCCGCCTTGCCCGGCGTACGACGGCTGGGTGCCCTGCGAGGGCGTGTGCTGCCCGCCCTGGGTCGGCCGGGTCTGGTGCGCGGCCGGCTGCTGCGGTGACCCGTGCTGCGGAGTCGGCGCAGGTCGGGCTGCGGGCTGTGCCGGTGCGGGGCGGGCCGCGGGCTGCTGTTGTGCGGGCTGCGGCGGCGCCTGGTGGGCCGCTGGCTGGGACGGCGCTGGGCGGGCCGCGGGCTGCTGTTGTGCGGGCTGCGGCGGCGCCTGGTGCGCGGCCGGCTGCTGCGGCTGCGCGGGCTGGGTGGGCGCCGGCCGAGCGGCAGGCTGCGTGGGCTGCTGCTGCGGCGGCTGCTGGGCTGCGCGGTAGGCGGCCCGGGACAGCGGTGCCTCGGTGGTGCTCGGTCCGGACGGCGCCGAGGTGGCCCCGGACTGGGGAAGGCGGTTGCTCCCGGAACTTGACGGCGCGGCGCCGACCCCGGGTGTCTGCACCAGGATCTGCGGGCCGTCCGCGGCACCGAGTCGGATCGCGGACCCGCCCGGCAGCGGCACCGGCGTCTGCGGGGCGATGCGCTGGCCGCTGAGGTAGGTGCCGTTGGAGCTACCGAGGTCGATCAGCAGCCAGGTGCGTCCGTCGAAGCGCACCTCGGCGTGACGCCGTGAGGCGCGCGAGTCGGCGACGGTGACCTCACAGGCGAGGTCGCGTCCGATCACTGCGACCTGGCCCGGTCGGACCGTGAACGCGGTGCCGTCGAAGACCAGCCTGAGGTCTACGGGCCCGGCAGTGGGTGTCGTCATGAACTCTCCGTGATCACTGTCGTCAAGGGTCGGCAGGGGCACACCCCCTCAGCGGGCGGTGCGACGACGCGGCTCATCGACCGTGATTTCCCCCGCAGGCGCGCAGCCACCCTACCCAGAACGGGGAGGGTGGCTGCGTCTGCGCGGTCAGATCGACACGAGCCAGCCGTCACGAACCTCGAACGTGGACGCGCCGATACCGATCCGGTCGCCCTCGCGCAGGTGGGTGCGCTCGATCCGACGTCCGTTGACGAAGGTGCCGTTCCGGCTGCCGAGGTCCTCGATCGCCAGACCCTCGTCGTCAACCGTGATCCGCACGTGCTGGCGCGAGACCAGCATGTCGTCCAGCACGATCGAGTTGGCGCGGCCGCGACCGATGGTCAACGCCTCCTCCGCGGGCTCGTTGCCTGCGGGCGGGGGCACGGCCGGTGCCTGTTGCGTCGGCAGGGCCTCCGCGGCCTCGGCCGGCGCCAGGGGCGCGTTGGCCGCGGACGGCGGTCCGTCGTACGACGGAGGCTGGTGACCCTGCTGGCCCGGCTGCTCGTGAGGTGCCGGCGGCTGGTAGGCCGCGGGGTGGCTCTGCGGCACGGGCGGTTGGTAGGACGGTGGCTGCTGAGCCGGGGACGGGTCGTACGCCGGCTGCTGCTCGCGTGCGACCGGCGCCTCGGCCGGGTAGCCGGCGGAGCCACCCCATGCGGGTGCCTCTGGTGCGGCAGGTGCGGCCGGTGCCGCATTGGCCCAGGGCGAGGCACTGGGTGCCTGCTCGGCACCCCAGCTCGGCCCGCTCTGGGGCAGCCCACTTTGGCCGGGCTCGGCGCCCCAGGCTGAAGGCTCAGGATTGGGGAAGCCTGGAGGAGTGCCCGGCTGGTCCGGCGCATCGGGCTCCGAGGGCCGCTCGGGCACATCGGGACCGGGCTGGCCGGGGAGGTCCGGTGCCGGACGGTCCGGGATATCAGGGATCGAGGCACCTTCGCGCGCGGCCCAGTCGTGCTGCACGTCATGTGCGGTCGGTGCAGCACCGTGGCTGACCCACGGGTCCGCGGGAGCTGCGCTCGGCGCGGCCTGCTCGTGCTGCAGCGGCTGCCAGGCGGCGTCACCACCGGGTGCAGGGGCGTCGAACGACGGTCCTTGCCAGCTCGGCGCAGCGGGTGCCGCGTCCGGAGCCGGGTAAGAAGCGGACGCGGGCTCGTCCTGCATCGGCGGCCGGGAGGGATCCTGCGCCTGAGGCTGGCCGGTCTCGTAGGGGCGAGGCGCGTCGTACGACTGCGGTGCCCCCGCGTCGTACGACGGCTGCGAACCGGCGCCGAACGACTGCTGGCCCGGGTCGTACGCCTGGGGCTGGCCTCCGGCGTTGGCGCCACCTCGGGCCGTCGGGCCTGACCAGGCCGGCGACGGTCCAGGGTTGCCCTGGTCGGCCCACACGATGGAGGAGGCACCATCGGGGCCGGTGCTCGGCGCGGGCTCCTGGCCGTAGGGCTGGAACTGCGCCTGGTCGAACGGCTGGCCGTTCTGCTGGGCAGGGCCACCCTGGTCGGAGTAGCCGCCCGGGTTGTAGGGCTGCTGACCCTGCGCCGGGTCGTAGCCCTGCGGCTGGTAGCCGCCGGCCGCGTGAGCTCCGCCTCCGGGTTGCGACGGGTACTCCGCGTCGCCCGCGCCGTCCTGCGCGCGGTAGGGGTCCTGTGGGTGCGTCATGAGCGGTCTCCAGCCTCAATCAGGTGTCCTGCATGGTCCTTCTCCGTGCCAGCGTATCGCCGTGTGATCTACGTCCTGGCGTCCGTAACCGTCCTTACTACCCTGTGGGTATGAGCAAACAGGGACATGTGCGTACCGGTCGGCACCGCATTGTGATCATCGGATCGGGCTTCGGAGGACTCTTCGCGGCCCGCGCCCTCAAGCGTGCGGACGTCGACATCACCCTGATCTCATCGACCACGCACCACCTGTTCCAGCCGCTGCTCTACCAGGTTGCGACCGGCATCCTGTCCGAGGGACTCATCGCCCCGTCGACTCGTGAGGTGCTGCACCGGCAGCGCAACGTGCAGGTCATCTTCGGTCACGTCGACGAGATCGACCTCGAGGCCAAGCAGGTCGAGGCGAGGGCGCTCGACACCGTCCAGACGTACGACTACGACAGCCTGATCGTCGCGGCCGGTGCCGGGCAGTCCTACTTCGGCAACGACCAGTTCGCCCGGTTCGCGCCGGGTATGAAGTCGATCGATGATGCGCTCGAGCTGCGCGGCCGCATCTTCGGGTCGTTCGAGCTGGCCGAGATCGCCGCCGCAGCAGGTCGGCACGACGAGGTCTCCGCGCTGATGACCTTCGTGGTCGTCGGGGCAGGCCCGACCGGTGTCGAGATGGCCGGCCAGATCTCCGAGCTGTCTCGCCGCACGTTGAAGCGCGACTTCCGCAATATCGACCCGACCGATGCACGCGTTGTGCTCCTGGATGCGGCACCGGCGGTGCTGGGCGCGTTCGGCGACCGCCTCGGCGCCAAGGCGCAGGCCCGGCTCGAGCGCATGGGTGTTGAGGTCCAGCTGGACGCCAAGGTCGTCGACGTGGACGCGACCGGCATTGAGGTGGAGGACAAGGACGGCGAGCACCGTCGTATCGACTCGATCTGCAAGGTCTGGGCAGCCGGCGTACAGGCCAGCGCGCTCGGCAAGCAGCTCGCCGACCAGTCGGGCGCCGGTATCGACCGGTCCGGACGCGTCGAGGTCCAGCCTGACCTGACCCTGCCCGGGCACCCCGAGGTCTTCGTCGTCGGCGACATGATCTCGCTCGACAAGCTCCCCGGCGTCGCCCAGGTGGCGATCCAGGGTGGTCGCTACGCCGCGCGGCAGATCAAGCGCGACCTCAAGGGCGAGCAGCCCGAGGCGCCGTTCAAGTACCACGACAAGGGCAGCATGGCGACGATCTCGCGGTTCAGCGCGGTCGCCAGCATCGGCAAGCTGCGGCTGTCCGGTTTCATCGCCTGGCTGATGTGGCTGGCGGTCCACCTCGTCTACATCATCGGGTTCAAGAGCCGTTTCACGACGATGCTGCACTGGGCCGTTGCGTTCCTCGGGCGCGCTCGCGGCGAGCGCACCTCGACCGAGCAGCAGATCTATGCGCGGCTGGCGATCGAGCGGCTGGGCGATGACTTCACGCCGTCGCTCAACATGGGCAACGGCAGCTCCCGCCCGAAGGCCGCCCAGCCCGACGAGGAGCAGCACACCGCCTGACCGAAGGTCCGACGGAACTCAGTTCCGTTGTGAGGCGGGGTACGGCCCGGCGCCCGAGCAGGCGTACGGCCCGGCCTAGGGTGTCGGGCATGCCGCTGGACTACCCGATCCACCAACGCACCTTGCCCAACGGGCTGCGCGTCGTCATCTCGCCGGACCACAACGTGCCGACCGTGACCGTCAACCTCTGGGTCGACGTCGGCTCACGGCACGAGCCGGAGGGCAAGACCGGTTTTGCGCACCTCTTCGAGCACCTGATGTTCCAGGGCTCGCGCAACGTCGCGGAGGGCGAGCACTTCTCGCGCCTGATGGCCGAGGGTGCCCGGCTCAACGCGACGACCTGGTTCGACCGGACCAACTACTTCGAGACGGTCCCCAAGGGTGCGTTCGAGCTCGCCCTCTGGATGGAGGCCGACCGGCACGGCTACCTGCTGGACGCGGTCAACCAGGCCAACCTGGACAACCAGCGCGACGTGGTCAAGGAGGAGAAGCGGCAGCGTTACGACAACCGTCCCTACGGCCACGCCATGGAAGACGTCTACGCCACGATCTTCCCCAAGGGCCATCCCTACCACCACTCCACGATCGGCTCGATGGAAGACCTCGACGCCGCATCCGTGGACGACGTGCACGAGTTCTTCCGCCGCTACTACGGCCCCAACAACACGGTGCTGACGCTGGTCGGAGACCTGACGCCGGAGGAGGGCTTCGCCGCGGCCGAGCGCTACTTCGGACCGCTGCCGGCCTCCGCGCAGCCACCTCGCGAGGCGGTCGAACCGCTCGCCCCGCTGACCGAGCCCGTACGCCTGGAGCGGGTCGAGGACGTACCGAGCAACCGTCTCTACCTCGCCTTCCGGCTCCCGCCGGCCGGCAGCCCGGAGTTCGACGCCGCCGAGCTGGCGATGGACCTGCTCGCCGGCCTCGCGACCTCGCGGCTCTACCGCCGCATCGTCCGGCGTGAGCAGGTCGCCACGTCGGTGTCCCGTACGGCGATGGGTCTGGTCGACGGGGTGTCGTTGGCGATGCTGGTCGTGGACGCCGCGGACGACGCCGACCTGGATGATGTGGAGGCACGTGTCTGCGAGGAGCTGGAGCGACTCGGCAAGGACGGACCGACCGAGATCGAGATGGAGACGCTGCGCAACGACAGCGAGCGGTGGTGGCTCTCGGCCCTTGCCTCGCACGACGAGCGTGCCGACACGATCAGCCAGTACACCCTGCTGCACGACGACCCAGAGTTCGTGAACACCTACCTCGACCGGGTCGCTGCGGTCAGCGCTGAGCAGATCCGCGACGTCGTCGCGACCTGGCTCGCGCCCCAGTCACGAGCCGTCGTCGCCTACCTGAAGGAGGACGTCGCATGAGCGCCGTGACCACCACCCGCCCGGAGGTCGTAGCCCCTGAGCCCTGGGCGTTCCCGGCTCCGGCGCGGCACGTGCTGGCCAACGGGATGACGGCCCTGATCTACCGGCTGCCGGGCCAGTACGTCACCTCGACCCGTGTCGTCCTGCCCTCAGTGCTGTCCGCAGAGCCGCGCGATCGCGAAGGCGTGGCCTCGATCGTGTCCCGCACGATGGACGAGGGCACCGCGTCACACACGGGCGAAGAACTCGCAGAGCTGTTCGAGCGCAACGGAATTGGTCTCGGCGCTGGTGTCTCGGAGCAGGGGCTCACGGTCGATCTCGACGCCACTACAAGTCGCCTCGGCCAGGCGCTCGACCTCGCGGCGGAGTGTTTGCGCGAGCCGGTCTTCGACCAGGCAGAGGTCGGGCGGCACGTGCGGCAGCGACTGTCCGAGATCGACCACGAGCGAGCGGGTGCGGCATCGCGCGCGGCCATCGAGTGGGTGCAGACGTTCTACACCTCGGCGTCGCGCGGGTCACGCCCGACGAGTGGTGGTCGGGAGACGGTGGAGCCGATCACGAGCGCCGACTGTGCGACGTACCACGCAGCTCACGTCCGACCCGCCGGCGGCACGGTGATCGTCGCGGGTGACGTGGACGAGCAGTCCGCGATCGCTGACCTCGAGCGCACCCTGGGTGCCTGGTCGCCCGAATCTGCTTCTGCTGCAACGGATTCCGCTGAGCCGCGCGATCAGCGTGACGCAGGATCGCAGCGGATCGTCTTCGTGGACCGTCCGGGCTCGGTGCAAACCGAGGTCTACGTCGGCACCGCGGGACCCAACCGGCGCGCTGAGGGAGGTTGGGCGGCGTACCCCGCACTCAGCTTCTTGCTCGGCGGCTCGCCGAGCGCGCGGATCGACGCCGTGCTGCGCGAGGACAAGGGCTACACCTACGGCATGCGGACATCGTTCCGTCCCCGCCGGCATGACGGCCTGTTCATCGCGGCCGGCTCGGTGCGTGGAGATGTGACCGCGGAGTCGTACGGCCTGCTGCTCGACGTGCTCGAGGGCGCGACCGAAGGCTTCACCGCCGAGGAGACCCAGTCGGCGATCGACTACATCGGCAAGACGGCACCGGGTCGATTCGCGACGGCGGACGCGGTGGCGGATGAGGCGGCGCGGCTGCGGCTCGACGGGCTCGACACCGACTTCGTCAGCAGCTATCTGGAGGACGTCCGGGCACTGACGCCCGAGCGGCTGCAGGAGGCATGGAAGTCGGTCGTCGGGAGCTGGACCACCGTCCTGGTGGGCGACGCCGAGGCTCACGCGGATGCCGTACGCGCCCTCGGCCGAGGAGAGGTCACCATCGTCACCTGACGATCGGGCCGCTTGATCGGCGACCGAGGATCGCAAAGAAGTGTTTGCAAAGATGTCTTTGCAGTTGTACCTTCATGGGTATGACCACTCCTGACGGACCCCGCGAAGTCAGCCAGATCGTCCCCGACGCGACCGCGCTCAAAGCCCTCACCCACCCCGTGCGGCTGCGGATGCTCGGCATGCTGCGCATCGATGGTCCGGCGACGGCGACCCAGCTGGCGCAGCGTCTCGACCTCAACTCCGGTGCGACCAGCTATCACCTGCGTCAGCTCGCCCAGCACGGCTTCATCGAGGAGGACGACTCCAAGGGGAGCAAGCGCGATCGGTGGTGGCGCGCCAAGCACGAGTCGACGTCGTTCGCCCATGACCCGGCTGCGCCGGACGCGGACCCGGACGTTGAGCAGGCGAGCCTGGCGTTCACCCAGGCAGCGCTCTCCTGGCAGACGAGCCTGGCGCAGCAATCCGTCCAGGAGTACGCCGAGCTGCCGCCGGAGTGGCGCCGGACCGCAGATCACAGCGACTACACGATCCCGCTGACTGCCGAGCAGGCGATGGCACTGAACCGCCGGCTGCACGAGGTGCTGCGAGAAGTCATGGAGGCGTCGCCGCCGCTCGGAGAGGCGATCCCTGACGACACCGAGCTCTACACGGTGCTCCTCCACTCGTTCCCTTACCCCGGTCGCATCGTGCACCGCAACGAGGAGTCGGAGTCATGAACCGGTCACGCCGCCCCTTCGTCGCGCTCGCGGTCGCCGAGACCTTCTCGATCACCGGCACGCGGCTGTCAACGATCGCGATCCCGTGGCTGGTGCTGACGATGACAGGCAGCGCCACCCTGACCGGCGTCGTGGCCTTCACCGAGATGCTTCCGTACGTCATCGCGAAGGCTCTCGGTGGCCCGCTCATCGACCGTCTGGGCGCCAAACGTATTGCCATCACGTGTGATTCAGCTTCGGTTGCCGTCGTCAGTCTCGTGCCCGTGCTGTACGCCTTGGGCGCGCTCTCGACCGCGGTGCTGCTTCCGATCGTGTTTGTCATGGGTGTCCTGCGTGGACCGTCGGACGGCGCCAAGCAGTCGATGGTGCCGCACGTGGCGGAACAGGCAGGCATGCCGTTGGAGCGCGTGACAGGTGTCGCCGGAGCCATCGAGAGGCTGGGCTCCACGGTGGGCGCCGCCGCAGCCGGTGGCCTGGTCGCGGCGATCGATCCGGCGCCGGCGCTAGCGGTCAATGCGGTGACCTTCGCGATCGCCGCACTCGTCGTGCGGTGGGGGATCCCGGCCATGCGACCCGTGCCACCGGTGGAGGAGACGGATGCGACGACGTACAGGCAAGATCTTCAGGAGGGATGGACCTTCCTGCGCAAGGACGCGGTCCTCGTCGGCATCGTGGTGATGGTCGCGACCACCAACCTCCTCGACCAAGCCTGGTCAACGGTGTTGCTACCAGTGTGGATTCGCGATCAGGGCCACGGTGCCGAGCTGCTCGGCGCGATCTTCGCCGTCTTCTCCGCGTGCTCGATCGGTGGCGCTGCGATCGCCGCGGCCATTGGGGAGCGGCTGCCGCGACTCCCGATCTACGCCGGTGCCTTCCTGCTCACAGGGCTGCCTCGCTTCCTCGTCTTCGTCCTCGACTCGCCGCTCGCAGGGATCTTCGCTGTGCTCGCGATCGGTGGCTTTGCCTCCGGGTTCATCAACCCGATCCTGGGTGCCGTGATCTTCGAGCGCATCCCCAAGGCGCTGGTCGGCCGTGTTGCGTCGCTCAACACCGCACTGTGCTGGGTGCTGATCCCATTCGGCAGTCTTGTAGGCGGAGCCCTGGTGACGCTGATCGGAGTCGGGCCGACGTTGCTGGTGTTCGGTCTGGCTTACTTCGCCACGACGCTCCTCCCGCTGACACGGCGCAGCTTCCGGGAGTTCAGCAAGCGTCCGGTGCCTCGGGCGGAGGATCTGGACCTCACGGCCTGATGCCGGCGACGGACCGGGTGGCCAGGCATCCCCCTGCCAGATGCTCACCCACCCGGTCTGTCCGACCCTGGAGCACTGATCACGCTAGGTGGACTCGGGCCAGGTGGGGAGCCCATTTCCGGTACCGGAAGGCGGACCACCGCCGGCCCGGACGCGACTACCCCGCCGAAACGTGCACTGCCCCGGTGAAATGACGAGTCATTCCACCGGGGGCAGTGTCAGGTACGGCGGGGTAGTCGAGACTCAGAAGGCCGCTGCCAGCACGTCCAGACCCTCGGTGAGGAGCTCATCGCTGATCACCAGCGGCGGCAGCAGACGGATCACGTTGCCGTACGTGCCGCACGTCAGGATCACGACACCCTGCTCGTGGCACTTCTTGGCGACCGCTGCTGTCAGCTCGGCGTCCGGCTCGAGCGTGCCGGGCTTCACGATCTCGACGGCGAGCATGCCGCCCCGACCGCGGATGTCACCGATGGCCGGTACGCGTGCCTGCAGCTCGCGCAGCCGCCCGACGGCCAGTGTCTCGATCGCCTTCGCGCGCTCGACCAGGCCGTCGGACTTCATCGTCTCGATAGCGCCGAGGGCCGCCGCGCACGCGACCGGGTTGCCGCCGTAGGTGCCGCCGAGCCCTCCGCCGTGCACCGAGTCCATCAGCTCCGCGCGCCCGGTCACGGCGGCGAGCGGCAGGCCGCCCGCGATGCCCTTGGCCGTCGTCACGAGATCGGGCACAACGCCTTCGTGGTCGCTCGCGAACCATGCGCCTGTCCGCGCAAACCCGCTCTGCACCTCATCGGCAATGAAGACGATCCCGTTCTTCGTGCACCAATCCGCAAGCGCCGCAAGGAAACCCGGCGCTGGGACGATGAATCCGCCCTCGCCCTGGATGGGCTCGATCACCAGCGCGGCGATGTCGGACGCGCCCACAGCCTTCTCGGCGGCGAGGATCGCGCGCGCGGCTGCCTGCTCACCGGTCATGCCCTCGGGGTCGCGGAACGGGTACGACGTCGGCACCCGATAGATGTCGGAGGCGAACGGACCGAAGCCCTTCTTGTAGGGCATCGCCTTCGCGGTCAGCGCCATCGTCAGGTTGGTACGCCCGTGGTACGCGTGATCGACGGCGACGATCGCCTGCCGGCCCGTCGCGTAGCGCGCGATCTTGACGGCGTTCTCGACCGCCTCGGCGCCCGAGTTGAACAGGGCGGACTTCTTGGCGTGGTCTCCGGGAGTCAGCTCGGCCAGCCGCTCGCACACCTCGATGTAGCCCTCGTAGGGGCTGATCATGAAGCAGGTGTGCGTGAGGTCGGCGACCTGGCGCTGCACGGCCTCGACCACCCGCGGCGCCGACGAACCAACGGTGGTCACGGCAATGCCAGAGCCCAGGTCGATCAGCAGGTTGCCGTCCACGTCCTCGATGACTCCGCTGCCGGCGCGGGCGGCGTACACCGGCATGACCGATCCGACGCCTTGGGCGACGGCGGCGGTACGACGGGCAGCCAGCTCCTGCGAGCGCGGCCCGGGCAGGGCGGTCTTGATCTCGCGGCGCTGGGGGACCTGAGTGGTCACGGCGGCAGTCATGGAGGGCTCCTTCGGGTACGTCGGACGACAGTGGCCGACCGCCGTCATCCTGCCACCGTGCCCGGCGCAGTGAGCACGCCCTCCGGAGTCAGCCGATCGGCAGCTGGTTGGCCGCGTCCTGGCCGAGCCGCGCGAGCACCTCAGCGTGCAGCAGGCCGTTGGTGGAGACACCGTTGCCGCTCCACGGTCCGTCCTTGCCGTCGAGCCCGGTGAAACGCCCGCCGGCCTCCTCGACGATGGGGATGATGGCGGCCATGTCGTGCACTGCGAGCTCGGGCTCCGGGGCGATGTCGACCGCGCCCTCCGCCACCAGCATGTGCGACCAGAAATCGCCGTAGGCGCGCGTCCGCCAGCAGTCGTCCATGAGCGAGAGCAGCTCCTCGCGCCGCCCGATCTTGGACCAGTCCCCGAAGTCTCCGTACGACAACGAGGCGTCCGCGACGCGTGAAACCTTAGATACCGCAATGCGTTTGGCGGATGACAGGCTGCGACCGGTCCAAGCGCCCGAGCCAACGGCGGCCCACCAACGTCGGTTGAGCGCGGGTGCGGCGACCATGCCGAGCACGGGCTTGTCGTCGACGACGAGTCCGATCAGGGTCGCCCAGACCGGGACGCCGCGGACGAAGTTCTTGGTGCCGTCGATGGGATCGATGACCCAGCGGCGCGGACCGTGTCCGGTGGTCTCGTACTCCTCGCCCGACACGGCGTCACGCGGACGGGTGCGCTTGAGCTGGGTGCGGATCAGCTCCTCGGCTGTCAGGTCCGCGTCACTGACCGGCGACAGGTCCGGCTTGGACGTCACGACGAGGTCGGCCGCCTTGAAGCGACTCGTGGTGGTGGGTTCGACCGCGTCGGCCAGCACGTGGGCCAGGCGGAGGTCGTCGTCGTACGTCGGCACGTGGTGACCGTAGCCGACCGCGGACCGTGGTCAGGGGAGTTGACGACCTTGGTCTCACGCGTCGCACGAGGGGCTAGCCGAGCAGGGCCGCGAGGACGGGTCAGTAGTGAGCGACTGCTCAGTGCGCATGATCGGCGGTGAGTCGCTACTCAGTGCGCATCAACGGCTCCGAACGACCCTGGAACGAGCCATTCGTGCACACTCGCGCCCGGCCGCACAGACGCCCTACTCGGTATTGCCTCGGTCCGAATCGCCTCGATCGGTGTCGCCGGACCGCGAGCGCAGCAGCCGGCGCAACGACTCCAGCCGCGACGGCCCAGCCGTGCCGGCGTGACCGTCGGCCACCCACGCGTCCAGCCCACACTCGGGCTCGTCGTGGGTGCAGCCTCGTGGACAGTCCTTGGTGCCCGGCGCGAGGTCCGGGAACAGCGCCGCGATGCGACCCGGGTCGACATGCGCCAGCCCGAATGACCGCACGCCAGGGGTGTCGATGACCCAGCCGCCGTCAGGCAGAGGCAGGGCGACGGCGGAGCTCGACGTGTGCCTGCCGCGGCCAGTCACGGCGTTGACGTGTCCCGTCGCACGGTAGGTCCCTGGCACGAGCTCGTTGACGAGTGTGGACTTGCCGACGCCCGAGTGCCCGACCAGGACGCTGAGCCGTCCGTTGAGCGCGGCCCGGACCTGCTCGACGCCGTCGATGCCGTCATCGGACACGGACGTGACGATGTGGCGTACGTCCAGGGGCGCGTAGCTCCCGAGGAAGTCGGCCGGGTCCTTGAGGTCGGACTTGGTGAGCACGAGCAGCGGGTCCATCCCAGCGTCGTACGCCGCCACGAGGCAGCGGTCGACCATCCGTGGCCGTGGCTCGGGGTCTGCGAGGGCCGTGACGATGACCAGCTGGTCGGCGTTGGCGACCAGCATGCGCTCGACCGGGTCAGTGTCGTCGGCAGTACGACGCAGCACGCTCGTGCGCTTCTCGACCCGGACGATCCTCGCGAGGCTGCCCTCCGCGCCGCTGGTGTCACCGACCAGTCCGACGCGGTCCCCGACCACGATGCTCGTCCGGCCGAGCTCGCGAGCTCGCATCGCGTGCACCACGTGGTCGTCGACGAGGACGGTCCACCGTCCGCGGTCGACCGTGGTCACGAACCCGATGACGGCGTCCTTGTGGGCGGGCCGGTCCTTCGTGCGAGGCCGAGAACCCTTGGGGTTGGGGCGAACTCGGATGTCCCGCTCGTCGTACTCGCGACGCGATGGCACGGGCCGACCTCAGGCCCGCCCGAGAAGGGCACTCCAGCGGCCGGTGAAGTCCGGGAGGGTCTTGCCCGTGGTCGCGACGTTCTCGATCACGATGCCGGGGACCCGGAGTCCGAGCACAGCGGCGGCCATGGCCATCCGGTGGTCGCCGTAGGTCCTGACGAGCTCACCGTGCAGGGGACGCGGCCGGATGATGAGTCCGTCCTCGGTCTCGTCGCAGTCGCCCCCGAGACGGGTGAGCTCGGTGCGGATCGCGGCCAGACGGTCGGTCTCGTGGCCACGCAGATGCGCGATGCCGCGCAGCTGAGAGGACGACGTGGCCAGGGCCGCAACGGCGGCCACCACGGGCGTCAGCTCGCCGACGTCGTGCAGGTCGACGTCGAGGCCGTTGACCTCGCCGGTGCCCGACACGGTCAGCCCGTCACGGCCAAGGCTCACGTCGGCACCCATCGCGTCCAGGATGTCGCGGATCGCATCGCCGGCCTGGGTCGTGAACTGCGGCCAGGCTGGGACGCGGACCGTGCCGCCGGCGACCAGCGCCGCGGCCACGAAAGGCGCGGCGTTGGACAGATCCGGCTCGACCTCGACGTCGAGCGAGTGGATCTCGGACGGCTCGACCACCCAGGTGTTGGCGTCGCCGTCGTCGACCACGACGCCGGAGTCGCGCAGCGCCTCGACGGTCATGTCGATGTGTGGCTGGGAGGGCAACGGCTTGCCCTCGTGCACGACCGTCAGCCCCTGGTCGAACCGTGCGCCTACGAGCAACAAGGCGGAGACGAACTGCGAGGACGCGGACGCGTCCATGACGATCTTGCCCCCGGCGACCCGGCCGGTGCCGTGGACGGTGAAGGGGAGCGAGGACGTACCGCCGTCCTCGATCTGAACCCCGAGCGTGCGCAGGGCCTGCAGCACCGGTCCCATGGGGCGGACGCGAGCGTGCTCGTCGCCGTCGAACGAGACCTGGCCCTGAGCCAAAGCGGCGACCGGCGGCATGAACCGCATGACCGTGCCGGCCAGCCCGCAGTCGATCTCGGCCGGCCCGTGCAGCGCGCCAGGTCGTACGAGCCAGTCGTCACCCACGTCGGTGACATCGGTGCCGACGCTGCGCAGGGCCGCTGCCATGAGGAGCGTGTCGCGCGAGCGCAGCGGCCGCCGGAGCAGGCTCTCGTCGCCGGCGAGTGCGGCGAGCACGAGATAGCGGTTGGTGAGGGACTTGCTGCCAGGGACCGCAACGGTCGCATCGAGCGGCCCGTCGGCGTATGGCGCGGGCCAGTCGGCGTCGAGGGTCGCGGTACTGGCTGGATGAGGGGGCATCAGGTGAAGGACTTCTCCGTCTGGGTGGCGAGGAGCTTGGCCTCGCGGCGTGCGGACTTGGCGGCGCGGCGAGCGCCCTTGCGGGTCTGGTCGGCGCCCTGTGCAGCGCGCCAGCGCAGGCTCGGCTTGCCGGCCGTGTCGACCGCGGCGAGGATCACGCCACCCAGGATGGCGGCGTTGCGGAAGAAGCCGGTCTTCTTGGCGGCCTTCACCGCCGGGTCGGACTCGGCCCAGAACGCCTCGTGCACATAGGTACCCGGGCCGATCAGGCCGGCGAGCAGCACGGACGCGGGACGCGGCAGCTTGCCGGAGGCGAGCAAGGTGGCACCGAGCAGCTGAGCACCGCCGACCCCGCGCACGATCAGCTCAGGATCGTTGGGTACGCCGGTCTGCTTGGCGGCCATCTCCACGAACGGCGCCAGCTCCTCGGCATGCGCCTTCGGGGTCCGGACGTTGTTCAAGCCCTCGTAGATGAAGTACGAGGCCAGCAGTGGGCGAGCCAGGCGACGGACGAGCATGTGTTGCGCTCCCTTGGTTGGGTGTCAGTCCTGACGTCCACGGTATCCCCCTGGTCGTGAGGGTGGCGGGTCCTATGCTCGCGAGCATGTGCGGTCGGTACGCCTCCAGCGCCAGCCCCGAGGACCTCATCGAGGAGTTCGACATCGATGAGGACCGGTTGCTCGACGTCACGCGCAGCGTGCTGGTCAATCCGCAGGATCCGCCGGCCGGCACGCCCGACTTCAACATGGCGCCCACCAAGCAGGCGCCCGTGGTCCTGACCCGCAGACCGCGCGGAGAGCCCGACGGCGCACCCACTCGCCAGCTGCGGCTGCTCACCTGGGGCCTGGTCCCGCCGTGGTCCAAGGACACCAAGTCGGGCCTGCGGATGATCAACGCCCGCGCCGAGGAGCTGCTCGCCAAACGGGCCTTCGCGAAGGCCGCGGTCTCCCGTCGCTGTCTGGTCCCGGCCGACGGCTGGTACGAGTGGCAGACCAGTCCTTACGTCCTGGATGCCAAGGGCAAACCGCGCAAGCAGCCATTCTTCGTCCGGCGTGGGGACGGCGACCAGCTCGCCTTCGCCGGTGTGTACGAGTTCTGGCGGGACCGGTCGAAGACCGACGACGACCCGCTGGGCTGGCTGACGTCGTACAGCATCATCACGATGGCGGCGGAGAGCGGGCTGGACCGCATCCACGACCGTCAGCCCCTCGTGATCGACCGCGACCAGTGGGCGACCTGGCTCGATCCGACGGTGACCGACCCGGATGTGGTGCAGGGCTTCCTGGAGGGCGGGCCGGCCGGACGGTTCGAGGCCTGGCCGGTCAGCACTGCGGTCAACAGCGTTCGCAACAACAGCGACGCGCTCGTTGCCCCGGTCGGTGAGGGCGAGCTCCATGGGGTTGTGGATCCGGAGACCGGCGAAGTCATCGGAGGCGAATAGCGTTGTCAGTCAAGGAGATCGAGACGCCGGTCGGTACGGCCCGTGCCTTCGTCGTGCGCGCAAAGGACCCTCGCGGGTCGGTCGTACTCAGCCATGGTGCCGGGGGTGGCATCGGAGCCAAGGACCTGGTCGCGCTCGCCGAGATCGTGGCCGAGGGCTGGACGTACGTCCTTGTCGAGCAGCCGTGGCGGGTGGCAGGCAAGCGGATCGCACCACCGCCGAAAGTCCTTGATACTGCTTGGGTTCCGATCATCGCGTCACTGACGAGCGGCCGCTGGCAGCTACCACGACCCTTCATCCAGGGCGGGCGTTCGGCGGGCGCTCGCGTTGCCTGTCGCACGGCGGTCGAGGTCGGCGCCGACGCGGTGCTCGCGCTGTCCTTCCCGCTGCATCCGCCCGGCAAGCCGGAGAAGTCGCGTGCCTTCGAGGCTCAGCTCGTGCTGGACGCCGAGCTCCCGCTGGCGATCGTGCAGGGCGACCGCGACCCGTTCGGGTCGCCGGACGACGTACGAGAGGCGTTGGGCTCGCGAGCGCACGTGTTCAGGGCGCGTGGTGACCACAGCTTCAGCAAGCACCCGGAGGACGTCGTCGACGAGGTGCGGTCCTGGCTCAACACGCTCACGCCCTAGGCATAGCCTGACGAGCATGGCGCTGACGATCGGATACAAGGCTTCTGCAGAGCAGTTCGACCCGCGTGAGCTGGTGGAGATCGCGGTCCACGCCGAGTCGGTCGGACTCGACTCCGCGTTCGCCTCAGACCACTTCCAGCCATGGCGGCACAACGGCGGCCATGCACCGCAGGCGCTGACCTGGATGGCGGCGGTGGGGGAGCGGACCGAGAGGCTGCGGCTCGGCACGTCGGTGCTGACACCGACCTTCCGCTACAACCCGGCGGTGCTCGCGCAGACCTTCGCGACGATGGGCTGTCTCTATCCCGGCCGCATCATCCTCGGCGTCGGGTCCGGCGAGGCGCTCAACGAGATCGCGGTCGGCCAGCGGGAGTGGCCGGAGTTCAAGGAGCGGTTCGGCCGGCTGCGCGAGTCGGTCCGTCTGATGCGCCGGCTCTGGAGCGAGGAGCGGGTGACCTTCGAGGGCGACTACTACCGCACCAGCGACGCGACGATCTACGACCGCCCCGACGAGCCGATCCCCGTCTACGTCGCCGCGGGTGGTCCGACGGTCGCCAAGTACGCCGGCCGCATGGGTGACGGCATGATCTGCACCTCCGGCAAGGGTCGTGAGCTGTACGCCGACCAGCTCGTCCCCGCGATGAAGGACGGCATGGAGGTCGGCAAGCGCAAGCCCGGCTCGGTGGAGCAGCTGCTCGAGGTCAAGGTCTCCTACGACACCGACCCCGAGGCGGCCCTCGAGAACACCCGCTTCTGGGCGCCGCTCTCGCTGACCGCCGAGCAGAAGCACTCGGTCCACGACCCGCAGGAGATGGAGCGCGTCGCCGACGAGCTGCCGATCGAGCAGGTTGCCTCACGCTGGATCGTCGCGTCGGAGCCGGACGCGGTGATCGAGCAGCTGAAGCCCTACATCGACCTCGGCTTCAGCCACCTGGTCTTCCACGCGCCCGGCCACGACCAGCGGCGATTCCTCAACGAGTTCTCGCGCGACGTCGTACCCCTGCTCCGCTCGCTGGTCGAGTAGGCCGAGGCGCTAGCCGAGGTCGCATCGAGACCGAGACGTTAGAGGGCCCCGCCGGCGGCGGTGGGGGCGGAGCTGTCGTTGCCCGCGTCGCCGACCTTCTCGCGGGCCAGGTGGTCCTCGATCTGGAACCAGTCCTTGCCGGCGCGCTCGGCGATGGTCAGCAGGGTGTTCATCGAGGAGACCTCCTCGACCTGCTCCTTCAGGAACCAGAGCATGAACTGCTCACCGAGGACGTCGCCCTCGACGCGAGCGGCGCGGAACAGCGCCTCGATCTGGGTGGTGACGATCTTCTCCTGCGACAGGGCGAGCGCGATCGGCTCTGTCGGTGCCTCGAAGTCACCGCGCACCTCGTCGACGCCAGGAATGGCGACGCCCCAGTCCCGGTCCAGCAGGTAACGAACGATCATCATCGCGTGATTGCGCTCCTCGACCGACTGCGCATAGAAGTGCGCGGCCAGACGGGGAAGATCGTGGTCGTCGAACCAGACGGCAATGGCGATGTATTGCTGAGAAGCAGTGAACTCGTGACGGACCTGCTCGGCGAGAAGGTCACGGAACGCGGCAGAGGTGTTGTTCTTCGAACGTGGCATGGCGGCAACGTACGACGATCGGTCGGCGCTTGTCTTCCAAGGAAAGGCACGCCGTGCCAAGGCTAGGCAGACCTCTCCTGTGGACCGACGCCGTAACCGGAGGGTGGGAATTCCTGACCCGACGGACGACGTTGAAGCCCGTGGTGCCACTAGCACCCGCTTCGTCGAACCGCAGAAGGAGCTCTCTTGCTGCTTGCCGCCTCTACGCCCACCGGGTACCGCGCGGATGTCGTCCGTTCCGGCTCTGAGAAGCCGGTCTCCGACCGAGGACTAGGCTGGTCGACGATGACAGACGAGTCCGCGTCGCCCCAGACGCCGAGCGACGGTACGCCCACAGACGACGCCCTCGTGGACGTCGCTGCGGAAACTCCTGCTGAGCGCGCTGCGCGCTTCGAGCGGGAGGCCATGCCATTCCTGGACCAGCTCTACAGCGCTGCGTTGCGTACGACGCGCAACCCGAGCGACGCCGAGGACCTGGTGCAGGAGACGTTTGCGAAGGCGTACGCCGCCTTCCACCAGTACAAGCCGGGCACCAATCTCAAGGCCTGGCTCTACCGCATCCTCACGAACACCTACATCAACGGCTATCGCAAGAAGCAGCGCCAGCCGCTGCAGTCGGATGCTGCTGAGATCGAGGACTACCAGCTGGCTCGCGCCGAGGCTCACAGCTCCAAGGGGCTGCGCTCAGCCGAGGTCGAGGCGCTGGACCACCTGCCGGACACGGACGTCAAGCGCGCCCTGCAGGAGCTCCCTGAGGACTTCCGGATGGCCGTCTACCTCGCTGACGTCGAGGGATTCGCGTACAAGGAGATCGCGGAGATCATGGACACTCCGATCGGCACCGTCATGTCGCGCCTGCACCGTGGACGCCGACAGCTGCGTGAGCTGCTCACCGACTACGCCATCGAGCGTGGCTTCATCCGTGAGGGAGCCACGTCGTGACCGAGTCAGACGTCCCGAAGGCCGGCTGCCAGGCGATCATGGACCAGATCTACGCCTATCTCGACGGCGAGCTGGACCGTCCGGCCCAGGAGCGGCTCAAGAACCACCTGCTGGACTGCCCGCCCTGTGTGGACGAGTACGAGCGCGACCTGCTGCTCAAGTCGCTCCTGCAGCGTTCCTGTGCCTGTGAACCAGCGCCGACCCAGCTGCGTGCACAGATCATGACGCGCATCTCAGTGACCGTGACGAGCGTCGAAGTGCGCAGATCTCACTAGATTCTTCCAGTGTGAACGACAGCAGCCCCCGCGGTGCCAGGCACCGGACGGGGGCTGCTGTCGTGTGACGACGACCGTGAGGTCGCCTTGCTCAAGCGTTGGGCTTCTTGCCGTGGTTTGCGGCCTTGCCCTTGCGCGAGCGGCGCTTACGGGCGCGCTTGCTCATGTGTTGCTCCCTGCTTCGTGGAACCTCGGGCGCGCCGAGGCGAACCGGCGTATTGTCCCACAAGCCGCTCCCTGGGGTACCTCCGAGCGGCTGGCTACTCCCTGGGGGGCTTCGCGATTGCCCCAGGAAGTGGCAAAATTGGTTATGGGTCTGTCGTCCGGTTGGCAGGCCCGGTTGGTCACGACCCCCTGCGTGACCGAGAGAGGATCGTCATGTCAGCCCTCCTGAGCGTTCTGCTCGGCCTCTACAGCGGCCAGATGTCCCAAGACACGATCGACTGGGGCAAGTAAGTAGGTTTGCGGTTGGAGTAACGTTTAGCGAGGAGTGCCGCGATTTCGAGCCTGGATCGACGTGTTTGGTGTTACAACGCCATCCTCTTCATTGGACTTGTCGTTGGCTCGGTCTGGGCAGCTACACGCGCAGATTGGACGCCTGATTGGCTCGTTCTCTCGACCTTGTTGCTGGCCGCGTCGGTGGCGCAACTCATGCATACGAGTACGACTCAGGGTGCATTCACGCTCTCTCTCAGGTCGATTGTCATCCTTACCGCGGTTGCGATGGTCGGCCCGGCCGGGGCTGCGGTGGTGGGGTTTCTGCCAGCCTGGCTTTCGCGCGTGTCTTTGCCAGTCGTCCGCCGCGCATTCAATGCGTCGATGAGTGGCCTTCTCGGTTTGGCCGGGGGCACTTGCTATCTGTTGTTTGGCGGTCTTGACCCGACCGATGTGCGAGGTCACGTGAGCAGCCTGCTGGGGCACATTTTGTTGCCGCTGGTCGCCTCGGCTGTAGTTATGCTGATGGTGAACGCGCCACTGCTCGCGGTGGTAGTTCGTATTTCGGCAGGCGTTCCTGTGCGAATTACGGCCATCGAAGCAATTAAGTCCGGCTGGACGATGTATCTGGGCTATGGCGTCATTGCCTTTCCTTTCGTGGTGCTCTGGGAGGTAGACGGTCTTGGCCCCGCCAGCCTCCTTCTGGTGCTCGCCCCCCTGGCCCTTGCGCAATGGACAATTTCGCAGCAGGTGGCCGAGCAGCAGGTGCACTACCGGACAGTGGAGACGCTGGTAGCGGCTGTCGAAGCGCGACACCCCACGACGAAAGGACTGAGCGAAGCCACAGCGGCAGTCGCGGGCTTGATCGGTGACGAGATGAGGCTTCGCCCAAGCCAAGGCGAGGCTCTGCGATTTGCTGCGACTCTCCACAATGTCGGTCTTGTCGCACCATCGACGCGGGCGCGAAATGTGGACGGGCGGATCGCGCCACAACAGATGCAGGACGTTCTTCGCCACCCGGAGCAGGGAGTGGCCATGCTTCGCGACATCACCTTCCTGTCCAAGAGTGTCGACGCGATCCGCCACCACCATGAGCGCTGGGATGGCCGCGGATATCCGGGCGGTTTGGCTGGCTCTGACATTCCACTGCTGGCCCGCGTCATTGCAGTCTCCGACGCCTTCATTGCGAGCACGCGTGGCCCTGCGGGACTCTCGACCGAAGACGCAATGACGGTCCTCCGTCTGCGGGCGGGAACTCAGCTCTGTCCTGGTTGTGTTGACGCCCTGGAGCGCGTCGCCTTAAAAGGTCGTCTCGACGCGGTCGTTCCAATTCTGACGGCCGCACCGGGCGGTGCGGATCACGACGACCCAGCGGTGTCTGATCTCCTGGCGTCGATGAACGCGATGCCTGTGGAGGTGCTCGCTTGAGCGAGCAGCCGTTACGGCCTGCTGGCGCTGCTGCGTCCGCGTTCCTCAATGGACTGGCCGGCGTCGTAGTGATCGTCAGCGTGACCAGTCTGATTGTCAGACAGGACACCCTCCCGGCCGGTTCATGGCTGCTGGCAGGATGCTGCTTCATCGTCATGTTCGGTGGCGAACTGCTCCGATTGGGTGGTCTCGGGGCGCGAGGGCTTTCTCCGATTGCTGTAGCAGGCGCATTGTCGTTTGCGCTGGCGAGCGAACTTCCTGGGCAATCGCATCTGCAATACGATGCCGCGTTCGTCGTGGTGGTTGCCTTTCTCGCCCTCGTGCTCGGTGTGGTGGTCCAGGCGTGGCACGGCGATGACCGGATTGTGCACTCTGCATATGCAGTGCGGATTCTGATGATTGGCATCGTCGCTCTCCTCTTTCGGCAGATCGGAGTGCGTAACGGCTCGCCTCTGGCTGATATGGGTCCTGCCTGGGCGGAAGAGCGGTGGAGGATGGTGGCAGCGATGGTCGCTGTCGCTCTCTTTGCCCATGGCGTCGAACTCGTGGTTCACGTCACTCTGCGCAGCCTGCGAGACGAACGGTCTTGGCCCACACTGCTGCGGGAGGACCTTGTCGAGATGGTGCCAACTTCGTTGGCAGCGATATCTACCGGCGTCGTCATTGCTCTTGGACTACGGACTCTGCATGTCTTCGCGATTCCGTTGTTCATGGTCCCGCTACTCCTCATGCGCTTCGCCATGCAGCGGCAACAGCGCACGCAAACGGCGAGGCGCGAGACGATCGCCGCCCTATCCCGGATGACTGATCTTGCGGGATACACGCGGCCCGGCCACTCGGGTCGTGTCTCGAAGTTGTGCGTTGCCGTCGGTAGCCACCTTCACCTCGCTGACCGGGACCTGAAGGAGCTCGAGAGTGCCGCGCTGCTGCATGACATCGGCCAGGTCACGTTGCGGGATCCGATTCCCGCGGGCGCGACGGTTGAGGCCGCTCCCTTGGACCAGGAGCGCATCGCTCACGACGGTGCTGAGATCGTGCGCCGTACTGGTGCCAAGGGAGTGATGGTGCAGATTCTCGAACAGCAGGCTGTGCCGTTTAGGCACATGGTGGAGCAAAACGAGCCCCAGCTCATGCAGGCACGAATCCTCAAGGTCTGCAACGCCTTCGATGACTTCAGCCATGGTGACCCAGATCGACGTCAGGCGGCATTGCAACGCCTTCGCCTCGGTCTCGGGTATGAGTACGACCCCCAGGTGGTTGACGCCCTTACCGAGGTCACGGCGCGGAGTCTTACCGCAGTCTGAGACGTTCGGTTGCCTATCGACCTGATGACCGGGATGGTGTGATGTGAACGGGCACGCATCGAGCGTGCGAGGGGTTGGGGGATCGATGTTGGCCACTAAGCAAGGGCTGGTTGGGGAACGAGATGTCGCGCCCATTGACGTGATCCGGGCGGTTACTGGTGCGGCTGCGCAGGGCCGAGGCATCTTGCGGCCACCTGCAGAGCTCGAATCGTTGGCCGATCGCCGGGTGGAGGACGCCCCAGGGATTGAGGGGGTCTGGCTCGGGCCCGACGAGACAAGGAATGGGCTGGCCGGCCTGGAGAGATCGTGCGCTCATACGGTCGAGAGCGCGCTCCCGGATGCGGTCCAATTCGTACCTGAGCAGAGTCGTGAGCTTCATGTCCGCAGCTCGGCGAAGGGAGTGCGAGGCCGATCGGTGCGAGGGAGCATCTCGCCGGATCTGCTGTGCACAGCGTCGGCTTGTCCTTGCAATGGGATAGGTGAGTACTACGGCGACCAGGCGCACATTCACCTGGGTGTGTTCGCCATTGATCGACGCCTCGCGCTCGTCCGGGTGCCACTGAATGCAGCCGGAGTGAGCTACATCGTGACTGCTGATCGAGTGGTTGTGCAGAATGTCGTGACCTTGATCGATCGCATCGTCGCCTCGAGCATGCCGGTTCAGTTGCGGGACCGGCGCAGGCCGCTGAAGCCGACGTTGCGGCAGCTACGGATCTTGCACTTGATGACGTACGGCATGACGGACGAGAAGATTGCGTCCGAGCTCAAGATCACCAGCCGCACCATCAGGTCAGCGGTAGCCGATCTCTACACGATGTTCGAGGTACAGAGCCGGTTCGAGCTCGGCATCGCCTATCAGCGGTGGGTCAATGGCCATTGAGAGCAGTAGTGTGTCGCCCCTCGACAGGGTGCGTTCCGTGCTGGCAAGGGCTGTCGCCGGCGACCCGAACTCTCTGACCGACGAGGACTGCCGCGTACTCCAGCAGCGATCTGGCGTCTTCTCGCCAGGTATTGAAGCAGTGTGGCTGAGCGAAGACAATATGCGCGGCATGAGGGCGTTGGAAACAAGCTGCCAGCACACTGTCGAAGGGGCTTCCTATGCCTCGTTCATGTACACAACTGACGAGGTTCTAGCGATGCACCGACGATCAGCTGATCGCGGTGTTCGAGGTTCTACGGTTTGTGCACATATTACGCCTGACGTTCTTTGTCAGTCGGGCTTGTGCGACTGCGGCGGCGAGGACTTTCGCGGCGAGCGACCGGGACTGCCGCTGAGCGTGATGCTCATTGACGACAGCATCGTCCGTCTTCGAGTGACGGGACAGGGAGAGGAGATTGCCGCGGTTGTGGTTGTTGACCGTCAGACAACCAACCTGGCTCGTTCGTACATCCGGGGTGCGCGAGAGACGAGTATGCCGGTCCAGTTTCGGGATCGACGGAGGGCGTTGAAGCCAACGTTGAGGCAGCTACGGATCTTGCACCTGATGACGTACGGCATGACGGACGAGAAGATTGCGTCCGAGCTCAAGATCACCAGCCGCACCGTCAGGTCAGCGGTGGCCGATCTCTACACGATGTTCGAGGTGCAGAGCAGGTTCGAGCTGGGCATCGCGTATCGGCGCTGGATGGACGGTCACTGATCTCGGGCAGGTAACGGCAGAAGGTTCGAGCGCCATAGCGCTCGAACCTTCTGCAGCTGTAAAACGACCGGGTCGGTCAGGCGGGCTTACCGTCCGGCGGGACACCGTCGTACGGGTCGGCGTCGTAACGCTGCACCCGTGGGTCGTCGGAGTCGACGAAGTAGTCCGCCTTGCGGGTCTCGTCGACACCTTCAGGCGCCTTGGCCGCGCGCAGCACGAACGTCAGCACCACCGAGACGATCACGTTGATCGCGAACGCCGTAAGCGCGATGTAGCCGAGCTCGCCGATCACCGGGATCGTGTCGGTCGACCCACCGAAGTGCTTGGTCGCCGGGCTCTTGATGCCGTACGCCTGCCACGTCCCGTAGATCATCGCGACCGCCCAACCGGCCAGCAGCGCCCATCGGTGCAGCCAGCGCGTGTAGAGGCCGACCACGATCGCGGGGAACGTCTGCAGGATCCAGATGCCGCCGAGGAGCTGGAAGTTGATTGCGTTCTGCTTGTCCATCGTGAAGACGAACAGCAGGGCGAACAGCTTCACCACCAACGACGTCAGCTTGGAGACCTTGGCCTCCTCAGCGGGCGTCGCGTTGGGGCGGATCCATTCCTTGTAGATGTTGCGCGTGAACGTGTTGGCCGCCGCGATGGACATGATCGCCGCTGGCACGAGCGCACCAATCGCTATGGCTGCGAACGCAACTCCCGTGAACCAGTCCGGGAACTGGTCCTCGAACAGCTGCGGTACGACGAGCTGGGCGTTGGGCTTGCCGTCCAGTCCGATCGGCTTGGTTCCGGCCGCGATTGCGACCCAACCGAGCAGCGCCAGGAGCGCCAGCACGAACGAGTACGCCGGCAGGATCGAGGCGTTGCGGCGGATCGTCGTACGGCTCTTGGACGACAGCACCGCGGTGATCGAGTGCGGGTACATGAATAGCGCCATCGCTGAGCCGAAGGCGAGGGTGACGTACGCCCATTGCGCCTTGGGGCCCACGGTGTCGACGAACGGTGCAGCAGGCCCGTAGCCCGGCTTGGACGGCTTCGGCGGGACCTCGGTCTTGGCGTGCACGGCGTCGAAGATGTGGCTCCAGCCGCCGACCTTCGAGGGCAGGTAGATGATCGCGACGATGATCACCAGGTAGATCAGGATGTCCTTGACGAAGGCGATGACCGCCGGCGCGCGCAGGCCGCTGGAGTAGGTGTAGGCCGCGAGCACCGCGAACGCGATCAGCAGCGGGAGGTCCTTGGCCAGCCAGTTGTCGCTGCCGCCGACACCGGCCACCTCGAGGACGGCCTGGATGCCGACCAGCTGCAGCGCGATGTAGGGCATCAGGGCCACGAAGCCGGTGATCGAGATCGCCAGCGAGAGCGAGCGCGAGCCGTAGCGACCGCGGACGAAGTCCGCCGAGGTCACGTAGCCGTGTCGGTGGCTGATCGACCACAGCCGCGACATGAAGAAGAAGATGATCGGGTAGGCGAGGATCGTGTAGGGCACCGCGAAGAAGCCGGCCACCGCACCCGCGCCGAACATTGCGGCCGGGACGGCCACGAACGTGTAGGCCGTGTAGAGGTCACCGCCCAGCAGGAACCAGGTGATCCAGGTGCCGAACGACCGGCCACCCAGACCCCACTCGTCGAGGGACTCCATCGAGTCGGCGCGCCGCCAGCGGGAGGCCATGAAGCCCATCACCGTGACGATGAGGAACAGCACGATCAGGATCGTGAGGGCGACGCCATTGACGCCGTTGCCGGGAGTCGAGGGCTCAGGTGCCATCGGGAGCTGTGCGTACATCAGCGGTCATCCTCCGCATCGAGCGAGGCGGACGTGCGCATCGGCACGTGCGGGCGGGCCTTCTTGACCAGCGAGTAGGCGGCCATCGTGCACGCGGAGCACAGGAAGACCCACATCAGCTGGTACCAGACGAAGAACGGGAATCCCCACAGCTCGGGGTCCTTCTTGGCGTACCAGCCCACCGGGGTGAGAGCCAGCATGGGGATCAGCAGCAAGATGCCCGCGAACCAGAGCAGACCGGTGTTCGCCGGTGGCGCCTGGTCGGGGTTCTCGTGATCAGACACCGCAACCTCCGATGACGGGCGGGCCGGTCCGGCCCGCGGGAACGGACCGACGCTATCGGTCCGTGACGGTCGTCACAGGGCTTTCAGGTGAGTGACATGGCCAGCCGGGCAAGGCGTACGACAGGGGCCCGCTCAGGCGCATGAGAAGGGCCCGTCCTGGAGTGCTGGACGGGCCCTTCTCGTGGACTACGGGAGATCAAGCAGCCTGCTTGGTCTCCTTGAAGATGCGGGCGATCTCGTCGATCTTCGCAAGCAGGTCGTCGGCGGTCTTGACGTCCCAGCTGGCCTTGGTGCCACCGGCGCCCGCGAGCTTGGTGGCCTCGTTGACCAGCGTGTGCAGCTCGGGGTACTTCTCGAAGTGCGGCGGCTTGAAGTAGTCGGTCCACAGCACCCAGAGGTGGTGCTTGACCAGCTCGGAGCGCTGCTCCTTGATGATCGCAGCCCGGATCTTGAAGTCCTGGTCGTCCGGCTTCTCGGCAACCTTCTGCAGGATCGCCTTGACCGACTCGGCCTCGATGCGAGCCTGCGCCGGGTCATAGACGCCGCAGGGGAGGTCGCAGTGCGCGCTGACCTCAATCGTGGGTGCGAACAAACGCTTCAGCATGTCTCAGATCCCTTTCGCGCGTATGTGGCCGTGCCTTGGCAACGTACCCCTCCGGAGGCGAGCCGAATCGGCTGGCCAGCGCATATGCGACTCGGTCGCATGTGCTTTAGGGAAGGCGGGGGAGACGGGTGAGGACACGAGCGCGTACGGCCTCTGCTGGCAGCGCGTCCACCGTCCAGGAGTCGACGCCCTCGCCCGGGTTGTCGCACTCGATCCACCACCCGTCGCCGTCGCGTCGGGTGACCCGTTTGACCGCCATCGGGCGCGGCCCGTCGGGTCCCGGTGGCAGCTGGACGAGATGCGCGCGGCCCGGGACGACGCGCCCGTCGTACAGCACGATAAGGCGGTCGCCGTCCCGGTAGGTCGGCAGCATCGAGCGTCCGCGAACGACCGCGATGCCGAGCTGCACCCGCGTCAGTCCTCCGGATCGGCCGTAGCCGAACCCGCGTGCAGCGGGTCGATGACGGCCTCGCGGCGGTGCTCCTCGTCGGAGTGCAGCCGACTGAGGAACGACTTGGTGCGCTCGTGCTGCGGGTTGTTGATGACGTCCTTGGGATCGCCGGACTCCACGACCACACCCGCGTCCATGAAGACGACGCGGTCGGCGACCTCACGGGCGAAGGCCATCTCGTGGGTCACCACGAGCATCGTCATGCCCTCCTGCGCGAGCTCGCGCATGACCGCGAGCACCTCGCCGACCAGCTCCGGGTCGAGCGCCGACGTCGGCTCGTCGAAGAGCATCAGCTTGGGACGCATAGCGAGCGCACGAGCGATCGCGACGCGCTGCTGCTGGCCACCGGACAGCTGGGCCGGGTAGTGGTCGCACTTGTCGCCCAGGCCGACGCGCTCGAGCAGCTCGAGGGCGGCGGCGTGGCTCTCCTTCTTGCCGACGCCCTTGACCTGGACCGGGCCCTCCTTGACGTTCTGGATCGCCGTCATGTGGGGGAACAGGTTGAACCGCTGGAACACCATGCCGATCTCACGACGCTGCGCAGCGATGCGCTTGTCGTGCAGCCGGTGCAGACGGCCGCCCTTGTCCTCGTAGCCCATCAGATCGCCGTCGACCCAGATGCGGCCGCCATTGATCGTCTCGAGCTGGTTGACGCAACGCAGGAAGGTGGTCTTGCCCGAACCGGACGGTCCGAGCAGGCAGACGACCTCGCCCTCGTGCACGTCCAGGTCGATGCCCTTGAGGACCTCGTTGCCGTGAAAAGCCTTGGTGACATTGAGTGCTCGGACGAGAGGTACGCCTGGGGCCCGGCTCTCGTCGTACGTCACCTCAGTGGTGTCGGTCATCAGTGAATCCCTCCGCGGCCGGCGCCGGTGATGCCCAGCATCTTCGCTTTGAGTGCGCTCCGCTCGGACGTGGAGCCGAAGCCACGACCGTAGTGACGCTCGAGGAAGTACTGGCCGATCATCAGCACGGTGCACACGATGAGGTACCAGAAGAATCCGGCCATGTAGGCGCCCATGATGCGGCCGGTGTTGTTGGAGACCTGGCTGATCTGGAACCAGAGCTCCATGCTGATCGGCACCGCAACCAGCAGCGAGGTGTCCTTGACCATCGAGATCGTCTCGTTGCCGGTGGGCGGCACGATCACACGCATCGCCTGAGGCAGCACGACCCGGCGCATCGTCTTGCCCGGTGACATGCCGATGGCCTGGGCGGCCTCGGACTGGCCCTTGTCGACCGACATGATGCCGGCGCGTGCGATCTCGGCCATGTAGGCCGCCTCGGACAGGCCGAGGCCGATGATGCCGACCCAGATGCCGGTCGACAGGCTGTTGACGTTGATGCTGCCGATGGTCAGGTCGGAGGAGAGTCCGAACCAGCTCGCGATCTGCTGTCCGAACGGCACACCCAGGTCGAGCTTCGGGTAGAGATAGCCCGCACCTGTGCCGAGCATGACCAGGAAGACCAGCCGTGGGATGGCACGGAAGAACCAGGTGTAGACGAACGCGACGCCCTTGAGCAGCGGGTTCTCGGACAGGCGCATGATCGCCAAGGTGATGCCGCCGACGACACCGATGATCATGGCGCCGATGGTCACGGCGACAGTGCCCTTGATCAGACCTTCGAGGACTGGGTTGAACTTCATCACCTTGGGGACGAAGGACCAGTCCCACCGGTCGTTGGTGACGAAAGAGCTGATCATCATCGCAATCAGCACGGCGATGATCGCGACGATCACCCAGCGCCACGGGTGCGGCACCGGCCGAGCATCGATCTTGCCGGGGCGTTCCCCGGTCTCGATGGGAGTAGCCATCAGGGGTTGACGGCGAAGTTGCTGATCGAGCCGCCCTCGGTCTTCCACTTCTTGAGGATCGCGTCGTAGCTGCCGTCGGCCTTGATCGCCTTCAGTCCCTCGACCAGCACGTTGCCGAACGCCGTCTGGCCCTTGGGCAGCGCGAATCCGTAGGGGGCGCTGTCGTAGTTCTGGCCGACCAGCTGCAGCTTGCCGCCGTTCTTGGTCACGGCGTCGACGGACACCGGCAGGTCAGCGGCCATGCCGTCGGCGCGGCCCGACACCAGGTCGGTCGTCGCCTTGACCTGGGCATCCTCGATGAGCAGCTTGAGGCCGGGCTTGCCGCCAGCCTTGCAGGTGGCACTGCGCTTGTTGAGGTCAGTGATCTGGACCGTGCCCTTCTGGACCGAGATCGTCTTGCCACAGGCGTTGGCCGGGTCGAGCTTCTTCGGGTTGCCCTTGGCGGTGACCCACTGGGTGCCGGCCGAGAAGTAGCTGACGAAGTCGACCTGCTGCTTGCGCTCGGGGTTGATCGTGAGCGAAGAGACCGCCATGTCGTACTTCTTGGACTTCACACCGAGCACGATCGAGTCGAAACCGGCGTTCTGGTACTTCATCTTCAGACCCAGCTTGCCCGCGACGGCGTTGAGGATCTCGATGTCCATGCCCTCGATGGTCTTGCCGTCGGTCCCGAAGTACTCGTTGGGTGGGTACGACGCATCGGTCGCGACGTTGAGCGTGCCCTTGGCCTTGATGTCAGCGGGCACCTTGTCGGCGAGGGAGGCGTTCTTGGTGACGCTGGCCGTCGGGCCGGCTGGTGCGGACGTCTTGTCGCCACCGGTGTCGAGGCTGTCGGAGCCGCATCCGGCGAGAGCAAGAGCGAAGATCGCAGCGGAGGCGCCGGTGATGGCGCCGTACCGGCGGGTGGGGCGAGACGACATGAGGGTTTTCCTTCCGAGCGGCGTCCTGCAGACGGGGGCATCCTGCCACCGAGTGGCGCCGACCACGGCCAGGCCCTCCCGAAAGTGACGCCACCGTGACCGGTCGAGGCGGCTCCTCAGGAGGCGATCATCGAAGGTCGTAGCACGCTGAACCCGGCCCGACGGCGCGCGGCCGGCCGGCCCTGTCGGGCACTCGGGCGACCGAACGCCTGACTCGAGCCAGCTGCACGGTTCGAAAGATCATCGCTCGGACCGATGCCGCTCGGTGCGACGCGCGGCGAGGGGAGTCTGGTGCGCGGCGTGGCGGAGTCCACGCGGCGTCAGATGCAGGTCGCGCCCACGGCAGGCGAGCCCCACGGAGCCTTGAGGCATCACGAATCTCCTTGTCGGATCACGGATCTCACGGTTGTCATCGCTGGTCCCGCGCCGCCTGCCGGACCTCTTCACGAGCCCGGGCGATCGCCTCAAGCACCACACGTCGTACGTCGTCGCTCACTCGGGATCCGCGCGAGAGCTGACGTACCTCCCGACCGAGGTCGTGCAGCGCACGCTCGATGTCGACCGTCATCTTCCGGTTGTCCGTGAACTCGGAGGAACTGACCGGTTGTGCGGTTCGCCGGGCGTCCTTGGCAGCCTGCTTGAGCTCGGCCCGTAGGTCCGCCGCACCGCCGCGAACACGGTCGCGCACCTCGTCGGCCAGCCGTTGGGCGGACAGCTCCAGGTCGTGCTCGAGGTCTCCGAGGTCGTGCTGCCGGTCGGCGACCTCGGCGCGTCCGGCGTCGGTGATGGCGTACATCGCCTTGCGTCCCTCGTCCGTCCTGGTGACCAGCCCCTCCTCCTCGAGCTTGGCCAGGCGCGGATAGACCGTGCCGGCACTCGGCGTGTAGAGACCGTCGAAGCGCTGCTCGAGGTCGCGCATCACCTCATAGCCGTGCCGCGGGCCGTCGGCGAGCAGGGCGAGGACGTACAGGCGCAGCTGGCCATGGGCGAAGACCGGGCTCATACCGATCCCTCCGGCGTGTCCTGCGGCTCGTCCTGCGGCGCCGGGCTGTCCTGAGGTGCGCTCAGGATGACGACGTCGCCCGAGACCGAGGTCGCCTTGAGCGACAGCGCCCCGTTGCCCTCGCGTAGGGTGCCGCCGCGCCGTCCGGAGCCGTCGTTCAGCTCGCGACCGTCGACGATCGCCGCGCCGCTCATCGTGCTGACCGTGACGTCGTAGCCGCCGTTGACCGGCACCCGCACCGTGACATCGCCCGAGACTGAGTTGCTCCCGATGGTGGTGCGCCCGTTGTTGAGGTCCAGCGTGATGTCGCCGCTGACCGAGTTGAGCTTGATCGGGTCGAGCGAGCTGTCGTGCACCGTGATGCCGCCTGAGACCGTCGTCGCCTTGAGCTGCCCCTGCAGGCCGTGCGCCTCGATGACACCCGAGACGGTGTTGACATCGACGGTGCCCACGAGGTCATCCGTGGTGACCTCGCCGCTGACCGTGTTGATCTTGGTCGGCGCGTGGATGCCACTGACCACCGCGTCCGCGCTGACTGTCGAGACCGAGGCCGTCGCGTCGCGCGGGATGGAGACGCTGATCCAGGCCTTCTGACGCTGGAAGCCCTTGCCCAGACCCTTGAGGGTCTCCCAAAGGTTCGAACCCTCCGTCTTGACGTGCAGGATCTTGACCTTGCGTCCGTCCCAGCTCACCTTGAGCGGCTGGCCGACCACGTCGTGCACCTCGATACGCGCGGTGGGGGAGTCGTCATGCGTGACGACATCGACGTGGCCGCCGATCATCCCGATCGTCAGCGCCCTCACCCGTTCGTGCTCGCCGCCGATGTCCATGACCCGCGGCCCGTCGATCTCCCACTTCTCCGACATGCTCTCTCCCTGTTCGCCCGTTAACGCGATGTATCGCGTCTTCGAGAGACGATATATCGCGTCTGTGGCCAGGTCAAGATATATCGCGTCTTGGGTAGGCGGAAGGAGAGGTGTCAGGAGAGGCGGCGGAGCGTCGGTAGGGACCCCCTCCGCGCAGCCGCCGGAGGCGAGGGATCTCGTACGGCTGGGCCACGAGGCCGTACGAACTGGGCGCGCTACAGCGCGAGCCACTCCTGCCACCCGGCGTGCAGCACCAGCCAGGCGATCAAGCCGTAGCCGGCCTGGCCCGGGTGCAGACCGTCACCGGCGGAGAGGTCGGCCTGCCACTGCTCGTGCCCGAGCAACGGCCGGTAGCAGTCGACGTAGGTGACGCGCCGCCGCGAGCAGACATCCGCCTGGGCGTCGACGAGTACCTCGAGGCGGCTGTTGAGGTCGGGGTCGCTGGTCGGAGGAGGGCCGACCACGTAGGTCGCGATGCCTGTGGTCGCAGCCTCGTCGAGGATGTTGGCCAGGTTGAGGCGTGACCGGGCGGTAGTCATGCCCTGGTCGATGTCGTTGGTGCCGAAGCTGACGACGAGACGCTTCTCGTTGCTCTGGGTCCATCGGGGTGCCGTCTCGGTGCGCCAGCGTCCGAGGACATCGGTCGAGCTCTCGCCGCGGACACCCAGGTTGTAGGACGCCAGCTCGGACTCGCCGACCGTGGTCCGGGCGATGACTCGTGACACCCAGCCGAGCGCCTTGGGGTCGCCGAGCCCGGCCACCAACGAGTCGCCGATGAAGCAGAGGCCGATCTGACGTGGGCCATCGCCCACCGAGAACTCGGCGCTCGGGGTGAAGTCGGGCTCACTGCCCTCGTGTGGGTAACTCATACGTTCGGGTGCCTCGTCACTCGTCGTCGTCCAGCCGGGCGAGCCAGGTCGCCAGCCGCTCCACCGGGGTCTCGAGCTCAGGATTCAGGTCGACGAACGTCCGCAGCTGATCAGCCAGCCACGAGAGGGTGACCTGCTCATCGCCACGACGGCCGGCGAGCTCCTCGATCCCTCGGTCGGTGAAATACACACTCGGAGGCTATCGCGCGGGGGCTCCCCGGCCGCGACGCCAGGCCGATCAGGAGGCGGGGATGTCGCGCTGCCAGGTCTCGGTCCGGTAGGCCGTCTTCCAGCCCATCGACTGGTAGAGCCCATCCGCACCAGTCGGTGAGTCGGCGTCCACCTCGAGACCCACGCGGTTGCGCCCGCGCTCTGCCGCATCGCGAATCACCGTGCGCAGCAACGCTTTTGCCACACCGCGACCGCGCGCGCGACGGTGAACTCCGATGTAGTCGATGTAGCTGCCCTCGAAGCCGCCGGCGTCCTCGGGCAGCACCGATCCCACGACGGCTCCGGCGAGCTCAGGCCCGCCCTCGCCCTCAACAGTGGCCAGCCACCAGTGGTCCCAACGGTGACCGGGGTCCTCGCGGAGCCGCGCGACGAACTCCGGGAAGCTCTCGCGGTAGGAGTTGAAGTGGTCGGCGAAGGACTCCTCGAGCACGAGATGTACGCCCCTGACGTCCTCCGCGACCGGCAGCCCGTCCTCGTGCTGAGCCACCCGGCGTACGACCACACCGGCGCGCGGTGCCGGGAAGGCATCCTCGGACGCCTCCTCCGCGCTCACCGGCCGGGACATCTGCAACCAGGTGCGGGTACGACGCAGGCCGGCCTCGGTCAGCCATCGCGCCTGCCGCTCGTCCCCAGCGATCGCGGACGCATCCAGGAGCGTCGACTCCTGGTCGCGTTCGCGGGCGACCTCCTGGGCCGTCTCGCAGGCCCAGCGGAAGAGCGAGCCGGCGAGCCGGTCACCGACCTGGACGTCGGGCCCGACGGTGACGGCGATGCTCGTGCGCCCGGCGGCGCGGTCATGCACCGTCGCCCACGCCTGGATCTGCTGGTCAGCATCGGTCACCACGAGGTGGCGACGTGTCCAGGAGCCGGTGCCGATGACCTCGGAGTGCACGGCGTCGGCGTCGACGCTGCTGCTGCCCTTGATCCACCGCTGGTGACCGGCGAGCAGGGCGACGAGCGCAGGAACGTCTTCAGGAACAGGGGCGCGGGCAGCCCAGCCGGGTGGTACCTCGAGAGCCGGACCACCCGGCTGGGAACTGTCCATCGATCAGCGCTCGAACGCCGCGCACATGAGCTCGGCCTGCTGCGCCTGGTGCTTGCGCGGCGAGCCGGATGCGGGCGAGGCGGACGCCGCTCGGGACACGACGCGCAGCGAACGCTTCTCGCCCTGCGCGACCAGCAGGTCCGGCAGGTTGAGGGCCATGAACGGCCAGGCGCCCTGGTTCTTGGGCTCGTCCTGCACCCACACCAGCTCGGCGTTCGGGTAATTCTTGACCGCGTCCGCGATCTCGGCCGCCGGGATCGGTGCCAGCTGCTCGACGCGCACGATCGCCGTGGTCTGGTCCTCGAGCCTGGTGCGCTCAGCCTCCAGGTCGTAGACGATCCGGCTCGAGGCCAGCAGCACTCGAGTGACCTTGTCAGACGGCACCGTGGTGTCGGGGATGACCGGCCGGAACGTGCCGCTGGTGAAGTCGTCCGGTGACGACGTCGCCGCCTTGAGGCGCAGCAGCTGCTTGGGCGTGAAGACGATCAACGGGCGGCGCGGACGGGCGTACGCCTGGCGTCGCAGCAGGTGGAAGTAGGACGCCGGGGTGCTCGGGTAGGCGACCGTCATGTTGTCCTCCGCGCACATCGACAAGAAGCGCTCGATGCGAGCCGAGGAGTGGTCGGGACCCTGACCCTCGTAGCCGTGCGGCAGCAGCAGCACGACCGACGAACGCTGGGCCCACTTCTGCTCCGAGGAGGAGATGAACTCATCGATGATCGACTGGGCGCCGTTGGCGAAGTCGCCGAACTGCGCCTCCCACAGCACGAGCGCGTCGGGGCGCTCGACGGAGTAGCCGTACTCGAAGCCCATCGCGGCGAACTCCGACAGCAGCGAGTCGTAGACCCAGAACCAGGCCTGCCCGTCGGACAGGTAGCGCAGGGGAGTCCACTCGGCGCCGGTCTTCTTGTCGATCAGCACCGAGTGGCGCTGCACGAAGGTGCCACGCCGGGTGTCCTGACCGGTCAGCCGGACGGGGGTGCCGTCGACCAGCAGTGAGCCCAGGGCCATCAGCTCGCCCATCGCCCAGTCGATGCCACCCTCGCTGGTCATCGCCGCACGGCGGTCCATCAGCTGCTTGAGCTTGGGGTGCAGCGTGAAGCCCTCAGGCGGGTTGACCCAGGTGTCGCCGAGCAGCTTGAGGTCGCGAGCCGAGATGGCGGTGCCGCGCGTGGTCTGCTGCCAGCCGCGCCGGTCGTCCTCCTCCTGCGCCGACGGACGCTCCAGGCCGCCGTGGCCCTCGGCATCGGTGCCGGTGCTGGCATCGGGCTTGGCCGGCGCCGCGGCCTCGGCGGCGGCCTGCTTGCGCGCCTCCTTGGTCTCGACGAAGACCCGCTCGAGCTGCTGCTGGTAGTCCTTCAGCGCAGCCTCGGCGTCCTCGACCGAGATGTCGGCGCGACCGATCAGGGCCTCGGTGTAGAGCTTGCGGACGCTGCGCTTGGCCTCGATGAGGTTGTACATCAGCGGCTGCGTCATCGAGGGGTCGTCGCCCTCGTTGTGACCACGGCGGCGGTAGCACACCATGTCGATGACGACGTCCTTGTGGAACTTCTGGCGGAACGCGTAGGCCAGCTCGGCCACCCGGACGCACGCCTCGGGGTCGTCACCGTTGACGTGGAAGATCGGTGCCTGCACCATCCGGGCCACGTCGGTCGAGTAGGTCGAGGAGCGCGACGCGGAGGGCGCGGTGGTGAACCCGACCTGGTTGTTGACGACGATGTGGATCGTGCCGCCGGTGCGGTAGCCGCGCAGCTGGCTCAGGTTGAGCGTCTCGGCGACGACTCCCTGACCGGCGAACGCCGCGTCACCGTGCATCAGGATCGGCAGCACGGTGAACGCTGTGCCGGCCAGGTTGATGCGGTCCTGCTTGGCGCGCGCGATGCCCTCGAGCACCGGGTCGACCGCCTCCAGGTGGGACGGGTTGGCCGCGAGGTAGACCTTGGTCTTGTTGCCCTCGTCGGAGACGAACTCGCCCTCGGTGCCGAGGTGGTACTTCACGTCGCCGGAGCCCTGCACGGACTTGGGGTCCTGCTGGCCCTCGAACTCACGGAAGATCTGGCCGTACGACTTGCCCGCGATGTTGGCGAGCACGTTGAGGCGGCCGCGGTGCGGCATGCCGATGCAGACCTCGTCCATCTTCTCGTCGGCCGCGTGGGACAGGATGCGGTCGAGCAGTGCGATGACCGACTCGCCGCCCTCCAGGCTGAAGCGCTTCTGGCCGACGTACTTGGTCTGCAGGAACGTCTCGAACGCCTCAGCAGCGTTGAGCTTGCGCAGGATCCGCAGCTGGTCCTCAGGGGACTCCTTGGCGTACGGCTTCTCGACCTTGTCCTGGATCCAGGTCCGCTCGGCCGGGTCCTGCATGTGCATGTACTCGATACCGACGGTGCGGCAGTAGGAGTCGCGCAGGATGCCCAGGATCTTGCGCAGCTTCAGGAACGGCTGACCGCCGAAACCGCCTGTGGGGAAGCTGCGGTCCAGGTCCCAGAGGGTCAGCCCGTGGGTGGTGATGTCGAGGTCGTAGTGCTTGCGCTGCTTGTACTCCAGCGGGTCGGTGTCAGCCATCAGGTGACCGCGTACGCGATAGGCGTGGATGAGCTCCTGGACGCGCGCGACCTTGTTGATGTCGTCGTCGTGGGTGACGGAGATGTCCTGCACCCAGCGAATCGGCTCATAGGGGATGCGCAGCGCCGCGAAGATCTCGTCGTAGAAACCCTCCCCGCCGAGCAGCTGCTGGTGCACCCGGCGCAGGAACTCGCCCGAGACCGCACCCTGGATGATGCGGTGGTCGTAGGTCGAGGTCAGCGTGAGGATCTTGCTGACGGCGTTGCGGGTCAGGTGCTCCTCGCTGGCGCCCTGCCACTCGGCCGGGTACTCCAGCGCACCGACGCCGATGATCGCGCCGGCGCCCTTCATCAGGCGCGGCACCGAGTGGTTGGTGCCGATGCCGCCCGGGTTGGTGAGGCTGATCGTGGTGCCGGCGTAGTCGTCGATGGTGAGCTTGCCGGTGCGCGCCTTGCGCACCATGTCCTCGTACGCCGTCCAGAACTGGGCGAAGTCCATCTTCTCGGCGCCCTTGATGCTGGGCACCACGAGGGTGCGCGTGCCGTCGTCCTTCTGGAGGTCGATCGCCAGGCCGAAGTTGATGTGGCCGGGCTTGAGCAGCTGCGGCTTGCCCTTCTCGTCGGTGCCGAGCGCGTAGTTCATCTCCGGCATGTCCTTCAACGCCTTGACGATGGCGTAGCCGATGAGATGCGTGAAGCTCACCTTGCCGCCGCGACTGCGGGACAGGTGGTTGTTGACGACGATGCGGTTGTCGATCAGCAGCTTGGCCGGGACGGCGCGCACGCTCGTCGCGGTCGGGACCTCGAGGCTGTCCTCCATGTTGGTGACGATGCGTGCAGCGACGCCACGCAGCGGCACGGACTCGGAGGCGCTGACGTTTTCGACCGGCTCGACGGAGGTGCTGAAGCCGTCGCGCGGGGTCAGGCGGCTCGCGATGACCTCGGCCTTGGCCGGGTCGGGCTGGCCGGGTGCGGTGTGGTCGACGAGCTCGGGCTGCTCCGGCGTGACGTCGCTCGCCGGGATGTTCTCGGCAGCGGCCGACTCCGGCGCTCCGGCGGGCGCCTGCGCGGCGGGCACCGCCTTCGGCGTCGGGGCGCTCGCGGGCTCCTGCGCAGGCGCGGCCGCTGGTGTGGCGGGAGCAGGAGCGGGCGGCGTCGCAGCAGCCGGCGCGGACGCACCGTTGCTCGGCGTGGGCGCCGGCTTGCCGTTGGGCGAGGACCCCTCGGGCTGGTAGTCCGCGAAGAACTCCCACCACGCCTCGTCCACGGAGTTCTTGTCGGTGAGGTACTGCTGGTAGAGCTCGTCCACTAGCCACTCATTCGGGCCGAAGGCCGCGAGTGGGTCGCCGCTGGAGGACTGAGATGACACGCGGATGCGCCTCTTTCGTGCGTCGATTCTGATGCGTCGGATGATCCACCTGCGCGTATAGCACAGACAAGGGCAAGCCTACTGCGGCAGGTCGGCGGTCGAAGGCCCGGCCCACCGCATGGACGAGGCGCGTGTCGACGTACGACACGCGCCTCGTTGACCACGAACGGCAGGGCTCAGGTGATGTCCCGCTTGGTGGTCAGGAAGGCACCGATCCCGGCGAGGACCAGGGCGTAGATGAGCAGCACTCCGCCGGACTGCCACCACTGGTCGAAGTAGTTCGCGCCGGCGTCCTGCGTGGTCGCCTGTCCGGCGGTCGGGTCACTCGTGACGAGCAGGCCCGAGGTCAGGTTGCCCGGCAGGAACTTGGCTGCGGTGTCCCAGTTCTTCGCGCCGAAGAAGATGTTCAGCGCGATGTGCAGGACGAACGCGACGCCCACAGCCGACATGACGGCGGCCACCTGGTTGCGGACCAGCATCCCGAAGCCGAAGCCGAGCAGCAGCCACAGCGTGAAGGCCAGGATGCACAGCAAGAACGTCTGCTGGACGTCGGAGTCGCCGAGCAGCATCGGTGCGCCCTTGCTCGACAGGATCGGGCTCGCACCGGCGACGCTCGCGACGTCGTGCAGGATCCCGTAGACGATGCCGAGCGGGATCAGCGCGATGATCTTGGAGATGAGCACGGTGGCCCGGTTGGGCGTCGCCAAGAAGGTCGAGCTGATCGTCTTGTGGCGGTACTCGTTGGTGATGAGCATGACGCCGAGCGCCAGCGGGATCAGCGTCGTGAGGTTGAAGTTGATGCCGGCGGAGTAGATCAGCTGCGCGGTGCCCGGCGTCATCGTCTTGAACGGGTTGCCGCTGCCACTGTCGTCGTCGGCGTTGTCCGTGCCGACGAGCGAGGCGAACAGCATCGACAGCAGGGCCGCGATGATGACCATCCCGATCAGCATTCCCCACCACATCCGCGTGGTGAAGATCTTGCGGATCTCAGACTTGATGGCGGCGCCCATTACTGACCCCCTCCCTGCTGTACGTCGAAGCTGGGCGGCGGGGTGCCGTCACCCAGGTTGCGGTTGCGGTTCTCGGGCGCGGAGGTCAGCTCGAAGAACATGTCCTCCAGGTCGGACTTGGACTCGCGCAGCTCATAGATCGGCAGGCCGATCGCGAGTGCGGTGTCACCGATGTGACGTGGGTCGTCACCGGTGACCTCGAGGCTGTCGTTGCCGGTCTGCTGCACTGCGTGCCCGGCGTCGGACAGAGCCCGGGCCAGCCGCGGCGCGTCTGTGGTGCGGACGAGGGACCGGCGGGCGCCGTGCAGCTCGCCGATCGATCCCTGCCGGACCAGCCGGCCGTTGGCGATGATGACGACGTCGTCGACCGTCTGCTCGACCTCGCTGAGCATGTGGCTGGAGATCAGGATCGTCTTGCCCTCGCTGGAGAGGTGACGCAAGAAACCCCGCAGCCAGCGGATGCCCTCCGGGTCGAGGCCGTTGGCGGGCTCGTCGAGGATCAGCACGCGCGGGTCGCCGAGCAGGGCGGCAGCCAGGCCGAGGCGCTGGCGCATACCCAAGGAGTACGCACCGGCGCGTTTCTTGGCAGCGGCCGCGATGCCGACCAGCTCGAGGAGCTCATCGACGCGGGCGTCGGGCACCTTGGAGGCAGCGGCGATCACCCGAAGGTGGTCGCGTCCCGTGCGGCCGGGGTGGAAGTTCGTCGCCTCGAGCGCGGACCCGACAGTCTGCATCGGGTCAGGCAGTGAGGCGTACGGCTGGCCGTTGATGGTCGCGGTGCCCTCGGTGGGACGGATCAGACCGAGCAGCATGCGCAGCGTGGTGGTCTTGCCGGCGCCGTTGGGCCCGAGGAAGCCGGTGACCCGGCCGGGCTCGACGACGAACGAGAGGTTGTCGACGGCGCGGAAGTCGCCGAAGACCTTGGACAGGCCGTTGATCTCGATCCGCGCACCGGGCGCGGGTGGGTGGACAGGGACGGATGCTGCGGTCACTCGGACCCCCTGGTTGTTGACATGGGGCCCATCCCACCACCCTCACGTGCCCGGAGGTCAACTGACATCCGACATCTCTAGGATGTGTCGCACTATGACCGAGTGGCTCCTTGTCCTCGCCGGTGTCCTTCTCACGGCTGGGACCGCGGTCTTTGTTGCCGCCGAGTTCTCGTTCGTGGCCCTCGACCGGCCCACTGTTCAGCGCGCGATCGACGACGGCGACCGCGGGGCTGTGCCCGTTCTGCGCTCCCTGCGTCAGCTGTCCACCCAGCTGTCGGCGTCGCAGGTCGGCATCACGCTGACCACCTTGATCCTCGGTTTTCTGGTCGAGCCCTCGTTGGGGCATCTGCTGGAGACTCCCTTAGGAGGCATCGGCCTCGGGGAGACGGCAGTGAATGCGTCCAGCACCGTGCTCGCGCTGGTGCTGGCCACCATCTTCTCGATGATCTTCGGCGAGCTGCTGCCGCAGTTCCTCGGCATCTCCGCACCCCTGCCGGTCGCCAGGGTGGTCGCCCGGCCGGTGCGCGGCTTCTCGACGGTGACCAAGCCCTTGATCGTGCTGCTCAACGGCTCCGCCAACCGGTTCCTGCGCCTGTTCGGCATCGAGCCGCAGGAAGAGCTGTCCGCCGCGCGCACCCCGCAGGAGCTCTCGTCGATGGTGCGCCGCTCCGCCGAGGCCGGCACCATCGAGGCCGGTACGGCCCGCCTCCTCACCCGCTCGCTCGACTTCGGTGAGCGAACGGCCAGCGACGTGATGAGCCCGCGGGTCCGCTGCGTCTCGGTCAACCGGACGGCCAGCGCCGACGACGTCGTGAGTCTCGCCCGGCGTACCGGGCACTCCCGCTTCCCCGTGCTCGGGGACGGGTGGGACGACGTCCACGGCGTCGTGCACGTCAAGCGGGCGATCGCCGTGCCGCCCGAGCGGCGTACGGACGTGCCGGTGACCGCGCTGATGATCCCGCCGGTCGTGGTGCCCGAGACGATCCGGCTGGACCCGCTCCTGCTGCTGCTGCGCAAGGGCGGCTTCCAGCTCGCGATCGTGATGGACGAGTACTCCGGCACCAGTGGTGTCGTGACGCTCGAGGACGTCATCGAGGAGATCGTCGGCGAGGTCAGCGACGAGCACGACCGGGTGCGCGACCCCAGCCGGATGCTGCCCGACGGGTCGTGGACCGTGTCGGGGCTGTGGAGGCCTGACGAGGTGCGCAACCGGATCGGCGCGCAGATCCCTGACGGCGCGATCTACGAGACGATCGGCGGCTACGTCATGGAGCAGGTCGGCCGCGTCCCGAAGGTCGGCGACGAGGTGCGGGCCGACGGCTGGCTGCTGCGCGTGGTGTCGATGGACAAGCGTCGGGTCGACCGGTTGAGGCTCTCGCAGCTGCCGGTCGAGGGTCCGGTCGAGGGGGAGGGCGCGTGATGGCGCTCTGGTTCTCGGCGGTCCTTCTCCTCGGCAACGCCTTCTTCGTCGGCGCCGAGTTCTCCGTGATGGCTGCACGGCGCTCGCAGATGGAACCCCTTGCTGCGCAAGGCAGTCGGCGCGCCAAGCTGGTGCTGGAGTCCCTGGAAAATCTCGGCTCCCTGCTCGCCTGCGCCCAGCTCGGGATCACCGTGTGCTCGGTGCTGCTGGGTGCGGTTGCCGAGGACGCACTGCACCACCTGCTCGCCGGTCCCTTCCACGACGCGGGTCTTCCCGAGGGCGCCGCCGACGTCGTCGCGCTGCTGATCGCCCTGCTGATCGTGGTCTACCTGCACGTGGTGGTCGGCGAGATGATCCCCAAGAACCTCGCGATCGCCGGGCCGGACCGCGCTGCCCTGGCCCTGGCTCCGATCCTGCTGTGGATGACCAAGGCACTGCGGCCCCTGATCCGGTTGCTCGAAGCGATCGCGAAGTGGCTGGTGCGGCGGTTCGGGATCGAGCCCAAGGATGAGGTCGCCTCCACCTTCTCGGCCGAGGAGGTGCACATGATCATGGAGGAGAGCCACCGCGAGGGCTTGCTCGAGAAGGAGCAGCAGGACCGGACCCGCGCCGCCCTCGAGTTCACCGACCGGGTGGCCGGCGACGTCGCGGTCCCGGTCGAGCGCCTCGTCACGCTCCCGATCGGCGCCTCCCCGGCCGACCTGGAGCAGCTGGTCGCCAAGCGCGGCTTCTCCCGCTACCCGGTCACGGACCGCAGCGGCTCCATCGCCGGCTATCTCCACCTCAAGGACGTGCTCTACGCGACCGACGAGCTGTACGACGACCCGGTGCCTCCCAAGCGGATCCGGCCACTCGCGACCGTGCAGCCCCACATCGAGGTGGAGGACGTGCTGCTGACCATGCAGCGCACCGGCTCGCACCTCGCGCGCGTGGTCGACCCGGACGGGACGATCACCGGTGTGGTGTTCCTCGAAGACCTGCTCGAGGAGCTCGTCGGCGAGGTCGCCGACTCCACCCAGCGCTGAGCGGAGGGGAGGCGCTGCTCGGCTGGCGAACACCCATCCCGTACGTCGGCGCTCAGCGACCATGCTGGGCGCATGTCTCCCCATCTCGACTTCGACGTCAGCGCTGAGGCCCGTGCCGCCACCGAACCCCTCCGGGACGACATCCGCCTCCTCGGCGGGCTGCTCGGGGACGTGGTGCGCGAGCAGGAAGGCGAGCGGGTGTTCGCGATGGTGGAGCAGGCGCGCCGCCGAGCGTTCGCCGTACGACGCGACGAGGTCGACCGCGAAGGCTTCGCCCACCTGTTCCACGACCTGCCGACCGGTGATGCGCTGCAGGTGATCCGCGCGTTCAGCCTGTTCGCGCTGCTGGCCAACCTCGCCGAGGACCTTCACCGCGAGCGCCGACGCGCGCTGCACATCCAGGCCGGTGACCCGCCCCTGGACGGGTCGCTCGCCGCGAGCTTCGCCAAGCTCGCCTCCGCCGGGCTCGAGCCCACCGAGGTGAGGGCCGCACTCACCGACGCCACCGTCGTACCCGTCATCACCGCGCACCCGACCGAGACGCGGCGGCGTACGGTCTTCGACGCGCAGACGCGCATCAAGGAGACGATGCGGCTGCGGGAGCGGATGACGCTGACCGACGCCGAGGAGAGCGACGCGCTGCGCGACATCAAGATCCAGGTGATCACGCTCTGGCAGACGGCGCTGATCCGCCTGCAGCGGGTCAAGATCCAGGACGAGATCGAGGTCGGCCTGCGGTTCTTCGAGGCGTCGCTGTTCGAGGTCATGCCGCAGATCAACGCGCAGGTACGCCGCGAGCTCGCCGAGCTGTATCCCGGCACCGACCTGCTGAGCGAGCCACTGCTCCGAGCGGGTTCGTGGATCGGCGGTGACCGCGACGGCAACCCCAACGTCGACGCCGACGTCGTGGCGACCGCGTCATCGAGGGCCGCCCAGACCGCGCTCACCCACTACGCCGATGAGCTGGCCGAGCTCGAGACGAGCCTGTCGTTGTCCGTACGCATGACTCGGGTCAGCGATGCCCTGCGCGATCTCGCGGCACGCAACTCCGAGGACCTCCGCGATGACGAGCCGTACCGCCAGGCCGTCCGTTGGGTGCGTGTGCGTCTCACATCGACCTACAACAGGTTCTTCGACGACCGGCTCGCCCACGCGGTCGATGCACCGGACGCGGAGGCGTACGAGACGCCTGCGGAGCTGCTCGCTGATCTCGACGTCATCGACACCTCGTTGCGCGGCGACGGCGACGACCTGATCGCCGACGACCGGCTGCTGCGGCTGCGAGAGGCGGTGCGCACGTTCGGGTTCCACCTCTACGGGCTGGACCTGCGGCAGAACTCCGACGTGCACGAGGAGACGATCGCCGAGCTGTTCGCCTGGGCCGGCGTGCATGACGCGTACGCCGACCTCGACGAGGACGCCAAGGTCGCCCTGCTCGTCGGCGAGCTGGGCTCGCGGCGCCCGCTCGTCGGGCGCGGCGCGTCGTTCTCGGAGCAGACGCAGCGCGAGCTCGCGATCACGGCCGCCGCGGCCCGAGCGGTGCAGACGTACGGGCCCGAGTCGGTGCCCAACTACGTGATCAGCATGTGCACCAGCGTGTCCGACATGCTCGAGTGCGCGGTGCTGCTCAAGGAGGCGGGGCTGCTCGATCCCGTGTCCGGCACGTGCCCGGTCAACATCGTGCCGCTCTTCGAGACCATCGAGGATCTCCAGGTGTCGGCCACGACCCTGCGCGCCGCGCTGGGGGTGCCCGCGTACCGCGCGCTGGTCGACAGCAAGGGCAGCCTGCAGGAGGTCATGCTCGGCTACAGCGACTCCAACAAGGACGGCGGCTACCTCGCGGCTAACTGGGCGCTCTACCGCGCTGAGCTCGACCTGGTCGACGTGGCGCGCGAGGGTGACATCCGGCTGCGGCTGTTCCACGGTCGTGGCGGCACGGTCGGCCGAGGTGGCGGCCCGAGCTATGAGGCGATCCTGGCGCAGCCGCGCGGCGCCGTCCGAGGGTCGCTGCGTCTCACCGAGCAGGGCGAGATCATCGCGGCCAAGTACGCCGAGCCGCGCCTGGCCGTTCGCAACCTCGAGGCCCTCGTGTCAGCCACGCTCGAGGCGTCGCTGCTCGACACCGAGCGTCTCGGCGAGGAGACGAAGGCGGCGTACGAGCACCTCGACGAGCTGGCCGGACTGGCGCGTGAGGCGTACGCCGATCTCGTGCACCGCACGCCGGGCTTCGTCGAGTACTTCAAGTCATCGACACCGGTCGCCGAGATCGGCGCGCTCAACATTGGCTCCCGGCCGGCGTCCCGCAAGCCGACGGAGCAGATCTCCGACCTGCGCGCGATCCCCTGGGTGATGAGCTGGTCCTTGTCGCGGGTCATGCTGCCCGGCTGGTACGGCACCGGCTCGGCGCTGGAGCAGTGGGTCGGTGGCGATGATGAGCGGCTCGCACTGCTGCGCGGCTACTACGAGCGGTGGCCGTTCTTCCAGACTGTGATGTCCAACCTCGCGCAGGTGATCGCGAAGTCGGATCTCGGTATCGCAGAACGGTATTCACGGCTCGTCGAGGACGAGGCGTTACGTGAGCGGGTATTCGGCAAACTCGTCGATGAGCACGAACGGACCGTCCGGATGTTCGGACGGATTACCGGGCATGAGGACCTGCTGTGGGACAACGCGGGCCTCAAGCGATCGGTGTTCAACCGGTTCCCCTACCTCGAGCCGCTCAACCACCTGCAGCTCGAGCTGCTGCACCGCTACCGCGCGGGTGATGAGAGCGAGCAGCTACGCCGCGGGATCCTGCTGACGATGAACGGCCTCGCGACCGCATTGCGTAACTCAGGCTGAGTCTTCATCGACTACCCCGCCGAAATGTGCACTACCCCCGGTGACGTGACGAGTCATTCCACCCGGGGCAGTGTCAAGGACGGCGGGATAGTCGATGACCGATCCAGGCGGCGTACGGCGCTTACGGATTCTTCGACCTGGGTCGCGACGTCGACCAGGTCGGCTTCGGGGGTGCGCTCGTCGAACGTGAGGCGGATCGCGGTCTGCGCGAGCGGGCCGTCATAGCCCATCGCGAGCAGCACCGGCGACGGCTCGTCCGACCCTGCGGCGCAGGCGGACCCGCTGGAGCACATTGACCCGCGCTCTTGCAGCTGCAGAAGCACCGACTCGCCGCTCACCCCGTCGAACACGAACGATGCGTGTCCCGGCAGACGCTCGGTCCGGTGTCCGGTCAACGACGCCCCCTCGACCTGCCCGAGCACCTGGTCGATCAACGCGTCCCGACGGTGAGTCACCTCAACCGCCGCTGCGAGGTCGACGAGGTCCAGCGCAGTGGCAAAGCCCACCGCAGATGCGACGTCCGTCGTGCCCGAACGAAGTCCGCGCTCCTGACCTCCGCCGTGCAGGAGCGGCTCGATCGGCGTACGCCGCCGAACGTAAAGCACACCAACGCCTTTGGGCGCACCGATCTTGTGGCCGGACAGGCTCATCGCCTGCACGCCGAGCCGGTCGACGTCGAGGTCGAGCCAGCCGGCTGCCTGCACCGCGTCGGTGTGCAGAGGTACGCCGGCCGCCCGAGTCACGGCCGCCAGCTCGGCGATCGGCTGGATCGTGCCGACCTCGTTGTTGGCGTACTGCACGCTGACCAGGGTGGTGTCGGACCGCAGAGCTGCCTGCAACGACTCGACCGAGACGAGACCGTCGTGGTCGACGGGAAGGTGCGTGACGTCGTACCCGAGACGTTCGAGGAAGGCTGCCGACTCCAGGACAGCCGGGTGCTCGATCGCCGAGATGATCACGTGCCGGCCGCGCGGCACTGCCAGCGCGATGCCCTTGACCGCCGTGTTGTCCGACTCCGTGCCGCCAGAGGTGAAGATGATCTCGCTCGCCCGCGCACCCAATCGAGCGGCCACCCGCTTGCGCGCGTCCTCCAGGGCGCGATGCGCCGACTGACCGAGCTCGTGCTGGCTGGCAGCATTGCCGAAATCGCTTGTCAGATAAGGGAGTACGGCTTCGACCACCTCGCGACGAGGCGGTGACGTCGCAGCGTGGTCAAAGTAGGTCAAGGTAGGTCACGACACCTTCACGTCCAGGCCGAGATCGAGGGCGCGCACGGAGTGGGTGAGCGCGCCGACCGAGATCACGTCGACGCCGGTGCGGGCGATGTCGCCGATCGTCTCCAGCGTGACGCCGCCACTGGCCTCGACGATGGCCCGACCCGCGACCTGCGCGACGCCCGCGCGCAGCTCGTCGACCGAGAAGTTGTCGAGCAAGATCGTGTTGACGCCTCCGGCGAGGACGGGCTCGATCTGCTCCATCCGATCGACCTCGACCTCGATGTGAGTCGTATGGGGGAGCGCGGCCCGGGCGTCCTGGATCGCCCGAGTGATGTCGGGCACCAGAGCGACGTGGTTGTCCTTGGCCATCACCGCATCGGACAACGAGAACCGGTGGTTGTGACCACCACCGCAACGCACGGCGTGGCGCTCCAGGGCGCGCAGCCCAGGTGTGGTCTTCCGAGTGTCGACGACCCGCGCCCGAGTGCCCTCGACCGCGGCGACGTAGGCGGCCGTCTGCGTCGCGATGGCCGACATCCGTTGCACGAGGTTGAGCGCAATGCGTTCGCAGCGCAGCACCGCCCGCGCAGGACCGGTCACCCGGGCGAGCACGTCCTTGGCCTCGAAGCGCTCGCCGTCCGCGATCAGCAGGTCCACCACGACGCGCGGGTCGTACGCCGTCATCGCGACCTCGAAGACCTCCGTGCCGGCGAAGACACCTGGCTCACGGGCGACGAGATCCGCTGTCGCAGAAGCACTCTCGGGGATGAAGGTCTCCGAGGTCAGGTCGCCCGAAGGCGCGTCCTCATCAAGGGCGAGCTGGACGACGCGTTCGATCTGTCGACGCTCAAGCATGCTGTGCCACCTTCATCGATGAGTGGAGGGCAGGGTCAACGGACTCGGGAAGGTCGCTGCGATAGTGCCCACCCCGGGACTCGCGACGGGCGAGAGCGCCGGTCACGAGTGCTCGTGCGAGCAGCAGGAGGTTGGCGTCCTCGGCGGACTTCGCGTCCGTGACCTCGGGTGTGCGCCACGAGCGGAGGGTCTGTGCAGCGGCGCGCAGCCCCTGCTCGTCGCGGACCAGACCGGCGGCATCCCACATCAGGTGCTGCAGCTCGTCCCGGGTAAAGGACGTGGCATCGGGCAGGTCGCGCAGGTCGGTCTCGATGGGCTCCGACCACGTCGGGTCGGGTGCGTCGGCCGGCTGCTGCTGCTCGATGGCCTGGACACATCGGATGCCGTAGACCGCGCCCTCGAGCAAGGAGTTGGAAGCCAGCCGGTTGGCGCCGTGCAGGCCGTTGCACGCAGCCTCGCCGACGGCGTACAGGCCGGACAGGCTGGTGCGTCCCCAGGAGTCGGTACGGACCCCGCCCATGTAGTAGTGGGCCGCCGGTGTGACCGGAATGGGAGTGGTGTCCCACTCGAATCCCCTTGCGCGACAGGCAGCGTCGATGGTCGGGAAGCGCTTCGCGAGGAAGGCAGCGCCCTTGGCCGTGGCGTCCAGCCGCACAGGCGTGCCGGGCTGCTTGGCCATCTGAGCGGCGATGCCACGGGCCACGACATCGCGAGGCGCGAGCTCGGCGTCCGGGTGGACCTCGGTCATGAAGCGGTTGCCATCGGCGTCGATCAGGACGGCGCCCTCGCCGCGGACCGCCTCGGAGATGAGGAAGGAGTCCGGGGTGTCGAGCGAGGTCGGATGGAACTGGTAGAGCTCGAGATCCGAGGCCACGGCGCCGGCGCGAAGGGCAAGAGCCACGCCGTCTCCGGTGGCGACATCGGGGTTGGTCGTGAACGGGTACAGCTGTCCCGCGCCACCGGTCGCGAGGACGACGGCATCGGCGGACAGATCCTCGCCGCCGAGGAGCCGAACCCCGGTGACGGCGTCGCCGGTGCGTACGAGCTCGGTCACGGTGGTGTTGGTGAGGACTCGTACGCCGCTGTCGCGTAGCCGGTCGATGAGGGCGTACGCGATCGCGGCCCCGGTGGCGTCCCCGCCGGCGTGCAGGATCCGAGCGTGCGCGTGCGCGGCCTCGAGCCCGTGCGCGAGACCGCCCGTCTGGTCGCGGTCGAACTCGACACCGCGATCGATGAGGCGCTGCACGGCCTCCGGCCCGCCGGCGCACAGCACCGTTGCGGTGTCGATGTCACTGAGGCCGGCGCCGGCGGTCAGCGTGTCCTGCACGTGGCTCTCGACGCTGTCGTCCGGCGTGGAGACGACGGCGACGCCGCCCTGGGCGTAGCGGGTGTTGCTCTCGTCCAGGTCCGCCTTGGTGATCAGCGTGACGTCGTGCCCGGGCGCAGCCTCAAGGGCGGCTGTCATACCGGCAACACCGCTGCCAATGATGATGATTGAGCTCACGGTGACTCCTCAGGAGGGCTTCGCGGCGAGCATGCGCTCGAGCGCGACCTTGGCGTGGGTGGCGACGTCGTCGGCGACGACGATCTCGTTGCGGACCTCACCCTCGACGAGGCCGTCGAGGGTCCAGGCGAGGTAGCCCGGGTGGATGCGGTACATCGTCGAGCAGGGGCAGATCACTGGGTCGAGACAGAAGATCGTCATCTCGGGGTGCTCGGCCTGCAACCGGTTGACCATGTTGATCTCGGTGCCGATCGCGAAGACATCGCCAGCCTTGCCGCCGTCGATCGCCTTGCGGATGTAGTCGGTCGAGCCGGCCTCGTCGGCGGCGTCGACGACCGGCATCGGGCACTCGGGATGGACGATGACTCGCACCCCGGGATAGTCCGCTCGCGCCTGCGCCACCTGGTCGACCGTGAAGCGCTTGTGCACTGAGCAGAAGCCGTGCCACAGAATGACTTTCGCGCTCAGCAGGTCGTCCTCGGTGTTGCCGCCGAGAGGCTTACGCGGGTTCCACATCGGCATGTCGTCGGTGCTGATGCCCATCGCCTTGGCGGTGTTGCGGCCCAGGTGTTGGTCGGGGAAGAACAGCACCCGCTGGCCGCGCTCGAACGCCCACTCCAGCACGGTCGAGGCGTTGGACGACGTGCAGACGATGCCGCCGTGCTTGCCGCAGAACGCCTTCAACGCGGCCGAGGAGTTCATGTAGGTCACCGGGATGACGGCTTGCCGACCGTCGGCCGCGGGCTCGTCACCGTAGACCTCCATCAGGTCTTCCCACGCGGCCTCGACCGAGTCCTCGTCGGCCATGTCGGCCATCGAGCAGCCGGCCGCGAGGTTGGGCAGGATCACGCGCTGCTCCGGCCGAGCCAGGATGTCGGCGGTCTCGGCCATGAAGTGCACACCGCAGAAGACGATCGTCTCGGCGTCCGGCTTGGTGAGCGCCGCATTGGCGAGCTGGAAGGAGTCACCCACGAAGTCGGCGTACTGGACGACCTCGTCGCGCTGGTAGAAGTGCCCGAGGATGACGAGCTTGTCGCCAAGAGCCTTCTTGGCGTTGCGGATTCGCTCGTGCAGCTCGCTCTCGTCCATGCGCTGGTACGCCGTCGGCAGCTGGCCGGGTCGCGTCACCGGCTCGGGGATGGCGTCGTCCTCGGAGGCGCCGGGGCCGTAGCCCGGCGCGAGGTCGAACTCCCACGGACCCTTGGCCAGCTCGGTGTCACAGCTGCTGCCGGGACGCGTGGTGATGGCGACATTGACGGATGTCATGCCTGCTCCTTCGAAGGCGTCAGCGGGCCGTGGTCGGCCAGCTGTACTGCGGTGTTGTAGCGGTAGAGGCGAGGTGGTCGGTGACTGGTGCCGGTGAGCCGGCGGCCGGTGTCCTCGATGGCGTCCGAGGCCAGGATCTGGCGCCGGAAGTTGGCCGGGTCGAGAGCGGACCCGCGGACGGCCTCGTGCACCTGGCGCAGCTGGGCGAGCGTGAACGTCTCGCCGAGGAATCCGTGCGCGATGCGGGAGTACTCCATCTTGTTGCGCAGCCGCCACACGGCGTAGTCGACGATCGTGCGGTGGTCGAAGGCCAGCTCGGGCAGGTCGTCGACGGCGAACCACTCGACGTTGTCGCTGTCGATGGCCTGGGCCACCTCATCAGCGTGGACGAGCGCCCAGTAGACGATCGAGACGACGCGGCCGGTCTCCACGGCCGAGCGGTCGAGACCGCCGAACGCGTAGAGCTGCTCGAGATAGCGAGGGGTGAGCCCCGTCGTACGGACGAGGGTGGCGCGCGCGGACGACTCCAGGTCCCGGTCGGGGGAGAGGAGCCCGCCGGGGAGAGCCCAGCGACCTTCGTACGGCTCACGGATGCGGCGGACGAGGGGGAGCCGCAGCGTCATCAGGTCGCGGTGCGGCTCGGGGCGCAGCGCGAAGATCACGGTGGACACCGCCAGATCGATGCGTTCCATGCCACCTCCTCCTTAAGGTTGAGATGACTCTAACACCCCTTTGAGTCACGTCAACCCGAAGTGCCGAGACCGGGGTAGTCGAGGGCATGGCAGAGCCCGGCCGCAGGAGGGTGCGGCCGGGCTCTGAGTGCGTGGGGTCAGCTGGCCGGCTTGGTCAGCAGGCAGCCTTCCTTGGTGAGGTCGAGGGTGTTGTCGTCGGCCACGCAGGTGGTGAACCAGTAGGTCTCCTGGCCGTAGTTCTGGCCCTTGGTCGCGCTGGTCGTGCCGTCCTCGTTGACCTCGCACGGGTTGTTCTCCGTGCACATCTCGCCGTCGTCGTTGCCCGTATTGTTGACGCCGACGATCTCCAGCGAGCTGTCGTCGATGATCGGCGAGCCCGAGGTGCCGTGGATCGTCTGGCAGCCGTCGTCGGGGAAGGTGTAGCGGATCGAGTCCTTCCACTCCCAGTCGCCCTCGCGCAGTGTCCCGACGAAGCCGTTGACCGAGCAGGTGTAGGTCTTGTTCCAGTACGCCGACGGGATCGAGATCTTGCTCTTGTCGGCGGGCTTGCTGTCGGAGATCGTGAGCGCGGTGCTGTTGGCGCTGCTCTTGATGTCGGCGTAGGTGTCGGTGAGGCGGTAGAGCGAGGTGTCGGTGCCCGTCATCGTCGCGTAGAGGAGACGGTCGGCCTGGACCGAGGCGACCTCGTTGCCAGAGGCGTCCAGGAGGCTGCCGTCACGCGAGCTCGGCTGGTCGACGATGACCTCACCGGCGGCGGGGAATCCACCCTCGTAGCAGTGACCGTTGGTCAGCATCATCGCCTGGTCGGTGTCCTTGGAGGTGGGGAAGCGCACCAGGCTGGCGGAGCAGTTGTCGAGCTTGATCGTCGAGGCGAGATCCGCTGCCTTCAGGCGATCCACGGTGTTCGGCTTGGCCGCGGGACTGTCGTCCGCTCCGGCGGTGGCGACAGGACCGGCAAGACTCGCCAATCCAAGTGCGGCTGCGGCGGCGAGACGGGCGGCGGAACGGCGGGAAGGCACGGTGGGTCTCCTGGTTTCGCGGATCGGGGATGGCTTCACCGTCTCGATCCGTGGACAACCGGGTCAACGCATCTTGCCAAGCCTTGGCCAACATCATGGGTACGCCTGATGTCCCCTTGGGGTCGCGCTGGCCGTCAGCGTCTGGCCTTTACTGCTTGATGCCCGTGTTGGCGACGCCCTCGACGATCCGTCGCTGGAAGAGCATGAAGACCACGAACAACGGGAGAGCGCCGAGCACAGCGGTGGCCATGAGCTGGGCGTACATGATGCCGAATCCGCCTTGCACCGTTGCCATTCCGACCGGGATCGTCATCTGGTTGACGTTGCTCATCACCAGCAGTGGCCACAGGAAGTTGTTCCAGCTGGTCACGAAAGTGAAGATCGCGACGGCGGAGATCGCTGGGCGGCACAGTGGCACGCAGACGCGCCAGTAGATCGTCCACCAGGAAGCGCCGTCCATGCGCGCCGCCTCGACGAGATCGCGCGGCAGGCCCGAGAAGAACGACTCGAAGATGAACACCGCAATGGGTGCCGCGGCGGCAGGGATCGCCATCGCCCAGTAGGTGTTGAGCAGATGCATGCCCTGGATCATCTGGTAGAGCGGGAGCACCAGGATCTGACCGGGCAGCAGCAGGCCCGCGAGGACGAGACCGAAGACCGCGCCGCGGCCGCTGAACCGAGTCTGAGACAGCGCGAACCCGAGCATCGAGGTCACCAGCAGGGTGATGACGACCGTGAGCGCCGCGATGATCAGGCTGTTGAGGTACCAGGTCATGATCGGCGTGTTGTCGATGACCTTGGAGTAGGCGTCGAAGGAGAAGTGTGAGCTCCACCAGCTGGTCGGGTTGGCCGCGATCTCACCCTCGGGCTTGAGCGACGTCGTGACCGCGAACAGCAGCGGCACCACCCAGATGAGGGCGAACACGAGGAGCGTCAGGAGCGAGAAGGTCTTGAACGCTCGCGAGCGTCCGTTGTAGTCCAGTGCGTTGCTGCTGGCCGTTGTCATGCCCGAACTCCTTTGCGGGAGTAGCGCTGCAGCGCGTACCAGATGATCGAGACGATGAGGACGACGGCGAAGTAGACCATCGTGGCCGCCGCGGCGTACCCGGCTCGGTAGTCGGAGAACCCGACGTCGTAGATGAACTCCATGACCGGTCTGGTCGACGTGCCGGGACCGCCCCCTGTCATCAGATACATCTGATTGAAGATCTGCAGGCTGGCCAGGATCTGCAGCATCGTGACGAGCACGATCGTGGGCCGCAGCAGCGGAAGCGTGACCGACCACATCGTCCGCAGGGGAGAGGCGCCGTCGATGGCGGCCGCCTCGTAGACGTCGCGCGACACGTCCTGCAGCCCAGCCAGGAACAGCACGAAGTTGAAGCCGACGGTCCACCAGATCGTCAGCACCGCAACGGAGATGAACGCCCACTTCGTCTCGCCGAGAAGGTTGGGCGAGGTGATCCCGAGCTTGTCGAGCCAGTGCGGCACGAGCCCGATCTCCGAGGCGTACAGCCAGGTGAAGATCAGCGTCACCGAGGTGGCCGGCATGACGAACGGGGCGAAGAAGATGAACCGGAAGAAGGACCGGCCGCGCACCACGCGCTCGGTCAGGATGGCCAGCACGAACGCGATCACGACCAGCGGCGGGACCGTGAGGACCGTGAACCACAGGGTGTGGCCCATCGAGGCCCAGAAGTCGCTGCTGCCGAAGATGTCTCGGTAGTTCTGGAGCCCGACGTACTCGCCGAGGCCGGGTCGCACGGAGGTGGAGTTGAAGAAGCTCATCACCACGCCGTAGAGCGCCGGCCCGATGAGGAACAGCAGGTAGAGCACAAGGAACGGTGCGCTGAACCACCAGCCGGCCCGGTGCTCGTCGCGACCGGCGCGGATCTTCTTGGTCGGTCGGGCCTGCGCCACCATGCCGGCCGGGTCGTCGATGACTGTCGTTGCCATGGCTGTGCCTTCCGTCAGCTCACCGGCGGCTTGGCGCTGGTGTAAGGAGTCAGACCAGACCGGATGGCCCGCACCGCGGCTGCGGGCGTGGTCGTCACCGACTGGCTGCTGGCCACAGCGGCGCCGACGACGTTCTCGAACTGACTCCCGGCGCCGGAGTACCAGCCGGGTGGGTCGTACTCGGCGCTCAAGGCGGCGGCGGCGTACGACGACTGAGGCTTGAGGTTGCGAAAGCTCGCGCTCTGCTGGACCGGGAGGTAGGCGGGGATGTGCCCGCCCTGCGCCCAGGTGAGGCTGCTCTGCAGCAGCGACTTGATGAATCCCAAGGCGAGAGAACGCTTCTCGTGACTCATCGCGCTGTTCTTGGGAATCACGAGGGCGTGGCTGTCGGCGAACGCCACCTGCTTGGGACCGAACACCTTGGGCACCGGGACGATGCTGAACTTCAGCGGCGTGGCTTTGTAGGTCGGCATCGCCCACTCTCCGTCGAGCAGGAAGCCCGCCTTGCCGCTGCTGAACAATGAGGTGACACCAGGTCCGTCGATGCTCTTGGGCATCAGGCCGCTCTTAGTCAGGCTCTGCATGAAGGACAGGGCCTGAGCGGCCTTGTCGTCGTCGAGTGTCAGGGTGGCACCGGAATCGCCGATGACGGTGCCGCCGAGCTGGTAGTACAGGGTCGCGAACCAGCGCCAGTTGGTCGACGGGTCATTGGTGACGGCGATGACGGCGCCGTAGCTGCCGGTGACCTTCTGCGCCGCCCGAAATGCCGCGGTCAGCTCTGTGGGCCCCTCGATGGGCTTGAGCTGGCCGCTCGCGTCGAGCAGGCCGGCCCTCCGGCAGATGTCGAGGTTGTAGTACATGACGAACGGGTGCGTATCGAGAGGCACCGCGTAGAGCTTGTCGTCGTAGGTCGCCTTCGTGAGCGCGGCCGGCGTGAAGTCCGACGCCGGCATCCCCTCGCTGGTCATCTCCTGGGCCGGGAGGTCCGACAGGAGGTCGGCCTGAGCCAGCGTCTGCAGCCGGGAGAGGTGCACGACGGCCACGTCGGGCGGCTGGTGACCGGCCGTCGCGAGGGCGAGCTTGGTGTAGTACGGCGTGCCCCAGGCGAGGATCGAGGGGCTGAGGGAGACGTTGCGGTGGGACCTGCTGTACGCCTTCTGCATCAGCTTCATGTTGTCGCCGTCACCGCCGGTGAACAGGCTCCAGTACGTCAGTCGATCGGCTGGGGGAGCGGCGCCGACGAGCCCCGTCGCGACGGGGGATCCGCAGCCGGTGAGCGTCGCGGCGGCCAGTCCGCCAAGACCGCCTGCGAGCACCACCCGGCGGCTGAGACGGGCGTGGCGCGGCTGTGGTTGGCCGGCTGGGGCGACAGCGTCCATGGCACCTCCTTGTGCTCTGCGCGGCAGCATTGCATCGTTGCATGCAACGTTGCAAGCATTTCTGATAACTTCCCCTCTGTGCCGACGACGTTGCGTGATGTCGCCCAACGGGCGGGGGTCTCGGTCAGGACTGTGTCCAACGTGGTGAACGACTTCCCGCAGGTCTCCGACGCCACGCGCGCGCTGGTCCAGAAGGCCATCGACGAGCTCGACTACCAGCCCAACCTGGTCGCGCGTCGCCTGCGCACAGGCCGTACGGGTGTGCTCGGTCTGCTCGTACCCAAGCTCTCCCAGCCTTACTTCGCTGAGCTCGCGGACGCCATGGTGACCGCGGCCGGCCGGCGTGGTCGGACGCTGGTGATCGACCAGACCGACGGCCGCCGCGACAGTGAGCGGTCACCCTTCGCGCAGGCTGCCGCCGACCAGCTGTGGGAGGGCGCGGTCGTCAGCCCGCTCGCGCTGACCCGCGAGGACCTCGATCCGCGCCGACGAGCGATGCCCCTGGTGATGCTTGGGGAGCACGCCGAGGCGCTCGACATCGCGTGGGTCGGATGCGACAACCTGGCTGCGGCCAAGTCGGCCGTCGATCACCTGATCTCGTTGGGGCGCAAGGAGATTGCGGTGATCGGCCATCAGTCCGGGCCCGGCGGGGAGACCGGCCAGGTTCGTACGAAGGGCTATCGCGCCGCCATGAGGTCGGCCGGCCTACCGGTCCGGCGCGGCTGGATCCGGACGCCCACGTCGTTCGACCGGGCCGGAGGCGCCGACGCCGTGCGCACGCTGATGACGCTCAGCAGCCGGCCCGACGCGATCTTCTGCTACAACGACGAGCTTGCGCTCGGGGCGCTGTTTGCGTTGCACCAGCTGGGTGTTCGCGTGCCCGACGACGTCGCGGTCATGGGCTGGGACGACATCGTGGAGAGCTCCTTCGCCGTGCCGACCCTCACCTCAGTGGCCGTCCCGAAGACCGCTGTCGCTGATGCGGCCCTGGATCAGCTGCTCCACCAGATCGAGCACGGCGTGACCTCTCGCGAGCACGTCGTGATCGAGCACCAGATCGCAGTGCGCGCCAGCACGGCTGGCAGCACTCCTGATTCACATCCACTCGATGCCCACGGAGGTACATCCGGTGTCTGACCTTCCCCGCCCTGAGTACCCGCGGCCGTCCGTACGACGGAACGCCTGGCTCAACCTCAACGGCCAGTGGCAGTTCGAGGTCGATCCGACCGACAGCGGCCTCGAGCGTGGCCTCCTCCAGGGAGACCTGGTCGATGAGATCACGGTGCCCTTCGCCCCGGAGTCCGAGCTGTCCGGCCTCGGTCGGACGGCGGAGTTCCTGGAAGCCGTCTGGTACCGCCGAGCGCTGAACATCCCTGCAGAATGGGCAAGTTCGACGATCCTCCTCCACTTCGGCGCGGCCGACTACGACACCACCGTGTGGGTCGACGGCGTCGAGCGCGGCCGCCATCGGGGCGGCTTCACATCGTTCACCGTCGACCTCGGTCCCGGTGGACAGCTGCGCGACGGAGCGATCCTGGTCGTGCGCTGCCGCGACACCCACCACGGTCCCCAGCCACGCGGCAAGCAGACGAGGGATCTCGAGGGATCGGCGGCCGTCTACGGTCGCACGACCGGCATCTGGCAGACCGTCTGGCTGGAGCCCGTCCCGCCGACCTACCTCGAAAGGCCGCGCGTCACACCGGATGTCGCGAACGGCATGTTCCATCTCGAGGTGCCGGTGCGCGGACCGCGCCGCGGACTGCAGCTGCGCACCGTGCTGTCGGACGACGCAGGCGAGGTCGTCGCGACCGAGGTCCCCGCGGACCTGGACCTGACTGCGCGAGCCGTGCTCGTCGTACCCTCCGAGCGTCGGAGGCTGTGGAGCCTCGACGACCCGTTCCTGTACGACCTCTCCCTGACTCTCGTGGACGAGTCGGGTCAGGTGGTCGATCAGATCGAGAGCTACGCCGGGCTGCGCTCGGTGGCGATCGACGGCAAGGCGGTGCTGCTCAACGGCAAGCCGGTGTTCCAGCGCCTCGTGCTCGACCAGGGCTACTACCCGGACGGGTTGATGACGGCACCGTCGGACCAGGCCCTGATCGACGACATCGAGATGTCAATGGCCGCTGGTTTCAACGGTGCTCGGCTGCACCAGAAGGTCTTCGAGGAGCGGTTCCTGCACCACGCGGACCGGCTCGGATATCTCGTCTGGGGCGAGTTCGGTGACTGGGGCTGCCGGGAGCCGATGCTCGACGTCAACGACCACCAGCGTCCCGGGTCGTCCTACATCACGGAGTGGCTCGAAGCGGTCGAGCGCGACTACAGCCACCCCAGCATCGTCGGGTGGTGCCCGCTCAACGAGACCTTCCAGGTGAAGCACGACCGCACCACGGTGCTCGACGATGTGACGCTCGGGATGTTCTTGGCTACCAAGGCTTTCGATACCTCGCGACCGGTGCTGGACACCTCGGGCTACTCCCACCGAGTCGAGCAGACCGACATCTACGACTCGCACCTCTACGAGCAGGACCCGGCGAAGTTCGCCGAGATGATGGCGCCGCTGGCCGACGGCAGGCCCTTCACCAACGCTGGCCCGGATGACGAGCCGTGGTCGACGACGTACCGCGAGCAGCCTTATTTCTGTAGCGAGTTCGGCGGCATCTGGTGGAGCACCGCGGCCGCGCAGGGTCGTGAGTCCTGGGGCTATGGGGAGGCTGTCACGAGTGAGGAAGCGGTCTACGAGCGCTTCCAGGGACTGGTCGACGCACTGCTCGACAACCCGCTGATGTTCGGCTACTGCTACACCCAGCTCACGGATGTCTTCCAGGAGCAGAACGGCGTCTACCTCTTCGACCGCGGCACCAAGCTCGACGTGAAGCGGCTGCGTGCGATCCAGGAGCGGCGGGCCGCGATCGAGTCCTGATCGCGGCCCCGCTCCGGTGGCTCAGCTCTGGTCGTTGTCGAACCACGCGATGACGTCTGAGTCGAGCTCGGGCACCGTGACCGGCGTGCTGCTGTCACGGAGCGAGGTCGTGGCTGCGACTCCGGCTGCCACGGACATCCGGGCCGCGATGGGTGAGGTCATCGTCGGGCCGCCCTCTCGTGCGAACCGCACGAACTCCTCGATCAGCAACGGGTCCGCGCCACCGTGGCCGCCGCCGTCGTCCTCGGGGATCTCGATGACCTGGTCAGCGTCCTCGCGGTAGGCGTCCGACCGGGTGGTCCACACCTTGACGTGCGCGCCCGGGCCGTCGCCGAAGTTCTCGAGGCGCCCCTTCGTGCCGATCACGGTGTAGTTGCGCCAGTAGTCGGGTGTGAAGTGGCACTGCTGGTAGGACGCGAGCACGCCGTTGTCCAGCACGAGGTTGGCCTGGGAGATGTCCTCGACGTCGACGACAGGGTGCAGCTCCTTCTGAGCCGTGGGCGGCCAGGTGTCGCGGGAGTACCAGTCGACCATCCGGCGATCGGAGTTGTCGCGACGGTCGGTGATGTCGCCGTAGATCGCGAGGGCCCCGACAGCGCTCACCCTCGTCGTGTAGCCGCCGGCGAGCCAGTGGATCACGTCGATGTCGTGCGCGCCCTTCTGCAGCAGCAGGCCGGTGCTGTTGCGGCGGTCGGCGTGCCAGTCCTTGAAGTAGAAGTCGCCGCCGGTGCTGACGAAGTGCCGGCACCACACGGCCTTCACCTCACCGATCGCACCGCTCTGGATCACCTCGCGCATCGCCTTGATCACCGGCATGTGCCGCATGTTGTGACCGATGTAGACGCGGGTGCCGGTGCGGTGCGCCGTCGTGAGGATCCGGTCGGCATCCTCGATCGTGGTCGCCACGGGCTTCTCGACGAAGGTCGGCAGGCCGGCCTCGAGCGTGCGAACCGCATGATCGGCGTGCAGGTGATCGGGTGTGAGCACCAGGACGGCGTCGATCTCGTCACGTCGAGCGAGCAGCGCGTCGAGGCTGTCGACGACGTCGACCCCGCTCACGCGCTCGAGCGCATCCGCACGGCCGCGTTCGTCCGGGTCTGCGACGAGCACGACACACGAGCCCTCGCCGGGCCGGTGCGCCCACTTCGCCAGACTGGCGCGGAGCCCGAAGCCGACGATGCCGATCCGAACGTCTGTCATGTGTTCCTCTTCCCTGTGAATGGTGTTGGTGCGCAACAGATCTCGTGTGCCGGACAAGGTCAACGCACCGTGATGAAGGCTGCGTCGTGACCGGCGACCTCGACCGCGATCTGACCGTCGATGACCGGACTGACCTCGCCGGTCCAGACATCGGTCGTGGCGGCCTCTGTTCCGGTGAGCCCGAGGTCGTCGAGCGTCACCTCGATCACGGCGCTCGGGTCCGCACGGTTGAGCAGCACCGCTGCGGCGCCACCGCCAGACATCGGCTTGACCCAGACCTGAGTCGTGGTACCGGTCGTCAGCGGCGTCGCCGGTCGCCCCGCCCAGTCCTGGTTGACCGCGATGGCCCGTGCATTGGTCAGGACGTCGCGGATGTCATCCGTCATGGTCCGCACGTCGTTGCCCGCGATGAGCGGTGCGTTGAGAGCGCACCAGAGCGCGAACTGAGCGCGTGACTCGCGCACGGTCAGCCCCGGGTTGCCGACCTCGAGCATGTCGGGGTCGGCCCAGTTGTTGGGGCCGATGCGGTCAGCCACGGCGGGCTGCTGGTCCAGCAGCTCGAGGACCTTCGCCCAGTCGGGCCGGACGTCGTAGGTGTTGCGCCACATGTGGCCGACCTGCGCCTCGCCGTTCCACTCCCAGTCGCGGCCCTCGCCCCAGTCGCACAGGCTGAACAGGATCGGCCGCCCCGTGGCGATGAGAGCCGCAGCCATCGCCTCGTAGCGCTGCTGGCAGGTGAGGTCGCCGTGGTCGCCGCAGTTGTCGTACTTGAGCAGGTCGACCCCCCACTCGGCCCAGGACTGCGCATCGATCGCCTCATGGCCGAGGGCGGCCGGGTAGCCCTCACACGTCACGCTTCCCGCTGAGGAGTAGATGCCGAGCTTGAGCCCGCGCCCGTGCAGGTCGTCGGCGAGCGCGGCGATGCCGTCCGGGAACTTGGCCGGATCGGGCAGCAGGCGGCCGTCATCTCGCCGCGTCATCTCGCTCCAGCAGTCGTCGATGCAGACGTACTCGTAGCCGGCCGCGGCCATGCCGGAGCTGACCAGCGCACCGGCGATCTCCCGGATGGTCGCGTCGGTGTAGTCGCCACGCAGGGCGTTCCAGGTGTTCCAGCCCATCGGTGGCGTGGGCGCGAGGTCGTGCACAGCGGCTCCTGTGGCGGGTTGGTCGGCGCTCTCCGGATGGCGAGACCGGTTTGGTCAGGTTTCGTTCAAAGTCTTGCGAGACGTCTCCGAGCACCCCTACTGTCCCAGGTTAACGTTTCACCGTGATCAGTTTTGCGCAAATCACGGTTGATTCGGGCAGAAACGAGCAGGTTGTCGATTCTCGAAGGAGTTCTCATGTCGTCCTCGTTCCGCGCAGGCCAGGTTGATCGGCGTACGTTCCTCGCCCTCAGCGGGTCAGCGCTCGGTGCCCTCGCGCTGTCGTCGTGCTCCGGGAAGAAGTCCGGCTCCGGAGGCGCCAAGGCCTCGGCCGACCTCAAGCTGCCGACGTACCGCGCCTACAAGGGAGTGGCTCCCGAGCTGCCCGGCTCGGAGCTGGGGCTGGAGCCCGGATTCCTCAGCTTCCCCAAGGACGCCGTGGCCAGCGTCAAGGCGCCGCCTCTGAAGTCGGACGTGAGCGCGCTGACCGAGACGTTCGCGACGCCTCCACCGCCCATGGGCAGCAACGCGATGTGGCAGGCGCTCAATGGTGCCCTCGGCGGGAAGCTGCGCCTGGTCATCGGCACTGATCCGGGCTACCCGGAGAAGTTCGCGACCCTGCTGGCCAGTGACTCGCTGCCCGACCTGATGTGGCTGCCGCCCAACCAGGACATCCCCAACATCGCACCGATGCTGGAGGCGAAGTTCCAGGACCTCACACCGCACCTGTCGGGCGACGCCGTGCTGGAGTACCCCAACCTTGCCGCGCTCAAGCCTGCGTCGTGGAAGACCGCGGTCGTCAACGGCAAGATCTGGGGTGCGCCGATCCCGTCCACGCCGTTCGGTCAGGTGATGATGGGCAACCCGAAGGTCTGGAAGAAGGTCGGTGGGCTGCAGTGCCACACCGCCGAGGAGTTCCTCGGCAAGTGCAAAGAGCTCAGCACCAACAACAAGTACGCCCTCGAGCCCGCGGTCATCAACATGATCCACATGTTCTCGGGCTGGTACGGCGCCCCGAACAGCTGGAGCGTCGGCAAGGACCGCTCGCTGACCCATCTCTACGAGACGGACGCCTACCGGCAGGCCGTCGAGTTCGCCGTGAAGCTGTGGCAGGCGAAGGTGTTCTACCCGGACATCAACCTCGCTGATGCCACGCCGCGCATCGTCAACGGTCAGATCGCCGCGGCCGTGTCGTCGGGCCCGCGAGACACCAAGAACTACCGGGCACTGGATCCCACGCTCTTCGTGGAGACGATGATCCCGTTCGGCTGGGACGGCAAGGCCAAGCCGCATCACGACATGGGCTACGGAACGGTCGGCTTCACGCCGTTCAAGAAGGCGAGCGAAGGCCGCATCAAGGAGCTGCTCGCGCTGATCAACTACCTGTCGGCGCCGTTCGGCACCAAGGAGTACCTGCAGAAGAACTACGGCAACGCCGGCCAGCAGTACAGCCTCGATGCGAAGGGCAGCCCGGTCCTCACAGCGGCCGGCAACCAGCAGGCTCCCGGGCTGGTCAGCGCACTCACCATCATGAGCGCGCCCGAGAGCGTGATCTTCAACGCGGGGCACCCCGAGGACACCCGCGCGATCCACGCAACCGAGGAACGGCTGCTGACCATGGCGGTGCGCAACCCCACGGCCGGCACCTACTCCGACGCCCAGAGCAAGCTCGGACCCAAGCTGACCGAGGCGTTCCGCGACACGATGCTTGACATCGTCACCGGCCGCAAGAAGATGTCGGCCTACGACGAGGCGCTCAAGCGGTGGCGCTCCGGCGGCGGGGACAAGATTCGCGGTGAGTTCGAAGCCGTGCTGCCCACGTCCGTACCGGTCAGTGAGAGCTGACATGCGGTTGCGACGGCAGACCCCCGCTGCTGCGGTGCCCACCCGCACGTTGTCCTTCGGTACTCGCGTACGGCGCGACTGGCAGATGCTCGTGATGATGCTGCCGGGGGTCCTGTTCCTGCTGCTGTTCTTCTACATCCCGATCCTCGGGAACGTGGTGGCGTTCCAGGACTTCCAGCCGTTCCTGGGCATCTCCCAGAGCGCGTTCGTCGGGATGGAGAACTTCGTCAGCCTCTACGACGACCCGTTGTTCTGGGCAGCGCTGACCAACACGCTCAAGCTGGCTGCCGTGCAGCTCCTGCTGTTCTTCCCGGTGCCACTGATCCTCGCTCTGGCAGTCGACTCCCTGGTGAGCAACCGGCTGCGGCGGATGTTCCAGACCGTGGTCTACCTGCCGCACTTCCTGTCCTGGGTGCTCGTGATCGCGCTGTTCCAGCAGTCGCTGGGCGGGGCCGGTTTTGTCAACAACCTGCTGCGGGACTGGGGATTCGGCGAGGTGCCGTTCATGACCAACCCGGACACGTTCCCGTTGCTCGCGACGGCACAGCTGGTCTGGAAGGACGCCGGCTGGGCGATGATCATCTTCCTCGCCGCGCTCGCGAGCGTCGATGTCGCGTTGTACGAGGCGGCTGCGGCGGACGGCGCCGGGCGTTGGCGCCGGATGTGGCACATCACGCTGCCCGCCCTGCGCACCGTGATCGTGCTGCTGCTGATCCTGCGAATCGGCGACATCCTCAGCGTCGGGTTCGAGCAGTTCATCCTGCAGCGCGACTCGGTCGGACCCGGTGCCGCCGAGGTCCTCGACACCTTCACCTACTACTCCGGCGTGGTCGGCGGGGACTGGAGCAGCGGTGCTGCTGCCGGTCTGGCCAAGGGCGTCGTCGGCGCTCTCCTCCTGTGGGGGGCCAACAGTGTGGCGCACCGACTCGGTGAGCCCGGAATCTTCCAGAAGCGGGAGGCAGCATGACCGCCACTTCGGACCTGACCAGTACCCGCCGCTGGCTCGGCACGAGTCGGAGAAAGGTCTTCGGTGCGAGCCAGAGACCGGTCTGGAAGGAGCAGCCCAACGCCTTCTACCAGCTGGTGAAGGCCGTGCTGCTCGGCGGATTTGCGCTGGCCATCATCGTGCCCCTCCTGGTGGTCGTCTCGACGTCGCTGGCCAGTGACCAGGACGTCATCGACGCCGGTGGCTACGTGCTGTGGCCCAAGCACCCGACCTTCCACGCGTACGAGCTCTTGTTCAGCGGAGGCCTGGTCGGGCGCGCCATCCTGGTCAGCCTGTTCGTCACCGTCGTCGGCACGGCGCTCGCGCTGTTCACCACCATCACACTGGCGTATGCCACCTCCCGGCCGGTGGTGTTCGGCCGTCCGGTGCTCCTGCTGGTGCTGTTCACCCTGCTCTTCGCGCCGGGCATCATCCCGATGTTCCTGATGGTCAAGCAGCTGGGTCTCCTGGACAGCTTGTGGTCGCTGATCCTCCCGGGGGCGCTCAGTGCCTTCAACTTCGTGGTGATGCGGGCGTTCTTCATGAACGTGCCGCAGGAGCTGATCGAGAGTGCCCGGATCGATGGCGCGAGTGACTTCACCATCCTGTGGCGGATCGTGATGCCGCTGTCGAAGGCGGTGATCGCGGTGGTCGGTCTGTTCTACGCGGTCGGCTTCTGGAACGCCTTCTTCAACGCCCTGCTCTACATCAACGACACCGCGAAGTGGCCGCTCCAGCTGATCCTGCGCACCTACGTCCTGCAAGGATCATCCCTGTCGGCAGACCAGCTCGGGGTCGACCCGCCTCCGCAGACGCAGTCGCTGCAGATGGCTGTCGTGGTGCTCGCGCTGATTCCCATCGCGATGGTGTACCCCTTCATCCAGCGCCACTTCGCCAAGGGCGTCATCACGGGGGCCGTCAAGGGTTGAGCCGGCCGTTTCATCGGCGGACGAGGGAGGTGGGGGCACGGTGGCTACACGCAGGTCGGACAGACCGACGCTTCGCCATGTCGCCGAACGTGCCGGAGTGTCGGTGGCGACTGCGTCGTACGTCCTCGCTGGGCGAGCGCGCGAACGCACCATCTCCGACGCCACGGCTGAGCGGGTCCGGGCGGCTGCGCGGGATCTGCAGTACCGGCGCAACGATGCGGCTCGCTCGATCCGCACCGGGAAGTCCGACCTGGTCCTGCTGTCGCTGCACATGCTTGCCGACCCGTGGTCCCAGGCCGTCGCGAACGCGGTGGGCGACTACGTAGAGACCTTGGGCAAGACCGCTCTCGTGCTCGCGCACGGCGACTGGCGTCAGGCGTTGGCGCGGCGTACGCCCGACGTCGTCTTCATCGACGGCGTCACCGCCGACGCCGTCGACGACCTGACCCGCCTTGCGGACGAGGGCGTCCAGATCGTCGTCTTCGACGAGCATCTCGAGCCCGGTGCCTTCGACGTGGTGCGCTCTGGCGCTGAGCCGCGCTGCCATCTGGCGGTCGAGCACCTGCTCGAGCGGCACGACCACGTGGCAGCGCTCGCCAGGCGTCGTCGCGGGCCGAGATATGACGCGTACGTGACGTCGCTCGCCACAGCAGGGCTACAGGTGCGCGAGGAGCACCTCGGCACGTACGACGACGACCCGGCGAGTGCGTACTGGGCGGCCCTGACTCTGCTGAGCACCACGCCGCGGCCGACCGCGGTCTACTGCACCACCGACTTCGCCGCGATCGCAGTCGTCCAAGCCGCCCACCGACTCGGGCTCACCGTCCCGAACGACGTCGCGGTCGTCGGTGTCGGCAACACGCCTCAGGGCGAGCGACTCGACCCATCGCTGTCGACCGTCGGACCGGTCGGTTTCATCGAGGCGCTCGCGAAGATCATCGGGAGCAGGGCGAGCGACCGGGAGGGCGCGCCCGGTGAGCTGTTCGACTTCCCGTGGGAACTGATCGTGCGGCAGTCCAGCGGCGGCGCCTGAGGTTGCGGCAGCAAAATGGTGGTCGTAGCGAGAGGTATGTCTCCCGCTACGACCACCATGTTGATCGGCGCCCCCTGCAGGATTCGAACCTGCGCTCCCGCCTCCGGAGGGCGGTGCTCTATCCCCTGAGCTAAGGGGGCGTGCGCCTGATGTGCGGGCGCGAGGAGCAAGACTAACAGTCCTGACGCGGTGCGTCAGACCGCCATCAGCGGGCTCGTTCCTAGACTGATCGCTCGTGACCCCTGAGCAGCTCGGCGCCGTCCTCGCGGCCGATCTCGGGGCGCCGGTCCGCCTGCGTCCGGACGTGGCTCGCGCGCCCTACGTCTGGACCACTACCGCGCTGCGCGACCATGCCGGCCGGGACGCGGCGGCGGTCGCGAGAGCGATGGGGAGCGCTCGGCATACGCCTGGCGTCACCCTCGCCGGGGACGAGCTGACCTTGACCCTCGGACCCGACGACCTCGACGCGGTGCTTGACCAGCAGCTCGACCGGACGCTCGTGGCGAGCGTGGGCGAGGAGCTCGTCGCTCGACAGGCGCCTGACCGGAGCTGGCGCCTCACCCGCGACGCCACCACGACGTCGTACGCCGACCTCGCCCGTCTCGCAGGCGACGCGAGTGCGCGCTGGGTCACCGCACGATCCGCGGACGGCCAACAGATCGACGTCGCTCGCGCAGGGCTGGGGTCGCGGACTCCGGCCGACCCGTTGTTCGCCGTGCTGCTGGCGCACGCGCGGCTCGGCAGACCACCGGCAGACGGGGGCGAGCGACTGCTGGCGACGGTGGCGGAGACGCCGATGGTGCTGGCCGAGGCGGCCCGGGCCGGGCGTACCCGCCCCTGGATCCTGCACCTCGAGTCCGTCGCGGAGGCAGCCCTGGCCTGGCGGGCCTCAGGACAGCCGCCCGTCTGCTGGACGAGTGCTCGGCTCGCCGAGGCGGCCCGTATCGTTCTCGCGACCGGCCTGGGACAGGCCGGGATTCCCGCGCCCACGCAGATCTGAAGGAGTTCGCGTGACATCGCCCCACGCCAACGCGCTGCACCCGCACGTCTGGCCGGAGTCGGCGACGCGAACTCCCGACGGTGCCGTGCAGATCGCCGGTGCCGACGTCCGCGAGCTCGTGGCCCAGCACGGCACGCCCGTCTACCTCCTCGACGAGGCGGACGTACGCCGGCGCGCAGCCGCCTTCCGCGGCGCGTTCGCCACCGCCTTCGAGCGGATCGGCACGCAGGCCGACGTCTACTACGCCGGCAAGGCCTTCCTCTGTACGGCGATGGCTCGCTGGGTGATCGAGGAGGGTCTGCGTCTCGACGTGTGCACCGGCGGCGAGCTCGCCGTGGCGCAGCGGGCGCAGATCCCCGGCGCGCAGATCGGGCTGCACGGCAACAACAAGTCGGTCGCCGAGATCGAGGCGGCCGTCGACTACGGCGTCGGCCGCATCATCGTCGACTCCTTCGAGGAGGTCGACCGCGTCGCCGAGGCCGCGCGTCAGCGGGGCACCGTCGCGCCCGTCATGATCCGGGTCAAGGCCGGCGTCGAGGCGCACACGCACGAGTTCATCGCGACCGCTCACGAGGACCAGAAGTTCGGCTTCAGCCTCGCCGGTGGCCAGGTGAGCGAAGCGGTCGCGGCGGTGTTGAAGCACCCAGATGCGTTGTCACTGCTCGGTTTTCACTCCCACATCGGCAGTCAGATCTTCGAGGCCGACGGCTTCCGCGTCGCGGCCACTCGCCTCATCGCGCTGCAGCTCGAGGTCGCGCGCGACCATGGCATCACGTTGCCCGAGCTCGACCTCGGCGGCGGGTTCGGCATCGCCTATGTGCCGAGTGACGAGCCGCTCGAGCCGGACGACCTGGCAGGACAGCTCGCCGAGATCGTGGAGTCCGCCTGCCGTGAGCAGGGCGCGCCGGTGCCGCACATCTCGGTCGAGCCCGGACGCGCGATCGTCGGGCCCGGGGGAGTGACGGTCTACGAGGTCGGCACGGTCAAGGAGGTGCAGGCCGATGACGACCTCGTCCGCACCTACGTGTCCGTCGACGGCGGCATGAGCGACAACCCGCGGCCGGCGCTCTACGGCGCCGAGTACACCTGCGTCGTCGCCAACCGAGCCAGTGAGGCGCCGGAGGTCCAGGCCCGCGTCGTCGGCAAGCACTGCGAGAGCGGCGACATCATCGTGCGTGACGTACGACTGCCCGGCGATGTCCGTGCCGGTGACCTGATCGCGGTGCCGGCCACGGGTGCGTACTGCCGGAGTCTGGCGAGCCAGTACAACCACGTGCCGCGGCCGCCCGTCGTGGCGGTTCGTGACGGCAAGTCACGCGCGATCCTGCGCCGCGAGACGATCGAGGACCTCTTGGCCCTGGAGGGGGAGTGAGCACCATGGCGGAGTCACCGCTGCGCGTCGCACTGCTGGGATGCGGCACCGTCGGCACCGCAGTCGCGCGGCGCCTCGTCGATCGCGCCGACGAGTTCGCCGCACGGGTCGGTCGCCCGCTCGAGGTCGTCGGCGTTGCGGTGCGGGACGCCGGCAAGCCGCGTCCCGAGTCCGGGCTCGACGCCTCGCTGTTCACGACAGACGCGGACGAGCTCGTCACCCGCGCAGATGTCGTGGTCGAGCTGATCGGCGGCATCGAGCCGGCGCGCGGCCTGCTGATCAGTGCGATGAAGCACGGCGCGAGCGTCGTGACGGCCAACAAGGCGCTGCTCGGCGAGGACGGACCGCGGCTCTACGAGACCGCCGCCGAGAACGGCGTCGACCTCTACTACGAGGCGTCCGTCGCCGGTGCCATCCCGCTGCTGCGGCCGCTGCACGTCTCGCTCGCCGGCGACTCCGTGCAGCGCGTGATGGGCATCGTCAACGGCACCACCAACTTCATCCTGGACAAGATGGACCGCACCGGCGAGGACCTCGCAGACGTCCTCACTGAGGCGCAGGAGCTCGGTTATGCCGAGGCCGACCCGAGTGCCGATGTCGAGGGGCACGACGCACGCGCCAAGGCGGCGATCCTGGCGTCACTCGCGTTCCACACCCGCGTCGCTGCGCCGGACGTCAGCTGCGAAGGCATCATGTCCATCACGTCCGAGGACATCCGTGCCGCCCGCAAGATGGGTTGCGTCGTCAAGCTGCTTGCGATCTGTGAGCGGCGACAGGACGAGCGCGGCGACGAGAGCCTCAGCGTGCGAGTTCACCCCACACTCGTGCCCCGCTCGCACCCGCTGGCCTCGGTGCGGGAGGCGTACAACGCAGTCTTCATCGAGACCGAGCTCGCCGGCGAGCTGATGTTCTACGGCCAGGGAGCGGGTGGCGACCCGACGGCCTCGGCTGTTCTCGGCGACCTGGTCCAGGCAGCGAGGCACAAGGTGACCGGCAGTCGTGGGCCGGGCGAGTCGGCGTACGCCGATCTGCCGATCCTCCCGATGGCGCAGGTGCAGACCCGGTATGTCATCCGCACCGACGTGCAGGACCGGTCGGGAGTGCTGGCTCACGTGACGAGTGTCTTTGGTACTCAAGGGGTTTCGATCGAGAGCATGCGTCAGGGCGTTCGTCGCAGCGAGGACGGACTCGCCACACTCACCATTGCCACGCACGCGGCGTCCGATGCCGCGCTCGCGCGCACGGTCGACCAGCTGCGCCTGCTCGACGACGTCAGCGCGGTGACCTCCGTGCTGCGCATGGAAGGGATCTGACATGGCTCACCAGTGGCGAGGCGTGATCCGTGAGTACGCCGACCGGTTGCCTCTGCTGGACGGCGCGCCGGTCGTCACCCTCGGTGAGGGCGGCACACCGCTCATCCACGCGGAGCAGCTGAGCGAGCGAGTCGGTGCCGAGGTCCACGTCAAGTACGAAGGCCTGAATCCGACGGGATCGTTCAAGGACCGCGGGATGACGACCGCCATCTCGGTCGCGGCCAAGCACGGTGCGAAGGCCGTCATCTGCGCGTCGACGGGCAACACGAGCGCCTCGGCAGCGGCGTACGCCACCAAGGCCGGCATGACGTGTGGCGTGCTCGTGCCCGACGGCAAGATCGCGATGGGCAAGCTGAGCCAGGCGATCGCGCACGGCGCGACTCTGCTGCAGGTCGACGGCAACTTCGACGACTGCCTCACGTTGGCCCGCAAGCTCGCCGAGGCCTACCCGGTGGAGCTCGTCAACTCGGTCAACCCCGCCCGCATCGAGGGTCAGAAGACCGCAGCATTCGAGATCGTCGAGGCGCTCAGTGACGCTCCTGACATCCACTGCTTGCCGGTCGGCAACGCTGGCAACATCACGGCGTACTGGAAGGGATACGGCGAATCCCTTTCTCCTGCAGGCGATCTCGCGCCGTTGGCCACGAGGGCGCCAGCGATGTGGGGCTTCCAAGCAGCGGGTGCGGCGCCGATCGTGCTCGGTCATCCGGTCGACCAGCCGGACACGATCGCGACGGCGATCCGGATCGGCAACCCGGCGTCGTGGGAGCTGGCTGAGGCCGCGCGCGACGAGTCGAAGGGTGTGATCGACTCCGTGACGGACGAGCAGATCCTCCAGGCGCACCGGTTGCTGTCGAGCACCGAAGGCATCTTTGTCGAGCCCGCCTCTGCCGCCAGCGTGGCCGGGCTCCTGCAGATGCACGAGAAGGGCCTCGTGCCGGCCGGCGCGCGCATTGTCTGCACGGTCACCGGTCACGGACTCAAGGACCCGGCCTGGGCGCTGAAGAACGCCGACGGCAGCGATGTCCAGCCGACCCGCGTATCGGTTGACGCGGTGACGGCGGCGGCGGCGTTGGGCCTGGAGGGCTGATCGCCTTGTCGCGCATCGTCGAGGGTTCGGCCGTCGCGGTCCGCGTGCCGGCGAGCGCGGCCAACCTCGGGCCAGGCTTCGACTCGATCGGCCTGGCACTGGGCGTCTGGGACGAGCTCGAGGTCGACGTCACCGGCAGCCGCCTGGTCATCGAGGCTGAGGGTGAGGCGCACGCCGAGGTGCCGCGCGATCCGTCCCACCTCGTCTACCGCTCCATGCTCGCCACCTGGCACGAGCTGCGGGTCCCGGCGCCGTTCGGCCTGACCCTGAGGTGCCGCAACGCCATTCCGCACTCGCGTGGGCTGGGCTCGTCCGCCTCGGCAATCGTCGCGGGCGTCGCGGCCGCGGCCGCGCTGGCGGGCACGGACACCGACACGCCCGGTGGGATGGCCCTGATCAATGACATCGCGAGCACCCTCGAGGGGCACCCGGACAACGCATCCGCGAGCGTCTACGGCGGCCTGACCGTCTCATGGGCCGACGACGATCCGAACGCCGAGACCCGCTGGCGTACGGCCCAGCTCGTGCCTCACGAGGACCTGCGGCCGGTCGTACTCCTGCCCGCCGACCGCTTGCCGACTCACGAGGCGCGGGCGGCTCTGCCACCTCAGGTCGAGCTGGCGGCGGCCGCCGCGAACAGTGGCAGAACGGCTCTGCTGACCCAGGCCCTCACCCGCTCACCCGACCTGCTGCTGCCTGCGACGCGTGACTGGCTGCACCAGGAGCAGCGCCGGTCCTACTACCCGCTGACCATGGCGATGGTGGACCGGCTGCGTGCTGCCGGTCACGCGGCCACCGTGTCGGGTGCCGGCCCGTCGGTGCTCGTGCTGGCCACGACGCACAACGTCCAGGCCGTGACCGACATCGTCGCGGTGCACGACGGGTGGGACGTCCTCCAGCCGGAGATTGCGGCGTCCGGAGTTCGGGTCGTTTCGCGCGAACCCAGGGCCACGGTGTAGATTGTGGTGCGCACCACCAGCCCGGGGGCTTAGTGCTTCTGGGCACCCCAGATCTCCTGACACGGGATCTTGATTGGTGCGACTTCTCCTCACGAGCGCGTGACGCCATCACTGGCGTGCGGGTTTGGTCGTGAGGTCGTAGCCAGGATCTGAACCTGGCTGGTCAATACCCCAAACCCCGGCACGAGGCTGGGGCATGACGAGGGGGAAGGATCCTTCGTGACAGACACCACCGAGGTCGCCGCGCCATCTGCCGGTGACTCGACTCCCCGAGGTGGCCTCAGCGCCCTCAAGCTCGACGAGCTCAAGCAGCTCGCCTCGAGCATGGGCATCAAGGGCACCTCCAAGATGCGTAAGAGCGATCTGGTTGCCGCCATCGGCGCCGGTCGTTCCGGAGGCGGCGCTCCTGCCGCCGAGCCGGTTGCGCGTCGCAAGCCGCGTCGTGCCACCAGTGCCACCGCGGAGCCGGCCGTCGCGCCGGTGACCAGCGTCGAGCAGGCCTCCGCACCTGCGGCGACCGGCTCCAGCGCCGGCGGCCGCGCCTCTGAGAGCGCGTCCGACAACGCTTCGACCGGCCAGGCCGAGCAGCGCCAGCCCGAGCAGCGCCGTTCCGAGAGCGGCGACTCCGACGGTGGTCAGACCACCGACGGCGAGGACTCCCGAGGCGAGAACCGCCAGAGCGGTGACCGCCAGCAGCGTCGCCAGGACGACAACCGCGGCGGTGGCAACCGCGACCGCCAGGACGGCGACAACCGCCAGGACGGCGGCAACGACCGTCAGGGTGGCAACCGCCAGGGCGGCAACAGCAACCGCGATCGCCAAAACGATGACCGTCAGGGTGGCAACGACCGCCAGGGCAACGATCGTCAGGGTGGCAACCGTCAGGGCGGCGGCAACAGCAACCGTGACGGTGGACCCAACCGTGACGGTGGACCCAACCGCGATGGCGGCTCCAACCGTGATGACGGCACCGACGGCCGCGGCCGTCGTCGTCAGCGTGGCCGTGACCGCAAGCGCGGCCGTGGTCGCGCCGAGGAGTTCGGCGACGTCGACACCCAGGTGCGCGAGGACGACGTCCTGGTGCCCGTAGCCGGCATCCTGGACGTCCTCGACAACTACGCGTTCGTGCGGACCAGCGGTTACCTCTCCGGTCCCAACGACGTCTACGTCCCGCTCGGCATGGTCAAGAAGAACGGTATGCGTGCCGGTGACGCCGTGACCGGTGCGGTCAAGGCGATGCGTGAGGGCGAGCAGCCCCCGGCGCGCCAGAAGTTCAACGCGCTGGTGCGGTTGGACACGGTCAACGGCATGACTCCGGAGGAGGCCAGCGCGCGCGTCGAGTTCAGCAAGCTGACGCCGCTGTACCCCCAGGAGCGGCTGCGCCTGGAGGATGACCAGAAGAACATCACCAACCGCATCATCGACCTCGTGTCGCCGATCGGTAAGGGTCAGCGTGGCCTGATCGTCTCCCCGGCCAAGGCCGGTAAGACACTGGTGATGCAGTCGATTGCCAACGCGATCTCGACCAACAACCCCGAGTGCCACCTGATGGTCGTCCTGGTGGACGAGCGTCCGGAGGAGGTCACTGACTTCCAGCGCGCCGTCAAGGGTGAGGTCATCTCCTCGACCTTCGACCGCCCGGCGACCGACCACACGGCCGTGGCCGAGCTGGCCATCGAGCGGGCCAAGCGCCTGGTCGAGATGGGCCACGACGTCGTGCTGCTGCTCGACGGCATCACCCGTCTGGGTCGCGCCTACAACCTGGCTGCTCCGGCCAGCGGTCGCATCATGTCCGGTGGTGTCGACAGCGCTGCGCTCTACCCGCCGAAGAAGTTCTTCGGTGCTGCGCGCAACATCGAGCACGGTGGCTCGCTCACCATCCTCGCGACCGCGCTGATCGACACCGGCTCCAAGATGGACGAGGTCATCTTCGAGGAGTTCAAGGGCACCGGCAACTGGGAGCTGCGCCTGTCGCGTCAGCTCGCGGAGCGTCGCATCTTCCCGGCGGTCGACATCAACGCCTCGAGCACGCGTCGCGAGGAGATCCTCCTTGCCGGGGACGAGCTCAAGATCATGTGGAAGCTGCGCCGGGTGCTTGCCGCGCTCGACCAGCAGCAGGGCATCGAGCTGCTGCTCGACCGGTTGAAGAAGACCAAGAGCAACGTGGAGTTCCTGATGCAGGTCCAGCAGACCTCATCGATCAAGCTCGACGACGAAGACTGATTCGTCTTCTCGCTGAGGTATCTGGTCTCGCCAGTCTCCTCAGCGTCAGGAGCAAGAACTACTCGCACGCTCGTACGTTCTTGCTCCTGACTTGATCGTCGACAGGCAGCTTCGAAGGGCCGGGTTCTCGCGAACCCGGCCCTTCGTCGTACCCGCTCCTCAGCGTGGTCGAGCGCTGCGCCAGGCGATGGCGGCGAGGACGAAGAACGCCCAGAAGCCTGACGCCGGCATCAGCACGACCCCCCACGCGCCGAGCGCCGCGAAGGCGACCGAGAGATAGCGGGGGATCCCGGCGGGCGAACGCTCCAGAGCCCGCACCAGCGCGGCGAGCAGCAGCATGGCCAACCCGGCCGTGACGTACCAGAACGCAGCGGATCGCTCTGCCTTCGCCGCGGCGTCAGCCTCGATCTGGGCGATGAGTCCCGCGCCGAGCACATCCGAGATCTGGTCGCCGTAGAGCACTGGTGACATCGCGAGATGGCCAATCCCTATGACTGCCAAGGTGATTGACGTCCAGTCGCGGACGCCGACACGTACGGCGGAACCCGGGTCGGCCCGGACGGACACAGTCACGACGTCCTCCTGGATGCTTGAGCTGCTCGGGTGTCGTACGCCCGCCAGGCGGTCTCCCGCAGCGCACCCCAGGTGCGCCGATAGAACCAACCGGGCAGGTAGCGGCTGCGCTCCTCGTGAGCGACCCGACCGCGCGGATGGCTCATCCACGGCTGCGGTCCGCCCTCGTAGCCGGTGGAGTACTCCAGCGAGCACAGGTGCTTGGCGCTCTTGTAGCCGTACTGCGACGGAGAGATCAGCCTGATCGGCCCACCGTGCTCGATGTCGAGGCACGCACCGTCGCGACCGTTGACCAGCATCACGTCGGAGCGCAGCGCATCCTCGAGAGCAAGGCAGGTGACGTAGCCGTCGAGCCCGTGCGCGGTGATCCATCGCGCGTGCGCGGCCGGCTGCACCAGGTCCGCGAGTCGTTCGTGGACATCGACGAATCTCACGCCCTGCCAACGGATTCCGACCGCGCTCCAGGTCATCACGCAGTGCAGGTCGGTGGTCTCGTCAACGGTCGGCAGGCCATCGGTCAGCTCGTCCCAGGTCAGCAGGATCGGCCGGGCGACGGCGCCTGCGATGGTCAGCTCGGCTGGTGCGTACGCCGGGATGGTGCGGCCGGCGTACATCGCCTTGCCGAACGGGCGCCACGGGAAGGCGCGTTGGCCCGGGGGGAGCGGGTGCTCGGTGGTCGTGCTCATGGTCGTCCTCCTCGACTCGAACCAGACCAAACCGTACGGTATGGCCGGTTCGCGCAGATCCCCCGCGCGGGGGACCGATCCGGGTGCTCTATCGAGGTGTGGCGGTCGCAGCCACCACGGCGAACAGGTGGTCCAGCTCGGGCTGTGGCAGGGCCGGCGCGAGGTGCTGTGCCCCGATCAGGACGAGGTAGACGATTCGGGCGGTGTCGTGCGCGGTGTCGGCATCGGTCAGCTCGTTCCACAGCCGCTCGAGGTAGCCGAGACGAGTGCCGTCGATGCGCTCCATCGCCGCATGAGCCTCCGCGTCGAGGGAGGCCCAGGCGCGCATCGCGACCTCGATCGCGACGTCGCCCTCGTGGGTGTCGACCACGATCCGGTGCAGCGCGTCGAGGCGCTCGCGCGCGGAGGCGCCGCCGGCCTCATCGGCCAGATCGATGAACCGGGTCGTCCGGGTCGCCTCGAAGTGCGCCAGGAGCGCCGTCTTGTAGCCCGGCATGCTGTCGAAGTGGTGGTAGAACGACCCCTTGCTGAGCTTGAGTCGAGCCGCAAGCCGATCGATCCGGAGCCCGGCCACACCGTCCTGCGCGAGCAGGGACAGTCCTTCATCGAGCCAGGTCTCCTGTGACGCCACCTGCGCACACTACAAGCGCGTCGCGGCGCCGCGGGGGTACGACGGGGCCCGGGCCCCCGTGGGACCCGGGCCTCATCGTGCGGTCAGGCTCGGTGCAGGTCGATGTCTGCGCGACGCACGAAGGCGACGCGGTGCCCGAGGCTGATCTGGACGTACTTGTCCTTGCCCTCGATGTTGATGTGATCGTTCGGGGTGTCCGTCGAGAACGTCTTGGCCTTGTAGTAGTCGGTCGGCGGCGCCTCGTCCATGACGGCGTACGACTGGCCCGCCGGGATGGTGTAGATCAGCGGGCTGATCGGCTGCACGTCCGCAGGATCGGTGTAGGCCGACGCCTCCGGGTAGCAGCGGCCGTAGACCGGGAACGACGTCTTGCCGGCCGCGGCGGTGGCGACCTTGGCGTGACCGACGACCGCGCGGGCCGTCGGACGCTTGCGCGGGTTGAAGAACCAGACCTGCTGGCCGAGGTACCAGATCGCGGTCCAGTCGCCCTGGACAGCGGCGACCACGAACTCCGTGCCGGCCGTCGCCCGAGCGCTGATGTCGGACACCTCGGTCGAAGCCGGCTGACCCTTTTGGTGCAGGCCGATGTCGTTGACCAGCGCGCCGTCGTCGGCAGGTGTCAGGCGCAGCGTGACGAAGTTGGTGTCCTTGTCGCCGCACGAGTCCGGCTTGCCCGCCTCACAGCTGGTGACCGGCTGCTTGTTGCCGGCGAAGCCCGGCAGGATGCGTACGACATCGCCGACCCGCAGCGGGCGCTTGCTGGTGCCGCGGTCGAGCGGGGCACGCAGCAGGTCGAAGTAGTGCTCCCAGTCCCAGAAGGGACCCGGGTCCCAGTGCATGCCAGGAATGTGCGGCGTGTCGACGCCGGGGACCTGGTCGTGGCCGACGATGTGCCCGCGGTCCACCGGGATGTCGTACTTGCGCGTGAGGTAGCGGACCAGGGTCGCCGAGGTGCGGTACATCGGCTCCGAGAACCACGGCGCACCCTGCGGCGCGAAGCCCTCGTGCTCGAGGCCGATCGAGTGGGCGTTGAGGTACCAGTTGCCGGCATGCCAGGCGACGTCATCGGGGACGACGTGCTGGGCGATGTGACCGTCGTTCGAGCGCAGGGAGTACTGCCAGGACACGTAGGTCGGGTCCTGGACCAGCTTCAGGACGCCGTCCCAGTAGCCCTCGGTGTCGTGGATGACGATGTGCGTGATCTTGGGCGACCGCGGACGCCTGGCCAGGTCGTGGTTGCCGTAGTCGGCGGTGCCCGGGCCGTACTGCTCGTAGGGCGCGGGGATCCACTCAACGTCCAGGCCGCGCGGCGCATCGATCGGGCCGTGGTCGTGGTGGTGCTTGCGCGCCTCGCTCGCCCGGCGGGCCAGGGGCGCGCGCTGGGTCTCGGTCGAGCCGAGCGTGCGGGCGGCCATCGACAGACGTGAGCCGTCGGCCAGGGTGAGTGCGGCGCCGTCGCTGACGGTCTTCATCACCTGGTCGGCGAAGTCGAGCTGGGACTGACTCGAGGTGAGACCGCTGACCGTCGCTACGGCGCCGAACCAGGTCGCCGGGTCACTCTTGGCACCGGTCTGGAGACCGGCCGCCTTCTGGGTCGCGGCCAGCAATGCTGCACCGCCGCGGATGTTGGCGGCGGGGTCGGTGCGCAGCGACTCCTTGGAGAAGCCGGTCGCGGTCGCCGCGCCCGCAAGGGTGTCCAGGGTGTCGGTCGCCGGCTTGTCGGCGCGCGCCCGGGCCTCCTGCGCGGCCGCACCGTCGATCAGGTGCATCGGGCCGTAGCCGAGCGAAGCGCTCGGCGTGCCGTCGTGGTCCTGCCACCGGGTCTGCGAGTAGGACACCGCGGCCAGCAGGGCGGCCGGGACGTCGTACGCCGCCGCCGCCTCGGTGAAGATCGTGTGCTGGTCGACGGTGACCTTGGCCTGTGCCGAGCCGGCCGCGACTGCGGCGACCGCGGGCACGGCGACGCTGGCGACGAGGAAGTGTCGGCGGGACAGATGCGTACCCATGGTGCCTCCTGCATAAGGGTGTGTGCCGAGACGACGTGACAAGACGCACCTTGCCACTGATCAGGGCGTCAAAGGTTTACTTTGACCCGACCTGATCGGAAATAATGCCCACCGCGTCCTTTGCCTGTCTTTACGCAGTGGGCGGACCGGCTGCGATCCGTCTCCGGAGCTCGTTGACCCCGGCTGGTGAGTCCTCGACGTCCCACCAGGACTCGACCCACCAGGTGGCGCCCGCCTGCTCCCATGGCCCGGTCGGTCCGCGCACCTCGCCGAAGTCGCCGTGGCTGTCACCCTCGACCACGACGTCGTAGCCCTCCCACGGCAGTCCCTCCGCCTCGCGCAGCTCACGCACCCGGGCGACGATCTCGCTGAGCGCCTCGACGGTCATCCCGGAGCTGCCCTCCTGGCCGCCGACGTACGCCGGGAAGATGCCCTGCCAGCGCGCGGCTCGCTCAAGGGAACGCTGCCGCTTGCGACCGGGCAGGTAGGCGCCGACGACCCACACCGGCGGATGCGGGCATTGCACGGGAGGCGGGGGACCGTCCGGCTCGACGGGGGAGGTGAGGTCGACGGAGTAGTGGTCTCCGGCGTACGAGAAGGGCTCGCCGCTGGTGAGGCCTGCGTAGATGTCGAGGCACTCGTCGAGCTTCTTGGCGCGGACCGCGCGCGGCTCCTCGCCCTCGAAGACGGTCCAGTTGGAGTTCAGCGCGCCGAGTCCGACACCGAGCGTGACTCGACCGTGGGAGAGCTGGTCGACCGAGGAGACGACGGAGGCGAGGTCCCACGGTTTGTAGCGCGCTGCAGGAGTGAGCAGTGTGCCGAGGCGGATACGTGAGGTGTGGGCGGCAGCCGCGCCCAGCTGCACCCAGGCATCGCGTCGCCACACGCCCTCCCAGCTGAACACGGCGTCCCAGCCGTGCTCCTCGCCGAGCCGCGCCAGCTCAACGAACTCCACCTCGGACGCGAACGGCACCACGAACCCGTATCTCATGACTCACGACGCTAGACCGACCCACCGACAACGCGAATGACCCGTTACTGGGTCTTGGTGGTGCCTCGCAACGACATGACCCAGCGGTCGATCTTGGAACCCGACTTGTCTCGTTGCCGCCCATTGGCAACTTGCAAGAACACCTCACCGGCCGGTAGCGGGTTGACCTTGGCAGTCGTTCGAACCACCCGGGAACCGGCGACCGTGGCCGATAGCTCGACTCCTGCTGGAGTGCGGCGGCACCGAATATCGACCGTGGGTGGGTGACTGGCGCGGTAGTTCGGGATCTTTCCCTCGGCGAGGAGGGTGTCCCGATCACCGCTCGACTTCACGATGGCCATGTGACCCGCCCCGTTGTACGAGAGCGAGTACCACGTCTTCATCGAGCCATCGGTGTTCAGCTGTGACATGCAGGCCACGCCGACATAGGTGTCCGCCGGTGTCGCGTGCGACACCGTCCGCATCGAGACCGACACATCGCTCGCGCGGACATGGGCGAAGGACTGCGAGGTCAATAACGCCATGCCGTCGGTCGACGTCTTGATCACATATCCCGTGCCGCCCGGATCGACCTTGACGTGCTCGTCAGGGCCGTCGTCGTACTCGTCCCAGTTGTCCGGATTGCTCGGGTCCGCGAAATCGGTGGTGTCGTCCAGAGCGGTGGGGTCCGCGGCGGTGGTCGGAGCCGTCGACGCGGTAGCCGACGCAGTAGCGGAGGGGCGAGCCGCGGACGAGCTCACGGTGGGTGAGGTGGATGGCTCAGCGGTCCCCGAACCGCTTGAGCAGGCTGCGAGGAGCAACGTGAGGACGCCCAACATGATGGGCGGAATTCGGCGTGACGGCATGAGGTCCCCCTGATTGAAGAATGCTGCGCGGATCGTACGGCCTGGTTGGTCATACCAAGCGCCGTTGCGCGCAACACGGGTCGTCGAGGAATAGGGCGGGAACGGTTCTCGTTTGGACTGTTGGTCTGCCGCTCTGGCAGACTGGTCCGCTGGTCACCGGTTCACGTTGTCGCATCGAGCGCTGACGACCCGGAGACACCCCAACAGCTAGGAGAATCCCGTGAAGAAAGACCTTCACCCGGCGTACGCCGAGACCACGGTGACGTGCACCTGTGGCGCGACGTTCACCACCCGCAGCACTGCTGAGAACGGCAAGATCAGCGCCGATGTCTGCTCGCAGTGCCACCCGTTCTACACCGGCAAGCAGAAGATCCTCGACACCGGTGGTCGGGTCGCCCGCTTCCAGGAGCGCTACGGCAAGAAGGCCGCCAAGTAGCTCCCTCGCACACCGGTCCTGCCCTTGATGGGCAGGGCCGGTGTTCGTTTTGGTCCGTACGCCGGAGCCCGGCTCTCCCGACCCGGCCACTCTCCCTGACCCGCCCGCCCGCCCCGCCGAGAAGAGATCCTGATGCTCGAGTCCGCAGCGACGATCGTCTCCGAGCACGCTGACCTGGAGCGGCAGCTGGCTGACCCGGCGGTGCACGCCGACCCGACCGCCCTGCGCCGGCTGAACAAGAGGTACGCCGCGCTCGCGCCCACCGTGGCGGCGTACCACGCGTGGACGAGCGCCAAGGACGACCTCGAGGCGGCCCGTGAGCTGGCGGTCGAGGACGCGTCGTTCGCCGAGGAGATCCCGGCGCTCGAGGAACAGCTGACCGCGACGCAGGACAAGCTCCGCACGTTGCTGCTGCCGCGCGACGAGGACGACGACCGCGACATCATCCTGGAGGTCAAGGCGGGGGAGGGTGGCGAGGAGTCGGCGCTGTTCGCCGGCGACCTGGCCCGGATGTACCTCCGGTTCGCCGAGCGCGCCGGCTGGAAGGCCGAGATCGTCGACGGCACGGACTCCGACCTCGGCGGCTACAAGGACGTCCGGATCTCCATCAAGGCCAAGGGCACTCCCGAGCCGGGGACGGCACCGTGGGCGCGCCTGAAGTACGAAGGCGGCGTCCACCGCGTGCAGCGCGTCCCGGTCACCGAGTCGCAGGGCCGCATCCACACCTCGGCCGTCGGCGTCCTCGTCACTCCGGACGTCGAGGAGGACGACGAGGTCGAGATCGGTCCCAACGACCTCAAGATCGACGTCTACCGCTCGTCGGGTCCCGGCGGGCAGTCGGTCAACACGACCGACTCGGCCGTGCGCATCACGCACCTGCCGACCGGACTCGTCGTCTCCTGCCAGAACGAGAAGTCGCAGCTCCAGAACAAGGAGTCGGCGATGCGCGTGCTGCGAGCACGGTTGCGGCAGATGCAGATTGACGAGCGCGAGGCGCAGGCGTCAGCAGCGCGCAAGTCGCAGGTCCGCACGGTCGACCGCTCCGAGCGGATCCGCACCTACAACTTCCCCGAGAACCGGATCGCCGACCACCGCACCGGCTACAAGGCGTACAACCTGGACACGGTCCTCGACGGTGACCTCGGCGCCGTGGTCGACTCCGCGGTCGCCGCCGACGAGGCTGCGCGGATGCAGGCCGTCGCCGATGGGTCATGACGAGATCCGTGAGGTGACGGCTCGGCTCGCGGAGGCCGGCATCCCCTCACCGGAGCACGACGCGGTCGCGCTGCTCGCTCATGCGTGGGGCCGCTCGGTTGCCGAGGTCCGGCACGCCCAGGTCATGGGCCGTACGCCGCCGGCCGACGTCCGCGACCGTCTCACCTCGTTGGTCGACGCCCGGGCCACGCGGGTGCCGCTGCAGCACCTCACCGGCGTCACAGGCTTCCGGGGCATCGAGCTTGCTGTCGGGCCAGGCGTTTTCATCCCGCGACCCGAGACCGAGATGCTCGTCGACCTCGCGCTCGCCGACGTGGCACACGGTGGCCTCGTCATTGATCTGTGCACGGGGTCCGGTGCGATCCCACTCGCCATCAAGCAGGAGCGCCCTGACCTGACCGTCCTCGCCGTCGAGCTCGATCCGATGGCTCATGCTTGGGCCGAGCGCAATCGCGATCAGCTGGGTCTTGAGGTCGAGATTCGTTGTGGCGCAGCGCAATCCGCGTTCCCGGACCTCGTCGGTCTGGTCGATGTCGTGGTCAGCAATCCTCCCTACATCCCCGTCGGGATGGTGCCGATCGACCCGGAGGTCCGCGACCACGACCCCGAGGTCGCACTCTTCGGGGGTAGCGACGATGGTCTCAGGATCCCCGTCGAGGTCGCGGCAAGGGCCGCAGAGCTGCTGCGTCCAGAGGGTCGCCTCGTCATGGAACACGCTGATGTGCAAGGCGACTCGCTGCCGCGCGCGCTGACGCGGCAGGGCCACTGGGCGGACATCCAGGACCATTGTGATCTGACTGAGCGTCCAAGAGCCCTGACGGCCGTCCGCGCGCCCTAGGGTCAGCAGGGTGACCGATCTCGAGCGCACCCTCACCGCCGCATCGGACCCCACCCAACGCCGACATGTCGTGCGCTCGACCGTACGAGTGCTGCTGGTCGACGATCAGGACCGGGTCCTGCTCTTCCAGGACAGCGACCCCGGCATCGACAAGACCTGGTGGATCCTGCCCGGCGGCGGCATCGATCCGGGGGAGTCCGAGCTCGACGCCGTGGTGCGTGAGATCGATGAGGAGACCGGCCTCGCGCTCGGACGCGCAGCCGTGCTCGGGCCGTTGGCCCGGAGGCACGTCGTGCATGGCTACAGCGACCAGGTCGTCGATCAGGACGATGCGTTCTATGTCGCACGGGTCGCGACGTTCGAGGTGAGCACCGTCGGCTTCACGCCGGAGGAGCAGGTCACGATCCAGCAGCACCGCTGGTGGAGCCGCGCCGACGTCCTGGCCGCGACGGATGAGATCTGGCCGGCAAACCTGATGGATCTGTGGGACCTCGTGGGGGTCACCAAGGCGTGGCCGGTCGTGCTGGATCAGGTCGAGGAGTCCAGCGTTCCCGCGTCTCTCGGTCACCACGGGGCGGTCCAGGACAGATGACAGGTTGGTCTCGGATGCGGCTGCAGCCGGAGTTCTGAGCGCCTCGTCCCCTTCAGTGAGGCCATGGGAGGTCATCTTCATGGAGGTCGGCGCGCCGTTGCGGCGCTAGGAGTGACGCTGCTCGCCGCGGTCGCGGTTGGCGGCTGCGACGACCCCACGCCTCAGCGGGCGCCCAGCTCACCGACCATGTCGCCCTCGCCGGCGTCCAGCCCTGGTCCCGCCGACATCGCGAGGTGGGCGGCCGGCCGCTCGGACCCTGTTCCAGACACCATCTATCCGAGTCGGGGCAACGCCGGACTCGACGTCCTGCACTACGGGCTCGACCTGACCTGGTCGCAGCAGACCAGGACCTTAACCGGCACGGCGGCCCTGCAGCTGCGCGCAACGGCCGACCTGCCGCGGATCACCCTCGACTTCCTCCATGACTACGTCATCGACTCAGTGACGGTCAACGGGAAGTCCGTCAGCGGATCGACGTCCCCGCAGGACAAGCTCACGGTGCCCACCCCGCTCACGAAGGATGCTGCCGCCGCTGTGGTCGTTCGCTACCACGGCACTCCGCGTCCGATCGCAGACCCGTCCAAGCGCACCGACATCGAGCCGCTCGGGCTGACCGTGACACCGACCGGCGAGCTCTGGACGATGCAGGAGCCGTACGGCGCCCTCACCTGGTACCCCGTCAACGACCAGCCTTCCGACAAGGCGTTGTACGACATCGCCGTCACCGCGCCCGCGGGCTGGGTCGGCGTGGCATCGGGTACGCCAGCGGGGACCAGCGGACAGACCAACCGGTACACGACCACCGACCCGGTGTCGTCGTACCTCACGACCGTGGCGGTCGGGCCGTTCAAGAAGGAGGAGGCGAACGGGCCGCGAGGACTGCCACTGACGTACTGGGTCCGGCCGCAGGACGCTGACGAGCTCGAGGTCGCGCGCGAGTCCCCGGCGATGATCGCCTGGCTCGAGCAGCGGTTCGGACCGTACCCGTTCGCCAGCGGGGGCCTGGTCGTGGTCGACAGCCGTTCGGCGATGGAGACCCAGCAGCTGGTCACGATGGGACAGATGGGCCCGGTGGGCATCGGACGGCCGCGGTTCGAGCGCAACCTGCTGCACGAGTACGCGCACCAGTGGTTCGGCGACACGGTCAGTCCGAAGACGTGGAAGGACGTCTGGCTCAACGAGGGCTGGGCCTACTACGCGCAGGTGCTGTGGCAGCAGGACAAGGACCACACGCCCAATGCCGATCTGGACCAGATGATGCTGACGGAAGATGCCGCCGATCGGAAGGAGTCCGGGCCACCCGGAACTCCTCGTGCGGACAGCTTCGCGGCGCGCAACGTCTACACCTGCGCCGCGGCGATGCTGCACCAGATCCGCAAGACCGTCGGTGACACCGCGTTCTTCACGATGGCACGTGGCTGGTCGCAGGAGCATCGCAACGGCAGCGCCGATCGGGCGACCTTCATCGCCTACGTCAACAAGAGCACCGGCCGTGACCTCACTGCGCTGATCAACACATGGCTGGACTCCACGACCCAGCCCCGACCGGTGACCTGACGCTCAGACTCGACGGGCACTGCGCAGGCCGACCGCGTAGTAGCCGTTGCCGTCCAGCACGGACACGCCTCCGACGTCACCCATGGTGGGGCCCTCGAACGTCTTGCGGCTGGAGAAGAACCGACGTCGCCCAGCGCTGTCGATCCCGAGGTAGAACGCCACGTGATTGATGATCCCGTCACCCTCGGTGCTGAAGAAGAGCAGGTCGCCGGGCCGCAGCGCCGCGAGGTTGGTGGGACGTACGCCGGTGTCCGGGATGACCATCGTGCCGGGCCCTCGGGCGGCCAGGTCCTGGGCACGTCGGGGGAGACCGGGGCCGGCGACGTACCCGCTGAGCAGCGGAAAGCCGAACCGGAGTCCGAGCAGCAGCCGGACGAAACCCGAGCAGTCCACCATGCCGTACCGATCGGTCCTGGGCATTCTGGTGACGCCGTCGTCAAAGGTCCACGGCACGCCGAGGTAGTCCTGGATGTCCGACCCTTCGAGGTGCTCGCCGGCGACGATCGGACCGTACGCCGCGTCCCCCGCATAGCGGGTGCCGTCGGCATCGGTGATGTTCGGCGCTCCGTCGACATACTGCATCGCCAGGGTGAGGATGTCGCCGACCGGGCTCCCGACGACGGCATTCAGCCACGGACGCACCCAGGAGGCGCTCGCCTCGCCGGCTGACCAAGCCCTCGGCGCGACCCGCACCCACGTGGACTGCCGCACGGTCGCGGAAGTGCTGCCGGCCTCGGCGAACGTCCGTGCCGGTCCGGCCAACGTCACGGTGCGTGCTCGGTCGGTGAATGTCGCGACCAGCTTGCCCGTGCCGTCGTACACGTCGGTCCGGGCAGGTGGGCTGTGCCTGACGAACTGGTAGATCGCTTTGTTTGCGCTGCCCATTCGCCCTAATGCGGCGCTGGTGGGGGCGGCCCCCAGCAAGGCGAGGACAGTGCGTCGAGAGATTGTCGGGCCGATTCCTGAGCGTGCGGACATGGAGTACCCCGATCAGAGACCGTAACCCCGAGCTGGCGTCTGCACATCCACCGTGACATTCGTAGTCGGCGGGAGGAAAGCCCCCCGCCGATCTACGTTTGGTCAAGATTGGGGCATCAGCCTTTCAAGCCACCGGCGGCGACAAATCCGTCTCGCAGGCGCCGACCGAGTACGAGATAAAGCAGCACAACCGGCAGAGAGTAGAGGATCGAGAAGGCCGCGAGCTGCCCGTACGCCACCTGTCCGTACTGTGAGGAGAAGGTAAAGAGACTGACTGACGCGGGCAATTTGTCGGGTGACAGCAGCAGCATGAAGGGCACGAAGAAGTCGCCCCACATCTTGGCGAACGTCAGCATCATGACGACGGCGGTGCCGGGCCGCATCAGCGGCAGCACGATCGACCAGAGGGCCCGAAGCGTCCCGGCGCCTTCGGTCCAGGCGCTCTCCTCGAGCTCCTTGGGGACTCCGTCCATGAAGTTCTTCATCAAGAAGATCGCGTACGGTAAGGACGACGCCGCGAGAAAGAAGATGGCGCCGATCATCGAGTCGATCAGGTTGACCCGCACGAACATCGCATAGACCGGGACCATGATCGCGGTGATAGGCAAGCCGGTCGCGAAGATGATGGTGAGCAGGAATGGCCGCTTGGCGCGCGACTGGTAACGACTGAGCGGGTACGCTGCCAGCGCCGAGCAGATCATGGTCAGGATCGTCCCGCCACCGCAGAGAATCACGGAGTTCCAGATCGGCCGATACGTCGTGTCCGTATTGAGCACCGCGCGGTAGTTGTCGGTGCTCGGGCTGCCCGGCCACTCCACGGACAGCGAGGCATTCGGGTTGATGGAGGCAAGGATCACCCAGAGCAGCGGTATGCAGAACACCACGGCGATGATGAGGAGAATGACCGACGAGCCGGCCTTGACGGTGAGATTGCGTTTGGCATGCCCGCCACGGCGGCCGGCCTTGGCGGTTGCGGCTCCGACGCCGGTCAGGGTTGCTGATTCGGTGCTCATTCCTTGTCCTCCTTCGGCAGCACGCGCAGGTAGGCCAAGGCGGCGAGACCGCCCACCAGCAGCAGCATCAGGGCGACGGCGGTGCCGTATCCCAGCTGCCCGTAGCTGAACGCCTGCTCGTACATGTAGAGCGGCAGGGTCTGGCTCTGGATGCCGGGGCCGCCACCGGTCATCACGTAGATCAGCCCGAACACCGACAGCGTCTGCAGCGTGGTGAGCATTAGACACGTCATGATCGAGCGCCGCAGCAGCGGCAGGGTGATCGACCAGAAGCGGCGTACGGGGCCGGCTCCGTCGATCTGCGCGCTCTCATCCAGCTCGGGGGAGACCTGGGAGAGGGCGGCGGAGTAGGTCAGCATCGCGAACGCCGTGCCTCGCCAGATGTTGGCGAACGACACCGCAATGATCGGTGAGGCGATGAGCCAGTCCTGATTCGGCAGATGCAAGAAGCCGAGGATGCCGTTGAGCGAGCCACCGTCGGAAAGGAAGGTGTACCAGAGGTATCCGGCGACGACCTCGGGCACGATCCAGGCTCCGACCACGATCGTGCCGGTCAGGACGCCGACCCAGGTGGCCGACCGCCGCAGCAGCAGCGCGAGCGCCATGCCGAGGACGTTCTGACCGATGATCCCCGACACGACCGTGAACACCAGCGTGAGGCCGACGGCGTTCCAGAACTCCGACGTGTCGAACGCGGTACGGAAGTTGTCGAGTCCGACGAACGACGTCTCGGACGCGCCCTCGCCGCGCAGCGCACGGTTGGTGAACGCGAGATAGATGCTGTAGAGGACGGGACCGGCCAGGAAGGCTCCGAGCACGAGTACCGCTGGCAGCAAAGGGATTCCGCGTGCTGCCGTACGACGGTGCGGACGTCGGTCAGGTGGTTCGGCGCTGTCTCGTCGGGCAGCCGTCTCCGTGAGTGTCGCCATCACGCCTCCTTCATCGTCTCGGACTTGCCGACGATGTCGATGACCGCGGCGTCGTATGACTTGGCTGCCGCCTGTGGGGACTTCGACCCGATCATCACCGACTCCGTCGCGACCTGAATGGCGTTGGAGATCTGTGGATAGGGCGCCAGCGCCGGCCGATACGTCGTGTTCTTCACCAGCTCGGTGAAGAACCCGACCGTCGGTGAGGAGTTCTGGTAGCGCGGCTGGGCGGCGATGTCGCGGCGTACGGAGATCTGGTTGTCCGCGATCGCGAAGTCGGTCATGTTCTGGGTGCCCATCATCTGCTCGACGAACTGCCAGGCCAGGTCGGGCTGGGACGCCTTGGCCGGCATCGCCCACGAGAAGCCGCCCGACAGAGTCACCAGGCCGGGCGCCTCACCGTGCTGGGTCGGCATCTTGGCCAGCTTGAGGACCTTGTGAGCCTCCGGCCAGGCGGCGGCGGCGCCCTCGCCCCACGCACCACCGATCCAGCAACCGTCGACCGCCATGGCGAGCTTGCCGTGGGGAAACCAGTCGCTGGAGACCGTCTCGCTGAGGTTGGGGTCGAGCGCATTCGCGATCGGCGGCCCGAGCTTCTCGTCGAAGATCGTCTTGATCATCTGCAGGCTGTCGATGAAGCCCTTGCTGCCGAGCACCCACTTCTTGTGCTTCTCGTCGTAGAGCTTCGACCTGGTGCCGTAGAGCAGCATCTCGAAGCCCTGCATGGACGTCTTCTCGCCGGACGCCTTGCCGGCGTAGATGTTGATCGGTACGACGCCGGGCAGCTTCTTCTTGACGGCTCGCGCCGCGGTCAGGATGTCGTCCCAGGTGCGGGGCTGCCACGGCGCGGGGAACCCGGCCTTGGCGAGCAGGTCCTTGTTGTGCCAGATCGCACGCGTGTCGGTGAATATCGGTACGCCGTAGTGCTTTCCGTCCTCGGCCTGCACCGCGGTCTGCGTGATCGGATAGAACTGGTCCCACATCGGCCACTTGTCGAGCAGGTGGTCGATCGGTTGCAGATAGCCGGCCGCGACGTCGGACTTGAGGATGAACGTGTCCTCGTAGACCAGGTCGCACGCCGTCCGCGACGAGCTCATCATCAGCTCGTTCTTGGTGAAGTAGTCGTTCTCCGCCGCGACCAGGGGCACCAGCTCGACCGTGATGTCCGGGTGAGCCTTGCTGAACTGCGCCGCCACCTTGGTCAGGTAGTTGCTCATGATCTTGCCGGACCCGAACTGCTGATAGCTCACCCGAAGGGTCTTGCCGCTGTTCGAGCTGCACCCGGCCAGGGCGGCGAAGGGCACTGCCACTGCCGCCCCGCCGACCAGTCTGAGCACGTCACGACGAGTGTGGTCCGGTCTCGTGATCCAGTCCGCCATCTGCGTTCCTCCAAGTCATCGCCATTGATGAGTCGTGCGGATGCTGCTCGGTCAGGGGCGCCGGAAGCGCAACGTGACGATCTGGAACGGTCGAAGATCGATCTCGGCAGCGCCAGATCCGTTGGTGCGCAACGCCTTCGGCTCGATCTCTCGCTCGAGAAGGTCGGTCTCGGCCACGTCGCCGTGGTCGACCACCGTCACAGTCGAACGAGACCGGCCGCCATGCGGCTCATAGAGGCGTACGACGACGTCGCCTGACCGGTCGGCTGCGAGCTTGACCGCCTCGACGACCGCGGGCCCGTCCACGCTGACCAATGCCTCGGGTGCTGCACCCAGGTCGACCTCCCGGATCGGCAGATTGAGCCGGTAGCCCTCGGCCACCGCGTCGGCGATCGAGGCTCCAGGGCGGATGCTGTAGCGCATGCGGTGCTCACCGGTGTCGGCGTCCGGGTCGGGGAACTGCGGCGCCCGGAGCAGAGACAGACGGACCTGGGTGGCCACACCCTCATTCGTCGAGATCCGTTGGATGTCATGCCCGTACGTCGCATCGTTGGCCACGGAGACGCCATAGCCGGGCTCGCCGACGTGGACCCAGCGGTGGGCACAGGTCTCGAAGCGGGCTGCGTCCCACGAGGTGTTCTGGTGGATGGGGCGGTGGACGTGGCCGAACTGGATCTCCGACGTGGCGCGGTCGGCGTGGACGTCCACGGGGAACGCCACCTTGAGCAGCCGCTGCCGCTCCTGCCAGCTGACCGTAGTGTCGATGTCCACCGCGGGTGACTCGGTGCTCAGCGAAATACGTTGCTGGACAGTCGATTCCGCGATCTGCCGGGTGACAACGACGGCGTCGCCATCGATGTCGACAGCCGTGGCGCCGGACACCTCGATCTCGTTGCGCCGGTAGTGCTCGTTGACGTCCCAGGCATCCCACTCGTTCGGGATGTCCTCGAAGAGCTGCAGGTGGTTGCCGGTCATGCCGGTCGGGATGAGCTCGCGGTCTGCCTGGAGGTCGACGACTGACACGAGCTCGCCCCGGGGATCGACGGTGACCGTCAGCGCATCGTTGCTGAGAGTGACCGATCCATCGGCGCCCTTGGCTACCGATGCCTTTTCGGAAGACGAGTCAGTCGGTGCCGCGCCGAGGGCGGGAACGCCGGCACGAGCGTACGGTCCAGCGTTCAGGCGGACGCGTGAGTCTCCTTCGCCACCAAGCGATTTCAGCGCCTCGCCGATGATCGACTCGAGGCTGCGCTCGATCTCCTCGTAGGTGCGCTCCGCGTCCTCGTAGACCCAGCTGATCGACGAGCCGGGCAGGATGTCGTGGAACTGGTTGAGCAGCACGATTCGCCACAGGCGCTGCAGCTCGTCGTACGGGTAGTCGTAGTCGCCGCGGACTGCGGCGGCGGACGCCCACAGCTCGGCCTCACGCAGCAGGTGCTCGCTGCGCCGGTTGCCGCGCTTGGTCCGGGCCTGGGAGGTGTACGTGCCGCGGTGGTACTCGAGGTAGAGCTCACCGGACCACGTGGGTGCGTCGGGGTAGTCCTCGGAGGCGCGGTCGAAGAACTCCCTCGGGCTGGCGATCGTGACCTTGGGTGCTCCCTCGAGGTCACGCTGACGCTCGGCGGCGCCGAGCATCTCGCGCGTGGGCCCGCCTCCACCGTCGCCGAAGCCGAACGGCACCAACGAGATGTTGGTGCCGCCCTTCTCACGGAACTGGTGCTCGGCGCGGAGCAGCTCGGTCGCGGACAGCTCGGAGTTGTAGGTGTCGACCGGGGGGAAGTGCGTGAAGACCCGAGTGCCGTCGATGCCCTCCCACTGGAACGTGTGGTGCGGCATCGTGTTGGTGTCGTTCCAGGAGATCTTCTGGGTCAGGAAGTACGTCGACCCCGATGCCTTCACCAGCTGTGGCATGGCCGCGGTGTAGCCGAACGAGTCGGGCAGCCAGACCTCCTGCGTGTCGACGCCGAACTGCTCGAGGAAGAACTGCTTGCCCTCAATCAGCTGACGTGCCAACGCTTCTCCGCCGGGCAGGTTGGTGTCGGACTCCACCCACATACCTCCGACCGGCACGAACTGACCGGCCGCGACCTTGGCCCTGATCCGCTCGAACAGCTCCGGGTAGTGCTCACGGATCCACTCGAACTGCTGCGCAGAGGAGCACGCGAAGACGAAGTCCGGATGCTGGTCCATCAGGTCGACCACGTTGGAAAACGTGCGCGCGCACTTGCGCACCGTCTCTCGAGTCGGCCACAACCACGCGGAGTCGATGTGCGCGTGTCCGGTCGCGATGACCTGGTGCGCGCTGGCGACGGCGGGGGAGGCGAGCACCGGTGCGAGCGCCTCGCGTCCGGCCGCAGCGGTGCTGGCCAGATCGCGCGGGTCGACCGCGTCGAGCATCCGGTCCAGTGCGCGGCTGATGACGGCCAGCCGCGGCGAGTCAGCCGGGAGCTCCTCGAGGTAGCCGGCGAGGACCCAGATGTCCTGAGTCAGCTCCCAGACGGCCACGTCGAGGAGCGCGATGTCGAGGCTGCGGAACTCGTAGAGCTCTTGCGTCCCAGCCGTCTCCTTGGAGCCCAGCGGCGTCGGCATGAACCAGCCGTTCTCGGCGATGAAGGGGTTGGCCGCAGCCTCGACGTAGAAGTCGATGTCACCCTGCTCGCCCCTGATCGCCTCGATCGGGACGTGGGCGTTGCGCGGCTCGATTCCCTTGATAATCGTGCCTTTTGGGCCGTACGTGGTGGCCTCGGCCTGGAAGCCAGGGCCGGCGTCGTTGAAGCCGAGGTCGATCACCGCCTCGAGCTGAGTGCCCGCGACATCCGCCCAGCCCTCCGGGATCGAACCCGTGACGTGGAACCAGGTCGTGCCCCACGGACGACCCCAGCGGGAGTCGATCCCGGCACCGGCCACGAAGGGTGCGTACGACTGAGAGGTCGCCTCGTCGTACGGCACTGGCTCGCCCGGCGCGTCCCATCGCGTGAGGGTGAGCGGGTGTCGTTCGCGGTAAAGCGCGGCCGGGAGGTACTCCTGACGGAATCGCTTCAGGCGCGCTCGGACAAAGGCGGCGTTGTCGTGCATCGATCCCTCGTCTGTTCCCTCTGGACGAGACTCCTCCTCCAGCCGAGGTCGCAGGCTCCCTCGGCTGGCATCGTCGTCTCATCGTGTTTCGTCGGCTCCGGTGCCGTCCGCGGAGACTGGCGCCAGCATCAGCCTGTCAAAAGATCGGCGACGACGGGACGTGCGAAGGGAATCGTTTTCTCATGTGGGACGGATCAGCCTGGTGGTGCTCAGATGAGCGCGTGTTACCAGCCCGTGGCGAGCAGCGCGATGACCGTGAGCAGAGGGAACAGGCCCTGTACGACAGCGCCGCGCAGCTTGCTGCGATCACTGCCTCCGAGGATGAGGGCGGCCGCCAGCATGGACGCCGTGGCGGAGGCCACCAGTGCGACGCCGGCTTCGTCGTGGTTGCCCGCGTGGAGGATCAGACCGACCGCCGTGATGATGGCGAGGAAGAGGTTGTAGAAGCCTTGGTTGAAGGCCCACGGCTTCATCACCTCCGCCTCCTCGACCGAGCGGATCCCGAACGCCTTCAACGTCGACGGATGGGTGAAGCGCAGCGACTCGATCACAAAGATGTAGACGTGCACCAGGGCGGCGAGCGCCGCCGGGATCGCCACGAGCATGGAGGCATCCTCAAGGGTCGGGCGCCGGTGGCACCGAGTGTGCCGATGCTACGGCTCAGTTGGGGTCGCTGATCGTGATGCCGGCGAGGTCCTCGAGGATCTCGGTGGCCTGACGCGTCGTCACGATCGCGCCCTTCATCGCCTTCAGCCGGTCCAGGTCACACGGCCCGAGAGCGGCACCCCTCAGGTCGGCGCCCTCGAGCAGTGCCATGTGGAGGTCGGCGTTGAGCAGGTCGCAGCCGTCGAAGGTGCACCACCGCAGGTCGGCACCGCGGAGCACGGCCTCCGTCAGTCGGCAGCCGGACAGGTCGGTGCGGGCCAGGGGAGCACCGACCAGCGTCGCGGCGAACAGGTTGCACCGCTCCAGTCGGAAGCCCAACCCGCGCACCCGCTCGAAGTTGGCACCCATCAGACGGCACCCGACGAAGCGCGCGTCCGCCAGCTGAGCGCCCCGCAGGTCCACCCGGTCCAGCGTGCAGTCCACGAAGGTGGCCTCTGACAGATCCGCGTCACGCAGGTCGGCGTCCTGAGCGTCGCACCGGGTCAGCGTGACCGGACCACGGGCGGACTCCACGACCGCGCGCAGCCCAGGTCCGTCGTACGACGCGTCCGTCAGCTCCTCGTCTGTCATGGGATGCACTGTGCCAGCGACCTCGGACTACGCTCGACCGCGAGCGCTGGAAGACACGTCAGGCAGCGGCCGCGCGAACCAGAGACATGTGCGGCTGGTCGGACGTTGAGCAGATGCCGAAGCCACGACACGAGACGAGGCAGTCATGGGATTCCTGGACCGGTTGTTCGGGCGCAAGGACCAGCAGCAGGGGCAGGCGGGCTTCCCGCAGCCGCCGCAGCAGGAGGGCTACGGGCAGCAGGCAGGCTTCGGACAGCAGCAACCGCCGGCCGAGGCCGCGCCCCAGGGCGGGTTCCAGCAGCAGCCGGCGCCCCCGGCGTACCAGCAGCCGCCGCAGCAGCAGACGACCGACGCCGACCAGCAGGCGATCCAGCGCTACGAGTACCTCCTGCGTACGGCCCCGCCGGAGCAGATCGAGAAGGCGCACGAGCAGGCGTTCGCTCAGCTGACACCCGCGCAGCGCCAGCAGGTCCTCAACAAGCTCGCCCAGACCTCGCCCCAGGACGCGCCGCGCGACGACTCGCCGCAGTCCCTGGCGCGCAGCGCGACGCGGATCGAGATGCAGCAGCCGGGCACACTCCAGCGTGCGTTCGGCGGGCCTGGCCTCGGCGGTCGAGCGGGTGGCGGTGGCCTCGGGATGGGCGGCATGCTGCTCGGCAGCGTTGCCGGTGCGTTCATCGGTACGGCCATCGCTCAGGAGCTGTTCGACAACGACGTCACCAGTGACGCGACCCTCGACGACAGCGCCAACCCGGACAATCAGGGCGGTGGCGACCAGGGTGCGGATCAGGGTCAGGGCGACGCCGGCTCCGGCGATGCGGCATCCGGTGACGCCGGCGCCCAGGCCGACACGGCGGCGTACGACGGTGGTGACCCGGGTGCGGGCGCGGACTCTGGCGGTGGAGACTTCGGTGGAGGGGACTTCGGCGGCGGAGACTTCGGTGGGGGAGACTTTGGCGGTGGATTCGATGGCGGTTTCTAGGAGTGGTGTGTGAGTCCAGTCTTCGACTGCTCGACCTCGGAAGGGCGTGAGGAGGGGCTGGCTGCGGCCAGGACGGCGATCGGTGACGGTCGTCTCGTCGTGCTCCCCACCGACACGGTCTACGGGCTCGCGGCTGATGCGTTCAGTCCGGCCGGTGTGGCGGCGATCTTCTCTGCGAAGGGTCGCGGGCGAGAGATGCCGCCCCCCGTGCTGGTCCCCAACCCCCGCACGGTCGACGGACTGGCCATGGCCATGCCGTCTTACGTCAAGCGGCTGATGAAGGAGTTCTGGCCCGGCGGGCTGACCCTCGTCGTACGCGCGCAGCAGTCCTTGTCGTGGGACCTCGGCGAGACCAACGGCACGGTCGCGCTGCGTATGCCCGATGACGAGCTCACCCTGACTCTGCTGGCCGAGACCGGTCCGCTCGCGGTGAGCAGCGCCAACCGCACGGGCCAGCCGGCTGCCACGACGGCCACCGATGCCGGTTTCCAGCTCGGACCGTTCGCCGACATCTACCTCGATGACGGCCCGCGCGACGCACTGCAGCCCTCGACCATCCTGGACTGCACCAAGCCCGACCCGATCGTGCTGCGCGAGGGCGCGGTCTCGCTCGACCGGCTGCGCGAGGTGCTCGGTGACATCGACCTGGTGGCACCGCACGTCGAGGAGCCGTTCGGCGTCGGCGAGGATGACGGGGTCACTGGCGGCGCACCGGAGCTGCCCGAGGATGTCCAGCTGGCGTCGTCCGCTGACGTCGACGAACCGGAGCCGCCTACCCTGGGCCAGCACTGGCAGGATTCTTCGACCGTGCAGCCGCACCGATCGTTCGGGAGCACAGCGCTCCCGCGCCCCGAACCATCGGTGGACGAGGACCAAGCCGAGCCAGCCGCTCTTCCAGATCAGCCCAGCCCGCCCGAGACAGCGACAGGTGACCAGCGATGACCACGCCCTTCTACGGTTCCGACTACGACGCACTCGAGCAGTTCGATCCCGACATTGCAGGCGTGCTGCTCTCCGAGCTCGACCGGCTGCGTGGTGGCCTCCAGCTCATCGCCAGCGAGAACCTGTCGAGCCCTGCGGTCCTCACCGCACTCGGCTCGACGCTGTCCAACAAGTACGCCGAGGGCTACCCCGGGCGTCGCTACTACGGCGGCTGCTCCGAGGTCGACAAGGCCGAGACGATCGCCATCGACCGGTGCAAGGCGCTCTTCGAGGCCGACCACGCCAACGTCCAGCCGCACTCTGGCGCGAGCGCCAACCAGGCGGTCTACGGCGCGTTCATGAAGCCGGGCGAGACCATCTTGTCGATGTCCCTGCCGCACGGTGGCCACCTCACCCACGGCACCAAGATGTCCTTCTCCGGCAAGTGGTTCAACGCCGTCAACTACGGCGTCGACAAGGAGACCGAGGACATCGACTACGACGAGGTCGAGGCACTCGCCAAGGAGCACCAGCCCAAGGTGATCCTCGCGGGCGGCTCGGCCATCCCGCGTCTCATCGACTTCGAGCGCTTCCGCAAGATCGCCGACGAGGTCGGCGCCATCTTCTGGGTCGACGCCGCCCACTTCATCGGCCTGGTGGCCGGCAAGGCCATCCCCTCGCCCGTGCCGTACGCCGATGTCGTCTCGTTCACGACGCACAAGGTGCTGCGTGGCCCGCGCTCCGGCGCGCTGGTCTGCAAGGAGGAGCACGCGAAGGCACTTGACCGCGCGGTCTTCCCGATGATGCAGGGCGGCCCGCAGATGCACACGATCGCGGCCAAGGCGGTCAACTTCAAGGAGTGCGCGACGCCGGAGTATGCGACCTATGCCAAGCAGGTCATCGCCAACGCGCAGCAGCTCGCAACGTCGTTGGGGGAGAAGGGAATTCGCCCCACGACGGGCGGCACCGACACCCACCTCTCGCTGCACGACCTGCAGGGCATCAACGTCACCGGTGCGGACGCCGAGCTGCGTGCCGACGCGGCCGGCATCGTGCTGAACAAGAACGCCATCCCGTTCGACCCGCAGAAGCCCAACATCGCCTCCGGCATCCGCGTCGGCTCACCGTCGGTGACGACGCAGGGGATGGGCGTCGAGGAGATGAAGCAGATCGCCGACCTGATCCACAAGGCGATCACCGAGGGCGACGGCGACCCGGACCACGCGGTGGCCAAGGAGGTCCGCGCGCAGGTGACGGATCTCGTGGGCCGCTTCCCCGCGTACCCGCGAGGCTGACTGAGCTCCAGTGCGCGAGTACGTCCTGGTCGCGGTCATCGCGGCCGTCTTCACCTTCGTCGCCACCCCGGTGGCGCGCTGGGTGGCTGTCCGCTTCGGGGCGGTCACGCCCGTGCGCGGCCGGGACGTCCACTCCGTGCCGATCCCGCGACTCGGCGGGATCGCCATGCTGGTCGGATTTACCGTGGCGATCCTGGTCGCCATCCAGCTGCCGTATCTGTCGACACTGCCGCATCGTCCCTTGGCCGGCGTGCTGGCCGGCGCCACGCTCATGTGCCTTCTCGGGGCCATCGATGACTTCCGAGAGCTGGATGCGCTGACCAAGTTCGCGGGGCAGCTCATCGCGGCCGGGGTGATGGCGTTCTCGGGCGTCCAGCTGATCACCTTGCCGATCGCCGGGCAGACCGTCCTGCCGCAGCCGGTGATGATCGGGCTGACCGTCTTCATCGTGATCGCCACGACCAACGCGGTGAACTTCGCCGACGGCCTCGACGGGCTGGCGGCCGGAGTTGTGGCCATCGCTGGCGGCACCTTCTTCATCTGGGCCTACTCGATGCCGAACACCGGCAATGATGCGAGCACCGCCAGCGTCTTCTCGGTCGCGACCTTGATCACGGCCGGGCTGGTCGGCAGCTGTGTGGGCTTCCTCCCACACAACTTCCACCCGGCACGACTGTTCATGGGCGACTCAGGCGCGCTGCTGCTCGGACTGCTGCTGTCGGCGGCAACGATCTCGTTGACGGGTCAGTTCGACCCGGCGACCGCCGACAACCGCCAGGCGACTGTCGCGCAGTGGCTGCCGATCGCCTTGCCAGTCGCGATCCTGGCGCTGCCGGTGCTCGACGTGGTGATGGCGATCATCCGCCGGCGCGGCCGCTTCTCCCAGCCCGACTCCAAGCATCTGCACCATCGGATGTTGCAGATCGGGCACACGCACCGTCGTGCGGTGCTCATCCTGTACCTGTGGTCGGTCTCCGTGGCATCGGGTGTGCTCGGCTATGCGTTCCTCCCGGCCAGCTGGGCGACCACGCTGGTGGCCTGCCTTCTGGCCGCGTCCCTGTTGCTGACGTGGGGCGTACCTCGCTGGAGCCCGGCTCGTCGACTGCGGCCCTGACCTGTTGCGGAGCCGGGGGAGTGACCCCGATTGGCGGCACGCCAGATGCTTGTGATAGTTTTCACAAGCGTTCGAAGGAACGCCAGATTGCCTCTTCGCGAGGCGCCCGTTGACGCCCACGATCTGTGCAGATTAAGGAAGCCCGACGATGGACTCCCGCCCGCGAGACGCGGCTAGGCCGACCAAGGCCGTCGCTGTCGGTGACAAGCCGTTCGCTGCCATGCTGCAGGCCGGTGTGCTCGCCTCGATGGTTGCGTTCCCGGTCGTCGTCATCGCGCTCTGGATTGCCCGAGACAGCAAGGGCGGCGGCTCCGCGGCGCTCGGCGCCCTGCTCGCGGTCGTCTTCTTCGCGGCCGGCCTGCTCATCATGGGCAAGATCGTCGATGACAACCCGATGACCGTGATGGCGGGCGCGCTCGCCGTCTACCTTGGGCAGATCATCTTCCTCGGCATCGTCATCCTCTTCCTGTCCGACGCGAGCTGGATCGACGGGCCGGCGTTCGGTATCGCCGTGCTGGCGATCGCGCTGGTCTGGCAGGTCGCGCAGATTGCCGCCTTCATGCGGATGCGCAAGCCGGTCTACGACGAGCCTTCCTCCGCAGACGACTCCACCGAGGAGACGTCATGATGGTTCGTACGCCCCACGTGTCAGGACACGCATATGAGCGCCTCTTCACCCGGCAGTCCGTCGCCGGACCCGCGCGACCCGGAGCCCTACCGCGGCCCGGAGCAGGGTCGGCACTCCGAGGGACCCATTCCCGAGGCAGTCGCGTGGAGCGTCACGGCCTACCTCATCTCCGGCCCGTTTCTGTACGGCGGACTCGGCCTGCTGCTCGACCACTGGCTGGGCACTCAGTTCCTTGTGGTGCTCGGCATCCTGGGCGGTATGGCGCTGTCCATGTACCTGATCTGGTTCCGGTACGGTACGTCCTGACTTCTGCAGGACCTGAGCACCGCGCGTCACCGCGGCGCTCGCCGGCTCCTGGGGCCATCCGGTGGATCTCATCTGCCACCTCCCAGCCCACCCCCACGTCCGAAGTTCTGCACCAGGTCGAGGAGATCTCGTGAGCTACACCGTGCTGGCCGCCCTGAGCGGTCTCAGCGCCTCATCCGATGGCGGAGATGGCTTCGAAGCCCCGACACCGGAGGAGTTCTACCAGCCGTTCTTCGGCTCAGGTGACTTCTCGGTCACGCGGCCGATGTTCCTGTTCGCCATCTCGGCGGTCATCGTCGGGGCGTTCCTCATCTTCTCCACGCGCAAGGCGGCGGTTGTTCCCGGTAAGGCCCAGTGGGTCACCGAGCAGGGCTACAACTTCATCCGCAACGGCATCGCGCAGGACATCATCGGGTCGAAGGAGTTCCTGAAGTACGTCCCGCTGCTGTTCACCCTCTTCTGCACGATCCTGGTGAACAACCTCTTCGGGGTCATCCCGCCGTTCCAGTACCCCACGATGGGTCGCGTCGGATTCCCGATCGCCCTCGCGCTGCTGGTCTACGTGATCTACCAGGTCATCGCCTTCCGTCGGAAGGGTGTCCTCGGCTACCTCAAGGACCTCGTCCCCGCAGGTCTGCCGGGCTGGATCAAGCCGATGATCCTGTTCCTGGAGATCATCACCTACTTCATCACCCGGCCGGTCACGCTCGCACTGCGACTCTTCGGCAACATGTTCGCCGGTCACATGCTGCTCCTGCTGTTCATCCTCGGCGGCGAGTACATGATGTTCCACGCCTCGGGCTTCCACATGAAGATCTTCGGCGGCGCGTCCTACCTGCTGGCCGCCGTGATGACGGTCTTCGAGATCCTGATCGAGTTCCTGCAGGCGTACATCTTCACCATGCTGGCGGCGACCTACATCGCCGACTCGCTCAGCGAGCACCACTGACGGCCGTCGCCGTTCGAGACCAACAACTTCATACGCACACCAATCACACTTCCGGCCGGTGGCATACCGCCCGGGGACACCAGAAACACGAAAGAGAGACCGTCGTGGAAGGCACCATCAACATCGGTGGCAACATCGCGATCATCGGCTACGGCCTGTCTGCGATCGGCCCCGGTATCGGCATTGGCCTCATCTTCGCCGCCTACATCAACGGCGTGGCCCGTCAGCCCGAGGCTCGCGGCATGCTGCAGTCGATCGCCATCCTGGGCTTCGCCCTCGCCGAGGCGCTGGCCATCTTCGGCCTCGTCCTGGCGTTCGTCTTCAAGAAGGGCGTTTGACGCGCGCCGGTCTGCACATCTCGTACGTTCAGCGGACCTAGGAGAACCCCGTGCACAACATCGCCACCGCAGCTGCTGCGGTCGTGAGCGAGGACAAGGTAGCCGGCCGAGCCCCGATCCTTCCCCACCTGGGGGAGCTGATCTTCGGGATCATCGTCTTCTTGCTCCTCCTCTGGGTCGTGGCCAAGAAGGTTGTACCCAAGCTCGAGCAGGCCTACGCCGAGCGCACTGCTGCCATCGAAGGTGGCATGGCGCAGGCTGAGGAAGCTCAGAAGGAGGCCGAGGCTGCCAAGGCGCAGTATGAGGCCCAGCTGGCCGATGCTCGCGCGGAGGCCGCCAAGATCCGCGAGGATGCTCGTTCCCAGGGAGCGACCATCATCGAGGAGATGCGTACGCAGGCTGGTACCGAGGCAACTCGGATCACCGAGTCGGCTCACAAGTCGATCGAGGCCGAGCGTCAGCAGGCTGCTGTCTCGCTGCGCGGCGATGTCGGTCGGCTGTCCACTGACCTCGCCGGCCGCATCGTCGGTGAGTCGCTCGAGGACGAGACGCGTCAGCGTGGCATCGTCGAGCGCTTCCTCGCCGAGCTCGAGGCCGGCGACGTCACTCCGGAGAAGATCACGCCGGCCGGTGGCGCCACCCCCGCCGGGACGGAGTCCTGATGCAGGGCGCCTCCCGGTCGGCCCTGGCCAAGGGACGCGACGAGCTCGGCCAGATCCTGGCCAGCGTCATTGACTCGACGCAGATCGGCGATGAGCTGTTCTTCGCGGGTCAGACGCTGGACGGCAGCGCGTCCTTGCGACGCGCGCTGGCCGACCCGTCGCGCGAGGCCGCTCCGAAGCAGGACCTGGTCGAGCGTCTCTTCGGCGGCAAGGTCGGCAACGAGACGCTCGAGCTGCTGCGCGCCCTGGTCGCGCAGCGCTGGTCGGGCGAGCGCGACCTGGCTGACGCGCTCGACCTGCTCGGTGCCGAGGCGATCGTCGCGTCGGCAGAGCAGCAGGGGCGGCTGGACCAGGTCGAGGACGACCTGTTCCGTTACGGCCGCACGGTTGCCGGCGACGCGGGCCTGCGTGACGCGTACAACGACCGTCAGCGCAGCGGGGCCGACAAGGCCACGCTGACCACGCGACTGCTGGACGGCAAGGCGGCGCCCGAGTCGGTTCGGCTCGCGGCGCACGCGGCGGAGGCCCCTCGGGGTCGCCGGTTCGAGAAGGCGCTCGAGGGCTATGTGGCAGTCGCTACGCAGCGGCGCGAGCAGCTGACGGCGCTGGTGACGGCGGCAGTGCCGCTGGACCCGACGCACGTGCAGCGGCTCAAGCAGGCGCTGAACGATATGTACGGCAAGCCCGTTCAAGTGAATGTCGTCCTCGACCCGCACGTCGTCGGTGGCCTTCGCGTACAGATCGGTGACGAGGTCATCGACGGCACGATCGCTCGACGGCTCGATGACGCACGACGTGGGTTGGCCAGCTGAGCCACGCACGACACGGCGCCGACCGGCGTACGACACAACTGCAGCAGACCTCGCACGACACACAGACTTCGGGACGCACCACGATGGGCGACCCGGCACGAAGGAGTAGATGATGACGGAGCTCTCGATCCGTCCGGATGAGATCCGCGACGCCCTGGACGGTTATGTCCAGTCCTACGAGCCTGGCGCGGCCTCCCGTGAAGAGGTCGGTCGCGTGAGCGATGCCGCTGACGGCATCGCCCACGTCGAGGGCCTGCCCTCGGTCATGACCAACGAGCTGCTGAAGTTCGAGGACGGCACGCTGGGCCTCGCGCTCAACCTCGACGTCCACGACATCGGTGTCGTCGTCCTCGGTGAGTTCTCCGGTATCGAGGAGGGCCAGGAGGTCAAGCGCACGGGCGAGGTCCTCTCGGTCCCCGTCGGCGACGCCTACCTCGGTCGCGTGGTCGACCCGCTCGGCACCCCGATCGACGGCCTCGGCGAGATCAAGGCCGACGCCCGCCGCGAGCTGGAGCTCCAGGCGCCCAACGTGGTGTCCCGTAAGTCGGTCCACCAGCCGCTGATGACCGGCATCAAGGCGATCGACGCCATGACGCCGATCGGCCGCGGCCAGCGTCAGCTGATCATCGGTGACCGCAAGACCGGCAAGACCACGATCGCCACCGACACGATCATCAACCAGAAGCAGAACTGGGAGACCGGCGACCCGGAGAAGCAGGTTCGCTGCATCTACGTCGCCATCGGCCAGAAGAACTCCACGGTCGCCGAGGTGCGCAGCACCCTCGAGGAGGCGGGCGCGCTGGAGTACACCACCATCGTCAACGCCCCCGCGGGCGACCCGGCCGGCTTCAAGTACCTCGCCCCGTTCACCGGCTCGGCCATCGGCCAGCACTGGATGTACGACGGCAAGCACGTCCTCATCGTGTTCGACGACCTGTCCAAGCAGGCCGAGGCGTACCGCGCGATGTCGCTGCTGCTGCGCCGCCCGCCGGGCCGCGAGGCCTACCCGGGTGACGTCTTCTACCTGCACTCGCGTCTGCTCGAGCGTTGCGCCAAGCTCTCCGACGAGCTCGGCGCCGGCTCGATGACGGGTCTGCCGATCATCGAGACGAAGGCCGGTGACGTCTCTGCGTACATCCCGACCAACGTCATCTCGATCACGGACGGCCAGATCTTCCTGCAGGCCGACCTGTTCAACTCCAACCAGCGTCCGGCCGTCGACGTCGGTGTCTCCGTCTCCCGAGTCGGTGGCGCCGCGATGACCAAGGCGATGAAGGCCGTCACCGGTTCCATCAAGGTCGACCTGGCGCAGTTCCGCGAGATGGAGGCGTTCGCCATGTTCGCCTCGGACCTGGACGCCGCGTCCCGTCAGCAGCTCGCCCGCGGCGGGCGTCTGATGTCGCTGTTCAAGCAGGCACAGAACGCGCCGTTCCCGCTGGAGGAGCAGGTCGCTTCACTGTGGTCCGGCACGACCGGCCAGCTGGACTCCGTCAAGGTCGAGGACATCCAGCGCTTCGAGGCGGAGTTCCTGGACTACCTGCGTCGCAACGACAAGGGCCTGCTCGACGCCGTGCGCGAGACGACCAAGCTCGACGACGACGGCAAGGCACGCCTGCAGACCGCCATGGACGCCTTCAAGAAGGAGTTCCAGGCCAGCGGTGACCACGGTGGCGAGGGCTCGGAGCAGCACGACGAGATCGCCCAGGACCAGATCGACCAGGCCAAGATCGTCAAGAACCAGGCCTGAGCCTGACCCCTTGACGAGCTGACGCCGAGAAGACGAGAAGGAGGGCCGCATGGGAGCGCAGATGCGCGTCTACCGGCAGCGCACCAAGTCTGTCCAGTCGATGAAGAAGATCACCCGGGCGATGGAGCTCATTGCAGCATCGCGCGTGGTGAAGGCACGGCAGTACGTGAAGGAGTCCACGCCGTACGCCATCGCCATCACGCGGGCCTGCTCCGCCGTGGCGTCGCACTCGGACACTGCTCACCCGCTGACCACCGAGCGCGAGAACCCCAAGCGCGCCGCGGTGCTCATCGTGACGTCCGACCGCGGACTGGCCGGGGCGTACTCGGTCAATGCGATCAAGAAGAGCGGCGAGCTGATCGAGCGACTCACCAACGAGGGCAAGGAAGTCGTGCCCTTCTTGGCTGGTCGCAAGGCCGTGAGCTACTACAAGTTCCGTCGTCGTGAGTACGCCGCGGAGTGGACCGGGTTCTCGGACAAGCCCGACTTCGAGACCGCGCGGGAGATCGGCCAGCGACTGGTCGATGAGTTCACCCGCGGTTCCGAGGAGGGTGGTGTCGATGAGGTTCACGTCGTCTACACCAAGTTCGTCTCGATGGTGACCCAGGAGCCGCAGGACCTGCGCCTGCTGCCCCTGGAGGTCGTGGAGGGTGAGGCCGACGCCGATGGCGACGGCAACCCCGACGGGCCGACACCGCTCTACGAGTTCGAGCCGAGCCCGGAGCAGGTCCTGGACGCGCTTCTGCCGAAGTACGTCACCTCCCGGATCTTCAACGCGCTGCTGCAGGCCGCGGCCTCTGAGCTGGCTGCCCGCCAGCGCGCCATGAAGTCCGCGACGGACAACGCCGAAGAGCTGATCAAGACCTACACGCGACTGGCCAACCAGGCGCGTCAGGCGGAGATCACCCAAGAGATCAGCGAGATCGTTGGCGGCGCCAGCGCACTCGCGGACGCCAGCTGAACGCCACAGGGAGTAAAGGAATCATCATGACCACTGTTGCCACGCCAGATCAGGCGAGCACCGAGAAGACCCCCGGTGGCGTCGGTCGTATCGCGCGGGTGATCGGCCCGGTCGTCGACATCGAGTTCTCGATCGACACCATCCCCGAGATGTACAACCTGCTCACCACCGAGGTCGACCTCGGCGGGGAGAAGAAGAACCTCAACCTCGAGGTCGCCCAGCACATCGGCGACAACATGGTGCGCGCCATCTCGCTGCAGCCGACGGACGGCGTCGTCCGTGGCTCGCAGGTTCAGGACACCGGCGGCCCCATCACGGTGCCGGTCGGCGACGTGACGCTCGGCAAGGTCTTCAACGCGACCGGTGACTGCCTCAACCTCGAAGAGGGCGAGACGCTCGAGGTCACCGAGCGCTGGGGTATCCACCGCAAGGCGCCGGCGTTCGACCAGCTGGAGTCCAAGACCCAGATGTTCGAGACCGGCATCAAGGTCATCGACCTGCTGACGCCCTACGTCCAGGGCGGCAAGATCGGCCTGTTCGGCGGTGCCGGCGTCGGCAAGACGGTGCTCATCCAGGAGATGATCGCCCGAGTCGCCAAGGACCACGGTGGTGTGTCGGTGTTCGCCGGTGTCGGTGAGCGCACCCGTGAGGGCAACGACCTGATGGTCGAGATGGAGGAGGCGGGCGTCCTCGGACAGACCGCACTCGTCTTCGGCCAGATGGACGAGCCGCCGGGCACGCGTCTGCGCGTGGCCCTGTCGGCGCTGACGATGGCCGAGTACTTCCGGGACGTCAAGAACCAGGACGTGCTGCTGTTCATCGACAACATCTTCCGGTTCACCCAGGCCGGCTCGGAGGTCTCGACCCTGCTGGGCCGCATGCCTTCGGCCGTGGGTTACCAGCCGACGCTGGCCGACGAGATGGGCATCCTGCAGGAGCGCATCACGTCCACGCGTGGTCACTCGATCACCTCGATGCAGGCGATCTACGTGCCGGCCGACGACTACACCGACCCGGCTCCGGCCACGACGTTCGCCCACCTGGACGCCACGACCGAGCTCTCGCGTGAGATCGCGTCGATGGGTATCTACCCCGCCGTCGACCCGCTGACGTCTACGTCGCGCATCCTGGACCCGCGCTACATCGAGAAGGACCACTACGACACGGCGGTCCGGATCAAGCAGATCCTGCAGCGCAACAAGGAGCTCCAGGACATCATCGCGATCCTTGGTATCGACGAGCTCTCCGAAGAGGACAAGATCCTCGTCAACCGCGCTCGTCGTATCCAGCGCTTCCTGTCCCAGAACACCTACGTGGCCAAGCAGTTCACCGGCATCGAGGGTTCGACCGTGTCGCTGCACGACACCATCGAGGGCTTCACCAAGATTGCCGACGGCGAGTACGACCACGTCGCCGAGCAGGCGTTCTTCATGTGTGGTGGCCTCGACGACGTCGAGCGTCAGTGGGCTGAGATTCAGAAGAACCTGTAGTCCTTCTGGCTCGCCTCCTCCGGAACCCCCGCCCGACTCCGTCGTGCGGGGGTTCCTGCGTCTGTTCGCGGCCGTCCGCTTGCGTAGTTCGAGACATGGTCTCGGCACTCGCCAGTCGTAGCCGGCATCAGGTGTGGGTGCCGACCCAGGCTTGTGCGTCCTCGTGCTCACGGCGCAGCCAGTCCGGTCCTGCGAGCAGGCGGGCGTCCGCTGAGTCTCGTTGGTGTACAAGGTCTTCCAGATACCGGCGGTCGGCCTCGAGACGGCTTCGCAGGTCCGACCCGTCGCCCACTGAGCCATGGCCCGGCACCACGATGTGCACGCGGTCCAGAAGGCTTTCGAAGGTGTCCAGGGCAGCGCGGTAGTCCGCGACAGGGTCGGGAGAGTCCAGGTCCAGCAGCGGCACCTCGATGTCGGACAGCATGTCGCCCGCGACCAGGACGCCGACGTCGGGCAGCAGCAGGGCGGCATGCCCGGGCGCATGTCCACGATGCTCGACGATCACGGCACGGGGACCAGCCCAGGGGATCTCGGAGGCGTCGGGCGCCAGGTCGGTCACCCTGGCGAGGCCGCTGACGTCGATGTCCTCGACGGCGGCTCGCGCCTTGATCTCGTTGCTGGACAGTCGATTTCGCGCCGTGCGGGCCGCCGCAGCGGTGGCGTAGCGCGGGGCATCGCCGAGGCTCGGACGCCACAGCAGATGGTCCCAGTGCGGATGCGTGGCGAACCCGGCGACGACTCCGCGACCGAGCGCGCGGAGCTGGTCGGCCACGTGATCGATCTCGTCCGGACGCACCGCTGGATCGATCACGAGGCAGCCGTCCGAGGCGTCCAGGACGACCGTCGTGGTCGTCGTACAGAACTCGTGGATGGCTACCAGAACGCCGTCCGCAACGGGCGCGAGAGCTGACATGAGAATCACCGTAGATGAGGCGACTCACGAGACCGCCTTAGCACCCTTTCTGTCGGCATACTTGCGAATCGTGAGAACTGAGCCGGAGAGCATCGAGGAGTACTACGCACGCATTGCCTCCGCAGCCGATGCCGAGGGGCGCTTATCGGTAGCCGTCGAGGAGATGCCCGGCTGGGATATCTATCCCTATGAGCTGGAATCGTTGCGGCTCAAGCCAATTCGACCGCTTGCAGACTATGAGCCACCCAGGAGCGGTGAGGATCCGGCGGAGTGCTGGTGCGCACAGCCGCCGTCGATCGATGTCGAACGTCGGGTGTGGAGCAACGAGCGCTGGAAGCTCGACCTGGGCGTCGACACCGGCCTGCCGATCATGCTGCTGCTCGGCACTCAGCAGCACTACGACCTCCCGACGCTGCCGCCCGAGCTCGCGGCCGAGATGGGCACGCTCATCACAGGGATCGCCTCGTCGATGGAGTCCTTGCCGAGCGTCGGCCGTGCGCAGCTGGCGAAGTACGGCGACGGCGGCGCCCACCTGCACCTCTTCTTCTTCGGGCGGCCCACGCGCATCCTGCAGTTCCGCGGCTCACCGCTGCTGGAGTGGGAGGAAAATCTTCCGCGGGTCCCCATGGACGTCCTGCATGCCAACGCGCGTTACGTCGCCACGCGCCTCGTCGCAGAGCTCGGTGGGACAGCCGGCACGTTGGTGCCGCGACCTGGGGGAGCGAACACCGGGTGAACCGTGACGAGGGTCGAGTGGCGTTCACCACCGATGACCGTCCCTGACAGTAGGTTGCTGCTCATCACGCCGCACGTCTGCGGCAACGGCCTTCATGAGGCTGTTCGGCATTTGCGAGAGGAGCCCACAATGGGGCTGCTGGACGACATCAAGGAAAACCTCGGACTCGGAGACGAGGCGGAGAAGGCCCGGAAGGCGCAGGACGAGGCCAAGACCAAGGCGCAGGCCGACGAGAAGGCTGCTGAGGTCGAGCAGGCGCGCCAGGAGTCCGAGGCGAAGAAGGCCCCGGCCCCCGCCCCTCCCGTGGAGCAGGCGTCCCACAAGACGGAGCCGGCCGCGCACAAGACCGAGGCGCACGCTGCCCCGGCCGCGAAGACGTACACCGTGAAGAAGGGCGACACCCTCAGCGAGATCGGGCAGCACTTCGGTGTCAGCTGGAAGAAGATCGCGGAGCTCAACAACATCGAGAACCCGGACCTGATCTTCCCCGGTCAGGTCTTCAAGATCCCGGGCTGACCCGCGAACGCATGGCCCCAGGGGCGCCTGCCGTGGTCAACGGCGGGCGTCCCTGGCGACATCTGCCATGCGGGTCAATGACGGTTCAACTGACCGTTACGATGGTGTAAACCGTACGACTGCCCCGGAGGACATAGTGAGTCAGCTGACCGTCGAGCTCGTTGCCGCCGACCGCAAGGTCTGGGAAGGCGAGGCCAGCCGCGTCTTCGCTCGCACGGTGGAGGGTGAGCTGGGGATTCTCCCCGGGCACACGCCGATCCTGTCCGTGCTGGTCGACGGCGAGGTCCACATCGACCCTCTGGAGGGCGAGCGCAAGACGGTCACTGTTGACGGTGGATTCCTGTCCGTCGACCACGACCGCGTGACGCTGGTGTCCGAGACGGTCGACGCGTCCTCTCTGACGGCCTGAGCCAAGGGGTCTCGTGTGGCGGAGGTGCGGCTCACCGGCGAGATCCTGGCAGGCCTGCTGGTCCTGCTGGTCCTGATCTGTCTTGCCCTCGTGCTGCGCCGCCGCGCGATCTCTCGTGGTGGGCCGATGATGCTCATGGCCCGCCAGAAGGGCTCTGGCTGGACGTTGGGTCTGGCCCGCGTCACGGCCTCTGAGGTGGCTTGGTTCCCCCTCATCGGCGTGACGGTCCGGCCCCGAGCGCGCTGGATCCGTGGCGATATCGATCTCGGTGCGCCGAAGCCGATCGGGCACGGCCGGCCGGTCGCGATGGCCGATCCCGTCTCCGTGAACTGCACGTCGGGCGACCGCGACTTCACCATCGCCCTGTCATCGGCGGACTACACCGCGCTGCGATCCTGGGCCGAGTCCTCTCCGCCCGGGCTCAACGCCAACGTCGCCTGACCGCAACGGGTTTCGAGCTCTACCGCTCACCACCGGGCGTCCACTGGACGTCCCCATCGGCCAGGTTGGCCACTCGCGCCAGGATGAAGAGCAGATCTGACAGCCGGTTGAGGTACTTCGCCGTCAGCAGGTTGACGCCACCACTACCGCGCGCTGATCCGGCTGCTCCCTCGACATCGCCGTAGGCCTCCACCGCCTCCCACGCAGACCGCTCGGCCCGCCGTACGACCGTGCGTGCCACGTGCAGGTGCGCCGCGCCCGGCGTGCCTCCGGGGAGGATGAACGATCGCAGCGGCTCGAGCTGCTCGTTGTAGTGATCGCACGCGCGCTCGAGCTCTTCGATCCACGGCTGCAGCACCCGCAGCGGTGGGTGCTCGGGATCAGCGACCAGGGGGTTGCACAGGTCGGCGCCCACATCGAACAGGTCGTTCTGCACCCGCGTGAGGACCTGACGTACGTCCTCGGGCAGGTCACCACAGGCCAGCGCGACGCCGATGGCGCTGTTGGCCTCGTCGGTGTCGGCGTACGCCACGAGGCGAGGGTCGGTCTTGCTCGTCCGGCTGAAGTCGCCGAGCGTGGTCGTCCCGTCGTCGCCGGTGCGGGTGTAGATGCGCGTCAGATTGACCATGAGCAGATCGTCTCAGAGCCGGTCACGGTCACGCGTCCAGCCCCAAGATCCGGCCAAGAGTTGGTCAAGTGCGCTGACTGCTCGGAGATTTGCTGATCAGGTACAGGCGGACCGCTTCGCGACAAGCAAGTCTTATCGCTACGGTGGCCCGATGCGTTACACGCCGTGACCTCATCGTGATCATTTCGCTCCCAACCTCGGTGGGGGCCACGTGCGTCAATGGAATGAGCGGACTGCTCGAGGACGACGAAGGGTGGATGACGTGGCGCGACCGGTGCAGCGTGAGTCAGAGTCGGCAGACGTCACCGAAGTTGTCCCGGGCAACGAGCTCGGGATCACCGGTGTACTTGGAGTTCACTCCGTCGCCGACGTGCGGACGGTGCTGGGCCGGGCGATCGACGCGGGCGTGGGTGATCTGGTGCTGCACCTGGGGGATGCGGAGGTCGGTGACGCCACTGGGCTCGGAGTCATCGTCGGAGCCCACCACCGTGCACGCCGTGCGGGCCGCAGACTCGTCATCGCCGATGCGTCACCGCGGCTCGAGCGGTTGCTGCGCGCCACCAAGCTCAACCGCGTGATTGCCGGCAGCCATCAGGACCCGGGCATCGCGCCGATGCCCGCCTGAGTCGGTACTCCGCAACACCACGACGAAGCCCCCGGATCACTCCGGGGGCTTCGTCGTGTGGTCCTCAGCCCACTGCGGTCGCAGCCGCGCGTCGTGGGTCGGCCGCCGCACTGAGCTCGCCATGCGCGCTCGCGTGAGCGGCACCCACACCGCCGAAGTACATCGACGACGCCTCGTGCGCGGTCGCCGGCAGGTCCCGCCGAGCGAGCACCACCTCGATCTGGGGGTCGGGCTCGTGCTCGACGTGGATCTGGTCACCCTCCAGGACGCGGACGTGCAGCCGGGGGTGATCGATGGCCTCCTGCAGGGAGCGCCCGACGACGGCGTACTGGGCGAGCACCTGCTGCAGCGCTGTCGTGATGCGGTCCGCTCCAGGGCTGCCGATCGCCAGGGTGCTGCCGTCGCCGTGCCGCGCGGTCGTGGGCGCCATGTTGGACGCGAGTCGGGTGCCTGGGTCGAGGGCGTGCAGGCCACGCCGGTTGAGCTCGGGTTCGCCGAGGCAGTTGTTGAGCAGCAGACCGGTGCCCGGCACCGTCACCCCCGACGAGTACCCGGCCGATGCCGTGATCGCGCAGGCCAGCCCGTCGGAGTCGACTGCGGAGACATGGGCGGTGTGCTGCGAGGTCGGCAGGCCGGTCAGGCGGAGAGCGGAGAGCGCCTCGAGCAGCTCTCGGCCCGCCTCCTCGAGGTCCGGGGCGGTGTCCAGGCGGTCGCGCCGGTAGGTCAGGACCTGCCGCTGCACGTTCAGGATCTGCTCGGGGCTCGGCGACTCCTCCCCGAGCAGCCGCAGCATGGCGGTCAGCACCGGACCACCGATCGAAGGCGGAGGGTTGCTGGCGATCTGCCAGCCACCCAGCCGGGAGACCGTCGCGGGACGGATCACTGCGGCGTACGCCGTGAGGTCGGCTCGCGTGAGCAGGCCGCCTTCGGCCTGCACGTGGTCGGCGACCCGCTGACCCAGCTCCCCGGCGTACAGCACCTTGGCGCCCTCGGCGGCGACCTGCTCCAGGGACTCGGCCAGCCGCTCGGTCGTCATGTCATCGCCGGGACCCAGGGGTTGGCCGTCGGACCCGATCATCTGAGCACGTGTCTCCGGGTCGAAGGTGAACAGACCGCCGCCGACCTGCTGGAGATAGCTGCCCGACGCGGAGCCCACCCGGAATCCGCGACGAGCAAGGTGCACCGCCGGTGCGATGACGTCGGCCCACGCCGCCTGTCCGTAGTGCTGGTGAGCGAGGTCCATAGCCGCGAATGCACCTGGTGTTGCTACGGATCCGGCTCCGGCGTGCACGGTCATCCCGCCCGCGTAGTCCAGCCACACCTCACGGACGCCCTGCCCGAAACGCTCCTTCGGGAGCCCCCGCCCGGGCATCTCGACGTTGCCGTCCACGACGACCGGATCGCCATCGGTCGGCCAGATGGCGATGAACGCACCACCGAGAGCGCTGACGATGCCGGGCTCGCTGACGAAGGTCGCGGCCATCGCCGCGAGTGCCGCATCGACCGCCGTGCCGCCGAGCTGTACGACGTCGACCCCGGCCTGCGCCGCGAGCGCGTTGGGTGCAGCGACTGCTGTGCGTCGTACGGATCGGTCCGGCATAGCCGTGATTCTGCACCCCCCAACACAAATTGACTTGGGCTACACGCATGCGTGTAGCCCAAGTCAATTTGTGTTGGGATGCCCGCGGTCAGAAGAGGCGGGAGTCCGCGTCGTCCATGCCCTTGAGGGCTTCGTAGTCGAGAGTCACGCAGCGGATCCCGCGGTCCTCGGCCAGTACGCGGGCCTGGGGCTTGATCAGCTGGGCGGCGAAGACGCCGGTCACCGGTGCCAGGTGCGGGTCGCGGTTGAGCAGCTCGAGATAGCGGGTCAGCTGCTCGACACCGTCGATGTCGCCGCGTCGCTTGAGCTCCACCGCCACGGTCTGCCCGCCAGCATCGCGGCACATGATGTCGACCGGTCCGATGGCGGTCATGTACTCGCGGCGGATGAGCGAGTAGCCCTCGCCGAGGGTGTGGATGTGCTCGGCCAGCAAGGCTTGCAGCTGCGCCTCGACGCCGTCCTTGACCAGCCCGGGGTCGACACCCAGGTCGTGCGAGGAGTCGTGCAGCACCTCATGCAGGCGGACCCGCAGCCGGTCCTCGGACTTGGCGTGCTGGACGACCCAGCAGCCGACGACGCCCTCGTCGGTCTCGTCCTCGGTCGGCTCGACCTCCGCCATGGAGCACGGTGGGGACATCCAATTGAGCGGTTTGTAGGAGCCACCGTCGCTGTGGACGAGTACCGACCCGTCGGCCTTGACCATCAGGAGCCGGGTGGCGAGGGGGAGGTGGGCCTGCAGCCGACCTTCGTAGTCGACGGAGCAGCGGGCAATGACGACGCGCACCCGCCGCAGCCTACGGCCCAGCCGGTGGCCGGCGTACGACCGGGACCTCGTGGTCTGGGAGACTGCGCGGCATGCGTGAGATCAGCACTGTGGGAGTTATCGGGCTCGGCACGATGGGTGCCGGCATCGTCGAGGTGTTCGCCAAGGCCGGGCTGACGGTCATCGGGGTCGACGGCACTCCGGAGCTCGCCGAGCGCGGTCGCGGCTTCCTCGAGGCGTCCACGGGTCGCGCGGTCAAGAAGGGCCGGCTGAGCGAGGAGGACCAGGCCGCAGTCCTGGGTCGGGTCACCTGGACCGACCAGCTGAGCGACCTCAAGGACGCAGACCTGGTGATCGAGGCTGTGCCCGAGCGCCTCGAGATCAAGCACGACATCTTCGGCAAGCTCGACGGCATCGTCCGCGAGGACGCCATCCTGGCCTCCAACACCTCCAGCCTGTCGCTCACCGAGATCGCCGCCGCCACCCAGCACCCGCAGCGCGTCATCGGGATGCACTTCTTCAACCCGGCGCCCGTCCTCGCCCTGGTCGAGGTCATCACCACGCTCCTCACCGACGACGAGGTCACTGAGTCCGTCCGCTCCCTGGCCGAAAAGCTCGGCAAGAAGCCCGTCGTCGTCGGCGACCGCGCCGGCTTCGTCGCCAACGCGCTGCTGATCACCTACCTCGCTCGCGCCATTCGCGTCTACGAGACCGGTCACGTCAGCCGCGAGGACCTGGACAACGCGGGCCGCGTCGGCATCGGCCTGCCGATGGGACCGCTCACGCTGTCCGACCTCATCGGCCTCGATGTCGTCAAGGAGGTGTGCGACGTCCTGTACGCCGCCACCCACGAGCCGTCCGCGGCTCCGCCCGCGCTGCTGCAGCAGATGGTGATGGCGGGCCGGCTGGGTCGCAAGACCGGCAGCGGCTTCTACACCTATGAGAAGGCCGGCTCCGGCACGGTCACCGACGCGCCTCCGGCGGCCGAGCACGCTGCGGTCGCGAGCAAGACCGTCGGCGTCGTCGGGACGGGCGGCCTGGCCACCGAGCTAGCCGCCAAGCTGACGGAGTCCGGTGCCCAGGTCACCGCGGTCGACGACCCGTCGGCCGACCTCTCCGGGCTCGCGGGCCTCCCGCTCGTCGTCCTGGTCGGTGGACCTGAGGCCGACTGCGAGGACTGCGGTGGCGGCAACTGCATGATCGCTGAGGGTGCGGATCCTGCCGATGCGACCACCTGCGAGTGCTGCCACGGTGCGGCACCGGCGGCCTGGTTCGGCGCCGTCGCCGAGACGCTCGACTCACGCACCGTGGTCGTACCCACCGATGAGGCGAGCACCTGGGCACTCAGCGGCTACCTCGATCCCGAGGTGCAGGTCGTGCCCGTACGACTGCACGTGCCGACGCGGTCCGGCCAGCTGCTCGAGGTCGCCCGTCCGTTGGACACGCCCGATGTGGCCGTCCGCGGCGTCCAGGCCACCTTCGACGCGGCCGGTTTCGTCACCTTGGTCGCGCGTGATCGGGCGGGCCTCGTGGTCGACGCACTGCTCTACCCGCACCTCAACGACGCCGTCCGGATGCTCGACTCGGGCTACGCCAGCGCCGTCGACATCGACACAGCCATGACCGCGGGCTGCGGCTACCCCAAGGGTCCGTTCGCGCTGATCGACGCGATCGGCGCCGACGAGGTGGCGGCCGGACTGGCGCAGATGCAGGACGAGACCGGCGAGCCTGCTCTCACACCCGCTCCGCTCCTGGTCGAGCACGCGGCGATCGACCGTCCTTTCCTGGGCTGAGCAGGTCCGGTCCGTGCCCCGGCGCAACCGCCCCCGCCGCGACGAGTCGCGCGGCGATGTCTCGCGGATCATGGGCGGCGGCTCCAGGACCGAGTCCTACGCCGGGGGCCGCTGGGTCGTTCGGTCACTCCGGGGCAGCGCTGAGGACCGGTCGTACGTCTGCCCCGGCTGCCAGCAGCAGCTGTCGGCCCGGACTGCCCACGTCGTGGTCTGGCCTGCAGACGGGCTCGGCGACGTGAATGATCGTCGCCACTGGCACACCACGTGCTGGTCGGCCCGCGACCGTCGTCCGCCGCAGGGCTCCTGGAGATGACACCCACGTGACCGAGATCCGATCGAACACCATCCTTGCGGCCCGGCGGGAGGACATCGAGCTCGAGACGGCCGACGGTCTCACCCTGGTCGGTGAGCTCGCGCTGCCGGCGGAGCGCGACCCGGTCGCCACGCTGGTCACCCTGCACCCGTTGCCGACGCACGGCGGCTTCATGGACAGCCATGTCTTCAAGAAGGCTTCCTACCGCCTGTCCGCGCTGGCCGACCTCGCCGTGCTGCGGTTCAACACCCGCGGGACGTCCTCGCCGCGCGGCACGTCGGAAGGCGTCTTCGACAACGGCGATGCCGAGCGGTACGACGTCGCGGCCGCCATCGAGTACGCCGAGTTCCATGAGGCTCCGGCTCTGCCGCGCCGCTGGTTGGTGGGCTGGTCCTTCGGCACTGACCTCGCGCTCATGCACGGCCTGGACCCGTCCATCGAGGGCCTGATCCTGCTGAGTCCTCCGCTACGCTTCTCCCAGCCCGATCACCTTGCGGCTTGGGCAGACTCGGGCAAACCGGTGATCTGCCTCGTGCCTGAGTTCGACGACTACCTTCGTCCGGCCGAGGCCGAGCAACGTTTTGCGGCGATCCCGCAGGCGCAGGTCATCGGCATCGATGGTGCCAAGCACCTTTGGGTCGGGGAGACCTATGTACGCCGAGCGCTCGATGAGATCGTGCGCGTCGTCGTACCCGACCGAGGACCGTTGCCGACCGACGTCGACGCCGGCCTCGTGACCGGAGAGGCATCATGAGCAGCCACGTCGCACCCGCACCGGCCCCCACGGTGACGGCCGACCAGGTGGACGACGCCGCGGCGCGGATCGCTGCCGCCATCGCACCAACGCCGACCCAGCGCAACGACCGCCTGTCCCGAGCGACCGGCTGCGAGGTGTGGCTCAAGCGCGAGGACCTGCAACCCGTGCGGTCCTACAAGCTGCGTGGCGCCTTCAACCTCATCTCACGACTGTCCGAGGAGGACGCGGCGGCCGGTGTGGTCTGTGCGAGTGCCGGCAACCACGCCCAGGGTGTGGCGTTCGCGTGTGCCGCCCTCGGCGTACACGCTCGTATCTATCTGCCGCGCACCACGCCACGGCAGAAGCGCGAGCGGGTGGCCGCCATCGGCGGCGACTCGGTCGACATCGTGATCGAGGGCGACTACTTCGACCAGAGCTCGTCGGCGTCGTTGGCGTATGCGCGCACGAGCGGACGGACGCTAGTGCCACCGTTCGATGCGCCCGACGTGATCGCGGGGCAGGGGACCGCGGTGCGCGAGATGGTCGCGCAGCTCGGCAAGGTCCCCGACGTGCTCGTCGTGCCGGTCGGTGGCGGTGGTCTGCTGGCCGGCAGCCTCGCGTGGCTGCGGGACCGGCACGCCGGCGTACGCGTCATCGGCGTCGAGCCGGAGGGCGCACCCAGCCTCACCGCGGCCATGACGGCCGGCCATCCCGTCGACCTCGGCGAGGTCGACCCGTTCGTCGACGGCGCAGCGGTTGGCCGGGTCGGTGACCTGACCTTCGACCTGATCCGTCAGGAGGCGCCGCAGGTCGCGACCATCCCCGAGGGACAGGTCTGCGTCGAGATGCTCGACCTCTACCAGGAGGACGGCATCATCGCCGAGCCGGCAGGCGCGCTCGCGACCGCTGCGCTGTCCTCCGATCTCGGCATCCCGGCCGGGTCCGTGGTGGTCTGCATGCTCTCGGGCGGCAACAACGACGTCAGCCGGTACGCCGAGGTCGTCGAACGGGCGCTGGTGCACGAGGGGCGCAAGCACTACTTCCTGGTCGACTTCCCGCAGGAGCCGGGCGCGCTGCGCCACTTCCTGGACGAGGTGCTCGGGCCGGATGACGACATCACGCTCTTCGAGTACGTCAAGCGCAGCAACCGTGAGACCGGCCCTGCGCTGGTCGGTATCGAGCTCGGCTCGCCGCGCGACCTCGACGCGCTGATCCGGCGGATGGACGCCGGACCGCTGCGTATTGAGCGGCTTCCTCCGGGTAGCCCGGTGTCCCGCTTCCTCGTCTGAGCCGGTTGCGCCTCTCTCTGGTATGGAAACCTCGAGGTTGTCATAGTGACGGTTCAGACGTAACCTAGAGGTATCTATCAGCATCGCTGAAGGGAGACCCCGAGGTGACGAACACACAGGTCATCCGCCGAGCGGTCGACCAGCGCGTCGCTCCGCTGCATGAGCCGCCTGCTCGTGCTGCGCTGGCGCGCCCGGCGGGTGGGTGGGTCCGCGCGATCCGCTCCGCTCTGGGCATGTCCACCACGGACCTCGCGCGTCGCCTTGAGGTCACTCCCGTGGCCGTCCGCAAGCTCGAGGCCAGCGAGCGGGCCGGCGTCGTCCGCCTGGACACGCTGACCCGCGCCGCCGATGCCATGGGCTGTGACCTCGTCTACGCCTTCGTCCCGCGCGCCTCGCTGGTCGAGTTCGTCGAGACCAGGGCCATGCAGGTCGCGGACCAGGAGCTGAGTCGGGTCCACACCACGATGGCCCTCGAGGACCAGTCCGTCCCAGCGGACGAACGTGCCCGGATGCGGGAGGAGCGGGCGCGCGAGCTCGTCGCAGCGCGGGACCTCTGGCGCGACCAGGACTGATGTTCGGCCCCGAGCCGGAGGGCGCGACGCCTCTGTCCGCCGAGGACCGCCGCGCTCTGCTGGCCGACTGGGTCGCCACGCGCGACGACCTCAACCTCGCCGAGCAGGCCAACATCGCGGCTGGGCGTACGACGGTGATGAGAGGCAGGCCGCTGCGCCTGGACCAGGTTCTGGACGACACCTTCGTGCGCCGCCTTCATCGGCGGATGTTCGACCAGGTGTGGGCATGGGCCGGCGCCTACCGCACCATCGAGCTCAACATCGGCGTCGACCCGTGGCAGGTACCCGGGGCCGTCCGTGACCTCGTCGCGGATGCTCGCTTCTGGTTGGCGCCCGACGTCGGCTGGATCGCTCCGGACGTGGCGTTGTGCAAGGTGCATCACCGGCTCGTGCAGATCCACCCGTTCGTCAATGGCAACGGCCGCCATGCCCGCACCTTCACCGACGTCCTGACTCGGTCGGTGGGGCGTCCGCTCTTCTCCTGGGGTGCCGGCACCGACCTGCAGGAGGTGAGCCCGGACAGGGCGGCCTACCTGGCCGCCCTGAAGCGGGCCGACGCCCACCCTGACGACCTCGATGACCTGGTGGCGTTCGCGCGGTCCTAGGCGGCACCGGACTCGCCGGACTAGTGGTGCGCCTGTCGGGGCACCAGCACCTCTTCGTAGAGGAGCAGCAGACCGGCCGCGACCGGAATGGCGAGCAGTGCACCGAGGACCCCGAGCAGCGTGCCTCCGGCGAGGGCCGCGACGACCGTCACCGCACCGGGCACGGAGACGGTGCGCTGCATGATCCGCGGCACGATGACGTAGTTCTCGAGCTGCTGATAGATGAGGTAATAGATCGCGACGATGATCGCCTTCTGCGGCTCCACGAAGAACGCGACGATGGCCACGAGGACCGCGCCCAGCGTGGCGCCCACCATCGGGATCAGCCCGAGGAAGCCGACCACGACAGCCAGCACCGCGGCGTACGGGATGCCCAGGATCGTCATCATGATCCAGCTGCAGCCGGCGTTGAAGGTCGCGACGAGGACCTGGCCGATGGCGTACGAACCGGTCCGACGCATGATCTCCTCGCTCAGCGAGATGAAGCGCGGCCGACGGGAGGCCGGCACCATGGCGTACGCCCCCTGCTTCACGCGAGGGAAGGAGGCGAGGAAGTACAGCGTCAGGATCAGGATCGTGAACGCCTGGAAGAGGCCGCTTGCGACCACCTTGCCGGCGCCGAGCACGCCGCCGAACACCTGACTGACGAAGGCTCCGTCGGTGACCCGCTTCTGGACCTGCTCCTGGATCTTGGCGCTGACGTCGTAGTCCTGATCGAGGTCCTTGACCCACTGCTGGGCGAGGAAGTCGTCCACGATCTTGGGGGCGTTGTTGCCGAGCTGGGTCGTCTCGTCGACGAGGGGCGGAACGACGAGCAGGGCGAGCAGCGCGAAGACCGCCACCAGCCCGAGGCACACCACGCCAACGGCCCACGAGCGGCGCAGTCCACGCCGGGTCAACGACTCGACGATCGGGTTGAGCGCGAGCGTCAGGAAGAACGCGACCAGGAGCACCGTGAGGGTGGTGCTCAGCCGGGTGATCAGGTGGACGAGGCCGTAGGCGAGCGCGACGCCGATGGCGCCCATGAACCCGATGTAGATCGGGGAGGCGCGGTTGATCGGTTTGCCGACGAAGCCGTACGCCGTCTCGACCCCTTCGGCGGTCGGCTCGTCCGGGCGGGGCCCCGCATCTCGTACGTCGTCGGTCGCCTTCTGCTCCGCGATCGGTGCCGGTGTGGCGCCGGTCGGCGAATCAGCTTGCGGCGTGGGCGTTTTGGCGTCGTCGGACTCGAAGCGGTTGCTGGCCTTCAGGGCGTCGCGCTGCTGTTCCTGGAACGCCCGCCACTGGCGCATCGCATCGCCCGGACGATAGGGCGTCCGGTCCTGCCGGCGTCGTGGGAGCCGCGGCAGTCGTGGGCGGGGCAGTGGCTTCACCCAGGCATTCTGCACTGGGTGCACGCCGCACCCGTGAAGCCGGGGTGGCAGCGACGTGTCGAGCGGTCGAAGCCGTTGCGACGGCGCCGCTTGCTGACACGCGAGATCCGGACAAGTGTCACTTAAGAGCATAAGTGACACCGACGGCGTACGCTGTGACGATGGCGAGCAAGTGGCCCGCGCTGAAGTGGGAGAAGCAGGTGTGGGACCCCGGAGGAGACTGGGGTTACACCGCTCGCGAGCGCGCCATGGTGGGCCGCCGGTACCGCTCGGCCGTCCCGCCCGAGATCGCTGAGCAGCCCCTGGTCGTCGACTCCGACGTGCTGGCGCACGCGGAGGACGCGTCGGCCGCGATGGCACGGTTCGACGCGGCAGGCCCGGGGGAGTACGGCGTACTGACCGCGATCCTCCTGCGCTCCGAGTCGGCCTCGTCATCGCAGATCGAGCAGCTCACCGCGTCGGCGCGCGCGGTGGCCGAGGCCGGGGTCACCGGTGCTGGCTCGACCAACGCTCGTGTGGTCGCCGCCAACGTCAAGGCCATGGAGGCCGCCCTCGAGCTGGCCGACCGCTTGGACGCGCAGGCGATTGGGCTGATGCAGGCCGCGCTCCTGGAGGACCACGACCCCGAGATGGTGGGCTGGCGTGACGAGCCGGTGTGGATCGGCGGCGCGGCCTCGACGCCGTTGGACGCCGACTTCGTTGCGCCGCACCACACCCGCATCGAGGCCGGGGTGCGCGACCTGGTCGCTTTCATGCGGCGGACCGACCTTCCCGTGCTGGCGCAGGCGGCGATCGCGCACGCGCAGTTCGAGACGCTGCACCCGTTCGCGGACGGCAACGGCCGGACGGGGCGCGCGCTGGTGCACGCCTTCCTGAGGCACAAGGAGCTGACGCGGTCGGTCACCATCCCGATCTCTGGCGGTCTGCTCGCGGACAAGGAGCGCTACATCGCCGCGCTGACGGCCTACCGGCAGGGACGGGTCGAGCCGATCGTGCGGGTCTTCGCGGACGCCGCTCTGCACGCCGTTCGCAACGGCACGCTGCTGGCCGAGGAGCTGCGTGCGCTCGTCGACACCTGGCGTACGCGGCTCACGGTGCGGTCCGACTCAGCCGTGTGGCGGCTGCTGGACCAGCTGCCGGCCCACCCGGTGCTCGACGCGCGCACGGCGGCCCGGCTGCTCGGGGTCGATGAGAAGAACGTCCACCGTCACCTCCGCGCTCTGGTCAGCGCCGACGTCCTGGTGGCGAGCAATCACCATCAGGGGCGCACCATCTTGTTCAGGGCGCCCGAGGTGCTGGCCGCGCTGGACCGCTACGCGGAGTACGCCGGCCGCCGTCAGCGTTAGGCCGGCTACGCCCGCGCCGGCTCGACCAGCTCGACGAGCACGCCGCCCGCGTCCTTGGGGTGGACGAAGTTGACCCGGCTGCCTCCGGTGCCACGGCGCGGGGCGTCGTACAGCACCCGCAGCCCGCGCTCACGCAACGTCGCGGCGACAGCCTCGACATCACCCACCCGGTAGGCGACCTGCTGGATGCCCGGGCCGGAGCGGTCCAGGAACTTGGCGATGGTGGACTCCGGCGTGGAGGGGGCGAGCAGCTGCACCTGGGCCGCACCCGGCGTACGGTCGCCGACCTGCATCATCGCTTCACGGACGCCTTGGTCCTCGTTGGTCTCCTCGTGCGCGAGCGTCATGCCGAAGGTCCGCTCGTAGAACTCGATGGCGACATCCAGGTCGGGTACCGCCACCCCGACGTGGTCGATGGCCTCGAACAGGTGCGTGGGCAGCTCGGTTCCTGAATCCATTCGCGCGACTCCTCCTCCGGTCTCGGTCGCAGGCTCCCGTGATCCGGCATCGTCGTCGCTCATGCGGCAAGACTAAAGTGGACGGGGTCGATGCGGCCACAAGCCGTCTCGCCGCACCCCATCACCGTTGCTGGAGGCCTGTTCCGATGACCGAGTCCACTGACCGCACCCCCGTCCTGGTCGCAGGCGCCCGTACGCCGATGGGTCGCCTGCTCGGCTCCCTCAAGGACTTCTCCGCCGCCGACCTCGGCGGGCTCGCCATCAAGGGCGCCCTCGAGAAGGCCGGCGTCACGGGCGAGCAGGTCGACTACGTGATCATGGGCCAGGTCCTGACGGCCGGTGCCGGTCAGATCCCCGCTCGCCAGGCCGCTGCCAAGGGCGGCATCCCGATGACTGTGCCCTCGCTGACCATCAACAAGGTGTGCCTCTCCGGTGTCGACGCGATCGCGCTCGCCGCCCAGCTGATCCGTGCCGGTGAGTACGACGTCGTCGTCGCCGGTGGTCAGGAGTCGATGAGCCAGGCTCCGCACCTGCTCCCGAAGAGCCGCACCGGCTTCAAGTACGGCGACGTGACGATGCAGGACCACATGGCGTACGACGGCCTGTGGGATGCGTTCACCGACCAGGCGATGGGCAACCTCACCGAGGACGCCAACGTTGCCGACCAGGAGTTCACGCGCGAGGAGCAGGACGCGTTCGCCGCGCGTAGCCACCAGAACGCTGCGAAGGGCTGGAAGGACGGCATCTTCGACGACGAGGTCGTCACGGTCAGCATCCCGCAGCGCAAGGGCGACCCGATCGAGTTCCGTGAGGACGAGGGCATCCGCGCAGACACGACCACCGAGTCGCTGTCCAAGCTGCGTCCGGCGTTCCGCAAGGACGGCACCATCACGGCAGGTACGGCCTCGCAGATCTCCGACGGAGCGGCAGCGGTCGTGGTCATGACCAAGGCCAAGGCCGACGAGCTCGGTCTCACGTGGCTCGCCGAGATCGGTGCGCACGGCGTCGTGGCCGGTCCGGACTCCACGCTGCAGGCCCAGCCGGCCAACGCGATCTCGAAGGCGTGCGAGAAGGAAGGCATCGCGCCGACCGATCTCGACGTGATCGAGATCAACGAGGCGTTCGCGGCCGTCGGCCTCGCCTCCACCAAGCAGCTCGGTGTCGACGCGGACCGGGTCAACGTCAACGGCGGCGCGATCGCGCTCGGCCACCCGATCGGCATGTCCGGTGCGCGGATCGCACTGCACCTGGCTCTTGAGCTCAAGCGCCGCGGCGGCGGTGTCGGCGCTGCCGCTCTGTGCGGTGGCGGCGGTCAGGGTGACGCGTTGATCGTCCGGGTGCCGAAGTCCATCGACCTGGACAGCAACCACTCGCTGTCCGAGCCGCGCTGAGCACGACACCGGCCCTCAGGAGCATGTCGCGACGACAGGTCGACGTACCTGCCTTGGTAGCCGCTGCCCGGGAGGGCTCGCCGCGAGCCGTGGCGCGGCTCATCACACTGGTCGAGAACGCTGACCCGAAGCTGCGCGACGTCATGCAGGCACTCGCGCCGCACACCGGTCGCGCCCGGGTCATCGGCATCACGGGCTCGCCCGGTGTCGGCAAGTCGACGACCACGAGCGCGGTCGTCGCGGCGTTCCGCGAGCGAGGTGCCCGCGTCGGCGTGCTGGCGGTCGACCCGAGCTCGCCGTTCTCCGGCGGTGCGCTGCTCGGTGACCGGATCCGGTTGTCCGAGCACGCGCTCGACCCCGAGGTCTACGTACGCTCGATGGCCAGCCGAGGTCACCTCGGCGGGCTGTCGTGGGCAACGCCCCAGGCGCTGCGCGTGCTCGACGGCGCCGGCTGTGACGTCGTCATCGTCGAGACGGTCGGTGTCGGCCAGAGCGAGGTCGAGGTCGCTGGCCTCGCCGACACCACGCTCGTCCTCCTCGCCCCGGGAATGGGGGACGGCGTACAGGCGGCCAAAGCCGGCATCCTCGAGATCGGCGACGTCTTCGTGGTCAACAAGGCCGACCGCGATGGTGCCGACATCACGGTGCGCGACTTGCGCGGCATGATCTCGCTCGGCGACCGCAGCGAGCCCGGACTGTGGCGGCCACCGGTTCTCAAGACTGTGGCCGAGCGCAGCGAGGGCATCGATGAGCTGATGGAGGCTCTCGACAAGCACCTGTCCTGGATGGAGGGCGGAGAGCTGCGCGAGCGACGCGTACGCCGGGCCGCGGGTGAGGTCGAGGCGATCGCCGTCCGTACGCTGCGGGAGCGCATCGGCGACGTGCACGCTGGGCAGGGCCTGCAAGAGCTCGCCGGCCAGGTCGTCGACGGCACGCTCGACCCCTACGCCGCAGCGGACCGGCTCGTCAGCTCGTTGTAGAACCGCTCGACCTGGCGGGTGGGCAGCGACAAAAACGACTCGCGATGCGTCACGGGCCTCCTTACGCTCGATCGATATGGAGGTCACCTTCCGCCGCACCGGCGAGCGTCGTTATGCCGTCGAGGTCCGACGTGAGCGGGCCGAGGACCTCATCATGAGTCCGGCCCCGGGGTACGACGCTCACCTGCCCCACGACATGGTGCATTTCATGGTCGAGCAGCACTGGGGGCTGCGTGACGGTGTGTACGGCCAGGTCGCGGCCGGTGGCGATGCTGGCACGTTCCACCCGCTGGACGCACCGACGACGAAGCGGTGGCGGAAGCAGACCGAACGACGAAATGCCTTGAGCGGCCAGGACATTGGACGATCCGAGCAGCTGGCGGCCGTGATGTTTGCGCGATGGTGCACCGTACGACTCGGCAAGCCTGAGCCGGCCTGGTTCGCCGATGGCGCGCGCCGGGCCGACGTCTCCGAAGAGGACACCCAAGGCTGCTTGCCTGCACTGGATGTCGTGGCGGCGCGCTGGGAGACCGTGGGGATCGGGGAGTCGATGAGCATCCCGTGGCCATGGCCCGAGCGCTGAGCCCACAGTCCCCGACAAGCCCGGCGCGGGCGAGTTTTCGTCGGTCTAGGCTCGTCTCATGAAGCCAGCAACGCCGGCCATCCTCTTGGTGACCAGTGACCATCGTGATGAGGTCGTCGACGAGGTGAACAGCCGGTACGCCCGCGACTATGACGTGGTCGTGGCCGGCGGGCTCGGTGAGGCGGTGGCGGCCGCCTCGAGTATGCAGTCCCGTGACGTACCGGTCGCACTGATTGCGGTCGAGCGGTCGCTGCCCGACGCGCAGGGTCTGGTCACGATCGACTGCTTGCACGCGCTGATCCCGACCGCGAAGCGGCTGCTGCTGACGGCCTGGGAGGACTGGGCCACGGCCAAGGAGGAGATCCAGCAGGCACAGACCACCGGCCGGCTCGACGTCTCCCTGGTCATCCCGCGCGGGGCACGCGACGAGGAGTTCCACACCGCGATCACCGAGTCCCTGTCGGACTGGGGCTGGACGACCGGGGGACCGGTGGTCGACGTCGTACGGATCGTGTCCGACCAGGAGACCTCCGAGCTCAACGCGATGCGCGACTTCCTCGACCGGATGGGCGTGCCGACGCGGGTCTACCCGTCGGCCAGCCCGGCGGCCAAGGAGGTGCTCGCCCGAGCGGTCTCGGCGGGACGCCCGACCGACCTGCCGCTCGTCGCGGCGTTCGACCACGACCCGATCTCGCGGCCCTCGATCGGCAAGCTCGGTCGGGTGATGTTCGGCGACCCGGACGCTCTTGGTGAGGACTACGTCGCCGACCTGGCCGTGGTGGGCGCCGGCCCGGCCGGTCTCGCTGCAGCGGTCTACGGCGCCTCCGAGGGGCTCGCGACCGTTGTCCTGGACTCCGAGGCCATCGGTGGTCAGGCCGGCACCAGCTCGATGATCCGCAACTACCTCGGCTTCCCGCGCGGCATCTCGGGGATGCGGCTGGCGCAGCGGGCGCGCTTCCAGGCGTCGCGTTTCGGGGCTCGATTCTTTGCCGCGCGACCAGTGACCAGTGTCGTCCCCGGCGTCGACGGGGCGCCGCACCTGATCCAGCTCGAGGGCTTCACGATTCGGGCCCGCACGATCGTCATCGCGTCCGGAGTGTCCTACCGGCGGCTGGGCGTCCCTGCGATCGAGGACCTCGTGGGGCTCGGCGTCAACTACGGAGCGGCCATGAGCGCCGCGCGCGACTGCGCCGGCACCGACGTGTTCGTGGTCGGCGGCGGCAACTCGGCCGGCCAGGCGGCCATCCACCTGTCGCGCTTTGCTCGATCGGTGTCCATCCTGATCCGCCGGGACTCCCTGACCGAGACGATGTCGGACTACCTGATCCGTGAGATCGAGGGCAACTCGCGCATCGTCGTACGCCCGCAGACCGAGGTCGTCGACGGCGGCGGTGGCACCCGGCTGGAGTGGCTGAAGCTCAAGGGCGTGGGCGGCGAGATCACCAAGGTGCACGCGGGCGGCCTGTTCCTGCTCCTGGGCGCCAAACCCTGCGTCGACTGGATCCCGGACACCGTGGCGCTCGACGAGCGCGGGTTCGTCCGCACCGGTCGCGACGTGCCACAGGACCAGTGGGGTGGCGACGTACCCCCGGAAGCCCTCGCCACGACCGTTCCTGGAGTCTTTGCGGCGGGTGACGTCCGCTCTGGCTCGATGAAGCGGGTGGCGTCGGCGTCCGGAGAGGGCGCCGCGGTCGTACCCCTCGTGCACACCTACCTGGACGAGTCGGCCCCCGTTCCAGTGGTGGTGCCGTCGGCCTAGGTTGGGGCCATGCTCTTCGCGTTCTCCGTCGCTCCGTCCACCACAAGCTCCGACGACGGCTCGGTCAGCGCCGTCGTCGCGGAGGCGATCAAGGTCGTCCGTGACTCGGGCCTGCCCCATCGCACCGACTCGATGTTCACCACCATCGAGGGTGAGTGGGACGAGGTGATGCCGGTCATCAAGGAAGCCTGCGAGGTCGTCGGCCGGCACAGCCCGCGGGTGAGCCTCGTGCTCAAGGCTGACCTCCGGCCAGGCTTCACCGGCCAGCTCGACGCCAAGGTCCAGCGGGTGGAGGCGCACCTGTCCGAGCTCGAGTTATGAGCGCCGACGATGCCGGCTCGCGGGAGCCTGCGACCGAGACCGGAGGAGGAGGCGCGGGAATGAGTTCAGGCAACCAGGAGAAGGACTTTCGGCTGTACGACGTCCGCGCGCCCCGGCTGGACGACGCACCTGAGATGGGTCGCCTGCACGTGCAGGTCTGGCGGGAGGCGTACGCCGACTCGATGCCCGCCGACTACCTCGCCGCGCTCAACCCGGCCGACCGAGAAGCCATCTGGACCAAGATCGCCGCGGAGGAAGCCGAAGGCACCGCGGAGCAGCTCGGCAAGGTCACCCGGCTCGCGACAGATCGCGAGACCGGGCGACTCGCCGGGTTTGCCACGGTCGCACCCGCCAGGGACGACGATGCTCCGCTGCCGATCGAGCTCTGGGCACTCAACGTGCTGCGCGAGTTCCACGGCACGGGGGCGGCCGGGCAGCTGCTGGCCGCCACGCTCGGCGACCGGTCGGCGTACCTCTGGGTGGTCGAGGACAACGGTCGGGCGCAGAGCTTCTACCGCAAGTACGGCTTCGAGACCGACGGTGGCCGCTCGTCGCACGACGCGAGCGGGGCGGCAGAGGTACGCATGGTGCGCGCCTAGCGTCCGAGGGCTCGCACTAGGTTGGCGCAGATGAGCAACCCGTCGCCGTTGCCGTTCGACCCGATCGTGCGTGCCGCGGAGCAGTGGCGCGCACGCTGGGGCGACGATGCGCCGTACGACGCCATGGCCTCGGCGACCTCCATCATGCGGGTGCAGCAGATCCTTCTCGCGACGCTCGACGCCGCGGTTGCACCGTTCGGGCTGACCTTCGCCCGCTATGAAGCGCTGGTGCTGCTGACGTTCAGCCGTGCCGACGGCCTGCCGATGAGCAAGGTCGGCGAGCGGCTGATGATCCACCCAACGAGCGCGACCAACATCGTGCAGCGGCTGGTGGCACAGGGGCTCGTCGAGCGGCTCCCCAACCCACGTGACGGTCGCGGCGCGCTCGCCCGCATCACCGACGAGGGGCGTGGCGTCATGGAGCAGGCGACGGCGGCGCTGCACGAGATCGAGTTCGGCTTGGCATCGCTGGACGCGCAGGAGCACGAGCAGCTGTTCGGGCTCATGCACACGTTGCGGGTCGGGCGAGGCGACTTCACCGACGAAACCACCTGAAAATAAAAGGAACTCGTATGCCTGGCCCGCTCGATGTCCTGGTCTTCTACGTCCCCGTCGATGCAGCCGACAGCGTCCTGGAGGCGGTCTTCGCAGCCGGCGCCGGCGCGATCGGCGACTACGACAAGTGCGCCTTCCGAGTCAGAGGGACGGGGCAGTTCCGGCCGCTGCGCGGAGCCAACCCGACCATCGGGTCGGTTGGTGAGGTCGAGCAGGTCGAGGAGGAGCGGGTCGAGCTGGTGCTGCCCCGCGGCGTACGCCAGCAGGTCGTCGCCGCCCTGCGCGAGGCCCACCCGTACGAGGAGCCGGCGTACCACCTCCTCGAAACCTCCTGAAGATCGTCCGCTTCGACAAGTACTAGGACGTCCTAGTATCCTGGGTCGCATGACGTCGACGCCGGAGCAGGACACCCAGGCCACCGCCACCGGACGCTCGCGCTGGGAGCAGCGCTTCGCCGCGGCTCAGAGCAAAGGCCAGGTTCGCGATGTCGACTTCACGACCCTGTCGGGCATGCAGGTCGAGCCGGCGTACGGTCCGACCGACGGCGAGGTGCCCGAGCGCATCGGCTGGCCGGGGGAGTACCCCTTCACCCGCGGGCTCTACGCCACGGGCTACCGCGGCCGCACGTGGACGATCCGTCAGTTCGCCGGCTTCGGCAACGCGGTTCAGACCAACGAGCGCTACCAGCTGATCCTCAAGCGCGGCGGTGGCGGCCTCTCGGTCGCCTTCGACATGCCGACGCTGATGGGTCACGACTCCGATGACCCGAAGAGCCTCGGCGAGGTCGGCCACTGTGGCGTCGCAATCGACTCCGCGGCTGACATGGAGACGCTCTTCAAGGACATCCCGCTCGAGGACGTCACCACGTCGATGACGATCTCCGGTCCTGCGGTGCCGGCCTTCTGCATGTACCTCGTCGCGGCCGAGCGCCAGGGCGCGGACATCACCAAGCTCAACGGCACCCTGCAGACCGACATCTTCAAGGAGTACATCGCCCAGAAGGAGTGGCTCTTCTCACCCGAGCCCCACCTGCGCCTCATCGGTGACCTGATGGAGTACACCTCGGCGAAAATCCCTGCGTACAAACCACTTTCGGTCTCCGGCTACCACATCCGCGAGGCCGGCTCGACGGCCGCGCAGGAGCTGGCGTTCACGCTCGCGGACGGTTTCGGGTACGTCGAGCTCGGGCTCTCCCGGGGCCTGGACGTCGACGTGTTCGCACCTGGGCTGTCCTTCTTCTTCGACAGCCACCTCGACTTCTTCGAGGAGATCGCGAAGTTCCGCGCGGCTCGCCGCATCTGGGCACGCTGGCTGCGCGACGTCTACGGCGCCAAGACCGACAAGGCGCAGTGGCTGCGCTTCCACACCCAGACTGCCGGCGTCTCGCTGACCGCGCAGCAGCCGGTCAACAACGTCGTCCGCACCGCCGTCGAGGCGCTGGCCGCCGTCCTCGGTGGCACCAACTCGCTGCACACCAACGCGCTCGACGAGACGTTGGCGCTGCCGACGGATCAGTCCGCCGAGGTCGCGCTGCGCACCCAGCAGGTCCTCATGGAGGAGACCGGCGTCGTCAACGTCGCCGACCCGCTCGGTGGCTCCTGGTACATCGAGGCGCTCACCGACCAGATCGAGGCCGAGGCCGAGAAGATCTTCGACAAGATTCTCACGATGGGCGGCAGCACGGTCATGTCGGCCGACACCGAGGGCCTCGCCGCGCAGGTCGAGGCGGGCAAGGGTCGTACGGACGCCCATGTCTGGCCGGTCACCGCGGGCATCCTGCGCGGCATCGAGGACGGCTGGTTCATGTCCGAGATCGCCGAGGCCGCCTTCCAGTATCAGACGGCCCTCGAGAAGGGCGACAAGAAGGTCGTCGGCGTCAACGTGCACACCGAGTCGCTGGCCGACGAGCTGGAGATCATGCGGGTCAGCCACGAGGTCGAGACCGAGCAGGTCCGTGCCCTGGCCGAGCGCAAGGCCGGTCGCGACAATGCGGCCGTCGAGTCCGCGCTGGCCACGATGTGCGACGTTGCACGCGGCGAGGGCAACATGATCGAGCCGATGCTGGCGGCCGTCCGCGCGGAGGCGACCATGGGCGAGATCTGCAACGCACTGCGCGACGTCTGGGGCGTCTACCGCGAGCCGGCCCGCTTCTAGAGACCGGTGAGCGACACCTGCGGTTCGTCGCGTGAGCGGCGAGGGGGACAATGGGCCCATGACCCAGCAGCCCCTGAACGCGGCCGCGCTGCGCGGTGCCGTCGACCTGTCCAGCCTGGCCAACCGTCCTGCCGGTGGAGGCACACCGGCCGCCGGTTCTGCGGCAGCCCCCGGACCTGACGCACCCGCCGGCTCGCCCGGCAGCACCGATGGCCTCGTCGTCGATATCGACGCGCAGGGCTTCAGCGCCCTGGTCACCGCGTCCACCCGCTACCCGGTCGTCATCACGCTGTGGGCGACCTCGCAGCCGGCGTCGCGGACACCCGTCGACGAGCTGGCCCGCGTGGTGCGCAAGGAGGCCGGCCGCGTCCAGCTGGGCATCGTGGACATCGACAAGGCACCCGAGATCGCGCAGGCGTTCCAGCAGCTCGGCCAGGCGGCTCAGCTGCCGGCCGGCACCCCGATGACGACGGTGGCCTTCCTGCAGGGCCAGCCGATGCCGCTGCCGCCGTTCCCCTCCGAGGAGGCAGCCGAGCAGCTGATGGACGAGCTGCTCAAGGTGGCGGTCCAGAACGGCATCACCGGTCGGGTCCCGGGTGACCACGACGCTCCGCCGGAGGACGACGCGCCGGCCGAGGATGCGGACAGCGACGAGCTCCCGGCACTGCACCAGGCGGCGTACGACGCGATCGAGCAGGGCGACTACGACGGCGCGATCACGGCGTACGAGCAGGCCTTGGCCGACAACAAGGACGACGAGGACGCCCGCCTCGGGCTCGGTCAGGTACGACTGCTGAAGCGCACCGAGGGCGCCGACCTCCAGCAGGCGCGCGCCGCGGCCGCCTCCGACCCGACCGATGTCGAGGCCGCCAAGACAGTGGCCGACCTGGACGTGCTCGGAGGTCATGTCGAGGACGCGTTCACGCGCCTGCTCGACCTGGTCCGGGCGACCGCGGGCGACGAGCGCAACGCTGCGCGCGAGCACCTGATCGGGTTGTTCGACATCGTCGGCAGCGCCGATCCCAGGGTCAAGAAGGCCCGCACGGCCCTGATGTCGGCGCTCTACTGATCGACCTGATCAGCAGCTCGCGGTGATCCTGCGACTGCCGGACCCCGACCGCACCTACCGTGCGGTCGACCTGGACAGCCCCGGCCTCGGCGGGCCGTGTACCTGGCGGGCAGGGGAGTGGCAACGACGCATCGGACGTCCTCAGACCCAGCGCATCGAGTACGTCTTCCGCGCGACCGGCCCGCGCGGTCAGGTGACGTCGGTGCTCGACCCGGGGGCGCGGCGTACGGTCCAGACGTCCTTCGGGCCGCGCTCGGTATGGGAGTCGAGCCGCTACCGGGCTCCGGACTGGCTGGCCGAGCCCGGCGTCGTCGGGTCGATGACGGCGCTGGAACTGCCGAGTGCGCTGGCCCACCCACTGCCCGTCACGGTGTGGGTGCCGCGCGGGCTGCGTGCGCGCCAGCCGGCGCCGCTGCTGTGGTGTCACGACGGACCGGAGTACGCCGAGCGTGCGGACCTCGTGCAGTGGGCCGCCGCCCAGGTGCGGATCAGGACGCTGCCGCCGTTCCGTCTCGTCCTCGCCCAGCCGATGCGCCGGCTCCAGTGGTACGCCGGGTCGCCTGGCTACCTGCGGTCCGTGGATCGCGCCGTGGTCGCCCTGCGCGAGCGGTACGCCGTCCGGGCACCGTTGGCGTTCATGGGCGCCAGCCTCGGCGGGCTCACCTCGATGCTGGTCGCGATGCGACGGGACGACGTCGGAGCGGTCCTCTCCCAGTCGGGCTCGTTCTTCGATCCCGAGCTCGACGGTCAGGAGGCAGCGTTCGGCGGGTTCGGCCGCATCGTCGCCGAGGTGGCGGCGCTGCGGGAGGGGCGCTGGCGGCGTACGGCTCCTGGGCCTGCGATCGCCCTGACCTGTGGGCGTCACGAGGAGAACATCGCCAACAACCGAGCCATGGCTCGCGCGCTGAGACGGCGCGGCGTGGACGTCGAGCTCACCGAGGTGGCTGACCTGCACAACTACGTCGCCTGGCGGGATGCACTGGATCCGATCTGGCCGAACCTGTTGCGCCAGACCTGGTCTGCGACAGGATGAACCCGTGGACGGTCACCGGGTCGAACTACCCGTGCCAGGTCGGGATGCCTCCCTGGGGGTGATCCGCTATGGGCACTACGGTCGGCCGGTGCTGGTCTTCCCGAGCGAGGCCGGACGTGCCGAGGACTTCGCCAACAACGGCATGGTCGAGGCGGTCCGGACCCTGGTCGACGACGGGCGGATCTCGTTCTTCTGCGTCGACTCCGCAGATCGCTACACCTGGTCCGACAACAGCCTCTCGACCGA